>NZ_JACVBP010000004.1:0-940647 GCF_014852425.1 Ensifer sp. ENS09
TATCCACTCGCTTCAACTCCCGCTCCATCCGCCGCAAAAAGCCGGATGGTCAGATGAAATCTGAGGGGGGTCAAAATTGGACGCCGATTACCCCGCCAAGGGGGTCAAATTTGCACGCCGGAACACACTGGAGCGCGGCATCGTTGTCTCTTAGGAAATAATCCGGTTTATCTGCCTGCCGTAGACGAACTTCAACCGATTGCGCTCGGCAGGCGCATGGCCGGTGTTGACTACGGGGCGCTGTTAATCGGGCGAAGTAAACTTTGACGGCCTTCCTTCCGGCGCGGAAACAAAGGTGTCTTCGCTTCTCTTCGAAGCCGCGGTTTCCTCATGACCCAAAGCCGAATCGGCTCCGACTTGCGCGTCTGACAAATCGAGGCGGGAGCCACGTTTCGATTTGCGGCAACGTTCCGAGCAAAATCTGACCCCGTTCCAGTCCTTCGCCCACTTTAGACGCCACTGAAAGACTAGCCCACAGGCTGGGCAGAACTTCTTGGGAAAATCCGACTTTTTGATCATCCTCGGCACGTTGAGCTTCCGCACTATCTTGCGTGCTGCCCGAGATCACACGCGTTTACCTGCATCAAGGTCTGCAAGAAATGACCGAGCACTTTGGCGGTAGGGCTCCTGTTTGTCGCCAGACATTCGGTTCCACGAAGAGTATGCCTGGCCGAGGCGATGATTGTTAGAAAGCGTTTCAGCGTTTCGATCGAGGAAGTCCCAGTAAAGAGCATTGAAGGGGCAGGCGTCCGTACCTGTCTTCTTGCCGACGTTGTACCGACATCCTTCGCAGTAGTCCGACATCCGGGAAATGTAGGCGCCGCTCGCGGCATAGGGTTTCGAGGCCATGAAGCCGCCGTCCGCGAATTGGCTCATGCCGATGACGTTCGGCAACTCCACCCATTCGAACGCGTCCGCATATACTGAGAGGTACCAGAGATGAACAGCGTGGGGGTCGAGACCCGCCAGCATCGAAAAGTTTCCAACCACCATTAGGCGCTGTATATGGTGGGCGTAGGCGTGATTTATCGTTTGAGTAATAACAGACGACACACATGCCATATCTGTGTCGCCGCTCCAAAAGAAATCGGGTAGCGACCTACGTGCGTTAAACGCGTTGGAGTTTTCATAACCGGGCATTTTGAGCCAGTAGATACCGCGGATGTATTCGCGCCACCCGATAATCTGTCGGATGAACCCTTCGACGCTGTTGAGTGGCGCATGGCCTTCCATGTAAGCACGTTCAGCTGCGCGGCAAATTTCCAGGGGATCGAGCAGCCCGACGTTGATGTAAAATGAAAGGAGTGCATGGTTGAGGAACGGTCGGTCTCTCAACATCGCATCTTGGGTTTCCCCAAAATTCGGGAGAAATTGAAGAATGAAATCATCAGCCGCCTCTTCGGCTTGCGTGCGAGTGACTGCAAACCCAAAATCGCTGGCGGAACCCATGTTTTCAGGGAAGTTTCGTTCTACCAGCTCGACAACTTCTCTCGTGATAGTGTCCGGACTGAACCGACGATGCTTAGGTTGGAAAAGGTTAGGCTGCGCTGGCCTGCGGTTCTCGGCATCGAAGTTCCAGCGTCCCCCCTCCGGCTCATTGCCGTTCATCAATAGTCCGCTGCGGCGCCGCATGTCGCGATAAAAATACTCCATAGTCAAAGTTTTGCGTCCCTGTGCCCAGCCTTGAAACTCAGTTTTGGAACACAGAAAGCGAGCGTCTGGCCTTATATCGACAGGCAGACCAAGCAACGTTTCCCATTGTTTCATGGCCTCAAGAACCCTCCACTCTGAGGCCTCGCAGACGACGACTCGCCGGGGCATGACCATAGCGACTTGCCGCGCGAGCTCCTCGGTGAATGAACCACTGTTTTCGGGATCGTCGAGCTTTGTGTAATGAACATCAAATCCAAGTTCACGCAGTTCGCCTGCAAAATGCCGCATCGCAGAAAAGATGAAGGCAATTTTCAACTTGTGATGACTAACGTAGCTGGCTTCTTCCATTACCTCGCACATCATCACGATGTCCTGTGCGGGATCAAAATTCTCCATACTCGAAACGGATCTGGAGAGTTGATCGCCGAGTATGAGCACCAGATTTCGAATCTTTCCTGCAGGAACATGCGGCATTGTTCACCTGAGCATGACAAGAATCAGCTTCGAACGGCCGGTTACCAAGGGATGGCACTCCCGTCATACGCGAAAAACCGGCCTGTTTGCGACGGTTGGAGCCCATCAAGCACGCCTAGTATTCCTTGCGCGGCGTCAGCGGGCTCCATTCGCTCGTGTCCCGATGCAAAAGGGTCTGAAAGGGTGGTCTTAACGCTTCCTGGATGTATCGAAACGACAACCGATTGAGGATTGATCCTGCCGATTTCAATTGCGCCGGTGCGAACAATCTGGTTGAGCGCAGCTTTTGAGGAACGGTAAGAAATCCATCCACCGAGTGCATTATCGGTGATGGATCCCACACGGGCCGACAGGAATGCAAAGATCGTCCTATCCTTGCGAGCAAGAAGCGGGGCGAAATGCTTGAGGACGAGAGCCGGTCCCACAGCATTCAAGGTGAACTGCGCCAACATCGCTGTCTGCGAGATTTGCCGAATGGATCTTTCCGGGCCGACGCCATCGATGGTAAGCGCGCCTGTCGCGCAGATGACCAAATCGTATGCACCGAGTTCAAGTGCGCCGGCAGCCCTCTGCATGCTTGCCTCGTCGGTTATGTCAAACCCGTGGGAACTACGAGAAAGAGGAACTGCTGCAAAACAGTTCGGATCGGATTTCAAGGCCGCACTGATGGCGCCGCCAATCCCGCCACTCGCTCCAATTATAACGGCGGAGTATCCCGCTTTCAGCGATTTCATCGAGTATTCGGACATATCAGGTTCTTTCAGCGATGGTGCCGTGTCGGCCCATGTTTCCTAACCGCGCACGAAATGAATGAATCTTGCCTGATCTCTGGCCGATCGTTCGAACTTTCCAATGAACGTCGTCGTTATTGTCTTGGCACCATGTTTCTGAATGCCGCGCATTGCCATGCACATGTGCTCGGCTTCAAGCATCACCGCAACACCTTTCGGCCTCAAACTTTCCTCGAGAGCAGCGGCGATCTGGGCTGTCATCGTTTCCTGCGTCTGCAGCCGGCGCGCGTAAAGGTCGACCAGTCGGGCCATCTTGGAAAGACCGAGAACCCCGCTTTCGGGGATGTAGGCGATGTGGGCAACGCCATGGAAAGGCACCATGTGGTGCTCGCAATGCGAATGGAACTCGATATCTTTAACGATGACCATATCGCTATAGCCGGCGACGTCAGAAAATGTCGTCGCCAAGATGTCTTCCGGCGTCGCATCGTATCCCGCAAACAGCTCACGATATGCTTTCGCCACCCGCTTGGGTGTATCGAGGAGGCCTTCGCGAGACGGATCATCACCGGCCCAACGGATCAAGGTGCGTACGGCTGACTCCGCTTCCGCCTGGGTCGGAAGATACGATGGGAACAAAACATCGCTGTCGGTAACAATCGCGTCCATCAAAGACTCTCCGTATTTTAGTCAACAACACCAGTACGGATTCTGCCTTTGATCGGATCAAATCGGGCAATAGGACGGAGTGCATAATTTCGATCTCTTTCCAACGCGGTGACGTCTTTGGCGATCCCGTCGTCGCCACCGCGCTGCTCGACAGGCTCCTTCACCACGCCGTCGTCATTCAGATCGAAGGATCAAGCTATCGCCTGCGACAACATGCGGAACTGATGCAAGAGCACGTCCGCTCCAAAGCCCTCATCACGCCGCCCGCCTTCGCCTATGCCGAGGTGAAGGCCCGCGGATGGGACTAGAGCCGGTACATCGACACCAGCCGCAGAAAAAGGCGTGGGTTAGACGAACGCTCTACCGCTGGATTGAGAAGTCACTTCAACAAATGAAAGCGAAGTCGCCAAAAGTTCAATTTTGTTGAAGGATACCGCCGGTTTACAGGTGGCACACGAGGAGGCACAAAGCACGGGCAAATCAATAACATCGGGTTTGCACGCGTGGATGGCCCCTGATGGAAAGCCCGACCAATATAGGAAGATGAGCTAGGCCGCCATCCGCACACAGACTGCATCAAGGAGGTGCGTTAAATCGCTCAGGGCGGCCGAAGCCGCCCTTTTTCAGTTTTTCCCGCCTGGGCTCAGAAGAGATCTCGAAGCGTCATGTAGACGATAAACGTTATTGCCAGGGTAGGCGAAGCTTGAATCGCAAAATGGAGTAGGGCTACACGTTGTCGAGCTAAGTAGGCCATCGCCTCCTCCTATTTCTTATCGAACGAGGGATATGTGGTCCCTGCGCGAAAGTTTCGGATGATGCGCGCGGAGCGCCGGACGTCTGGAGACGGCTGGGGACTCTCTGAGATGATGAGCTCAGAACGGGCCATGATCTCTTTGATCTTTCGGAGGTCTGCGGATAATGAATAGGGGAGTAGGACGGAAGACATAGGTCCTCCTTTCTTTGGGGCCAGGCATCACCTGAGCGGCGGCGCCCTTTAAATGGCCACCGAAGGATCGACACTGCGCCCTTCTGCTGCCCTTCGCAATGAGAAATTGCGAATTTGCGACGTCGGACTTGCGTTAACCGCAATTGCCCCCTATATCACCTCCATCGGCAATCGCTGATGAGCGCTGGAAAACTTCTGCCGCTCGCGAACGCCGCCATCACCTGATGCCTTTGACCACGGATGTACTGGCACTGGTGAAAAGGTGATGATGAGGAAGGTCGGTGCGGTTTCGCCCCGGCCTTTTTTGTTTCTACAGCAGTGGCTGCCTCCGACTTGTTGAGGACACAATGAGGCTGTAGCCGTTCCCCATCGATCTTGCCTGTTGAGATTTGTTTTCTCGCTTTGGCGTCTAAGCCGACCTTTCCTCTCAAAATCGATCTCTTGCTTGGCTGATACCCATGTCAGCCAAGTATTTTTATTGCGATAGAAAGGAAATCGTTATGAATATTGGAACCGTGAAGTTCTTCAACAGCGCCAAAGGCTTTGGATTTATTGCCCCTGACGACGGCGGAACGGACGTTTTTGTTCACGCATCCGCCGTTGAACGCTCTGGTATGAGGGAGCTCGTTGAGGGGCAGAAGGTCAACTTCGAAATCGTGCAGGATTCCAGATCCGGCAAGAGCGCGGCAGGCAACCTTTCGGCTGCATAATAATATCGCTCTGGTCTTTGACCACCGATGTACTGGCAGTGGCCATTGAGGCGGAATGTGGAAGGTCGGGTTCGCCCGGCCTTTTTTGCTGGCGCGCGTCGATCAACATCGCGACCTGGGAAGTCTCAAGGGGGTCGGCTCCTAGATCGTCAACGAAGGAAGCAACCTCTGTGACGTTAGGCTCTTTCAGGCCCAGAAGTGGATGATGGTTCTTCACACGGCTGGTTACTTCGGCTGTCCAACTGCACCGTGAGGTGGTTAGTATTTGACTGCGTCACTGGGGATGCGGTCAGTTTTTTCGGCTTGGGCCGTTTTGGGCGGTGATTCATCATGTCCAGTGAAGATGGTCGGGGCGGGCCTGAAGGCCCAGACCATCAAGATGCTCAAGGAAACAATGAGAAGCGAGAAAACGAGGCGATTTGACATGGCGCTATTCTCCTAATTGGAGCGCTGTGAATGCAGTTCGGCATTCGTCGCCATTGTCAGGTTGGACGCGCAAGCGCTCAATTGAGGCCGCGCGGCCGGTGCGGTTAAGAAGGGATCATGGTTTCCGGTCGCCGCATGGCAACACTGGAAGTGTACCACAGTTGCGTGGAAGTGGGGTTTTTGTCGGAGTAGAGCAGCCCGGTAGCTCGCCAGCCTCATAAGCTGGAGGTCGCCCCGCCCGGTTTGTCACCCGGTAGCGGAGCTTTCGTTTTCTGATTTTAGCGCATAGCCCGCGCGAACGTCGGTGTTGACGTTACTTCTTGGTGTCCTTCACCTGAGACCCTAACGTCGGCGCAGCGGGTTTCGCGGCGGCCTTGTCCTTCTTGGGCTTTCTGGCTTCCTTATTGCTTCGTACCTGACCCTTGGCCATTTGCGCGTCTCCTGTTGACAAAAGAGCTAGCTGTCAACGGCGGGGGAATAGCAAGCGAATTCGGCCATTCCCACTCTCCGAGGTTGGATCAATGCCCGTCCTAAGGAACGCGCGCCACGAGAAATTCGCGCAGGCAATCGCCGAAGGCATGAAACATGACAGATGAGACCCGAAATAACGGGGGAAATCGGGGAAACCGATGCCTCCGATCGAACACCAGTTCAAGGCAGGCAATCCCGGCCGGCCAAAGGGCGCCCGCAACAAGCTCGGCGAGGCCTTTCTCGAGGCGATGCACGCTGACTTCGAGGACCACGGCCAGGATGTCATCGAGCGGGTCCGCAAGGAAAAGCCGGAGCAATATCTGCGGGTCGTGGCCCCGATCCTGCCGAAGAAGGAATTGCGCGAACCAACGCCACCAATGGGCTTGTGACGGTCACCTTCACGCCCCTGAACGGGATGAGTGCCGTGGTCCAACGCTATGTTCTGCCTGGCAGTGATGCCGGCGCAGCCACTCGAACGGTCACGACAATGACGATCGAGGATGCCGAGCACTACAGTCCGGAGGAACGTCAGCGGATCATCGACAGCTACCCAGCGCATGAGAAGGAAGCCCGCACGAAGGGCATCCCGGCTCTCGGCTCCGGACGCATCTTCCCGGTATCGGTGGAGAGCATCACCGTCGCGCCGTTTGAGATCCCAAAGCATTGGGTGCAGATCGGTGGCCTCGATTTCGGCTGGGATCACCCGTCCGGGGCTACTGGCTGCGCATGGGATCGGGACGCTGATATCTTCTATGTCACGAAGGAATACCGAGAGCGCGAGGCAACGCCGCTCATTCACTCCGGGGCGTTAAAGCCTTGGGGCTCTTGGTTGCCGTGGTCGTGGCCTCACGACGGTCTGCAGCACGACAAGGGCTCGGGCGAGCAGCTTGCGGCGCAGTACCGCGGTCATGGCCTGAACATGCTGCCAGAGCGCGCCACGTTTGATGACGGCACCAACGGTGTCGAGGCTGGCTTGGCCGACATGCTCGACAGGATGCAGACGGGACGCTGGAAAGTGTTCTCGACCTGCACGCACTGGTTCGAAGAGTTCCGGCTTCTATCACCGGAAAGATGGGAAAATCGTGAAAGAGCGCGACGACGTGATTTCAGCGTCTCGCTACGCGCTGATGATGAAGCGCTTTGCCAAGGTGAAACCCTCGAACACCGACTGGGCGTTCACTGATCGGAAGGTTGTTTGATGCCAGAAGTTCCCCCAGCCGGCATCATGCCGCGCCTTGGATGGTGGCCTGTTTTTCCGAACGAAGAGGTAAATCCGATGAACCGCGAAGCGTTCTTCGCCTACGCGAAGCGCGCGCCCTTTGGCGTGAGCATGAAGCAGTCTCAGAAGGATGGCATGATCGCCATCCTAGACGAGTGGGATCGGCGCCAGTCGACCGGCAAGGTGCTCGACAACCGGTGGCTGGCCTACATGCTCGCGATCACCTTCCACGAAACCGTGGCGACGATGCAGCCGGTGACCGAGAACTTGAATTACTCGGCCGAACGTCTGACGCAGGTTTGGCCGAAACGCTTTCCGGATCTCGACAGCGCCAAGCCCTACGCCCGCAATCCGCGCAAGCTCGCAAACAAGGTATACGGCGGCCGGATGGGCAGCAAGGCGGCCGATGATGGCTGGCGCTACCCGTGGCCTGCCGCAGATCACCGGCCACGACAACTATGCCAAGTTCGGGATCGCCGACGCCCCTGAAAAGGCGACCGCGATCCGCATCCTCTTCGACGGCATGATTGGTGGTCTCTTCACCGGCAAGAAGCTCGCCGACTATTTCAACCAGGTGGCCAATGATCCTGTCGGCGCCCGCGCGATCATCAGCACCGACAAGGCGCCGCTGATCGCAAGCTACTATCGGAGCTTTCTGGATGCGCTCGAGGCGGCAAGGTCGCCGGTCCAGGTCGCGGATGTCACGCCGGAAGCGGCCAAAGCCGAGGACGTGCCAGCCAGCCAGAGCGGCACGGCCCTGACAACCGTGGGCGGTTTGTTCGGCAGCGCGGGTCTTTCGGCAGTTCTCGGTGTCAATAATCCCTACGCCGCTGGTATCGCGGCGTTGCTGATCGTCATCAGTTCGATCGCCGCGTTCATGTTCGTCACCGGCCGTTGGTCGGTGTACCGCGCACCGGCCCGCTGAGATGTGGCCGCGCGTCATTATCGGCGGGCTCGCGCTCGCCGCTCTTATCTGGCTTGTTGCCGAGATCCGCGAGGACGGCGCCCGGTCGGTCACCACCAAGATTGAAAGGCAGAACAATGCGAGCGGTGATGCAGCGAGTTCGCAGCGATTTTGACCTATGCCTCGATCGGGGCGGCGTGTGGGACTACGGCGCCGGCAAGTGTCGACGGTCTCAGGCGCGTGGTTGGCACTGATCTGATCGGCGCGCACGGGGCGACGGCTGAAGCTCAACGGAAAATAGACCGGACCGCCGTCGGCATCTGCGCCGCGGCGATCTGGACGAAGGCGGAATGCTCAAGGCATGGGGAAGGGCGCTAGGAGATGGCATCAACGGAAATTGATGCGGCGGTTCACCGCCAGCTTGGGGAACTGGTGGCCGGCATGCGGGGCCTGCAGGAATCGATCCGCCGCTTGGAGGAGGGCTCGGTGCGAGCCGAGGATAAGGCGGCGACCAGTCGCGCTGCCGTTCACCAGCGCATGGATCAGCTTGTCGATCGTCTCGGGCACGTCGAGGCATCGGTTTCTACGATCGGCGAGGACGTCTCGGAGATGAAGCCAGTTACCGACGACATGAAGCGGTGGAAGCGTATGGGGATTGGTGCGCTCGGCGTCACCGGCATCGCGGCCATGGCTCTTGGCGTCAGTTTTGCCGAGGCGATTAGGCGGATCTTGTTCATAGTCGTTGGGAAAGCGCGCGTGCTGTACCAACCGTGCTACACCCAAGGGCCTTCATTCTTAAAACCAGCGACGGAAGCCCTGCCTTTGATCCGTTGGGCGAGTGGATCTTAGGCTCAGCAAGAACGGTTGCCCATGCGGAATGTTCCCTGTGGGGTGGTGCGACAACCAATCTAACACCCTTGCGAGGCCATATGACACGGAAGTCCGGTGGCGGAATCGCGAGCTTGTCTAGCCTTGGGTCTTGGGCACGCCGGTTTTCCGCAGGCCTACCCGATCTCTGCCCTCTCGTGTCGCAGCAACTTGGGTGTCGACGGTTGAGACGTCCCTTGTCGCCGGCGGAATACGGGCGGTGCCGAACCAGAGCGCACATTCAAGAAGGGAAGCTTCATCTCTGTTTCCGAACCTGAATTCATCGCTGATGAACTTTGCTAGTCGGTCGGCATCCTTGCTGATGTGGTGGGTGCGAGTTTTCGAACATGCCGCTTTGAAAACTCTCCGTATCAAAGCAACGTCGCGAGACCCAAGGTGTTGAACTGCCAATTTTGGAGGTATGTGCACCGACGCCTCCTATGAATGAAGCGGGGCGGGCCATGCCAGCAAGCGCTCATGCGGTAAGCGTGCGAGAGCGCCACCTTCATTCTCCCATCGATTGATCGCTTCAGTTTTGTTCTGTGCCGGTGTCTGACGTAACGCCGCCGATTTATAGTAGTCGATGATGTGTTGGAGAGCGCCGCTCTCCCGATCGCCGCCTTGGTAGCAGTTGACGATGCGTCTTGCGATTGCTTCTGCGGCCTCACTATTCCGCGTTAGGCCGAGCCCGCGCCGCATGTCTACGAAGATCTGGTCGATCTCGTCTATATCGTGGGGGGAAAGGGTTGTTGAATGGGTCGTGGTAGACATCGCGCGACCTCCTGTACTTGGGGCGAAAGCGTGATGATCTTCCAGTCGTCGGGGCCCTGGAAACTGCCCAGCGATGATGAAGTATGCTCCGAATTGATGACAACGCAACACACCAACAGGTGAGTACGGATTGAGGAAGTCGATGGCCCAAAGAAAGGAGGTCGGATCAATTCAAAAGGTTGACTGGGGGGGCGATACATAACCACAATGACCCCGCCATTTTCGACGAGGCCACCGAGTGCGCTAGGCGCAGGGGCTCCATTGCGGGGGAAATATGGAGCCCGCCGATAAGCCACAGGGGATGTGGGGCACGGCATTACAGGAACGTCTATAATGCCTGACGGTTCCAAACAAAAGTAGAAGCCAGGCAGCGTAGTTCGCTGCACCAGTGACGGGCCAGACGGCTTCTCGCCCTTTAAAAATGGCCCCGTCCGGGGATGACGGGGCCATTGGGCACTTATCGGGGCTTCACATCCGGAGGGGACAATGAAGGTGGCAACCTGATCGGGGAGCTCGGGGTTCCACAAACCGAAAAACGCTGATGCGAGAAATGGGTTCCAAGACTCCAACAAAAAAATGGCCCCGAAAGGACGGGGCCAAGAGCGTGCTGATCCTGTGCTGGGAGATTGGATGGTCGATGTCTGATCTCGATCAAGTGGCGAGGACCAAACAGTATCTTTATAGGGCAGGATGGATTGGGGAGAAGATCAACCATCGCGCACTTGGGCCGGGCCATCCAAGCCCTGGATGGCGTTGTTCAAGCGCAATGGAATGAATAGCCTTCGATGGCTCGGGCTTGTCAGCTCGGTGCAGGAGTATCGTCGGTATCGGGCACGCGGCGAACTCGCTCGTCGTCCCAGTTCTCCTTGTCATCTGGGGCGAGATTGGTCTGGCGGCAGGGCTGATGTGCTCAGTGGAAGGAAGCACAGTGATAACCAACGTCCGCAGATCGACTTGCACCGTCGATCCCGTGTTGCGTGCCGCACGGAAGATCCGCTCGATATCGGCTTGGCGGAAGTTGGCGCGGCTCATTTCAACCTAGACCCGACGGATAACTTCGTCGGTATCAAAAATCGTGAAGTCGTTTGGCTCGTCATCGCCATTGATTTCGATAAGCTCGCGGCCATCGGCGAGCCTGACGTGGAGAAGGTGGCAGGGCAGGATGCCGGCGCAGTCAAGGGTGAAGGAACGACTGGCTTAGGCGCAGGGGCGGACTGCTTGCCTTGCTCTGCGAGTTCGCCGGCGTTTCGCTTTCAGCCTGCCGCTCGAAGTCCGCTTCAGGGACGTCGGCGACACGGATGGCCGTGACCTGTTGACGTAGATACGCCATCCACCGGCCATTCCAGCATCGCAAGCTCGATCTCAGAGACGATCCAAATCTTGCGGCTGTGCCACCGTCGCGGTTTGGGAGGAAACCTTCGTCCACCATCTGGTCGACCGTGTTGACGCTCACGCCGATCGCCAAGGCGACTTCATTGCGATTGAGACCGAGGCGGGGGACAGTACGATGCTCTGATTCAAGACTTAGCGCCAGGGCACAAGAGTGAACGGGAAGAGAACAAATCTGCTCCGGCCGTCCCACCGGAGACGATTCCCTTCCTCAGTGTGCAAACAGGTCGCGGCGATGGGGATTTATGCGACGCAAGTCTCCCCTGCGCAAGGTCAGGCCCAGCCGGTCGTAGAAATCGAGGATCTCGATGGCGACCTTGCGGCCGTTGTGCACCCGGTCGCGGAAGGCGGGGGCGGTGAACCAGCCGTCATCCGCCTGCGCTGCCACCTCGAGCACGATGGTTGCCATCTCCTCCACGACGGCGCGGGCGAAGAAATGGTCGTGCGCGATCTCGTGGGTCTGCCCGAGCCGCTGGGCGAGTTTCAGCACGCGCCTTATGTCGCGCTCGTCCGCATTGAGAAGGGATGTGAAGTCGCGCACGCGCGGCGGCCGGAAGCGATTGTCGTCGACCAGATGCGGATGGATCCGCTGCCACAGGTCTTCGTCGGCCGGCGACAGCCGGACCGCGTGGCCCGGCAGCCGCAGGAAGGCGCCGTCGAGCACGATGCGACCGGCAGCCGCTTCATCCCTGAGGAACGCGAGGAAGCTTGTCGTCGGCAGGCGTGGTTTGAGCAGGAGCCGCAACCGCTCGCGGCCGATGCCGGCAAGCTCGGGGTTTTCTGCATGGAAGGCTGCGAGTGTGTCGGTCAGGCTCGCCCGCAGGTCGTCAATCGCTGCGGCCGAGAGCGCATGGTCGCCGATGGTTTTTGCCCCGGCGGCAAAAAGAAGTCCTGACAGCGCCTCCTCACCCAGGCCACGGTCGCGAAGGAAAGCCGCAAGCGCGATCGGCGCGAGATCGGACAGGGCCGAAAGAGCTTTCGCCGGGTCCGCGTTGCCAGAGGCGGCAAGGAAGGCCAAGCGCTCCGGCGTGCCGCGCTTTCGCGCCGGCGGGCGCAGATCGAGAAAGCGGCCGCCGCCGATGGTCCGGCTGGCCGAGGTGTCGCGCAGGATGAAGCGGTCGCCGATGGTCGCGGCGATCGGACGGTCGAGGACCAGTTGCACCAGGCCCTCCATCCCGGGATCGAGAGGACCGGCAAAAGGCACGATCCGCGCGCCGACCTCTGTCGCGTGGCTGTGCAAGCGTACGGGAAACCAGGTGCCGATCGACTTTGTTTCCGAGGCGAGAACGCGCAGCGTCGCGTCGATCCGGTCCGTCGGGGCGTGCAGCGCCGGGGCGAGGACCACGTCGCCACGCCGGATCGCGTCCTTCGTCACCCGTTCGCCGGCAAGGTTCAGCGCGCAGCGTTGGCCGGCGGGCCCCTCCGATGCTTTCCGGTTCTGTGCATGGATGCCGCGGATGCGGCCGGTCAGGCCGGATGGGCTGACGATGACCGTATCGTCGAGCGTCGCACGACCGCCGAGCACCATGCCGGTCACCACGGTGCCGGTGCCTGAAAGCGTGAAACTGCGGTCGACGGCAAAACGCAGCAGGCCGGCATCGCTGCGCGCGGCGGTCTCCGCTTCGGCGGCGGCGAGCCCTGCGCGCAGGACCTCGATGCCTTCGCCGGTGAGGGCGGAGACGGCAAGGATCGGCGCCTTTGAGAGACCTGTGCCGGCAAGTGCGGCCTGGATCTCCGCAGCCACTTCCCCGCGCCGCTCCGGTCCGGCGAGATCGGCCTTGGTGAGCGCGACGATGCCTCTGGTGATACCCAGCAGGTCGAGGATGGCGAGATGCTCACGGGTCTGCTGCATGACGCCGTCGTCGGCTGCGACCACCAGCAGCGCGAAGTCGATGCCGCCGGCGCCGGCAAGCATCGTGTGGATCAGCCGCTCGTGGCCGGGAACATCGACGAAGCCGGTGACCGTGCCGTCGCCGAGGTCGGCATAGGCAAAACCGAGGTCGATGGTGATGCCGCGGGCCTTTTCCTCGGCAAGGCGATCTGCATCCGTGCCGGTCAGAGCCTTCACCAGCGCCGTCTTGCCGTGGTCGATATGCCCTGCCGTTCCGACGATCATAGCGCCGCCAGGGCCTCGATGAGCGTCGCATCCACCTCGAGGCACCGCAGGTCGAGGATCAGGGCGCCGTCGCGGATATGGCCGATTACGGGCAGGGGGAGCGCGCGAAGCCGTGCGGACAGCCGTTCCGGCGCGTCGCCGCCGCTGCCCGTTAACCGCAGCCCGGCGCTCGGGATCGTATCGACCGGCAAGGCGCCGGAGCCGACCTGGCTCTGGCAGGCGCAGGGAGCCGCCGAATAGCCGTGTCCCTTGAGCAGCGCATCGATGGCCGGAGCGAGACGAGCCGCCTGTGCCGTAATGTCGGCTTCCGGCCGGGAGAGGAAGCGCAGCGTTGGCAGTCGCTCCTTCAGCCGGTCGGGATCACGATAGAGCTTCAGCGTCACCTCCAGCGCGGCAATGCGGATCTTGTCGAGACGAACGGCGCGTTTCAGCGGATTGCGATTGATCGCGGCAATCAGATCGCGCCGGCCGACAATGAGGCCCGCCTGCGGCCCGCCGAGCAGCTTGTCGCCCGAAAACGTCACGAGATCCGCGCCTTCGGCGACCGCTTCCGCCACCGTCGGCTCGCGCCGCAATCCGAAGGAGGAGAGATCGACGAGCGATCCCGACCCGAGGTCGTTCAAGAGCGGCACACCGACCTTGCGGGCAATCTCGGCCAGTCTTGGCGCCGGCACCTCGGCGGTAAAACCCTCGATCCGGTAGTTGGACGTGTGGACCTTGAGAAAGACGCCGGTTTCCGGGCGGATCGCGCCTTCATAGTCGCGTGGGTGGGTGCGATTGGTGGTGCCAACCTCCACCAGTTTCGCGCCGGCGCGGGCCATGATGTCGGGCATGCGGAAGGCGCCGCCGATTTCGATCAGTTCGCCGCGCGAGACGATCGCCTCGCGGCCGTCGGCGAGCGTATTGAGCGCGATCAGTACGGCGGCGGCATTGTTGTTGACGATGGTGGCGTCCTCGGCGCCGGTCAGTTCGCAGAGCAGGCCGCGCAGATGGTCGTCGCGCTGGCCGCGCCCGCCGCCGTCAAGATCGAACTCCAGCGCCAGCGGGTTGGCCATCGCGGCGCTCGCAGCGCGCACGGCTTCCTCGGCAAGAATGGCGCGGCCGAGATTGGTGTGCAGCACCGTGCCCGTGAGGTTGATGAGTGGCCGAAGGGCGGAGCGGGCAGCGATCGCCAGCTCTTCGGCAACGCGGCGCGGCAGGTCGGCCGCAAGCGCTCTCCCATCCTCGCCCGCGCGGATTTTCTCCCGCGCGATCTCGAGCCGGGCGCGGACAGCAGTGACGACGGCAAGGCGGCCATGTTCTTCCGCCAGCGCCAGTCCCTCTGGCGAGGTCAGCATCTGGTCGACCGAGGGAAGCACGCGAAAATCCGGCATCAATACCCCGCGAGGTAGGGGTTGAAGCCACCGCGGCGAAAATCGGTCTCCTTCATCAGGATATCGAGGCCGAGGCTGCCGACGTCGTCGGCGATCGGCTCCAGGCTCGGGTTTTTCACCTGGTAGAAGATCTTGACCCAGGAATGGCATTCCCGGCAGGTCTCGGCCTTCACCGTCGCCTCCGAGGTCTCGACCGAACGATAGCTGATGCCCTTGGTCGAGCCGCAACAGAGGCACTTCACCCGCACCTCGTTCCATTGCGTGGCGCAGCAGGCGCAAGCGGCATAGCGCACGTTCTCGGCGCCCTGCGTACCCACGACCGACGACGTCGCCGGGCGGCCGCCGCAGACGGGGCAGACGCCGAGGCCGACGGGGACGAGCGCTTCCGCATCGAGCGTGGCGGCGAGCCGCGCCATGTGCACCTGCACCGCGGCTGCGACGAAGAGGTGGGGAGCGGCACTGTCGTCCGGAACCTGATCCGAGAGCATGTTGGTCAGCAACCAGCGTCGGTCGCCGTCCTCAGCTGCTCGCACCGCATCGAGCGCCAGGCGCGCGGCGTCGGGCATGGAAATCTCGGCAGCACCTTCGAGAAGCGCATCGAGCGTCGCCGAAAGGCCGGGGTCATCCACAAGCGCCAGCCGGTCGATCGGCGGCATTTCAGCGCGCGCCGCCTCGGTGACGCGCGCCGATGTCGGCGCCGTCACGGGCGGAAGGGTTACTGCCAAGCGAGCCTGGAGTTTGGAGAGCGCCGCAAGGAAGGTGAGGTAGGGCGCAAGCGCGTTGCTTTCAGCGAGGAACGCGAAGCGGCGCGCGCGTGTCTGGAACAGTTTGACAGGCTCGGGCAGGAAGGCCAGCGGCGGTGTCGGCACGCCACCGATGAGGGAGGGATCGGGTTGTATGTCTTCAGCCATCGCATCTCCGGCAATCCGGCGGAGACGCCGGATCATGCAGCATTCACGGTGCTACAGCGACCGTTGCGCGCCCGACAGGACGCGCGGCGCTGTAGGAGATGTTCACTTTGACGGGTCGGAGCCCTGACGTCCAGCCAGTTCGCGCAGCCATTTGCGATGATGGCGAAAGGCCCAGCCGCCGGTGACGGTGCCGCGGGTCATCGCCCGTATCGTGCCGCGCGTCCAGATCGCCGCATAGACATGGACGATGAAGATCAGGATCGTGAAAAGCGCCGCCAGCGCATGCACGGCGACGGCGATACGGCGAACGGGAATGGAAACGAGATCGGGGAAGTACTGCTCCCAGATCATCATCCCGGTCGTCACAAGCACGACGATCAGGCCGGACATGCCCCAGAAAACCATCTTCTGGCCGGCATTGTACTTGCCGAGTTCGGGCAGGCTTTCCTCGTTGCCCTGGAGAAGGTCGCCGAACTTGCGGCTCCATTCCACATCCTCGCGCCGCGGCAGATTGAGCTTCCACATCTGCGCAAACAGGAGGAGGAAGCTTGCGACGAGGACAAGTCCGACGATCGGATGCAGCCACCGCGTCGCCTGCCCGCCACCGAAAAGGCCGGTTAGGAAAAACAGCGACGGATGAAAGAAGGAAAGGCCGGAGATCAGAAGCACGATCATGCAGGCGGCGGTGACCCAATGGTTGAGACGGGTATAGCCGCGATAGCGATTGACGGTGACCGGGTGCTTCGTCTCGATCCGGTCGCCGGGGGCCGAATAGATGCGTTTGTCAGCCATCACGCCTCCCTGCCGCCTTGCGGGCGGTTGCGGTCCTCGACGAGTTCTTCGGCCTCGCCTTCCTCGTGGGCGGTCACCTCGTTCGGACGGGCGAAGATGCCGTGCAGCACGGCACCGGCGGCGGCAAGCCCGGCAACGGCGAGGCCGACGGTCTTCGCCGGACCCTTCCAGCCGCGCACCACCGGCGAAATCTGCGGATCCTCCGGCAGCCCGGAATAGAGCGACGGCTGATCGGCATGGTGCAGCACATACATCACATGCGTGCCGCCGACGCCTTGCGGATCGTAGAGGCCTGCGTGGTCGTAGCCGCGTGACTTCAGGTCCTCGACGCGCTCGTTGGCAAGCGTGACCATGTCGTCCTTCGTCCCGAAGGTGATCGCCTTGGTCGGACAGGCCTTGGCGCAGGCCGGTCCCTGGCCGACCGCGACGCGGTCCGAGCAGAGGGTGCATTTCTTCGATACATGCGCGGTCTTGGAGATGCGCGGAATGTTGAAGGGACAGCCGGCGATGCAATAGCCGCAGCCGATGCAGTTGTCGGAGATGAAATCGACGATGCCGTTGGAATATTGCACGATGGCGCCCGGCGCCGGGCAGGCCTTCAGGCAGCCGGGATCGGCACAGTGCATGCAGCCGTCCTTGCGGATCAACCATTCGAACTCGTTGGTAACGGGGTTCTCGTATTCGGTGAACCGCATCAGCGTGAACATATCCGCCGTCAGGTCGTGCGGGTTCTCGTAGACGCCGACATTTTCCTCCAAGTCCGGATGCGTGTCGTTCCATTCGATGCAGGCGGACTGGCAGGCCTTGCAGCCGATGCATTTCGAAACGTCGATCAGCTTGGCGACCGGGGTCAGCTGTCGTTCGGGTGCCGGCACGTCGCTGGTTGCCGACGCCTTGA
This sequence comes from Ensifer sp. ENS09, assembly GCF_014852425.1. Classification (NCBI taxonomy): domain Bacteria; kingdom Pseudomonadati; phylum Pseudomonadota; class Alphaproteobacteria; order Hyphomicrobiales; family Rhizobiaceae; genus Ensifer; species Ensifer sp. ENS09. The sequence continues at coordinate 17,321 of NZ_JACVBP010000004.1, forward strand.
TGACGTCGCTCGGCAACAGGTTCGACGCCAACGGCTGCAGCGGCGGGTTGGCGGCGGCCGTTACCGGTTCCGGTGCGCGTTCGCTCATGCCGAAGCTCCTTCTTCCGCCGCCGGTTCGATATTGACCAGGAAGGCCTTGAACTCCGGCGTGTCGATATTGGCGTCGCCGACGAAGGGCGTGAGGCTGTTCGGGCCGAAGCCCTTGCGGGCCGCACCCATGAAGCCCCAATGCAAGGGAATGCCGACCACATGGACCGGCTTGCCGTTGCAGATCAGCGGGCGAATACGCTTCGTTACCACCGCCTTCGCCCAGACCTCGCCGCGCGCGCTCCACACGCGCACCCGTCCGCCCTTGGTGATGCCGCGCTCGGCCGCCAGCTCCTCGCTGATTTCCACGAAGAACTCCGGCTGCAGCACGGCGTTGACGCGGCTGTGCTTGGTCCAGAAGTGGAAGTGCTCGGTGAGGCGGTAGGAGGTGGCGACGAAGGGGAAGTCGGTGCTCGTGCCCAGCTGTTGCAGGTCGCCTGGGAAGATGCGCGCGACGGGATTGCCGCGAAGCTTGGCGTTGAACGGATTTTCGACCGGGCTTTCGAACGGCTCCATATGCGTGGGGAAGGGGCCGTCCCGCATCAGCTTGCGGGCAAAGAGACGGGCGGTCCCCTCGGCCGTCATGATGAACGGCATCACGGTCTCCGGCTTTGCCGTCACTGCGATGTCGGGCACGTCGAATCCGGTCCAACGCTCGCCGTTCCATTCGATCAGTTTGCGCGCCGGATCCCAGGGCTTGCCCTCAAGGTCGCAGGAGGCGCGATTGTAGAGGATGCGGCGGTTTGCGGGCCAGGCGAAGGTCCATTTGAGGAAGGTGCCGACATCGCCCGGATCGCTGTTGTCGCGCCGGGCCATCATGTTGCCTTCCTCCGTCCAGGAGCCGGTATAGATCCAGCAGCCCGACATGGTGGAGCCGTCGTCACGCATCACGCCGAAGTTGGGCAGGAGCTTGCCTGCCTCGACCAGCACCTTCGTCGGATCCGTCGGATCGTAGAGCGTTTGCAGCGCCCGCCCGTTCATCTCCTGGGCAAGTTCGGCCGGTTCCGGCTCATACGGGTCCTTGTAGTCCCAGGCGAGGTTCAGGATCGGTTCGGGACAAAGCCCGCCTTCCTTGCGGTAGAGTTCACGCACCCGCAGGAAGATGTTGGCCATGATCCAGGTGTCGTGCTTGGCATCACCCGGCGGTGTCGCACCCGGCCAGTGCCATTGCAGCCACCGGCCCGAATTGACGGTGGCGCCCTCGTCCTCGGCAAAGCACGTCGCCGGAAGTTGCAGCACCTCCGTCATGATCTTGGCGGGATCCACCTGGTTGTAGATGCCGTGGTTTTCCCAGAAATGCGCCGTCTCGGTCTGCAGCGGGTCGATGGTCACGAGCAGCTTCAGCTTCGACAGACCCTCGGTCAGCTTTGCCCGGTTCGGGAAGGACAGAAGCGGGTTGAAGCCCTGACAGAAGTAGAGGTTCACTTCGCCGCGGCTCATCATGTCGAACATCCGGAGGATGTCGTAGTAGGGCACATCGAGCTTCGGCAGCCAGTCGAAGCCCCAGTCGTTTTCCTTGGTCGCAGCGCTGCCCCACATGGCCTTCAGGAAGCTGACCATGAATTTGGGCGTGTTCTGCCAGTAGCTCGTCTGGCCGGGAACGAGCGGCTTGTTGCCGCGCGTCGAGATGTAGGTCGTGTAGTCCGTCTCCTTTTCGGTCGCCAGGTTCATGTAGCCCGGCAGGGAGTTGGACAGCAGGCCGATGTCGGTCAGGCCCTGGATATTGGAGTGGCCGCGAAGCGCGTTTACCCCGCCGCCCGGCAGGCCGACATTGCCGAGGATCAGCTGCAGCATCGCCATGCCGCGGATGTTCTGGGCGCCTTTCGAATGCTGCGTCCAGCCGAGCGCGTAGAGCGAGGTCATCACCTTGTCGCGGGCGGACGTCGCACCGATCATCTCCAGGATCTTCAGGTAGCGATCCTTGGGCGTGCCGCAGATGTTTTCGACAAACTCCGGCGTGTAGGCTGCGACATGCTGCTTCAGGAGGTTCCAGACGCAGCGCGGGTCTGACAGCGTCGGGTCGGTTTTCACCGTCCCGTCCTCGTTCATCTGGTATTCCCAGGCGGTGCGGTCGTAGTCGCGTTTCTCCTCGTCGTAGCCGTTGAAGAGGCCATCGGCCCAGCCGAAGCCTTCGTTCACCAGGTATGTGGCGTTGGTGTAGTTCTTTACATAGTCCCACTGCACCTTGTCGTTCTCGATGCAGTAGCGGATCGCGCCCATCAGGAAGGCGATGTCGGAGCCGGGTCGGATCGGGGCGTAGACGTCAGCGACCGAGGCGGTGCGGTTGAAGCGCGGATCCACGACGATCAGCCGGGCGCCGCGATGGTGCTTGGCTTCCGTCACCCATTTGAATCCGCAAGGATGGGCTTCCGCCGCGTTGCCACCCATGACGATGACGAGGTCGGTGTTCTTGATGTCGGTCCAGGCGTTCGTCATTGCGCCGCGGCCAAATGTTGGAGCCAAACTGGCTACCGTGGGGCCGTGTCAGACGCGTGCCTGGTTGTCGAAGCCGACGACGCCCATGGACCGGACGGTCTTGTAGGTCAGCCATCCCGTCTCGTTGGTGCCGCCCGAGGCCGCGAGGAATCCCATCGTCGTCCAGCGGTTGACGGTGACGCCGGCCGCATTCTTCTCGATGAAGTTCTTGTCGCGATCGTCCTTGATCGCGCGGGCGATCTTGTCGAAGGCATCTTCCCAGGAGATGTCCTGCCAGGTGTCGGCGCCTGGAGCGCGGTGACGTGGCTTCGTGGCGCGGGTCTCGGACTTCACGAAGTCCTTGAGCGCCGCACCCTTGGGACAGAGCGTTCCGCGGTTGGTCGGATGATCGGCATCCCCCTCGATATGGATGAGTTCCGCCTTCTCGCCGGCGGAAAGGTCACCCTTCGAATACATCAGGATGCCGCAGGCGACCGAACAGTAGGTGCAGACGTTGCGGGTCTCGGTGGTGCTTGCGAGTTTGAAGGCACGCACATGGGCGGCTGTTGCGGCCTCGGCCGCTCCGAAGCCCATGGCCCCGATCGTGGTGGCCGCGGCTCCTGCGCCAGCAAGCTTCAGGAAACTGCGGCGAGAAAGATCGATGTTCATTGGAGGTCCTCTTCCATGCGTATCGGTCTTGAAACGAATGGTCGAGCCTCAGAGCCGGCGTGTCAAGGCCGATTTGATCGGCTTTTGTCACGAAAAGTCATGGCCTTGCCGGAAATGATCGGTCATGATCGCGTCCGTGGCCGGCAAGGCCGCCATCGATACCATTGCATCGAGGGAGTTCTGATCGTGAGCAGCCTGCCCGCCTCCTCCGAGCCTCGCCTGACCTCGCTTGCCCATGGCGGCGGCTGCGGCTGCAAGATCGCGCCGGGCGTGCTTCAGGAAATCTTGCGGGGGCGCGTCCAGCTGCCGTTGCCGCCGGAGCTGCTGGTCGGCATCGAAACGTCCGACGATGCGGCAGTCTATCGCCTCAACGATCACCAGGCGGTGGTCGCCACCACCGATTTCTTCATGCCTGTTGTCGACGATCCCCACGATTTCGGCAGGATCGCCGCGACCAATGCGATCAGCGATGTCTACGCAATGGGCGGCACGCCGATCTTTGCGCTGGCACTCGTCGGCATGCCGGTCAACGTGCTGTCGACCGAAACCATCGGCGCCATCCTCGACGGCGGCGCGGCGGCCTGCCGGGCGGCCGGCATTCCGATCGCCGGCGGCCACACGATCGATTCCGTCGAGCCGATCTACGGTCTCGTCGCGATCGGCCTCGTCGATCCCGCGCATCTGAAACGCAACAACGGCGCCCTTGCCGGCGACGTGCTCATCCTCGGCAAACCGCTCGGCGTCGGCATCTTTTCCGCGGCGCTGAAAAAGGGCGCGCTCGATGGGGCCGGCTATGCCCGCATGCTTGATAGCACCACCCGGCTGAATACGCCGGGACCGGATCTCGCGCGGCTTTCCGGCATCCATGCCATGACCGACGTGACAGGCTTCGGCCTTGCCGGCCACGCGCTCGAAATGGCGCGTGGATCGAATTGCCAGGTCCGGATCGACTGGTCCGCCGTTCCCCTTCTGGAAGGTGCTTTCGATCTCGCTGCCGCCGGTTTCGTCACCGGCGCATCCGGGCGGAACTGGGCAAGCTATGGTCAGGACGTGGCCTTTGACCGCGAGATGGGCGCGATCGACAAGGCGCTGCTTTGCGATCCGCAGACGAGCGGCGGCTTGCTCGTCGCCTGTGACCGGTCCTCCGCGCAGGACGTGCTCGGCCTCTTCGGCAAGCACGGCTTCGGCGCAGCGGTGATCGGGGAAACGGTGGCCGGCCCGGCGGGGCTGGTGGTCGCTTAGGCTCTGGGTCTCACCCGGCGACTGTCGAGTCTGGCCGCCTCTGCCTGGCCCAATACCTCACGTCGAACAGAGTGGCTGCAACGCCTTTCGCCGGGACGCGTTACTCCCGGCGATGATCGCTATGTTGCGGCCGGGTTGCTTTGACAGCAGGCCATGATGGTGCCCCTTTGTCCCCGGCTATTGCTCGGCGGACCGGAGGGCGCCGGCATCGTATACGACCTCGCCGCCGAGCAGGGTGAGATGGTCGCCGTTCCCTTCGAGGACGGGGAACTTCGGGCCGTTCTTCGCGTGCCGAGCGGAGACGGCAGACACCCGCTGGCGCTGATCATCCCTGGCTCGGATTCGACCAAGGAAGAATCCGGCCTTCGAGCGGCATTTTCATGCCCGCGGCGTTGCGACCCTATCGCTCGACGGCCCCGGCCAGGGCGAGGGCCGTTCGATGGGTGCGCTGCGTCCGGATATCGGCCCGGCCGTCGAGGCGGCCCTCCGATCGGTGGCGGCGCATCCGCGCCTGTCGGGCAAGGTCGCGCTCGTCGGCATGGCCTTCGGCGGCTTTCTCGCGCTACGCGCTGCCGCTTCCGTGCCGACGCTTGCCGGTGTCGTCTCCATCAACGGCTTCTTCGATCTCGGCGGGTTCTGGGATGCGCTGCCGCAGGTCTATCGCGACAACATGCGCTTCTCGCTCGGCGGCGCGGACGTTCGCGAACGGGCCGACCGTTTCACCCTGGCGCGCTGCCCGCCGCCGACTATCCGGGCCCTCATCCTTCACGGCGGACGCGACAAGATCTTCTCACCCTCCGAGGCGGTAAAATGCGCCGATATCTGCGTGCGCGGCGCCGAACTGCACGTCTTCGAGGATGGCAACCACGTCTGCAACAACATCCCCTGGCTCTATCGCCCGCTTGTCGCCGACTGGGTGGCAGAGCGATTGGGCGCGTGACCGCCAAGTGTGGCGTTACGCGTCCGGCAAGGTGAAGACGGCGCACGGCGCTGCGATGCCGCGCAAGGAATGCTCGCCGAGCGGCAGCAGCGGCATCGACGTGGCCTCAGCGACGGCACCCGAAATCAGCACGGAGCGGCCGAGCGGCCGGCACAGACCCTCCAGCCGGCTGACGAGATTGACCGCCGGGCCGATCGCGGTGAAGTCGAGCCTGTCGGCGGCGCCGATATTGCCCCAGAGAATGTCGCCGAGGTGCAGGGCCACGCCGAAGGAGAGCGGCGGCAGCCCTTCGGCCTGCCGTGTCTCGTCGAGATGCGCCATTCCGGCGCGTGCGGCGGAGACCGCGCGCAGCGCCGCATCGCAGGCTTCGCCCGGCGAACCGCTCACCGGAAAGATCGCCAGGACGCCGTCGCCGATGAATTTCAGCACCTCGCCGCCAAAGGCGTGGATCGCGCCGGCGAGGCGATCGAACCAGGCGTCGAGGGCGGCGATCACCACGGCCGGTTCCGATGTCTCGGACAGCGCCGTGAAGTTACGCAAATCGGCATAGAGCAGGGCCGCCCGAATGGTTTCGCCGGTGCCGCGGGTGAGCGCCCCGGCGCGAACGCGGGCGGCACTGCGGCGGCCGAGATAGGCGTCGAGCAGGGCGGTCAGCGCTGCCCGCTCGGCAAGAACCGCCAGGGGCGCGACGGCAAAGCGCTCGACCTCATGAAGCCGCGCCGTCTCTTCCGGGTCGAACGGGCGGCTCCCGGCCCAACTGAGGCGCGCGTGTTCCCTTCCCAGTTTGGCCGATGGTTGCAGCACTGGTCCGAACCCGGCCAGCCACTCTTCACCCGCCCGGTCGGAGACGGCGCCGGCAAAGCCCAGGCTCTCGATCACCACGCCGCTCTCGGCCCGCCACAGCCAGGTGCGGCGCGCGATGATCGGGTGTGGCACGGCGAGTGTAAGGGCGCCGGCCGCAAGCGGCAGGCCATCGGCGACGAGCCGGCGGCCGAGGTCGGACAGGAAACTGTCCGGCTCCGGCGAGGCGCTCGCCTCGTCCACGAGCCAGGCAAGGGGGACGGACAAATCCATGCTAGAGAGGATAGGGCCGCGCCCCCTGCCGACAAGCCCCGTTCTGCCGCCGCGCTGAGCGCAAAACTGGGGCGAGCGGTGGCGCCATCCGCCATGGCGGTCTATGATTGCGGCGCCCGCAGAAGGCTAGCAATCCGCGGGCAGGCCAATCAGCAAAGGGAAGACCGATGCCAGAAGCCCTCGTCGTCCGTCGCGAAACACAGATCCCGGCGCCCCCCGCCGCAGTGTTTGCTCTCTTGACCGACCCGGAAAAAATCCTGCGCTGGATGGGAACGGAGGCCGACACCAAGGCGGAGCCCGGTGGCCTCTACCTCGTCAACGTGACCGGCGCGCGTTTTGCCCGCGGGGCTTTCCGCGAGGTCGTGCCGGTGCATCGTCTCGCCTACAGCTTCGGCTGGGAAGGCAGCGACATCGTGCCGCCCGGCTCGAGCCTGATCGAGATCGACCTGATCGAACAGCCGCCCGGAACATTGCTGCGCCTTACGCAAACGGGCCTGCCCAGCGCCGAACAATGTGCCGGCCATGCGGAAGGCTGGACGCATTATCTGGAGCGCTTGCGCCAAGCGGCCTCCGGGCGCGATCCAGGCCCCGATCCCTGGCTCGGCCGCGACGGTGCGGCTTGATGACGACGTCTCTTGATTAAAAACGCCTGGCCCTGAAGGCTTGACGACGGCGTTGGAATGCCATGTTGATTCAACGGGATTGGCGCGAACCTGCTTTTACATCCTATTGATGCCGAATCAGGACGTTAGGCGGGGCGCGCCACGAGTGGTGCGCCGGCTGAACGCGCCGGAACATGTATGAATTTACCCGGGGTGGGAGCGAATGGACGACAACAACATCATCAAGTTTGAACGACCAAAGCCGAAAAAGGAGGCGAAGCCGACCAGACCTGTGCCGCGGAAGGCGTTGATTTGGCTGGCTGTGATTGCGGCCCTGGTTGCGGTGTGGTCGTACTATCAGTTTATCGCGCCGCCGAGCATGCCGGGCTAACAAATCTTCCGGCCGTCCGAGGGTGATCGCACGAACTTGCGGTCCACCACCGCCTTAGCTCACTTCCACATGGAGCGCATGCGGGCGCCGACGTCGATGCGGATCTGCTTGGCGCTTCGCTCGCTGGCGCTTGCCGAAATCTTCGGCCAACTGCTCGTCTCGAAGAATTGCAGCAATGTCGCTGGGATAAAGCGGGTTCGCGAGGCGTAGACATGCCGGTCGCCCTGGGCATTCTGACCGTGGGTGAAGAAGCGCTGCGGCGTCACCAGGGACAGATGATCGCGTGCCCGTGTCATGCCGACATAGAGCAGCCGCCGTTCCTCCTCGAGTTCGGCGGTCGTGCCGACCCCGAGATCGGACGGAATGCAGCCGTCGACGACGTTGAGCATGAAGACCGAGCGCCATTCCTGGCCCTTCGCCGAATGGATGGTCGACAGGATCAGATAGTCCTCGTCGAGCAGCGGCACGCCCGCCTGGTCGCTGGTGGCATCGGGCGGGTCCAGGGTCAGCTCGGTCAGGAAACGTTCGCGGTTCTGGTAGCCGCCGGCAATCTGCTCGAGCTGCAGCAAGTCGGCCTTGCGGGTATCGGCGTCTTCATGGATCCGGTCGAGATGGGGCTCATACCAGGCGCGCGCAGCGCCAATCTCCTGCGGCCATCCAGGCTCGGCCCGTCGCAGGCCGGACACCAGATCGACGAAGCCGGTCCAGTTCTCGCCGGTCTTGGCGGGAGGTGGGATCTCTGCAAGGGCTGCGAGCGGTTCCGGATCGGCGGCGATCGCATCGAGGATCTTTCCGGCGGTCTGCGGGCCAATACCGGGTAGCATCTGCAGCAACCGGAAACCGGCGACGCGGTCGCGCGGGTTCTGCGCAAAGCGCAGGACTGCGAGCAGGTCCTTCACATGGGCGCTGTCGAGAAACTTCAGGCCACCGAACTTCACGAACGGAATGTTGCGCCGGGTGAGTTCGACTTCGAGCGTTCCGCTGTGGTTGGACGAGCGGAATAGAACCGCCTGCTGCTTCAAGGCGATGCCGATCTCACGGCCAGCGAGAACCTGCTCCACGATATAGGCCGCCTGATCCGCTTCGTCCTTGACGGCGACGAGCAACGGTCGTTGCTCCGATTGCCTGTCCGTCCAGAGGTTCTTGGTAAACCGCTCCCGCGCCAGGCCGATCACGCCGTTTGCGGCAGCGAGGATCGGTTGCGTCGAGCGGTAATTCCGGTCGAGGGTGATGACGTCGGCGGGCTCGGGCGAAAAGGCGTTCGGGAAATCGAGAATGTTGCGAACCGTTGCAGCCCGGAAGGAATAGATCGACTGGGCGTCGTCGCCAACGACCGTCAATCCGTGGCCCCCGGGTCTGAGCGCCATCAGGATCGAGGCCTGCAGCCTGTTGGTGTCCTGATACTCGTCGACAAGAACATGATCGAAGCGTCCGCCGACATCGTCGGCAAGCTCCGGATCGGAAACCATCTGCGCCCAGTAGAGCAGGAGATCGTCGTAATCGAGCACGTTCTGCGCCTGTTTGGCATCGACGTAGGCCGCAAACAGCGCCTTGAGCTGTTCGTCCCAGCCGGTGACCCAGGGATAGGCCGTCTTCAGCACGTCGCCAATCGAGCTTTCGGAGTTCACGACGCGCGAATAGATCGAAAGGCACGTTCCCTTGGTCGGGAACCGGCTTTCCATCTTCGAGAAGCCGAGCTCGTGGCGCACGAGGTTCATCAGGTCGGCGCTGTCTTCCCGGTCATGGATCGTAAAATCCGGGCCGAGACCGATTTGTTCGGCATAGATGCGCAGGATCCGGGCGCCGATGCCATGGAAGGTGCCGGCCCAGGAAAGCGCGTCCGTCATGACTGCGGCATTGTCGCCAAGAACCTGGCGGCAGATGCGCGCGACCCGGCGGGTCATCTCGGCTGCTGCGCGTCGAGAAAAGGTCATCAAGAGAATGCGACGCGGATCAGCCCCGTTGACGATGAGATGCGCGACCCGGTGGGCGAGCGTATTCGTCTTGCCGGAGCCAGCGCCGGCGATGATGAGGAGCGGGCCGCCGACCTGCCCTTCCGGCAAGCCGATACCGTGCTCGACCGCTTCGCGCTGGCGGTCATTGAGTTTTTCGAGATAGGCGGCGCTCATGCGTTCCCGTTCGTTTTCGTCGCACTCAGTCACAGCCCGCATCGATTTGCATCGAAGAGACGGGCAGGAACAAAGAAAGAACTAGCAATTTAGCATCCAGATGAAAACCCTGCCGTCGCCGAGTTTGCGTTCTTGCAACGTCGGAATGCCACTCTTCCAAGGTTTTGATGACCTGTGAGACCGCAGATGGGGTTGTTTGCGACAGTAGGTGTAATCGGCGTCATCCACCGGCCTATACCTATGGCTGTGCGCCGCCATGAAGAACGCGCGACGGCTTGTGGCCTTATATGGTGAATTAGAAATATGCTTCGCTCCTGCGTCCACTCGAAAGAGGAAGAGCCCATGGACGAACGGAGCGTTGAAGAGACCTGCGAGGCCACCGGCTCGACCGCCGAACTGCAGGAGATTGCCCGCAAGCTGGCGTCGCTCGCCCAAGAGATCAGGTCAATTGCAGCGACCCCGCTCGGCGAGACGGTCGTATTCGAGGAAAGCGGCGATAGATCGGAAACGGCCGTGCACTGACTTCGGTGGCCGACGTCGCTTTCCCGGCGCGGGCTCATTCCTCAATTGGGGTATGGCCGTGACCTGCCTGCGCGCTTAGAACCAGCCTACGGTGGCGACCTTGGGATATTCGGGACGTTGATACGAGGCGACGCACTCGAATATCCCTTGGTGCGACAGCGGATGCCGGTGCTTGATTGTGCGGCGCGGGGGCGCTTCAGCCCGTCACGCAACTGCCTTGGATGTGATCTCGATGTAGCCGGCAAGACATAGGGCCGAGGCTAAGATGCCCGGCGTCGATGGCACGGCTTGCATTATTCTCGCCAGGAAGATGGCGCCGGCAATGAACAATCCGCCGAGAAGCAGACCGTGTTCCGCAACGGCGAGGCCGATGGCGCAGAGGTTCACGGCACTCGCAACCATGGTGAGGGGCGCTACGGCTACCGCGGCGTTCGATTGAGCTTCGAAGATGAGCCTGAAACGCGGCCAGCTGAGACCGATGGCGAGAACGAGAAACACCAGGGAGATGGCCATCAGCATGCTCCGGCGAGAGGGTGGCCGATCGATCCGGCCTGTTTGTCTCTGGCCGAAAACACGCCGCCGACGGCGATGAGGACAGGGTTGTCGTAGCCGATCTCTGCGATGCCCTCCGGGATTGTCGCGAGCGTGCCGCGCCAACTACGCTCCGTCGGACGGCTGACATCGCTCATGATCACGGCCGGTGTTTCAGGCGGGCGGCCTTCGCCGATGAGCTTTTCGGCAATCAGACTTGCCGTTCGGCCGCCCATGTAAAAGATCGCAGTGCTGCGCGCATCGGCAATACCTGCCCAGTCGACATCATCGGGCAGGCCGCCATGGCGCGAATGGCCGGTCACCAGCCGAAGCGACTGGGCGTGGTCGCGATGGGTCAACGACAGGCCGAGACGGGAGGCCATGGCGCTTGCGGCGGTGATTCCGGGGATGACGTCGACGGGGATGTTCTCGCGATCGAGATGGGAGATTTCCTCGCCGGCCCGGCCGAAGACCATGGGGTCGCCGGATTTCAGCCGCACGACGCGCTTCCCGGCCTTGGCAAGCTTGACCATCATGGCGTTGATATCTTCCTGCCGGCAGCTTTCGCGGCCGCCGCGCTTTCCGATGAGCATGCGCTTTGCCTCCCGCCGGGCGAGGTCGAGCACGTCTGAAGAAACGAGGTCGTCGAAAAGGATGACATCGGCCGCTTGCAGCGCGCGCACGGCCTTCAGCGTCAGGAGTTCGGCATCGCCCGGTCCCGCGCCGACCAAAGTCACGTGACCGATGGCGGGGGCTCCTGCGAGCCTTTCGGCATCAGCAAGAAGCACCCCGCCTACGCCCTCCTCCGGCGTATCCATGGTCGAAAAGACGTGATCGGCAAAACGTTCCCAGAAGAGGCGGCGCCGGGGACCGGGTTCGATCCGGCGGTTCACCGCTCCACGAAGAGACTGTGCCAGCGCTGCCCAGGCCTTCAGGCTTTTCGGCAGCAGCGTCTCGATCTTGCGGCGGATCGTCTGGGCGAGGATCGGGGCGGCGCCATCGGTCGAGATCGCAACGATGACGGGCGAGCGGTTGACGATCGAGCCGAACTGGAACTCGCAGAAGTCCGGCTTGTCGATGACGTTGACCGGAACGCCCGCCGCGCGGGCGGCGGCGAAGAATGCCCGCGCCTCCGCCTGGTCCTCGCAATCGCCGACGGCGAGCGCGGCACGGTCAAGATCGGCGGGCGCCCAGTGCCGGCGGTTTAGCGTGATGATGGCGGTGGGGTGTTGGGGGGTACGGCCGGCAAATGCCGCGAGCGCCTCGTCGTTCCCTTCAGCGTAAAGGTCGACGCGCGCGCCGCAGGCGGCCAGCAGCTCGGCCTTCCACATCGCTCCGTCCGTTGCACCGGCCACCACGACGCGCCGGCCCTCCAGCGCCCAGAAGACGGGCAGCTTGGCGAGCGCCTCCATGCGGGCGGGTCCGTCACTCTGCGGCTGCTGCAAGACATCCATCGATGATCTCCCTGATTTCGGCGCGGCAGGAGCCGCAATTGGTTCCGGCATTGAGCGCCACGCCGACGGCCTCGACGCTGTGGCAACCGCCGCGTACGGCCGCGACGATCTGGTTGACGCCAACACCGAAGCAGGAGCAGACGGTGGCGCCGGGATCCGGCTTGTCGGCCCCCGGACGGCCGGCGACGAGCGCGAAGCGCTTGCGCAGGTTGACGTGTTCAGCGACGAGCTGCGCGATTGCCCAGTTGCGCGCGACGGCGACCGGTTCACGCGCGAGGAAGAAGGCCGCGAGAAGCCGCGGACCATCGAAGAAGGCGAGCCTGATGTCGCCGGTCTGTGCATCCGCATAGCCGAGCGGCTCTACCCGTTGCGGGATCGCAAGAACGCGGCGGCACCAGCCGGCCCAGTCGTCCACCGGCTCGGCAAAAGCCAGTTCCAATCGCCAGCCGCCAGCCGCCTTCGCCAGCGCCCAATAGGCAGCATCCGGATCGACCGGCTTTGCCAGCGAGACAGCGAAGGCGTAGTGCGTCGCCTTGAACTTTCGCGCGGCGACCGCAACGTTCTTCGATGCCGGCTGGCCGGAAAGACGATCGGTGATCGGCGGCACGAGGACATCGATGCGTGCCTTCGCCGCAAACTGGTCGTTCCAGTGCATCGGCGCGAAGATGCTGCCGCGCGCCTGGCGGTCGGTGATGAGCGCACGTACGAACGCCTTGCCCTCAGGGCTTTCGATCTCGATAAGGTCGGCGTTGCCGACGCCGATCTCCATCGCATCACGCGGGTGCAGTTCGGCAAACGGTTCGGCGATATGGGCCGAGAGGCGCGCGCTTTTGCCTGTGCGGGTCATCGTGTGCCACTGGTCGCGGATGCGGCCGGTGTTGAGCGTGAACGGGTAATCGGCATTGGTGCGGTCGGTCTCTGCCGGGCGAACGGCCACGAACCGGCCTCTGCCGTCAGCGTGATAGAAGTTGCCCGCAGCGAAGAAACGGCTTTCGGCGCGTTTCCGGCCTTCCGGCTGAGGCCACTGGAAGGGCGTCAGGCCATCGTAGTCTCCGAGCGCAAGATCGGCATAGGTGCCGATGTCGAAATCGCGGCTGCCGCCGTTTTCGAATGCCGAGAGCGCGGCATGTTCGCGAAAGATCGCGGCGGGCGCTTCGTAGGCGAAAGCATCGGTATGGTCCAGGCGGCGACCGACCTCGGCCAGTTGCCACCAGTCCGCCCGGGCTTCTCCCGGTGCGGCGAGGAACGCTCGCTGGCGCGAGATGCGGCGTTCGGAATTGGTGACCGTGCCGCTCTTTTCCCCCCAGCCGAGCGACGGCAGCAGCACATGCGCGTGGCGGGCGGTATCAGTTTCTTTCAGGATGTCGGAAACCACCACGAAGGGACAGGCACGGATCGCCGCCTCGACGGCATCGGCATCCGGCATCGAGACGACGGGGTTCGTTGCCATGATCCAGAGCGCCTTGATGCGACCCTCTGCCACCGCCTGGAAGAGATCGACGGCCTTCAGCCCCGGCTTCTCGGCAATCTTCGGCGAACGCCAGAAGCGCTGGACGCGATCGCGGTCACCGGCATCTTCGATCGCCATGTGGGCGGCCAGCATATTGGCAAGACCACCGACCTCGCGGCCGCCCATCGCGTTCGGCTGGCCCGTCAGCGAGAACGGCCCCATGCCCGGCCGGCCGATGCGGCCGGTCGCGAGATGACAGTTGAGGATCGCGTTGACCTTGTCGGTGCCCGAGGAAGACTGATTGACGCCCTGGCTGTAGCAGGTCACGACCTTTTCGGTTGTCGAAAACAGCCGGTAGAACTCGCGCAACTGCATGGCCGGAAGGCCGGTCCGTTCGAGTACGTCGTCGAACGAAACACCGCCGGCTGCGAGCAAGGTCTCCGCGAAACCGGCCGTGTGCGCAGCGACATAGTTCTGGTCGACGGCATTGCTGGAAACCAGATGCGAGAACAGCCCGACAAAGAGCGCTACGTCGGCGTCGGGCCGGATCGCGAGATGCAGGTCGGCGATATCGGCCGTCATTGTGCGGCGTGGATCGATGAGTACGATCTTCAGCCCCGGTCGTTTCGCCTTGGCGGCGGCAAGGCGCTGGTAGAGGACGGGGTGACACCAGGCGAGGTTAGATCCGGTCAGCACTACCAGATCGGCCAGCTCCAGATCCTCATAGGTCCCGGGTACCGTATCCGAGCCGAAGGCACGACGATGACCGGCAACCGAGGAGGACATGCAAAGGCGCGAATTCGTATCGATGTTGGCCGAGCCGACAAAACCCTTCATCAGCTTGTTGGCGACGTAGTAGTCCTCGGTGAGCAACTGGCCGGAGACGTAGAAGGCGACCGAATCCGGCCCGTGTTCGGCGATCGTTTCCGCAAAGCGGTCGGCGACGAGGTCGAGCGCTTCGTCCCAGCCGGCCCGGCGCCCGTCGATCTCCGGATGCAGGAGCCGACCGTCGAGGTCGAGGGTCTCGGCAAGTGCGGAACCCTTGGAGCAAAGCCGTCCGAAATTGGCGGGGTGGTCAGGATCGCCGCGAACGGCAACGGCTCCTTGCTCGCTCACGGTCGCGATCACGCCGCAGCCGACACCGCAATAGGGACAGGTGGTCTTGACCTCCTTCTCCATGGTCATTCCGCCGCAATCAGCAGGCTTTCGAGCGCGATGAACAGTGCACCGCCGTCCACGCGCACCGGAATGGTGCGCACCGCGCCTTCGTCGGCGCCGAGCGCCTTGCCGGTTTCGAGCGAGATCGCCCAATTGTGCAAGGGGCAGGTCACGGCCTTTGCGTGGACGATGCCTTGCGACAGCGGTCCGCCCTTGTGCGGGCAATGGTCCTCGATGGCGAAGACCTCGTTTTCGGCTGTGCGGAAGACGGCGATCTTGCCCTGAGGCGTCTTCACGCAGCGCGCGCCTCTGAGCGGAATGTCCGAGATGTCGCCGATCGGGTGCCAGGTCATGTTCATCATCTCACTCCGCAGCTTGGGGGAAGCCGACCGTCGCCATCGGCCGGAACTCGTGTTTGTCCTTGCCGGAGACGCGCTCCGACCAGGGGTCGACCTGGGCAAATTTCTGGCTGAAGACGAAGCGGTCGTAGTAGGCCTTGCGCTTATCCGTATCGGCCATGATCTGGCGGCGGATCTCGTCGAGCCCGATGCGTTTCGCCCACTTGTAGATGCGCTCGAGATAGCGGGCCTGCTCGCGGTACATTTGCGTCAGCGCCACGATGTGTTCCAGCGCCTCGTCCTCGCTTTTCACCAGGCCAAGTACCTCGGTGCCCTTGATGTCGAGCCCGGCAGCACCGGCGAAATGGATCTCAAAACCGCTATCGACGCAGATGACGCCGATGTCCTTGCAGGTGGCCTCCGCGCAATTGCGCGGACAGCCGGAAACCGCCATCTTCAGCTTGGCCGGCGTCCAGGAACCCCACATGAACTTTTCGATGCGAATGCCGAGGCCGGTCGAATCCTGCGTGCCGAAGCGGCACCAATCCGAGCCGACGCAGGTCTTCACCGTGCGCAGACCCTTGGCATAGGCCTGGCCGGAGATGAAACCGGCCTTGCCGAGATCGGCCCAGACCGCGGGCAGGTCTTCCTTTTCGATGCCGAGCAGGTCGATGCGCTGGCCGCCGGTCACCTTCACCAGCGGAATTTCGAACTTGTCGACCACGTCGGCAATCGCCCGCAGCTCGCCGGAATTGGTGACCCCGCCCCACATGCGCGGCACGACGGAATAGGTGCCGTCCTTCTGGATGTTGGCGTGAACGCGCTCGTTGATGAAGCGCGACTGGTAGTCGTCGGCATATTCGTCCGGGAAATCGCAGACGAGGTAGTAATTGAGCGCCGGGCGGCACTTGGCGCAGCCGCAGGAGGTTTTCCACTCCAGTTCCTGCATGACCGCGGGAATGGTCTTCAGGCCCTTGGCCTTGATCAGCCGGCGTACGTCGTCGTGGCCGAGTTCGGTGCAGCCGCACATCGGCTGGACGGCGGCCGGACTGTAGCTCTCGCCGAGCGTCAGCGTCATCAGCTGTTCGACAAGGCCAGTGCAGGAACCGCAGGAGGCCGATGCCTTGGTATGGGCGCGCACCTCGTCGAGTGACGTCAGGCCCTTGTCGGCAATCGTCGAGACGATCTTACCCTTGCAAACGCCGTTGCAGCCGCAGATTTCCGCATCATCCGGCAAGGCTGCAACGGCCGCCATAGGGTCCAGCGGAGCGCCTCCCTGGAAAGCCTGGCCGAAGATCAGGGTCTGGCGCATCTCGGAGACATCGGTCTCCTTCTTCTTCAGGTCGTTGAACCAGGCACCGTCGGAGGTCTCACCATAAAGCACCGTGCCGATGATGCGGTTTCCCTTCAGCACCACCCGCTTGTAGACGCCGGCCGTGGCGTCGCGCAGGACGATCTCCTCGCGGTCGTCGCCGTCGGCAAAGTCGCCGAGCGAGAAAAGTTCGATGCCGGTGACCTTAAGCTTGGTCGGCGTGTCGGAATGCACGAAGGAGGCGGAGCGGTCGCCCGCCAGATGGGAGGCCGCGACACGGGCCATCTCGTAAAGCGGCGCGACGAGGCCATAGACCATGCCGCCCACTTCCGCACATTCGCCAAGCGCCCAGATGCGGCCATCCGAGGTCTGCATGCCCTGGTCGACGACGATGCCGCGGTTGATCGCAAGACCGGCTTCCTTCGCAAGGCCGACGCTCGGCCGGATGCCGACGGCCATGACGACGAGCGTTGCCGGAATGACGCGGCCGTCGTCGAGCTCGATGCCCTCGACCCTGCCGTTGCCGACGATCGCCTTGGTATTGGCCTTGCAGATGATCTTGATGCCGCGGCCTTCCAGCTCCTTCTCAAGGAGGTAGCCGGCGGCCGGATCGAGCTGACGGTCCATCAGCGTCGGCATCACGTGAAGAACGGTGACATCCATGCCGCGGCCGGCAAGGCCGGCGGCGGCTTCAAGGCCAAGCAGGCCGCCGCCGATGACGACGGCTTTTTCACGGGACTGGGCGGCGAGCAGCATGGCCTGCACGTCATCCAGGTCGCGATAGGTGATGACACCGGGCAGGTCTTTGCCTGGCACCGGCAGGATGAAGGGCACCGACCCGGTGGCGATCACCAGCTTGTCATAGCTCTCGGTGACCCCATGGTCGGAGGTCACGGTTCGGGCATCGCGGTCGATCGCAACTATGCGGTGGCCCTTATAGAGCGTGATGCCGTGCTTGATGTACCAGCCGTCGCCGTGGATGATGATCTCTTCATATTCCTTTTCGCCCGACAGCACCGGTGAAAGCATGATGCGGTCGTAGTTGACGCGCGGTTCGGCGTTGAAAATGGTGACCGCGTAGCGGTCAGGCGCCTTGTCCAGCAGGTGCTCCAGCATGCGCCCCGGCGCCATGCCATTGCCGATGATGACGAGTTTCTCAGTCATGGTCTGTCCTTGTCTGTTTACGCGGCAGCAGCCGTCGGCAGGGTGGGCGCACGGCGCTCCATCTGGCGGATCGAGAGATGCATCCACAGAAGCGATGCGACGACGACGGCAAAGAGAAGCAGGAAGCAGCTCGACCAGAGGCCGGTCGCATCCTTGAGCAGGCCGAAGGCGATCGGCAGCACGAAGCCCCCGAGCCCGCCGACCATGCCGACGATGCCGCCGACCGCGCCGACATTGTCCGGGTAATAGGCCGGGATGTGCTTGTAGACGGCGGCCTTGCCGAGGCTCATGACGAAGCCGAGCACGAAGACCGTGACGATGAAGACGGCAGGCGTGATGCCGAAGCCTTCGCCGGCGGCCGGCAGCGACAGGATCAGCGTTGCCACCGCCGAGATGCCGAGCATCCAGTACATGACGCTGCGTGCGCCCTTGCGATCCGAAAGCACGCCGCCGAAGGCGCGGAAGACGCTGCCGGGGATGGAGTAGGCGGCGGCGACCATGCCGGCCACGGCGATATCGAAGCCGTAGACACCGACGAGATAACGCGGCAGCCAGAGCGAGAGGGCAACGAAACCGCCGAAGGCGAAGAAATAGTAGAGCGAGAAGCGCCAGACCTGCGCATTCTTCAGCGGCGCAAACTCCTGGAGCAGGCTGCGCTTCGGCGTCTGGCGCTCGCGGCGGCTGCGGAAGGCCGGATCATCGCTGGTCGTGAACCAGAAGACGAGCGCCGTCACGACGAGTGCTGCCGCCCAGATCTCGGCAACCGTCTGCCAGCCCCAGGCGATGAGGACGAAGGGCGCGACGAACTTCGTCACCGCCGCGCCGACATTGCCGGCGCCGAAGATGCCAAGCGCCGTGCCCTGTTTTTCCGGCGGAAAGAAGGGCGAGACATAGGCGACGCCGACGGCGAACGAGCCGCCGGCAAGGCCGATGCCGAGGCCGGCGAGCAGCATCTGTGGATAGGTCGTGGCGTAGGTGAGCAGAAAGGTCGCAAGGGCTGCGGCCAGCATGGTGAGCGTATAGACGAGGCGGCCGCCATAGCGCCCGGTCCAGACGCCGAGCAGGATGCGCACCAGCGAGCCGGTGAGGATCGGCGTGCCGACCAGCAGGCCGAACTGCGCTTCGGTCAGCGCGAGGTCCTGCTTGATGCGGATGCCGATGATCGCAAAGATCGTCCAGACGGCGAAACAGATGGTGAAGGCGAAAGTGGACATCCACAAAGCCTTGGCGGGTTCGCTGGCGGATAAAGGCTGCTTGTTCTCAGACATGGCTTCTCCGAGGCCCGACAAGGTCGTGCCGCTCCATCTTGGGGGTGAAAAACAAAAAGCCGCTGGCCAGGTATGCCCGACACGGTTTGCCCCGTGTGCGCAGTCCTGATCAGCGGCTTTGCTGGTAGGGCGCCCGTCGTTGGACGCCGATCTCTTGGCCCGAGGGCCTGCAATAAGAAAAGCAATCAGCGTGCCAGTTTTGGCAAGCTATTGATATAAAAGAAAAAGTGGAATTGTCGGCCTGGTGTCATCCCGGCGGGTGACATTCCCTGATGCAGTGCGAAGCCATTTTTTGTGCAATGCGCATAAATTAGGCGTCGCGCATTCAGTCCGCAGACTGGGCCGCGATATAGGCATCGAGGTCGTCGGGATCGAAGCGTCCACCGTCGAAGAAGCCATCGGGCCCAAGCGTCAGGGCGCCCGACGATCCAACCGGGGTTTCCACGGTCAAAGCGCCTTCCACCTTGGCGCTTGCCGACGGCATGGCGATACCAAGGTGCTTCAGGGCGGCGCGGTAGATGTCCGGCCGGTAGGTTTCCGCGGCGATGCGCTGGCGCTCTGCCGTATGCTCGATCTGCCGCCAGCGCACCATCTGGCTGTAGAACCAGAGGGCATGGCTCTTCCAGGGGAACGTCGCTGCCTTGGCGTTCGGAACGAAGAAGTCCCTGACGGCCCGGACCTCACCGTTGCCGACCGGCAGGTTGCCTTTGAGGGCGGGAAGAAGCAGTTCGACATCGCGCCCCACATAAGCAGGCCTTGCCAGAAGGGTCGCGAGCGCCTCGTGGTTGTCCGGGCGGGCGCACCAAATTGACGCCTGGTGAAGCGCCACGAGCAAGGCGGCCATCGCCTCCGGGTTGGCTTGCCCCCACCGGGCGTTGACGCCAAGCACCTTTTCCGGGCTCGACCGCCAGATCGCTGCCTTGACGGTGGCGAGATGCGCGCCGCGGCGAAGCACGCCGAAGGTGTTCCAGGGCTCGCCGGCGCAATAGCCGTCGATCACGCCTTCGGCGAGCGCATCGCCCATATCGGGCGGCGGCAGCACGACGATCTCGATATCACGGTCCGGATCGATGCCGCTCGCCGCCAGCCAGTAGCGCAGTTCGTAATTGTGCCCGGAATAGGGGTGCACGACGGCAAAGCGCAACGGCGCGCCTGTCTGCGCATCGATCGCCTTGCGCAGGGCTGCACCGTTCGCGCGCGCATCGAGATCCGTGGTCGCGCCGTTTTCCGCCATCCTTTGCCAGAGCGCCGGAGACACCGTCACCGCATTGCCGCCGAGACCCAGCGCCATCGGCACGATCATTTCAGGCGCTGGCACATTGAGACCGAGATTTCCGGCGATCGGCATCGGCCCGAGAATATGCGCGACTTCGACATGGCGAACCGCAAGCCGGTCGCGGATGCTGGCCCAGGAGCGTTCGCGCAACAGGGTCAGTTCGATCCCCTGTTCCTCGGCAAAGCCCATCTCGCGGGCGACGACGAGCAGCGCACTGTCGAGCAGCGGCACGAAACCGGCGGTGATGGCGTGGCGCGTCGTCATTCCTTTCCTCCCGGATCGAGCAGGCTGGCGGCGGTAACGAGGCTTTGCGCGATCTCGACGATCTTGCGGTTCTGGTTCATCGCCGTCCGCCGCAGCAGCGCATAGGCCTCTTCTTCGGAAAGTCCCCGCGAGCGCATCAGCAGCCCCTTGGCGCGATCGATCACCTTGCGGTTTTCCAGTTCGCCGCGTGTCTCCTCCAGTTCGCGGTTGAGGCGGGAGAAGGCATTGAAGCGGCTGATCGCCATTTTCAGGATCGGGCGCACCCGTTCCTGCTTCAGGCCGTCGACGATGTAGGCAGAGACCCCGGCTTCGACCGCCGCCTCGATGGAGGCCTCGTCGGACTTGTCGACGAACATGGCGATAGGGCGCCTGACCGCGCGCGAAAGCTGGAACATGCTCTCCAGCATGTCGCGGTTCGGGTTTTCGAGGTCGATGACGATGACGTCGGGATTAAGATCGGCGATGCGTCGTGCAAGACCATGCATGTTGTCGATGACGGTGACCTGGTCATAGCCCGCGTCGCGCAGCCCGTCCTCGATGATCGCGGCGCGGATGCGGTTCTCGTCGATAACCAGGACGTTTAGTCTGCTGTGCTGCATGCCACGACCGCATTCTGACCGAGCTTGACCTGCCGTGTCGGCTCTTTTTGCAATGCAGCATGGCCGGTCCGAAAGCAAGGACGATCTTTCGGATGGTGCTCACGCACAGCCGGGACTCCCGCGATCCTCGGCGAAGATCGGCTTTGCCGCGGCGCGAAGGTCGCGCCACGGCATTGAGGAGATCAAGCACTTCCACGGTCCGTGGAAGTGCAGACAGAACGCATTTCAGGCTGCAATGAGTTCGTCGGCTGGGCCGAAGAATTCGTAGTGGACCCGCTCGCTGGAAACGCCTTCCCGGGCAAGAGCCGGGACGAGCGCCCGAAGGAACGGTTTGGGGCCACAGAGATAGAATTCGGCATTGGCGATGGGCGTGTGGTTGCGAAGCCATTCCGCCGTGATGAAGCCATCGAAGTCGTGCGAAAGCCCCACGGCGTCCCCGTTCGCCGGCGCGCTATAGAAGCTGCTGATCGTGATCTTGCCATGGGCATCGGCGAGTTCGCGAACATGCCGATCCATGGCATGCGTGCCGCTGTTCAGCGCGCCGTGGACGAAGTGCGCCTCGAGGTTTGGATGTTCCTCGGCGATCGTCTCGAGAATGCTGACCATGGGTGTCAGTCCGACGCCGCCCGACAGCAACACGACCGGTGCCGCCGGCGCGTCGGGAAGGAAGAAGTCGCCAGCCGGCGGAGTCGCGCTCAAGACGGTGCCGACGGTTGCCAGATCGTGGAGATATCGCGATCCGCCTTGCCCCTGCGCTTCGCGCTTCACGGAGATGCGGTAGAAGCTGTCGTTCGGGCCGCTGGAGATCGAGTAGTTGCGCTTGATTTCCAGGCCATTGTCCAGCTGGAAGCGAAACGTCAGATATTGGCCGGGCCTGTGGCGCACAACGC
Organism: Ensifer sp. ENS09; assembly: GCF_014852425.1. Lineage (NCBI taxonomy): Bacteria > Pseudomonadati > Pseudomonadota > Alphaproteobacteria > Hyphomicrobiales > Rhizobiaceae > Ensifer > Ensifer sp. ENS09. The sequence continues at coordinate 39,096 of NZ_JACVBP010000004.1, forward strand.
GACCGCCGTCCTTGGGTTTCAGGATAAACGAGGTGACGACGTCGCTTTCGCGAACTTTTGAGGCGATGACGAAATCTCTCCAGCCGTTCCATCCGCCCGAGCGCGCCACCAACTCGTCGCGGATGGTGGCTTCGCGCTCCTTGAGAATGTCGGCCAGGAACCAATAGGCCTCGCCCCATGCGTTAAGGAGCTCAGGGGTCGCCGCGGTTCCGAGCACATCCTCGACGGCGGCGAGAAGAGCCGTGGCAACAAAGGGATAGTGCTCGGGGAGGATGTGGTAGCCGATATGCTTTTGGGCGATCCGTTCGACCACCGGGCCAAGCACGCCGAGATTATCGATATTCTGCGCGTAGGCGAGAATGGCGGCCGCAAGCGCGTTCACCTGTGAACCGCCTTCGCCCTGATTGGCGTGGTTGAACAGCGCGCGGATGTGATCGTCTTGGAAGAGGCGGGCATACATGCTTTTCGTGATGTCCGCTCCATGGGCCGCGAGCGCCGGAGCGCTGGCCTTCACGGTCTGGACAGTCTCGGGGGAGAGTGGTTTCGGCATGATCTTTCCTTTCGGTGGGACGTATCAGTGAGGGCAGGTTGGTGATCTCGGAAATGCATCTGGCATTTCGATGGGCCGGTGATCGGGGGCTGTGTCCCAGTGCCTAGCGGCAACGCATGCCGCGCTCGAAATCCCGTTGATGCGGGCTTCGCCGTAGAAGTCTTCGACGATCATTCTGATCTCAGTTCCGACTGCCGTTCGCGCGGTCATCGCAAATGACCCTTAAAGATGTATCTGAAATGCATCTATTCGCTCGCGATCAAAGATGCTAATAAAATGCATGTTTTTTGAACGGACTTTTTGACGCAGACCCGCGATGAGGCTCACGAAATACACCGACTATGCGATGCGCCTGATGATCTATCTGGGCTCACAGCCGGCGGGGCTCAGCTCCATCCGGGGGATATCCGATACCTTCTCGGTCTCGCAGAACCATATGATGAAAGTGGTTCAAGACCTCGCGAATGCAGGGTTTCTCGAGGCCGTGCGCGGCCGCAACGGCGGTATCAGGCTTGCAAGGGCTGCAAACGAAATCAATCTCGGCGCTCTTCTTCGCCACACGGAGGAACTGTCGGATCTGATCGACTGCCGGGGTTGCCTCATCGCACCCGCCTGCAGCCTGCCGTCCGTCCTTTCGGAAGCCACGGCCGCCTTCGTCGCGGTCTTCGACAAGTACACGCTCGCGGATCTCGTTGAGAAGCGCTCGACGCTCGGCGCGCTCCTCGGTTTCAGGGCGGCCGTGCCGGGCGAAGACTGCACCTTGTGATCAAGGGATCTGCGGCCCGCGCGATAGATCGCTCCTCGCTCAAGGTACAACAGCGCGCCGGCACTCCAACGACCCGTCGCGGGCCAACTGCGCCGCTTTGCTTTGGGGGCGGATCTGGCCGTGGCCGGAGCCCGCCGTAGCATCAGATCGGCAGCAGCGCGTCCGGCTTGACGTCGCCGACCGAGGCGTAGGTGTGCGTCTCCCGGACGCCAGGCAGGGGCAGGATGACCCGTTCGAGAAAATCCTGGAACAGCGACATGTCGGCAATGCGCGCCTTCACCAGATAATCGAAGCCGCCGATCACCATGTGGCATTCCAGAACTTCAGGTGCCTTTGCGACCGCCTCGGAGAAGCGCTCGAAGATATGCGGGGCGGTATGGTCGAGGCGCACCTGGATGAAGACGACGGTGCCCCGGCCGATCTTCTTCGGATCGAGGATCGCGCGCACGGCCCTCACATAACCCTCGCGGAAGAGGCGCTTGACGCGCTGGCTGGCGCCGGTCGGCGACAGGCCGACCCGGCCTGCCAGTTCAAGCGTGGTGCGCCGGCCGTCTTCCTGAAGCAGCCTCAGCAAGGTTCGGTCGATGGCGTCGAGACCAGGAATTTCATTATTCACGCAAAATGACCCTCAGTAGAGTGAATCTCACGCAGTGTAGCTGCAGTCAGCATATTCAGACGCGCTGAATGCGGCAATACCATGCGCATGTCGCAGGCGGAGAATGAGGGGGTGAGCGCCATGGCTGCAAGCGCTGATGATATGACGTTCGATGACAGTGCCAGTCGCCGGCGGCTCGCCATCCTCGCAGGGTTGGCGGTCGTCGCCATCACCACCGTCCAGTTTGTCGCCGCAAGGTTCAGTCTGCGCACGCATCTGACGCCAGCCGACATCGTTAGCCTGCGGTTCTCGGGCGCTGCCCTTGCGTTCCTGCCGGTGCTCCTGGGGATCGGCGTACCGAGGCTGAGCCAACTCGGCTGGCGGAAGGCCGCTGTGTTTGCGCTGTTGACGGGGCTGCCTTACCCGCTGATCATCAATCAGGGACTGGCGCTTGCGCCAGCGGCCCATGCGGCCGCGCTCTCTCCAGCCGTAATCGTCTTCTTCTCGTTCCTGTTCTCGCGCGTCGTCTTCAAGGACAAGGTCTCCGGCGTGCGCCTTGCCGGTATCGCCACGGTCATTGCCGGCCTTCTGCTGTTCGTCGTCCAGTCGGGCGTTGGGGACGGGGAAACGCTGCGCGGCGATCTGTTGTTTGCCGTATCGGGGGTCATGTTCGCGGCCTATGCGGTGTTGGTGCGGCTATGGTCCGTCGATGCGGTCACGGCGACGATCGCTGTCGTCTTCTTCTCTTGCCTGCCATTGCCCTTGCTGCACATCCTGGCGCCGAGCGGATTTGCCACCGCCCCGTTCGCCGAAATCGCTACGCAATTCGTCATCCAGGGCTTTCTCGCCGGAGCGCTCGCGAGTGTTCTTTACACCTATGTCATCCGTCAATTGGGCCCGCAGCCTGCGTCGCTGTTCATGCCGTGCGTCCCGGTGACGACGACCGCGGCGGGCGTCGTCGTTCTCGGTGAAGTTCCGACGCTGCTTCAGGTCCTCGCCATTGCCGTCATCACGTTCGGAATGGTCTTCCCGATCCTGAAAAGGACGTAGCCCGGGCCAGTGGCTGGCCTACTTCTGCGCCTGTTCGGCCGGCATCGGTTTGACCGGTGCGCCCGGGAAAATCTTCTGCAGGTTTCCGGCGATCACCTGGTCGCCCTCCGAAACCCCTGACGTCAGGCCGATGAGATCGCCGCTCGTCGGCCCGAGAGTGACGAGCCGCTGCTCGACGGTTTCCCCCTTACCGACGACATAGATGTACTTGCCGAGCTGGCTTGAGCCGAGCGCCGTTTCCGGCACCATCAGCACGTTGGTTTCGTCGCGGATCTTCAGCCGGACGCGAACATATTGGCCGGGCAGCAAGGAGAGATCCGTGTTGTCGATTGTCACACGGGCGACGACCGTTCCGGTGTTGCCCTCGACGGTGTTGTTGATGAAGCTGAGCTCTCCGCGATAGCGCGGTTCCTTGTCGCCGGGCAGAAGCACTTCCGCCTCGACCTTACCCTTTGCCCGTGCCTTCTGGATGTCGGCGAGCTCCGTTTCGCTCGGGTTGAAGGAGACATAGATCGGCGAAAGCTGCACGAGGTTGTTGAGCGGCGTTCCCGCGGTGTTGCTGACGAGTGTTCCCTCCGGCGCCTGGTCGCGGCCGAGACGGCCGGCAAAAGGCGCGCGGATCTCAGTGTAGTCGAAGTTGATCTCGGCGGTGCGCACGGCCGCCCGCGACATGGCAAGTGCGGCCTCGGCCTGATGCACCGCGCTCTGGCGCTGATCAAAGCTGTCCTTGTCGAGATAGCCCGTCGTGGCGAGTTCGTTGCCGCGGTTGAGGTTGGAGCGCAGATAGGCGAGAGACGCCTCGTCCCGCTCGACCTGGGCCTTCGCCTGATCGAGCGCTGCGCCATAGTCGCGTGCGTCGATCCGGTAGAGCAGGTCGCCTTCCTTCACGTCCGAGCCGTCGGGTGCCGCCTGCGCTTCGATATAGCCCGTGATCTTGGCGCGCAGCGTCACGTTGCGGATCGCTTCGGTGCGCGCCGAATAATCGAGATAGATGGGAATGGTTTTCTTGACGACCGAGGCGACGGGAACGGGCACAGCCTGCTGCGGCGGCCCCATCGCCGCGCCGGCGTCGCCGCCTTTCAGCTCGAAGCCGCCGTTCTTGTAGTGATAGGCCGCAGCAAGGGCAGCGACCACGACCACTGCGGCAAGGACCAGTCTCGAACCACGCATGTCAGGCTCCAATACCTATTCCGCCGCCTCCGGCTCTTGACGCTGGCCGATCGGTTGCGAGGACGTGCCCTCGCGCCATTTTTCGATGACCGCGTAGAAGACCGGGACGAAAATGAGTGTGAGGATCGTTGCCGCCAGCATGCCGCCGAAGACGGTGGTGCCGATCGACTGGCGGCTGGCGGCGCCGGCGCCTCTGGCATACATCAGCGGCAGCACGCCGAGGATGAAGGCAAAGGCCGTCATCAGGATCGGCCGCAGTCGCAGCCGCGCCGCTTCCGCGGCGGCGGCGACCACGTCGAGCCCTTCCTCGCGCCGCCGTCTTGCGAACTCGACGATCAGGATGGCGTTCTTGGCGGCAAGTCCGACCAGCATCACGAAACCGATCTGCGAATAGACGTCGATCTGCATACCGCGCAGCCACAGCGCCGAGAGCGCACCCAGGAGCGCAAGCGGCACCGAAAACAGCACCATGAAAGGCATCGACCAGCTTTCATACTGGGCGGCCAGGATCAGGAAGCAGAAGACGAGGGCGAGCGCAAAAACGAGCGCGGCGATCGAGCCTGCCCGGATCTCCTGATAGGTAATGCCGGTCCATTCGAATGTGTAGTCCCTGGGCAGCGTCGTTTTTGCCACCCGCTCCATCGCCGCTACTGCCTGGCTCGAGCTGAAGCCGGGCGCTGCCGCGCCGTTGATCAGCGCCGAGGGGTAGTTGTTGTAGTGGGTGATGGTTTCCGGGCCGACCGTCGGCTTGAATGTTCCGAGCGTGTTGAGCGGCACCATTTCGCCTTCCGTGTTGCGGACATACAGGCGTGACAGATCCGTCGCCGAGGCCCGCGCACCCTGGTCTGCCTGCAGCGTCACGCGGAAGGTTCGGCCGAAGATGTTGAAGTCGTTGACATAGAGCGAGCCGAAATAGATCTGCAGCGTGCTGAAGATATCCGGCAGGCTCAGGCCCAGCAGCTTTGCCTTGTCGCGGTCGAGGTCATAGTCGAACTGCGGGCTCGAGGTGCTGAAGGTGGTAAACAACTGGTAGGGATTGATTTCCGGCTGCTTGCGCGCCTCGGCAATCAGCGCCTGCGTCGCTTCGTTCAGCGCCTCGGCGCTGCGGCCGGCAAGGTCCTCCACCTGGAACTCGAAGCCACCGGTGGCACCCAGCCCCTGGATCGATGGCGGGTCGAAGGCGAGCACCAGCGCGTCCGGGATCTGCAGCAGTTGCGGCATCACCGCCTCGCGCAGCGCCGAGGCCCCCTGTTCGGGTGGCCGCTCGTCCCATGGCTTCAGCACGGCGAACTGCACTGCCGAGTTCGACTGGGCGGCGAAGGACAGGAAGTTGAAGCCGACGACCGAACCGACGAAATCGACGCCGGCGGTGCCGCGCAGGATCTCTTCCGAACGCCGCGCGACGGCCTCCGTGCGTTCGAGCGAAGCGCCGTCGGGCAGCTGGATGACGACGAAGAAATAGCCCTGGTCCTCGACCGGCAGGAAGGTCGAAGGGATGCGCTGCCATAGCGCGTAGGTCGAGGCGATCGCGGCGAGGAAGACGGCAAACAGGGCCCAGCGCCAGCGCACGAGCCCGGCGACGCTGCGCGCATAACCGTGTGACAGCGCATGAAAACCGCTGTTGAACCAGCGGAACAGCGCAAAACGCGGCTCGCCGCGATAGCGCAGGAACGCGGCGCTCAGCGCCGGACTGAGGGTCAGCGAATTGAAGGCGGAGAAGGCGACGGAGATCGCGACGGTCAGCGCAAACTGGTTGTAGAGGCTGCCGGCGACGCCCGGGATGAAGGCGACGGGGATGAAGACGGCAAGCAGCACCGCGGTCGTGGCGATGATCGGCCCCGTCACCTCCTGCATCGCCTTTTTGGTGGCCTCGAGCGGTGGCAACCCGGCCTCGAGCTGGCGTTCGACATTTTCGACGACGACGATCGCGTCGTCGACGACAAGCCCGATGGCGAGCACCATGCCGAGCAGGCTCAGCATGTTGAGCGAGAAGCCGAAGAGATACATGACGACCAGCGTCGCGATCAACGAAACCGGAATGGCGATCGTCGGGATGATCGTCGTGCGCAGGTTTTGCAGGAAGATGAAGACGACGAAGACGACGAGGGCGAGCGCCTCGAGCAGCGTGAACACGACATCCTTCATCGCCGCCGAGACGAAACGCGTGGTGTCGTAGAACATGTGGTAGGCGATGCCCGCGGGGAAGCGCTGCGACAGCTCGTCCATCTTCGCCTGCACGCGCGCCTGCAGGTCGAGCGCGTTGGAGCCCGGCGCCTGGAAGACGGCAAGCACGACGCTTTCCTTGCCATTGAAAGTGACCGACGAGGAATAGAGCAGTGCCCCGAGTTCGATGCGCGCCACATCGCGCAGCCGCGTCGTCGCCCCCGTCGTCTGGTCGGCGCGAAGCACGATGTCGCCGAACTGCGATGGGTCGCTCAAGCGTCCAAGCGCGTTGATCTGCATTTCGAAGGGCGTTCCGGCCGGCGCCGGCGATTGCCCGATCTTGCCGCCGGCAACCTGGATGTTCTGCTCGGCAATGACGTTCTGGACGTCGACGGCGGTAATGCCGAGATTGGCCATGCGATCCGGATCCAGCCAGACGCGCATCGAATAGCGGCGCTCGCCGAACAGCTGGACGTCGCCAACGCCCGGCAGGCGTTTCAGCGGGTCGAGGATCTGCAGGTAGGCGTAGTTGCTGACGGCGGCGAAATCGACCGAATTGTCGGGCGAATCCAGGCTGACGAGCACGGTGAAATTGGGGATTTGCTTGGCGATGGTCACGCCCGTCTGGTTGACGAGGGCCGGAAGCGAGGAGGCGGCCTGCGAGACACGGTTTTGTACGTCGAGCGCGGCGACGTCGATCGGATAGCCCACTTCGAAGGAAATGATGATGCGCGACGAGCCGTCGTTCGAGCTGGTCGAGGTCATGTAGAGCATGCCCGGCACGCCGTTGATCTGCTGTTCGAGCGGCGTCGTTACTGTGTCGGCGACCACCTGGGCGCTGGCGCCCGGATAGTTGGCGGCAACGACGATCTGCGGCGGCGTCACGTCGGGAAACTGCGAGATCGGCAGCAGGAAGTAGCAGATGCCGCCGGCAAGCGTCATGATGATGGCGATCGCCGATGCGAAGATCGGCCGGTGGATGAAGAAGTCGATCATGGGGCCGATCCTATGGGAGCGCCACCATCGCAGCAGGCAGCGGGGCAGAAACTCGGCATGCATGTGCGCGCCGCGCGGACCTTGCGGTCAGCGACGGTCTTCCCAGCCTTCAGCCCATCCAGCATGCGCATCGTAAGGCTCCAGCACGAGATCATGACGGGCCGGTCCGGCCCTAATCACGACGACCAAATCACGAGCGTTATCGAATTTTAAAAGTCTCTGCGGTGTGCGCTCTGGCTAAAAGACGCCTGACGACCGCGCCCACCGACACTGCGCATAAAAATTTTTCTGCTAGTTACCGCCGCCGTTTCCGGAAGAGCTTTTCGCGGCAAGTGGCTGCGCCACGATATGCCGCGCTGGCGAAAATGTTACTGGTCGGTAACATCGTCGCATGTTATCGACCAATGACAGGGCGTCAAGGGGCAAGATTTTCCGCGCCGTTCACGCCGGGCCACTGCGATGACAACGGATTTGTGCAAACCATCCCGCCCTTCGCCGCGCGATCGCATCGTCGAGGCTGCGCGCGATCTCTTCCGCCGCCGCGGCATTCGCGGCACCGGCGTCGATGCGATCGCCGACGCTGCCGACAGCAACAAGATGACGCTCTACCGCCACTTCAGTTCGAAGGACGAGCTGATCGTCGAATGCCTGCGCCATGCGGGAATGGAGATGGATGGCTTCTGGCGCGAGCTGGAAGACGAGCACCCGGGAGACGGTCTCGGTCAGCTCAGGGCCTGGGTCCGGCAGATCGCCGAACATCTCGGCGAGGACAAGTGCCAATGCGAGATGATGAGTGCCGCCGCGCAGCTGACCGATGAGGGCCACCCCGGACGCGAGGTGATCCGGCTCTTCAAGGATGCGCAGCGCGACCGCGTCGTCGAACTCTGCCGCCGCGCCGGCATCGCCAATGCGGAATTGCTCGGCGACACATTGTTGCTGCTGATCGATGGCGCGCGCGCCGCGCAGCAGAGCAGCGGCGCCGAAGGGCCGAGCGCCCGTTTCGCCGAGATCGCCGATGCGGCGATCCTGTCCTTTGCCGGCAACAACACCGCTTCCAGGTAGCAGTCGTTTGCCTACTGCTGGGCCGGCCAGTCCGGGTGATGGCTGTCGATCACGAAGACATGGGTGTGGCGGTGGCCGCTGCCGACGCGCGTCGCGCCGGCAAGATGGGGATGATCGTCCGCCATCGCGTGATGCACGTGCTCGATTTCGTCCGGGTCGGGCGCCGGCCAGAACCGGGCGGCCGCAGTGATGGCGCCAATGGCGATAAGGCCAAGCGCGACGAAGGTCACTCCGAGACCGGCGGTAGCGCCGAGCCAACCGGCCAGCGGATAGGTGATCAGCCAGCAGGCATGCGAAAGGGCGAACTGGGCGGCAAAGAGCGCCGGCCGGTCTTCAGGCTGGGCGGAGCGGCGGAGCAACCGGCCGGACGGCGTCTGGGTCAGCGAGTAACCGAGACCGATGGCGAGCCAAAGCGGCAGCAGCGCAGCGAAACTTGGAACGAGCGGGCCGATGAACAGGCCGGCGACGAGGATCGTCGCCCCGGAAAACATCGCGAAGCGGTCGGGTGTCCGGTCGAGCAGGCGTGGCAGCATCAGCGCGGCAATCATCGAACCGCAGCCAAAGGCGGCAAGCGCGATCGCCGTGTCGGTCTGGGTAAGACCAAAGCCGGCCTGGACCAGCACCACCGTGTTGACGATGACCATCGACCCGGCCGCCGAGACTGCGAGGTTGAGCGCGAGCAGGCCCCTGAGCCGCGGTGTGGCGAGATAAATGCGCAAGCCCCGCGTGGTGCGGTCGTAGATGCCGCGCCGTTCCGCCGCCTTCGGGCTTGGCAGTGCGACCGACACGACGAAGGCGGCCGAGGCGAGGAAGCCGAATACCGTGCCGGCGAACAGGTCGTGGAAACTGACGACGGTAAGAAGTGCCGCAGCGAGCATCGGGCTTGCGACGCTTTCGAGATCATAGGCAAGCCGCGAGAGCGACAGGGCGCGGGTGTATTCCTTTTCATCCGGCAGCACGTCGGGAATGGTCGCCTGGAAGGTGGGGGTAAATGCGGCCGAGGCCGACTGCAGCACGAAGATCAGCACATAGACCTGCCAGATCTCGGTCACGAACGGCAGGAACAGCGCCACGGCGGCGCGTACCAGGTCGAGGCTGACGAGCATGGCACGGCGTGGAAGCCGTTCGGCGAAGGCGGCGGCGATCGGCGCCACGCCGACATAGGCGATCATCTTGATCGCAAGCGCCGTCCCGAGCACCGCGCCCGCTTCGGCGCCGGCCAGATCATAGGCGAGAAGCCCAAGCGCGACGGTTGCGAGGCCGGTTCCGATCAGCGCGATCACCTGCGCCAGGAACAGGTGGCGATAGGTGCGGTTTGCGAGGATCTGCAGCATGACGATGGGGCCTCGCTCGGTGGCGGGTTGCGGCAGCGGGTTTGCTGCTTAGAGATATTTCGTGATCGCCTTGAACTCGTCGATGGAGTGGCGCTGCTCGCGTGGGAGCGCGCCGATCGTGTCTTCGAGGCAATGATCCAGATGATCCTGGATCAGTGTTCGCTTCGCCTGGCTGATCGCCTTTTCCACCGCGTGGAGCTGCTGGGCGATGTCGAGGCAGGGGCGGCCACCTTCGATCATGGCGATGACGCTCTTCAGGTGCCCTTCCGCGCGTTTCAGCCGCTTGACGATGTCGGGATGGGTGTCGTGTCTGTGCTCGGTCATGCTGAGATCCTATCCTCCCGGATAGGATATATCAAGGGCGCGATTTTCGATGGTTCTGCGATGTCCGACGGCGGGGAGTGCCTTCGTCTGTCATCGCCACGCGCCCGCACATCCGAGACACGCGTCGCTACGTTCCTGCACTTGACGCACCTATGCCCCGCGACAGGGCGGGGCATAGGTTTGGTCTGGGGCGGCGTGATCCGGTTCGCCGATGCGCCCGTTTTCCGCTAGAGGCGCACGAGCATCTTGCCGGTGTTGGCGCCCTTGAAGAGGCCGATGAAGGCGTCAGGCGCATTTTCTAGGCCATCGACGATGGTCTCGCGCAGCTGGATCTTCGGTTCCTTGATCCAGGCGCTCATCTTGCGATCGAACTCCGGGATGAGATCGACATGATCGGAAACGATCAGCCCTTGAACGCGGATGCGTTGCCTGGGCAGAAATCATTCTGCAAGAGGCGCGCCTTGGGGCAATAGCCGTTCGCCTCCGCGTCTTTCCGGAATGTGCCCGCCGTTGCTTTAGGCCAGCCGTTTCAGGAGGCCGCGGCGTCCACGCTCCATCACCACCCCATGATTCCAGCGGAAGACGGGCCTGAGGATAAAGGAAAGCCGAACCATCCACGGCTTCGTGACTGCCACGATCCAGTCATAGCGAACCCGGCAAGTGCCGCCGTCGCCTTGTAGCGTCCAGCGGCCGATGCCGTCGAGTTCGCCCAAGGCCCGACCTTCGATCAAGAGGGGCGGTTCGACCCTCGTGGTTTCCATGTCGAAGACCAGTTCGTAGGGCAGCGCCGTCGACCAGCGCATGCGCCTGACAGCGCCGACACCGCGCTCGTCACCCGGTTGCAGCAACGTCACCTGTTTCACCGACGGCCACCACTCGGGCCAGCGCTCCGGTGTGCTGAGTTCACGCCATACGTCTTCAAGCGGGGAGGCGATCTTCCATTCGGTGACGAGGTGAAAATTGGTCGACGACATCGCCGATCCCTTAACAGGCGGAACGCCTGAAGTATAACACGGCATGCGGGTCTTGCGCCCGCATCCGTCGTTTCATGCCATCAGGCCGCGCGTGCAGCGACGCCAAGCGGTTCCAAGTCGTCGAGCACCTTGTCGCCGTTGTAGACGGTCTCGTCGAGAATGCCTTCGCGCTTGGCGACGATCGTCGGCACCAGCGCCTGGCCGGCGACGTTGACCGCTGTGCGGCCCATGTCGAGGATCGGGTCGATGGCGAGCAGCAGGCCGACGCCTTCGAGCGGCAGGCCGAGCGTCGAAAGCGTCAGCGTCAGCATGACGGTCGCGCCGGTGAGGCCGGCGGTGGCGGCGGAGCCGAGCACCGAGACGAAGACGATCAGCACATATTCCTGAATGCCGAGCGGCAGGCCGAAGAACTGCGCGATGAAGATCGCCGAGATTGCCGGATAGATCGCGGCGCAGCCGTCCATCTTGGTGGTGGCGCCGAGCGGCACGGCGAAGGCGGCATATTCGCGCGGCACGCCGAGGCTCTTTTCGGTCACCGTTTCGGTGACGGGCAGGGTGCCGACGGAGGAGCGCGAAACGAAGGCGAGCTGGATCGCCGGCCAGGCGCCGGCAAAGAAGCGCGATGGCTTCAGGCCGTGACCGACGAGCAGCGCCGGGTAGACGACGAAGAGCACGATCGCAAGGCCGATATAAACGGCAGCGGTGTACCAGCCGAGCTGCGCCAGCGTTTCCCAGCCGTATTGGGCGACGGCGCGGCCGAGCAGGCCGATCGTGCCGATCGGCGTCAGCCGGATGACCCACCAGAGGACCTTGCGCACGATCGCAAGCAGAGACTGGTTGAAGGCGAGGAACGGCTTGGCAGCATCGCCCACCTTCAGGGCAGCAGCGCCGACGGCAATCGAAACGACGAGGATCTGCAGCACGTTGAAATTGAGCGAGGTGGTGGCACCCGTGTCGGTGACCTTGGTGCTGGCTTCAAGCCCGAGCATGTTGGCGGGCACGAGGCCCTTGAGGAAATCGAGCCACGAGCCGGAATAGGAGGGCGCCTTGGCAGCTTCCTGTGAAACGGCTGAACCCACGCCCGGCTGAATGATCAGGCCGAGAGCAATCGCGATGACCACGGCGATGAGCGAAGTGATGGCGAACCAGAGCAGCGTCTGCCATACGAGCTTGGCGGCATTCTGCAGCGTCGCCAGATTGGCGATCGAGGCGACGATAGCGGTGAAGACGAGCGGCGGCACGAGCGCGCGCAGAAGCTGGACGAAGATCGAGCCGATCGTCTGCAGGGTGACCGTCAGCCAGTTGGCATTGCCGCTGGCATCGACGCCCATGTTTCGGGCGATGAGGCCGAGCAGCAGGCCGATGACCATGGCCGCCAGGACCTGGAAGCCGAAGGAGGCATAGATCGGCTTTGGTGAGGATTGGGTGGTTACTTGGGGCACGTCTTTCACTCTCATTGTGTGGCGGCGGCCACATTTTTAGGCAATGGCCGCCGCAAGTGCCCGAAAAATAGTCGAGTATTCTGGTCGAGATAAGAAACCCTTTGGCTCGAAAACTATTCCAAGTGGAATATTTTCCCCGATCAACCGCGCACGCTCGCTCCGGCCGGTTTGCCTTTAAGGACGGCGAGGCGGTCATCGATCTCCAAACCGGGCGAACTGGCGAAAAACATTTCAATCCCGCCGCGCCTCGTTGAAATCTCCTTTCTCTATAAAAATAGTGTATAATGTAACCTGTCTGTCGTGGCCGGAGTTCGTCGCGTGTCGCGGAGCGCCTTGTGCGCTTCGCCCTCGGCAGGGCGATCTCCTCGAGTTTAAAGAGAGAACAGGAGAGGATTGAGATGACACGCAAGATCCGGCTTGGAGCCTTTCTTCCCGGCGGCGGGCAGCATATCGCGGCCTGGCGCCACCCCGATCAGCCCGCCGATGGGGCGACCAGTTTCGAGTTTCACAAGCAGCTGGCGCTGACCGCCGAACGCGGTTTGTTCGACGCCTACTTTCTGGCCGACGGGCTAGCGATCGGCTTCGGTGGCGCGCGAGAGGGCGGCAATGCCCGTGTTGCCGGCTTCGAGCCCGTGACCCTGTTTTCAGCGCTGGCGCCGCTCACCACCCATCTCGGTTTCATCGCGACGTCGTCGACGACCTATGAGGAGCCCTATACCACAGCGCGCAAGTTCGCCTCGCTGGACCTGATTTCCGGCGGGCGCGCCGGCTGGAACGTGGTGACGACGACGGGCGATCCGACGGCGCAGAATTTCAACCGCGACACCCAGCTTCCGCATGCCGAGCGCTACCGGCGCGCGGCCGAGCATGTCGATGTCGTCAGGAAGCTCTGGGACAGTTTCGAGGACGATACCTTCATCCGCGACAAGCAAACGGGCGTCTTCTTCGATCCGGCGAAGCTGCACGACACGGATCACCGCGGCGAGCATTTCAAGGTCCGCGGCCCGCTCAACATTTCGCGCTCGCCGCAGGGACATCCCGTCATCGTCCAGGCCGGCCAGTCCGAGGATGGCCGCGGCCTTGCCGCCGCCACCGCGGAGGTGATCTTCACGGCGCATCAGCACATCGAAACGGCGCAGGAATTCTATCGCGACATCAAGGCCCGCGCCCGCGGTCTTGGCCGCGACCCGAACCACATCCTTGTCATGCCCGGCGTTTCTCCCTTCGTCGGCCGGACGGAAGCCGAGGCGCGGGAGAAATACGAACGGCTGACGTCGCTCATCGTCGAGGAGGACGGCATCGGCCTGCTCAACGGCCTGACGGGCGGAACGCTCGATCTTCGTGGCTACGACCTCGATGGGCCGTTGCCGCCGGCGCCGCCGACCGAGGGCATGAAGAGCCGCCAGGCGCTGATCCGCCAGATCGCCGACGAAAACAACTTCACCATTCGCCAGCTCTATCAGTGGATCGCGTCGGCGCGCGGCCACTACACGATCGTCGGAACGGCAGGACAAATTGCCGATACCCTGCAGGAATGGTTCGAGAACGAAGCCGCCGATGGCTTCAACATCCTGCCGCCATGGTTCCCGACGGCGCTCGACGATTTCGTCGAGCTGGTGATCCCGGAATTGCAGCGTCGCGGCCTTTTCCGCACCGCCTACGAGGGCAAGACGCTGCGCGAAAACCTCGGCCTGCCCGTTCCCGTCAACCGCTGGACTGCCGCCCGGTCGGCCGTTCAGGCAGCAGAGTGAGGTGTTGCCATGTCCTATGAAACTATCAACCCCTCGCTTGCAACAGGCTTTGCGACCGCGCGCCGTGAGGCCACTGCCAAGAGTTCCACGCCGCCCGCCGTGCATTCCCGGCCGAACAGCGCGCCGCGCTGGCGCCGCCTGCTCGGCGCGATCGTCGCCCGCTACGGCCTCGTGCTTGCGTTTCTGGCCTTCTGGCAGGTTGCAAGCACCGTCGGCTGGGTCAACGCGGCAGTCTTTCCGCCGCTCGATGTGATCCTGTCTGCCCTTTGGGACGGCATCGCCGGCGGCGCGCTGCTCGACGATATCGCCATCAGCCTGCAGCGGTCGGGCATTGCCTTTGCCGCTGCCGTCGCCGTCGGTATTCCGCTCGGGCTGTTCATGGGCCAGGTCCGGCTCGTCGAGCAGGCGCTCGACCCTGTCCTGCAGCTTTTCCGCCAGACCTCGGCCCTAGCGCTCTATCCGGTCTTCATCCTGCTGCTCGGCCTTGGCGAGACCTCCAAGGTCTTCGTGATCTTCTGGGCGACGCTGTTTCCGATCCTGTTGTCGACGATCGGCGGGGTCAAGGAGGTCGACAGGAAGCTGATCGAGATGGCCCGCACCTACGGCGCCGGCTCGCTCGCGGTCTTCCGCCGCGTGGTTCTGCCGGCCTCGGTGCCTGCGATCTTCGTCGGCCTCAGGCTCTCGGCGACGACCGCGCTGCTGCTTCTGATCGCTGCCGAAATGATCGGAGCGAACAAGGGCATCGGCTTCCAGGTGATGAACGCCCAGTACAACTTCCAGATCCCGCTGATGTTTGCGTCGATCCTGCTGCTTGCCCTGCTCGGTCTCGCCGCCAACGCGCTGCTCGTTCTCATCCAGCGCAATCTCTGCCGCTGGTCTGCGCCGAGCGTCTGACCGCCTCTACCAGTTCTCCTTCGAAAGGATATCAAGATGACCTTCCATCCCCGCAATCTCCTTCTCTCGGCAGCCGTCACGCTTGGCCTTGCGGCGCCGGCGGCCGCCGCCGACGCCGTCACGCTGCGTTATCTCGCTAGCCAGGGCGGCCTGTCGGCCCATGAACTCGCGCAGGAACTCGGCTATTTCGACGGCACCGGCATCACGGTCGAGAGTGTCGGCTTTGCCACGGGCGGGCCGGCTTCGCTGATCGCGCTTGCATCCGGCGATGTCGAGATCGGCAGCGCGGCAACCTCGGCCGTGCTGAACTCGATCATCAGCGGCAACGACTTTGTCGCCGCCTATCCCTCCAACGGCATCAATGACGAGGTGCAGTCGATCTTCTACGTGCTGGAAGACAGCCCGATCAAAAGCATCAAGGACATCGCTGGCAAGAGCATCGCGGTGAACACGCTCGGCGCTCACCTCGACTATACGATCCGTGAGGCGCTGCATTCCGTCGGCCTGCCGACCGATGCGGCCAATCAGGTCGTCGTTCCCGGCCCGCAGCTGGAGCAGGTCCTGCGCTCCGGCCAGGTGGATATCTCCGCCTTCGGCTATTGGCAGACGACCTTCGAGGGCGCGGCCCGCAAGAACGGCGGCCTGCGCGCCATCTTCGACGACACCGACGTGCTCGGCGAGATCGCCGGCGGCTTCGTCGTTCTGCGACGCGACTTCGTGAAGGAGCATCCGGAGGCGGCAAAGACCTTCGTGCTGCAGTCGGCCCGCGCGCTCGACTATGCCCGCGAACATCCGCAGGAAACGAAGGAGATCCTGGCGAAGGCCCTGAAGGCTCGCGGCGAAAATCCTGAGATCGCCCAGTACTTCCGCGGCTATGGCGTGCGGGCCGGCGGCCTGCCGGTCCAGCGTGACCTCCAGTTCTGGATCGACGTGCTGGTGCGCGAGGGCAAGCTCAAGCAGGGCCAGTTGACGCCAAAGGACGTGCTCTTTGCCGTCGATGGCGCAACGGCCAGCAACTGAGGACGTCCCATGAGTGTTGGCCAGAACCTTCGCCGCGGAGAGGTGACGATCCGTCACCTTTCCAAGACCTACCGTCTGAACGGCGCGCCTCTGCCCGTGCTTCGGGATATCAACCTTCATATCCGCTCCGGCGAGACGCTTGCTATCGTCGGTGCCAGCGGCTCGGGCAAGACGACCCTGCTTCGGGTGCTGGCGGGTCTCGAGGATCCGGATGCCGGCGAGGTGTTGATCGACGGCAAGCTGACCAGAGGCGTCGGCACCGACCGTGCGGTGATCTTCCAGGAGCCGCGGCTTTTGCCCTGGCTGACCGTGCTCGACAATGTCGGCTTCGGGCTGGAGACGCGTGGGCTTTCCCGGGGACAGGCGCGGGAGCGGGCGCGGCGCTACGTCCAGCTGGTCGGCCTGCAACAGTTCGAAGGCGCCTATCCGCGACAATTGTCGGGTGGCATGGCGCAGCGCGTCGGCATTGCCCGGGCGCTCGCCGTCCAGCCGGAAATCCTGCTGCTCGACGAGCCGCTGGGCGCGCTCGACGCCATGACCAAGATCAGCATGCAGCAGGAGCTCGCCCGCATCTGGCGCGACGAGGACGTAACGACGGTGCTCGTCACGCACGATCTCGAGGAGGCGATCTACCTCGCCGACCGCATCCTCATCCTGCCGCGCGAAAAGGGCGGCGAACCGCGGCTGATCGAGATCGACCTGCCGCGGCCGCGCGACCGCAGTGCCAGCGCCTTCGTGCGTCAGCGCGAGGAACTGCTCGGCATATTCGGACTGCATTGAGGTCGCTTGCGGAACGGTTGCAGCGGCTGGGCGTTATCTTGGGGAAGCGGCATTCACCGGGGGCGACGCTGCCCGGTGAATGCCGGATGCCGAGCCGAGACAGGAGCAACGCCATGAAGCTTTCGAAGGGAATGTCATTCGCCGCAATCGTCTTCGCCCTTGGCGCGGCAGCACCGGCGATGGCCAACGGATTCTATACCGGTATCGATCCGCACAATCCGCCGGGCACCCAGAACAGGGTTCTCTACGGGCGACCCTATTATGTCGAGCCCGTGCCCGGCCCGGTCTATGTCGAGCCTGTGCAGCCTCAGGTCTATGTCGATCCGATGCCGACCGGCAGCATCTATGTCGACCCGGCCCCGGGTTACATCTATCGCCCACCGGCACGCACGCTGGGCGATGCGCGCCAGCGCTACACGGGCGAGTATCAGAGCGGCGGACAGGGCGATTATTACCTCGGCGTCGCGCACCCGCCGCAGGTTCCCTGAACCGGCGACTGAGTGAAGGGCGCGGTTCTAGAGCCGCGCTACCTACCTCCGGCCGGCTGCCCCCTCCGGCCGGCTGCCCGATGTCAGATGCCGGGCGTTTGAGACGCGTCGCCTGGCGCTAGCGCCAACCAAGCGCCGGCGCGACATGCTTGAGGATCGCCTCGATCACATGGGCGTTGTATTCGACGCCAAGCTGGTTCGGGACCGTCAGCAGCAGCGTGTCGGCCTCGGCGATCGCCTCGTCCTTCGCCAGCTGCTCGACCAGCACGTCGGGTGCTGCAGCGTAGCTGCGCCCGAAGATCGCCCGCGTCTTGTCGTCGATGAAGCCGATCTGGTCTTCCTGCTTGTTTCCGCCGCCGAAATACATCCGGTCGCGATCATCCACCAACGCAAAGATGCTGCGGCTGACCGAGACGCGCGGCGCGCGCGTGTGACCCGCCGCCTTCCAGGCGTCCCGATAGGCGCGGATCTGGTCGGCCTGCTGGACGTGGAATGGCAGGCCCGTTTCGTCGTCCTTCAGCGTCGAGCTCTGCAGGCTCATGCCGAGCTTGGCGGCCCAGACGGCCGTGGCGTTGGAGCTTGCGCCCCACCAGATGCGCTCTCTGAGGCCCGCGGAATGCGGCTCGAGGCGCAGCAGGCCGGGCGGGTTGGGAAACATCGGTCGCGGATTGGGTTCGGCGAAGCCTTCGCCGCGCAGGACGTCGAGCAGCACTTCCGCGTGCCGTCTTGCCATGTCGCTCTCAGTCTCGCGTTCGCCCGGCTGGTAGCCGAAGTGGCGCCAGCCATCGATCACCTGCTCCGGCGAGCCGCGGCTGATGCCGAGCTGCAGCCGTCCACCGGCGATGAGATCGGCGGCACCCGCATCCTCGGCCATGTAGAGCGGGTTCTCGTAGCGCATGTCGATGACGGCGGTGCCGATCTCGATCCGGCTGGTCTTTGCGCCGACCGCCGCCAGAAGCGGGAACGGCGAGGCGAGCTGGCGGGCGAAGTGATGGACGCGGAAATAGGCGCCGTCTGCGCCGAGTTCTTCGGCCGCAACGGCGAGATCGATCGACTGCAGCAGGGCGTCGCCGGCCGATCGCGTCTGCGACTGGGGCGAGGGCGTCCAGTGTCCGAAGGAAAGAAAACCGATCTTCTTCATGGCCGTGCCGCCTCCTCGATGGAACCAGCCGCTTCCATGGCACAATTCGGGTTCCGGATACAGACGGCGTCCGGTGACTTCGCCGTGAACGGCAGCGCGCGAGGATGGCCACGCGCTGCCGTCCTCAACTCTTTCATTGCACCTTGAGGCGCGCTTTCATGTTCGGGTGAAAGCGGCAGATGTAATCGAAGGTTCCGGCCTTGGTGACGGTGAGCGTCGCGATTTTCTTTGGTGGTATCACGATGTCGAAATCACCTTTGGCCGTTGCCGTGTGCGCCATGACGTCCCTGTTGTCCCACTCGATCACGTCGCCGACGGCGGCGCTGATTTCGGCGGGTGAAAAGACAAGCTTTTCGATCGTCACCCGGATGGTCTCCGCCCACGCCGATGGCGCAGTCAGCATCAGGGTCAGGCCGCACAGCGCGCCAAGGCTTCGCTTTCGGATCATGACGCCGCCTACTTCATCATCTGGGCGACATGCTCGGCATGTTGCTGGTGGCCCTGGAACAGCTTGAGGCCGGTTTCCAGCAGGTCCTTGAGTTCGGCATTCTTCGCGGAGGGAATGAGCAGGGTCTCAAGCGCGCCATTGACCTGCTTGTGGTAGGCCACCTCGTTGGCGACATAGGCCTTGTCGAAGTCGGCGCCACTGAGCTTCGCCAGCTTTTCACGCTCTTGCTTCGCCGCTTTCGTCAACGCGCGGCTGGTGTCGTTGTCCTCGGGCGTCACCTTGAGTTTCTTGACGAGATCGAGGGCCTGCTTGTTGACGGCCTCATGGTCGCGCAGCATGTCGTTGGCGAAGCTGATGACCTCCTTGTCCTTTGAGATTTTTAGGGCCTGCTTGGCGGCCTCGATATCGATGACGCCGGCGGTATAGGCGATATGGGCGATCTGGGGGTCGGTTACCTTCGTCCCTGCTGCAAGGGTCGCGCCACTGATGAGGCAGGCGATGGCGAGGGCTGAGGTGAGGCGGGCATACATCGGAAACTCCTCTTCGGCGGCTGTCGCTGCCGGTCTTGATGGATCACGCCCATTGGATGCGCGCCGCCTTCAAAGGTTCCCGAAAATGTCAGCTTGAAAGTTCGAGCCGGTTCATGACCGCCTCCGTCAACCGGGCGCAACGGCGTCCGGCAAAGGGGAAGGCATTCAAAAGCACGGGCCCGACCTGGCGATGGATCTGCTGGCGCAGAAGCTGGCGGGCCCGGTGCAGGCGGCTTCTGACCGTCTTTGGGTTGATGCCGAGCAGGGCCGCGGTCTCTTCGACGCTCATCGCCTCGATCACCCGGGCGGTGAACACAAGACGGAAGGGTTCCGGCAGGGCGTCTGCCGCCTCTTCCACCAGCCGCAGGATCTGCCGCTGCGCGAGGCTGCGTTCCGGATCGTCGGCGTTCGCAGCATTGGGAAAGGGTACGATCTCGGCGCCTGCACTGTCCGTCGCGAGCGGAACCTCCCGGCGCGTCGCCGACCGGCGGAGGCGTCCGAGCGCCTCGTTCAGCACGACGCGATGCAGCCAGGTGGCGAGGCTGGCGTCGCCGCGAAACGTCTCGAGGTGTTCGAAGGCGCGCAGATAGGCTTCCTGCACCACATCCTCGGCGATGCTGTCGTTGCGCACGACGGCGCGGGCGATGCGAAAAAGCCGCTGGTTGTGCCTCGTCATGATGATCCGGAAGGCTTCCGGGTCGCTGGCAAGCGCGCGTTCGACGAGCGCCTCGTCCGTCAAATGGTCCGCTTCGGCCGTGGTGCGTCTTGTCAGCAGTGCATCGTTCATCATCCACCTCCAAACCACCGTTTGATGCGGATCGGGCAACAACGTTCCCGAGAAAGCATACGCCGCGTGAGCGGCAACCGAAATAGGGTGTGACTGGAGCGATGAAGGCAGCTGTTCGAGGCGGCATTTTGCGCATTTCCGCCAGCGGAAGTTGGGTCTCCTGGCGCCGTTCGCGCGGTGGTAATCGCGGGTCCTCTTTTTTTCTCACGACAGGGAACCGGGGTTCCCTCCGGCGAGTTTGAGGAACGGCGACCCCGGTATGGAGGGGCGCGTATCGCGGTCGCATCTTCGCACTAGGAGAGACGACGATGAAGCATCAAACCATCGAACAGTTGCAAGCGCTCGCCGAAATTCGTTCCGATCCCGCGATGACGAGAACGGAACGGCTTCAGCGTTGGGCCGAACTCTTGGAAAGCAATCCCGATCGCCGGCTAGGCACGCTTTCCGGTACTGAACGCGCGACCGCTGCCGCGCGCCAGGCCATGCAGGTCAACGGTTCGCCCATGACCGTCGCCTTCGAGGATACGCAATTGCGCCTCGCGGGGCTCGCAGACGACAGCTACGGTGAAGCAAAACGCTTCTTCGAAATATCGGACCACCAACTGCACGACATCGTCTGCGACTGCAATTTCGGCAGCTCCGTTCGGGCTGCCTATGCCGCCCGGCGGGTTCGCGCGGCCATTGGTCTTTGGCCGCGCCTGAAGGCGCTCTTCAGCTGAGGCTGCGCCGATCGGCCAGCCTCCGGGGAAGCCAGGGCGCCAGCCGGAAGCTTCCCTAAACTCTTGTTTTATGAGCGGCGCGGGCCCCCGCCTTCGCGCCGGGTGACGATTTTGTCCGCCTGGGCTGTATCGGCACGCGCTTCGTCGCTTCAGATCCGCGCCGTTCTAGCGCGGCATCGCTCGAACCTAGCCCGAGGGAGTATATCGTTATCCTCCCCACTTGCAGCATCATCCCTTCAACGCCGGTGCCGCGCGGCTCGCCGGGGGTGGAGGGATGCAGCCGCGGGAGGAGGATTTCATGACATTGGCAGCAGTAACCCGCGCCTTGGGTGCAACATCCGCTTTGGCGATCCTGGTCGGCACGGCACAGCCGGTTTGGGCCGCACCCGATCTGATCGTGCTCAACGGCGATGTGCGCACGGTCGACCAGGGCAAGCCGAAGGCACAGGCCTTCGCGATCGAGAACGGCAAGTTCACCGCAATCGGCAGCAACGACGAGATCAAGGCGCTGGCCGACGCCGAGACCAAGATGATCGACGCTGGCGGCAAGACTGTGACCCCGGGCTTCATCGACGGCCATACGCACCTGACAGACGGAATGGACATGGTGACCGGAGTCGACCTCTCCTACATCCCGGACAAGAAGACCTGGCTGGAAAAGATCAAGGAGGCCGACGCTCGGCTGCCGAAGGGCGTTTGGCTGATGGGAGGCGGCTGGGATTATACGCTCGGCGAAGGCAAACTACCGACTAAGGAAGATCTCGACGCGGTGGTGCCGGACCGTGTCGTCGTACTGCGCGACATTGATTTCCATTCCTACTGGGTCAATTCCAAGGCGCTTGAGGTCGGTGGCGTCACCGCGCAGTCCAAGGTTGCGGAAGGCGGTGAGGTCGTGCTGAACGACAAGGGCGAGCCGAGCGGCATCTTGCTTGAAATGGCCGGCGATCTCGTCACGAAACACCGGCCGAGCATAAGCGACAGCGAGCGTCGCGCGGGCCTGCTTCAGACGATGAAGTTTGCGAACAGCCTGGGGATCACCGGCGTCAACGACATGTCCCATCTCGAAGCCGTGCACGACTATGCGGCGATCCTCGCCGAGAAGAAGTTGCCGCTGCGCGTCTGGTATGGCTTCTTCGAGGGTGACCCGAAGAAGATTGCCGCCGCGGTCAAGGACCGCGACGAGGTCGACAAGGTTGCCGCCGATTCCGGCGAGCAGGAGGTAAAGGGGCCGATGCTGAAGCTCGGCTACACCAAGTCGGTGATCGACGGGGTGCTCTCGACCCGCACAGCTTACATGCACGAGGACTATTCCGACCAGCACGGCTGGAAGGGCAAGCCCTTCGAGACCAAGGAGCAGCTGGCGGCGGCAATCAAGGCCTCGAACGAAAACGGCTTCCCGACTGCGGTGCATGCGATCGGCGACGGCGGCGTCAGCCTCGTTCTCGACGCCTTTGCCGAAGCCTCGGTGCCGCGGCCGCAGCCGAACCGTATCGAGCATATCGAGGTGGTCGAGACCAAGGACATCCAGCGCTTCAAGGATCTCGGCGTCGTCGCCTCGATGCAGCCGAACCATGCGACCGGCACGATCGGCAAGTACATCACCGAACGCATAGGTACGGATCGCGAGCCGCGGGCCTATGTCTGGCATTCGATGCTCGACGCCGGCGTGCCGCTGGTGTTCGGTTCGGATTGGCCGACATCGCCACTGAGCCCGCTTACCCAGATCAACGACGCCGTCTTCCGCGAAAGCCCATTTGGCTTGGGTGACGGTCCCTGGCATCCCGAGCAGGCCGTCACCTTCGATCAGGCCTTGCACGGTCTCACCCAGGCCGGTGCCGACATGACGCCCTGGGGGGCTCAGATCGGCTCGATCAGCGTCGGCAAGTGGGCGGATTTCGTCGTGATCGACGGCACCCTCGCAGATCCGCTCGATCGCTCCATCCGCGAACGCAAGGTGGAGGCGACCTATCTCGCCGGAAACGAGGTCTATCGCCGGCCCTGATCGGCAGCCTTTTGCGGCGACGTCCCATCGATCCAGATCACGCACGGCCGGCGCTCCCTGCGCCGGCCAATTTTTTTGTTGGGTCCATGATGCACTAGCTTAGTGCCTGAAAATTCATAATAATTGCGCTTCACTTTGGAGTTTCGCAAGCTAAGGGCGCGATCGAATGGCATTGGACTCGTTGGATGTGCGGCTGCTGCGGATCTTCGTGACGATCGTGGAGGCGGGTGGTTTTGCCGCCGCCCAGGGAGAGCTCAACCTGTCGCTCTCGACGATCTCCAATCATATCTCGGCGCTGGAAAGCCGCCTCGGCCTGATCCTCTGCCAGCGTGGCCGGTCTGGCTTCCGCCTCACCGAGGAGGGACGAGCCGTTTACGAGGAGGCCAAGCGCCTGTTCGGCACGATCGACCAGTTCGATATCCGCATGAAGGGCCTGCAACACCGGCTGAACGGCACGCTTTCCGTCGGCCTCATCGACAACACCCTGTCGGACCCGGCCTCCCGCCTGACCCGCGTCTTTGCCCGGATGACGGACGAGGCGCCGGAGGTGGCGCTTTCGATCGTCACCCGGCCGCCGCATGAGTTGCTGCGCGACGTGATAACGGGCGAGCTTCACATCGCGATCGCCAGCTTCCCGCGCACGACGCTGGGGCTCGAATATGTCGATCTCTACGAGGAGACGCAGCGCTTCTACTGCGGGGCCGAGCATCCGCTGTTCTCCCGCGACGACAGCACGATCGAAATCGACGACATCCGGTCCCACAATCTGATCGGCCGCTCCTATTGGAATGCCCGCGACCTCAAGATCTTCTCGATCGCCAACCCGCGCGCGACGGTCAGCGACATGGAGGCGGAGGCGCGGCTGATCCTCTCCGGGCGCTATCTCGGCTATCTGCCCGATCACTTTGCCAACCGCTATGTCAGCGAAGGGCTGCTGCGGCCGATCCGTCCGGATCTCTTCAGCTACAGGGCGCCGTTCCAGGCGGCCTTCGACAAGGCGCGCGCGAAGTCGGGGCTGGTGCCGTTTTTCGTCAAGCTGCTGACGAGCGAGTTCGGCGTCGCGCCCTCCGGCCGGAGCGCTTCGCGCTTGCGCGCCGGACGGTAGAACGCCGGGTCGCTGCTGCGGCCCGGCGCGCTGAAGGCACACATTGCCCGGCCGTTCTAGTCGAGCTCGAAGTTCTCTTTGTAGTCCTGCTTCAGGTGCGCCGGCTGGTCCTCTTTCTTCAGCATGCAATTGCCGACGACGAGGCGTTCGATCTCCGTTCCCATGAAGCAGCGATAGGCGTCTTCCGGATTGCAGACGATCGGTTCGCCACGCACGTTGAAGCTGGTGTTGACGAGCACCGGGCAGCCGGTGCGCGCCTTGAAGCGGGTCAACAGCTCCCAGTAACGGGGGTTGGTCTCGCGGTGTACCGTCTGGATACGGGCGGAGTAATCGACATGGGTCACCGCCGGTATTTCCGAGCGCGGCACGTTGAGCAGATCGATGCCGAACAGGTTTTCCTGCGGATGATTGGCGTGCAGGCGGCGGCTTTCCAGGACGTCGCCGACAAGGAGCATGTAGGGGCTGTCCGTGTCGATATCGAACCAGTCCGACACGTCTTCGCGCCGGATCGATGGAGCGAAGGGGCGGAAGCTCTCGCGGTACTTGACCTTGAGATTGAGCATCTTCTGCATCGTCGGCGAACGGGCGTCGCCGAGGATCGACCGACCGCCGAGCGCGCGCGGGCCGAATTCCATCCGCCCCTGCATCCAGCCGACCGCCTTTTCCTCGGTCAGGGCCGAGACGGTGGAGGAGGTGATCTCCTCGTCCGAAAGGACCTCGAAGTTCGCCCCGGCATTGGCAAGCCGCTGCTCGACTTCGCCTTGCGCGAAGGCTGGCCCGAGATAGCCGCCCGACATGGCATCGCCGTCCTTCACGACGCGCGTGCTTCCGAGATATTCGTGCCAGACGGAGAGAGCCGCCCCGAGCGCGCCGCCCGCATCACCGGCGGCAGGCTGGATCCAGATGTCGTCGAATATCCCCGCCTTCAGCAACTTGCCGTTCGCCACGCAGTTGAGCGCGACGCCGCCGGCAAGGCAGAGGTTCTTTTCGCCTGTCTGGCGCCGGGCATAGCGGGCGAGCCGCATGACCGCCTCTTCGGTGACGACCTGAACGGAAGCCGCCAGGTCCATCTCACGCTGGGTCAGCGGCGATTCCGGCTTGCGGGGTTCGCCTCCGAAGAGGTCGTTAAAGGCCGGCGAGGTCATCCTCAGGCCCGTGCAATAGCCGAAATAGTGCTGATCCAGACGGAAGGAGCCGTCGTCCTTGAGATCGATCAGGTTGTCGAGGATCGTCTGCGCGAAACGCGGCCGCCCATACGGCGCAAGCCCCATCACCTTGTACTCGCCCGAATTGACCTTGAAGCCCGTATAGTAGGTGAAGGCCGAATAGAGCAGGCCGAGGGAGTGCGGGAAATGCAGCTCCTTCAGGAAGTCGAGGCGATTGTCATGGCCGTGGGCAAGCGACGTGGTGCACCACTCGCCGACGCCGTCCATGGTGAGGACTGCAGCGGAGGCGAAGGGCGAAGGAAAGAAGGCGCTCGCCGCATGGGACTGGTGGTGCTCGGTGAAGAGCAGCGAGCCTTCCCATTCCTTCTTGCCGACAAGCTTGCCGAGATCCTTGCGCAGCATCTTCTTCTGGAAGAGCTTTTCCTTGATCCAGACCGGCATCGCCACGCGAAACGAACTGAAGCCGTGCGGCACAGTCGCAAGATAGGTCTCGACAAGCCGCTCGAACTTCAGGAACGGCTTTTCGTAGAAGACGACATGGTCGATGTCGTTCATGGTGCAGCCTGCTTCCGACAAGCAGTACTCTATTGCCCGCGCCGGAAAGTCGGGGTCGTGTTTCCGGCGCGTGAAGCGCTCTTCCTGTGCGGCGGCTACGATGCGCCCGTCTTCGACGAGCGCGGCCGCGCTATCGTGGTAAAAGGCCGAGATACCGAGGATACGCACGATGGTGCCGCCCTAGAACAGCGTATAGATGAAGGGGGCGACGGCCGTTCCCTGCGTCAGTACTACCAGGGTTCCGAAGATGGTCGTCATGACCAGGATCGGCAGCAACCAGTACTTCTTCCGGTTGCCCATGTAAGACAGGAGTTCCCTAGCAAGGTCCATTTTCGTGTCCTCTGTCCGATACAATAAGGGATAGGTTCTTCAAAATTCAGAACTGGTTCTTCATCGTTGCCTGGGCTGCTTCGGCCTTTGGCTTGTCGATCCAGTAAGTCTTGGCGTTCTTGTCGAACTGTTCGGTCAGCGCGTCATTGCCGCGAAGCCTGAGATAAAAACCGATCGGCACGAAGGTCGTGACGTAAATCAGGAACATCACGACCGGATTGACGATCTTGAACAGCACAAGGCCGAGCCGCATCCAGAGATGGTTGGCGCGTGTCAGGGTGGAAGGCGCGATCAGGGCCAGGACGACCAGAACCACGCCGATCAGAGCGAGCACAGCCGTAACGGTCGTAATCTCGGAAGCCCGCCACCATTTTACGAGCGCAATCAGGGAAAGGATGCCACCGACGGTATAGCCGAAACTTCTGTTCGACGGTCCTTCCGGGGGCCTCTCGTGCAGTGGTCCGTGAGAAATGCTCATTGCTATCCACCTCAGAGCGGTTAGCTAAAAAACGCACAATTTTCATTGTGCCGACGAATGAAAAACTTTTTAGTCATTTATATTGGGAGAATATGAGCGGCAAATACTGGGGTAGGTCAATATGCCAATGGATATAGAGGGTCATATCCGGCTTACGATTCTTGGCGCGATCTTCCGATACTCGGGTTGATGCCCGCCGGTCGGCCCTGTTCCAGGGCTTGCCTGCAGCAGTGCAAGGTTCGTGTGGTCCGGGCGCGCGTGCGTAACCTTGGCTATACTGGTGGCGAATGCATTTGAGCGCGGGAAGAGACGAGCGTATGCTGACGACACTTGAATATGCTGATTGCAGCGGCTGCCAGGGCCGTGCCGTCCTCGTCGTCGAAGATGCGGTCGGCGACGGTCGGTGGCCGCGATTTGATTTATCCTCGCTCGTCACGCGCAGGGTTGTTTTCAAAGGGGCGGCGCAGAGCGGAGACTTGGCATGAAGCTAGAGCCGTCAAACCGTTTCAGCGCCCGCCGCGTGAGCTCGGCGGCGGTCGCTCCACCACACGGTGCCGGCGCGCCGATGGATCTGGACCAGGCGTCCGGCCGCAAGGTCTGGACGAACACCTTCCGAGCCCGCTCCGACAAGGTGATCGCCGTCGGGCGCATTCTGCTTGCGCTCGGCAGCGTCTGGATCGCCTGGCTCGATTCCGTTCACGTGCCGCTGCCGCCAGAGCCGATCTACTTCCTGCTGATCGGCTATCTCTTCTATGCCATCGCGGCCGCCTTCCTCGTCTGGCGCACGGAGATTTCGCGCGTGCGCGGCACGCTGGTGCGTCACATCATCGATGTCGCCGCCTTTGCGATCTTCATGTCGATGACCGACGGCCCGGCAAGCCCGTTCTTCATGCTGATGCCGTTCACCTTGTTGTCCGCGACGCTGCACTGGCGCTGGCGCGGGGCGCTCTACACCGGTCTCGTCTGCCTGGCGGCCCTGCTCTATCTCGGTTACTTCGATGCCGGCGATATGCTCGATCCGGATGCCGATACGACGACGAACGCCTCGCGGATCCTCTTCATCTTCGTTGCGGCTGCGCTGCTCGTCTGGCTGGGCGCACACCAGGAGGCGGTCCGGGCCGAGCTTCTTCGGCTGGTGCAGCGAACACCGAGCCAGCCGCGGGGACGCGAGTGGCCGGCGCGCGCGGCCCTCGATTATGCCGCCCATGTCATGCTGGTTCCGCGGGCCCTCCTGTTGTGGACCGATGCGGAGGAGCCCTGGACCTATGCGGCCCTGTGGAACGAAGGCGAACTCGAGGTCATGCAGATGCCGCCCGATGCCTTCGGTACGTGGACGGACGAAAAATTGCTGCGCAGCAGCCTGCTTGTCACCGAGGCCGCCCGTGGCCGGCTTCTCGTGCATGTGGGCGAGGGGCGGTTTCATCAATGGTCCGATCCAAACCCGCCGATCTCGCCGGCGCTTGTGGAGGCTTTCAACATCAACGCCGCGGTCTCGACCTACTTTCAGGTCGACGACCTGCAGGCGCGTCTCTTCGTGCTGGAGCCGCCCGCGCTCACGCTCGACGACGTGGCGATCGCCGAAATCATCGCCGACAGGATCAAGGCGCTGTTCGAACAGGCGATCCTGGTCAGGCGCCTGAGCGACGAGGCGGCCGTCGATGAACGCATCCGCATCGGCCGCGACCTGCACGACGGCGTGCTTCAGGCGCTTGCGGGCACGGCACTGCAGCTTCAGTCGCTGCGCAAGCTCAAGGATGCGGGGCCGGAGGTGATTGCCGAACGCCTCGAGGCCGTCCAGGCGATGCTGCTCGAAGAACAGCGGGAGCTTCGCGGTTTCATTCGCGCGCTCGAGCCGGGCGGCAATCTCCAGGCTACCGGCGAAATGCAGCTCGAGCGACAACTGGAAGCGGTCGCCGCGCGGCTGCGGCAGCAATGGCAGATCGACGTCTCGATCGCCTTCGACCCGCCATCCGGCATCGACCTGCCGCTGGCGCTGACCTACGAGCTGGCGCGCATGACGTCCGAAGCGACCGCTAACGCGGTCAGGCACGGCGGCGCGCAGAAGGTCAGGATCACGCTCAGCATCGACAACGGATCGATCATGCTGACGATCGACGACGACGGGGTCGGCTTCGGTTATGGTGAGCGTCTTGACCATGCCGAGCTTGAACGAGAAAAAATCGGACCGCGGAGCCTGCGCGAACGGGCGGCAGCGCGTGGCGGAAAACTCGCGATCGAAAGGATAGCGGAATGGACTCGAGTGGTCGTCATGCTGCCAATGCCGCAATAGCGTTGCGCGCGGTCGTCGTCGACGATCATCTGATCGTGCTCGACGGGCTGCGCCGGCTGATCGAGACCGTGCCCGGCTGGGAGGTGGTGGCGACCTGCGAGCGTGCGACCGATGCGCTGCAGGTTCTGTCCGAGCGGGGCGCCGATATCGTCGTCGCCGACCTTCGCATGCCGCATATGGACGGGCTCGAATTCATACGCCAGGTGCGCAGCACTCACGGACAGCAGATCGCGATCGTCATCCTGACGGCTGATATCGGCGACGACCAGGTTGCCGAAGCGATCCGGCTCGGGGTGAACGGCATCGTCCTCAAGGAACAGGCTCCGGACACCCTGATCGACTGCATGAATGTCGTGGCCAGCGGCAAGACCTATTTCCAGGACCAGGCGCTGAAGTCCGCGATCGAGCGAATCCGCGCGCAGGAAGCCGTTGAGACCAGGGGCGTCGACCTGTTGACGCAGCGCGAGATCGAGGTCTCGCGGCTGGCGGCCTCGGGGATCCGAAGCAAGGAGATCGGCGCCCGGCTCGGCATATCGCCGGGCACGGTCAAGCTGCATCTCCACAGCATCTACAGCAAGCTCGGCATCTCGACGCGCGTCGAGCTGGCCAATCTTGCGAACCGGCTTCCGAAAAGCCCTTCGTGACGGCGCCGGCCGCGCTTGCGGGCCGCCTGCCTTTGCGCTGACCCTCCTCCTTCAAAATCGATCGAACCACGGCGACGAGACGCCGCGATCGGCGTTTTTTGTCGCAAGTGAACTGTAACAAACAGGGCCGGAGTATATCCATCTGGATATATTCAGAACGAAAATCCTGGGATAGAGTTCGGAATTGTAAGGCGTCTCCGGCAGAGAAGTGAAACCTCCGAAGCTCATGTCGCTATATAACGAATAGATTCATGTTCTCGTATTCTGAAAATATTGACGGTGTTCTTCTCTGTTCCGGAGAGCCACTATGCATGTTCAAAGTGTTATTGAAATAGCTGAAACAGACGGTCGGCTTCCGGTCGAGATAATCATAAAGGGTTATCGTTTGAGCCAGAAGCGGCTTACCGTCTTCGTTTTAAACGAGGTGACGCCGGCTGCGGTCAACCGGGTCCTGGATCCCGTGGTGCCGACGTTGCCTCTTTTCATTCCCGGCGTGCTTTACGTCAAGATTTCGGATGATGCCCGCGTGCGGGAAGCGGTCGAGACGGCGGATGTCGTCTATGCCGCGACCAGCCTGTTTCGCGACCAGTTGACGGGGTACGGGACTTTGCCCGGACTGCTTCGACCGATCGAGCTCCTGCGGCCGGATGCATCCAAACGCATCCGGCTCGCGAACTCCGGCGAGCACATAAGCTCCGGCGAACCGAAGCGTCCCTCCGTCGCAAAGACGGCGAGGCGTACGACCACCTATCTCGCCAGCCTGGCACGATCCTATTGGCGCGAGGCCGGAAGCGCCTGAAGCGGGCGATTCGGAAACCATCCGAAATGTTTCAACACAGATCGCACAATCAAGGTGTCAGCTGACATGTCCCGAAAAGCCGAACGTCAGGATGCGCTCAACAACAACAATCCGACGGCGACGCCTGCGGATTTCATCGATCAGGACAAGCCCTCATCGAGCGGCACCCTGAAGCGTATGCGCCGTTCGCGCAATTTCGGCGGCATCATGGATGGGCTGATCATTCTCGTTTCGGGCCTTGTCGCCATTCTGCTGTGCGAGATGCTGCTGCGTATGGTGCCGAGCCTGCAGCTTCCGGTCGGCGAGGGCGAATATGTCTATTGCGGCGTGCCACGGGCGCGGCATCAGTCGCATGCGCTCTATGGCTATACCGAAATACCGGGCAACAGCTATTTCGAGCGCTTCAGCCCGCTCGATCCCTGGAACCGCGTCCAGATCAACAGCGACGGTTTCCGCGACAATGCGACGGGAACGGGGTCTCCGGTGTTCGTGCTCGGGGATTCCATGGTGCGCGGCTCGCTCGTCAAGGAAAGCGAAACCTTCAGCTCGCTGCTGAACGCATGGCACCCGCAGCTGCTTCTCAAGAACTACGGCACCGGCGGCTACGGCCAGCCGAACGAGATCCGGGTCTACGAGGACAAGGGCCACAGCATCCCTCATAAACTCGTCGTCGTCGGCCTCTCGCTCAGCACCGACCTCGAGGACAATGCCGAGCGTGCGGTGCTGACACCGTCGTCCGTCGACATCACCGTCGAGCCGGCCGGCAGCGGAACGAAGAAGCCCAGCCTCGCTTTGCAGGCGCATCTGTACCTGTGGCAGAACAGCAAGCTCTACAACTGGTTCTATTCGACGCTGCTCAGACCCTATGTCGGCGACCGGTCGTCCCGCCGTGACATCGGCCACGCGATCGAGCTGACGCGGCGCCTGTTCGTCCGGCTTGCCGACGACGCCCGTAACAACGGCGCCGAGCTGCTCGTCGTCATCCTGCCGGGCTGGGCGGAGCTGGCTGGCCGCGACGACGGCCTGCAGCCGGAAAAACAACGTGAAATGATCAAGGCGTTCGCCGCTGCGACGCCCGGCGTGTACGTGGTCGATCCGACCGAAAAGCTCTCTGCCAACGATCCGATGAAAACCTATGGCATCGGCGACAAGCATCTTTCTCCGCTCGGACATTTTCTTGTCGCGGAGGCGATCGACCAATGGCTGGTCAATGATTGGAGCGGCGGCAAGGGCCTGACGGTCGGCGAGCACCCCTTCGTAAAAACCGCTCCGGTGGAGCCTGATTGCCTGAAGTTTTCTCAGGTCGGACAGTAATCGGCGGACCTGAAAGGAAGATCCGATGAATTCCAATGCAACACGTGTCGTTCAAATGGAACAAAACAGCGTCCGGAAGTCCTCCATTCTCAAACGTGCCCTGCTTGCTGTTCTCGCGACGGCTTTCAGCCTGGCGCTCTGCGGTCTCATGATCGAAGGCATGGCGCGCACCGTCTTTGACAACGGCATGGATTTCGACCTCGAGATGTGGAAATACGCCCGCGACCTGAAACGGGTCAGTGCCGAGCCGGCGATCGGCCACGAGCACATTCCCAATTCGAGCGGCGTGTTCATGGGTGTGCCGGTCAGCATCAACTCCGTCGGTCTGCGCAACCGCGAAATCGGCCCGGTGACCGCCGGGACGACGCGCGTGATGATGCTCGGGGATTCGCTGACCTTCGGCTGGGGCGTCAAAGAGGAAGATACGCCGTCCAGGTTGCTGGAAACGGTCCTCAATGGCGGCAGCCAGGGGGCGCCGAAATACGAGGTGATCAACACCGGTGTCGGCAACTACAACACCCAGATGGAAGTTGCCTACTTCATGACCAAGGGCATCGAGCTCAAGCCGGACGTGGTCGTGCTCAACTATTTCATCAACGACGCCGAGCCGACGCCGCGTCGTCACCAGGTCGGCTGGGGCGAATATTCGCAGGCCTATGTCGTGCTCGCCTCGGCGGTCGACAAGATCTCGCGCATCTTCCTCGGCCGGGCGGACTGGAAGGCCTATTACCGAGGCCTCTATGAAGCCGACCAGCCTGGCTGGACGGAAGGGCAGGATGCCATGAGGCGGCTGATCAGCTTCTGCCGCGAGCGCGGCATCAAGCTCGTGATCGTCAACTATCCCGAGCTGCATGAAGTCAAGCAGTATCCGTTCCCGGAAGTCACCGGCGCGGTCGAAAAGATCGCCGAAAGCGAGAAGGTTCCCTTCCTCGATCTTCGCCCGTCGGTCGAGGATCTCGTTCCCGAAACGCTGTGGGTGTCGCCATCAGACGCGCACCCGAACCGGATCGCCAACGAACGCTTCGCCGCTGCGATCGCCGGAACGCTGGAACGCTCCTACCCGGACCTCTTTGCCGGAGCCGGGTCGGTCGCCAAGGTCCAGCCGTGATGCGGCCGCGATCGGCCGTTGCCGGTCTTGGTAGACATGCGATTTAGAAATCGACGATCAGGTTTGCGCGGCCGGCGCTCGACCGCGCGCCGTCGCCGAATTCACCGAGATAGGTGATTGCCAACCGGGCTGATTTGGAGAGCCGGGCGGAAATGCCCGCTTCCACCACCAGCGCGTCGCGCGCGATGGGAACGCCCGCGATGGTAAAGGGGCTGCCACCGGCAAAGGCAAGGCGCGAGGACGGCGAAAGGTCGCCTTGCGCATGGCGCCATCCGAGCATGCCGGAGGCAGAAACCGGCATCTGGTCCACCGGCAGATCCGCCCACCAGCGCAGGCCGATGGTCGTGAGCATGGCGTCGTCCGTGGCGCCCTCTGCCGATAGCGCTGCCGAACCACCGTTTTCCTGGAACGCATCCGTATCGAGATAGACATAGGCCAGGTTTGCGAACGGCTGCAGCCTGATGTCGTCTGCACTGAGCGTGAAGGAAAGGTCGGCGAAAACCTGTGCAACGGTGCTGTCGTAGTCGGCGGTCAGGTGATCGGCGAACGAGCCGAAGGCGAGGTCACGCTCCGACGAAATCTCGTTGTGGCTATAGATCGCACCGCCTGCAAGGTTCAGCGCTCCGATGTTGCCATATCCGTAGAGGCCGGCATGGTAGGCGTCGACGCGCGCCTGTGGTTGAACGGTGAGATGGCTGTAACCGAGGATCCCGCCGAGGCGCCAATCGTCGGAAACCGCCATATCGGCGCCAACGAGAACACCTGCCGTACGGCTATCGATAGCGGCGGCGTTGCCGTCACCGGACAAATGGCCCGTGCCTGCAAAACCCGACGTCCAGAAGACGGCGTCCTCTGTTTCCTGAAGTGTCGAGACGGAGGAGCTCGCGCGCTCCAGAACGGCGTCCCGCGGAAAGCGGCTGTCCCAGATCAGCGCGCTCTTGACCGAGGCGTGGACCTCTCCGCTCAGCTGGGAAAAGGCGCTTGTGGCCTTTGCATCATCCAGAGAGAGCACGGCCAGCGTGAGCGGGTTCGTGACGCCCAACGCTTCGACGGCGCTCGCCGTTGCGCGCCCGTTGGCGGTTTCTGCAAGATCCGCGAAGGCAACGTCGTTACGGTCGAGCGTCAGATCGATGCCGGTGGCGCCATAGGTCAGCGTTGGCGAAAGGAAGGCAAGATTGCTGGTCACCGCGTCGAACCGGCCGCTGACAGTGCCGGCGGAAACGATCGTGTAACTCGTCGACGGGTCATAGACGCCGCTGCCCGCGAGGACCGCGAGCCTGCCGCCGTCAAGCGAAAGCGCGCCCGAAACGGCCAGGCGGTCGGATTGCCCTGCCGCATCCACATCCACCTGATAGATCGAGCCCGAACGGAACGTCAGGTCGCCGTTGACGGTGGCAACCGCGATGCCCGGGCCTGGCGAGACCACGCCGCCGGCATTGACCGTCAGGCCGCCGACGATGCCGCTGCCGGACAAGAGACCGCCGTCGAAGATTTGGACCGTCCCGGCGACCGTGCCCTGATTGACGAGCGTGCCGCCCGTGATGCTTGCCGCGCCGCTGATGGTGCCTGTGTTTTGGAACAGGCCGCCGCTGTTTGCGAGCGCGGCGATGGTTCCGTCATTCGACCCGGTGCCGGCGTTGGAGACGGCCCCGGCAGTCGCGCCGCTGTTGTTGGTGAACGTGCCGTTGGCGCCGATCTCGACGTCTGCGAGCGCTGCATTGTTGACGACGCTGCCGCCGGCAACGGTTGTCTTTCCGGTCACCGTGCCGTTGCCGTTGTTGGTGAAGGATCCGCCATCGTTGCGCACGGACGCGATGGTGCCGGCATTCGACAGGGTGCCGGCGTTGGTGACGTTGCCGGCGACGGCGCCGCTGTTGTTGACGAAGGCGGCGGCGGCCGCGACGTCGGCGTCGGTGACGACGAAATTGTTCGTCACCGTGCCGCCTGCAACCGTCGTCTTCCCGGTGATGGTGCCGCCGGCATTGTTGGCGAAGCTTCCGGCCGTGTTGGCCAGTCCGGCGATCGTGCCGGCATTCGATGCGGACCCACTGTTGGTGACGGCTCCTGCGTTCGCCCCCGAGGTGTTCGTGAAGGTGCCGTTCGCGCCGACGGTCACCGTACCGAGTGTCGCGTTGTTGGTGACGGCGCCGCCCGAGACCGTCGTCTCGCCGGTTACTTCGCCGCCGAAATTGTTGGTGAAGCTTCCGGCGTCGTTGCGCACCGACGCGATGCTGCCGGCGTTCGAGACCGTGCCGGCGTTGGTAATCGCGCCCGCCGTTGCGCCATTGTTGTTGACGAAGGCGGCCGCGGCCGCGACATCCGCATCGGTGACGACGAAGTTGTTGGTGACGGTTCCGCCCGACACCGTCGTTTTTCCGGTGATCGTGCCGCCGGTATTGTTGGTGAAATTCCCTTGGGTGTTGGTGAGCGAGCCCATGGTTCCGGCGTTGGAGGCGGTACCGGCATTCACCGTCGCGCCGGCGACGGCGCCGGTATTGTTCACGAAAGTACCCCCGGCCGAGACGTTGACGCCACCGACCTGGCCGTTGTTGGAGAGCGACGTGGCGCTGCCGACGCTGGCGCTGTCCAGCGTTCCGTTCACCGACACGTTGCCGTTGTTCAGCGTCAGTCGTCCGTTGAGGTCCCCGTCGATCGACAGGCTGCCGCCGTTCAACTCGACATCGGAGGTGAGTGCGCCGCCTGCGTTGATGCTGACGCTTCCCGAATTGATCGTGCTGCCGTTGGTGACGGTCAGCGCGCCGGTATTGGAGATGGTGACATTGCCACCATCGACGCCGAGCTGGCGGATCGTCCGGCCGTCGTTGACCTGCGGAGAACCGGTGCTGACCTCCGCTGCGTCGTTTGCGCCGGGCAGGGCCGGCGCCCAGTTCCCGCCGTTGCCGAATTCATTGTCGGCTCCCCCGGTCCAAACGGACTGGGAAAGCACGGGCGTCGAGAGGGCAAGGGAAGCTAGTGCCGTGAAAAGGCCGAGGCGTTTGGAAAGAACCGCGAGCGGTGTTTGTCGCATGGGTGCCGCCGGTGCTACGAACGCTCGCGAATCAGCCAGCGGAATGGGTAGCTTTGGCTATCTAATCATGGTTAACGATTTACTACCACCGTTGCGCCCGGGCCGGATGCGACGCCGCCACCAGCGGGTGTCGGAGCCGAAGGTTTCGGCTCCGCTTGCCCGTTGAAAGCGCCGGAAAACGCATACTCAACTGAGCGGGAAGCCCATGGCCGAGACCATTTTCAGCCACGGCCTGCGCCAGCCGCCGGACTTGTCGGCGGTGTCGAGCGCATACATGGTGATCTGTGCGCCGAGCCAGCGGAACGGCTCGGGTGGGATCGTGTTCGGAAGGCTGGTGGCGAAATCCAACCGGCTTTCCGGGGTCTTCGAGCCGTCGAGAATGTCTAGCGCGATGCGCGCGCCGAAACGCGAGGCCGAGACGCCGAAGCCGGAATAGCCGCCGGCGTAGACGACCTTTTCGTCGTGGTAACGCTGGAAGTGCACGGCCATGCGGGTGCTGAGATCGATCGGACCGCTCCAGGCATGGGTGAAGCGCAGGCCTTCGAGCTGCGGGAAGGTATCGAAGAACGCTGCAGCCAGCGGCTCATAGGTATCGAGCTCCCGGTCGACCGATGGAAACGGATCGCCGGCAAAGGCATAGGCGAGGCGCCCGCCGAAGATGATGCGGTTGTCTTTGGTGAGCCGCATGTAGTTCATCTGGGTCCGCGTGTCGTAGACGCCCTGGCGATGGCTCCAGCCGATTGATGCCATCTGGTCTGCCGACAGGGGCTCCGTCGCAAGCACCCGGTCGCGCACGGCGACGACCCTGTTTTTGATCTTCCTGTGGCCCGAGGCAAAGGCATTGGTGGCGAGCAGCACTTTCGGCGCGGTCACGCTGCCGGAAGGCGTGTGCGCCTTCATCCGGTCGCCGAGGTCTTGGAGACCGGTCAGTTCGGTGTTTTCGAAGATCCGTACACCGAGCGTGAGCGCGACCCGCTTCAGCCCGAAGGCGAGCAACGCCGGATGTACCGTGCCGCAGATATGCTTCGACCAGACGCCGGCTTTGTAGCGCGGCGAATTGATTTCGGCGCGGACGGCGCTCTGATCGAGGAAGGCCGCCTGATGGCCGTATTTCAGGTGAAGTTCGTGCTCCTCGTGCAGCGCCTCGATATGAGCATCGTCGACCGCGACGGTCAGCTCCCCGCCCCATTCGGCATGACAGTCGATCGCATGCTCCTCGAGCGTCTTGAGAAAGCCGTGCATGTTCTCCTGGCCGAGCTTCTCGAGCGCTGCGATGTCCTTCGGGAAAATGCGCACGGCGTTCGACAGGCCGTGCATGACGGAGGTAGAAACCACGCCGCCCGGCCGGCCCGAAGCGCCGTTGGCGACCGAGCCTTTCTCGATCAGCACGACCTCGATCTCGGGCCGGCGCTGCTTTGCCTGGATGGCGCCCCACAATCCGGTAAAACCGCCACCGACGACGAGCAGGTCGGCTTTCAGATGTCGGGACAGCCGCTCTCGCGGCTCAGGCGCATCCGGCCGATCGAGCCAGAAAGGCCTCATCGTCACATCCGCAAGAGCTTTGCTTCTTACCTTGGTCATGGGGACGCCTCACATCACTTCGCTGCAGGGGCGGTGTAGAGGACGTAGACCTTGCGCATCGTTTCGATCACCTCGAAACGGACCTCGACGCCGGCTGGAAGTACGTAGCTTTCGCCCGCCGTAAAGGTCTCGACCGAACCATCGGGGTTGGTGATCGCAACCTTGCCCGAGAGAATGACGCTGTATTCGTTGCCATCGGGATAGGACAGCATTTCCGCGTAGGGCGTCGACTGCCATGTGCCGATGACGACGGCCTTGTCGGGGCTTTCGAAATGCACGTCGCCGAGTTCGTCCGCAAAGCCCGAGAGGATCGCCTCCGGCGGCACGACGCAGCATTTTTCGAGCGCGTTGAGGCCGACACCATCGCGCCCGAGTTTGATGACCTTCGACATGTTCACTCCAGTTCAGAAAGACGAGCGCCAAGTCGTCGGCGGCGCGCCAGGGTTTCGTTGCTTCATTCTTCTGCGGAGCGATGGAATGTCCGAGATCAATATGCCGTCTCGACAGTCACGCGCCGCCTTGCCTACCGCGGATCTACTGTGCGGCTTGCATCATTTTTCTAGGCGCCGGGACCGCAGGTCGGAATACGCCAAAGGGCTAGGTTCGGGCCGCTGCATTACGTTCGTCCCGCGTCGCGAGGCCTTGTCCCGCCGGAGTTCCGCCGCCTATCCCGTTGTTTTGGTTCTCCAAAAGATAGTTTTGGAAATCCCGTAGTGAAAATCCGTTACTTGCGACCGGCCGAACCTTCACCTAGTCTGTGCTTGGAGGAGAACAACATGAACGATAATACGATCATCAAAGTCTGCGCGCCGACGCAGCAGGTGTCCGGCGTGGGCGATCTGGCGCTGTCGCTGATGGAGGGGGTGGGCCGCTCGGATTTCCAGGACCGGCTGACACATTCGCTCAAGCGGCACATCGCGATCGATGCCGGCCTGATGCTCCTCTATCGCCGCGACGCCGCGCCGAAGATCCTTTACAACGACTGGCGCACGGACAGGGGTCTATCGGATATTCGCGCCTACCTGCAGGGGCCTTACCGGATGGATCCGTTCTACCGTCTGGCGCTCGACAACGGCGACGACGGGCTTTACCGCCTGCGGCAGATCGATCCGTCCTTCGACCGGTCGCAATATTACCGCGACTACTACCGGCATTCGGGCCTGCACGACGAATTCAACGTCTTCATCGGCATAGATGCCGACACGAAGATCGCAATCTCGCTGGCGCGGCGCCATGCGCATGCGGCCTTCAGTGGCGAAGACCAGGATTTCCTGCAGAGTGCCGCCCCGCTCATCAGCATGGCCGTGCTTCGGCACTATCGCGATCTGAGGCCCGAAAGCCTGGGCGACGACGGTTCGCCGCTGCAAAGCGCCCTGGCGCAGGCGGTCAGGAACTTTGGCCGCAGCCTGCTGACCGACCGCGAGTGCCAGGTGGCGCAGATGATCCTGCGCGGTTACTCGGTCAAGGGTGCCGCCGAAAAGCTCGGCATCTCGCCAGCGACCGTCAAACTGCATCGCCGCAACCTCTACGCCAAGCTCGACGTCACGTCGCAGACGGCACTGTTCTCGCTGTTCATCGACGCCGTGTCTTCGGCGAGCAACGCGTTTGAAGATCCGCTGGCCACCTATCTTTCGCCGGCTAGCGCGCTGAGACCGCACTGACCTTCGCGCATTGCGTCGGCAATTCCGGAGAACAACCTGTTCCCCGGAGATACCTCAAGTAGCGGCGCTTACCCGTTGTTCGGAGCGTCGCGAGACCAGTTGGGCTGCCACCAATCCCAGCACGACGATGCCGAGGATGATCGTCGAGATCGCGTTGATCTCCGGCGTCACGCCGAACTTGATCTGCGAATAGATCTTCATCGGCAGCGTTGAGGCGCCCGGCCCGGTGGTGAAGCTCGAGATCACCAGATCATCCAGCGACAAGGTGAAGGACAAAAGCCAGGCGGAGACGAGCGCTGGGATCATGTTCGGTAAGGCGACGCTGACGAAAGCCTTGGCCGGTGGGCAGCCGAGGTCGCGTGCGGCCTCTTCGAGTGACGGGTCGAGTTCGACCAGCCGCGATTGCAAGACGACGGTCGCAAAGCAGAGCGTGAAGGTTGTGTGCGCCAGCGTGATGGTCAGCGGCCCGCGGTCGATCCCGAGCGTCACGAACATCAGAAGCATCGAGACGGCCATCACCACCTCGGGCATCACCATCGGCGCAAGCAGCATGCCGTTCAAGAGCGCCCGGCCGCGGAAGCGTCGCAGCCGCACCATGACGACGGCGGCAAGCGTGCCGAGAAGAGTTGCGGTGGTCGCCGAGATCGCGGCGACCAGGAAGCTGACCTTCGCGCCTTCGATGATCGAGGGGTTGTTGAGAACGGTCGCATACCATTGGGTGGAGAAACCGCCCCAGACCGTTACGAGCTTCGAGCCGTTGAAGCTGTAGACGACAAGAACGACGATCGGCAGATACAGGAAGGCAAGGCCGAACAGGATCGACAGCCGATTGAACCAGCTTGGTTTGGTCATCGCTTGCTCCTCAACTCTGCGCGCGCGATTGGCGTGACTGGAAATAGACGATCGGCACGACCAGCAGGGCGAGCAGGACGATGGTCACCGCAGCCGCCATCGGCCAGTCGCGGTTGTTGAAGAATTCGAGCCAGATGGCGCGGCCGATCATCTGCGTGTCGGCCCCGCCGAGCAAATCCGGGATCACGAATTCGCCGACGACCGGGATGAAGACCAGCGCGCAGCCGGCGAGCACGCCCGGCAGGCTCAAGGGGAAGGTGACCCGCCAGAAGGCGGAGATGCGCGAGCAGCCGAGATCACGCGCCGCCTCGATCAGCGTCCGGTCGGCGCTGCTCAAGGTCGAATAGATCGGCAGCACCATGAAGGGCAGGTAGGTGTAGACGATGCCGATATAGATCGCCGTCTCGGTGTTGAGGATGCGTAGCGGCTCGCTGATGAGGCCGATCTTCAACAACAGCATGTTCAACAGGCCGTCGTTCCTGAGGATGCTCATCCAGGAATAGACGCGGATCAGCATCGAGCTCCAGAACGGCACGATCACCAGGAAGACCAGCAGCGACCTTGACGACGGCGAGCAGGACGCGATGCCATAGGCGAGCGGATAAGCGATGAAGAGCATGGCGGCAGTCGAAATCGCCGCGATCTTCAGGCTCGTCAGATAGGCCAGAAGATAGGTGTCGTCGGTGAGAACGTAGAGGAAGTTCTCGAAGTTGAGCCTGAGATTGAGGATCGATCCGTCCCAAGCGGTCAGCGGCTCGAAGGGCGGCATGCCGAGCCGCACGGTCGAGAGGCTGATGCCGGCGACCAGTGCGAAGGGTGCCAGGAACAACACGAGAAGCCAGGTATAGGGAATGGCGATCAGCAGGCGCTTGCCCCAGTTCGCCTTTGCGGGCGATGCCGAAACGGAAGTCATGGTGCTCTCCTATTCGGCCAGCAGCCGGCTTGCCTGCGGCGGCCAGCTTGCAAACACCCGATCGCCGACCGCGAGATCGCTCTCAGTGCCAAGGTTGACCCGGCGCGCGTCGAGTGTCGCGCCCGACTTCAGCCGCACGCGATAGTGCCGCTCGACGCCGGTGTAGGTGAGCTGCTCCACGGTGCCTTCGAGGCCGCTGCCCGAAGTCGCAAGTTCCACCCGTTCGGGTCGGACCGAAACCCAGAACGGCCGTTCGAGCGCCACCCGGTCGGTGAAGGCGGCGCGGACGCCACCGCCGGCCTCATCGCTGTCGATCCGCAGTTCTTCGCCGCTCCGCTCCGCGCGTCCACCGGCAAACACGTTGGTTTCGCCAAGGAACTTCGCGACGTAGCGCGATCGCGGCGCCTCGTAGACTTCCGAAGGTGAACCGACCTGCAGCACCTGTCCCTGCTTCATGATGGCGATGCGGGTGGATACAGTCATCGCCTCGTGCTGGTCGTGGGTGACGATGATGAAGGTGAGACCGAGCTCGCGCTGCAGGCGGACGAGTTCGAGCTGGGTTTCCGTGCGCAGGTTCTTGTCGAGCGCGCCCAAGGGTTCGTCGAGCAGCAGCACCTTCGGCCGCTTGACAAGTGCGCGGGCGAGCGCCACGCGCTGGCGCTGGCCGCCGGAAAGCTGCACCGGCTTGCGATCGAGAAGCGCGGTCAGTTGCAGCTTTTCCGCCACCTCGTCGATCCGCTTCCTGATTTCGCTCTTGTCGAGCCCGTCCTGTTGCAATCCGAATGCGATGTTCTTGCCGACGGTCAGATGCGGAAACAGCGCATAGGACTGGAACATCATGTTGGTCGGGCGCTTGTGCGCCGGCACGTCGGTGACATCGGCCCCTTCCAGCCTGATCGCGCCGGAGGTCGGCGTCTCGAAGCCGGCGATCATCCTGAGCAGCGTCGATTTTCCGCAGCCCGAGGGCCCGAGAAGCGAGAAGAACTCGCCCTTCTCGATGCCCAAGTTGATGTTGTTGACGGCCGTGACGACGCCATAGGACTTCGCCAGGTTCTCGATCGAAATATAGGATGGCACGGGATCTGGTCCTGCTGTTGACGGTTCGCCTATTGGCCGGCCCGGAATGCGGACCAGACGCGGGTGCGCTCGCGCGTCTGGCGCGGTGGCAGCGACTTGTCGACGAAGAGCTTCGAGCGGACTTCGGCAGGCGGATAGATGTTCGGGTTGTCGCGGATGCCGGCGTCGACCTCTGCCGTCGCCGCCGCATTGGCGTTGGCGTAAAAGACGTGGTTGCTGATCGCGGCGACCGTCTTCGGCTCCAGAATATAATCGATGAAGGCGAGCGCCTGTTGCGTATCCGGCGCGTCGGCCGGGATCGCCATCGTGTCGAAGGAGATGATCGTGCCTTCCTTGGGGATCGAATAGTCGACCGCAACGCCGGTCTCCGCCTCTTCGGCGCGGGCCGCGGCAATGCCGGCGTCGCCGCTCCACATCAGCGCCAGGCAGAGCTGACCCGATGCCATGTCGGCGACGAGCTGGCCGCTCTGCATATGGCGGATGTAGGGACGAAGCTTGAGCAAGAGCTCCTTCGCCTTGTCGAGGTCATTCGGCCTGGTCGAATAGGGATCGAGGCCGAGATAGTTGAGCGCGATCGGGATCACCTCGTTCGGCGCGTCAACGATGCCGATGCCGCAGTCCTGGAATTTTGCCGTGACCTCTGGCTTGAAGAACATGTCGAGGCTGTTGGTCGGCGCATCCGGCAGGCGATCGGCGACGAGCTTGGCGTTGTAGGCGACCCCCGTCGTCAGCCACATATAGGGAACGAGGTATCTGTTCTCGGGGTCGTGCTCGGCGACAAGCTTGAGGAGGTCCTTGTCGAGATTGCCGTAGTTCTTCAGCGCCGTGACGTCGATCGGCTTCAGCGCGCCGGACTGGATGAGACGCTCGCCGACCGTGGCGCTCGGGAAGGCGACGTCGAAGCCGCTGCCGCCGGCAAGCAGCCGGGTCTCGAGCACTTCGAGGGAATCGTAGAAGTCGACCCGCGTTTCGACGCCGGTCTTCGCCTGGAAGTTCGAAACGGTGTCTTCGGCGAAGTAGTCGGAGAAATTGTAGATGAACAGCTTGTCCTGTGCGTGGGCCGCCGTTGAGGCCGCAAGGGCGACGAGCGACGCCGCAAACATGGAGCGCATTACGGTGCGGGTTAAGTTTTGCATGGTTCCTCCCAAGGACAGCGTATTTTTGTTTTCGCCAAAGTGATTGGCGGGTCCTTGGAGGGCAACACTCCCTTTGGCTAGGTGCGGGAGACGCGGCGGCGTCGTAAACGGCAATCGACGCTGGCCTTTGCCGCATCGGGCATGTTTGTTTGACCGCGATCGAAGTAACGTTCGATCGAAGGGCAATTTCTCTGATGCCAATGGCTGCTAGGGTTCCGGCGACAGAAAGGGAGAACTTCCATGGACGAAAAATTCAACCAGCCGCTCGGCGGCAACGACATGCCCCGGTTCGGTGGCCCCGGCACGATGATGCGCCTCCCGACGGCGATGTCGGCTGAAGGCCTCGACGCGTGCTTCATCGGCATCCCCATGGATATCGGCGCGTCCAACCGCTCCGGCACCCGCTACGGACCGCGCCAGATCCGCGCGGAATCCGTGATGATCCGCCCTTACAACATGGCGACGGGTGCAGCACCCTTCGAGAGCCTGCAGGTTGCCGATATCGGCGA
Organism: Ensifer sp. ENS09; assembly: GCF_014852425.1. Taxonomy (NCBI): domain Bacteria; kingdom Pseudomonadati; phylum Pseudomonadota; class Alphaproteobacteria; order Hyphomicrobiales; family Rhizobiaceae; genus Ensifer; species Ensifer sp. ENS09. The sequence continues at coordinate 82,628 of NZ_JACVBP010000004.1, forward strand.
CATCGCCATCAACACCTTCAACCTGCCGGCCAACATGGAGATCATCACCCGCGGCATCGGCGAGATCCTGAAGCACGATTGCATTCCGCTGACGCTCGGCGGCGATCACACGATCAGCTACCCGATCCTGAAGGCGGTCGCCGAAAAGCACGGGCCGGTCGCCCTCATCCATGTCGACGCGCATGCGGATATCAACGACACGATGTTCGGCGAAAAGATCGCGCACGGCACGCCGTTCCGTCGCGCCTATGAGGACGGCTGCCTCAATCCCAATCTCGTCTTCCAGATCGGCCTGCGCGGTACCGGCTATGCGTCTGACGATTTCGACTGGTCGCGCGACAAGGGCTTCACCGTCGTCCCGGCTGAGGAATGCTGGCACAAGTCGCTGGTGCCGCTGATCGAAGGCATCCGCGCCAAGATCGGCAACCACAAGACCTACCTGACCTTCGACATCGACAGCCTCGACCCGGCCTATGCGCCGGGCACCGGCACGCCCGAGATCGGCGGTCTGACCATCATCCAGGCGATCGAGATCATCCGCGGCTGCCGCGGCCTCAACCTCGTCGGCGCCGATCTCGTCGAGGTCAGCCCGCCCTTCGACACGACGGGCACGACCGCGATCACCGCGGCGAACCTGCTTTATGAAATGCTCTGCGTTCTGCCGGGTGTGAAGTACAAGCGCTAGCGCCGGTCGTTGAGGCGATAGCGCTGCTTTTCGCAGCGCTATCGATAATTCCGCCAGCCGGCGAGGTAATAGTCGAGCAAGGCGGGGCGATCGAGCGTGTTGACCTCGACCCCGTCTGCGATCACGTCCTTCTCGAACAGGAAGTGTTTGGCGAAGTTTGCTTCGTCGAGATAGCGCGTTTCCACCTTGAGTGCCGGTCGCGCCGGATCGAGAGCAGTGTCACTCGCCAGCACGAACCCCCAATCGCCGAACGAGGGAACGTTGGCGTGGTAGGGGTAGAGATTGGCGAAGCCTGCAGCCTCCACAGTTTTCGCGATGCTCGCAAAGGCCGTTGGCGCGAAATAGGGGCTCGTCGCCTGAGTTACGAGCAGCCCACCGGGGACGAGATTGTTGCGGACCAATCGGTAGAATTGTTTGCTGTAGAGCCGGGCGAGCCCGCTGTTGTTGGGGTCCGGCAGGTCGGCGATGATGAAATCGAAGGGCGCGCGATTTTCCTGCAGGAAGCCGAAGGCGTCGCCGAGAACGACCCTGACCTTGTCCGATGCGAGTGCGTCGCCGTTGAGCGCCAGAATATGCGGGTTGCTCCGGGCGAGGTCGATCATCTCCGGGTCGAGGTCGACCAGCACGATTTCGCGGACATCGGGATATTTCAACAGCTCTCTCGCGGCGAGGCCGTCGCCGGCGCCGAGCAGAAGCACGCGGCCGGCCGGCCGCGTCGACAGCGAGAGCGGAATGTGAACGAGCGCCTCGTGGTAGCGATATTCGTCGATCGATGAAAACTGAAGATTGCCGTCGAGATAGAGCCGCACGTCGTCCCGATCCTTGGTCAGGACGATGCGCTGGTAGCGCGATTGGTCGCTATGGACGATGCGATCTTCGTAGAGGCTCTGGTCCCAGCGTTCGAGGAAGTAGTGCGAGAGTGCGATCAGTGCGGCGAGCAGCACCGTCAGGACAAGCGTCAGCCGCATGAGCGGGCGCGACCTATCGCCGATCTCGTCACCAAAGACCCGGAGCACCGCAAAGCCGATGGACATGTTGGCGAAGCCGAAGAGCAGCGACGATTGGTAGACCCCGAAGAACGGTAGCAGGAAGAAGGGGAAGGAGATGGTGGCGATCAACGCGCCGAAATAATCGAACGAGAGGATGTTGGCGATGTTCACCTTGAGCTGGTTGTAGCGCTCCATCAGCCGGGTGAGGAACGGGATCTCCAGGCCGATCAGCACGCCGATGGTGACCGTGAAGATCAGATAGAAATGGATGAAGAAGCTCGTCCAGGCATAGGCGAAATAGAGAACCGGAATGCTCACGCCGCCAAGGAAGGCGAGCGCCAGTTCGATCTGGACGAAGCGGACCAGCAGATCCCGCTCGATATACTTCGATAGATAGGTCCCGACCCCCATCGAGGCCATGTAGATACCGATGGTCAGCGAGAAGAACTTCACGCTGTCGCCGAGGAAATAGGAGGCCGTGGTGGCGATCAACAATTCGTAGATGATCGAGCACAGCCCGGAGATGAAGGCGCAGAAGACGAGCGTCAGCGAGCGTCTGGAGCTGCCTGTCGATCGTTCATCGGGCGCTTTTTCCGGGATCTCGGTCACTTGCCGCTTTCCGGACCGCCGCCCAGCCGGTTGGTTCCGTCGAGGCTGCCGGCGCGATTGCTTGGCTCGTGGTAGGTTTCAGGGCCGCCCCAGTACCAGCGCGATGAGCCGGAACTAGAGCCGCCGTGGCCGGAATAGCCATAGCCGTCGAGAGCGAAATAGAAGAGGGCGATGTAGATCGCGCCCAGGATCGTCGCCGTGACATACACCACGCGTCTGGTCTCGTTCGTCATGAGCGGAACCTCGTTGCCAGCCGAATAATCGTTCGGTTGACGATTTCGTTGACCAGGAGACCGATCGAGAGCGTGAGGATGCCGAAGATCAGGTGTGGGATGCTGCTGCCATAGCTTCGGCTGATAGCCACCCTGATCACGTTGGCGCGGACGGGGCCCTGTGCCTTGACGTTCAGGTAGTATGCGCCCGGCTGCGGAATTGTGAGCTTCATTTCATAGATTTCGTCGGCCTCCTCCCAAGGGCCATCGCTGTCGGCTCCGATTTCATGCCAAAGCTCCTGGCCGAAGGACAGCATGTAGTCCTTTTCGGCATCGAGCAGTTCCACTTCGACGAAAGACCACCTGTTCACCTGGACATCGGCCGTCACTTGAACCCGGAAGACCTGGTTGGCGCGCGTGACCATGAAGGGGCCGATCAGCTCATAATTTTGCGTCGGCACGCGTTCGCCCGCTTCGTCCGCTTCGACCGCCGCCGGCGAGCTCGCCGCCATCCTTGCCGGGCCGGTGAAGATCTTCTGCGATTCCCAGCTGAAGACCCAGGCGGTGAACAGGCTCAATAGGCCGAAGCATATGTAAACCGATGCGATCCGGCCGTAATCGAGCCCGACCGCGATGGTCGGCCCGCTGCCGGTGGTTTGTTTGCGATACGCATCTGCCACGCTTGCGCCCGCCTACAACAGAAATGCGAGAACGGTGGCGAACGCGATGGCGCTGGACGCCTCGAGGATGCCGGCGCCGATATTGCCATCGTCGCGGATTTCCCGCGCCAGCGACTGGCCAGGGATGATCGACCGGTCGATCGCCACGCGGATGACCGGCAGGAAGATGAAGGCGATCAGGTTCGCGGTCGCGAATTGCAGCAGGTCGCTCTTCCAGTCGCTGAAGTTGCCGGCCGAGGCGTTCATCACGATGATCGCGAGCGCGATCACGTGGCCGCAAAAGGCGACGCCCGCTGCGGAATTCTTGCGCAGCAGTTCGTCGTGGATGTCGTAGGGCGAAAGCTTCTCGTAGACAAAGGCGAAGACGAACAGGGAAACCTGCCCGAGCACGAAGAAGACGACGGCGGATACAACGCCACCGCCTTCGCCCGATATCGCGCCCGCCGCAATCAGGCCGGTGGCAAAGTAGACGCCGAAATGGACCGCTCCGACGCCGGTGTTCTTCTCGTGGACGAGCTGTTCGGTGTCGCTGAACTTTCGCAGGATCGCCGCATCGACGATCCAGCCGCTGAGGTTCAGCATGACAAGGCCGAGCAATGCATAGCCGCCGACGGAAAGCAGGTCCTGCGTCAGACCGTTTGAAGGACCGACGAGTGCAGCGCAATAGATGATGGCTGTCGCGAGATAGTAGCCGCTGGTCGCGATCGCGATCGCCTGGTTGTCCTTCGAAGCCAGCTCGTGATCGATGTCATAGGGCCGGAGCATACCCTTCAGCCATTTCGAAAGCAGGAACAGAACGAGATAGAGGAGGACGAATGCCGGCGCGCGCGCGACATCGTCGAAAACGAAGTTCCTGAAGTCCATGGAAGGCCCGTTAGATCGTAGGCTGTGAAAATGCTGGGAGAGGCTTATGCGGCTTCGCGTCGTCGTTCAAGATGCGATGCAACTCTCGGCTGAAAGAAGTGGCTCGAAACCTCTGGCGACCGCGGTGATCTTGATATCCGTCGGGTTGAAACGTCGCTTGAGCGGGGCGATGGCATCCCTCGGATCGCAGCCGCCGCACACGAAAACGTCGAGCGCCGCATATCCGGTCTCCGGCCAGGTGTGGACGCTGATATGCGATTCCGCGAGCAAGGCGACGCCCGTCACGCCGCCCTCGCCGCCGAACTCGTGCAAGCGCACGTCAAGCAGTGTCGCGCCGCAGGCGTCGGCAGCCTCCCGCAGGGCCTGGTCGATGCCGACGGCGTCATCGAGCCCGGTCGCCCCCCAGAAATCGAGCAGCAGGTGCGTTCCTGCGGGGCGGTATCCGCTGTTGTCTTTAGCCATGCGTTTGGCCCTTCAGGCGGGGGGAGCGCTATCAAGCCGATGATTTCAGCCGCGCTGATCCCGCACTGGTCGCAGCCGGCTCCAGATCGGCGCGACGACGTTGCCCATGACGACGATGGTCGCGGCGCCGACGACGATGGCGAGCAGGGCCTGCTGCGCCGAGGTTGCAAGCCAGCCGACGAGGCCGGGGGCGACCTGAAGCGCCAGGGCGACGTGCTCGGAGATGTCGTGGATCAAATGTTCCGGACCGGCCTGGCCCATCTGCGCCATGCCGTGCACGAGGATGCTGCCGCCGACCCAGAGCATGGCGGCCGTGCCGATGGCAGCGAGCAGCTTGAGGAAGACCGGCATGCCGAGCACGAGCCCGCGGCCGAGCGGGCGCAGGAGCGAGACGGGGTTCTTGGCAAGCGCGACGCCGGCGTCGTCGGCCTTCACGATCAGAGCGACCGCTCCGTAGACGGCGAGCGTGATGAGGATGCCGACGCCGGCCAGAACCGCGCCCTGCATGTAGATGCTGGCGTCGGCAACGGTCGAGAGCGTCAACGCCATGATCTCGGCGGAAAGAATGAAGTCGGTGCGGATGGCGCCGGCAACCTTCTCGTTTTCAAGTGCTGCCGGATCGCTGGTTGCGCCGAGCACGGCTTCCTCATGCGCATGGGCGGCATGGGGGAAGAGCGCGCCGTAGAGCTTCTCGGCGCCCTCGTAGCAGAGATAGATGCCGCCGACCATGAGCAGCGGCGTGATCGCCCAGGGGGCGAAGTAGCCGAGCAGAAGGGCTCCGGGCAGAAGGAAGAGCAGCTTGTTCTTGAGCGAGCCGAAGGCGATCCGCGCGATGATCGGCAGCTCCCGCTCCGGCGTCAGGCCGACGACATAGCGTGGCGTCACCGCCGCGTCGTCGATCACCACGCCCGCAGCCTTGGTGCTGGCCTTCACCGTCTGGGCGGCGACGTCGTCGAGCGAGGCGGCAGCCATCTTGGCGATCGCGGTGATATCGTCGAGGAGGGCGATGAGACCTGTGGCCATTGATGGCTGAACCCTTTGAGAGAAATCCGAAAAGCGGCGGTTAAGTCGCCAGTAACCACCATAGCGTGTCGAGTCAACGGCCGTCGGGGTTGCATCAATCGCGGTCTCACATCGCGGAGGCTTCCGGCGGTCCGGCGCCGGCCATTCTGGTCTTCAAACGTGATCGCGTTGCCCGGCCTGTGCCATTGACGCACACCTCGTTTCGATTTACGACTGACGAAATACAAAATTCGTCAGTCGTAAATCGAAAGGCCAGCGATCCGGTGAGCAACGATATCGTCGTCGACCAGACACGGCAGGACAACATCACGCGCATCCTCGATGCGGCGGAGGGCCTGTTCCGGCATTTCGGCTACAGCAAGACCAACGTGGCCGACATCGCCCGCGAGCTCGGCATGTCGCCGGCAAACATCTACCGCTTCTTTGCATCGAAGGCTGAGATCCACCAGGCGCTTTGCGCGCGGATGCTCGCAGCAAGCTACCAGCAGGCGCAGGAAATCTGCCAATTGCCGCTCACCGCCAGCGAGCGCCTGCGCCGCTACGTCCATGCCCAGCACCGCATGACGGTGGAGCTCATGCTCGACGATACCAAGGTGCACGAGATGGTGATCGTTGCCATCGAGCGCGAATGGCACGTCATCGACAAGCATATCGACCGGATCGACGCGCTTCTCGCCGACGTCATCCGCGAAGGCATTGCCGCGGGCGAGTTCCGCGACCAGGACGCCGATGCCGCGTCCCGCTGTTTCGGGGCTGCGACCGTCACGCTCTGTCACCCGCAAATGGTCGCCCAGTGTCTGAGTAAATCGAACCGTGCAAGCCCCGAAGAGTTGGTCGAGTTCGCGATTAACGCATTGAAAGTTTAGCAGAAATATTTCCGGCGCGGCTTCTGCCTGCGCCAACCTGTTTTGGGAGTGCGAACATGTTTAAGCCCTTAGAATTTCGCCGCCGTATTTCATTCTTTGCCACTGCTGCACTCCTTACGACGCTCACGGCGGCCATTGCCGGCTGCTCGCAGGAAAAGACCGAAGCCACTGCTGTTGTGCGCCCGGTCAAGGTCGTCGAGATCGCCGAGGCTGACACGGCCCGCCAGCTCAGCTACTCCGGCTCGGTTCGGGCGCGGACCGAAATGAACCTCGGCTTCCGCGTCAGCGGCAAGATCGTCGAGCGGGTCGTCAATGTCGGCGACCGCGTCAAGGTCGGCGATCTGCTCGCCCGTATCGACGCTACCGACTACGAACTTGCCGTGCGCAGTGCCTCGGCCAATCTGGAAGCGGCCGAGCGCCAGGTCGAGACGGTCAAGCTGGTGCGCGACCGTGCCGAGCAGCTGCTCGCCCGGAAGTTTGCCTCGCAGGCCCAGTTCGATCAGTCGGTGCTGAGCTACAATCAGGCTGTGGCGACGCGCGACGCGGCGAAGTCGGCGCTGTCGCAGGCGGAGAACCAGGTGACCTATACGAACCTCGTCTCCGACCGACCGGGCATCGTCACCACGATCAATGCCGATGTCGGCCAGGTCGTCGGCTCGGGCACGCCTGTCGCCACCGTCGCCGTCGAGGGCGAAAAGGAAGTGCAGGTCGCCGTGCCCGAGACGGAGATCGCCAATTTCAAGACCGGTCTTCCGGTGAAGGTCGGGCTCTGGTCCGACACCGGCCTGTCGCTGGATGGCACGGTGCGCGAGGTGGCGGGTAGCGCCGACCAGCAGTCGCGGACCTTTTCCGTGCGGGTGAGCCTGCCGAACGATCCGCGGGTGCTGCTTGGCATGACCGCCACCGTCGAGGCATCGGCCGGCAGCGGCAAGCCTTATGTCTCGGTTCCCTTGAGCGCGCTTGCCCAGAAGGACGGCTACACCATCGTCTGGGTTGTCGACCGCGGTACGGAAACCGTCCGCAGCCGCCCGGTCACGCTCTCCGACTTCACCACCGACGGCGTGCGCGTCACCGACGGGCTTGCGGTTGGCGATCTCGTCGTCGCCGCCGGGACGCAGTTCATGGCCGACGATCTCAAGGTGACGATCTCGAACGCGACAATGCAGCACTCCGCTTCGGCCCAGGCCGAAGTCCCCCTCCTGCGCTGACACCCGAAAACCGCGGAACCGAGCCGATGACCACCTCCTCTTCCGACGAAAAGCGGCCCTTCAACCTTTCGCGCTGGGCGATCGCGCATCCAAGCATGGCGCGTTTCCTGTTCGGCCTCATCATCCTTGCCGGCGTCTTCGGCCTGATGCGCATGGGGCAGAAGGAAGACCCGGACTTCACCTTCCGCGTCATGGTCGTGCAGGCCTTCTGGCCGGGCGCCTCGATCGAGGAGATGCAGGACCAGGTCGTCAACAAGATCGAGCGCAAGCTGCAGGAAACGCCGCATCTCGATTTCGTGCGCTCTTATACGCGTGCCGGCAGCGCGATCATCACGTTGCAGGTCGAAGGCGATACCAACGCGCAGCAGGTGGCGGACGCCTTCTATCAGGTCCGCAAGAAGGTCGGCGACATCGCCAACGAGCTGCCCGAAGGATTGCTTGGTCCCTATTTCAACGACGAGTTTGGCGACACCTTCATCACGCTGCATTCGCTGAGCGGCGAAGGTTACAGCTATCCGGAGCTGAAGAAGTTCGCCATCCAGGCGCGCGACATGCTTTTGACGACGCCCGGCGTCGAGAAGGCCGTCATCATCGGCGACCAGCCGGAGAAGATCTATATCGACGTCTCGTCCAATGCGCTGGCCGAGCGCGGGCTGACGCTCAACGATTTGCGCAGCACGATTGCCGGCCAGAACAACATCGATCCGGCGGGTGCGGTCGATACCGGCACGCGCTCGGTGCGCATCTCGGTCGAAGGCAGTCTCGACAAGGTGGAGGACCTGAAGAACCTGAGGCTTCGCGCCGGCGGCCAGATCACCCGGCTTGGCGACATCGCCACGGTCAGCTCCGGTCTCGAGGATCCCTATTCGCGCAAATTCCGCTTCAACGGTGAAGACAGCGTGCAGATCGGCGTCGTCATGGCCAAGGGCTTCAAGGTGACCGATGTCGGTAACGCGGTGGAGGCGACCTATGAGCGCTTCGAGGCGTCGCTGCCCTATGGCGTCAAGGTCGACCAGGTCTCCAACCAGCCCGAAGTGGTCAAGGAAGCCGTCGGTGAATTCATGAAGGCGCTCGGCGAGGCGCTGGCGATCGTGCTGGTCGTGTCGTTCCTTTCGATCGGCTGGCGTTCGGGCCTGGTGATCGCGATCACCATCCCGCTCGTTCTGGCCGCGACCTTCGCCATCATGTACGAGCTCGGTATCGACCTGCAGCGCATCTCGCTCGGCGCCTTGATCATTGCGCTCGGGCTTTTGGTCGACGACGCCATGATCGTGGTCGAAATGATGGAGCGAAAACTGGAAGAGGGCTTGGTGAAGGTCGAAGCTGCGAGCTTCGCCTATACCTCCACCGCCTTCCCGATGCTGACGGGCACGCTGATCACCACGGCCGGCTTCATTCCTGTCGGCTTTGCCGCCTCGACCGCCGGGGAATATGTGCGCTCGCTGTTCTACGTGGTCGGCATCGCGCTCGTCGTTTCCTGGTTCGTCGCCGTCTATTTCACCCCCTGGCTCGGCAACATGCTGCTGAAGCAGCGCAGCCACGCGGGCAACCATCACGACGTCTTCGACACGCGCTTCTATCGCCATCTTCGCACGACGGTGACGTGGGCCGTGCGCCATCGCATCATCGTGCTGTCGACGACGCTCGTCATCTTCTTCGTCAGCCTCTGGGCCTTCCAGTTCATTCCGAAGAACTTCTTCCCGCAATCGTCACGGCCGGAAATCCTCGTCGACCTCTGGCTGCCCGAGGGCACCAGCATCAAGGAAGTCGAGAAACAGGCCAAGGCACTCGAAGCCCGCATGATGGACGACGAGGACAAGCGCTTCATCGCCACCTATATCGGCGAGGGTGCGCCGCGCTTCTTCCTGCCGCTCGACCAGCAGCTTCGCAATCCGAACTTCGCCCAGCTTCTCGTGATGGCCAAGGACGAGCCGGCTCGCGAACGGCTGATCGCCAAGATGCGCGGAATTCTAGCCGCCGATTTCCCGTCGATGCGCGCCAAGGTCGATCGCCTGTTTCTGGGGCCCCCGACCGGCTGGCCGGTGCAGATGCGCGTCATGGGACCGGATCGGGAAGAGGTGAGGCGCATCGCCGACCGCGTCAAGGCGAAGTTCCACGAGAACCCGCAGCTTGGCGCCGTGCATGACGACTGGTTGGAGCCGGTGCCGGGCATGAAACTGGTGATCGACCAGGACCGCGCCCGCGCGCTCGGCGTCACCTCGCAGCGCATCCGCCAGATGCTGCAGGCGAGCGTCACCGGTGCGCCGCTCGACAATTTCCGCGACGGCGAGGAGACGGTGGCGATCGTCGCCCGCGAGCCGGCGGACAGCCGTAAACTCCTGAGCTCGGTCGACTCCATCTACATCCCGACCGACTTCGGCGGCTTCGTACCGCTCTCGCAGGTGGCCAAGGTCGTGCCGGTGCTCGAACAGGGCATCGAATGGCGGCGCGATCGCCTGCCGACGATTACCGTGCGCGGCACGCTGCCGGACGGCGTGCAGCCGAACGACGTGGCGATGAAAATGTTCGGTGAGATGCAGCCGTTGCGCGACAGCCTGCCTGCCGGCTACTCGATCGCCATCCAGGGCGGTGCCGAGGATTCGGCCGAAAGCCAGGCGTCGATCGCCGCCAAGGCGCCGATCATGCTCGGCGTCATCGTCATCCTGTTGATGATCCAGCTGCAGCATTTCGGCAAGGCGATGCTGGTTCTCGCGACCGGTCCGCTCGGCATCATCGGTGCCGCGGCCGCCCTTCTGATCAGCGGCGCGCCCTTCGGCTTCGTCGCGATCCTCGGGGTCATCGCGCTGCTCGGCATCATCATGCGCAACTCGATCATCCTCGTCGACCAGATCGACCAGGATATCGCGGCGGGCATGGACCGTGCCGAGGCGATCGTCGGGTCGGCCGTGCGGCGCTTCCGTCCGATCACGCTCACGGCGTTGACGGCAGTGCTGGCGCTTATCCCGATCTCGCGCGGTGTCTTCTGGGGACCGCTCGCCTACGCCATGATGGGCGGCATTCTGGTTGCGACCGTGCTGACGATCCTGGTTCTTCCGGCCGGCTATGCCCTCTTCTTCGGGCGCGAACCGAAGAAGCGTTCCGCCGAGCCTGAGACGGCGGAAAGCCTCGAGGCCGAGGACGCAAAGACCGTAGCCTATCCCGCAGCCGTGGCGGCAGAGTAGCGCCACGGCTCCTTGCGAAGATGGCAGATCGGGCGGCGGGCAAGCCGTCCGACGTCAGGCGGTAATGTACATCGCCTGGCCCTGGGCGAGGTATTGGAACAGCTCGTAACCCATCCAGATATAGCCGTGACGCCCGTTCCATTCGCAGCCCCATTTCTCACCGAAGCTGTTCTGGATGAGAATGGCCTGCTGCTCGTCGTCATAGCCGATGATCAACATGCAATGGCCGGTGTTCGGCAACTTTTCCAGCGGGCCTCTCAACGCACCTGGCCCTTCATATTGCATGAAGCCCTTGTTCAGGGATGTGCCGTAGCAAAGCGCGCCGCCAGCGACGATGACGGCCTTGATCGCGTCGAGATCGCTGGTCTCGACCGTCGCCCAGCCGGGGATCTGGAAGCTGGCATCGGCAAGGGCGTTGGGATCGTAGCGCGACCAGAGCTCGGGACAATTCGGAAAATAGGGCGCCGTCTTCCAGTTCGGGGTGCCGCCCTGCTTGAGCAGATTGAGATAGGAGGCGAGCTGTGATCCCGCGCAGCCCGTCTTCCCGTAGCTCTTCATCACCTCGATGTAGATATGGGCGGGGCTTGCCTGCCGCACAGGTTGCAACGACGCCTCGCCGGTCGAGACGGCCGCCCAATAGCTGGCAAGTCCGTAGGTCGTGGCCCAGGCGGCGCAACTGCCGGGACTGCCGACATGGCTCGGTGTGCCCTGTGCCTTGGGCGGCGGCAGATAGAACGCGTTGACGGTTGCCGCGCTCGGCAGCGATGCCGGTATCGGCGGCCGGAGCAGCGGGCCGTCTTCCTTGATCGTGGGATCATAGCCGAAGTTGAGAATTGCTTCCTGTACGGTCATCGGGATCTCCTGCCGACAGCTTGGGTTTGGGTGGGTGAAAGTCACGGATGCATGCGCCGCGCGCCGCCGGTATGTCCGGTGAGACGACAGCCGAAAGAGGCTCCCTCGTTTCCCGGGGGCGCAGTCGAAATCTCCCCGGCGACCGCGGCGCGTGTGTCAAGATGATACGCGCATAGGTTTACGTTATCAGAATTATGCACGCTGAAAATCCTGGGTTTCGCAGGGTTTTCGATCATTCCATCGTTGCGTGCAATGAAATGTGCGTTTCATTGTTGACATTTAATGGATCATACATTCCGTTTAGCGCTCATAAGTCGTCTGGTCCCCTGGGAGGTTTCGAATGAGGAAGTTGCTGTTTGCCGCCATGTCGGCTCTGCTGGCTGGCACCGCTCACGCCGAGAACATCGGCATCACCATTGCCCGTTCCGACAGCGCGTTCCTGACCATCCTGCGTCAGGGCATGGAAGACCGGGCAGCCAAGCTCGATGGCGTGTCGGCCCAGGTCGAGGACGCCCAGAACGATCCGAGCAAGCAGCTGGATCAGGTGCAGAACTTCATTTCCTCCGGCGTCGATGCGATCGTCGTGGTCGCCGTCGATGGTGACGGCACCCCGGCGCTGACAAAGATGGCGAGTGCTGCCGGCATTCCGATCGTCTATGCCAACCATCCGCCGGCCGATGTCGATGCGCTTCCCGAAACGGCGGCCTTTGTCGGATCGAACGAGGTGGACTCCGGCACGCTGGAAACGAAGGAAGTGTGCCGGCTGCTTGGTGGCAAAGGTGCCGTCTACGTACTGATGGGCCCGCTCAACAATCATTCGTCGCTGACCCGCACGAAGGATATCCACGACGTCATCGCCACCGACGGCTGCAAGGGCATGAGCGTGATCGAGGAGCAGAGCGCCAACTGGGATCGCCTCGAGGCCAGCAACATCATGACCAACTGGCTGTCGACCGGACGGGAATTCGATGCCGTCATCGCCAACAATGACGAGATGGCGATCGGCGCGATCCAGGCGATGAAGGCGGCGGGCACCGGCATGTCGAAGGTCGTGGTCGGCGGCATCGATGCGACGCCGGACGGGCTTGCCGCCATGGCCGCCGGCGATCTCGACGTCACCGTCTTCCAGAACGCGATCGCGCAGGGCGCAACCGCGATGGATGCCGCCGTGGCCCTGGCGCGGGAGGAAAAGACGGAACGGCAGATCTGGGTTCCGTTCGAACTGGTAACGCCCGAGAACATGAAGGACTACGCCAAGGCGAACCAGTAGACGGCCTTTCGCCTCAAACGATCACTGGTAGATCCCGGTATTAAGCGATAGAGAAGCCGGCAGGCCGCTCGTTAAGGGCCTGCCGGCTTTTCTCGTGTCCAAATGTCTTCTGATCGTTCCACCCAGCATTCTTCCCTGCCGAGTGCCGACCTGCAGATCGCAATCGCGGCCTTCGTGGCGGGGGCCGGATGGCTGTTTTCGATCCATGCGCTAGCCGAGTTGCCGCCGCTGCTCTTTCTCGGCAGCCGCTTCGTCATCGCCGGCCTGCTGATCGGTCTCCTGGCGCGGTTCGCGACCTTTGCCGAACTGGGCAGGGCGGTGCGCCTGCTGCTTCCAGGCGCGCTCGCCTTTGCCGTCGCCATGATGGCCTGGATTTTCGGTCTGAAACAGACGACGAACCCTGGCGTTGCAGCCTTCATCTCCTCGACCGGCAACCTGCTGGTACCGGTTTTCGGCTTGCTGTTCTTCGGCTGGCCTGTGGGGCGAGCGCTCTGGATCTCGATCGCCGTCGCGCTTGCCGGGATGGGCTTGCTGTTTCTTGGCCCCGGCGCCCGCGTCGAGGCGGCTCACCTCTATTTTGTCGTCTCGGCCCTGCTTTGGGCGGCGAGCATCGCGCTGGTCAAACGCAATTCCGCCGAGGTCGGCGCGGTGGCCGTAGCCGCGATCCAACTGGTGGTCGCAGGGGTGCTCATCCTCGCCGTTTCACTGCTCGTCGAAGAGATGCCCGCGGCAGTCCCTTCGATCGAGACCTGGGGCTGGTTCCTCGCAAGCATCCTGGTCTCGACCTGCCTGCGTTTCGTCCTGCAGTTTCGCGGCCAGCAGCTGATCTCGGCGGCGCGGGCATCGGTGATCATGTGCTGCGAACCGGTATGGGTTCTCGTCTTCGCGCTGGCGTTTCTCGGGACGCCCTTGAGCCTTTCCCAGATCTTCGGCTGCGTGGTCATCTTCCTCGCCATGATCTGTCAGGTTGCTTTTTCGTCAAGATCGGTCGCCTGAGGACCACTCCCACTTTAAGTCGAAGCGTTTGCGCTGACATGATCATTCCGGATGAAGAGGACGACCGGCTGTGTCCAGGGCGTGGATCGTTCGTAACTGGTTAACCGAATGACAAAAGCACCAATTTCTAAGGGTTGCCCGCAGCGCCTTTGCGCACGATTTTCTTCATGCAGCCGGAACGGCAGTTGGTGCGGGATTACGCGCTGATGTCTGCCACCTCCGGCAAGGGTCGTGACTGGGAACGGTTGGCATGCTCCTGAACCATCGCATCACACGCATCACAGTCGGCGTCCTGCTGCTCACGCTTGCAATCGTCGTGCTCCTGCCTGGACTGACGGGCTTTACCAGCCTCGACGGCACCGTGAATGCCCGCTTTGCCGTCATCAACGCGCCGATTGACGGGGAAATCGGACAAGCGCCGCCACGCATCGGCACGCCGGTCGCCGAAAACGGGACGCTTCTGACCATACGCAACGAACGGGTCAATCGGGCGATCCTTGCTTCCTTGCAGGCGGAAGGAAAAACGGCCGCCGACCGCGTCACGGCGCTGGAGCGTGAACGCGATGAACTCGTCGCCTTGCGCAACCAACTCGCCCATCGGCTGGAGAAATTCAAGAACGCCACCATTGCCAGTCTGGAGCGCGAACTTCGCATCCTGCAGAAGCGGGTGGAGGTGTCGCGTGCCCAGGACGTCGTTGCAAGGGTAGACCTAGATAGACGGCAGGAACTGGAGTCCAAGGGAATATTCACGCGCAAGATGGTCGAGGCGGCAGCCGCCGCCGGCGCGGCCACGGGCGGCGAGGTCGAGATCAGCAATTTGTCGCTCGATCTTCTCGAACAACGGCTGATGGCCCTGCGTGAGGGGATATTCATCGTCGGCGATGGCCAAAACGACGTGCCCTATTCGCGCCAGCGTCAGGACGAGGTGATCGTTCGTATAAACGACATCAACACCCGCATCGTCGAAAACAGCACGCGCGCCGAGCAGATTGAGCGGCAGCTGGAGGAGGAGGAGAAGCGCGTTCGCAGTCTCGAACTGGCAGAAATCGCGTCGCCCTTCAGCGGCGTGGTGTGGACCCGCAACGTCGTCAACGGCTCCAATGTCATCCTGAACAACGAGCTGTTGCGTATCCTCGACTGCCGCGAACTTTTCGTCGACATTCTCGTTCCCGAAGTCGATTACGACGAGATCTACCCGGGCCGTGAGGCGGAAGTCCGGCTTCTCGGGCGAAGCGAAGTCTTCAAGGGGAAAGTGCAGGCCGTCAAAGGCTCATCCGCTGTCGTTGAGAAAGACAATCTCGCGGCCAAAGAGCCGGAAACCGAGGAGCGCGATGCCAGGATACGCGTTCAACTCCTCCCTTCCGCCCTCAACACCGATTTCGGCAATTTTTGCCAGGTGGGGCGGTCCGCCCAGGTCCGCATCTCCCGGCACAATCTGCAACTGACACAGTGGATCAAAGGGCTTTGGTTCAACCTCTTCTAGCGCTCGCGCCCACATTGCTGGTGATCGCCTTCTTCCTGCTTGGGCCATCGAACTGGTCGCGGCATCAAAGCTGGGCGCGCACCATCACTTGCGCGGTCGTTGGGGCGGTCGCATTGCGCTACATGGTCTGGCGCCTCTTCGAAACCGTCCTTCCCTATCCAACCGATGGCGCAAACGTCTGGTGGGTTTGGATCGTCTTCGTCATCGAGCTCCTTGCCTTCACAGAAGTCGTTCTGTTCCTCATTCTGATGAGCCGATACGTCGACCGTAGCCTCGAGGCGGACCGCTTGGGGAAGACGTTCTTTGCGCGCGAGGCGCAGGATCTGCCCACGGTCGACGTCTTCATTCCGACCTACAACGAGCCGCTCGATGTGCTTGAGCGTACGATCGTCGGAGCGTTGGCGCTCGACTATCCGAAGGACAGGTTTAAGGTCTATGTCCTCGATGACGGCCGGCGTGATTGGCTGAGGACCTTCTGCGCAGAGCGGGGCGCGGTCCACCTGACACGAGCGGACAATGCGCACGCGAAAGCCGGGAACATGAACAATGGGCTGCGCGCGAGTTCGGGCGATTTCATCGCCATCTTCGACGCAGACTTTGTTCCCTATCGCCATTTTCTCAAGCGGACCTTGCCGTTCTTTTCGGACGAGGGGATCGGGATCGTCCAGACCCCGCAGCACTTCTTCAACGTCGATCCGGTGCAATCGAACCTGGGTCTGGAGAACATCTGGCCGGACGAACAACGCCTATTCTTCGACGAGATCGCGCCAAGCCGCGACGTCTGGGACGTCAGCTTCTGCTGCGGTTCGTGCTCGATCGCCCGCCGCAGGGCCGTCGATGCGATTGGCGGCTTCCCGACGGAGTCAATCACCGAAGACCTGTTGACGACGCTGTCGATGCTGAACAAGGGCTACAAGACTCGCTACCTGAACGAACGGCTGTCGATGGGATTGGCGGCCGAGAACCTGACAGGCTATTTCGTCCAGCGGGAACGTTGGTGCCAGGGCGGCATCCAGACGCTCTATCTCCACAACGGCCCCTTGCGTGGACCGGGCCTGTCCTTGTTTCAGCGGATCATGTTTCTCCCCATGTCCTGGCTGGTCCAGTACGTCGTGCGCCTGATCGTCCTGATCGTGCCGATCGCCTATCTCTGGTTCGGAGCCTTGCCGTTGCATTTCACGGGCGTTGCCGACTATATTTCAAATCAGCTTCCGGTGCTGGCGGCCTATTTCCTCCTGATGCTCTGGATCACGCCGACGCGTTATCTGCCCGTGGTCTCCAGTGCAGTCGGAACCTTTGCGACCTTCCGCATGCTGCCGACCGTTCTCTCCAGTCTCGTGCGCCCCTTCGGCAAGCCGTTCAAGGTAACCCCGAAAGGCACCGGCAACGAGGCAAACAGCTTCGACGCCTACACGTTTACCTGGATTGCCGCTTTCATCGCCGTCACGGCGCTGGGACTTCTGATCAACCTCGTGCCGGAAACGGCGCAGGTCCAAAGGTCGTTCTCGGCGATCGGAGCCGTCTGGTCGGGCATCAACATCGTCGTGCTCGTCATCGCGTCGCTGATCTGTTTCGAAAAACCGCGTCGCCTTTTCCAGGCTTTCAAGCTCGACGAGCCCGCCAATGTCGATGGGGCACAGGGGCGCGTGGTCAGCCTGTCGCTCGACAAGGCGGTGGTCGCGGTTCCGCCGGAGGTGCGCTTCAAGTCTGCGCAAGTGACCCTCAGGCTCGACGGTTTCGAGCCGCTGCAGGCCGACCTCAGGCAAGTGACGCAGCGGCGCGGCGACATATCGCGTACCGGCGACAAGCGGCGCTTCTACCTTCACCTTTACTACAACCTCGAGGGCAAGGAACGCGACCAAATGATCGTCAAGCTCTATACGGGGCGATACTCGCAGGACATCCCTGATATCGACAAGGTCGCGGTTTCCGTGAACCTCTTGCTGCGCGCCTTCGGTCGCACGCGTACTGTCTCCTAGCACACGGCCGCTGCGAGCCCGGCATGGCAGCTCCGGTAGCCGCCAAACTTCGCCGGTCCGCGCAGTGATTCTCGCTTTTCATGATCCGGTCTCGGTGCGTCTGCGACCAATTTAGCGGCCTGAACAAACCGATGAACGCCGCTTTTTCGGAAGTGGTATTCTCGTTCGAAATACCACTTGGCGGTTCGGACCATAACTTTAGTCTCGGCGAAAATACCCCGATTGACAGCGCGACTTTGGCGGACTTATCGTTAAGTCAAATTACTTGACTTAATAGTTCGATCAACGAAGCCTGAGGGGGAATTCGTCATGACGGCAGTCGAGGAAATGCGGCCTTTGCGCAATGCGCCGAGGGTCGGGAGGAGCGGTACGGCATGGCGTTTTGGGACGCTCGCGACCGTGCTGATGATGATCGGCGCCGCTGAGGCGCGCGCCGAATCCGTGCTCACCATGCACATCGAAGAGCAGACGAGCTGGGTGCAGAATTTCAACCCGTTCGACCTTGGCGGTCGTCGGCAGAGCACCATGGATTTCGTCTACGAGCCGCTGGTGATCTTCAACGATTACGACGGCGGCAAGCCGGTCTTTCGGTTGGCGACGGCCTACAAGTTTGCCGACGATCTGAAGTCGATCACCTATACGCTGCGCGACGGTGTTAAATGGTCGGATGGCAAGCCGCTGACCTCGGCCGACATGAAATTCACGCTCGAGATGATGCTCAAGAACCCGGCCGTCGATACCGTCGGTGTCGGTGAGACCGTCGCTTCCGTAGAGGCGCCGTCGCCGACCGAGGTGAAGATCAATCTCAAGGACGTGGACACGCATTTTCCGGAGTCGCTTGCCGATTTCCCGGTTGTGCCCGAGCACATCTGGAAGGATGTGAAGGATCCGCTGGCCTTCAAGAACGAGACGCCCGTCGGCTCCGGCCCGATGACCGAGATCCGCCGCTTCACACCGCAGGTCTACGAGCAGTGCCGCAACCCCAACTACTGGGATGCCGCGACGCTGAAGGTCGATTGCCTGAAGCTGCCGCAGATCTCCGGCAACGACCAGATGCTGGCGCTCCTGCCGGAAGGCGCGATCGACTGGTTCGGTTCGTTCCTGCCGCAGATCGACAAGACCTATGTCGGCCTCGATGCCGAGCACAACGGCTACTGGCAGCCGCCGGCCGAAACCGTTGCCTTCCAGATGAACTTCAAGTCGTCGAGCCCCGGCAATGCCGAGGCCTTCAACGACATGACCTTCCGTCGCGCCTTCAGCCTTGCCATGGACCGCACCGCGATGGTCGATATCGCCGGTTTCGGCTACCCGGTCGTCAACACCCATGCGAGCGGCCTGCCGCCGCGCTTCGACAGCTGGCGCAACAAGGCCGCCGAGGGCGCGCAGGACGAGTGGCTCGCCTATGACATCGACAAGGCCAACAAGCTGCTCGACGATGCCGGCTACAAGAAGGACGGCGAAGGCTTCCGCACCACGCCGAGCGGCAAGCCCATCGCCTTCCCGATCATCGTGCCGAACGGCTGGACCGACTGGATCGACGCGGTGCAGATCGCGGCCGAAGGTCTGCGTAAGATCGGCGTCAACGCTTCCGTCGCGACGCCCGAATACGAGCAGTGGCAGAAACAGATCCTCGACGGCAGCTTCGAGGCGGTGATGAATTCGCGCGCCGACGGGCCGACGCCTTTCCGCGGCTACTTCCAGTCGCTGTCGACCGGCTTCGGCGGGCGTATCACCAGTGCGCCGTCACGCTATTCCAACCCGGACCTCGACAAGGTTTTCGATGATTACCGCCGCGCCGCAACGGACGAGGAGCGCAAGAAGCTGTTCGACCAGGTGCAGGTGATCGTCGCCGACAATCTGCCCGTCGTTCCCGTCTTCAACGGTCCGACCTGGTATCAGTTCTCGACCAAGCGCTTCACCGGTTGGGTGACGAAGGACGAGCCGGTCATGAACCCCGAGGATCACGACAACAACCGGATGCGGCTGGTGCATCTGCTTCGCCTGAAGCCCGTACAATAAGCGAAAGCGGGTTTCAGCGATGCGACTTTCCCGTCGACGGCTTACCGTCTACTGCGTGGCGTTCCTCTTCGCGATCGTCATGAATTTCGCGGTTCCCCGGCTCATGCCGGGGTCCCCCGTCGACAGCATGATCGCCCAACTCGGACCGCGGGCAACGCCCGCGGCCGTCGAGGCGATCAAGGCGCGCTTCGGTGCGATCGAGCAGCCGATCTGGCAGCAGTTCGCCGACTATGTCGTCGGGCTCGCTCATTTCGATCTCGGCGTCTCGGTCAAATATTATCCGCAAACCGTGCTTGAAGTGCTCGGCCGCTCGGCCGGGTGGACGGCATTCCTCGTGGTGACCGCCATTGTCTTCTCGCTTTGCGTCGGCGTGCTGCTCGGCGCGATTGCCGCCTGGCGCCGTGGCGGGCGTTTCGACAGTTTCGTCTCGCCCTTCTCGGTGGTGATGATCGCCGTTCCGCCTGTCATCATCGCGCTCGCGACGCTGTTCACCTTCGGCGTGACGCTCCGGCTCCTGCCCGTGGGGTATGCCTATGATCCGAGCCTCGATCCGGGGCTGAACTTCACCTTTTTCGGCAGCGTCTTCCTGCATGCGATCATGCCGGTGCTGACGCTCTCGCCCTATCTGATCGGCGAGTTCCAGACGACGATGCGTTCCAGCATGATCTCGGTGCTCGGCGAGGATTACGTCACCATGGGTCGCGCCAAGGGCCTGTCGGAAGCGGCGGTCATGTTCGGTTATGCGGCGCGCAACGCCATGCTGCCGGTGCTGACCAATCTGGCGCTGATGCTGGGCGCCGTCTTCGGCGGCTCGATCGTGACCGAGATCGTCTTCAACTATCCGGGCCTCGGTCTGACGCTCTATACCGCAAGCGTCGCCCGCGACTATCCGGTCATCCAGGGGCAGCTTCTCCTGATGACCATCGCGACGCTCGGCGCCAATCTCCTGGTCGATATCATCTATGGCGTGGTCGATCCGCGCATAAGGGAGGGCAGGGCATGAATGCGGGCGTCTCCTTGTTCTGGCGGCAGAAGAAAGCCGTTGCCGGCCTTATCATCATTCTCACGCTCTGCCTGATGGCGCTGTTTGCGCCGGTTCTGGCACCGGGTGATCCGAGCGAGCGCGTCGGCCGTTCGCATCAGCCGCCGACCGTCGAGCATGTCTTCGGCACGACGAAGATGGGCCGTGACGTCTTCTCGCAATTTGTCTGGGGCGCCAGGCCGTCGCTTGCCGTCGGTTTCGCCACCGGACTTGCGATCACCGCGCTCGGCACCATCGTCGGCCTCGTCGCCGGTTACTTCGGCGGCCGCACCGATGCGACGCTCGATCTTGCGACAAACGCCGTGCTGGTCATTCCCAACATTCCGCTCTTGATCCTGCTCGCTTCCTTTGCCGGCACGGTCGGGCCGATGGCGATCATGGCGATCATCGCGCTCACCTCCTGGCCCTGGGGTGCTCGCATGACCCGGTCGCAGACCATGGCGCTCCGGCAGCGCGAATTCGTGGTGGCGGCGCGCATGGTCGGCGAGCCGCACTGGCGGGTGATCTTCGTCGAGATCCTGCCCAATCTGGTGCCGTTGATCGGCATTAACGTCGTCGGCAGCATCATCTATGCAATCGTCGCCCAGACGACGCTCGAATATCTCGGCTTCGGCGATCCGCTGCGGGTGACTTGGGGCACCATGCTCTACAACGCCCAGAACTCCTCGGCGATCATCGTCGGCGCCTGGTGGGATATCGCCGTCCCGGCCGCCGGGATCGCGCTCGTCGGCCTTGGTCTTGCACTCATCAACTTCACCTTCGACGAGATCGCCAACCCGCAGCTTCGCTCAGGGCCGGCGCTCAGCCGCTGGCTGCGGCTGACGCGATTGCGCCGCCGTGAACTGGAGGCGGCCCGATGAGCGATGCACTTCTGGAAATCCGCAACCTCAACGTCGATTATCTGCTCGACGACGGCGCCTTCCGCGCCGTCAACGAGGTCTCCTTCGAGGTCCGCCGCGGTGAACTTTTCGGCCTTGCCGGTGAATCCGGCTGCGGCAAGAGCACCATTGCCTATGCGATCACCCGGCTGTCCAAACCACCGGCCTGGGTCGCCGGCGGCGAAATCCTGCTCGACGGGCAGAACCTCCTGAAGATGCCGGAGACGGCGCTGCAGAATGTGCGCTGGCGGCGGATCGGCATGGTGTTCCAGAGCGCCATGAATTCGCTCAACCCGCTGATGCGGGTCGAGGCACAGTTCTTCGACGTGCTGCGGCGGCACACCGGCGCGACGCGGCCCCAGGCGCGTGCGCGGGCAGAAGAAATGTTCCGCCTCGTCGGCATTCCGGTGGGTCGCCTCGACGACTATCCGCATCAGTTCAGCGGCGGTATGCGGCAGCGCATCGTTATCGCCATCTGCCTGGCGCTGAAGCCGGAGCTGATCATCATGGACGAGCCGACGACGGCGCTCGACGTGGTGGTGCAGCGGGAGATCCTGGAGCAGATCGTCGACCTGCAGCGCAGCCTCGGCTTCTCGGTGCTGTTCATCACCCATGACCTGCACCTGATGGCGCAGCTCTGCCACCGCATCGGTGTTATGCTGAAAGGGCAACTGGTCGAGGTCGGCGACACGCAGCAGATCAGCCGGGCGCCGGAGCACGACTACACGCGGAAACTTTGGGGCGCGATTCCGCAACTGCCGTCATCCGTCCGCAGCCTGGGGGTCGTCGAATGAACGTGATGCCGCAAGCGACGACCATGGCTGGTGAAGACGGCGCGATCGTACGCCTCAAGGGTATCAGGCGCAGCTTTGGCGCCGTCGAGGCATTGCGGGGGATTTCGCTCGCCTTGAAACCTGGCCGGGCGCTGGCGCTGGTCGGCGAGTCCGGTTGCGGCAAGACCACCTGTGCCCGCATCGTCGCAAGGCTCGATGCGCCGACATCGGGGAGGATGGCATTTCGCGGCGCCGACGTCACCGAGGCCGGCGACCGTGCCGAGGAGAAGTTGCGTCGCCGGGCGATCCAGATGGTGTTTCAGGATCCGTTCGCCTCACTCAATCCGGTGTTCTCCATCTACCACCATCTCGCGCGGCCGCTTCTGTTGCACGGTCATGCGAAGACCGGGGCCGAGGCAGGGACTGCCGTCGCGCGCCTGCTCTCCGATGTCGGCCTTGATCCCAGTGTGACCGCGCGAAAATTTCCGCACGAACTGTCCGGTGGCCAGCGCCAGCGCGTCAACATTGCCCGGGCGCTCGCCGTCGGGCCGGATGTGCTCGTCGCCGATGAACCGACCTCGATGCTCGACGTTTCGATCCGGCTCGACATCCTGGAACTGCTTGCGCGCATCAAGCGCGAGCGCAACCTCGCCATGCTTTACATCACCCACGATATCGCCACGGCCGCGCACATTGCCGAAGAGGTCGTTGTGATGTTTGCAGGCCAGATGGTCGAGTGGGGCGAGACCAGTGCCGTCATCGGCAATCCCCGCCATCCCTATACGCAACTGCTTCTGTCCGCGGTTCCAGATCCCGATCGCCCTTTCGTGCCGGGGCAAAGCGCCCGCTTCCTCGCCCATGCCGACGAGGTGCGGCGAAAGAGCCGTCCGGCCTCCGACGTGGTGGAAGAAGTTACCGTGAATCACTTCGTTCGTGCCCTTGGCCAAACGCCGACGGGAGCTATGTGAACCGAGGACACGCCTTCGCCAAGAAACGCGCTGGCCCTCCGGCCGAACGCAGAGACCAATCACTCATGGAGCCATTTGATGACGTTTGCCGCCAAATCTGACTATCTTCTGGAAACGCTCTGGGTGCCGGTCGGCACCGCCGACAGGTCAGTCTATGCGCTGACGCTCACCAACAATTCGGACCGGACGATCAAGGGTTTTCGCCTCGGCGTCTCCGGCCCCGCGCGCATCGATCCTGCCGCCGAGGTCGAAGGCGGGCAGCTTCTCGTCCGGCTCTCCAACTATGCCGAGTTCGCGCCGCCGGAGGGGTTTGAGCTGAAGTCCGGCGCGACCTGGACGCTCAAGGCCCTCGGCATGAGCTTCGAGCCGCGCCACTGGACCGATGGCGCCAATGCCGCTTTCCTCGTTCTGTCCGACGGCACGAATGCGCCGGTGGCCGTGCTTGCCTCGCGGGCGCACGGCGACAATGCCGAGCTGAAGCGCGGCGCCGCCGTCTATCCGGTGCCGAAGGTGGCGCCGGTGCCGGTCTCGATCGTGCCCTGGCCGCAGGCCGTTGCGGTCTCCGGTCAGTTGCTGGCGCCTCCGGGCCTTGATCTGAAGGCCGAAGGCAGTGAGGCGTCCGCCGCGGCCAAGGCCTTTGTCGATCTCACGGCCGGCCTGTTTCCGGTCGAGGGCATCGTCCGGCCGGCGGCGGAAGGCGGTTTCCCGGTCGCTCTGTCAAAGGCAGCAGACCTTGGTCCGGAGGCCTATACGATCCGCTTCTCGCCCGCCGGCGTTGCCGTTTCGGGTGGTAGCGAGACGGGCATCCTCTACGGACTGATCACGCTCGGTCAGGTCCTGCGCGGGGCGCGGTCGCATCCGGGCACCTTCGTGTTTCCGATGGGCGGCGAGATCAAGGACGAGCCGGCGCTCGGCTGGCGCGGCACCCATCTCGACGTTGCCCGGCAGTTCTACAGCACGGCGGAAGTCGAGCGCTTCCTGAGGCTGATGGCCTGGAACAAGCTCAACCGCTTCCACTGGCACCTGACCGATGACGAGGCCTGGCGCGTCGAGATAGACGCCTATCCGGCGCTGACCGAAATCGGCGCCTGGCGCGGCCACGGCCGCAAGATCCCGCCGCTGCTCGGCTCCGGTCCTGAACCGACCGGCGGCTATTACACCAAGGCGGCGGTGCGTCAGATCGTGGCGCTTGCCGCGAGCCTCGGCATCGAGGTGATGCCGGAGATCGACATTCCCGGACATTCCTATGCAATGCTGCAGGCGATCCCGGAGCTGCGCGATCCCGACGAGAAGGGCAGCTATCATTCGGTCCAGGGCTTCCCGGACAATTGCCTCAACCCGGCGCGCGAAGAGACCTATCGCGTGCTGGAGATCATCTTCGACGAGTTGATCGAGCTCTTCCCGATGCGCGCCATCCATGTCGGCGCCGACGAGGTACCGCTCGGCGCCTGGTCCGGTTCGCCGGAAGCACTGGCACGGCTACGCGCGCTCGCCGGCGACGAGGTGGCGGAAACCCACGCCAAGCGGCTGAACGTCGTCACCAACACCCACGGTGCCGACGAGATCGACGGCTCGGGTGCTGCGGTGCTGCAGGGCGAGTTCCTGGCCCGCGTCCAGAAATTCCTGGCAAGCCGCGATTGCGTCACCGGCGGGTGGCAGGAGGCGGCCCACGGCAATGTCATCGACAAGGCGAAATCGCTGCTCTTCGGCTGGCGCACGGTCGAGGCATCGGCAGCACTTGCGGAGGAAGGCTATGACATCGTCGTCTGCCCCGGCCAGGTCTATTATCTCGACATGGCCAACAGCCCGGCCTGGTCGGAGCCGGGCGGCAGCTGGGCCGGCTGGTCGGATCCGGAAAAGCTCTACACCTTCGATCCCGTGGAAGGCTGGACGGATGCGCAGAAGAAGCATCTGCTCGGCGTGCAGTGCTGCATCTGGTCCGAACCGATGACCGACCGCGCCGTCTTCGACCGGCTCGTCTTCCCGCGGCTTTCGGCGCTCGCCGAAACCGGCTGGACCAAGCCGGAGCGCAAGTCCTTCAAGCGTTTCGAGGCCCTGGTCGGGCTGATGCCTGTTCTCTACGGCTTCTATGCCGCGGAGTAGGCGCGGTTGAGTTTCCAGTTTTCGTCTGGGCTTGGCCAGGCGATGGATTGGATAGGTAAACGGCGGCGAGAGCCGCCGTTTGTCGTTGCGAGGCAACTGGACGCATGACTGTGGTCAGTAGGTGCGGTTTGGATTTTCGTGCTTGTGCGCTGGAGCATGGCACGCAAGAGTAAGCATCGATCCCGCGACAATCCGTAGGGATGCAGCGTTTATCGAGGCCACGTTATCGATGCGAAGACTTCCTGGACTGTCGGCGATGAAGGTCTTCGAAGTGGTCGGGCAGACCCGCAGCTTCACGCGTGCGGCTGAGCGGCTCAACCTCACGCAAAGCGCCGTCAGCCGTCAGGTCCGCAATCTCGAGGACGAACTTGGCGAAGACCTGCTCATCCGCCGCCACCACCATCTCGAACTGACGCCGGCCGGCGCCGAATTGCTGGCGACGATCCAGGAGGCGTTTCACAGCATCGAGGTGTCGCTACGCAGCATTACCGAGAAGAGCAACCAGAACCGCTTGCGGATCAACGTGCCGCCGACCTTTGCCAAGCGCTGGCTGCTGCCGCGCCTGCCGCGACTGCGCGCAGCTTTGCCCGACGTCGATATCAGCCTCAGCACGGAAGCCACGGACACGCTTGCCGAGCGAGGTCTTCTCGACTGCGCCATCCGCTTCGGCGATGGCGAGTGGCCGATGCTGGATGCGAGCATCCTGATGACGGAGCGGCATGTGGTCGTCTGTGCGCCATCACTGCTCGAAGGGGTGAAAGTCGAGGGTCCGACCGACCTTCAGCGCTTTACCTTCCTGCACGTGCTTGCCTCGCCCGACCGGCGCTATCTGACGTGGCGGCACTGGCTCGACGCGGCGGGGTTCCAGGATGTCGATACCCGCGGCGGGCTGGAGTTCGACCTGCTCGATCTGGCGATCGAAGCGGCCTGCGCAGGACTGGGCGTCACCGTCGCCGATCGTTCGATGGTGCGGGTTCAGTTGGAAACTGGGCAGCTCGTGCAACTCTTCGATGTCGAAGTCGAGGGGCATGAGTCCTACTGGTTCGTGACGCGGCCCCAGGCAGGAAACGACAGCAAGGTCGATGCTTTCCGCGACTGGCTGCTTACGGAAGTTTCGGCCGACCGCGCGGCCTGAGCCAAGCATTCCATTTTGGAATGCTCTCACTGAAAATTACTCGCTTGTGCCTCCGGCCCCATCGTCGCAACAGTTTCGTGACGGTCTCGGTCGGGGAGAGAGACGGGCCGTCGCTCGTCGTGCTCTCTCCCGCGCAGTCCGCTTGTCCTGCGCGCCTTTGGCGCCCGGAGCCGCGGCCAACACATCCGAGATGCCATGAGCCCCTATCGCAATTTTTCCG
Organism: Ensifer sp. ENS09; assembly: GCF_014852425.1. Classification (NCBI taxonomy): domain Bacteria; kingdom Pseudomonadati; phylum Pseudomonadota; class Alphaproteobacteria; order Hyphomicrobiales; family Rhizobiaceae; genus Ensifer; species Ensifer sp. ENS09. The sequence continues at coordinate 109,126 of NZ_JACVBP010000004.1, forward strand.
GCGGTCGTTTCATCGAAAGCACGTCTGCGGTGACGATCGACGTCCGTAATCCGGCAACCGGCCAGGTCTTCACATCGGTGCCGGCAGCAACGGATGAGGAGGCAGCAGCGGCGGTCGAGGCAGCAATGAAGGCGCAGCGCGCCTGGGCGGCACTGCCGGCTATCCAGCGCGGTGACGCGCTCCGCAAACTGGCGACCGTATTGGAGAACCGGGCCGAGAACATCGGCGCTGCCCTGGCAAAAGAGTCGGGCAAGAGCCTCGCCGACGCGACCGCCGAGGTCATCTATGGCGCCGAACTGATGCGCTACCACGCCGAATGGGCGCGCCGCATCGAGGGTGAGGTGATCGAGAGCGACAATCCCGGTGAGACGCTTCTCCTGAAGCGTGTTCCGATCGGCGTTGTTGCCGGTCTGATCCCGTTCAACTATCCGATCTACACGCTGGTGCGCAAAATCGCCCCTGCGCTGATTGCAGGCAACGCCGTCGTCGTGCGTCCGAGCAACAACACGCCGACATCCGCCTTCGCCTTTGCCGAAGCGATCGTCGAGGCCGGCCTGCCGGAGGGTCTCGTCAACATCCTCACCATGTCGCATGACGTTGCGAAAACGCTCTGCACCCATCCCGGCGTCGGCATGATCACGCTGACTGGCAGCGTTTCGGCCGGCCGCATCGTGCTCGACTACTGCAAGGAAAACATCGCCAAGCCCTCGCTTGAGCTCGGCGGCAAGACGCCTGTCATCGTCGAACCGGACGCCGATCTCCATGTTGTGGCACAGGCGATCATTGCCGCCAAGACCGCCCATTGCGGCCAGGTCTGCACCAGCGCCGAGCGGCTCTATGTGCACGAAAGCGTGCATGACATGCTGCTCGCCAAGCTGCGGGAGGGCTTTGCAGCCCGTGCCTTCGGCGACCGCGGCGAGGATGCGACCCGCATGGGACCGCTTGCCAATGCCGCCGCGCAAAAGCGCGTGCACGAAATGGTCGAACAGGCGAAGGCGGAAGGCGGAACGGTCGAGACCGGCGGCTACCTGCCGGAAGGCGCGGGCTACTTCTATCCGCCGACTCTGATTTCCGGCTGCCGGCAGGAGATGGAAATCGTGCGCGAAGAAGTCTTCGGTCCGGTGCTTGCGGTGGTCCGCTATTCCACCTTCGAGGAAGCGCTGGCGTTGGCGAGCGACCATCAGTTCGGCCTGAGCTCGGTGCTCTTCACCGAGAACTATCGCACCGTCATGCGGGCCAGCGACGCGATCGAGGCGGGCGAACTCTACGTCAACCGCTTCCCGGCGGATCCCTATCAGGGCTTCCACGCCGGATGGAAACGCTCGGGCCTTGGCGGCGACGACGGCAAGCACGGCATGCTGGAATTCACCCAGACCCGGCTCGTCGTCCTGAAACACTGATCATTTGAAATGACGCAATTCCGGACGGGAACCGGAATTGTTCGGACATCAACATCAAGACCGGGCCGATGGCATTGCTCCCGCCATCGGTCGGGGAGGAGAGGACACTTGAGCTCAATTTCCGATACAGACATCGCTGCGCCGTCCGTGTCGGCCCGCAGCCGTTACCTGCAACTGGCGCTGATCGTAATCGCCGCCGGCGCGATCTATCCGATCCTCTACCTGCGCCAATCCTACCAGACGACGATGCTGGAGGTGCTTAAGCTCACCAACACCGAGCTTGGCGTTCTCTATTCCATCCTCGGCACCAGCTTCCTGGTCGGCTACCTGCCGAGCGGCTGGCTCGCCGACCGCGTCCAGCCGCGCATCCTGATCCTCGTTTCCATGGTCGGCACGGGACTGCTCGGCCTCTGGTACGCGACGCTGCCCGGCTACTCATCGCTTCTCGTCATCTATTGCGGCTTCGGCGTCACGACGGGCCTGACGTTCTGGGCCGCCACGCTGAAGCAGGTGAACCTGATTGCCGGCGCCAATGAGCAGGGACGCTTCTTCGGCATTCTCGACGGCGGCCGCGGCCTGGTCGAGGCGCTGCTCGCCAGCGTCGCCATAGCGCTCTTCGTCTTCACGACGGAAACGCGCGGTGCCGGGCTTGCGATGGGTTTCCGTGATGTCGTGCTGCTCTATGCCGTCTTCTGCATCGTCGTCGGCATCGCCTATTTCGCCGTGTCGCAGCCCGTCGCGGTCGAGAAAGGCGCGCGCAAGCGCGAAGGCAACCTGCTTGCTGACATCAAGACGCTGCTCCTTATCCCCGAGGTCTGGCTCGTCGCCGCCATCATCTTCTGCGGCTATCACGTGTTCCTCGCAACCTACAGCTTCTCGGCCTATCTGCAGGAAGGCGGCTTCGGCATTTCCGCCGCCATGGCCGGCCTGATCGTCACGATCAAGCTCTGGCTGCGCCCGGTCGGCGGCATCGGCGGCGGCTTGCTCGGTGACCGCTTCGGCAAGACCGGCATCCTGCTCCTGAGCTTCCTCGTCGCAGCCGCCAGCCTCGTGGCGATGATCACCCTGCCGGGCGTCGGTTCCACGGTCCTCTTCGTCGGACTGGTGCTGCTCGTCGGCCTCATCACCTACACGATCCGCGGCCTCTACTGGGCGATCCTCGACGATTGCCACGTGCCGGCAAACATCACCGGCCTTGCGATCGGCATCATCTCGCTCGTCGGCTACGCGCCCGACACCTACCTGCCGCTTGTGAACGGATATCTCTCGGACCGCTACCCCGGCATCGCCGGCTACCAGTTCTATTTCGGCTACATCGCCGCCATCTGCGTCCTTGGCGCCATCGCCACCCTGGCGCTGATGGCCCGCCTCAAGAAAAAGGGATGACCCCCATGAAGATCGCGTCTCTCAAGACCTATGCCGTCGCCGTCCCGCCGCCGCATGTGGGCGGAATGTACTGGATCTTCGTGCGCCTCACGACCGCCTGCGGCATCGAGGGCATCGGCGAGATTTACGCGACCTCGTTCCATCCGAAGGCGCTGACGCCCCTGATCGAGGACGTGTTCGAGCGGCATCTGCTCGGCCATGATCCCCACCAGATCGAACGCTTCTGGCGCTCGGCCTATTCGAGCGGCTTCACCCAGCGCCCGGATCCGACGATGATGGGCATCGTCTCGGGCCTCGAAATCGCCTGCTGGGACATCATCGGCAAGGCGGCCGGCCGGCCGGTCGCAGACCTCTTGGGCGGCACGGTGCATGAGAAGCTGCGTGCCTATACCTATCTCTATCCGAAGAATGCCGCCGGCGAGTTCGACTTCAACGATCCGGATCTCGCGGCCGAATGTGCCGTCGAAATGGTCGAGATGGGCTTTACCGCCGTCAAGTTTGATCCGGCCGGTCCCTACACCAACTATTCCGGTCATCAGCTTTCGCTTGGCGTGATGGACCGCTCGGAGGAATTCTGCCGCAAGATCCGCGAGGCCGTTGGAAGCAGCGCCGATCTGCTCTTCGGCACGCACGGCCAGATGGTGCCGTCCTCGGCGATCCGGCTGGCGCGGCGTCTCGAAAAATACGACCCGCTCTGGTTCGAAGAGCCGGTTCCTCCGGGCCAGGAAGCGGCGATGGCCGAAGTGGCGCGTGCGACCTCCATTCCGATTTCGACCGGCGAACGCCTGACCACCAAATATGAGTTCCAGCGCATCCTCGAACTCAAGGCCGCCTCGATTCTGCAGATGAACGTCGCACGCGTCGGCGGGCTTCTCGAGGCGAAGAAGATCGCCGGCATGGCCGAGGCCTACTACGCCCAGATCGCTCCGCATCTCTATAACGGCCCGGTGGGCGCTGCCGCCAGCATCCAGCTGTCGGCCGCGACACCGAACTTCCTTATCCATGAGGCGATCCTCGATTTCAGCGGGTTCCACGCGGATGTGCTGAAGACCAAGCTCGCCGTCGAGGATGGCTACATCATCCCGTCGCGCGAGCCTGGCCTTGGCATCGAGCTCAACATGGACGTCGTCGAAAAGCACACGCCGTACACCGGCGAGCGCCTGCACCTGCAGATGGACAGCCGGCCGGCGGACGTGAAGGCCTTCGCGCCGGCACGCGGATAACTCCGACGATAGGACATGCAGATGATCTACGACTACATCATCGTCGGCGCCGGGTCGGCCGGCTGCATTCTTGCGAGCCGGCTCAGCGAAAATGGTCGCCACAGGGTGCTTTTGATCGAGGCTGGCGGCAACGACAATTCCTTCTGGTTCAAGATCCCGGTCGGCTACGCCCGCAGCTACTACAATCCCCAGGTCAACTGGATGTATTCGAGCGAGCCGGAGGCCGCGCTTCAGGATCGCAGCATTTACGTGCCGCGTGGCAAGGTCCAGGGCGGATCCGGCTCGATCAATGCGATGATCTATGTGCGCGGCGCGCGCGACGACTTCGACGACTGGAAAAACGCCGGCAATACGGGCTGGGGCTATGACGATGTCCTGCCCTATTTCCGCCGGCTCGAAACCCATGCGCGCGGCTCATCGGAGTGGCATGGCGGCGAAGGCCCGATCCACATCACGCCGATGCGCGGCATGACGCACCCGATCACCGATGCCTTCCTCGAAAGCTGCGGATCGCTGCAACTGCCGCTGAATGAGGATTTCAACGGCGCCTCGATCGAGGGCGCTGGCGTCTACGACGTCAACACCAACAACGGCCGCCGTTCGCATTCGAGCGCGGAGTACCTACGGCCAGCGCTCAAGCGTCCTAACCTCACGATCGAACGCTACGCGCAGGCCGAGCGGTTGGTCTTTGGTGAAGATGGGCGCGTGACCGGCGTCGATGTCATCCAGAACGGGACGCGGCAGCGTTTCACGGCGGGGCGCGAGGTCATCCTGGCCGCGGGTGCGGTCGGTAGCCCGCAATTGCTGCAGCTCTCCGGCATCGGTGACGGCAAGGCGCTGTCGTCAGCGGGCGTGGAAACGCGCCGGCATCTGCCGGCCGTCGGCCAGAACCTGCAGGATCACCTCTGCGCCAGCTTCTATTATCGCGCAACGATCCCGACGCTCAATGACGAGTTCGGCAGCCTCTTCGGCCAGATGCGTCTCGGCCTGCAATATCTGTTGACCGGCAAGGGCCCTTTCTCGATGAGCGTCAACCAGGCGGGCGGCTTCTTCCGCGGCCGGCCCGACGAAGAGCGGCCGAACATCCAGCTCTATTTCAACCCGCTCTCCTACCGGATCCCGAAGGATCCGAAGGCCGGGCTGAAGCCGGAGCCCTATCCCGGTTACCTGATCTGCTTCAACTCATGCCGCCCGACCAGCCGCGGCAGCATCTCGATCGCGTCCGGCGACCCCTCGGCCAAACCGCTGATCCGGCCGAACTATCTGACGACCGATCGCGACATCGACGAGGTGCTGCAGGGGAGCCGGCTCGTCCGGCGCATCGCATCTGCCTCGGCGCTCTCCTCGCTGACCGCGGAAGAAATTTCGCCGACGCCGCGCGTCGAAAGCGACGAAGCGCTGATGGACTATTTCCGTGAAAACTCGGGCTCGATCTACCACCTCTGCGGCACGTGCGCGATGGGGCCGGACCAGGCGAGTTCGGTCGTCGACAGCCGCTTGAAGGTCCACGGTGTTCCCGGCCTGCGCGTCGTCGATGCCTCGATCTTCCCCAACATCACCGCCGGCAACATCAACGCGCCGACGATGATGGTCGCGGAAAAGGGCGCCGATCTGATCCTTGCGGATGCAGCCTGACGCTTGCGTGACGCTTCCCCGTCTCGACGGCGGGGTAAGCGGACGCGGACCGACTGGCGGCGCTCGGGCGTCGGCCGCAGACACCTGTGATTTGCCATCGTCGATTGAGCGTGACTATACTTCCCGCACTTCATAGCCGCCCACATCAGGTGCTTGCCCCTACTCGAACGATCGTTGCCACCGCGCTCGACGCGGCGAGGCCACGGTCATTGAATTTTGGCAATGCGCCGCGAGCCTGCGAGGGAGAGACGCATGCCGAGTTCCCGCTTGAAGACCTTGTCGATTACGTTGCTTATTGCATCGAGCCTGACGCCCTGGGCGGTGCAGGCGGCCTCACCCGAGCCCGTGAAGGCGGAGCATGGCATGGTGGTCTCCGCCCAGCACCTGGCGTCCGATGTCGGTGTTGCCGTGCTGAAAAGCGGCGGCAACGCGGTGGATGCGGCCGTTGCCGTCGGCTATGCGCTGGCCGTCACCTATCCGACCGCCGGCAATATCGGCGGCGGCGGTTTCATGACGATCCGCTTCAAGGACGGCAAGACGACGTTCCTCGACTTCCGCGAACGCGCGCCGCAAGCTGCGACCAAGACCATGTATCTCGACGCCAAGGGCAATGTCGTCGATGGCCTGAGCACCGAGGGCTATCTCGCCGTCGGCGTGCCGGGGCCGGTCATGGGGTTTGAAGCCGCGCGCAGTCGCTATGGCACCAAGCCGCTTTCCGAATTGATCGCGCCGGCGATCGCACTTGCCAAGGACGGCTTCGTGCTGGAACAGGGCGATATCGATTCCTTCGAGGGCGAAACGGACAGGCTCGCCAAGGACCCGGCCGCCGCCGCCATCTTCCTCAAGGACGGAAAGCCGTTCGTCGCCGGCGAGAAGCTGATCCAGGCCGACCTTGCCGCTTCGCTTTCGAGCATTGCCGAGAAGGGAACCGACGCCTTCTACAAGGGTGCGATTGCCGACCAGATCGTCAAGGCGAGCGCGGAGAAGGGCGGCATTCTGGCGAAAGCAGATTTCGAGCGTTACGCCGTGCGCGAACTGGAGCCGGTCAAGTGCAACTACCGCGGCTATGACATCGTCTCCTCGCCACCGCCGTCCTCCGGCGGCGTGATCATCTGCGAAATCCTCAACGTGCTCGAAGGTTATCCGATTTCCTACATGGGCTATGGCGCCGCCGAGACCGTGCATGTGATGATCGAGGCCATGCGCCACGCCTATGTCGACCGCAACACGGCGCTCGGCGATCCGGACTTCGTCGAGAACCCCGTCAGCAAGCTCACCGACAAGGCCTACGCCGAGGAAATCCGTGGCAAGATCGACCCGTTTCGCGCCGGCGTTTCGGCGACGCTGATCCCCAAGGGCTTCGGCGAAAGCAAGGAGACGACGCACTATTCGATCATCGACGACGAGGGCAATGCCGTCGCCGTCACCTACACGCTGAACGGCTCCTTCGGCGCCGGCGTGGTGGCGCCTGGAACCGGCATTCTGCTCAATAACGAGATGGACGATTTCACCGCCAAACCCGGCGTGCCCAATCTCTACGGGCTGGTGCAGGGCGAGGCCAATGCGATCGCGCCCGGAAAGACGCCGCTGTCGTCGATGAGCCCGACGATCATTTCCAAGGACGGCAAGCCGTTCATGGTGATTGGCAGCCCCGGCGGCGCGCGCATCATCACCATCACGCTGGAAGCGATCCTCAACGTCATCGACCACGGCATGAACATCCAGGAGGCGGTCGACGCACCGCGCATTCACCACCAGTGGCTGCCGGACAAGGTGTTCATGGAGCCTTATGCGCTCTCGCCCGATACCCGCAAGCTGCTGTCAGCTATGGGGCATAACGTCCAGATCGACGAAAGCTGGACGATCTGGGGGCAGGCGACCGGCATTCTCGTCGGCGGCGAGAGCCTGTCTGACCTCAAGGCCGGAGGTGGCGCCCGCTACAATGGCGCGGTCGACAGCCGCATCGGCGCGGGCGCTGCGCGCGGCTACTAGAGCCCGCGCGAAACGGCGCACAAGCCGTGCCTTGGCACCGATTAAGGGCGGCGGATCGCCGGTTCGCCGCTCGATTTTGCGCATGCCCCACCACGTGCTCACGCGAAAAAGATTTGAAAGCGGTTCCGGTTGAATTTATTATGTTTTCAGAGCGTGCGACCGCACGCGATCGTACGCTTTGGCCAAGCTTCATTCGTGGAGGTTGTCATGGCACTGATGGAAGGAAAGAAAGCACAGGACTGGATCAATCTGGTTCTTGCAATCTGCCTGTTCGTCTCCCCCTGGATCATGGGTTTCGTTGTCGAGAGCGTTCCGGCCTGGAACGCCTGGGGCGCCGGCGTCGTGCTCGGCGTTCTGGCGATCGCGACGCTTGCCATGTTTGCGGAATGGGAAGAATGGGCAAGCCTCATCGTCGGGCTCTGGCTGATCGCTTCACCCTGGCTGCTCGGTTTCTCGACCAGTCCCAACCCCATGTGGACGCATGTCGTCCTCGGGGCGCTGGTGACCGTGCTCGCGATCTGGGCCGTCTGGGACGAACGTCAGCATCCGCATGCGCATGCATGACGATGAGTAAGGAAAGGTCGCGGCCCGGCGCCGCAGCGCCGGGCCGCGAGCAAATCTGAAAACCGCGAGGAGCCATCCTCTTCGGATTCGCGTGATTTCAAACCTCAGGTCCCTTCGAACCGTCCAAACGGGTCGGCGCATCGGCCCCCCCCTTATGGTGCCTCCGACAGCGGCGCGCAAAGAGTGCGCTGAGACTTCGCGAGCGGCGGGGTAGGTTCTCGACGGCCCATCGGCAGCGAGGTCGTTGAAGCGGGCTTTGCATTTGCTGAAAATCACTGCCGGCCCGCCATGACACCTTGGTCATTCAGCGATTGCGCGTGCCTGCTGCGCGCACCTGCTGCGCAATTGGATAGTACCAATATAACGCCAATCAGCGACTGTTTCGGAACACGCACGCAACTTGTATTCGCTATCTGTAAGAAATGTAACACGAATTGTTGCGGCTTTGGACGCCGTTCCGGGTGGTTGCGCCGCCGCGACCTGGACAGGTGGTCATGTTTTGGTATTTCTAATATTGGCCGCAAGGAGATGGGCCAAATCGGAAGTGAATACGGAAACGCTATCGGCCCGAGGGCTAGAAAGCCGGCGGGCAACCGGAAAACTGGGAGATTTAAATGAAGCCGAGTTCCATTTTTGCCCCCTCGGGGTCGACCGTGACTACATCGGGAACCCCGCGTTCGGTAAAGGCGCGCAGCGCAAGGCGTCGCCTCCTCGGACTGTTGACAGCGACTGCGTGTCTCATTTCAGCCTTTCCGGCCGGCGCCTTCGACCAGGCCAACGCTGCCCGTATCAAACAGCTGGTCGATACCGGCATGCAGTATTACTGGTCGGGCGGCGACGTAAAAAAGGCGGAAGCTGAAGTCTTCAAGGGCATTACGCTCCATGGCAAGTATGATGTCGTGGAGGAAGCCTTCAAGGAAGCGGCGACGCTCGCGCCTGAGCGGTTGGACTTCCAATATGCCGTTGCGGCGACCCAGATCATCCAGAAGAAACTCGACGACGCCCAGGCGACCTTCCAGGGCATCCTTGGCAAAGACCCGACCGCTTTTGATGCGCAAAGCTGGCTCGAGGCCATTGCCCGTATTCGTGGCGATGAGACCAGCGCGGCGCTTGCCCACCAGGCCCTGGCCGGTCTCGATCGCGAGCGGGCGGAGGAGTACCGCAAGCGGTTCGTTCGGGCAGAACAGATCATGGCTGAAAAGCCGAACTTCGACGTCCCGACCGTGCCAGGCAAAGTCGTGATCGTCGCGCTGGGTTATGCGCTTGCCGATGACGGCAAGGCGCAGCAAACCCTGCTCGACCGGCTTGAGGTGACGTTGAAGGCCGCCGAGGCCAACCCGACAGCGCTTGTCATGGTGAGTGGCGGCGTGCCGAAAAATGGCGTTACGGAAGGTGACGTCATGTCCAAGTGGCTGGTCGACAAGGGTATCAGTCGCGATCGCATCATGATTGAGGACAAGTCGAAAGACACGATCGGCAATGTGATCAATGCCGCCAATCTCCTGGTGCGGCATCAGGCCGACACGGTAATCCTGGTGACCAGTTCGAGCCACATGCGCCGCGCGCGCACGGTCATGGAGGATGCCTTGAAGCAGCGCGACCTGCCATCGGCCGTGGTGCCGCTGAATGCACTGGACGCGCCAACCCAGGATGAAGCCGCAAAGGTCGGGGCTGACGAGCGACTGGTCATTTACCGTGATCTGATGCGTGTTTCGGGCGTATGGGCCTATCCGGGGCTGCAGCAGTAGCCATCGAAACATCCCCTGAAACCTGATGCTTGCGCGTCCCACCCTTGCATTTAGGGGTGGGACGCGTGCGTTTCTGGCTCAGTTTGAGAATGCGCCGGTCGCGTGTATGGCACGCAGGAAGAGGCTGCGTACTCCCCCACTTCAACATAATGCTTCCCATCGGTCCTGCTTTGCCCTAGAAGGCGCGCCGTAATCCGGTCGCAGCCTACCCGGTCAAAACAAGGACACCTATCATGAAGACAATCGTCATCTGCTCCGGCGGATTGGACTCGGTATCGCTTGCCCACAAGGTCGCAGCCGAGCAAGAACTCATTGGCCTGCTCTCCTTCGACTATGGCCAGCGACACCGCAAGGAACTGGACTATGCCGTCGCCTGCGCAAAGCGGCTCGGCGTTTCGCATCAGATCATCGACATCCGCGCGATCGGCGCCCATCTCACCGGATCGGCATTGACGGACGATGTCGACGTGCCCGACGGGCACTATGCCGAGGAAACGATGAAAGCGACGGTGGTTCCGAACCGCAACGCCATCATGCTCGCCATCGCCTTCGGGTTGGCAGCGGCGCAGAAGGCGGATGCGGTGGCCGTCGCCGTGCATGGCGGCGACCATTTCATCTATCCCGACTGCCGTCCCGGCTTCATCGACGCGTTTCAGGCGATGCAGAACCAGGCGCTCGACGGTTACGCCGACGTCAGGCTCTACGCGCCCTATGTGACGATCTCCAAGGCGGACATCGTCACCGACGGTGCGAGCCACCAGACGCCCTTCGAAGCGACTTGGTCCTGCTACAAGGGCGGCGCGCGCCATTGCGGGCGCTGCGGCACCTGCGTCGAGCGGCGCGAAGCTTTTCACCTGGCCGGGGTCGGCGACCCGACCGACTACGAGGATCCGGATTTCTGGGTGGCGGCGACGTCGGCCTTTGCGGCCGAGGAGGTGAAGTGATGTTCCGGATCACCAAGGAATTCCATTTCTCGGCCTCGCACCAACTGAAGAGCCTGCCGGCTGACCATCAATGTGCGCGGCTGCACGGCCACAACTACGTCGTCGAAGTCGAACTTGCCGGCGCCGAGCTCAACGAACACGGCTTCGTGCGCGACTATCACGAGCTTTCGCCGCTGAAGCGCTACATCGACGAGAGCTTCGACCACCGTCATCTGAACGAGGTTCTCGGCCACGACCGGGTGACGGCCGAATGCCTGGCGAAGCATTTCTACGAATGGTGCAAGGCAAGGCTGCCGGAAACGTCGGCGGTGCGGGTTAGCGAGACGCCGAAGACCTGGGCGGAATACCGGCCATGACCGGGCGGGAAGAAGCGCGCATCCGTGTCAGCGAAATCTTCGGACCGACGATCCAGGGCGAGGGCATCCTGATCGGGCTGCCTACCGTGTTCGTGCGCACGGGCGGCTGCGATTATCGCTGCAGCTGGTGTGACACGCTGCACGCGGTCGATAGCGAATATCGTGAGCAATGGCTGCCGATGGGTGTCGAGGAGATCTGGCAGGAGGTCGTCAAGCTTTCCGGCGGCAAGCCGCTGACGGTCTCGCTTTCCGGTGGAAACCCGGCGATCCAGCCGCTGGCGCCCCTGATCGCACGCGGACGCGAGGAGGGGTACCGCTTCGCGCTGGAGACGCAGGGCAGCCTCGCCAAGGACTGGTTTGCCGATCTCGACGTACTGGTCTTGAGTCCGAAGCCGCCGTCGAGCGGCATGGAGACGGATTGGCATGCGTTCGACGACTGTCTTCGCATGGCAGTGGATGGGCCGGACGTGGCGCTGAAGATCGTCGTCTTCGACGAACGCGACTATGCCTATGCCCGGGACGCGGCGGCCCGGTACCCCCATCTGCCGCTCTACCTGCAGCCTGGCAACCATACGCCTCCACCCCCTGACGACGACGACGCCAAAGTCGACATCGACGGCATCATCGATCGCATGCTCTGGCTTGTCGGCAAGGTGACGGAAGACCGTTGGTTCGAGGCCCGCGTCCTGCCGCAGCTGCACGTCCTGCTCTGGGGCAACAGGCGCGGGGTGTAGGCGGCAGGCGCGCCCTTACCGCTTGCCGGCAAGCGCCTTCGCGCTTGGATCGCCAATCGGCGGCAGCTATGGTCCTCAAATCAAGACCAATGAGGGGCGTTCATGCAGCTGAAGACGAAACGTGTCTATGAGCCGAAGGCCGATGGCGACGGGATGCGCGTCCTCGTCGATCGCCTCTGGCCGCGCGGTTTGACCAAGGCGGAAGCCGCGGTCGATCTCTGGCTGAAGGACATAGCGCCGACCACGGAGCTGCGCCGCTGGTTCCATGCGGATGAAGGCATGTGGGAAGAGTTTCGCGAGCGCTACCTTGCCGAGCTCGACGGCAATCCGGTGGCAGTTGACCTGTTGCGACAGCGCATTGCTGAGGGCCCGGTGACTTTGCTTTACAGCGTGAAGGATGAGGCCCGCAATCATGCGGAGATCCTCAAAGGCTACATCCTCACCCATCGATAGACGAGGCGCCGGGTTCACGTCATGTCGTTGGAATGGATGCCTCGAATGCGCCGCCGGCGCGCGCAGCGATCCGGCTCCAGTCGCCGTCGAGGGGTAATCCGAAGACGTTGATAAGGGCAGATTCGATTGCCGGTGCATCGAATTCCTGGCGCGTCACGGTGCCGTTCCTGTCACGGATCGTCAGCCGGTTTCCGAGCAGGATGTTACGTGTCTCCTCGGTGGTCAACGTCACCAGCAGGGTCTGTCGGAAAAGCGAATGCGGATCCGTGTATGTCGCGATGTTTGCGATCCGATACGCGTCCTCTCCACAAATGCTCGGCGATACCTCGTAGACCGGTACCCAGTCACGACCAAGTAATGCCTCCAGCACGAAGCCATCGAGCGTTCGGCTGAGACGGAACGGCTCATGTTGCGTCGGTTGCGGCGTGGTCCGGTCGAAACGCAGTGGCGCGGTCGGCACGCAACTGCCGAAGCCGACATCGACCAGATAGCCGACATCGTTCACGAAGACGCGGAGCGCCATGTGCGACCAGGCCGGCGGCGGCGCGCCCGGGGCGCGCATCCACAGGACGCGGGCGATCAAGGGATCCACCCGGTAGCCGAGCGACGTGAGCACGCGCTGCAACAGGCCGTTCTGCTCGAAGCAATAGCCGCCACGCCGGCGGTCGATGAGCTTGGCGTCGACCGCCGCCGGCGAAAGGTCGATCCGGCGGCCGAGAAGCACGTCGATGGCCTCGAAGGGGATCGACGCGGCATGGCGGGCGACGATCCTGCCAAGCGTTGTGAGATCGGGCGAGAGCGGCCTGACATGACCGATGCGGGCGAAGTAGCGGCCGAGGTCGACGGGAAATGGGGCGCTCCGCATGGCTAGAGGCTCCGATAGATGGCGTCGCGAAGATCGTCCGGAAAGCGTCCGTTCATGCCCTCAAAAGCGGTGTTGGTGAGCGCAACGACTGTCAGGCCGCGGGCCGGGTCGATGAACCACTTGTGCCCGTAGGCGCCGTCCCATTGCAGCGTGCCGCGCGACTGCGGTGTTCCCGCCATCTCGGGTTCGACAAGCACGGCGCCGCCGAAACCGAACTCCCACCCGGCGCCGGCGGCCAATCCGCCCGTCCTTGCCTGAATGTCGAACATCGAGCGGGTGCTGGCGGCGTCGAGCACCGGCGAGTGTCCGGTCCTGAGGCTTTCGAGTAGGCGGATCAGGTCGCCTGCCGTGCCTGCCATGCCGGCTCCTCCGGAGGGAAAGGCTCTAGGATTGAAGATCCGGCCGGGCGAGAGGCGCACGGGATTGCCGAAGAAGGGAACCGCGTCGTCGCCAACGAGCCGCCGTGGCCGCGGCGAGGCATCGCCATAGTGGACCACGAGCCTGCGTTTATCGGTCACGGAAAAGGCGGTGTCGTTCATCCCCATCGGGCGTGTGACGAGTGCTGCGATCGCCTCCGGCAGCTTTGATCCCGTCGCCTCTTCGATAACGGCGCCAAGCACGTCGAGGCTCATCGAATAGCCCCAGCCGTGTCCGGGCGGATAGGACAACGGAATGGCGGTGAGCTTGCCGATGAGGGCGGTGAGATCATCGTCGGTGTCGTCGAGGCCGCTGCTGATGGCGTGCCGGCGATAAGGGCCGTCGCCTCGCTCCATGAACACGTAGCTCAAACCGGCACTGTGCGTCAGGAGTTGGCGGATGGTTATCCGAGGCTCGCTGCCGTCCGGCAGCTGCGGCCTGAACGCGGGCAGCCACTCCGACACGATATCGTCGAGACCGATGGTGCCGCGTTGCGCCAGGTTGAGAGCGGCGACCGTGACGATTGGCTTTGCGACCGAGGAGAGGAGGAAGATGCTGTCCTCGGTCATCGGCCGGTCGGCCTCGCGGTCCCCAAGCCCGGCGGCATGTCGGTAGCCGGGCTCGCCGTCGATAAGGATCTCGACGACTGTGCCGACGATGCGCTGTTCATCCAGGGCTTCCGCGATTACCCGGTCGAGTTCGGCCTTCAGCCGCGTTCTGCGCTCCGATCTTCCTTGTCTTGTCGCATCCATGATCGTCTCCTGTGCTTCTCGAAACTGCGGCCCGGTCGACGCTTCAGGGCGAAATTCGGGCTCCCGGACAAAGGCAAAGCCCGTTCGCAGCGAAAGTCGATCGTCTGTTCCCGTATGGGAGGCATACGCGCCTGCACGAGGCAGCCGTCGTCGTCCGGCGCTAAAAACGGTGCGACAACGTCAGATGGAGTCGGGTTGATGAACACAAACAATCTGGGATTTGCAGGCAAAGTCGCCTTAGTCGCAGGCGCCAGCAAGGGTATCGGCGCGGCCACCGCCCGCGCCTTTGCGCAGGCCGGCGCATCCGTTGTCCTTCTTTCCCGCTCGCAGCCGGCGGTCGAGGCGTTGGCGGTTTCCATCCGCCAGGCGGGCGGCGACGCACTGGCGATCGCTGCCGATGTCGGCGACGAGAGTGCCATGAAGCAGGCGCTTGCAAGTGTGATGCAGCACTATGGCCGGCTCGACGCCGCCTTCAACAATGCGACGGATGGAACCATGCCGGCCTCGCTTGCCGATCTCGATATCGCAGGGTTCGATCGCGGCATCCGCACCAACATTCGCGGCACCTTTCTCGGCATGCGTTACCAGATCGAGGCGATGGCGAGGGGCGGTGGCGGTGCGATCGTCAACATGGCGTCGGTTGCCGGCATCAACGGCACCTCTGGGCTTTCCGCCTATGTCGGTGCGAAGGCTGGGATCATCGGGCTGACCAAGGCGGCGGCGCTGGACTATGCCGACCAGGGCATCCGGATCAATGTCGTTGCGCCCGGGCCGATCCTCACCCACCATCTCGAGGCCGCCGGCGCGGACATCCAGCGGCACGCAGCACTTTCGACGCCGATGCGCCGGCTTGGCCGGATGGAGGAGGTGGCCGCAAGTGTCCTCTGGCTCTGTTCCGATGCGGCGAGTTACATCACCGGCGTGGTACTGCCGATCGACGGGGGCATGACGGCGGGCACGAAAGTGCCTATGAATTACCGTCGAGGCGAGCCGCCTCGGCCGGCTGAACCCTGAGGTGCCTGTGGACTGGGAAGAACTCCATCTTGTTCAGCACTTGGTCCGCCACGGCTCGCTGAGTGCAGCCGCCCGTGCGATGGGCACCACGCAACCGACGCTCAGCCGTCGCCTCGAGGCTTTTGAGCAGAAGACGCGCAAAACACTGTTCGAGCGGCAACCGGGCGGCCTCGTGCCGACCGCCGTGTGCCTCTCCATCCTTTCTGCGCTCGAGCACATGGAGGCGAACGCGCTTGCGGTGGAACGGCGCCTTGCGGTGCAGGACGACGCACTAGAAGGCACCATCACCGTGACCAGCCTCGACTGGATCGGAGACTACCTCCTGGCGCCGATCCTGACCAAGTTTGCAGCAATGCATCCCGGCGTCAGCATTCACCTTTTGAACGATGGCCGGCGCTTCAACCTGTCCCGGCGGGACGCGGACATCGCCTTGCGTTTCGGCAGTTTCGACCAAAACGATATCGTCGAGCGCAAGGTTGCCGATGTCGCCTACGGCCTGTTTGCAACAGAGGCCTACCTTGATCGTTTCGGCCATCCGGATGTTGCGGGCGAAGGCAGGAACCAGACGATTGTCGAGCTGGTGGAGGTGCCTGTGCGGGTATCGCTCTCGACCTGGCTGAAAGATCTTTTGCCGGAGGCGAGAGTGCTGCTGCGCACGAATTCGATCCGCTCGCAATTGAGTGCGGTTGAGACCGGACAGGCACTTGCCACGCTGCCGCACTTTATCGCCGCCGGCCGGAATGGGCTTGTGGCCCTTGACCTCGGCGTTGCCGCGCCGGTTCTGCCGCTGAAGCTCGGTGTTCACCGGGAATTACGTGAATTGCCGCGGGTGCGAAAGCTCATGGATTTTGCCGTATCGCAGTTCGCGCCCCTGCGGGTGAGCCTCAACCCGTCAGGCTGAAGCGCCGGCGGACCAAGGCGCGACGCGTTTGCTGGGCACCGCAACGAATGCGCGAAATTTTCTTGGCTGTCGATGTCGGGAGATGACGACGTCATGCGTCTTAATCTCGAAGGCGGTGCACAACCGCGCTGACAACAAGGAGATTGAGAATGTTTCGTACCGCTTTGATCGCTGGCGCCCTGCTCATGTCCGGCACTGCCTTTGCCGAGGCTGAGACCGTCGAAGTCAACGGCATGAAGATGTATTACGAGGTCTCGGGCGAGGGCGAGCCGCTGGTCGTGCTACACGGCGCCTACATGAACATTCCCTCGATGGGTGCGATCATCCCGAAGCTGGCCGAGACCCACAAGGTCTATGCAATCGAGTTCCAGGGCCATGGCCGCACCACCGATATCGATCGCCCGATCACCTATCCGAACCTCGCGGACGACGTCGCCACCTTCATGGATGCGGTGAAGCTGGAGAAGGCCGATGTCTTCGGCTACTCAATGGGTGCGGCTGCCGGCCTGCAGTTGGCGATCCGCCATCCGGACAAGGTGAACAAGCTAGCCGCCGCGTCCGTCGGCTACGATGCAGAGGGCTGGCAGCCGGAATTCAAAGCATTCATCCCGCAGATGACTGTCGAGATGTTCGTCGGCATGCCCTTTGCCGAAGACTACCGCAAGCTCGCCGCCAATCCGGATGGGTTTCCCGATCTGGTCAAGAAGCTGATCCAGCTCGAAAAAGAACCGATGGCCTGGGAGCCGGATGTCAAGGCACTGAAGACCCCGGTTCTCGTCATCGCCGGCGATGCCGATGTGGCGACGTTGGAGCACACGGTGGCACTGTTCCGCCTGCTTGGTGGCGGCGCC
Source organism: Ensifer sp. ENS09 (assembly GCF_014852425.1). Classification (NCBI taxonomy): domain Bacteria; kingdom Pseudomonadati; phylum Pseudomonadota; class Alphaproteobacteria; order Hyphomicrobiales; family Rhizobiaceae; genus Ensifer; species Ensifer sp. ENS09. Next base: position 126,361 of record NZ_JACVBP010000004.1, read on the forward strand.
ATGGGCGACATGGGAAAGCCGCTGTCGCCTTCGCGGCTCGCGATCCTGCCGGCGACGTCGCACACCGCCGTCATCAACCAGACGGAACTGTTGGAGGCTTTCATCGAGCCCTTCCTGAAGGGTGAAACGCCGAAGGGCATGTTCCCGTGACAATAACGAACGGCGCCATCCTCGCAGGTGGCGCCGTTCTGCCATGGTGGATATTCTCTAGCGCAGGCGCCTGCCGTCCGCGTCGAACACCAGAGCGGCCGTGGGTTCGAAGCGGGCGGCGATGCTGTCGCCGGACTTCAGGCCGCGGCCGTTTTTCGTTTCGATGATGATCAGTTCGCCGTCGCCGTGCCGCGCATAGGCAAAGGTCTCGCCGCCCAGATGCTCCAGCATGTCGATCGTCAGCTCGAGGCTCGCCGAGCCACTGTCGCCGAAATGCTCCGGGCGAATGCCGATGGTGACGGTGCTGCCGGGCGTTGCGTCCTTGACCGCAATCGGCAGCGTCGCATTGCCGAAATCCGGCAGGCGGACATGCTTTTCCCCGCCGGCGCCCGTTTCGACGATCCCTTTCAAAAAGTTCATCTTCGGCGAACCGATGAAACCGGCGACGAAGAGATTGGCCGGATCGTCGTAGAGGTCGAGCGGCGAGCCGACCTGCTCGACCACACCGCCGCGCATGACGACGATCTTGTCGGCAAGCGTCATCGCCTCGACCTGGTCGTGGGTGACGTAGACGATCGTGGTCTGAAGCTTCTTGTGCAACCTGGCGATCTCGATGCGCATGTGCACCCGCAATTCCGCATCGAGGTTCGACAGCGGCTCGTCGAAGAGAAAGATCTTCGGATGCCGCACAATCGCCCGGCCGATCGCCACGCGCTGGCGCTGACCGCCGGAGAGCTGCTTCGGCTTGCGGTCGAGCAGCGGTCCGAGTTCCAGGATGTTCGCGGCCTCGCCGACCCGTTGCGCGATCTCGGCCTTGGGCACACCGGCAAAACGCAGCGCAAAGCCCATGTTCTCCCGCACCGTCATATGCGGGTAGAGCGCATAGGACTGGAACACCATGGCGATGCCGCGCTTCGACGGATCGACATCGTTCATGCGCTCGCCGCCGATGGTGAGATCACCTGAGGTGATCTCCTCGAGACCGGCGATCATTCGAAGCAGGGTCGACTTGCCGCAACCGGACGGCCCGACAAAGACGACGAATTCGCCGGCCTTGATGTCGAGGTCGACACCTTTGATGACCTCGAAGGTGCCATAGGACTTTCTGACGTCTTTAAGTTGGAGTTCGCTCATGCAGCCGCCGCCTCGTCCGACACCGCCGAAAGCTCCAGCCTCACGGTTCCAAGCCGCGTCGAGGTCACCGCGACGGCGATGCCGCCGGCAGCACCCGTCGTTTCCAGCCAGAAGCCGGTCGAACCGCCCTGGAAGATCAGGCGATCGGGGCCGAGCAGGCGGGCAGGGCCGGTGACTGTCACGTCGACCGCGTCATTGAGGAAGGGCAGGATGTTGCCGGCCTGATCGAGCGCGCGCACGATCACCCGCACGCTGTCGCGCCCTTCGGCCCGAAGCGCCGTGCTGTCGGGGACGACTTCCAGCGCCGTTGGCACCGGATCGGCGACCATGCGGAGGTTGGCGACGGGCTCGCCGTCGATAAAGCCGGTGAAGGCTGCGTCTTCCCACTTCATGCCCCAGACGCCGAGTTCGTCCTTGGTGAAGTGGCGATGGTCGATGACGACGGGCGGATGCGGCAGATGCGGGAAGTTCTCGCGGTCCGGGCCGACGCGTTTGACGAGCGAGCCGTATTTCAGCTCGACCTCGTCGCAATTGGTGAGCACGATCAACGGCAGCACGCCGCCGATATTGCGCTCGCCACGGGCCCAGAAGGTGACCGGCTTCATCACCACGCCCTCCGACGGTTCGCCTTGGCTGGCATAGACATAGGCTGCGAATTTCGGCTGGCGGAACATGTCCATGACACCGTGATAGCAGATCCGGTCGCCGGAGCCGAAGTCCTTGTGGGTGTTGTAGTCGAACATGCACCAGCCGACGGCGCCGGAAATGCTCGGGTCGCCATAGGCTGCGTTCAGCACTTCCAGATGCCGGCGCACATGCTCGGCCTGTCTCTGCTCCTGGTCGTAGATCTTCGTCGGAAACATGTGACCGCCGAATTCGGTGATCATATAGGGGACCTTGCGGGTGAGACCGGTGCATTCCTGTTGCGGCCGCAGCGCCGTGCGCGGGCGGTTCGCGCCCGGCAGTTCCTCGTTGCCGAGGATGAAGTCGTTCATGGTGTAGACGTCTTCGAGGTACTCGCTGTCGGTGATGTAGCGCACGCCGCCGGTCTGCCGCGTCGGGTCGAGTTCGCGCGCCAGCCGGTTGGTCTCGGCGTAGAAATCATGCGAGTCCTGGGATTCGTTGATGCGCACGCCCCAGATGATGATCGACGGATGGTTCCAGTCGCGCTCGATCATGCGGCGGACATTCTTGATCGCTTCCTGCTTCCAGCTGTCGCCGCCGATATGCTGCCAGCCGGGGATTTCCTCGAACACCAGCAGGCCGATGCGGTCGCAATGGTCGAGGAACCATTTTGACTGCGGATAGTGCGAGGTGCGCACGAGATTGCAATGCAGCGTGTTCTTCAGGAGTTCCGCGTCGCGCTCCTGTGCCGTACGGCCCATGGCGTAGCCGACATAGGGGAAGGCCTGGTGGCGGTTGAGGCCGCGGATCTTGAGCGGTCGGCCGTTGAGCTTGAATCCCTCGGTGGTGAATTCGGCCGTGCGGAAGCCGAAGCGCGACGACAGCCGGTCGCTGCCACGGTCGCTGCGCAGTTGCGCCTCGACTTCATAGAGAACGGGGCTGTCGATATCCCAGAGCGAAAGGCCTTTCAGCCCCTTGAGCTCAAGGGTGACGCTCTCGCCGCGGCTTTCGCCGGCAACTTCCGCCAGCACCTTGCCGTTCGCGTCCTTGAGCAGCGCGGTGATTGTGCCCGTGAAGGCCAATCCTTGCGGATTGGCGAGGTCGCAACGGATCGAGACGGACTTGGTTTCGCTCAGCGCATCGCGGGTCTCGATTTTGAGATTGGCGATCGAAACGGCATCGGTGACCTTCAGCCAGACGTCGCGATAGATGCCGGCATAGGTGAGATAGTCGATGCGACCGCCGAAAGGCGGGATCTCGGGGTTCTCGCTGCCGTCGATCTTGACGGTGATCAGGTTGTCGCCCTCCCGCAGCTTCTCCGTCAGCCGCGCTTCGAAAGGCGTGTAACCGTCCTTGTGGGCGATGATCTCTTCGCCGTTGAGATAGACGACGGCGTCGGCCATGGCGGCGTCGAAGACGAGCGAGACTTCGCGGCCGTGAAACTCCCGACGCCAGGCGAGCACCTTCTGGTAGGTGAAGGCGCGCTGATAGGAGGTCTCGTCGAAATAGTTGAACGGCAGTTCGACCGCATTGTGCGGCAGGCTGACCGGCTTGCCCACCTGCAGGCGTCCGGCGCTTGCCGCATCGAAGCCTTCGGAGAAAATCCAGGTGTCGTTGAAAGAGGTAACAGAACGCATGATCATTCCTATTTGACTGAGCCCAGCATTCCCTGGACGAATTGGCGTTGCAAGAAGAAGAAGACCGCGAGGGTGGGAAGCGTCGCGAGAATGGTGCCGACCATGACGACGCCGTAGTCGGGGTAGTAGGCAGACGCGAGAGAGGAGATGACCAGCGTGATCGTCTTCTGCTCGTTCGACTGCAGCACGATCAGCGGCCAGAGATAGTTGTTCCACGCCGTCATGAAGACGATGATGAAGGCGGCCGCATAGGTCGAGCGCATCACCGGCACGTAGATGAACAGGAAGATCTGCCATTCCTTGAGGCCGTCGACCTTGGCCGCGTCGCGCAGTTCTGACGGGAACGCCTTGGTGGTCTGGCGGAAATAGAAGACGATGAAGGCCGAGCCGATCGTCGGCAGCACGACGGCAAGGTGCGTGTTGATCAGGCCCGCCTTGCCCATCATGATGAAGAGCGGGATCATCAGCGCCGCAAACGGGATCATCATCGTGATCAGCATGGCGCTGTATATCCGATCGCGGTGGCGCGAGCGGAACATCTCGAAGCCATAGCCGGCAAGCGACGAGACGGCGAGCGTCAGCACCGTCGCCAGAATGGCGATCTTGGCCGAATTCCAGAAGACCAGCGGTGCGTTCACCTGGGTGAAGAAGGTGTCGATGTTGGTGGCAAGCGCGCTGCCCGGCATCATCCTGCCCTTGATGATGTCGATCGACGAATTGGTTGCGCCGAGAAGCATCCAGACGAAGGGAAAGATCGAGAGAAAGGCCATCAGCCCGACGAAGCCGTAGGTGACGATGGTGCCGGCGATACGTGTGGTTCCGTTGCTCATCGGTCGCGCTCCCGTGCTGCGAAGAACTGGAGGCAGGCAAGCAGCGCGACGAGCACGACGATCACATAGGAGACCGTCGCCGCGTAGCCGAAATTCGGCATGAAGCGGAAGGTCAGGTTGTAGATGTAGAGCGAGAGCGTCAGCGTCGCGTTCGACGGGCCACCCTTGCCTTCGGTCAGGTTATAGACCTCGTCGAAGAGCTGGATCGTGCCGATCGTCGAAATGATCGTCGTGAACAGGATGACGGGTTTCAACAGCGGGATGGTGATGTGGGTGAACCGCGCCCAGGCGGGCACGCCATCGATCCGGGCGACCTCATAGATCGACTTGTCGATGTTCTGCATCGCCGCGAGGTAGAAGATCATGTTGTAGCCGGTCCAGCGCCAGGTGATCGCGATGATGACGAGTGTTTTTGCCCAGAAGGGATGCGTCAGCCACGGGATCGGCGAGGCGATGAGGCCGATTGCCTCGAGCGTCGAATTGACGATGCCGTCGAGCGCGAACATGCCCTTGAACAGCACCGAATAGGCAACGAGCGAGGTGACGCAGGGCAGGAAGATGGCGGTGCGGAAGAAGCCGCGGCCAACGAGTTTGGGGTTGTTGAGCAGTGACGCCAGGATCAGCGCCAGGAGGATCATGATCGGCACCTGCACGACGAAATAGGTCAGCGTGTTGGTGAGGGCCTTGATGAAGACCGGATCGTTCCAGAGGCGGACGATGTTGGCGAAGCCGGCGAATTTCAGCATCATGCCGCGGCCGGACTGGAACGACATCCACAGCGACCAGACGATCGGATAGATCATGAAAAGGGCGATCAGCCCGAGCGCCGGCGCGACGAAGAGCCAGCCATTGACGTTGTAGTATCGGCCGATGCCGCCGCGACGCGCGAGAGCCATCATCATCCCCATGAATAGCAGGAGCCGTTGGCCGCGGTGTGTTACCGCGGCCAGGAGCAATGCAGACGATCGCCGTGGCGATTACTGGACCTGTGCGCTGACCTCGGCGTCGATCGCCTTCAGGATGTCATCGACGGGCGTCCCCTGCTGCAGCGCCGGAAGCTGTGCGGTAACGGCCGTGTCCGCCTCGTTGGTGAAGACGCCGTAGTTGACCGAGGGAACCTTCGCGAGCCAGTCGGAGAAGTTCTGCCAGACCTTCTCGCCGCCGAAGAAGGCATCGGCCTCGCCATAGGCGGCCCCGCCGCGGGCGGCGAGCAACGAGCCGACAGCGCCGCGATCGGTCAGGATCGTCTGGTAAAAATCGACGTCCTTGGCGTAGACCTCGTTCAGGAAGTCGATCGCTTCGGTCTTTTCGGCCGAGCCTTCAAGCACGTACCAGCTCGAGCCGCCGAGGTTGGAAGCATGCGTTGCGCCGTCGATGGACAGCGCCGGGATCGGCGCCACGCCCCACTTGCCGGACTGGTCCGGCTGCGCCTTGACCGTGCCGGTGATCCAGACGCCGGTGATGACGGTGGCGACATCGCCCGAGGTGAAGGTCCCGACCCAATCGGACCAGCCAGCGGCCGGCTTGTAGATGTTGGCGGCCATGATTTTGTTGATCGTTTCCAGCGACGCCTTCAACGCCGCGTTGCCGGTGATGTTGGCCTTGCCTTCCTTGTCGAAATACCATTGCCCGGCCGATTGCATGATGATGCGCACGAGGCCCGCGTCGGTTGGGTCGAGGCCCATCATCTTCTTGCCGGTCTTGGCCTCGACCTGCTTTCCGATCTCGATGAAGCGGTCCCAGGTGATGCCTTGCATGTCCTCCGGCTTGAAGCCGGCCTGCTCCAGATAGTCCTTGCGATAGTAGAGCCCGGTGACGCCGGAATCGAACGGCATGCCGTAGACCTGGCCATCCAGCGTCATCAGTTCGACCTTGTAGGGAGCGAAGCCGGAATAATCGACAGTGCCGGAGAGCGGCGCGAAGGCGCCGGGGAAGGACTGCAGATATTTCTGCGCGCCGTAGTCTTCGATCAGAACGATGTCAGGCAGGGCGTCCGCGGTGCCTGACGAAAGGCCGGTCTGCAGCTTCTGCTCGACGTCGGCCTTGGCGAAATCGACGATGTTGAAGGTCACGTCCGGGTGCGTCTTGGTGTAGCGCGCGCCGGCCTCCTTCATGATCGCAACGTTGAAGTTCGGATCCCAGCACCAAATGGTGATTTCCTTGGCCTCGGCGGCCGTGACGGCCAAGAGGCTGGCGCCTGCAAGCGCGATGGCGGCAAAGCGCGGCAGATAGGTACGCATGTCCATTAGTTTCTCCTCCCTCGAAATTCGTTCCCCGAGACGTTCCTCCTGGTCTCGGCGCGGAGTATTTCGCAAAATTCTGGAGAAGGCAATATTTCAGTAAATTTTTACCACGCGTTTTTTACCGACCGTTTTACGCGCCGGCGGCAGCCGTGCTGCCGCGCCAGACGATCTCGGTTCCGAGGATCACCTTCTTCGCGACGTCGCGTCCGGTCAGCCGCTCGACCAGAAGGTCGACGGCCGTCTCGCCGATCACTTCGGCCGGGATCTTAACCGTCGAAAGCGGTGGCCCGAGAAACTGGGCGACAGGAATGTCGTTGAAACTCGCGACGGCGACATCGTCGGGGATCCGCAGGCCCATCTCGTGAATGGCGCGGTAGGCGCCGATCGCCATGTTGTCGTTGCAGGTGACGAGGATCTTGGGCGGATTGGGCTTCGATAGCATCGCCTTGGCGAGCGTATAGCCGCTGTCAGGCGTCAGCTTCTCGACCATGCAGAGTTCGGGGTCGTAAAGGCCGGCCCTCGTCATCCATTGAATGAAGGCGCGGCAGCGGCGTTCCGAATGGATGTCGTCCTTGTCGCGGAAGGCGTCGATCCAGCCGAGAAAGCCGATGCGGCGGTATCCCATGCCGTAAACGCCGTCTAGCAGGCGGTTCATCGCGATCGAGACGTCGCTCATCACACTGTCGTCGACATCATCGTCGGGGGCGAAATCCGCAAAGACCAGATGGCGGCTGTGCCGCCGCAGCCAGTGGACTTCTTCGCCATAGTGGTGGCCGACGGCGACGACGCCGTTCGCCCCCTGCAGGATTGCCGCCTCCGGCAGATTGCCGTTGTGGAAGACTTTCACCACCTCGATCTTCAGAGCCTGACAGCGGTTCTCGATGCCGAGCCGGACGCCGACATAATAGGGGTCGATCAGTTCCTGGGCGGGCTGAAGGAAATGAACCAGCGCGAACTTCAGGCCCTGCATCGGACCGGCGCCACGGCCGCGGTTGCGCGGCGTCGCGTAGTTCAGCGCCTCGGCTGTTTCGATGATCGCCTGCCGCTTCTTGGTCGAGATCGAAAGGGTCGGATCGTAGTTCAGCACCCGAGAGACCGTCGCCGAGGAGACCCCGACAGCCGAAGCGATTTCCTTGATTGTGACCATATCCAATGTCCTGCCCGCCGCCGCGGCCTTCCTTTCGGGCGCGGCGCAATTTTTATTTAGTAAAATTTTGCCTCGGCTTTTTCAATCTCTGGGCGCCTTATTTCGTTCATGGAAAGGAGCGTGGCCGCGCGCCGTCACGCGGCGCGGCCGGTTGCCAGGGCCTGCGCCTGCAGTTCGTAGGAAAGAAACGCCCAAAGTGCTGCGACCGGGCGGGACGCCAGGCCCTGGTCGTCGGCGGCGAAAAGTCCAAGCTCGATCACCGGGGCGGGCGGCAGGCCCTCTTCGGCGCCGAGAACCCGCATCGTGTTGGGACGGATGTTGAGATCGAGGAGAACGGCGATGCCAAGCCCCGCCTCGATCATCGATTGGATGGAGGACAGGCTGGCGCTCGTCAGCACCGTGCGCCAGGGACGTTCCCCGCCCTTCAGCGCTTCGATCATCTTTTGCCGCCAGGTGCAGACCCCGTCGAAGGTGATGAGCGGCAACGGCCCTTCCGCCGGCACCTCGAAACCGCGTGCGGCAACCCACCGGAGCGGCAGTCGCCAGGTAAGGATCGGCTCTCCGCGGATCAGCGCGGGGTCGCCGATCGCGGCATCGAGCTGGCCCTGCGACAGCTTTTCCGACAACACGGTGCTTTCAGTCACCGTCAGTTCGAGTGCCACGTTCGGATGGCATTCGGCGAAGCGCTGCAGCGCCCTTGGCAGCGAGCCCACCGCAATGTCCTCGATCATGCCGAAGCGGATGGGTCCCTGGAGGGCCTGTCCGGCAAGCGCACGTCGGGCGCCGGCGCTGAGCCCCAGCATCTTCTGCGCATAGGGCAAGAGCACATGTCCGGCTTCGGTCAGGCCCATGCCTCTTGCGTTGCGGTTCAACAGTCTCGCGCCGAGATCGTCCTCCAGCCGGCGCAACTGCATGCTGACGGCCGCTTGCGTCCTTGCCAGCCGCTGCGCCGCACCGCTGACGCTGCCGCATTCGGCGGTGACGACGAAGGCGCGCAACAGGGCGATATCCAGATCATGCATATAACGATCCCTTATGGAGGCATCACAATTATTAGCGTTCCTTATTGTGCCGGGATTGCTATGTCTGTTCAAGCCCAAGAGGAGAACGGACATGGCGGAAGCCGAGACGACAGCGGATAGCGCGTGGAGCGAACCGGGTGCGGCGGATGACGCCAGCGGGCGCGTCACGATCGCCATCGTCTTTTGCCTGCTCTCGATGTCGAGCGTGCAGTTTGGCGCCGCACTCTCGAAACCGGCCATGGAAAGCGTCGGCGCCTTCGGCGCGACCTGGCTGCGGCTCTCCTGGGCGGCCGCCTTCCTGCTTATTCTCGTCCGCCCGCCTTTTCTCCGCTACACCCGGGCGCAGTGGATTTCCGGGCTTTCGCTCGGCGCGACGATGGCGGTGATGACGCTCTGTTTCTTCGCGGCGATCGCGCGCATCCCGCTCGGCCTTGCGGTGGCGATCGAGTTTCTCGGTCCCCTGACCGTTGCGGCCGTTTTCGGCGGTCGTGGCTGGCGCCTGCTCTGCCCTCTAATCGCTGCCGCCGGCGTGCTCTGCCTCTCCTGGGACGGTTCCTCCTGGGTTGCGGATACGCGCGGGCTTCTGTTCGCCTTCGGTGCGGCGATCGGCTGGGGCGGCTATATCATCCTGATGAAGCAGGCCGGCCAACGCTTCAAGGGATTGGAGGGGCTTGCCGTTTCGCTGGTCTTTGCCGCGCTGTTTGCGACGCCGTTCGGCCTGCCTCAGGTCCAAGCCGGCTTCTCATTCGACATGCTTTTGATGACGGCCGGGCTTGCCATCCTGGTGCCGCTGCTGCCCTACGCGCTCGAATTCATGGCGCTGCGGCGCATGCAGCCGTCGGCCTTCGGTATCCTGATGAGCCTCGAGCCGGCGATCGGTGCCGGTGCCGGCTTCCTCGTGCTCGGGCAGGCGCTCTCCCTCAACCAAATCTTCGGCGTGGCCCTCGTCATGCTCGCGAGCGCCACGGGGACCTTGCTGGCTGCGAAAGCCTAGCGCGCAGCAGCCAGTCGGCCTTCTGAAAATCCTGGTTGGGTGCCGGCGCCTCAGCGGGCCCTGCGCTCCCTCCAAGCCAACCTCTCGCGAAAAAGAATCGACCGCGTGGCGTGTCACAGGCGAAATGTGCCCCGTTTACAAAAGTAATATTATATGATTTTTTTTATGGGCTGCGTGGAGGCAGCTTTCTTTGGGAGGAAATCATGAAAATCGCCAAGGCACTTGCGAGTGCAACGATCCTTGCTGCCTGCACGTTTGGCAGCGCTTCCGCGGCCGATCTGGTCGTCGGCTTTTCGCAGATCGGCTCGGAGTCCGGCTGGCGCGCCGCCGAGACGACGCTGACCAAGCAGCAGGCCGAGCAGCGCGGCATCGACCTCAAATTCGCTGACGCACAGCAGAAGCAGGAAAACCAGATCAAGGCGATCCGCTCCTTCATCGCGCAAGGGGTGAACGCCATCCTCGTCGCCCCGGTCGTCGCCACCGGTTGGGACGAAGTGCTGCAGGAAGCCAAGGACGCGGAAATTCCGGTCATCCTGCTCGACCGCACGGTCGATTCGTCGAAGGACCTCTACCTGACTGCGGTCACGTCCGACCTCGTGCATGAGGGCAATGTAGCCGGCAAGTGGCTCGTCGACACGACGGCGGGCAAGCCCTGCAACGTCGTCGAGCTTCAGGGCACGACCGGTTCGTCGCCGGCGATCGACCGCAAGAAGGGCTTCGAACAAGCGCTTTCCGGCCACGACAACCTGAAGATCGTCCGCAGCCAGACCGGCGACTTCACCCGCACCAAGGGCAAGGAAGTCATGGAAAGCTTCCTCAAGGCCGAGGACGGCGGCAAGAACATTTGCGCGCTCTACGCCCACAACGACGACATGGCCGTCGGCGCCATCCAGGCGATCAAGGAAGCCGGCTTGAAGCCAGGAAAGGATATCCTTGTCGTGTCGATCGATGCCGTTCCGGATATCTTCCAGGCGATGGCCGCCGGCGAAGCCAATGCCACGGTCGAACTGACGCCGAACATGGCCGGTCCCGCCTTCGATGCGCTTGCCGCATTCCAGAAGGATGGCACGGCGCCGCCGAAGTGGATCCAGACGGAATCTAAGCTCTACACGCAAGCCGACGAGCCGCTGAAGGTCTACGAGGAAAAGAAGGGCCTCGGCTACTGACGTCGGCCGTGGCCCGCGCTGCTTCTCGCGCGGGCCACGCTCTTTCTCGAGTTTCCGGCTGAAGAGCGCAGCTTGCCGCAGCCAGGCGCTGCGCTTTTCGCCGGCAGATACCAGCATCGCGGAGACGGTATCGATGCAGACCAGTGACCACATTCTCCAGGCGATCCGGATCGAAAAGACCTTTCCGGGGACCAGAGCTCTCGACAAGGTCGATTTTTACCTCAGGCGCGGCGAGGTTCATGCGCTGCTTGGCGAAAACGGTGCCGGCAAGTCCACCTTGATCAAATGCCTGACCGGCGCCTACCGGCGCGATGGCGGCGCAATTCTGCTCGACGATGCCGAGGTCGATCCGCGCGACACCTTCGAGGCCCAGGCGCTCGGCATCGGCACGGTCTACCAGGAGGTCAATCTGCTGCCGAACCTGACGGTTGCCGAGAACCTCTTCCTCGGGCGCCAGCCCCGCCGCTTCGGCATGGTCGATACCCGTGCCATGAACCGGCGCGCGCGGGATCTGCTTGCCGATTACGAACTCGACATCGACGTCACTCGCGATCTCGCCAGCTATTCGGTCGCGATTCAGCAAGTGGTCGCGATTGCCCGGGCCGTCGATCTCTCCGGAAAGGTGCTGATCCTCGACGAGCCGACGGCGAGCCTCGACGCGCATGAGGTGGAGTTGCTGTTCCGCATTGTCAGGCGCCTCAAGACGCGCGGCCTCGGCATCGTCTTCGTCACCCACTTTCTCGAACAGGTTTATGAGATTTCCGACCGGATCACTGTGCTGCGGAACGGGCAGCTTGTCGGAACGCGCGAAACCGCCGGCCTCGATCGCCGCGAACTGATCGCGATGATGATCGGCCGCGAGTTGGCCGCGGAAATCCATGCGCCGCGCTCGGAGGCCCAGCAAGGGCCGTTGCGCTATCGCTTTCGCAACTATGGCCGCAAAGGTCGTGTCCGTCCCTTCGATCTCGACGTTTGCGCCGGCGAAGTGGTCGGCATGGCCGGCCTGCTCGGCTCCGGACGGACGGAGACCGCGGAACTCCTCTTCGGCGCCCATCGCGCCGATAGCGGCGAGGCCGAGATCGATGGTCGTGCGGTCGACCTTTCGTCGCCGCGGGCCGCCATCCGCCACCGCTTCGGTTTCTGCCCGGAAGATCGCAAGACATCGGGCATTATCGGCGATCTCTCGGTGCGCGAAAACATCGTGCTCGCCCTGCAGGCCCGTCGTGGCTGGACCCGGCCGATCTCGCGGGCGGAGCAGAACCGGCTGGCCGACCACTATATCCGCGCGCTCGATATCCGCACCGCCGACCGGGAGAAGCCGATCAAGCTCTTGTCCGGCGGCAACCAGCAGAAGGCGATCCTCGCACGCTGGCTCGCCACCGAACCGGAATTCCTGATCCTCGACGAGCCGACGCGCGGCATCGATGTCGGTGCCCATGCGGAAATCGTCAAGCTGATCGAGGCGCTGCGCGAGAAGGGCCTGTCCCTGATCGTTGTCTCCTCGGAGATCGAGGAACTGGTCGCCTACAGCACCCGGGTAATCGTGCTTCGCGATCGGGCCCATGTCGCCGAACTCGATGGCAGCCGGATCACCGCCGGTGAGATCGTCGAAGCGATCGCCGCAACCGATGAAAGGAGGACGTCGTGACGTCGTTCCTCAGGCTCTATTTCAACCGGTTGCTGCCGCAACTGATCGCGCTCGGCATCATCGTCGTGGCCATATCGCTGGTGTTTCCCGGCTTCCTCAATCTGCAGATCCAGAACGGCCGCCTCTATGGCAGCCTCATCGATATCGTCAATCGCGGCGCGCCGGTGGTGCTTCTAGCGATCGGCATGACGGTCGTCATCGCCACCAAGGGTATTGATCTCTCGGTCGGCGCCGTCATGGCGATCTGTGGGGCAACCGCCGCCGCCGCGATCACCTCGGGGCATTCGCTCGCCGCGACGCTGCTGATTACGCTCGGCGTCGGCATTCTCTGCGGTCTCTGGAATGGGGTGCTGGTCGCGGTGCTCGACATCCAGCCGATCATCGCGACGCTGGTCCTCATGGTCGCCGGGCGCGGCATCGCCCAGCTCATCACCGAGGGTGCGATTCTGACCTTCAACGATCCCGGCCTCATCTTCATCGGCAGCGGTTCCTTTGCCGGCCTGCCGATGCCGGTGGTGATCTGGCTTGTCTTCGGCATATTGATCGCATTGCTCGTCCGGCGCTCCGCGCTCGGCATGCTGATCGAGGCGATCGGCGTCAATCGCCAGGCGAGCACGCTGTCCGGCGTGCTGACGCCGGTACTCCTGATCGCCGCCTATGTCCTTTCCGGGCTATGCGCCGCCATTGCCGGCATCATCGCCGCCGCCGATATCCGCGGTGCGGATGCCAACAATGCCGGTCTGTGGCTGGAACTCGATGCCATTCTCGCGGTCGTCGTTGGCGGCACGTCCCTGCTTGGCGGCCGCTTCAGCATCGCCGCATCTGTGCTCGGCGCCATTATCATCCAGGCGATCAACACCGGCATTCTTCTCTCCGGCTTCCCGCCGGAGTTCAACCTGATCATCAAGGCTGCGATCATCGTCTTCATCCTGGTGCTTCAGTCGCCGCGGTTCCGCACCGCCTTTGCCTTCCTCGTGCCGGCGCGCGCCGCGAGAAACCCAAGCGAGCGAGCCGCAAAATGAAGCCGAAATATCTTCCGCTCACCGCGACGCTCGTGATCTTCCTGCTCGGCTATGCGCTCTGCGTGGCGCAGTATCCGAACATGCTGTCGACGCGTGTCATCGGCAACCTTCTGACGGACAATGCCTTTCTCGGTATCGCCGCCGTCGGCATGACCTTCGTCATCATCTCCGGCGGCATCGATCTCTCGATCGGCTCGGTCATCGCCTTTACCGGCGTGTTTCTCGCCGTGGTGCTGGAACACACGAGCATCCACCCGCTCATCGCCTTCGCAATGGTCCTGGCGATCGCGACGCTCTTTGGCGCGGCGATGGGGGCGATCATCCACTATCTGGAGATGCCGCCCTTCATCGTCACGCTTGCTGGCATGTTTCTCGCGCGCGGCATGGCCTTCGTGCTGTCGATCGACAGTATCCCGATCAAGCATCCTTTCTACGCGACCTTGAAGGGGCTTTATTTCAAGCTGCCGGGCGGCGGCCGCATCACGCTGATCGGCGGGCTGATGCTGCTCGTCTTTGCGATCGGTATTCTGATCGCACACCGCACACGCTTCGGCACCAACGTCTATGCGCTCGGCGGCGGCACGGCGACGGCGCGACTGATGGGCGTGCCGGTCGCAGCGACGACAATCCGCATCTATGCCCTTTCGGGCCTGCTGGCGGGATTGTCCGGCATCGTCTTTTCGCTCTACACCTCGGCCGGCTATTCCCTTGCTGCCGTCGGCGTCGAGCTGGACGCCATCACCGCCGTCGTCATCGGCGGCACCCTTCTGACCGGAGGCTCTGGCTTCGTTGCCGGCACGCTGGTGGGCATCCTCATTCAAGGGCTGATCCAGACCTACATCACCTTCGACGGGTCGCTGTCGAGCTGGTGGACGAAGATCCTGATCGGGCTTCTGCTCTTTGCTTTCATCCTGCTTCAGAAGGGCATCATCTTCGTTTCGCGCCAGCGCCAGCAGCGGGCGTGAGGCAGAGGGCGATGTGGCCGTCCTTCCATCAGCCGCGCAAGCGCACGAGCCACCGGCTCGTGGTCGAGGAACTCGGCCAGGCGGTGGTCGCAGGAGAATTCGCGGTCGGAGATATCCTGCCGGGCGATGTCGAGCTGGCGGCCCGTTTCAACGTTTCGCGCACGGTCCTGCGCGAGGCAATGAAGACGCTTGCCGCCAAGGGGCTGATCGTCGCCCGCGCCCGCATCGGCACGCGCGTCATGCCGCAGGCAAACTGGAACCTGTTCGACGGCGACGTGCTCTCCTGGCATTTCCGGGCCGGCGTCGACGAGGCGTTTCTTCGCCATGTGAGTGAAGTCCGCCTGGCGCTCGAACCCTATGCGGCTGGACTGGCGGCTAGGCGCGCCACGGATGCCGACATTTCCCAGATGATGCGCCTGGCCGTCGCCATGGGCGATGCCGGCCATAGCGCGCAGACGCTGGCGCGCGCGGATCTCGAATTCCATCTGCGACTGCTCGAGGCTTCCCTCAATCCGTTCATGCAGACGGTCGGCAGCCTGATCGAGGCGGCGCTGATGGGCGTCTTTCAGCTGAGCAATGCGGCCGCCGACGGCGCAGAGATCGACCGCGTCGCCGTCGCGCATATCCGCATTGTCGAGCAGATCCGCCTGCGCAACGAGGAAGGCGCACGCATTGCGATGGAGCAGGTGATCCGTGTCGGCCAGCAGCAGTTGATCGCCAATTTGAGGGCGCGCGGCTGATCCAAGGCTGCGTCCGTCGGGCAAGGCTCAAGGCGGGTCCCGCGGCACTGCTTGGCATCTGCCGTCACCTGCGCGTAGGCTGCTGTTACTGGCGGAGAAACCCAAATCCCGATGCGACCGGGCCGCCGGCAGTGCGAGCGGGGAGGAGAGGGTGAAACAGGATGTGCTGATCGTCGGCGCGGGGCCGACCGGCCTGGTGCTGGCTCTCTGGCTGACCGCCCAGGGCGTGAAGGTCCGCATCATCGACAAGAACGTTGGTCCCGGCCCGACGTCGCGGGCGATGGTGGTGCATGCGCGTACGCTCGAGCTTTACCGGCAACTCGATCTGGCCGATGCCGTGGTCGAAGCGGGGCACCGCAACCCCTCGGTCAACCTCTGGGCGAAGGGCAGGGTCAAGGCGCGCATATCCTTCAGCCCGACCGGCGGGAATTTGACGCCCTATCCCTTCGTTCTTGTCTATCCGCAGGACCATCACGAGCGGCTGCTCGAGGCCCGACTTGCGGCCTTGGGCGTGAAGGTCGAGCGGCAGACCGAGTTTGTCGACTTCGCGCATGATGCCGCCGGGGTGAGCGCGCGGCTGCGCTTGCCCGATGGCGGCTCGGAAGTCTGCACGGCGCAATATCTGGCCGGTTGCGACGGCGCGCGCTCGCCGGTTCGGCAAAGGCTGGAGGTCGATTTTGCAGGCGGGACCTACGACCAGACCTTTTACGTCGCCGACGTTGACGTGAGCGGCGCGACGGCGAATGGCGAAGCCCATATTTCGCTCGAGACCGGCGATTTCGTTGCTCTGCTCGCCTATGCCGAGGGGCGGGGCCGCCTCATCGGTCTCGTGCGGGAGACGCGGGAGGATGCAGACGAACTTACCTTCGCCGATGTGAGCCATCGCGCCATTGAGAGCCTTCGCCTCACCGTCGACAAGGTCAACTGGTTCTCCACCTATCGTGTGCATCATCGTGTCGCCGATCGCTTCAGACGCGGTCGCGTGTTCCTGCTGGGGGATGCGGCGCATGTGCACAGTCCGGTCGGCGGCCAGGGCATGAACACCGGCATCGGCGATGCGGTTAATCTGGCCTGGAAGCTTGCAGCGGTCCTCAAAGAGCACGCGCCCGACAGCCTGCTCGACAGTTTTGAAGCCGAACGGATCAGGTTTGCCCGGCAGCTCGTCGAAACCACCGACCGGCTGTTCACTTTCGTGACGGCGGACGGCAGCGTTGCGGATTTCCTGCGCGTTCAGGTCGCCCCCGCTTTGACGGGCATCGCTTACCGCGTCGGCGGTGTCAGGGAGTTCCTGTTCCGCATCCTGTCGCAGACGCAGCTCAACTATCGCGGCAGCCCCTTAAGCCGCACCGCGCACGGTCGGGTGCAAGGCGGTGACCGGCTGCCCTGGGTGCGCGTCAATGGCCTCGACAACTATGCTTCGTTAGCAGCCATCGCGTGGCAGGTGCATGTCTATGGCGAAGCGGGAGGCGACATCCGGACATGGTGCGCGGCAAAGCACGTGCCGCTTCACGTCTTCCCATGGGGGCCGCAACAGGCGGGTGCAGGCTTGGCGCGGGATGCGGCCTATCTAGTGCGCCCGGACACCTACGTGGCGCTGGTGACGGAGGGAGCACGGCCGGAGGCCCTCGAAACCTACTTCGCCGAGCAAGGCATCCGCCTGTCGGCAACCTCTGCTTAACACCTCCCGAAAAGGTGTCGCTGTCCACCACTGTCTCGATGAAACTCGCCGGACCGGAGAGGCCCTTCACTCCCCAGCCTTTGGGCCAGGCCGGCCTTAGTGACCGGCCGGCGTCTCAACCTTGCCTTCCGCCGCTTCGCCTTCGACCGCCGGATGCCTGGAAATGCCCACGAGCTTATGGCCGCGTTCCCGCAGCCACTGGAAGGCGACGTAGAGTGCCGGGATGACGAAGATACCGACCAGGGCTGCGGCGAGCATGCCGCCGGCAACGCCGGTGCCGACCGCACGGCGACTGAGTTCGCCGGCTCCCTTGGCGACCACCAGCGGCAGCAGGCCGACGATGAAGGCGAAGCTCGTCATCATCACCGCGCGGAAGCGGGCGCGTGCGCCCTCGATCGCCGCATCGACGATCGACGCGCCGGCTTCGCGGTGGGCCTTGGCGAACTCGACGATCAGGATCGCGTTCTTCGAGGCGAGCGCGATCAGGACGACAAGGCCGATCTGGGCGTAGATGTCGAAGGAAAGCCCGGCGACGAGGATCGAGAGCAGCGCGCCCGAGACGCCGAAGGCGACCGACAGCAGCACCGGCACCGGGATCGTCCAGCTTTCATAGAGCGCGACGAGGAAGAGGTAGGCAAAGAGCACGGCCATCGCCAGGATCGCGGTCGTCTTGCCGGCCGCTTCCAGTTCCTGCAGGGCGGTGCCGGTCCATTCGTAGCTGTAACCTGGCGGCAGCGTGGAGGCCGACAGCGCCTCCATGGCGGCAAGTGCCTC
Source organism: Ensifer sp. ENS09 (assembly GCF_014852425.1). Taxonomy (NCBI): domain Bacteria; kingdom Pseudomonadati; phylum Pseudomonadota; class Alphaproteobacteria; order Hyphomicrobiales; family Rhizobiaceae; genus Ensifer; species Ensifer sp. ENS09. Next base: position 144,135 of record NZ_JACVBP010000004.1, read on the forward strand.
GCCGGAGGAATGGCCGGCGGACGGTTGGCCGTTGAGGGTGATCGAGCGATAATTGTTGTAGCGCACGATCGACTGCGGACCGACGATGTAGTCGACCTTGGCGACCGAGGCGACCGGCACCATGTCGCCGCTGGCGTTGCGCACGTGCAGGCGCTGGATATCGTCCACCGCGTTGCGGTCGGCCTGTGCGGCCTGCATCGTCACCTTCCAGGTGCGGCCGAACAGGTTGAAGTCGTTGACGTAGTAGCTGCCGAGCGTGCCCTGCAACGTGGTGAAGAGGTCGCTCACCGAGACGCCGAGCGACTGCAGCCGGTCGCGGTCGATGTCGAGATAGAGCTGCGGCGAGCTCGCCGAATAGGTGGTAAAGGTCGGCCCGAGCGCTGGGTTCTGGTTGGCGGCGATGATCAGCCCGCCGGCCGTTGCCGAAAGATCTGCGACGGACCGGCCCTGCAGGTCGAGCAACTGGTATTCGAAGCCCGAGCCGGTGCCCAGGCCCATGATCGGCGGCAGATTGAAGGCGAAGATCTGCGCTCCGCGGATCGCCTGTCCCTTGCCCATGGCCGTGCGGATCGCCGCTTCGACGCCCGAAGAAGGGCTCGAGCGCTCGGCGAACGGCTTCATCGTGACGATGGCGAAAGCCGAGTTGGATTTGGACAGACCGTCGAGGAAGGAGTAGCCGGTGACGCTGATGACATTGGCGACCCCCTCGATGCCGCCGAGCATCGTCTCTACCTGCTGCACCACCGCATCCGTGCGGTTGTAGGACGCGCCTTCCGGCAGTCGGATTTCGGTGAAGAATGCGCCCTGGTCTTCCGCCGGCAGGAAGCCGGTCGGCACGACCTTGAAGAGGAAGCCGGTGGCGACGAAAGCGACAGCCAGAAGAGCAAGGCCGATGATCGCCCGTCGGGCGATGTGGCCGGCCACATAGGCGTAGCCGTCACGCCCCTTGTCGATGGTGCGCGAGATGTAGCCGAGTATGCCGCGCTTTGGTCCATGATGCGGCTTCAAAAGCACCGCGCAGAGCGCCGGGCTCAGCGTCAGCGCGTTGATCGCCGAAATCACCATCGACACCGAGACGGCGACGGCAAACTGCTGGAACAGTTGCCCGCTCAGGCCCGGAATGAAGGCGACAGGCACGAAAACAGAGAGCAATACAAGCGTGATCGCGACGATCGCGCCGGTGATTTCGCCCATGGCGCGCCGGGCGGCTTCGGCCGCCGACAGGCCCGGATTTTCCTCCATCACCCGCTCGACGTTCTCGACCACCACGATTGCGTCGTCGACGACGATGCCGATCGCCAACACCATGGCAAGCAGTGACACGGTGTTGAGCGAGAAGCCCATCGCAAGCAGCACGGCGAAGGTGCCGATGAGCGCGACCGGAACGGCAACCAGCGGGATCAGCGTCGCCCGCCAGTTCCCAAGGAACAGGAAGACGATGATGATGACGAGGACGAAAGCTTCGAGAAGTGTCTCCTCGACGTTGTCGACGCTGGCTTCGACGAACTGGGCCGTGTCGTAGGCGACCGAATAGGTCAGGCCCTGCGGGAACGATTTCGACAGCCGCTCCATCGCCTCCTGCACGCCCCGGGCGGCTGCAAGCGCGTTGGCGCCCGGCGCCTGATAGGTGCCGATCATGGCGACCGGCTTGCCGTTGATGCGGGCGTTGGAATCGGAGCTGGCGGCGCCGAGGTCGACACGCGCGACATCTCGAATGCGCACGTAGGATCCGTCGGGCCTTGCCCGTAGCACCACATCCTCGAACTGTTTGGGATCGGTGAGGCGGCCTTGCGTCTGCAAATTCAGCTGAAACAGCGGATCGTCGGTCATCGGTTGAGCGCCGATACGGCCGATCGCGGCCTGGACGTTCTGAGCTTTCAGCGCGTTGATCACGTCGGTCGGCGTCAGGTCGAGACTGGTCATGCGATCGACGTCGAGCACGACGCGCATGGAATAGTCCTGCGCGCCGAAGAGCTGGGCGTCGCCGACGCCAGGCACGCGCTTGATCGTATCGAGCACGTTGATCGTGGCGTAGTTCGACAGGAAGAGCGAATCGAAGCTCTGCTTCTCGTCCGCGGCGTAGATAGCGACCACCTGCATCAGCGCAGACGACTTCTTGCGCACGCTGACGCCGCTCTGCTTGACCTCCGCCGGCAGCCCGGCCTCGGCGAGCGACACGCGGTTCTGCACGTTGACGGTGGCGATATCGGGATCGGTGCCGACAGCGAAGGTGACGGTGAGCGTATAGGAACCGTCGGCGCCGCTGGTCGATTTCATGTAGAGCATGTCGTCGACGCCGACGACCTTGCTTTCGATCGGCTGGGCGACGGTGGTCTCGACCACGTCGGCGCCAGCGCCGGGATAACTTGCCGTGACGCTCACCTGCGGCGGCACGATGTCGGGGAATTGCGCGATCGGCAGGCGGGTAAGCGCGAGCAGGCCCGCCAGGGTCAGCACGATCGAAATGACCGTGGCGAAACGCGGGCGATCGATGAAGATCTCTGAAATCATCGCTTAGCCACCTGCCGCCGTGGCCGCGTCGACGGTGATGCCGGGCCGCACCTTGCCGGCCCCTTCGGTGATGACGTTTTCGCCTTCCTTCAGGCCTTTGCTGATCACCGCCTGGCCGCGGGTATTGCGGGTGACGTCGACGCGGCGAAGCTCCACCTTGGAGCTGCCGTCGACGACCAGGACGAAGGCGCCCTGCTGGTCACGCTGGATCGCCTGCTGCGGGACGGCGAGCACATCCTGCTTGTCGGATTGCTCGAGCATCACCCTGACCAGCGCACCGTCGAGCAGGATGCTGTCCGGATTGGGAAATTCGGCCCGCACCGTCACCGTGTCGGTGCCTTGCGAGACGTTGCTGGCGATGAAGTTGATCGTGCCTTTTTGTTTGTACTCGGTGCCGTTCGGCAGCCCCAGCCCGACATTGGCGCCGCCGCTGATCTCGCCCTTGAGCACGCGTTCGCGATAGGTGAGGTAGAGGGCGGTTGCCACCGGGAACTGGACGTAGATCGGATCAAGCCGGGTCAAGGTCACCAGCGGTCCGCTGTCGGGTCCGACGAGCGCGCCGACATCGGCGCCGGTCAATCCGATGATGCCGTCGAAGGGGGCGACGATCTTCGTGTAGGAAAGGTTGAGGTCGGCATTGTCCTTGCTGCCCTTCAGCCGGATCAGGTCGCCCTCCGCCTTGCGGACTTCGGCATGCGCCTCGTCGACCTTGGCCTGGGAGATCGTCTTCGTCGTGAGAAGCTGTTCGGCGCGGTCTCGTTCGAGGATAGCCAGTTCCTTGGCTGCTTCGGCCGCTTCGATCTGGCCTTCGATCTCCTGCACGGCGGCGCGATAGGCGCCGTCTTCCACCCGGTAGAGTTCCGTGCCAGCCGTCACCTTCTGCCCTTCGGTGAAGTTGACCGCTTCGAGGAACCCGGAGACGCGGGCGCGAATGTCGACCTTCTGGATCGCCGTCACCTTGCCCGTCAGGTCCACGCTTTCGCGCAGGTCCATGATGGCGGCCGGCGCCACGACCACGGCCGGCGCCTGTTGCGCGAATGCCGTTTGCGCGGATAACCCGACGGCGACAAGCAATGCGGATGAAAGTGAAAGGGCAAGAATTCTCGAACGGCGCATGCAACGTTCCCCCTGAACGAAACAGCTGGAGATGACTTCAGTCCTTGGCAGTGCATTGAAATCAGAACATGTTATCTGCCCCAAGTCACGCAACCAATGGTTGATTTAAGCGAGGGCTTGCAAAGATAACGCAAATACCTGCGAGAGGCGGGCTCAGAGAGAACTTGTCACAAAAGCAATGATTTGCTCGGCCCCTCCGGTTCAGGGCGAGGGAGGGCGACGGCCCGATTCTGTCGGGGTTGGGTTGAGGGAGTTGCGTGAACGCGAACGTTTTACGTGTGCCCGCATCGTCACAATTGCCGCGTCGGTCCTGCAACCTCCGGTGACGGTTTCGCGGAGCTGTCGGGCAGACAGGCCCCGGCGCGATGCCGGGACCCGAGCTTGTACTGTTACCGGATCGAGCCGTCAGACGAGGTCGAAACGGTCGGCGTTCATCACTTTGTTCCAGGCGGCGACGAAGTCGCGTACGAACTTTGCCTTGGCATCCGCCTGTCCGTAGACTTCGGCGATGGCCCGAAGCTGCGAGTTCGAACCGAAGACGAGGTCGATGCGGGTCGCCGTCCGCTTGACGTCGCCGGTTCTGCGGTCGCGGCCCTCGAAGACATCCTTCGCATCCGATGTCGCCGTCCAGGCCGTGCCCATGTCGAGTAGGTTGACGAAGAAGTCGTTGCTCAGCGTTTCCGGACGATCGGTGAAGACGCCGTGGGCGGTCTGGCCGTGGTTCGCGCCGAGAACGCGCAAGCCCCCGACGAGCACGGTCATCTCCGGCGCGGTCAGCGTCAGGAGCTGCGCCCGGTCGATCAGCAGCTCTTCCGGCGAAACGGCGTACTGGCCCCGCTGGTAGTTGCGGAAGCCGTCGGCGATCGGTTCGAGAACCGCGAAGGACTCGACATCGGTCTGCTCCTGCGTCGCATCCATGCGGCCCGGCGCAAAGGCAACCTGAATGTCGTGGCCGGCCGCTTTCGCTGCCTTTTCCACGGCTGCGGTGCCGCCGAGCACGATCAGGTCGGCGAGCGACACCTTCTTGCCGCCGGACTGGGCGTCGTTGAAGCCACGCTGGATGCCTTCGAGGACGTCGAGAACCTTCGCCAGCTGTGCCGGCTGGTTGACCTGCCAGTCCTTCTGCGGGGCAAGGCGGATGCGTGCGCCGTTGGCGCCGCCGCGCTTGTCCGAGCCGCGGAAGGTCGAGGCCGACGCCCAGGCCGTCGAAACCAGTTCGGAAACCGATAGCCCCGAAGCGAGGATCCTGGCCTTGAGGTCGGCGATATCCTTGGCGTCGACGAGCGGATGGTCGACGGTCGGGATCGGATCCTGCCAGATCAGCTGTTCGGCCGGCACTTCCGGGCCGAGGTAGCGGGCGCGCGGACCCATGTCGCGGTGCGTCAGCTTGTACCAGGCGCGGGCAAACGCGTCCGCAAAGGCATCCGGGTTCTCGTAGAAATGCCGTGCGACCTTCTCGTAGGCCGGATCGACGCGGAGCGCCAGGTCGGTCGTCAGCATCGAAGGCGCATGGCGCTTCGACTTGTCGTGCGCGTCCGGCACGGTGTTGGCGCCCATGCCATGTTTCGGCGTCCACTGGTGCGCGCCGGCCGGGCTCTTCGTCAGTTCCCATTCGTAGCCGAAGAGGTTCCAGAAGAAGTTGTTGCTCCACTTGGTCGGCGTCGTCGTCCAGGTGACCTCGAGGCCGCTGGTGATGGTGTCGCCACCACGGCCGCTGCCGTAGGTGCTTGCCCAGCCGAGACCCTGTTCCTCGATGCCGGCAGCTTCCGGCTCGCGGCCGACATTGGCGGCGTCACCGGCGCCGTGGGTCTTGCCGAAGGTGTGGCCGCCGGCGATCAGTGCCACGGTTTCCTCGTCGTTCATCGCCATGCGTGCGAAGGTCTCGCGGATGTCACGGGCAGCCGCCAGCGGATCCGGCGTGCCGTTCGGGCCTTCCGGGTTGACGTAGATCAGGCCCATCTGCACGGCGGCGAGCGGGTTTTCGAGGTCGCGGTCGCCCGAGTAGCGCTTGTCGTCGAGCCAGGTCTTTTCCGTGCCCCAGTAGATGTCTTCTTCCGGCTCCCACACGTCGGGGCGGCCACCGGCGAAGCCGAAGGTCTTGAAGCCCATCGATTCGAGCGCACAGTTGCCGGCGAGGATCATGAGGTCGGCCCAGGATATGCTGTTGCCGTATTTCTGCTTGATCGGCCAGAGGAGACGGCGGGCCTTGTCGAGGTTGGCGTTGTCCGGCCAGCTGTTGAGCGGCGCAAAGCGCTGCTGCCCAGCACCGGCGCCGCCGCGGCCGTCACCGGTGCGGTAGGTGCCGGCGCTGTGCCAGGCCATGCGGATGAAGAGCGGGCCATAGTGGCCGAAGTCGGCCGGCCACCAATCCTGCGAATCGGTCATCAGCGCGAAGAGGTCCTTCTTCACCGCCGGCAGGTCGAGTTTCTTGAATTCCTCGGCGTAGTCGAAGGCTTCACCCATCGGATCGGACCGCGAGGAGTTCTGGTGCAGGATCTTCAGGTTGAGCTGGTTCGGCCACCAGTCGCGGTTCGAGGTGCCGGCGGATTGAGCGCTCGTCTGGGCTCCGTGCATGACGGGACATTTGCCCGTCTTTTCGGCTTTCGCGTCCATTTTTATCTCCCTTCAAGATGACGTGATTTTTGGATGGGTCAGAGGAAAAGCGCCAGGCGCGCGCCGGCAGCCAACCGAGCGCTAGGCCCGGAATGTGCTGTGCCGTCGGTGGTTGCCGTTCCGCGAAGCGGTGTCGCCACTGGCTGCGTCTCCCTCATTGTGCCGCGGACTCTATCAAAGTGGTTCCATTAATTTAAGTTGGATTTCCTGATTGTAACGATAAGGCAATCCTATGGCTAATGGACGCAGCTCCGCAGGTGCATGCTTGCAGCCCTCCATGCATTTTTGATGACGTGCGAGCGTTTGCCGATTGCAGCCGATACAAGAAAATTGTTGCACTGCACTCCCGCCAAACTTGCGGAAGAAAGCGCCAATGGTTAGTCACACCGCAACGACTCAAGAGCTTTCTATTTTTCGCGTGGTGAAAGGACAGACATCGTGGCTGAGACAGATACGAAGACCGGTAGTGGCCGCCGCAAGGCGCTCTGGGCTGCAGTCGCGGTGATCGCGATCGCGGCTGCCGGCGTGGCCGGCGGCAAGTTCATGCTTGAAAAGGCGGTCGGGACGTTCATCGCCGAGCGCGGCGGCAAGGCCGGCTCGGTTGAGGCGGATTTCTTCGGCCGCATCCATCTGCGCGACGTCACGCTGCCTTTCGCCGATGGCGTCAGCGCACGCATCGCGGCAATCGACGGCCGTCCGAAGATCTTCTCTCTGAGCGGCAAGCTCGACGTGAAGGGCCTGGAGCTCGACCTCAAGGCCGCAAAGCTTTCCGTGCCTGCGGCAACGCTGGAAGATCCCGACTTCTTCGCCGCCGGCCTGACGGCAAGCGGGGAAAAGGCTGACCTGCTGAAGCGCATCGAGCGTTTCGCGGCAAAGCAGGTCTCCGCGCCGGAAGTCGCCGTCGTTCAGAACGTTGCAGGCGCCGAGCAGAAGACGGTCTACAAGGATGTCCGGCTCGACGATATCGCAAGCGGCCGCGTTGCGCGCTATTCGGCGAGCGGCGCCACCTTCGCCTTTTCCATGGATCTTCCTGACGGCGAAGGGGCAACGAAGCGGGAGAAAATGGACGGCACCATGGGCGCCGTCACCGGTGAGAGCTTCGATGTGGCCTACATGGCCCGCATCTATACGCAGAAAGCCGGTCCCGAGGACAAGGAGCCGAAGCTGCTCTACGGCCCGATCTCGGTAAAGAACCTTGCCTTTGCCGACAGCAAGTCGCGTTTCGGCTATGACGAAGTGCGAAGCAGCGGCCTCAGCGTCCGCATGCCGACCGAGCCGCTTCTCGAAACGCTCGAGAAGCTCCAGGCGGTCAGCGACCCGGAAGCTCTGCCGCCGGCGGAACGCCAGGCATTCTTCAAGCGCATCCTTTCGCTGGTCGATATGCTGGCAAAGGGCGACATGGAACTGCTCGGCCTGAAGATGGAAGTGCCGGAGCAGGAAAGCACCGAAGGCAAGCTCGTGAAGCTCGCCGTCGACAAGATGGCGTTCCAGCTCAACGGCCGCAGTTTCGATGGCACGATGAACGGTGTCACCGCGGGCGAGGGTACCGACTACTTCAAGTTTGCCGAAGCCAGCATCAAGGGTTTCTCCTGGGCTCCGACGATGGAGGCGCTGACGAAGCTTGCGGGCCTGAAGGAGGAAGAGTTCGAGACCTTCCCCTACACCACGCTGATGCCTGAATTCGGCACGATCAAGATCGCCGGGCTCGACGTGGACATGCCCGGCAGCGACCCGGCAGCCGTGACGGACAGCGAAACCGTCGAGGACGAGAGCGCGACCGAAACCGAGGTCGATCCGTCGGCCAACGCCGAACAGGCGCCGGAAGCCGAGCAGGTGCCGGATCAAGCGACGGACGGCGAAGCCGCCAGCGACGCGGCGGTCCCCGGCGATGCGGCAGAAGACACGACGGCCGAGGCGCCTGCAGAGCAGCCGGCGGATGAAGCCACCGATGGCGAAGCCGCGAGCGACGCGGAGATCGCCGGTGAAGTGGCGGAAGACCCGATGGCGGAGGCGCCGGTAGAGCAGTCGGCAGTGCCGTCCGTTCCGGAACGCGTTCGTTTCACGCTCGACGCCTATGAAGTCGCGCTGACGAAGCCGCGCAACGGCATTCCGACGGATGTCCGCGTCAGCTACCGCGATCTCAGCGTTCCGATCCCTGCGGACACGCAGGAGGAGGGCTTCAAGATGCTGCGCAAGATCGGCCTCGACAAGCTGGTCTTCTCGTCCAACGTCGAACTGTCGTGGGACGAGCCTAACGAGAACTTCGTCATCAAGCAGATTTCGCTTGATGGCAAGGACATGGGCAGCCTCTCCTTCTCCGGCGTCATGGGCGGCGCTTCGCAGGACTTCTTCTCCGGCGACCTGAATGCGGCGCAGATCGCGATGTTCGGTCTTACCGCCCGCGAAGTCACGCTCAAGCTCGAGGACAAGGGCATCATGGCCAAGGGCATCAAGCTCTACGCCGAAGATAACCACATGACCGAGGACAGCGTTCGCGGCCTGCTCGTGTTGATGACCAGCGCCGGCGTGCAGCATTTTGCCGCCACGCAGCCGAAGCTGCAGGACGCCGCAACGGCGTTCACCCAGTTCATCAGCAAGCCCGGCACCTTCACGCTGAAGGTCAAGGCCAAGGATGAAGCCGGCGTCGGCGCGCTCGAACTGATGGGCGCTGCTGAAAACCCGGCGCTTCTGCTCGAGCAAGTCGATATCGAAGCGAAGGCGCAGTAAAAAAAAAACTAGCTCGGGCCGCGTCGTCAGATGCGGCCCGCCTTGCTTCAGTCTATGGGCGCCTGAAGGAAATCCCGAAGCGCCATCAATTCTTCCTGCCCGATCTCGTGTCCGCCCCTGATGTAGAGGGCCCGGACATCCGCTTTCTGCCCCGCAAGATAGTCGACCAGTTGCTCGGTGAGCGCCAATGGGCGGGCCGGATCGTCCTGGCCGCCGGTGACGAGGATCCGTCTGCCCTGAAGTTCGGCGTTGCCGGGCGGCACCCACGACACGAGGGGATGCAGCAGTGCGGTTCGCTCGAACAGATCAGGATATTTGACCAGGAGTGCGGCGAGTTGGGTCGCCCCGGTGGCGTAGCCGATGCCATAGACGGCTTGGCGCGGATACAGCCGCCGCCTGTTGCCGATCGAGTGCGCCATGCCTTCCACGGAAGCTACGAGTGCCCGCATATTGCACAAGCCGTCGCCGATCGCAGATGAGCGCGCCGCATCGCTTTCGGCTGCGCCTTGGTTGACGACAACCAATTGGGAACCCGGCAGCGCATGGGTGATCAGCTGGGCGACCGCATCGTTCGGAGCGGGGTCGCAGAACGCGAATACGACCGGCGCGTCGGGGCTGAACGGTTCTCTCTGTTCGCTGGACGATGAGATTGTCATGTTTGCCGCTCCCTTATGGGAGACCGAAGGGCCGAGGTGGCAGCATTCACGCCTGCCTGATCTCTGCCAGCACCCACGTGCTTCTCCCGATGAAAGGATCGGCGCATTCATAACCGAAATGAATAGCAATAATATTGACAATATTATTTCATTTTCAGAAATTATAGCGCATGAGTGATTTGAGCGATATCCGGGTTTTCCTGGCGGTGGCGAAGCAGCGGAGCTTTACCGCCGCGGCGCGTCAGCTTTCGATGACGGCGCCGAGCGTCACGCGCGCCGTCAGTGCCTTGGAAGCGGATCTCGGCGTTCAGTTGCTGCTGCGTACCACACGCCAGGTCTCGTTGACCTCGGCCGGCGCGGTCTATGCGGCGCGCATCGAGCCCTTGATCCATCAGTTCGACGAGGCGCGCGAGGATCTGCGTGAGCAGCATGGCGATGTCGCCGGGCTGATCCGCCTCAATGCGCCGCTGTCGCTCGGCCAGCATATTCTGCCGGACATTGTCACCGGCTTTCGCGCCGAGCATCCGGGCACGCGGATTTCGCTGTCCCTGACCGACCGGCTGATCGATATCGTGACTGAGGATTTCGACCTTGCGGTGCGGGTGTCGGAGCCGCCACGCGACAAATCGACGATTTGGCGACGGATCTGTCCCGTGCGGCGCGTGCTCGTTGCCTCGCCCGGCTACCTCGCCAGGTTCGGAACCCCGCAGACGCCGGATGATCTCGATCGCCACGGTTGCCTTGCCTATGACGGAGAGGCGGTCGCGGAGACCTGGGAACTCTCGTCCGAAGGCCGGACGCGAAAGGTGAGGGCGGGCCAGTCGCTCGCCGCCAACAACGGCGAATTCGTTGCCAGGCTTGCTGAGAACGGCGAGGGCATCGCGCTTCTGCCGCTCTTCATCGTCGAGGACGCGCTGGCGCGGGGCGCACTGGTTCAGATTCTCCAAGGGTGGGAGGCGCCGCAGCTATGGTTGACCCTGTATTATCCGCCCTATGAACGACTGCCGCTCAGGGTTGCCAAGTTCTCCGATTTCTTCGAGAGCTACGTCACCGAGACGCGGCCGCTTTGAAGCGGCTGGATCATGCGGCAGGACCTCAAAACAGCGCCGTTTGCGGCCAAATGTGAGCAAAGGATACAAGAAATTACTGGCAGCACACCCCATGTTTTCCCGGATATGAGCGGCAATGGCGAGATGCCCCCTTGCGTCGGGTCTTTCGCATATCGAAGCGGATTGCACGCGTGCAGTGAATTCCATCGCCAGAAGGCGGGGGTGGACGAAAGATGACAGAGCCAAGTGGCATTGGAGCGTATTTCGGCGAGCCGAAGGCGCCGTTTCTCATGGTGCGGCCGGTACGGGACGCCCGGTTTTCGGTGACGCGTCTGCAGTGCCGGCTGAACGGAGAACTGAGCCGCATCGTGTCCCTACCGGCCGACGACGCCTATTTCCTGATGTTCTACTTCAAGGATGTCATGCATTGCGACCTGGTGCCGGGCGAAAGCGAAGGTGACATTCGCCACTACCGGCAGGGGTCGATCTGTCTCGTCGATCTCGCTGAGGGCGCCAGTATCCGGCTTGTCAGCGATCTCGATTCCCTCGCCTTCCATCTGCCGCGCGCCTTGTTTCGTGAAGTCTGCGAGTTTTCGCATGCTCCGGCCGCCACCAGTCTCAGGTGCCGTCGCGGCGAAGTCGACGACGTCATGCACAATCTCGCCTTGGCGCTGTTGCCACTTCTTGCCGAGAGCGAGGGGCAACCGGGTGCGGTGTTGCAGCACATCGCCGTCGCCATCTGCGCGCATCTTCTGCATTCCTACCCGGATCGCGCCCTTGCATCCGGCGGCCCCGGTCTCTCCGTATGGCAAGAGAAGGCGGCCAAGGAGTTCATGATCGACCATTGGGCCAAGGACTTTTCGTTTGCGTCAGCAGCGGCGTCTGCGAGCCTTTCGGAGGAGGATTTTGCCGCGGCTTTTGCATCCGTGACCGGCCAGACGCCGCAAGAGTGGTTGATGCGCTACCGGATCGGTCGCGCCAAGCGCTATCTCATCGAAGAGGGATGGTCGCTGAGCAAAACCGCGACCAGTTGCGGCTATGCCGACGAGGCCCGGTTCATCGAAGCCTTTCGCGAGGTGACGGGCGTGACGCCCGCCGTCTGGCGCGCGCGCTGGCTGCAGTGAGGGTATGATGCTGACCTTTGACGCTCGGCGATACATCGCTGGATTCGCCTCTTCATTGCGACAGTCAACCGTTGTAGCATCCGCCCGGCCGCTGAAGCGGGTGGCTGAGCTGGAAATCGGGAGACCCTGACCGATGGCCTTGCAAGAGGGAATGAGCGCAGACGAACGCACACCGCGTCCTATCGTCAAGCGGATCAGCGCCGGCGACATCACTGTCACGAGGACCTTTTCGGATCGCTTCGACCTGGAGGTCGGGCCGCTGATCCCGGTCGCCGATGCCTTCAACGTCATTGTCCAGATGCGTGACTTCGAGGCGCACCGCCTGTGGCGGCGCGGCGAACTTGTTTATGAGGGTGGGCACCCGAAGGCTTCGCTTGCGATCACCGACCTTCGCGACCAATGGCAGTGCCATCATCTGTCGCCCTTCGACAATGTCCGCTTCCACATCCCCTTTGCCTCGATGCGCAGCTTCACAGAAAGGGCCGGGCGCGGCGAATATGTGTCGCTTTCTCCCGTACAGGGGCGTGTGGATCCTGTCATGTTTGGCCTTGCCCAGGCACTGCTGCCTTCGCTCGACGAGCCGGAACGAGCCAATCTGCTGTTCGTCGAACAGATCAATCTTGCCGCATTGGCCTATCTCAGCCAGGCCTATGGCGGCCTGCACTTCCCCGTCGACAAGAAGGGGACGCTGGCGCCATGGCAGGAGAGGCTGGCGACGGAGTTTCTGGTCGCCCATTTCAACACGCCGTTTTCGATCGGCGATCTCGCTACCCAGTGCGAGCTATCGCGTAGCTATTTCAACAAGGCCTTCAAGGAGAGCTTCGGGCGCACGCCGTCCAGGTGGCTGTCCGAATATCGGATAGCGCGGGTCAAGGAGTGTCTGCTTCAGGACACGCCCCTTGCTGAAATCGCAATCCATTGCGGCTTTGCCGACCAGAGCCACATGACCCGGGTTTTCACCAGCCAGACGGGGGAAACGCCGGCGCGCTTCCGGAAAAAGAACCGGTCGGTCATCGTCGCTGTGGACCGACCTCCGCAATAACGTGGAAAGAGGGCGCGCCCTCATGCAAAATTTTCAAAACAGATGAAAAACGTGCAAGAATGATGCGGCGACCGGGGCAATCATAGGGCCGCTCCTGCAAACGATTTGGCGAACCCCAGAGTGAATCCTGTGCACGTTTTCCATGCGCACGGCGATCCGCATTCTTCGTTTTCGTCATCGCGGCAGGAAGATTTGCGGATGGTTTCGACACATAGGAGCGAAGACGATGACGAATGCTTCCGCTGCCTCGGCCGGAACCCGACGGCGCGACAGTCTCGGATGCTCGCTCGATCGGCTGGATGACGATAGGACGATCGAAGGCCGAGACATGGTCTTCTATCGCAAGCGGTCGACAGCGGGACCGCCGGGCCAGGTCACGACACCTGGCAACGGGCGGGGTTATCTGATCGGCCTGTCGCTTGTCGGCGGTCATAGCCGCCGCGTTTTTGGAGCGCACCACTCTGTGACCCAGGAGTTCAGCCAAAACTCGGTCTACGTCAGGAACTTTTCCGACGACTACAAGGCCGATCTCAAAGGGTCGTTCGATTTCACCTTGCTCGAAATCGGCCACGGAGCGCTCGAGCGCATCGCAGATGCGGCAAATGCTTCCGGCGTCAACGAGCTTCGGTCCGTTTCTGGCTCGCCCGACCCTGTTCTCGGCGGCATGCTCGGCGCTTTGTTTGCTTCGGTCGACGGATACACGGATAGAAGCGCGTTGTTTGTCGACCAGCTCTCGGTGGCAATCGGCGTGCATATGGTCCGGCAGTACGGCAACGGCCGTGGCGAGAGCCTGGCCGGGGGACGCAGGCTTTCGCAGCGCTGCCAGGCAAAGATCCGCGATCTGGTGCAATCCCGTTTGGATGGCGAACTGACCGTCGAGGAACTGGCTGCGACCTGCAACCTGTCGCAGGCGGCTTTTCTGCGTGCCTTTCGCGAGACCATGGGGAGCACGCCCTATCGTTGGTTGCTGCAGCAAAGGATCGAAAAGGCCAAGGATCTGCTGCAGTTCTCGCCCACATCCTTAAGTGAAATTGCGGTCGTCTGCGGCTTTTCGGACCAGAGCCACTTTACCCGGGCCTTTGCGCAGGCCGCGGGTGCCACGCCGCGCCAGTGGCGGCGCAGCCGGCAGTCGTAACCCTCTGAAACTACACGCGCCCTGCTGGCTGAAGGCGAGCGAAATTTTCAAAAATCCACCTTTGGCGACAAGAATGGGTCGCCGGTCGGCGGCATAGTTGGGCCTCTCCAATCGGAGCTCAGTTTCAACAGTAAGAGGTCACGACCATGTCTGCGACAGCGACCCCCGGCAAACTCCTCGTCTCGCCCAAGGACCACACCCTGATCATGATCGACTTCCAGTCGCAGATGTCTTTTGCGACCAAGTCGATCGACGCGGTGCTCCTGCGCAACAACGCAGCACTCGTCGCCAATGCGGCGGCAGGTTTCGGCGTTTCGACCATCCTCACAACGGTTGCCGAAAAGACCTTCTCCGGCCCGATGTTCTCCGAGATCACCGATGCCTTCCCCGGCCAGAAGCTGCTGGACCGCACGTCCATGAACACCTGGGAAGACGCGGCCGTGATCGAAGAAGTCAACCGCATTGGCAAGAAGCGCCTGGTCATGTGCGGGCTGTGGACCTCGGTCTGCATCGTCGGCCCGACACTTTCGGCGCTCGACCAGGGCTTCGAGGTCTATGTCATCGCGGATGCCTGCGGCGATGTTTCGGACGAGGCGCACGAGCGGGCGATGGACCGCATGGTGCAGGCCGGCGTCCGACCGATGACCTCGCTGCAATACATGCTCGAGCTGCAGCGCGACTGGGCGCGCACCGAGACCTACGACATGACCACCGGCATCGCCAAGAAGTTCGGCGGCTCGTACGGCCTCGGCATCATCTACGCCAAGTCGATGTTCGGCGCCTCCGAAGGCCACTGACAGAACGCCTCCGCGCTCCAGATTAACGCTCTGGCCGCCGCGCTGCGGCCGGAGCGGCACCTTTATCCCGTGAAGGAGTTGTGGCGATGAAGATGTACCTTCTCTCGCTCGGAGCCGGGCTGCTCGTCGGCGTCATCTATGCGCTGCTCAATGTCCGCTCGCCGGCGCCGCCGGTCATAGCGCTGATCGGTCTGCTCGGCATTCTCATCGGGGAGCAGTCCGTGCCCCTGGTCAAGCGCGCCCTCTCGGGTGAGCCGGTCAACCTCTCCTGGTTCAATCGGCAGTGCATGCCGCATGTGTTCGGCCATCTGCCCGGCGGGCAGGCCGCGGTTGGCGCGGTGAAGGATGCAGCCGGCAACGACGAGAGGGCCTGACGATGCCGACAAGACGCTCGTTCCTCGGTGCAGCCTCGTCGCTGGCGCTGCCCGCGCTCTTCTCGTCGGCCCGCACCGCCGGCGCCCAACAGACCGGAGATACCTCGATGACGCCCGACCTGATCCTTCACAACGGCCAAGTGACGACGCTCGACCGCGCCAACCCGATGGCCACCGCCGTTGCCGTTAAGGACGGCCTGATTCACGCTGTTGGTGACGACAGGACGATCATGGCGCTGGCGGGCTCAGGCACAAAGACGATCGACCTCAAGGGCAAGCGCGTCCTGCCGGGCTTGAACGACAACCATACCCACGTCGTGCGCGGCGGCCTCAACTTCAACATGGAGCTGCGCTGGGACGGCGTGCGCTCGCTCGCCGATGCGATGGACATGCTGAAGCGGCAGGTGGCGATCACGCCGGCGCCGCAATGGGTGCGGGTCGTCGGCGGCTTCACCGAGCACCAGTTCGCCGAAAAGCGGTTGCCGACGATCGACGAGATCAATGCGGTTGCGCCCGATACGCCGGTGTTCCTGCTGCATCTCTATGACCGGGCTCTCCTCAACGCCGCGGCGCTCCGCGCAGTCGGCTACACCAGGGACACGCCGAACCCTCCGGGTGGCGAGATCACGCGCGACGCCAGCGGCAACCCGACCGGGCTGCTCTTGGCCAAGCCCAATGCCGGCATCCTTTATTCGACGCTTGCCAAGGGGCCTAAGCTGCCCTTCGACTATCAGGTCAATTCGACCCGTCATTTCATGCGCGAGCTCAACCGGCTCGGCGTTACCAGCGTCATCGACGCCGGCGGCGGCTTCCAGAACTATCCGGATGACTATGCCGTCATCCAGAAGCTCTCGGACGAGGGCCAGATGACGGTGCGGCTGGCCTATAACCTCTTCACCCAGAAGCCGAAGCAAGAGAAGGACGACTTCCTGAAATGGACGTCGTCGGTCAAATACAAGCAGGGCAACGACTACTTCCGCCACAACGGTGCCGGCGAGATGCTGGTGTTCTCGGCTGCGGACTTCGAGGACTTCCGCGAGCCGCGCCCGGACATGCCGCCGGAGATGGAGGGCGAACTCGAAGAGGTCGTGCGCATTCTTGCCGAGAACCGCTGGCCCTGGCGACTGCATGCCACCTATGACGAGACGATCACCCGTGCGCTCGACGTCTTCGAGAAGGTCAACCGGGATATCCCGCTTGAGGGCATCAACTGGTTCTTCGACCATGCCGAGACGATCTCCGACCGCTCGATCGACCGGATCGCCGCCCTTGGCGGCGGCATCGCCGTGCAGCATCGCATGGCCTATCAGGGCGAGTACTTCGTCGAGCGTTACGGCCATGGCGTCGCTGAAGCAACGCCACCGGTGGCCAAGATGCTGGCAAAGGGCGTCAACGTCTCCGCCGGCACCGACGCGACCCGCGTCGCCTCCTACAATCCTTGGGTTTCCCTGTCGTGGATGGTGACCGGCAAGACCGTCGGCGGCCTGCAGCTCTACCCGCGCGCCAACTGCCTCGACCGCGAAACGGCGCTTCGGATGTGGACCGAAAAGGTGCAGTGGTTCTCCAACGAGGAAGGCAAGAAAGGGCGGATCGAAAAGGGGCAGTTCGCCGACCTGATCGTACCGAACAAGGACTTTTTCAACTGCGCCGAGGACGAGATCTCGTTCCTGACCTCGGAACTGACCATGGTCGGCGGCAAGATCGTCTATGCGGCGGGCGACTTCGCCGCCCACGACGAGAACCCGGTGCCGCCGGCAATGCCTGACTGGTCGCCGGTTCGCACCTTCGGCGGCTATGCCGCCTGGGGTGAGCCCGAGGGCGCCGGCAAGCGCTCGCTCCGGCGCACCGCGATCACGTCCTGCGGCTGCGCCAGCGATTGCGGCGTCCATGGTCACGACCATGCCGGCGCCTGGACGTCGAAACTGCCGATCGCTGATCTCAAGGGCTTCTTCGGCGCGCTCGGCTGTTCCTGCTGGGCGGTGTAGCGGAAGGGAGACGCAAAATGCGAACGATAGCCGGCAGCGTGGCGATGGCCGCGATTGCGCTCCTGATCAACGCATCGCTCGGACCGGAGCATGCCTCGGCCTCGCCGACCGAGGGCCTCCGGCACCCCTCTGCGAAAGTCGTCGTGAACCATTCGCCGGCAAAGCACGGAGCCTACTACCAGGGCATATCCCAGAGCGCGATCACGCCTTTGAAGTGGCCGAAAACCCGATGAGGGCGGCCTTGCCGCCCATCAAGCCGAAGACCGCCTGACAAGGAAACGAAAGATTGAGCCTCTCTTCCCTCGAAAACCATCTCGCCGCGCGCCTTCGACCGGGCCGTTCCGGCAACCCCTTCATGTTCGTCGGATTGCTGGCGCTCTGCTCGGCCTACATTCAGGGGCCTTTGACGAAGATCTTCGACTTCCCGGGCGCGCTTGCCGAGATGGAGCATTTCGGTCTCCATCCGGCGCCGCTCTTTGCGGTCGGCGTCATCGTTTTTGAGCTTGGGATGTCGGCTCTCGTTCTCTCGGGCTTTTATCGCTGGGCGGCGGCAGGCGCGCTTGCGGCCTTCACGCTCGCCGCCACCTTGCTTGCCTTCCGCTTCTGGGAGCTGCCGCCCGGCATGGAGCGTGCGATGGCGACAAACGGCTTCTTCGAACATATCGGCCTTGCAGGCGCCTTCGTGCTCGTTGCACTCTATGATCTGAGCGAACGTGCAGTCACGGGGAGGGGCGGCCAATGACGCAGGCAGCGACCAACAACGCCGGCACCTTCGCGCCCTTGCGCCAGAAGGTCTTCGCCGTCCTCTGGGTGGCGACGATCATCGGTAATACCGGCAGCTTCATCCGCGATGTCGCCAGCTCCTGGCTCGTCACCGACCTGTCGGCAACACCCGCTGCCGTCTCGATGATCCAGGCGGCCGCGACGTTGCCGATCTTCCTGCTCGCCATTCCCGCCGGCGTTCTCTCCGATATTCTCGACCGCCGCAAATTCCTGATCGTCGTACAGTTCCTGCTCGCCTCCGCGAGCCTTTGCCTGTTGTTCCTCTCCGCAAGCGGACTGCAGTCGGTGACCTCGTTGATTGCGCTGACCTTCGTCGGCGGCATCGGCGCAGCGCTCGTCGCCCCCACCTGGCAGGCGATCGTGCCGGAACTCGTGTCGCGGCCGGACGTCAAGGGCGCGGTCGCGCTGAACTCCCTCGGCATCAACATCTCCCGCGCGATCGGCCCTGCGCTTGGTGGTCTGCTGCTCGCCTGGTTCGGCGCGGCCGTCACCTACGGGGTCGACGTCATCAGCTATGTCTTCGTCATTGCCGCCTTGGTCTGGTGGCGACGGCAGGTGCCGGAGGACGACGCGCTCGCCGAGCGTTTTCTCGGCGCCTTCCGCGCCGGGCTGCGCTATGCGCGCGCCAGCCGCGAGCTGCATGTGGTGCTTTTGCGTGCAGCCGTGTTCTTCGCCTTTTCAAGTGCGATCTGGGCGCTGCTGCCGCTGGTCGCCCGCCAGCTTCTCGGCGGTGGCGCCAGCTTCTACGGCATCCTGCTCGGCGCCGTCGGCGCCGGCGCGATCGGTGGCGCGCTGGTGATGCCGCGGCTGCGCGCGCGAATGGATGCCGACGGGCTGTTGCTGTTGTCGGCGGTCCTGACCGCCGCCGTCATGGGCGTGCTTTCCTTCGCACCGGCGCAATGGGTAGCCGTGGCGGCGCTGCTCGTCTGCGGTGCGGCCTGGATCACGGCATTGACGACGCTGAACAGCACCGCTCAAGCAATCCTGCCCAACTGGGTGCGCGGACGCACGCTCGCCGTCTATCTGACCGTCTTCAATGGCGCGATGACCGGCGGGAGCCTTGCCTGGGGCGCGACCGCCTCGGCAATCGGCGTGCCCTTCACGCTCGCCGTGGCCGCCATCGGCCTTTTCTGCGTTGGCCTCGCCTTCCACGCCATGAAGCTGCCGAAAGGTGAGGCGGATCTCATTCCTTCCAATCATTGGCCGGAGCCGCTGACCAGCGAGCCGGTCGAACACGACCGCGGACCGGTTCTCGTCCTGATCGAATACACGATCGACAAGGCGGATCGGTCCGAGTTCCTGAAGGCGCTCGCCCGCCTGTCGCACGAGCGGCGGCGCGACGGCGCCTATGGCTGGGGCGTGACCGAGGACGCGGCCGATCCCGGACGGCTGGTCGAATGGTTCATGGTGGAATCCTGGGCCGAACACCTGCGCCAGCACAAGCGCGTGTCCAAGGCCGATGCCGACATTCAGGACGACGTCCGCCGCTACCACAAGGGGCCGGCCGCTCCGGTCGTCAACCACTTTCTCGCGATCAACCATCCCCATCTCGGTTGACGCGGACCGCACGTCCCGGCGCGGATCCCGCGCCGGGGGCCAGATCTCGAAGACATGTACCCAACCCAAACAAAGGAACCGTTCCCATGACCGAGAACTTCGTCAGGACTGAAGACGGCGTCGATATCTTCTACAAGGATTGGGGCTCGGGCCAGCCCATCGTCTTTCACCACGGCTGGCCGCTGTCGGCGGACGACTGGGACGCGCAGATGCTCTATTTCGTCAACAAGGGCTTTCGCGTCATCGCCCACGACCGCCGTGGTCATGGCCGTTCGACGCAGGTGAGCGAGGGCCACGACATCGCCCATTATGCGAAGGACGTTGCGGCGGTGACCACCAAGCTCGGCCTCAGCGATGCCATCCACATCGGCCATTCCACCGGCGGCGGCGAAGCGGTGGCGTATGTGGCGCGGCATGGGGGCGGCCGAGTTTCCAAGCTGATCATCGTCGGCGCCGTGCCGCCGATCATGGTCAAGACGGCGAACAATCCGGGCGGCCTGCCGATCGAAGTGTTCGATGGTTTCCGGGCGGCGCTTGCTGCGAACCGGGCGCAATTCTTCCTCGACGTTCCGAGCGGTCCGTTCTACGGCTACAACCGCCCCGGTGCCGAAGCGTCGCAGGGCGTCATCCGCAACTGGTGGCGCCAGGGCATGATGGGCAGCGCCAAGGCGCACTACGAAGGCATCAAGGCCTTCTCGGAAACCGACTTCACCGAAGACCTGAAGGCGATCGACGTGCCGACGCTCGTGATGCACGGTGACGACGACCAGATCGTGCCGATCGACGACAGCGCGCGACTGGCGGTGAAGCTGCTGAAGAACGGCACGCTCAAGGTCTACGAGGGTTATCCACATGGGATGTTGACAACCCATGCCGATGTCATCAATCCCGACCTGCTCGCCTTCATTAAGGCCTAAAGCTCGGGCACGGTCCGCGGTGTCCGGGTATTGCGGACCGTGCCGGGACAACGCTACTGCATGGTTCCCTATTCATCGCTGGTTTTGCGGACGGAACATGCAGCGCTTCGAAGCGCTACAGCGCCCTCTATGCGCCTCAAAGGCGCGCGGCGCTGTAGTGCCGGCGCCGCATCGACAACGGCGCGCAGCCGTAGTTGTCACCAGCAGATCATCGTCAGTGGTTTCAGCGCGCCCGCTTCGGTCGGCGAACCGCCCGGACGACGCCGCTCGGGCCGCCGCCACAGAAGAAGCGTTCGCCGCCATCGGATTCCAGGCCCGAGACGCCCATTCCGGACGGCATGGCGACCGTTTCAAGCACGGCTCCCGTTTGCGGATCGATGCGCCTGAGATCGCTTTCGTCGCCTTCCCAGGTGCCGTGCCAGAGTTCGCCATCGACCCAGGTCACCCCAGTCACCACGCGCTTGGATTCGATCGTGCGCAGGATTGCGCCGTTCTCGGGATCGATCTGATGAATTTTGCGGCCCCGATGCTGCCCGACCCAAAGCGCGCCCTCGGCCCAGGCAAGGCCGGAATCGCCGCCGCCGCCCGGTGCCGGGATCGTTGCGAGAATCTTCCCGGTTTCCGGATCGATCTTCTGGATGCGATCTTCGGCAATCTGGAAGAGGTGCTTGCCGTCAAACGCGGTGCCGGCATGGGCGGCGACGTCGATCGAACGGACAGGCGCACCGTTTTCCGGGTCGAAGGCGTTGATCGTATCACCGGCGGCAAACCACACGTTGCGGCCGTCGAAGGTGACGCCGTGGACCTGGTCTGCCCCGGGGAACGGGCCATAGATGTGGATGATTTCGGCTTCGGATCTTTTCATGGGGCTGATCCTATTCGTTTGGCAAAGGGCCGGGGAGTAACAAGACTGTCGGGAATGCGGCAATCGGCGGCACGACCCAACGCCGTGCCCGTCCGCGCCCGATCGGTATGACCTTGCCTTTCGAGGCGAGTTCTTCGAGCGCCCGCTGCACGGTGCGCGCGCTCGCGTCGAGCGCGATTGCGAGCGCTGAACTCGACCAGGCCTCGCCATCCGCCAGCAGCGCCTGCATGGTGGCATGCCGCTCGTCGACGGGCGGCGCAAGGACGACAACCTTGTGCTTACCGTGCGGCACCAGCCGAAAACCGTCGCTTGTCGCCTTGATATCTGCAAGCGGGCGCAGTTCCTCGCGCAGCCGGCCGATTTCGACGCGCAGCCTTGCGCGGTGGGATTCGTCGACATGCCGTGCGCCGAAGGCGCGGGCAAGCAAGGTGCGCCGCGAGACGTCTCCCGGCCAGGCTTCACCAAGCGTGCGCGCCAGCGCAAAGAGCACCGGCCGGGTGGCAAGCGTGCACAGGGTCGCTTGTCCTCTGACGAGGTTCCGGCAGGCATCGACGACCAGGGCGCCGGAAGCAAGCAGCTCTTCGACCTCGCCCAGCTGCAGCGAACGCTCTTCCCCTTCCGCCATCAGGCGGGCAGCCGGCGCTTTGAGCACGGCGGCCGCGTTCTCGACTTCGAGGATCAGGGCCGGAATGCCGGTCGCCCGTGCCGCCTCGTCCGCGCGCCTGAAGGCGGCGGTGGCGGCCTCGGTTCGCAGTCGGCGCACGGCGATGCCAGCGAGCGCCAATTCGTGGGCGGCTTTCGACAGCGGTGTCAGCCGTGCCGTATCGATGCCGGCAAGAAGGTCCTCGGCCTCGTCCAGCCGCCCGATCAAGAGCAGCCGCCGCGCGCCGAGATTACGGGCGTGGGCGGCGTTGAGGTGGTCGCCATGGGCTTCGAGCGTCGAGCGGGCGGCGTCGAGCGCGCGCGTCGGCCAGGAGAGGTCGCGGGAGACGATGGCGATCTCCGCCTCGGCGACGATGCACCGGGCCCGCGCCACCGCTTCCTTGGGGCCGAAGGCGCGCGCGGCGTTTTTCAGGAGGACCTTTGCGCGAGTGAAGTCGCCAAGCTGGGCCATCGCGATGCCGCGCAGCGCCAGTGCCGGCGGATCGTCACGCAGCGCCACCCGCTTCAGCGCGCCGAGCGGATCGCCCGACGCCAGTGCGCGTGCTGCGGCCGTGATCAGCGAATCCATCGAAATCCCGTCACACTTGTCACTCCCGCAAGCCGTGTCCCAGCTTTTATCTATCTCTCCGGTGGCAACCGACAACAGAAAGAAGCTTGGTCGCACAATCAAGCGGAAACAGTGGGGCGCATGCCTTCAAGACTGCATCGAATGTGAATCCGCAACTATTATGAAATTCTTTCGGAGCTCCTGTCGGCTCGGTGCCGGTGCGAGCGTCTTTCAATCGGGCGGATTCGTGGGGATGTCCCAGGTACGGTCCGCCGCGCGATCAGATTGCACAATTTGTCGGCGTGGCCGGACGTTCGGCCGGGCGGCTCGAAGGAGATTGCAATGACCAATTCGCATTACCGTTGGGTCATCGTGGCGGCGGGCGGCTTGCTCGGCTGCCTGGCGATCGGCGCCATGTTTTCGCTTCCGGTGTTCCTGCTGCCTATTTCGCGCGATACCGGCTGGTCGGTGACCGGCGTTTCGAGCGCCATGACCATCGGCTTCCTGGCCATGGCCTTTGCCAGCATCGCCTGGGGCAGCCTTTCCGACCGGTGGGGCGCACGCCCGATCGTGCTCATTGGCTCGGTGCTCCTGGCTGTCAGCCTGATGGCGGCAAGCTGGGCGACCTCGCTGATCGCCTTCCAGATCCTCTTCGGTGTCGTCGTCGGCACGGCGACGGCTGCGATCTTTGCGCCGATGATGGCCTGCGTCACCGGCTGGTTCGACACGCATCGGAGCCTCGCTGTCTCGCTCGTGTCTGCCGGCATGGGCATGGCGCCGCTGACGATGTCGCCTTTTGCCGCCTGGCTGGTTTCCGCCTACGACTGGAGAACCGCTCTCCAGATCATCGCGCTCGTCGTTGCCGTCATCATGATCCCGGTCTCGTTCCTCGTTCGCCAAGCGCCGGCCCTTGCCGGTGGCGCTGCCGCGGCGTCGCCCGAGGAAGAGCCGCAGTCGTCGATGACGCCCAGCCAGGTGCTGAAATCGCCGCTCTTCATCATCCTGCTCCTGACCAACTTCTTCTGCTGCGCCACCCATTCCGGCCCGATCTTCCATACGGTGAGCTACGCCATCACCTGCGGTATTCCGGTCATGGCGGCCGTGTCGATCTACAGCGTCGAGGGTCTCGCCGGCATGGGCGGCCGCGTCGTCTTCGGTCTGCTCGGCGACCGCTTCGGGGCCAAGCGCGTGCTGGTTCTCGGATTGCTCGCCCAGGCCTTCGGGGCGCTTGCCTATGTCTTTGCCGCCGGGCTCGGCTCGTTCTACGCGGTCGCGGCCCTGTTCGGCTTCATCTATGCGGGCGTCATGCCGCTTTATGCGGTGCTTGCGCGTGAGAATTTCCCCTTGCGGATGATGGGGACGGTGATCGGCGGAACGGCGATGGCCGGCAGCCTCGGCATGGCGACGGGACCGATTGCCGGGGGTCTGATCTATGATGCGCTGGCGAGCTACACCTGGCTCTATATCGGCTCCTGGGGCATCGGCCTCGGCGCGTTCCTGATCGCGCTCACCTTCCGGCCAGCGCCGCGCTACCAGCCGGTGGCGGCCGCGGCCTGATCCGAGCGCTGACCGCGAGAAAAAGGGCTCCGCCTGGGAGGGGGGAGCCCTTTGGATTGTTCTAACTCCAATCCGTCCGTCTTAGCGCTCATCTATCCGGACGGTTCGCGCACCGACATGCAGCGCCCGTCCCGCGCCCATTCCCATGATCGCCACGCCGATGCCGAGCGCGATGAAGAGAATGGCGCTGGCGGCGAAGCTGCCGGTCCAACTGCGGATGAAGCCGACAAGCAGCGGGCCAATGGCGGCAAGCACGTAGCCGACGCCCTGGGCCATGCCGGAGAGATGCGCCGCCACGTGGGAATCGGGCGAGCGCAACACGATGAGTGTCATCGCCGCGGCAATGAGGCCGCCCTGGCCGATCCCTTGCAGAACGGCCCAGACGAGCACCGTCGAGAGCGGCGCAAAGAGGATGCCGATCAGTGCGATGACGGCAGCGGCGACGAGCGCCACGCAGACGGCGCGCTGGTCGCGGCGACGGACGGCGAAGGAAGGCACAGCCAAGCATGTGACGACCTGCATCATGATCGACGCGGAGACCACCGCGCCGGCGGTTGCGGCATCGAGGCCACGCTCACGCAGGATCGGCGCCATCCAGCCGAAAACGCAATAGGCGAGCGCGGATTGCAGCCCCATGAACAGGGTCACCTGCCAGGCGAGCCGATCGCGCCAGAGGCCGACGACGCGGAAGCCGCTGTGGCGAGCTTGCGCCTTGCCGCGCAGCGCCTGCGGCGCCCAGATCATCAGTACGATGAGGGCGGGTACCGCCCAGGCCGCAAGCGCGCCGGACCAGGAGCCGACCACATGGTGTTCGATCGTCAGCGTCAGGCCGGCGGCGCTGGCAGCACCGGCGCAGAGCGCCATGGTGTAAAGGCCCGTCATCATCGCGGCCCGGTCGGGAAAGTCACGCTTGACGAGGCCCGGAAGCAGCACGTTGCCGATCGCGATCGCGGCACCCGCGGCGAATGTCGAAAGGAAAAGCAGCGGCACGGACTGGATGCCGCGCAGGCCGGTGCCGAGCGTGAGCAGCACGAGCACCCCGAGAAGCGTGCGTTCGGCGCCGAAGCGCTGCGCGAGCTTCGGCGCAAGCGGCGCGAAGAGGCCGAGGCAAAGCACCGGCAGGGTGGTGAGCACGCTGGCGCTTGCGGTGGAAAGGCCGGTCGCCTGCATCACTTCGGGCAGCAACACCGAAAGGCTCGAAAACAGCGG
Source organism: Ensifer sp. ENS09 (assembly GCF_014852425.1). Lineage (NCBI taxonomy): Bacteria > Pseudomonadati > Pseudomonadota > Alphaproteobacteria > Hyphomicrobiales > Rhizobiaceae > Ensifer > Ensifer sp. ENS09. Next base: position 169,362 of record NZ_JACVBP010000004.1, read on the forward strand.
CCGGAGGTTGAAGGCGATGAGCACGAGGCTGGCGCCCAAAAGGATGCGGGCGTTGCGGCTCAGCACCGGTGGCTGCGGGGCTGGCACGCTGTCGGCCTCGGCATCGATCAGCTGATCTTCGATGTCCAGCGGTTCGACGGCTTCGGTTTTGGGGTCACGAAAAGTCTGGTTCATTGGGAAAGTAGCCGATCAAGTTCAGCGAGGACGGGGGCCATGAACGCCCGAACGGCGGCCGCGGCCTTGTCCGGGTCACTGGTCGCTATGGCCTCGACGATAGCCGCATGCGCCCGGTCGTCGGGCTCCGGCAGGTCGCCCGACAGCGTCGAGTGGATGGTTTCGAGAATGGCCAAGGTGAAAAAGTCATAGAGCTCTACGATCGCCCTGTTGCCGGAGGCTTCGACGATCGACCGGTGGAAAGCGATATCGCGTCGGCCGAAGGCTTCACGCCCGCCATCGGCAACCGTACCGCGGGCGAGAAGAAGGCGCTTCATCTGTTCCAGATCCTTGGGCGTATGCCGGAGCGCCGCCAGGCGGGCGGCTTCCACGTCGAGGGCCGCGCGCGCCTCCCATTGGTCGCGCAGGCTCGCCCGCTTGACGCGGTCAAGCGCGCCGGAACTGTCGACCGTCGAGCGGACATAGGTACCGGAGCCCTGGCGGGCGTCGAGCAGCCCTTTCGAGATCAGGACGCGAACGGCCTCGCGCACGGTCCCGCGGCTCACCGCCAGGAGTTCCGTCAGCGCCGTCTCGTTGGGAATACGCTCGCCAATGGCCCAGCGGCCGCCGAGGATTTCCGCCCGCAGGCTTTCGGCAGCGCTCTCGGCAAGGCTCGTACGATTGATCGGTTGCATCGTCTGCTCATCAAGTCATCAGATGATTTGACCGATAGGGCGAGGCGTTCGGAGAGTCAAGCGTGACGACGAGAGGGAGAGAAAGGTGTAGAGGGCGCGCGACCGCTCTTGCCGACCGCATTTGTCATCGGCTGGTAGCGCTGGTTCGCATACGCAACGAGCATCGCGCGCCGGTGGGGCGCGCGATGCTCAGGCTTTAACTACGGGAACCGGTTGCCGGCACGGTGCGATCTCAGTTGAGCCTGAGATCGAGGCCGGGGTGCAGCTTCTTGAGGTTCGGCAGCGATTTCGACTGCCACGGGATCTCCGAGGTTCCGCGCACCGTCAATTGCACGTTCGGGCGGTTGCGTGCCTCGATCGTCAGCTTGGCGAGCAGGTTGATCCCGGACGAGTTCAGGAACTGCAGTTCGGTGAGGTCGATCGTGACGTGCTCAGGCTCGGTCTCCAGCACGCCCATCACCGTCGAGAAGATCGGCGCATAGGCTTCCGTTCCCGGCAGCCGCATCGTGCCCTCAAAATGAATATCGTTGCCTTCGGACCAAACGCGATACTCTTCTTCGTCCTTGTTTTCCATGTTCACCGGCTCATCAGTTCGAGAGGTCTGGGACCGCAATGGAGGCATAAGTCTCCAATGAGGTTTCGCCGTCGTCACCCTGGGCGCCAAAAACCCAAGCGAAACGAACGCCATAATCGCTCATCAGCGTCAAAAGACCAAGCCCCGAGCCGCTCTTGCCGAGCCCGGTTGCGTTGGCTTCGATGCGCTCGATGAGCAGGTCGCCCGGGTCGCCGTCGGCGATCTCGGACAAAAGATCCTGGAAGCGCGCGGCCGCTTCGTTGTCGATCACGTTCGACACTTTCGTGCGGAAGCTTTGAGCCTCGAGGGCGGCCTCGACGACTACGGACCCGGAAGCGCGGAACTTCACGGCATTCTCGACCAGTTCGTTGGTCAGGTAGCCGATGTTGTGGCGCACTTCCCGATAGGTGTTGCGCGACGCGCGGTAGCGCAGCGCCGCCAGTTCCGCGACGAAATCCGAAGCCATGGCGCAATGCTTCCAGCTGAGATCCAGCGGCCCGTCGTAGAGACGCAACCGGGTCATCTTCTGGTGGGCGCCGATCGTCAGGTCCGCCAGTCCGTAGAGCGTGGTCATCTGATCACCTGTGTCTCATGACGACGAGTGTGATGTCGTCGTAGATCTTCTGCTTGCCGATATGCGCCATCAGGTCCTCGATGATACCCGATTTGACGTCCTCGGCGCTCTGTCCGTAAAACTTTCCGGCACTCTCGCACAGTCGCTCGATGCCAAACAGTTCGCCCTTGGCGTTCGCAGCCTCGGTCACGCCGTCCGTGTGCAGCACGATCATGTCGCCGCGACCGAAGGAGATCTCGCGGGTGGCAACAAAGCGCGAAATGTCCGATTCCAGGCCGATCGGCAGGCCGAGGTCGAGCGTGTCGATCCGCTCGATTTCAGCTCCCTTGCGAACGACGATCAGTTCTTCGTGCTGCCCCGACAGCGTCAGGCGGCCGGCGTCGTAGTCGAGGAAGGCGAGCGACAGATGCTTGTCAGTGTTGGTGCGCACGATGTTCTTGTAGATGGCGCGGTTGAGGCGATTGAGGAACTGCTCCGGGTCCATGTCGCCGGCTTCCTGCAGGGCTCTTGCGACCGACTGCACCATCAGCATCAATACGCCGCTTTCAAGGCCATGGCCGGTCACGTCGCCAATGCCGATCTTCAGCCGCTCGCCGTCGCGCAGGACGTCGTAATAGTCGCCGCCCACCTCGTCGGCCGGTCGCATATAGGCGGCGATTTCGAGATCGGCGATTTCCGCGAGCTCGCCTGCCTTCGGCAGCACCATCATCTGGATCTGCTTGGCAACGGCAAGCTCGGCGCCGAGCCGCAGGTTCTCGCTGCGCAACTGTGTGTTCAGCGTGGAAATCTGATGGTTGGCGTCCTCAAGCTGCTTGGTGCGTTCGGTCACCAGGTTTTCGAGGTTCTCGGTGTGGTAGCTGATCTCCTCAGCCATTCTGTTGAAGGCGATAGCGGCTTCACCGACCTCGTCGCGCGTGGTGATGGGCACACGGACGGAATAGTCCTTCGCCTCGATGCTGGTTGCCGCTCCGGCGAGCGCGCTGATGCCGCGGGTCACCCGCTTGGAGATGCCGAACACGGCGAGCGTGACGAACAGCAGCGAAGCGAGCAGGGCCAGGATCTGGTAGATGAGGATGCGGTTCGTCGCTTCGGAGATACTCGCCTGTGCCGCAAACAGCGAGGCGTAGATTTCCCGCTCCGGTACGACGATGCCGATCGACATGGTCTCGCGGCGCACCGGGCCGGATACCCAGAGGTTCTCCGGCTCGAGCTGCTTCAGGAGTATGAGATAGGGGACCTTCTCACCGGCTTCGTCGAGCAGCACGCGCTGAATGGCGCCATCGGTGCCGAGCGGCAGCTCGGCGATGGCGGGCTGCGCGCTGCGGCGCAGCGAGCGCTCCAGTCCGGTGACGCCTTGTCCACCCGTGTCGCTGGATCGCCGCAGGCCGATCACCTTTTCGCCGACCGGATTGATGGCAAGCACGTTGCCGTCGGACATCACCAGAAATCCGAAGCCGCTGTCGCCGACCTTGACGCTTTCGACGACCTCGGCCAGCTGGTCGAGCGTGATATCGGTTCCGGTCGCTCCGGCGACACCCTTGCGGTCGGGTGTCCAGAGCGGCTGGAAGAAACTGACGATCAGCTTGCCCGAGGCCGCATCGGTGTAGGGGGCCGTCTGCGTGGTATCGGCTGCAACGGGCCTGAGGCTTGGGTTCTTCGCCCATTCCTCCCAGGAGTCGTACAGACCGGGGAAGAAGAAGTTCCAGAAGTTGGCTTCGTTGTGGCCGGGATAGAGACGGTCGAATGTCTGCGCCTGGTCCGCATAGGGCGCCATCCGCAAGATCGGCCGTTCCTTTGGCCCGACGTAGTACATCTGCAGTTTGGAGCGGCCGTGCTCAAGCAAGGCAGGCGCAACCAGATCGAGAACGGCACTGTTCTCGATATCGGCCTGCACCTCGGGCAGGGGTCGGTGGTCGGGGCCAAGCAAGTAGCTCCACACGCTTACGCTCGAGAGCTGCCCCGGAAGGTTCTGCGCCCACCCACCTTTGGCATCGTAGGTGACGGTAACGGATTCCGGTGCATGCCGCGCAAGCGCTTCACCGACGTCGGAGCGGCGCACGGGGCGGTCGATCTGCGCCTGGATTACGCCTGCGAGCGTGGCGACGTCGGCGTGAACCTGGCCGAGCAGAAGATTAACCCGTGCGGCCGTCGATTCCGCATAGGTGAGCATGTAATCTTCGTTGGCGTTTTGCAGGCCTTGTCCGACCTCCGTCGTCGCGTCGCGCGACAGCCTTTGAACGTTCCAGAGCGCCAAGCCGCCTGTCAGCAGGAGATCGAAGAGCACGGCGCTGCCGACCACCAGAACGAACTTGGCGCGAAAGGATCTCAAACCGAACCGGGGACGTTGGATATTGCTCGCGTTCATAGTGGTTTGCGCCCGGACGCTGCCCAGATCGGCCAGCCCGCATAACCCTTCGGATGCAGGGCAGCGAAGACGTGATCCCGGAAGCCCTGACGGAACCGCTCAATGAATTCGGGTGTTTCGCCGTGCCTCACCGCCATGTCCGCAAACATCTTCTCCCAGCCGGCGATGATATCGGCGAAATCCTGTGGATCACCGTCCAGATTGGTGACCATGAAGGATTCGACCAGGATGTCGTCGAAGCCCGTGTCGGCGAGATAGCGCCGGCTCTTCGGCCCGAACTCCACATCGATCTCGAAATTGGTCAAAAGCCGCGCGAGCTCATTGTAGGTCCATTGGATGCTTTGCGCTCGCGGCTCGCCGAGGCAGTGCGAGTTCTTCTCGTTGGTTATGTAGACGCGGCCGCCCGGCTTCACGATCCGATAGAGTTCCTTGAGAAGCAGCTCCGGCTGATTGAAGACCTGCAGCGAGTGGCGGCAGCTCACGAAGTCGAACTGGTTGTCCTCGAGCAGCATCTCCGACGCATCGCCGTAGGTGTATTCGATATCCGTAACGCCGAACTCGGCGGCCACCTTGCGGGCGTAGGCAAGGCTCGGCTTCGAGTGGTCGAGGGCGACGATCCGCGACGGCTGGAACTCCTTCTGCGCGAGCACGGCGAAATCGCCGATGCCGCAGCAGATGTCGGCCACGGCGATGCCGGGCCGCATGCCGTGGCGCGGCAGGATGGTGCGCTCGTGACGCCAGGTCAATTTCGTCTGCGCGCGAAGGATTGGAATGAAGCTCGTATCCTCGAAATAGTCCTGGCCGGGATAGAACATCGAATCGTAGACCTCTACTGAGATCTGCGGCTCGATCGTGCTCAGGTGCCGGAACATGCGCGTCGTCCAGCTGACGACGCTGGACGTGACGACGATCAGGCGCAGGTCCGACCGCTCGCGGCAGGCGTCGAGGGCCACCCGGATGAAGGCCTGGAAGGCCGTGTTGTTCATCTGGATGAGGCGCTTCACATCGATATAGAGAACGCCGCGCACCGTATCGATCGCTTCCCGCAGCGCATGGATACTCTCGGCGATTTCATCGATCGACCGCGGACGGATCGTTCCGGCAAGCGAGAAGATCTGGCTGTTCGGATCGAAGTCGACCTTGAAACGCTGAGGAAGGCTCGCTGCGATCAACTCACCATTCCTTCAAGGGGAAGATCCACGATCAGGGTGATGGCCGGGGCCGCCTCCTCGTCAAGCCGAAGACGGGCGTCATAGTTGACCGCGAGGTCCAGAAGCACCGATTCCCGGCTGGGGGCAAGGTCGTTGGAAATGGCGTCGAGATAGCGGGCCTGGACATCGCTCTCGCGGGTTTTCGAGACCGCCTCGCGATAGAAGCGCGCCTGACCAGGCGGGCATGGAAAGCTCAGTTGAACCCGTTCCGTGGCGCCTTGGCGATAGATCGACAGGCCGATCTTTCCGTCGGTGGTGCCGCCGCGAAACGAAACTTCCAGAAGCTCGTTGAGGGCGGAGGAAAAGAAGTTCGAATGCCGTACCGGATCGGTCCTGTTGTGGCTGATCATCCGGGCGAGATAGCTCGAGACATGATCGCAATGGTGCCAGTCCGAAAGGAAATCTTCCATCTCCATATCAAACTGAAGCAGCGGCTCGAAAGCCGCTTCCGTGGTCTTGTTGACACTAGCACCCATGCAGCAATGTCCTCCGCACCCCGAACTCTGCCACGGCCATACGCCACTTTCTATAATGATTTCTAACCACGCAACCCGGGATCTTGCAGAAAGACAACCCGGGTTTTACCTCGCGTCGCATCGGGCGCAACGCACGGATGCGGAGGCTACAGCGTTGCCATTGCAGATGAGCGGCGAAGATAGGCGCCGATCGCGTCCGCCGGCATGGGCATGCCCAGGAAATAACCTTGTAGACGGTCGCAACCCTCTTTTCGAAGCCAGACGGCCTGCCCGATCGTCTCGACACCTTCGGCGGTCACGCGCATGCCAAGACCGTGAGCAAGACCGATGATCGACCGGACGATCGTCTGGCTCTTTTCGTCGCTTTCCAGATCCTTGATGAAGTAGCGATCGATCTTGATCGTATCGAAGGGGAAATTCTTGAGGTAGCTGAGCGACGAATAGAAGGTGCCGAAATCGTCGAGCGAGATCTGGATGCCGAGCACGTTGAGCGTGTTCAGCGTGTCGAGATTGTTGGTCGTGCGTTCAAGCAGCACCGATTCGGTGACCTCCAGCTCCAGCCGGTCGGCTCTCAGGCCCGACATGTCGAGCGCTTGGGCGATCCGGTCTGTCAGGCCTTCCCGCAGGAACTCCGCCGGCGACAGGTTGACGGCGACGGTGAAGTGCGACGGCCAGGTGGCAGCCTGCCGGCAGGCCTCCTCCAGAACCCATTGGCCGATTTCGTTCATCAGGCCATCGGCTTCCGCCATCGGGATGAAGACATTGGGCGGGATCGTTCCGACCAGCGGATGGTGCCACCGCACCAACGCCTCGAAGCCGACGATCGAAAACGGTGGTTCGACGAGCGGCTGGTACTCGATCGAAAACTGCCTGTCCTGCAGCGCGGTGCGCAGACTGCGGCGCAGCATCTCGCGCTGTTCCAGCACGATCAGCATGGAGCGGCTGAAGGTCTTTGCCCGGCCCCGTCCGTCCTTCTTGGCGGCATAGAGCGCGATGTCCGCCGCCTTCATCAGCTGCTCGATGTCGTTTCCGTCATTTGGCGCAATGGCAATGCCGATGCTGGCGCCAACGAAAACGGAGATGCCGTCGATGGTGAAAGGTTCGCTGAATGCCTCAATCAGGGCTTCTGCGAGATATTCGGCGTCCGCCGGCTGGTCGCTTTGCCGCTGGATGACGGCGAATTCGTCGCCGGCCAGACGATAGGCGACTTCGCGGTCGCGAAGTGCGCCGCGAATGCGCTCGGCCGCCATCTTGAGGACGGCGTCGCCGGCGCCGTGGCCCAGCGTGTCGTTGACCGGCTTGAAATCGTCGAGGTCGATCTGCATCAGCGCCAGCTTCTCGCCGGGTGTCGGCAGGATGCTTTGCAGGTCGTCGCTGAACTGCCGCCGGTTGGGCAGGCCCGTCAGCACATCGTGGGTCGCCTGGTGCAGCAGCAGCGCGCGCTCGCTTTCGCCATGGCTGCCGACCTCGCGGCGTGTGGCGCGGCCGCTCGTTTCGAGCACGCCGATGCCGCGCATGGCGCGGAAGACGAGCAGCGTGCGTCGCGACTTGGTAACGGCGTCGACCACTTCGACGCTGCGCGGCACGCCGTAAGCGATGACGGATTCGACCGCCGCCTTGGAAACGGGCGCAAGCAATTCGGGATAGAGGTGCCACAGGGTGGCATCGACGAGCGTGCCGACTTCGTAGGTTTCCTGCAGCGCCGGCGAGGCGCTGGTCAGATGAAAGGCTTCGTCATAGAACGAGAGGACTTCGTCCATATGAGCCGCAACGGGATCCTGCACTGAAGCTGAAGCAGACAAGGTTGCATCAGTGTCCGGCATGCTTGCCTTTCCCTCTCTGTTTCGAACGCGCCGGAAGAATACAAAAGCCCGCTCCGGCGGAGCTCCGGTTCGGCTCGTCCTTCTGCAAAGCTACCGCGTCGCCCGCCCGGGTCAATGCCAATAGGCTGCCTGCGATCTTACCTGTGGAAACCTCGCTTCGAAGCATGGCGAGCGCTGCTCGATATCCTTTGCCCCACACGGTTGTATATAAGCTTCCTCTTGTATCATTTGCCATCATTGCATGCAATTTGGGGCGGAACGGCTGTGGGCGCTTCGGCCCCGCCTGCGCGCATGTCCCATTGTGGGACGCCGTATCAACAGGGGTTTCAGGTGTCTACTGCGGCCGGTCGCAGTCAAGCAAACGGCACATACGCCTGGGCAACAGACCTAGTTGGCTCCGTTTAAGTATCGGTTAACCATAAAGGAAGTTTTCAGGGGATTATGTGGCTTCACCCATCCCGCGATCACCCGGAATTAAGAACCACGGGCCCGTTGGCCACCGGGTTGCCGGTGGCCAATCGCTGTCATGCTCAGTGCGTGCTCAGAATCACGTCGGTCTTCTGGAAGGTCCGGACGTCGATCAGGCCCTTGTCGGAAATCCTGAGTTCCGGGATGACGACGAGCGCCAGCAGCGAGTGCTGCATATAGGCGTTGTTCAGCCGGCAGCCGCAGGCGCGCATCGCCTCGACGATAGCGGCGGCCTTTTCGGCGACGATCTCTGCCCGCTGGTCCGACATCAGCCCGGCGACGGGCAGCTCGACCAGGGCCAGTTCGCGGCCTTCCTTGATGACGACGATGCCGCCGCCGACCTCGTGCAGGCGGTTGGCGGCCATAGCCATGTCCGCCTTGTTCGTGCCGACGACGATCATGTGGTGGCTGTCATGCGCGACGGTGCTCGCCATGGCGCAATCGCAGTCATAGCCGAAGCCGGAGACGAAGGCGTTGACCACGTCGCCGGTGCCGCGGTGGCGCTCGACGAGTGCGATCTGGCAGACGTCGTTGGCCCGGTCCATCTGCACGAGGCCGTGTTCGATCGCGACTTCGGCCTGAAGCGCCCGCGTCGGCGCCTGGTTCTCGACGACGCCGATCACGTTGACCCGCGCGCGTGTCGCCCGTGCGTTGGATGGGATGTGGAAATCCGCGGCCGCCAACAACCGGCCGAGGTGGACGGTGTTGCGGGCGCTTTCCGGGTAGACATAGGCCGGGATATCGCGCGCCAGTGCGCCGTTTTCGGCCATCAGCTCGCCGCGGGCAAAGACCATTTCGATCGGCAGCGCGGCGAGATCCGAGGTGACGATCAAGTCTGCCCGGCGACCCGGTGCGATCGAGCCGATTTCGCGCTCGAGGCCGAAATGCTGCGCGGTGTTCAGCGTCGCCATCTGGATCGCGGTGACGGGCTTCAGGCCTTGCGCGATGGCATGGCGGACCACGCGGTTCATGTGTCCGTCGTGAACCAGCGTGCCGGAATGGCTGTCGTCGGTGCAGAGCAGGAAACTGCGCGGGTCGAGGCCGGATTCGGTAACGGCCTTGATCTGTGCCGCAACGTCGTACCAGGCCGAGCCGAGGCGCAGCATGGCGCGCATGCCCTGGCGAACACGGGCGATTGCGTCGTCGACCGTCGTGCCTTCATGGTCGTCGGCCGGGCCGCCGGCGGCATAGGCGTGGAACTCGCGGCCGAGATGCGGCGAGGCATAGTGTCCGCCGACGGTGAGCCGCGCATCCTGGGTGGCGGCGATTTCGGCCATCATCTTCGGGTCGTTTCCGGCGACGCCGGGGAAATTCATCATTTCGCCAAGGCCGATGACGTTCGGCCAGGCAAGCGCCTCGGCAACATCCTCAGCCGAAAGCTCGGCGCCGGCGGTCTCGAGACCCGGCGCACTCGGCACGCAGCTCGGCACCTGGACGAGCACGTTGATCGGCAGGCTCTGCGCTTCCTCATTCATCAGCCGGACGCCGTCGAGGCCAAGCACGTTGGCGATCTCGTGCGGGTCGATGAACATCGTGGTGGTGCCGTGGGGAATGACCGCGCGGGCAAATTCTGTGACGGTGACGAGACCGCTTTCCACATGCATGTGCGCGTCGCAGAGGCCGGGAACGAGATAGCGGCCGGCGGCGTCGACGACCTTGGTGCCGTCGCCGATCGTGTGGCTGGCGTCCGGGCCGACATAGGCGAAGCGGCCGGCTTTGACGGCGATGTCGGTGCCGGGGATGATTTCGCCGGAGTAGACGTTGACCCATTTGCCGTTGCGGATCACGAGATCGGCGGGCTTGCGGCCCATGGCGACGTCGACCAGTTCGGGTGCGGTCTTCGACCAGGATTGAAGCATGACAGTTTCCTTCGGATGGGCGATGTCGGCGCCCCACCATCGAGGGCGCCGAAGGATTTTCTGGCGGTTACTGGGTCTGGGCGACGAGTGCTGCGGCAAGCAGCGCCACGAACCACATGACCGGTCTTACATCGCCGGCCCGGCCGCAGACCAGCTTGATCAGCACATAGGCGATGATCGCAAGCGACAGGCCGAGCGTGATCGAGAAGGTGAGCGGGGTCAATACGATCGCAAGGAAGGCCGGGATCGCCTCGTCGAGCGCGCTCCAGCGGATGTTGCTGATCGGCTCGGACATGAAAAGGCCGGTGAGGATCAGCACCGGTGCGGTCGCGACCGCCGGCACCAAAGAAAGCAACGGCGACAGGAACAGGAAGGGCACGAAGAGAAGACCCGCCACCAGCGCGACGAGACCGGTGCGTCCGCCCTGCTGGATGCCGGCGCCGGATTCGAGATAGACGGTCGCCGGGCTGGTGCCGAGCGGTGCGGAAATCAGCGCCGCGATCGCGTCGACATGCATCGATTCCCTGATGTTGCGCGGCATGCCGTTTTCATCCTTGAGGTCGGCCGCTTCGGCGAGGCCAAGGAAAGTCGAGAGCGCCTCGATGAAGTTGGTGAACAGAAAGACGAAGATGAAGGGCAGGTAGATTAGGTTCAGCGCGCCCAGGAGATCGATCTGGCCGACGAAGCTGAAATCGGGCGCGGCGGAGAAGCCGCTCCAGTTGACGAGCGTATGCACGTCAGGCGTCTCCGGCCAAAACGCCGCTCCATCGCCCCACCAGCGGCCGATCGGGATCGAGAGGATCGTCGTCAGGATCATGCCGGCCATCATGGCGCCGGGCACCCGCCGCACCACCAGCGCCACGGTCAGCACGAAGCCGGCGATGAAGGTGAGGGTGACCGGGTTGAATTGCGTCAGGCCGACGATCGTGTCGGGGTTGGCGACGATGAACTTGGCGTTTTCCAGGCCGATCAGCGCGATGAACAGGCCGATGCCGCAGGCGATGCCATAGCGCAGATCGACCGGGATTGCCTCGATGATGGTCTGGCGCAGGTTGAAGAAGGCCATGACGGTGAAGAGCACGCCGGCCCAGAAGACACAGCCGAGCGCGACCTCGAGCGGCACCTTGGCGCCGACCACCATGGTGTAGGCAAAGAGCGCGTTGATGCCCATGCCGGGCGCCACCAGGATGGGGCTGCGCGCATAAAGCCCCATGGCGCAGCTGCCGATGAAGCTGACGAGCACCGTCGCCGTCACGCCGGCCGAAAACGGAATGCCCGCATGCGCGAGGATCGAGGGATTGACGACGATGACGTAGGAGGCGGCGAGAAAGGTGGTGAGGCCTGCGAGGATCTCGGTGCGGACGGTCGAGCCGAGCCGCGAAATCTGGAAGTAGCGGTCGAGTAGCGCTGCGAGCCAGGATGTCTCCGGGCTTGGTGCCGCCTCCACGGACTTGTTCTGATAGTTCATCTTGTTCCCCTTTTTTTTGAACGAAGAAGGGGGCCAGCGTGACCGGCCCCCTTCCAAGGCATCATTCCGCAGCGACGGCGCGCTCGTCCCCGCCGGCGGGCGAAAACGGCGAGATCACCTTCAGCCCGACACAGTCGACGACACCGAGATCGGTGATCGCATATTCCGGGATCGCGGTGATCTGCAACACGAACATGTACATGAAGGGCCAGGGCAGCGGGCAGCCGAGCGCCCGAGCCGCATCGTCGAGCTGGTCTTCCAGCGCCGCCATCTCGGCCGGCTCGATGTCGGAGACGATGCCGCCGATCGGCAGGTGCAGGAAGGCCTCGACCTTGCCGTTCTGGACCACCACCTGGCCGCCATTGTTGGCGATCAGGTGATTGATGGCGATGCGCATGTCCTCAAGATCGGCGCCGATGCAGATGATGTTGTTGTCGTCCGGGGCGGTGGAACTGGCGATCGCCCCTTGCTTGAGGCCGAAGCCGGAGGTGAAGGCGACCGGGCGGTTGCTTGTCTTGCCGTAGCGCTCGACGACGGTGACATATTGGACGTCCGCCGCGGGATCGGCGAGCACCTGGCCGCCCTTGACCTTCAGCGTCACGTCGCGGCGAGTGCGCACGAAGATCTTTTCCGGGGTGACGGCGATCGCCATCGCGTCCGCCGTCTCGCCGGCGCCATGATAAGCAACCTTGAGATCGCCGGGCTGCAGCGGTTTTACCTTGACCGAATTGAGCAGCGCGACGCTGCGCTCAGGCGGCGTCAGCTCGATCGCCATCTTGCCATCGCGGGCGACCACCTCGCCCTTGGCGACGACGGTTTCGATGTTGAAATTGCGCAGGTCGTTAACGAGCAGGATGTCGGCGGCGCGGCCGGGCGAGATCGAGCCGACCTTGTCGTCGATGCGGAGCGCATCGGCGCCGTTGATGGTTGCCATCTGGATCGCCGCCATCGGCGAAATGCCCATGGCGATCGCCATGCGCACCATGTTGTCGAGATGGCCGCGCTTCAAGATGTCGCTCGCCACCACGTCGTCGGTGCAGAAGCTGATGCGGCGCAGCGCCTTGACGCCCATTTCCGTGACGATGCGCAGGTTGTCGGCAAGGAAGTGCGAGATCGAGGATTCGCGCACGACCACATGCATGCCGGCCCGCAGCTTTTCGAGCATTTCTTCGGGCGTGTAGCTTTCATGATCGGCGCGCACGCCCGATTGCTGGTAGCCGTTGAGCCGCGCGCCGCGCGTCATCGGGCAGCAGCCGAGCACCGGCAGGCGGCTCTTTTCGGCAAGTTCGAGCGCCGCCAGGACGTCTGCGTCCTCTTCCTGGATGAATTCGCGCACGGTCTCCCAGATGCCGACGCATTCCGGCCAGTGGTGCGTCGCCTGGTGATCGGCCGGGCTGAAATAGTGGCCGACGGTCGAACGCGGCATGGTGTAGGGCGTCTTGCATGGCGCGCCCCAGAAGACCTTGAGCGGCGTTTGCTTGGCTTCATCGAGGAACTCGCGCGCAGCGGCGGGGCCGCCGACGACGATGATCTGGTCGAGACCGGTGACGATCGAGGTGGTGCCGAGCGGCACGACAGCCTTGGCAAAGCTCGTCAGCGACATCTTCGAGCATTCGACATGCAGATGTCCGTCGATCATGCCGGGTGCCAGGTACTTGCCGGTGGCGTTGACGATCTTGGTCTCGGGCCCGATATAGTCGGAGATGTCGCCGACCGCGATAATGCGTTCGCCATAGATGGCGACGTCGGCCTGATAAATCTCTTCCGAAACGACGTTAACCAGGCGACCGCCGCGGATTGCCAGGGTTGCCTTGCCGCCGGTGCCGGATGCGGCGCGAATGAATTCTCTGATATCGCTCACTGGAACCTCTTCTCCCTTAGCTCCAGTGAATATTCCCAATTCCCCGTCGTTTACACAATGGGCCGAAATAGGCTAATCTCTGGACATATCGTACAAGATTTTGGACGAAAAATGGATCTCTCGCTTATCGACTGCTTCGTGAAGGTTGCGGATTCGCGTTCGATTTCAGCGGCTTCCAGGCGCCATCGCCTGCCGAAATCGACGCTCAGCCATAAGATCCGACAATTGGAGGACGAGTTCGGCATCGAACTCTTCGTGCGCGAGGGCCATCAGTTGCATGTGACCGATGCCGGCGCGGAGTTCCTGCGCTACGCGCGCCTGATCCAGTCGAATTGCGACGATGCGGCAACGGCGATGGCGGAGATGCGCCAGGAGGTGGCGGGCACGCTGCGCGTGGGCTCGACCGGCGAATTCGGCACGACGATCACGTCCGAGCTGCTCTACGCCTTCCGCCAGCAATATCCGCAGGTCAATCTCGACGTCGTGTTCCTGTCCTCACGCCAGCCATTCTCCGACGTCACCGAACAGGCGCTCGACGGCATCTTCCACTGGGGCGAGCCTTCCGACGTGGACTACATCAGCCGGCGGCTTTCGGTCTCATCCTACGGCCTCTTCGCCAGCCCGCAATACATTGCCCGCCATGGCCAGCCGGATGATCCGGATGCGCTCACCGGCCATCGCGGCCTCGTCTTCCGCCAGCCGACGCGGTTGCAGTCCTGGTATCTGACGCAGCCCGGCGAGGACGAGGTGGATCTGCTTCCGACCGCCACCTGCACCACCAACGACTATTGGACGATCAAGTATTTCGCCGTCGCCGGCGAGGGCATCGCCTATCTGCCCGACTTCTTCGTCGAGACCGAGCGGCAGGCGGGGCTGCTCGAGCCGGTGCTATCGGACTGGCGCTCGCCGCAGACGGCGATCAACCTCATCTATTCGCGCCGCCGGCACGTCTCGAAGCGGTTCAAGGCCTTCGTCGATTTCTGCATCGACTTCTACCGCGACCGGGACCGGGTGAAGATCCCGCGCTACTACGTGGAGCGCGTCAGTCTCTAGAGGCGGGGCAGGGCCATGCAGCGGCGCCTCTAGCCCAGCAATGAAGGCAGCACGCTGGCGCCGTCGATATTGCTGCCGCAGAGCAGGACGACATTGGTCTGGCCGGCGCATTTTGCTGCGATCTGCCGGAAGCCGGCGAGCGCGAGAGCTGCCGCTCCTTCGACCAGCATATGCTCATCGAGAAGCACGTCTCGCATCGCCGCGGCAATCTCGGCTTCGGAGCAGGTCACGACCTCATCGACGACGGCCATCGCAAGCCCGAGTGTCATGCTGTCTTCGTCAAGACCGCCGGCGACGGCATCGGCGAGCGTGTCGAGGTGTTCTGTTTCGACCACCCGACCAGCCTTCATCGAAGCCGCGAGCGCCGCCGAATTTTTAGCGGAGACGCCGATGACGCGGGTCGACGGGCTGAAGCTCTTCAGCACCGAACCGATGCCGCTGATCAGCCCGCCACCGCCCATGGCGATGAAGATATTGTCGATGCGCTCGGCCTGCTCCAGCAGTTCAAGCGCGATCGTGCCCTGGCCGGCGATGATTTCCGGGTCGTTGTAGGGCGAGACGTAGCCGAGCTTTTCGGTCGCGGCCAGTTGCTGTGCATGCTGTTCGGCAAGCCCGGTTTCGGAACCGTGGAGGACGACGTCGACGCCGTAGGCGCGGATGCGCTCCAGCTTCGCCGGCTTGACGATCTCGGGCAGCACGACCGTCAGCTTTTGCCCGATCGCGCTTGCCGCATGGGCCGCACCGATGCCGTGGTTGCCGGAGGAGGCGGTGATCACCTGCTGGTCCCGCGGCAGCGAGGTCATCTTGCTCGCAGCACCGCGGATCTTGAAGGAGCCGGTCAGTTGCAGATTTTCTGCCTTGAACAGCACCGTCGAGGATGTCTGCTGCCCGATCGCGCGCGAAGGGATCAGCGGCGTCTCATAGATGAAGGGGCGGATGCGCTGGCGCGCGCGGACAGAGCGCGCCGCCGTTTCGAGGATATCTTTGGTCATTGGGTTGTTCCTTGCGGGCGGCCGAGCAGGCCGAGTTCATCGAGCGCGGTGCGGGCGATGGCGATGTCCTGCGTCGCGATCCCCGTGAGGTCGGCGATGGTGATGTCGCGGTCCGAACGCCGGCCTTCGGCCGCACCGGAAAGGATCGCGCCGAGCGCGACGCAGCGCTCCTCTTGGATCAGCCCAGCCCGCGCCGCTGCAGAAAATTCGCCATGGTCAAGGCATTGCTCGGCGAGATCGGCGACCAGCCGGTCGGCGCGCACAACGAGAGCAATGTCGAGCTCCTGCTTGCCGGGTGCGTCCGCACCCATGGCGGTGACATGGGTGCCAGGCGCGATCCAGTCCGATCGGATCAGCGGCTCCTTCGATGGCGTCGTGGTGACGATCGCATCGGACTGGCGACAGAGGGTTTCGAGATCGGTCGTTGCAGCGATGGAAAGTTCGAGGTCCTCAAGGTCGGCAAGCACGGCGTTGGCCCGTTCCATGGATCGCCCCCAGACCGTGAACCGTAGCGGTCGATCCGAGAGTGCGGCAAGCGCCCGGATCTGGATGCGCGCCTGCGTTCCGGTGCCGACGATTCCGATCCTCCGCGCGTCCTTGCGCCAGAGCGCCATCGTCGCGATCGCACCGCCGATGCCGGTGCGAAGATCGGTGAGCAGCCCCTTGTCGTCGAGCACGGCCACCACGTCGCCGGTCTGCGAGGATACCGCGACCATCATGCCGTTGCTCGAGGGCAATCCCTTGGCCGGATTGTCGTAGAAGCCGGAGGCGATCTTCACGACGAAGATCGGATCGCCGTCGATGTAGCCATATTTGATATGGCAATCCGCATTGCGCCCCGGAAGCGGCAGATAGCCGACCGGCGGCACGTTGGCGCGGCCATCCGTGACGGCGATATAGGCGTCGCGGATGGCCGGTGCGGCAAGCGTCAGCAGCGGCAGGGATGCGAGTTTCTCGCGGCCGACGACAATCATGGCGCGCTCCCCTGGCTCAGATATTTGTAGACGGTTGCGCGGCCCATGCCGAGGATGCGCGAGATGTAGGACGCGGCATTCTTGCCGCCGAAGGCGCCGTTTGAAGAAAGCGCGATCACCAGCGCCTGCTTATCGGTCCGGCTCAATGTTGAGATCGTCAGCCCCCGGACAGCCGTCCACTGCTGGACATATTCGTTGACGCGCTCGTGCCAGTCCTCCTTGAACAGGCTCTCTGGTTTGTCGGCGTCGACGGGAACGCGGACGAGCGCGTTGAGCGTGCGGAGTGCTGCATGGAAGTCCGAGACATCGGCATTGATGCAAAGCACGCCGATCGCCTTGCCGGCCGCATCGCGCAAGACCGCGCTGATCGCCTTGATCGAGCGCCCGTCCCAGTTGACCTTTTCGTAGGGGCCGATGATCCCATCGCCTTCCCTGAAGCCGATTTCGCTCAGCAGCGAGGGTTCGCCGATCTCGCGCTTGGAGAAGTTGCCGGCGATATGGACGACGGTTTCGGTTGCGAGGTCATGCAGCACGACCTCGGCATAGGGTTGGAACAGCAAGGCGACCGCGTCGCAGACCAGGCTATAGGGGCGGAGTTCTGGGGTCACGGCGTTCCTCTTCCTCGATGGCGCCCCTTAGAACATGCGTAGACAAAAGTGTCTATACTGGATTTATAGTCTTGAGTTGGTGCTGCCCAAAACGACAACAGCGGCGCGCGATGAGTTCGCGCACCGCTGTCCACGCAGCCGACAGGGAGGCGATCAGCTAGCTCGTCGCGGTCTTCATGCGCTTCGCCTTCCTCCAGCCGACAAGAAGCGGCATCACGGCCATGGCGCCCGCCAGAATCCAGAGGATGATAGAGATTTTGCTCTGGAACAGGATCGAGATGTCGCCGCCGCTGATCGCCAGCGCATTGCGCAGGTTCACCTCCATCACATGCCCGAGCACAAAGCCGAGGATGATCGGCGCCATGTCGAAGCCGGCCTTTCGAAGCATCCAGCCGATAACGCCGATGCCGAGCATCAGAAGGATCGAGAACACCGACGCGTGGGTCGAATAGACGCCAACGATCGACAGCACCAGGATGCCCGGAACCAGCAGCCAGTTCGGCACTGTCAGCACGCGGGCAAAGATGTTGACGAGCGGCAGGTTGAGGAGAAGCAGCAGCACGTTGCCGATGAACAGCGACGCGACGAGGCCGCCGACCACTTCCGGCCGCTCGGTGATCAGCATCGGGCCCGGCTGGATGTTGTAGAGCATCAGCGCGCCGAGCATGACGGCGGTCGTGCCGGAGCCGGGCACGCCGAGCGTCAGCATCGGCACGAAGGCGCCGCAGGCGGTGGCGTTGTTGGCCGCCTCCGGTGCCGTAAGGCCGCGCACGTCGCCCTTGCCGAAGGTGCCCTCGGTGTCGGAGATGCGCTTTTCCGTGGTGTAGGAAACCGCGCTCGAAACCGATGCGCCGGTGCCGGGCAGCACGCCGACGATAAAGCCGATGACCGAGCCGCGCAGCGTCGCGCCGATCGATTTGCGGATGTCGTCGAGGCGGGCGGTCATGCGGCCGAGCTCGCGGATGACCGTGACGCCGCTTGCCTGGTGCTCGAGGATCAGCAGCGCCTCGGACACCGAGAACAGGCCGATGACCAGCACGACAAATTCGATGCCGTCACCGAGTTCCGGCTCGTTGAAGGTGAAGCGGTAGGCGCCGGAGGTGGCGTCGAGGCCGACCGTTGCGAGCATCAGGCCGAGCGTGCAGCCGATCAGCGTCTTTACCGGCTGGCTGCCGACCATGGAGCCGAGCGTGGCGAAGGCAAAGACCATCAGCACGAAATATTCGGCCGGGCCGAAGCCGATCGCGAGGCCCGCAAGCAGCGGCGCGAACAGCGCAAGCCCGACGGCGCCGAAGACCCCGCCGACGAAGGAGGAGAGGCCCGAGAGCATCAGCGCCTCGCCGGCGCGGCCCTGGCGAGCCATCGGGTTGCCGTCGAGCGCGGTCATCACGGCGCCGGCATCGCCCGGCACGTTCAGAAGGATCGAGGAGATGCGGCCGCCATACTCGGCGCCGCAATAGACGGCGGCGAGCAGGATCATCGTGCTTTCGGCCGGCAGGCCCATCGTATAGGCGATGGGCAGCAGCAGCGCGATGCCGTTGATCGGACCGATCGCCGGCAGCGCGCCGACCAGGGTGCCGATAAAGCAGCCGGCAAGGCCGATGAGCAAGTTCTGCATCGTCAGCGCGACGGTAAAGCCGTTCCAGAGATAATCGAGGTTCATTGATATCACTCCATAACCGGCGGGTCAGCCAAACAGCCGGCCGGCGGGCAGATAGACGTCGAGCAGGTAGGAAAAGACAAACCACCAGAGGGCGGCCTGCCCGACGGCGCCGACGACGGCGAGACGCAAGGGCGCGCCGAAGATCCAGCCGACGCCGAGGGTGAGAAGGAAGATTGAGACGGCAAAGCCGGCGGGCTCCAGGAGCAATGCCGATGTGAACAGCAGCAGCGGCACCGCGGCGATCTTCACGAGCAACTGCCCCTTCGGGAAGGCTTCCGTCGAACCAGGGCTTTTCAGATAGAGAAGGCAAAGCGCCGTGAGGATGATGGCGAGCAGTACCGGCACAACGCGCGGACCGAGCGGGTCCGAAGCGAAGGCATATTCGATCTGGCTGCCGCCGATGCCATAGGCAATCGCCAGCGCAAGCATCAAGAGCCCGCCGATCCTGCCAACGAGGGAGGATGAGGATGGAGTGTCTGACATGTTGGGTTTCCCGATGATCACGTCGTCACGGAAAACGGGCATTCCTTCACGGCCAGGCGGATCGCCCGTGCCCGTGTGCCCGCAGGATGATGGCGATCGGAGCGGGAGGTCGTCCCGCTCCGATCCTCGGCATTACATGCCGGCTTCCTTGGCGATGATCTTGAAGCGTGCCACGTCCGACTTGACCTGCTGGTCGAAGGCATCGCCGACCTGGTTGTATTCGTAGAGGCCGCGCGCCTCGCGCTCCTTCACGAATTCCGGCGTTGCGACGAGCTTGGTGAAGGCGTCGGCCCACCATTTATAGTCCGCGTCCGAGACGTCCTTGCCGACATAGTAGCCGCGCCAGACCGGCCATTCGATGTCGACGCCCTGTTCCTTGGCGGTCGGCACTTCGGCGAGTTCGCCCGGAAGGCGCTCAGGCGCCATGACGGCGAGCACGCGGACCTTGCCGGCGGCATGGTGCTTGGACATTTCCGCCGCATCGCCGGCGCCGACCTTGACGTGGCCGCCTTCGAGCGCCGTCAGCACCGCACCGCCGCCTTCGAGCGCCACATAGCGCATCTGCTTCGGCTCCTGGCCGGCAGCCTTTGCCAGGAGCGAACCCTTCATCCAGTCCTGCGAGCCGACGGCGCCGCCGCCGGCGACCGAGAAGTCGGTCGGGCTTGCCTTGTAGGCGGCGATCAATTCGCCAAGCGTCTTGTAGGGCGAGTCGGCGGCAACGACGAGCACGCCGTAGTCGGCGCCGAGCGCGCCAAGCCAGCGCACGGCCGTTTCGTCATATTGGCCGAACTTGCCCTGGGCGATCAGAAGCGCCGAGCCGGACGAGGCCGCGGTGATCAGGTTGCCGTCGGTGCCGCGCTTGCCGATGACGTGGTTGTAGGCAACCGCACCAACCCCACCTTCCATGTAGGTGACAGCCATCGGCTTGCCGATGATCTTGGCTTCGAGCAGCGCATTGGCGGCGAGCCGGCAGGTGAGGTCGAAGCCGCCGCCCGGCTTGGCGCCGGCCAGGCACTCAGGCTTGCTGGGCTCGGCGCCGGCCGGCGATGCAACGGCGGCAAACAGTCCGGCCGCCAGAAGGGTCTTTACGAAGGTTCGGGTCATGGGCTCTCTCCCATCCATGAGTTGTTCTTTCGAAGGCGCTGTCGCGCGCCTGCCCCACCGTGACATCCAGGGCTTGGACGGGCATCGACCAGCATCGACGGACCGCGTGTGCGGCCGCCCGAAAATGCCCCGGCGATGATTGTCCTCCAGACCCTGGCCGCATCTCCCGTTGTCGCGGTCAGGCAACCCTCTTTCCTCCCCGAACCTGTCACCACGCTGTCACGAAAGCGGTCATATCCGCCGGGTTGATCGGCGGAATCTTCCGTGTCACTGCTTGCTCATGCGCATCTTTCTGGTGGAGGACACGAGGGATGTCGGGGAGGCTATCAGCCGTCGACTGGAAAAGGTCGGGCACACCGTCGATTGGCAGACGGACGGTCAAGCCGCCGCCGACATACTCGAATTTACCGATTATGATCTCGTGATCCTCGACGTCATGTTGCCGGGGCTCGACGGGTTCGAGATCCTGCGCCATCTGCGGGCCCGGCGAAAGACGACGCCGGTGCTGGTGCTGACGGCGCGTTCCGAAATCGAGGACCGGGTCGGCGCGCTCGACCTCGGCGCCGACGACTATCTCGTCAAGCCGTTCGATTTCCGCGAGCTCGAAGCGCGCACACGCGTGCTCCTGCGCCGCCGCCAGGGCGATCCGACCAACCTCATCGAGTGCGGCGATCTGGTGCTCGACCGCAACAGCCGCTCGGTGCGGGTGGGCAATCGCGAGGTCCAGCTCAAGCGCCGCGAGATCACGCTTCTGGAGGTACTGGCCACCCGGCCGGGGCGGGTTTTCAGCAAGGACGAGCTGCTCGACCGGCTGTTCGGCTTCGACGAAAACGTCAACCCCAATGCCGTCGAACTCTATGTCGGAAGGCTGCGCAAGAAGATCGAGGGCTCGTCGGTGCGCATCGTCACCATCCGTGGTCTCGGCTATCAACTGGTGGCCGATGAAGCGGCGTGAAACCTCTCTCTTCTGGCGGCTCGTGCTGCGCGTGGCGCTGGTGCTCTGCGGCGGGGCGGCGCTGCTTTCCGCCGCTGCCTGGTACTATGCCCGCGCGGCTGCCGACGATGCCTACGACCGGCTGCTGCTCGGCGCGGCGATCCAGATCACCGCGAACATGACCGTCGACGCCGGCAACCTGGGCGTCACCCTGCCGTCGTCGGCCTTCGAGCTCCTTGGCCTTGCCGAGCGCGACCGCATTTTTTATCGTGTGGTGGGACCGGATGGCCGAACCCTGACCGGTTACGACGATCTCGACACCGGCGTCGACGTGACAGCGGCCCGGGCCGGCCCAGTGTTCCTGACGACGGAATATCGCAAGGTGCCGGTGCGCGTGGCTGTGGTCTCGCGGGCGCTTTCGGACCCGTCCTTTTCCGGCTGGGCCTATGTGGTGATGGCGCAGACGACCGAAGCGCGGCGCGGGCTTGCCGGCGAACTGACGACGCGCGCGATGATCCTCGTCGGCATCATGAGCCTGCTTGCGCTTGCCGGCACCGTGCTTGCCATCCGCTATTCGCTGCTGCCCGTCGATGCCCTTGCCGCGACGCTGCGTGCCCGCGATCCGAAGGACCTGACCCCCGTCGAGGCCGACATGCCAAGGGAGCTCAAACCCTTCGTCGGGTCGATCAATCATTTCATGGGCCGCCTCGACGAACGCGTCACCCTGCTTCAGCGCTTCATAGCCGATGCGGCCCACCAGATCCGCACGCCGCTGACGGCCCTTTCGGCGCAGGTCGACATGCTCGAAGACGACGACCTCGACGCCAACCGCAGGCGGCATCTGGGGCGGGTGCGCGATCGCGTCAGCCAGCTGGCGCGGCTCACCAACCAGCTGCTCAGCCATGCCATGGTCATCCACCGATCCGATTCCGTGCGTTTCAAGCCGGTCGATCTTGGCGATATCGCCCGCAAAGCGTTTCGCTCGACGGTACCGATTACCGTCGACCCGGATGTCGTCGTCTCCTTCGAAGACTGCAGCGAGCCGGTCTATGTACTCGGCGATGCGGTGAGCCTGCGCGAGGCGATCGCCAACATCATCGACAACGCGCTGCAGCACGGTGTCGCGCAACGGCTGGCCGTGCGCGTGCGGCGCGACGACGATCGGGCCCTGGTGGAGGTCGCCGACGACGGTCCCGGCATTCCGTCGGGCGAATGGGCGGCGGTGACCACACGGTTCGTCAGTTCGAAGACGGGAGAGGGAAGCATGGGACTCGGCTTTGCAATCGCGGCGGAGGTGGCGCTTGCCCATCGCGGCACGGTCCGGTTTCTAGAGAAAGGCGCGCACGACTTCACCGTCATTCTCGATGTTCCCCTTTATCGGGAGGGACCATGAGGATGTGGCGACAGCTTCCTTCGATCGCACTTGTCGCGGTCCTTGGCCTTGCCGGCCCGGCGGGCGCGGTCGAGGGGACGCGCGCGTTCTTTCCGGCGCTCGACGCTGAACGCGGCCGGCTCGTCATCAACGGCGCGACCGACATCGAGGCGATGGAGCCGCTGATCCGCGACTTTCAGCTGACGGCGCGGGATGTCGCCATCGACTATACCGACTACGTGACCAACGAGCTTTATCACGATGCCGACATCGCCTGCCGATTGCAGCAGGCCTTCGGTGACCTCCTGCTGTCGTCCTCCGTCGACCAGTTGGTGAAGCTTGCGAACGACGGCTGTGCTCTGCAGCATGTCTCGCCGGAAACCGGAGACGTTCCGGCCTGGGCGAACTGGCGCGACGAGGTCTTCGGCTTCACCTTCGAGCCCTCCGTCATGGTCTATCACAAGGACTTCGTGCCGCCGGAGGACGTGCCGCACACCCATGGTGAGCTGACCGATCTGCTGCGCTTCAAGCCGGATTACTATCGCGGCCGCATCGGCACCTATGATCTGCGCCAGTCCGGCATCGGCTACCTGCTCGCCTTCCTCGATGCGCAACAGGCCTCGACCACCTACGGCCGCCTGCTCGAAAGCCTGAGCCGCGCCCAGGCGGTGCTGCGCTGCTGCAACAACGCGGTTCTGTCGGAACTCGACAGTGGCAACGTCTATATCGGCTATAACATCCTCGGCTCCTACGCCTATGCCGCCTCGCGCCGGAACGCCAAGCTCAGGATCGTGCTGCCGCGCGACTATACGCTGATCCTCAGCCGCGGCGCGCTGGTCCCGGTGGGGGCGAAACGCCGCGATCTTGCCGGTCGTTTTCTCGATTATCTGCTCTCCGAGCGAGGGCAAAAGGTGGCGCGAGAGAAAGCCTTCTTCTTTTCGTGGAACGGCGCACTGCCGGCCGAGGTCGACGGCCCGGCAAAACTCGTGGAGTCCGGTATCGGCCGGCCGATCCGTATCGGCCCGGCACTGCTTGCCGCCCAGGACCGGCTGCAGCGGTCCCGCTTCATCGACGACTGGACCAAGCTGATCGTCGATACGCCGGTCCGGCTGCGCCCGAATTGAAGGACGGCGCCTGCGGCAGATGCAGGCGCCGGGATCGTGCAGCCTATCGCCCGCCCTTGCGCCACGCGCACAGCAGGTGATCGAGCGACAGCTTGCCGGCACCCGAGGCCATCAGCGCGAGCGCCATGGCGGCCCAGGTAATGTGGATCGGCCAGCCGTCCGGCACGGTCAGCTGCACGACGATCGTCATCGCAAGCAGGCCGAGGGCGGCAAATCGGGTCGCCAGGCCGAAAACGAGCAGAATGGGCAGAACGATTTCCGCCGAGCCGGCCGCAAAGGCCGTTACGGCGGGAGCGGGGTAGGGATAGGGTCCGCCCGGCAGATGCAGCTGGAACTCGGAGCTGAAGAGCAGCACCGCCACGTCGTTCAACTGCAGGAAGCCGTCCCACTTGCTCATGCCGGATCGGAAGAACGGGACGGCGAGGCCAAAGCGCAGCACAAGCTGGGAGAGCCAGAGCGGCGCAAGCACGCCGACGGCGCGGTTCGCTCGACGGGCCCATTGCGAGACGTCGGCAGGACTGCCGTTCTGCGAAAATCTGGATGCGGACATCATGGTTTTATCCTCCGTGATGAATGGCCGCAAAAGCGCCGGCTTCGAGCGCGGTGGCGATTGCGGCTGTAAGATCGAGCGTGGGAGATCGGGTTGAAGCTTCCGCGGCGGCCGCGGCGAGGGGAACGCCTGCCAGCAGGCGCGAAAGCAGGAGATCGGCGTCGGGCGCGAGGTTTCGAACGATGACATCGAGACCGGGCCGGGTAATCAGCGCGCTCTCCGGATCAGCCGTTTCGATGCGCCCGACCGGTCCGCGCCCGCGGTTGACGGCAAAGATCGTGACGGCCGGATAATCGGAACGCACGATCCTGCTTGCCGGATGCGGTTCGAAAACGACGTCGCCAAGCCGCTCGGGCGGAACCAGGGAAAGCGCCGACGGCGCAAGCGCCGGCGCATCGGCGGCATGATAGGCGTCGAGCCAGGCGCGCTCGATCCTGGCAACGTCGGCAAGCCAAGGCATTCCCTTCGCGTATTCGTAGCGCGCGATGAAATCGGGAAAGTCGTGGCCGTATTCGAAAAGCAGCGGCGAGGTCGGCGGCGTCTCCCGCACATGAAAGCGCGCCATGGCGCGGAAGAAGGCCTCGCCGGTGATCCGCTCGGTTGCCGGAAAGGTCGCCGCCAGCGCCTCGATCAGGCTGACCGTGACGTTGTTGCGATAGACATTGAAGCGCTTCACCGCCGCCTTGCCGTTCGGGCCGGCGACAAGGGCCGGTGTCGGCCGGTCGGGTGCAAGCAACGGCGGCACGAAACCGGCGGCATAGCTGCCGGCTCGGCCGATCGGGATGGGGAGCGTTGCGTCAGGCGCGGACACGGATCTTCTCCTGCGACGGCCGCTGCCCGTGAGCATCGAGGATCGCTTGCGCCGCCATGGCCTCGCGCTTCAGCACCGGCCACTCGGGAATGGCGCTGTCCCATTCGATCAGCGTCGGGATGGCGCCGCTCCTGGCGACGACGATTTCGTAGAGTTTCCAGACGGCGTCTGCGACCGGGCCGTCATGGCTGTCGATCAGCAGAAGCTCGCCCTCGTCGTCTTCCTGCTCCGCATGCCCGGCAAGGTGGATCTCGCCGACATGCTCCAGCGGAAAGTCGCCGAGGTAGTCGCGCGCCGAATAGCCCTGGTTGGTGGCCGAGACGAAGACGTTGTTGATGTCGAGCAGCAGCCCGCAGCCGGTGCGTTTCACCAGTTCCCGGATGAACGCCGTTTCGCTCATCGTCGATTCCGGGAACGTCACATAGGTGGAGGGATTTTCGAGCAGCAGCCGGCGTCCGATCGTCTCCTGGACTTCGTCGATATGCGAGGCAACGCGCGCAACGGTCGCTTCGGTATAGGGCAGCGGTAAAAGGTCGTTGTAGAAGGTGGTTTCGTGGGTCGACCAGGCGAGATGCTCGGAGACGAGCGCCGGCTCATAGCGGTCGACCAGCGCCTTGAACCGGGCGAGATGCGCCTTGTCGAGCGGCTGCGGGCCGCCGATCGACATGCAGACGCCATGGAGAGAGACCGGAAACTGCTCGCGGATGCGGGTCAGCGCCGCGTGCGGCGGGCCCCCGGCGCCCATGTAGTTTTCCGCATGAATTTCGAAAAAACCGCCCGGGGCTTCGTCGGCGAGGATCGCCTGAAGGTGCTGATGCTTGAAGCTCGTTCCGGCTAGCCCGGCAATTTGATGGTTCGGCAGGCGAGGGCTCACCGGGGCAAGTCCGCTGCCATCGTTGGTTGAAGTGCGCATTGCCAATCCCGTTCCAATCCTGTGAGCGTTGATGGCGGGCGGGAGCGTTGCTCGACCGGCCATCCCCTTGAAAACCAAAGTGCAACGGGAGGCGATTGCCCCGCCTCCCGTTTCCGTCTGGTCGTGGATCAGGACGCCATGTCGCGGGAGAGCGGTTCGGGCGAGCCCTTGCGGCCGTCGGGCAGTTCCATCGTCGTGCAGGTGCCGCCATCGACGAATTTCCAGGCGTTGCCCTGGTAGTCGACCGTCGAGGTTGCCTGGCAGGTGGTGCCAGGGCCGGCAGCGCAATCGTTCTGGCCCTTGAGTGCGACGCCGAAGCATTTTTCCTTGCCCGCATCCATGGCGGACTTGACCTGTGCCTCGGTGAGCGGTGCGGCGGTCGCAAGCGACGACAGGGCCGCAGCCACTGCGCCTGCCAACATTGCGGTGCTGATCGTGGACTTCGTGGACATGAATGTGTCTCCGTGTTGAATTGACCGAGTGCGCTCGTGACTGAGGCGCACATCGGGTCTTTCGCCACGCAGGCGTCGGGCGTTACATAACGTTGGCAACACGCTTTCGTGATGGGTTCGCGAGGCCGGTTCGAGCAGACAGCAGCCGTGAATTTGCGATAGCCGTGTAACAAATGCCGGGAATCGGCGAATGGGAGGAAGGGCCCGGGTGAGCGGCGCGGACGACGAACATCTCGCAGGGCTTCTTCGCGCGGCCGTGGCCGGCGACGAAAAGGCCTATGCCGACTTCCTGCGGGACGCGGCACAGGTGATCCGTGGCTGGGCCCGGCGCTGGACCATCGGCGGCGGCGTCGATGCGGAGGACGTCGTGCAGGAGGCGCTGCTGGCGGTGCACGTCAAACGTCATACCTGGCGGGAGGACGCACCCGTCATGCCGTGGCTGCATGCCGTCGCCCGGCACAAATACGTGGATGCCGTGCGCCGGCAGGCCCGCCGCCCGACGGTGGGCATCGATGGGCTCGAAGAGACGCTGCCGAGCGTCGAAACCGAGACGGCCAGGGATTGGGAGATCGGCCGGGCGCTGGAGGGGCTCGCTCCGGGCCAGCGTTCGGTGGTCAGTGCGATCTCGGTCGAGGGGTTCACCGTGGCCGAGACGGCGCAGAAACTGGACATGAACGAAACGGCGGTTCGGGTGGCGCTGCACCGCGGCCTTGCTGCAATCGCCCGCCGATTTGGACGAAACTGAGATGGATACGAACGACCTCATCAAGGCTCTCGCAGCGGACAATCGGCGACCCGGTCTGCCGATGAACACCGTATGGCCCGCTGTGGCGATCGGCGCGCTCGTCCTTGCCGGTGTCGCGTTTTCGATCCTGCTCGGCCCGCGGCCGGATATCGCCGCCGCTGCCGAGACGGTTCGGTTCCTGTTCAAGTTCGTGGTGACGATCGCGCTCGCTGCGGCTGCCTTTGCGGCCATGCGCGTTGCCGCCTGGCCCGATGCGGACCCGCGCCGGCTGGTGCCTTTTCTTGGCATCGCGCCGCTGCTCGTTGCCGGTGGCGTACTGTTCGAGCTTCTTGCCGTGCCACCCGACGCCTGGGCGACGAAACTCGTCGGAACCAATTATCTGGTGTGCATGACCTTCATTCCGCTGATCGGCCTTGCACCCCTTGGATTGTTCCTTCTCGCGCTGCGCCATGGCGCGCCGTCGCGCCCCGGCTTTGCCGGCGCCCTGGCAGGGCTTGCAGCCGGCGGCATTGCCGCGACCTTCTACGCCGCCCACTGCCCGGACGATTCGCCACTCTTCGTCGCGACCTGGTACACGATCGCAGTCATGATACTGACGGTGCTTGGGGCGTTGGGCGGCCGCTGGGCCGTGCGCTGGTAGCGGCTAGACGGGCACCTGCCGGTGCTGAAAACAAAAAAGGCCGGCAATGCCGACCTTTTCCCGTTCGCGGCGTCACACTGCCAGTACATCCGTGGTCAGCGTTTGCGCGCGAACTACGCCCGGAGCCTTCGGTTGATCATATCCGTCGCGCTCCACGGGCAATTCGTTGATGCCTATGTGTGGTGTCGGGTGAAGGGTTTCAAGCCCCCGGCAAAATTCGCTGCCGGCATCCCTCGGCACTAGCTCCCCCCGACGCTAGCAATGAACGCTGACGCCGTGCTCGCGCAGCAGGGCGACGATCTGTTCGTCGGGCAGCCGGTCCGTGACCAGCGCATCGATATCGGCAAGCGATGCCAGCCGTACCAGCGCGCGCCGTCCGAACTTGCTGCTGTCGACGGCGAGAATGACGCGCTCGGCCTGGCGCATGGCGGCCGAGACAGCGGCGACTTCGGCATGGTCGTAGTCGCCGATATCGCCGTCCTGGTCGATGCCGCTGACGGAGATGATGGCGACGTCGAATTTGAACTTGCGGATGTAGTCGGCGGTCTCCTCGCGGAACACGCCGGCATCTACCTGGCGCACGAAGCCGCCGGGCACGGCAACGGCAAAGCTGCTGCTTTCGCTGAGCGTGGTCGCGACGCGCAGGCTGTAGGTGACGACGCGCAGGTCGCGGCGCTTGAGCAGGCCGCGCGCCACCGCCTCGCAGGTCGTGCCGGTGTCGAGGAAGACGGCAGCGCCGTCGGCAACAAGCTCCGCGGTCAGTTGCCCGATGCGCTCCTTCAACTCCGCGTTGTCGATGCGCCGCTGGCGGTAGATGTTGGGATCAACCGGGGTCGCAATGGTCGCGCCGCCGTGGAGGCGCCGCACCTTGCCCTCCTGTTCGAGCGCCATGATATCGCGGCGCGCCGTCTGTGTGGTGACGCCAAACAGGCCGGTAATTTCCTCGATCGAAATATAGTGGTTCGTTTCGAGGTGGCTGAGAAGCTGCGCTTGCCGGCGCGCCTTCTTGTCCCCACCCGCAATATCCCGATCGTCCATCACCCTCATCCTCATTGCCCATCAGCACGTTTTGCTACCATAGGGCCAACGCCGATCTCCAAGGAAGCCGGCGCAGCACCTGTGGGCCGCGCGAAATTTTATGGCGCCCTATGAAATGTTGTAAAACTGACATTTGACTCGCCTAATGTCCGTAATCGTACATTTCAGTGAACTCTTCCGCTCATCAACACCATCGCCGTGAAGGTCTTGTGACGGAGCGTGTTCGCATCGCGACATTGGAGCAGATAATGAGACAACGTGGACACGACCTCCGCGGGGTGCGGGCTTTCGCGCGCCTTACGCAACCGTTGCGCCTGGCGACGGCGATCCTTCTGTGCGGCACGAGCCTGACGCTTTCGGCGGCCGAGGCGCGCGCCGCCGACGACAGCATGAAGATCCTGACGCTGAACACCTGGTTGGACCGCTTCAAGGCCAACCCGAGCGTCATGTCGGACTTCTTCATCAAGGGGAACTACGACATCCTGACGTTCCAGGAGTTCCGCGCCAACAGCACCTACGCGCGGGACATCCCGGGCATCCTGAAGAATGCCGGTCTCGGAACCTACGCCACCCGCCAGGACAGCGATACCGGCGTGTTCTCGCGCCTGCCCGGCACCTTCGGCGCCAGCACACTCGGCGACATCGTGACCTATACTGTGGTCGATCCGACCGTCAGCAAGCCGCAGGTGGTCGTCGGCACCACCCACCTCAATTATTACGACCCGGCGACGACGCGCATCAGCGAGGCCAAGGGCATCAACCAGTGGGCCAAGGGCGAGACGCGGCCGATCATCCTCACCGGCGACTTCAATGCCGGCGACGTCTCGGAACGCGGCCTGCATTCGGTCAGCCAGCAGGAATTGCTGCTGAAGACCTATGTCAAAAGCCCAAGCAACAGCTTCTATCTGAGCCTCCTGCGCGACTACGCCAAGGACCAGCAGAAGCTCGACGCCTATATCGCCGAGTGGAAGGGCAAGGGCACCGCGGCGATCAACGCCTCGACGGTGCCGTCAGGCCTGTTTGCCGATGAAATGTATCCGGTTGCCGGCAACTTGCCGCAGACGATGAACATCCTGAAGAAGCAGTTCCAGATCCTGCAGCTTCCGAACGAGCGCGAACAGTTCTCGCCACATGCTCTGAACGACGGCAGCGTCACCTGGCCGTCGCACGGCGAGGACGCCACCAACACCTGGGCGAGCTGGCACCGGGTGAAGATCGACCACTTCCTGGCCTCGCGTCCGTTCGGCAAGTGGTGGACGCTCGCCGACGATCCGAAGGATCGCTATTCCGGAGTCATCACAGACGTCAGCTACGTGACCAATCCGGATGGATCGAAGACGCCGCTTTCGGATCATGAGCCGGTTGCGCACACGGTGCGCTGGGTTGGCCCGGTGCTGCAGAACTACACGGATCCGGCGACCTCGGCGGCAAAGACCCGCATTGTCTGGGGTGACGAGGCGTCGACCTTTGCCGAGAAGGGTGGGGTGTTCAACCTCAGCCGCAACAACATGCGCAATGACGTCTATCTCGGCCAGATCGCCGACGAGAACGGCCTGCCTATCCTTGCCGGCCTGACCGACCAGGAAAAGAAGACGCTGCTCGATTGCAGGAGCACCGACTCCCGCTTCCAGCAGGCGATCCGCGACTATTGCATCGACGATCACTCCTTTATCGGCGAAACGCTGGTGACCGACGGCGGTACCGTTGTGGTCGAAGAGGATGCAGCCCTCGGCAGCGCAGCGGCGAAGCTCCGGCTCGACGGCGGCGCGCTCCGGATCGCCGGCCGCGACATGCACCAGATCAACCGCGATATCGTGCTCGAAGCGGGCGGCGGTTCGCTCGACGTGGCGGACGCTGCCAACGTCGTTGCCGTCAACAAGGCGATCAGCGGCAGCGGCGGTCTCACCAAGCTCGGCGCCGGCGCGCTCGTGCTCAACGGCCAGAACACCTATACCGGCGCGACCGTGGTCAAGTCCGGCCTGCTCTCGGTGCAAGGGTCGATCGCCTCGTCTTCGGGGCTCACCATCGAAAAGGAGGGCGCCATCGGCGGCATCGGTACGTTCGGCAGCATCACGATTGCCGACGGCGGCGTGATCGCGCCCGGCAATTCGGTCGGTACGCTCAACGTTACCGGTGATATCAGTTTCGCGGCGGGCTCCACCTATCAGGTCGAAGCCAACGACAAGGGTGAAAGCGACAAGATCATCGCGTCAGGCAAGGCGACGCTCAACGGCGGCTCGGTCCTGGCGCTTGCGGCCAATGGCAGTTATGCGCCGCAAACCAGCTACACGATCCTGACGGCGGCCGGCGGCGTGACCGGTACCTTTGCCGACGTCGCATCGAGCCTCGTCTTCCTCGACCCTACGCTCGGCTATGACGCCAACAGCGTGACGCTGACGCTCAGCCGCAACGATATCCGCTTCGCAGATGTCACCGAGACCGCCAACCAGCGGGCAACGGCGATCGCGGCCGAAAGCCTCGGCTTCTCCAATGCCGCCTATTCGGCGCTCACCAACCTCGACCGCGCACAGGCGCGTTTTGCCTTCGACCAGCTCTCGGGCGAGATCCATGCCTCGACCAAGGGCATGCTGCTGCAGGACGGTCTGCTTCTGAACGCGGCAGCCACCAACCGCATCCGTGCGGCCTTCGGCGATGACAGCACCAAGGCGACGCCGGTGCTCGCCTATGGCGAAGGCGGCATCGAAAGCGTTGCGGCCGATACTGCGCGCTTCGCCTTCTGGAGCCAGGCCTTCGGCACCTGGGGCGATACGGACAGCAACGGTAATGCGGCGGGCTTCCAGCGCAATGTCGGTGGTTTCCTCATGGGCGCCGACGGTCTTGTCGGTGACAACTGGCGCGCCGGCCTCTTTGGCGGCTACAGCCGCTCGACCTTCGACGTGGTCGATCGTCGTTCCTCGGGAGACAGCGACAACTACCATATCGGCGCCTATGCCGGGACCGGGCTTGGCGCGCTGTCGCTGACGGCGGGTGCGACCTATAGCTGGCACCGCATCGAAACGAGCCGCAGCGTAGCCTTCGGCGGCTTCGACGACAGCCTGTCGGCAGCCTATGATGCCCGCACCGCCCAGATCTTCGGCGAGGCGAGCTATGCGGCAAGTGCCGGTCGCTTCGATTTCGAGGGCTTCGCCAATCTCGCCTATCTCAACCTCGACACAGACGGTTTCCGTGAAAAGGGCGGAGCAGCGGCGCTCTCGGGCCGCTCGGACAACACCGACACGACCTTCACGACGATCGGCGTGCGTACGTCGACCGACGTGTCCTTCGGCGAAACGGCGGCGGTTCTCAGCGGCACGGTCGGCTGGCGCCATGCATTCGGCGATGTCGTGCCGACCTCGACGCTCGCCTTTGCCGGCGGTCAGGGCTTTACGGTCGGCGGCGCGCCGATCGCCCGGGATGCCGCACTCGTCGAAGCCGGTATCGACGTCAAGATCGCTCCGACCGCGACCTTTGGCGTCAACTACACCGGCCAGATCGCCTCCGGCGTTTCCGACCACGGCGTCAACGCCAAGCTGAAGGTGAGCTTCTAAGGGGGCGGCAATCCCTCTGAATATCGAACGCCGCGCATGGCTTCCATGCGCGGCGTTTCTTGTGGCTGGTTGCGGCAGCCTCGTCGATTAGATCCAGACGGTCCTTCCGGCGCCATCGCAGCCAAGGGCGCGCAGGATGTTGAGAGGCACGTCGAGCATGGTCTCGCGGCCTGCTGTCAGAAGGAACGAGGCCGTCTGCGGTTCGCGATAGGCAAGAATCTCGTCGCGCGAGGCGGCGGTGTAGATGCCGCGCAGCGCCCTGAGGCAGCCGCTATGGGTAACCACGACATGGCGCCGGCCGCGGTCGAGCGTGTCGATCCAGGCTTCGAGGCGCGCTGCAAGCGCTGTCCGGCTTTCGCCTCCCGGCATCGAATAGTCGAACGGGTCGGCGCTGTGCGCCTCGTACTGGTCCACAAGATCGCGCTCGATCTCGTCATGGGCGAGCCCCTCCCACGCGCCATAGGAGCGTTCTGCGAGGGCGGCCGCCTCGGCAAAACGATCGAAGGGGATCGACCAGGTGTCGGCGAGGATCGATGCGGTCTGGCGGGCGCGGCCGAGCGGGCTCACCCAGAAGGTCAGGTTCTTGTCCTCCTCGGCGATCCGTTCGGCAAGGCGCAGGCCGACGGCGAGCGCCTGGCGCACGCCATTGGCCGTCAGCGGCGTGTCCTTGCGGCCCTGCAGGCGGCCGGCGACGTTCCATTGGGTTTCGCCGTGGCGGATGAGGATGAGGCTTGGAAGATCTTTTTTCATGCGGAACTCAAGAAAGCAGCGATCTCGCGATGCTTGAATGGATGAGGGGCGCGTCCGCCGGTCAGACCGGCGGACGCGCATCGTATGCTCTAATGGGCGAGCCATTGCGCCGACGACGGCTTGAGGCCGAGCGTCGTTGCCGCACCGGGTTCGAGAAGCGCGTCGCCGGAATGGAACGGCGCGTCGATCAGCACCGTCGCAGCCCCGATCCTCACGCCATAACGCACGGTCGCGCCCAGGAATTCGCGATGCGCGATGATGCCTTCGAGCGCGACGGCGCCGGGCTCGAGGCTGCCGATCGTCGCATATTGCGGCCGGAAGACTAGTTTGGCGCCGACGGGCACGTCGGTGCCGGCCGGGATCGGGATGGAGCCGCCGCCCACGACCTCGAAGCTCCTGGCAGCGCCGCTGCCGGCCACCTTGCCGTCGAGGATGTTGGCCGTGCCGAGGAAGTTGGCGACGAACAGGTTGGCCGGCTTCTCATAGAGGCCCATCGGCGTTCCCACCTGCTGGATGCTGCCCTCGTTGAACACGGCGATCCGGTCGCAGACGGTGTTGGCCTCTTCCTGGTCGTGGGTGACGAAGATCGTCGTCAGCTGCAGCCGCTGCTGCAACTCGCGCAGCTCGCGCCTGACTTCGACGCGCATCTTGGCGTCGAGGTTGGACAGCGGCTCGTCGAGCAACAGCACCTTCGGCTCGATGGCGATGGTGCGGGCGAGCGCCACGCGCTGCTGCTGACCACCCGAAAGCTGCGACGGGCGTCGGTCGGCAAGGTGCTTGAGGCCGACGAGGTCCAACGCCTTCTGGACGCGACTTTCGATCTCCGCGCGCGGAAGCCGACGCTCTTCGAGGCCGAAGGCGACGTTGGCGGCGACCGTCATGTGCGGCCAGAGCGCATAGGACTGGAAGACCATGCCGATGTCGCGCTTCCATGCGGGCATGTCCAGCACGTCCTGTCCCCCGATCACGACCTTGCCCTGGCGGGCATTGTTGAAGCCAGCGATCAGCCTCAGAAGCGTGGTCTTGCCGCAGCCCGATGGGCCGAGGAAGGCGAAGAATTCGCCCGGCCGGATCTCGAGGTTGATGTCCTTCAGCACGTGCAGCGCGCCGTAGTAGAGATTGACGTCGCTGATGCTGATCGCCTTGGCGGGGCCGGCGGCGAGTGCAGCGCTGTTGATGTTCACTGTCATTGTTTTTCCTCCCGAATTACTTGGCCGTACCCAGCGCCTTCTGGCGACGCTCGATGACGTAGTGGGACAGAAGCGTGCAGAGCGCGACCATGATCACGGCGATGACGCCGAGGGCTGCACCCGGTCCGCGACCGGCCGGCGATTGCATGAAGACGTAGAGCCCGTAGGCGATCGGCGCGTCCGAATTGCTCTGGATCAGCATCAGCGTTGCCGACAGTTCGACCGCTGCGGTCGAGAAGCTGGTGACGAAACCGGCAAGCAGGCCCCCCGTCATCAGCGGCAGGACGATGCGGCGGATAGTTCGCTGCTTGGTCGCGCCCAGGTTTTCGGCGGCCTCTTCCAGTGACTCCGACACCTGCTGCAGGGCTGCGTAGCAGGCGCGAAGCGCATAGGGCAGGCGACGGATGGCAAGCGCTAGAACCACCATGACCCAGAGGGTCGCGAGCGGCGTGCCGTCGGGCAGCGTGATGCCGTAGAAGGTTCTGAGATAGCCGATGCCAAGCACGACGCCGGGGATGGCAAGCGCGGCAGTTGCCGCCCAGTCGAGCCAGCGACGGCCGATGACCTTGGTGCGCAGCACGAGATAGGCGATGGCGCCGCCGATGACCACGTCGATCAGGCCGGCAAGGCTGGCGTAGATCAGCGTGTTCTTGATGTAGAGCGAGCTTTCGCCGAAGACCCGGCCGTAATGGGCGACGGTGTAGGCATCGGGCAGCGGGCTGAACGACCAGACGGTCGCGAAGGAGAGCAGCAACAGGCCGATATGCGGCGACAACACCAAGAGCAGGATCAGCGCGACGACGCCATAGGCGATGACGCTCTCGCCGCGGCTGAGCTTGCGCCTGGAAAGGCCGCCACCGCCGCGCTGCACCGTCGAATAGTCCTTGCCGCGCATGGCGACCGCCGAAAGCCACATGGCGAAGATCGAGACGGCAATCAGGATCACCGAGATGACGTAGCCCATCGGATCGGTGAGGCCGACCGAGGTGACGCGCAGATAGGCCTGCGGCGCCAGCATGTCCTTGACGTTGAGGAGCAGCGGCGTCGCCAGGTCGTCGAAGACCTTGACGAAGACGAGCGACGCGCCGGCGAGATAGCCGGGCATGGCGAGCGGAAAGACGATGCGACGGAAGAGCCGGAAGCCGGAGGAACCGAGGTTCTGGGCGGCCTCTTCCATCGACCGGTCGATGTTGCGCAGGCTGGTCGACAGGTTGATCAGGATGAAGGGGAAGTAGTGCAGCGACTGCACGAAGATGACGCCGTTCAGCCCCTCCATGAACGGGATGCGGATGCCGAACCAGTCGTTCAAGAGCAGGTTCACCGTGCCGTTGCGACCGAAGAGAAGCTGCATCGCCACCGCGCCGACGAAGGGCGGCATGATCAGGGGCACGAAGCCGAGCGTCTGAATGATGAGCGAACCGCGGAAATCGAAGCGGGTGGTGAGCACCGCGAGCGGAAGCGCAATGGCGCTCGCCCAGACGACCGACATGCCGGACACATAGACGGAGTTGAAGAAGGACCGGCGGAAGAGGTCGGTGTTGAAGAAGTCGATGAAGTTGACGATGGTCAGCGCACCGGTGCCCTTCTCGGTGAAGGCGGTGTAGATGACCGTGCCGGCGGGGATGACCAGGAAGATCGCCAGAAACAGGGCGATCACCGAGACCGCCAGGATCTGGCCAGGTTTGGCCGCGGCGGGCCGGATGGGAACGGAAGCGACGAGCGCCATGGGGCAGACTCCGGAGTGAGTTCGGCCAGCCCGGCGCGAAAGGCGCGCCAGGGTCGGCGAAGCTTGAATGTTTGCGGGAGCTTGACCGCCCGCCGGGATGGGCAGGCGGTCGCTGTCGTCGCTTAGTCGACGAGGTTCAGGGCTTCGTCAGCCTTAGCCTTGGCGGCGGCATACTTCTCCGTCGCGAAGGCGGCCCACTTCTGTTCCAGTTCCGCCTGGCGCGCGGTCTTGTCCTCGCCGCCGGTAAAGGCGTCACGGGTCTCCTTGCTCGCCGCCTCGTCCGCCGTGATCGGCATGGCGGCAACCAGGGCCTTGGCTTCATCGAGAAGTGCGCGGGCGGCCGGCTGCTCGTTGGCGGCAAGCGCCTTTTCGGCCGCATGGATCGCCTGAGTGGCGCCCTTGAGGTTTTCGAGCTGGAAGGAAATCAGCTGGTCGAACAGCGTGTCGACAACATCCGTGCGCTTCTTCGAAACGTCGCTGTCAAAGGTGATCATCGACTGGAAGCGCGGATCCTTGAAGGGG
Source organism: Ensifer sp. ENS09 (assembly GCF_014852425.1). Taxonomy (NCBI): domain Bacteria; kingdom Pseudomonadati; phylum Pseudomonadota; class Alphaproteobacteria; order Hyphomicrobiales; family Rhizobiaceae; genus Ensifer; species Ensifer sp. ENS09. The sequence continues at coordinate 206,081 of NZ_JACVBP010000004.1, forward strand.
TTCGGGAAGCCTTCGGGCGCCTTGGCGTAGAGCGCCGGGTTGATCGGCAGGCGACGGATGGCCGGCTCGAGCAGGACTTCCTGGCCCTTCTCCGACAGGATGTAGTTGACGAAGGCCTCGGCACCGGCCTGGTTCGGCGCATTGGCGACGATGCCGATATTGGCCGGAACGACCGTCGTCACCGACGGATAGGCGAAGCTGACCGGGAAGCCGCTCGCCTGGGCCGAGAAGGCGAAGAAGTCGATGACGATGCCGATGCCGGTCTGGCCGGAGTTGACCGCATCCGGAACACCGAAGGAGCGTTCGGTCACCTGCTGGAGGTTGCCGCCGATGCCTTTCAGCGTACCCCAGCCCTTGTCCCAGCCTTCGCCCTGCAGGATCGTCTCGATCGTCAGGTGTGTGGTTCCGGAACGCGACGGGGCGGCGATGGCGACGTGGTCGAAATATTCCGGCTTGGCGAGATCGCCCCACTCGGCCGGCTTCGGCAGATTGTTGGCTTCCAAGTAGCGGTCATTCGACATGATGCCGTAGCCCGATGCGGCAAAGCCGAAGTAGAAACCATCAGGATCGTTGACCGGATAGGAGCCGACCTTTTCCGGCAGGCCCGTCACCGACGGGGTGAACTTGGCGAGCAATTGCCTGCTCTTCAGGCTGTCGAAGGCGTCAGGGGCCGATGCCCAGAACAGGTCGACCTGGTTGTTGACCTTGGTCTCGTCGATGTACTTGACGCCCGAGCTGGTACTCTTGTTCTGGACGTCGAGGGTGAAGCCGGGGTTGGCGGCCTCGAAGCCGGCCTTGAACGGGTCGGTCACGTCCTTGGAGAACGAGGTGACGATCGTCACCTTGCCGCCGTCTTGCGCGTGGGCCGTCACGATGAAGGCAGCCGACATCAGCATCGCTGCTGCGATGGTTTTCAACATAGGTATCTCCTCCCAATAGACCGCCAATGCTTGGCGGCTGTCCTCTTGAGAGCAAGGCCCGTGCCAGATCGAAAAACCCGGAAAACCGGGCGATTTCAGCTGAGAATGGGTAAGAAAGGTAACATCGGGGCCGGTGAGGCGGGGTCAAAAGGGTAACATCACCCCTCGTCGCCATCGGCCCGGGCATCGATGTCGAACTTGCGCATCTTCAGATAGAGCGTCTTGCGGGAGATCCCGAGCGCGTCGGCGGTCGCACCCACGCGGCCTTCATGCCTGGCGAGACTGTTGATGAGGATGGTCCGCTCCAGCCGATCCATCTGTGCTTCCAGAGTCTCGCCGCCTGCCGTCGCGGCTTCGGTGTCCGGGCGCTCTTCGAGCCCGAGCATGAAGCGTTCCGCGACATTGCGCAGCTCACGCACGTTGCCGGGCCAGGGCCGGGCGTTGAGGTCGGCGAGATGCTCGGCGCCGACCGGTGGCGGCGTGCGTCCCTGGCGTTTGGCGGCAAGGCCAAGGAAATGCTGGAACAGGAGGCCGACATCGCCCTTGCGACGCGCGAGCGGCGGCAGTTCGACCCGGGCGATGTCGAGGCGATAGGCAAGGTCTTCGCGGAATTCTCCCCGTCGCGCGGCATCGTGCAGGTCGGCCTTGGTCGCCGCCACCACGCAGATATTGACCGGCAGTTCGACGTTCGAGCCGAGGCGCTCGATCACGCGCTCCTGCAGCACACGCAGCAGCCGCACCTGGGCTGCGAGCGGCATCGACTCGATCTCGTCGAGAAACAGCGTGCCGCCATCGGCATATTCGATCTTGCCGATGCGTTTTTCCCGAGCGCCGGTGAAGGCGCCGGCCTCGTGCCCGAAAAGCTCGGATTCGAGCATGGTCTCCGGAATGGCGCCGCAATTGACGGCGACGAACCGGCCCTTGCGGCCGCTGAAATCATGAAGCGCCCGTGCCGTCACCTCCTTGCCGGTGCCGGTATCGCCGATGATCAGCACGTCGGCGCTGGCCGCCGCAATGCGCTGCAGCTTGTCGCGAAGCGCCACCATCGGCGCGGAGTGCCCGATCAGCCGCGTTTCCCAACCGTCCTTGTCGACGGAGAGCCGCAGCCGCCGGTTTTCGAGCAGCAGCCGCCGGTGATCGCGGGCGCGGCGCACGGTCTCGATCAGGTGGACCGGATCGGCCGGCTTTTCGAGGAAGTCCCAGGCGCCTTCGCGCATCGCGCGCAGCGCCATCGGGATGTCGCCATGCCCGGACATCAGCACGATCGGGATATCGGGATCGATCTTGCGCACGGCAGCGACCAGGTCGAAGCCGTCATGATCGGGCATGCGGACATCCGATACGATCACGGTGTCGCTGTCGGCGCGCAGGCCGGCGAGCGCCGAGATGACGGAACCGTGCGGGGCGACGGTGAAGTCCTCCAGTTCCAGCACCTGGCAGCAAGCTTCAAGCACGCTGGCGTCGTCGTCGATCAGGATGATGTCCACTTCCGGTCTCATTCCAGGCCTTTCAGGGATACGAGGAATCGTGTGCCGGTCGGGCCGGTCTCGAGGATTGCGATGTCGCCGCCGAAATCCTTGACGATGTTGTAGGAGATCGACAGGCCGAGGCCGAGCCCCGAACCAACCGGCTTGGTGGTGAAGAACGGATCGAAAACGGCCGGCAGGTTTTCCGCGGCGATGCCGTGTCCGGTGTCGCCGACGATCAGGCGGGCGGCGCCACCGGTCATTTCAACGCCGACTGTCACGCGCCGAAGCGATTGGTCGGAGACCGCGTCAAGCGCATTGCCGATGAGATTGACGGCGACCTGCTCGAGCCGGACCGGTTCGGCCATGACCATTGCCGGGCCGCCTTCCGGCAACGAAAGCTCGAGCACGACGCTCTCCTCCTCGAAACGATGTTCGAGCAGGCTGAGGGCGTCCCGCACCGCTGCGGTGAGATCGACCGGCCGCAGTTGCGCGTCCGGCCGCCGGGCAAAGCGGCGGATATGGCTGATCTGGTCGGCCATGCGTCCCGTCAGCCCCTTCATCTTGTCGAGGTTGTTGACCGCCTGTTCGCCTTTGCCGCGGCCGATCAGCGTGGCGGCGTTGTGGATGTGTGCGCGAAGGGCGGCCAGCGGCTGGTTGAGTTCGTGGCCGATGCCGGCCGCCATCTGGCCGAGGGCCGCAAGCTTTGCCGACTGGATCAGCTCGTCGCGGGTCTGGCGAAAGAGGGTCAGCGCGCGCGAGAGGTCTCCGAGTTCGTCGGCTTCGGGCGGCGGGATCGCTGCGGAATGCCGGCCCGCGCTGATCGCGCCGGCGGCCGTCGCCAGCAGGCGGATACGGGCGATGAGGTTGCGGTGGACGTAGAAGTAGCCGATGGCGCTCGCCACCAGCACCGAGAGGATGGCGATTGCGAGGAGCAGGCTACGCCCGGTTTCGATTGCCGCGGCCGCGCGTCGCGCGGCGTCCCCGGCGCTCGCCTCGATCGCCACCACCTCCGTCTCGATCTTGCGACCAAGCTCTTCGACCAGCCGGCCGTTTTCGCTGGCAAGTTCGGCAAGCGTGCCGGCCTGCAGCATTTCCGAGCGCTTGCGATTGGGGATGCCCGTCGAGGCGTTGGACTGGTCGAGAATGCGCCCGGCCAGCTGCCGCACGGTGATGCTGTCGGGCCAGCTGTCGAGCGAGCGAATGCGGCTCGCCAGTTCGTCGGCGCTATCGCCGAGGAAGGCGTTGGTCTCCTGCATTTCCTCTTCGGTCGTGGCGTTGACGAGCCGCCCGATGAGACCTGTCGCAAGGTTTGCCTGGGAGACGACGGTCAACAGCGCTTCGCTCTTCTGCTGTTCGGCGAGCGCGGCCGCACCCTGGCCCTTGCGGGTTTCCGCTTCGATGTTGAAGCGGATGTCGTCGACCAACGGGTCGGCTTCTTCCAGAAGATCCGCCTGGACCCAGCGAAGCTCGTCGATGTCCGAGCGCATGGCCTCGCGCAAAGTGAAGCGCTTGCCGGCCGCAAGGTCGATCTTTTTCAGGTTGGCGCCGATGGCCTCGGCAAGCGGCAGCAGCGCCGCCGTGCTCGATTGCGCCGTGTTTTCTTCGAGTAGGGCTCGAAGGGTCTGGAGGCGCGTCGCGTAGACGGCGCGGATCTCGTTGTATTCGGTGCGGTTTTCGGCGCCGGCAAGCACCGACGTCACGGAGCCGATGTCGGCCCCGGCCTTGGAGAGGCGCGACGCGAAGGCGAGCTGCGGCATCTGCTCGTCGGCCATGCGCGACAGTTCGCCCGACAGCCGCTCATAGGAAAGCCAGCCGACCACGCAGGCGCCGACGGCGAGCCCGACGATCGCGACGAAGGCGAGCACGAGGCGGGCGCCGATACCGAAGCGCCAGCGCGGCTGCCGGGCGGTCGTTTCGATCACCGCCATCGTCACTGCCGCCACGGATGGAGATTGACGGGGCCGCCGGATCGCGCGGCCGAGGACAGCAGCTGTTCCGCCTCGCTGAGGTTCTGCTCGATCCGCGCGCGCAGGCGGCTCGCGAGTTCCGCATGGGCAGGGGAGCGGGCGACGCCACGCGGCCATTCGCCTTGCAGGGCCTCCGCCACATTGGCGACTTCGCTAGCTGAAAGCGGAGGCTGGCCCAACAGCCGCCGTGCCCGGGCCAGCATGCTCAGCCGTTGCGCGTCTTCGATGTTCATCGCCTCCAGATCCGCGGTCCTCTTCCACAGGCGGGCAAGGGTTGCCCGGCGGCGCACGATATAGTCGTCGAAAATCAGATTGACGAGCCCGTATCTGCGCGCCGAAAGCGCCGCGTCGAAGCCACCGGATTTCAGCAGGCGCTCGCCGTCTTCTTGCGGCAGCAGGCCGCTGTTGAGCGCGGGATTGACCGGTATGCGGGCGATTGCCGGCGACAGCAGGAGTTTCTGGCCAGCCTCCGAAAGCACGAAATCGACGAAGCGTTCGGCTCCCGGCACGTTGCGCGCCCGGGTGAGGATGCCGATGCTTGCCGGCACGAACACGGTGTCGGGCGGCAGGACGAAGACATTGCCGGCGCCGGCGAAATCCGGCGAGGTGGCGAGGAAGTCGATGGTGATACCGATGCTGAAGCGCCGCTGCGCCACGCCGGAGGCCACTCCGAAGCTGCGGGCGGTAACCGTCGAGAGATTGCCGCCGAGCTGCGACAGCATCGCCCAGCCTTTCTCCCAGCCGTAGGTTTGCAGCAAGGCCTCGACGATCAGGTGCGTCGTGCCCGAGCGGGACGGCGTGGTGATGCCGATCTGGCCGGAATAGACGGGGTTCAGCAGATCCTGCCAGTTCTCCGGCACGGGCAGTTTGCTGCGCGCGAGATGGGCGGGATTGTAGACGAAGCCGTAGCCCGACAGCGCGAAGCCCAGATAATAGCCTTGGGGGTCGTTCACCGGGTAGCCGAAGACATGATCCGGTGCGCCGGTATTGCGCGGCGCGATCTGACGCAGGCTTCCGTTGCGCTTCAGGAGCTCGAAGGCATCGGCCGCCGAGGCCCAGAAGATGTCGGCCGGCACATCCGCCTTCTCGATGACGAAGCGGCTGGCGCTCGCGGTGTTGCGCTGCACGATCGTCACCCGCATGTCGGCATTGGCGCGTTCGAACGCAGCGCGGAAGGGCTCGAAGAAGGACGGCGGATAGGAAGTGACCACCACGAGTTCCTGCTTCTCGACAGCACGTGCAGGGCCTGCAAACGCCATGAAGCCAAGGGTGATCAGCGGCAGCAGGGCCGCAACGATATAGAACCGGAACCTTGTCAATTCACTCCCACCGCGCATCGCCGTCCGGTCATTGCCGGTGCCGGTTGTCGCGGACCCTCCCCAAGATGCCGCCGTTTCGTGCCATGCACGGTCGGCGATCGCGGCGTACTCTGCTACGAACAGCACATCGCCGTAAACCCCGCAGGCATGTCGGAGACTGTTGCAAACAGGTCGCAGCCGCGACGATTGGCGCCATGGCAAGATTTCTGCACTTGGCGGTTGCGCGCGATTCGCCTATAGGTCGTCTTCCGGCAACCAATCAGGGAGGTTTCAAAAGATGCCAGCTTTTTCTTTCTCCCTACGGGGCGGCGTGCAGTCTTGAACTGGGCCGGGAAGGGCATTTTCGCCTTTCCGTCTTTTCCAGGTCGGATTTCGTTTCGCTGACCTTGGCCCTTCCTCTCTCGAGGATACGGTCACTCCAATGATGCCGCATCGGAAGCTGGGTTCCTTTTAACGGCATATTCCATTCTGATCTTGTTTGAGGCCGATGCGTCGCGCATCGGGCGATTGTTATGGCTTTTACTCGTATTGACCTGCGCGGCGGTGCGTTCCGCAGCGTTCTCGGATTCACCTGGTCGCACTGGAAAGCGCAGCCGCTGCGCATCAGCGTCATTCTCGGCATGGTTCTCCTGTCGACGCTTGCCGACGTCCTGACGCCGCTCTATTCGGGCCGGCTCGTGGACGCCGTCGTTTCCGGTGTGGCGACCGATCAGCTTGCCTGGGATGCGGCGCTTGCCGCCTTCTGGATGCTGATGGCGCTGTCGCTCGGCGCGATCATTCTCAGGCACTTCACCTTCCTGGGGGTCACCGATCTGACCCTCAAGATGATGACCGACATCGCGTCGGCTGCGTTTTATCGCATCCAGCGCTTCTCGACCGACTGGCATGCCAACAGCTTTGCCGGATCGACGGTGCGCAAGGTGACGCGCGGCATGTGGGCGCTCGATCTCTTGAACGACACCTTGCTCGTGGCCCTTTTTCCGTCCGTCGTGATGCTGGTCGGATCGACAATCCTGATGTCGTTCTACTGGCCGATGATGGGCGTCATCATCGGTATCGGGTCGATCGTCTTCATCCTGATGACGATCGTGCTGTCGCTTGGTTACGTCGCGCCGATGGCAAGCCTTGCCAACCGGTGGGACACCAAGCTCGGCGGGGCGCTCGCCGATGCCGTGAGCTGCAACATCGTCGTCAAGGGTTTTGGCGGCGAAGGCCGCGAGGACGCGCGCCTAGCCAAGGTACTCGCCAAATGGCGTGACCGCACGCGCCGCACCTGGATCCGCGGCACGACCAACGGCACGTCGCAGGGCGCCATGCTGCTTATCCTGCGCGCGGCGGTGATCGGCTTTGCGTTGTTCCTCTGGTCGAAGGGCCAGGCGACAGCCGGCGACATCACCTTCGTGCTCACCTCGTTCTTCATCCTGCAGGGTTACCTGCGTGAAGTCGGGCAACACATCCGCAACCTGCAGCGCTCGATCAACGACATGGAAGAGCTTGTCGACATCCACGGCCAGTCGCTCGGCATCGACGACAAGGCGGATGCCAAGCCGATCCGGATCACCGACGGCCGCATCGAGTTCAAGGATGTGACGTTCCACTACGGTGCGCACCGCAAGCCGCTCTACGACCGGTTCTCGGTGACCATCCGGGAGGGCGAGCGTGTCGGTCTCGTCGGGCATTCCGGTTCGGGCAAGACGACCTTCGTCAAGCTGATCCAGCGCCTGCACGACCTGAAAGCCGGCGAGATCCGCATCGATGGTCAGGACATAGCGTCGGTGACGCAGACCTCGCTGCGCCAGCAGATCGCGATCGTCCAGCAGGAGCCGATCCTGTTCCATCGCTCTCTGTCGGAAAACATCGCCTATGCGCGGCCGAACGCCACGCAGAGCGAGATCGAGAAGGCGGCGAAGCTTGCAAGCGCCCACGACTTCATCACGGCGCTGCCGAAAGGATACGGCACGTTGGTGGGCGAACGCGGCGTCAAGCTCTCGGGCGGCGAGCGCCAGCGCATCGCCATTGCCCGCGCGTTTCTCGCGGACGCACCGATCCTGATCCTCGACGAGGCGACATCGAGCCTCGATTCGGAATCGGAGGTGCTGATCCAGCAGGCGATGGAGCGGCTGATGCTCGGGCGCACGACGCTGGTCATCGCGCACCGGCTGTCGACCGTTCGCGCGCTCGACCGGTTGCTGGTCTTCGACCACGGCCGGATCGCCGAGGAGGGCACACACGACGCGCTGATCCGTCTCAACGGCGGGATCTACCGTGGTCTCTTCGAGCGCCAGGCGCTGGAACTGACCAAGGGGCTGGTGTTGAACGACCAGTAAGGCTTTGACGCCACTTGAAACGATCGCCGCGCCTGGCAAGGGCGCGGCAATTTTTTATGACGCTCGGCTAAGCCAGCGATCGAGCCCGCGCGCCGCCGCACAGCCTGTGGCAAAGCAGGCGGTCAGCAGATAGCCCCCGGTCGGCGCTTCCCAGTCGATCATTTCGCCGGCGACGAAGCTGCCGGGCATTGATTTCAGCATGTATTCGTCATCGATCGCGGACCAGGCGATGCCGCCGGCCGACGAGATGGCTTCGGCGATCGGGCGCGGGCGGACGAGCCGGATTGGCAGCGCCTTGATCAAGGCCGCAAGTTCTGAAGGTGGCAAACGCGCGGCATCAGGCGAAACCTCACGCACCAGCGCCGCTTTCACCCCTTCGAGGCTAGCCCCCTTGCGCAGGCGATTGGAGAAACTGGTCTTGCTGTCGAAGCGGCCAAGGTCTTTTGCCAATTTCTCGACGGTGCGCCCCGGGGTAAGGTCGACCACCAGGTCGGCCGTTTCGCCGCGCGACAGTCGGTCCCGAAGCGCGCTCGTGTGTGCATAGACGAGACTACCTTCGATACCGGTCTCGCTGACGACGAATTCGCCCGGGACGGTGCCCGCTTCCGAGGTCGCGGTGACGCCCTTCAGCGCCGCGCCGGCGAAGCGATCGCGGAAGGTCGCGCTCCAGTCGACATCGAAGCCGCAATTGGCGGGTTGGAACTTGGCGACAGACACGTCCCTGTGTTCCAGCCATGGTGTCCAGGCGGCATCGGATCCGAGGCGCGGATAGCTGGCGCCACCGAGCGCAAGCAGGGTCGCATCGGCGCTGACAAGCGTCTTGCCGTCGGGAGTATCGAACGCAAGCGCGTTGCCCTCAAAACCTGTCCAGCGGTGCCGCGTCAGGATGCGAACGCCGCGGCCTTCCAGCGACTTGAGCCAGGCGCGTAGCAGCGGCGACGCCTTCATCACCTCTGGGAAGACGCGGCCCGAGGAACCGACGAAGGTCTCCGTGCCGAGCGTCTTTGCCCAACGCCTGATGTCATCCGGCGTGAACGCGTCCAGCGCTGCGCGCAGTCGCGGCGAGGCATCGCCGAAGCGCTCGACAAAGGCGGCATAGGGCTCGGAATGGGTGATGTTCAGACCCGACTTGCCGGCGAGCAGGAATTTGCGCGCCACCGTCGGCATGCTGTCATAGACGGTGACCGCGTGGCCGCGCTCGGACAGCACCTCGGCGGCCATCAAGCCGCTCGGTCCGCCGCCAATGACGGCGATGTTTTTTTGTCTCATGCGCTTTGCCCGGTCACAGATTTCGCTTCGGCGCACTCTTGGCCCGGCGGCGCGTGGCACGCAACCCCCGTCGGATGCGCCTATCGGCGATGGCCACCGTTGAGCTTCCTCTCCAGCCAGAGGCTGTAGCGCGAGCCGGTGAAGCAGATGGCGAAATAGATGAGCGCCGCAAAGATATAGGCCTCGCTGTAAAAGCCGAGCCAGGCGGGATCGGTGGCCGAGGTCTTGGCGGCATTCAGCAGATCGTAGATGCCGATGACGGCCAGCAGCGAGGTGTTGAGCACGATGCCGATCGACAGGTTGACGATCGCCGGGATGACGGCCCGCAGCGCCTGCGGCAGCACCACCAGCCGGAGCATCTGGATCCGGCCAAGGCCAAGCGACAGGGCCGCCTCTTTCTGACCCGCCGGGATCACTTGCAGGCCGGCGCGGATGATCTCGGCGAGATAGGCGGAGAAGAACAGCGTGACGCCGATCTGTGCGCGCAGCAACTTGTCGATGGCCGCGCCGCTCGGCAGCGCCATCGGCACGATCAGCATCGCCACGTAGAGAACGGCGATCATAGGCACGCCGCGCAGCACTTCGATGAAGGCGATGGCCAGGGACCGAACGATGCCCATGTCCGACTGGCGGGCAAGGGCCAGCAGCAGCGCGATCGGAAAGGCGAAGGCAAGGCCGGCGATCGAGACTGTGAGCGTGATCGGCAGCCCGCCCCAATGATTGGTCGAGACCGTTTCCAAGCCCGACGTCCCCGCCATCAGCAGCCAGATGCCGACGAGCGCCAGCAACCAGACCGGCACCAGGCGGAAGCTCCAGAAACGGGGAATGGCGGAGACCGTCAGCAGCGCAGCGATAAGGACGATCACCAGCACGGGGCGCCATTGCAGCGGCGGTGGGAAGAAGGCAAACAGCATGAACCGAAACTTGGCGCCGACAAAGGCCCAGCAGGCGCCAGCGCCTTCCGCGGCGCAATCGGCCGCTGTTCCGGCCCAGACGGCATCGATGACGGCCCAACGGACAAAGGGAAGAGCAAGCCAAAGGAGCGCGGCGAGCGTTGCCAGCGTGACGAGGCCATTGGCCCAGCCACTGAAGAGGCCTTCGCGCCAGCGGTGCCAGTCGGGTGCAACCGGTGGCGCAAGTTCGATCTGGCTCATCGTTTTCCTTCTCCGCGCAGGACCACGCGCCGGTTGTAGAGGTTCATGAGGGCCGAAACCGAAAGGCTGATGGTCAGGTAGACGGCGCCGATGAGGATGATCGCTTCGAGCGCCTGACCGGTGGTGTTGGCCGTCGTGTTGGCGACGCTGACGAGATCGGGGTAACCAATTGCGACCGCGAGGCTCGAATTCTTGGTCAGATCGAGAAAGCTCGAAATCATCAGCGGCGTGATCATCCGAAGCGCCTGCGGCAGTACGACGAGGCGCATGATCTGCGCGGGCTTCAGCCCGAGTGCGCGAGCGGCTTCCCATTGACCCGATGCCACCGACTGGATGCCGCTGCGCACGATCTCGGAAATCGAAGCGGAGGCATTGACGACGAGGCCGATCAGCAGCGCGGCGAATTCCGGGGTCAGCGATAGGCCGCCGCGAATGTTGAAGCCGCCCTTGGCAGGCACTTCGACCGATGCGCTGAAGCCGAGGGATACGAGAGCGAAATAGAAGATTGCTAACGCGCCGAGTACGGTGCCGGCGGTTTTCGGCAGATAGAACGTCGCGCCCGCCAGCAGGCGCCTGGAAATGACGAGGGCCGCGAAGACGGTCAGGAGCACCGCGGGCAGCCATACGGAGGCCGGCAGGCCGTCGACCGAAAGCGAGGGCAGAAAGACGCCGCGATTGCTGAGATAGACGCTGCCCAGAAACGTATAGGCGCCGCGCGGCGGCGGAAGCGCGCGGATGATCGCGCTCCAGAGAAACAGTTGCAGCAACAAAGGCGTGTTGCGCAGAAGCTCGACATAGCCATGGGCGAAGGTCGCGAGCAGCAGATTGCCGGACAGCCTGAAGATGCCGAGTGCGACACCGAGTACGATTGCAAGCAGACATCCGACGAGCGCGACCTTGACGGTATTGGCGATACCGGCGGCAAGCGCCCGGGCGTAGCTGTCGCCGGCCGCGTAAGGAAGAACGCTTTCGCCGATCTCGAAATTGGCCTGATGGGAGAGGAACGCAAAGCCCGGCGTCAGTCCCATGCGGTGCATGCTCTCGGCGGTGTTCTGGCCGAGAAAGGCAAAGAGCAGCAGCACGCCGACAAAGAGCAGGCCTTGCTGCAAAGGCAGAGGCCCGATCCAGGACATGAGGCGCGAGACGGGTCCGGGCCCCGAAGGGCCCGGTTGGAGTTGGCGTGTCATGGGAAGGACCATGAACCGGCTCAACGGAACGGCGGCGAATAGAGCAGGCCGCCTGCCGTCCAGGGCTGGTTGTAGCCGCGCTCGAAATTGAGCGGCGTGCCCTTGCCGACATTGCGCTCGAAGATCTCGCCGTAATTGCCGACGGTCTTGACGATGTTGTAGGCGAATTTCGGATCGAGACCGATGGCTTCGCCGAGCGATGGGTCGACGCCGAGGAAGCGCTTGATCGCAGGGTCTTCGCTCTTGAGGAAGGTATCGACATTGTCCTTGGTGATGCCGAACTCTTCCGCCTGGATCGTCGCGTAGACGGTCCAGTTGACGATTTCGAGCCATTGGTCGTCACCGGCGCGAATTGCCGGTGCCAAGGGCTCCTTCGACAGGCGCTCCGGCAGAAGCACGTAGTCGTCGGGCTTGGAGAGCTGGGTGCGCTTGGCGGCAAGGTCGGTCGCATCCTGGGTCAGCGCGTCGACACGGCCACTGTCGAGCGCCTTCAGGAACTCGCCGGTCTCCTCGATCGTGACCGGCGTGAAAGCCTTGCCGGTCTTGCGGAAGAAATCGGCGATGTTGAGTTCGCCGGTGGTGCCGCTCTGGACGCCGATCGTCGCACCGTCGAGCTCCTCGCCCTTGGATACGCCGAGGTCCTTGCGCACCAGCAGGCCCTGGCCGTCATAGAAGACGACGGGGCCGAAGTGGAAGCCGAGCTTGAAGGCGCGGCTCACCGTCTGGGTGACGCCCGAAAGCAGAATGTCGAACTCGCCAGATTGCAGCGCCGGCAGACGCTGCTGCGGCGAGGAATTGGTGAACTCGACCTTTTCGGCATCGTTGAAGACGGTAATCGCGATGGCGCGGCCGAAGTCGACGAAGAAGCCCTGCCAGCGGCCGTTGCTATCGGGCGAGAAGAAGCCTGGCGTGGTGCCGACGCCGACCTTGATGACGCCGCGCGCCTTGATCTTGTCGAGCGTTTCGCCGGCAAGCGCCGAAGTGGCGATCAGGCCGGCCGCCAGCGCTGCCGTCGCGGCAAAGGCTTTTGTGAAAAGTTTTCGGTGAGTGGAAGTTCGCTGCATAAGGGTCCCCAAAGCCAAAGAATGTCATTGCGCCACCGGCCAGAGCCGCTTGAGGCGTGCCTAAAAATTAAATCTATAGAAATTATATAATAGGTATGATTGTGCGAAATAAGCGCGGGACCCGAAACAGATTTCGCCGCCTCGTTTTTGCCGGGAACGTTTTTGACAAGAGCTCATCAGTTGCTGGCGATGACCCCAGAAGGGGGGCATTGCATTTGCCCTCGACCGATGACCGGCAGGCTGCAGCGCAAAACTCCGGCTGCATATGCAGGCCTATGCCTCTTGTTGAGATCGGCGGAAGCTCCTAGGTTCCGCCCGTCGATTGGTTTATCTCCTTGGCGATGCAGCTTTTTGCGGGAAATTGGCGGGAACGGATGGGATGGGGCGCACCGGTGTCGGTCGCCCTGCACCTCGTCGTAGCCCTTTTCCTTTTGTACGACCTGCCGTTCGAGCTGCCGAAGCCGCCGAAGGAGCAGACCGTCAACGTCGAACTCGTTCCGCCGCCGGCAGAGGCGAAAGAGCCGAAGAAGGCCGAGCAGAAGCAGGCAGAACAAAAGAAGGCGGCGCCGAAAAAGGGCGAAGAGAAGAAGGCCGAACAGCCGAAACCGCAGCCCAAGCCTCAGCCCCAACCGAAGGCAGACCCGAAGCCGCAACCCAAGCCGGCGCAGCAAATGCCGCAATCGTTCGCCTCGGCGATGGCCAAGACCAAACAGGACAACAAGGAGGCCGAGCTTCCGCCGGCCGCGCGCGAGACGGAGAAAAAGACCGAGGCTTCCGAGCCGGCAAAGGCCGTGGACGACAAGGCAAAGCCGTCGGATAAGCCGGCAACGGCGCCTTCGACCGAGAAAAAAGAACCGGTCAAGGAGCCGAAGCCTCCGTCAACGCTTGCCGTGCCTGCGAGATCCACAGACAGCGCCACACAGAAGGCGGATGAAAAGCCTGCGGTAACGGTGGCCGAAGCCAAGCCTGAACCAAAAGAGACGCCTGACGCCAAGGCGCAGACGGCCAAATCGGAAGGGACCACAAAGACCAAGCCGGCCGATGCTGCGGCAAAGGTCGAACTCAAGCCCGTTCCGAGCAAGTTGACCGAAGCAAAAGAACTTTATTCTGCAAAGTCGATTGCCGATCCGCGGGTGAAGCAGGCCTTGATCAACCTGCCGGTCAAGAGGCGGATCCTGCAACTGTGCAATCTCGAGGCACTGGAACAGATCCGCAGTCAACGGCCGGATACCCCACCCGAAGGACTGGTGCCGTTCGGACCGAAGGGCGGCTTCATCGCCAAAAACCGTATGGACGCCAGCGGTGGGGCCTACCAGAACAAATCGAATTGGTACGACGTCGACTTCAATTGCGTCGTCAATGAAGATGCGACCGAAGTGACCTCCTTCAGCATCGCGATCGGTGGCGAAGTGCCGAAAGCAGCCTGGAAGGAGCGGCGGCTTCCGGGGAATTGATCTTGGCGACGTGGGTGGAGGGGTGTGTGGTCTCCGACGAGCCCACTACGCTCGCTGTGTGCAGCGCTCGCCGTGACCCCCGGTCGACGCGCTGCGCTGAGAATCGCTTTGCCTGCCGAACCCAATGAGCCCGGCAGGCGCAGGTGCGAGTTGCCACTCCCGCACCAAGCTGATGCGATTGTTGTTACTCCGCCGGTTGAAGAACCCGCTCGCGATAGACAGACACCAGCGAGGTGCCGAGCATCGCGGCCACGGCGGCAAAGAGGAAGACGCCGGCCGGGCCCTGCAGTTCGACGAGCAGGCCGCCGAGGATTGCGCCGGTGGAAATGGCGATCTGGAAGGTGGTGAGCGTTGCGGCCCCCGCACCTTCGGCCTCGTCGCCGGCAGCCCGGCTGAGGAACGACTGGACACTGACCGGCAGGGCGCCGAAGGCGAAGCCCCAGGCGGCGATCGCAACGATCGCGACGGCCGGTAGCGCGCCTGCAAGCCCCAGGATCAAGGTGGTGGAGGCGACGCCGGCCGCCGCCGACATCATCGCAAGGCGTGTGCTGCGTTCGGCCAGAAAGCCGCCGGCAATGTTGCCGAAGAAGCCGCCGACGCCGAAGGCGAGCAGGATGGCGGTGATCGCCTCGACGCCGAACTGCGGCACCTGTTCGAGGAACGGGCGGACATACGTGAAGCCGGCAAAGTGACCCGTGACGACGAGCAGGATGGTTGCCAGGCCGAGCCGGATCGCGGGACGCTTCAATACGTTGAGGATGGTATTGAGGCCGGTGGTCCCCTTCGGCGGCAGGCGCGGAACGGTCAGAGCCTGGACGATGAAGGTGACGATGCCGACGGCGGCGGCAAGCAGGAAGGCGTAGCGCCAGCCGAGCGTCGCGCCGATCCAGGCGCCGACCGGGGCCGCGCAGACGGTCGCGATCGAGACACCGGACATCACGATCGCCATGGCGCGCGGCATCAGCCGGCCTGGAACGAGCCGCATGGCAAGCGCCAGCGACAGGGCCCAGAAACCGCCAAGGCCAATGCCGAGCAGGAAGCGCGCGACAAGCAGCATCGGAAGGCTGGATGCGAAGCCGGCGATCAGGCTGGAAATGATGAGAAGCGCCGTCAACGTGAGCAGCACGTTGCGGCGGTCGAAGCGACCGGTGTAGACGACGATCGCCGGGCCGGCGATGGCCGCGACGACGGCCGTGGTCGTCACGGATTGTCCGGCCGCGCCGACGGTAACGCCGAGATCGGCCGACATCGGCGTCAGCAGGCTTGCCGGCAGAAATTCCGCCGTGACCAGGCCGAAAACGCCGAGCGCCAGGGATACGACCGCCGCCCATAGCGGCTTTTCTTGTTCATCCGCCTCGCCCGAAGGCCTTGCGACGATGCCATCCATAACTTTCATCTCCATTGCAGGTGAGATGAAAATATGCATGTGCAACTGGAGTTTCTATGCTAGAAAATCCAAAACACTATGCCGTTTGTCCAAAGCTGGAGTGACCCATGACCGATGCGCTGACCGACATCCTGCGCGGCCTTAGGTTAGACGGAGTGGAATATGGGCGTTGCCAGCCCTGTGCGCCATGGGCAACCTCCTATCCGGCGCAGGAACCAGCGCGTTTTCACTTTCTCGCGTCCGGTTCGGCCCATCTCCAGAGCCCCGATGGCGCCTGGGTGGAGCTGACGCCGGGCGATGCCGTGCTCTTGCCGCGCGGCGACGCGCATGTGCTTGCCAGCAAGCCCGGCCTGCCGACGATCTCGATCCACGACCTGCCGAAACGGCAGCTTTGCGACGGCATCGTCGACGTGCAATGCCCCAATTCCGATGCCCAGAACCTGCTGTTCTTCGCGGTGATGCAGTTCAATGTCGACCGGCTGCACCCGCTCCTGCAGCTCATGCCGTCGGTGATGCGCACCAGCGATCTTGCCTCAAGCGAGCCGTCGATCCCGTCGCTGCTCGATACCATGACGCGCGAGGCGGCGATGCAGCGCGTCGGCTCCGGCGGCATCCTGGCGCGGCTTGCCGACGTGCTGACCGCGACGATCATCCGCGCCTGGGTGGAGCACGGCTGCGGCACGTCGACCGGCTGGCTTGCCGCCGTGCGTCATCCGGAGGTCGGCCGGGTGCTCGCCGCCATCCATCTCGACCCGACGAAGGACTGGACCGTACCGGAACTGGCAAAGCTCATGGGCGCGTCGCGCTCGGGTTTCGCCCAGCGCTTCGCCGATACCGTCGGCGAGACGCCGGCGCGCTACGTGGCACGGATGCGCATGCACCAGGCGCATCAGTGGCTGCGCGAAGGGAAGCGCGTCGCCCATGTCGCCAACCGTCTCGGCTATGATTCGGAGGCGTCCTTCAGCCGCGCCTTCCGCAAGATCATGGGCGCGCCGCCAAGCCATTCGCGAAACCTGATGCCGGCGCCCGAGCAGATCGCTTCGTGACCGGCGTGGCCAGCGGCTGCTAGAACTTGACGGCGAGATCGGCCCGCACGCCGTGATCGTGAGCGGCCGAGGCGATCTGCCCCTGATAGGAGATCCCAAGCGTTGCCGCCGGTGTAACGGCAAAGTCGAAACCGGCCTCGATGAGGGCGCTGTCGCGCGCGATCGGTGCGCCGGCGACCGAAAAGGCGTCGCTGCCGGAAAACGTCTGGGAAACCGCCGGCGTGACGTCGCCATACGCGTGTCGCCAACCAATGACGCCTCGGGCGGTAGCTTTTGCCGTTCCAAGGTCGAAATCGGTCGCCAGCCGCAGGCCGAGCGTGGTGAAGGTCATGTCGTCGGAGCCGCCGCGTACGGATAGCGCCGCTGCGCCGCCCTTCTCCGTGAAGCTGTCGGTCTGCACGTTGACATAGGCGAGATTGGCAAAGGGCTCGAATGAAAGACTGCCCGCCTGCATGCCATAGCCGAACTCGCCGAACACCTGCGTGGTGCCGGCGCGGTAGTCGGCGGTCAGGCTGTCGACCAGCGCCGGCGAGATCACATTGCGGCTGCTGTCGATATCGCTCCACGTATAGGCAAGGCCCGAGCGGAACGACAGGGCGCCCCACTGCGTGCCGCCATAGACGCCGAGATGATAGTTGTCGCTGGAGGTCGAAGAACGGCGGTCGTCCACCTTGAAGCTCGACGAACTGTACCCGGCGAGGAAGCCGAGTCTCCAGTCATCTTTGACGAGGCCGTCGACACCGGCGACGAAGCCGCCGGTGGAACGCGACAGCGCGGCGGCGTTGCCGTCGCCATCCGTATGGCCCCAGGCGCCGAAGGCGGAACCCCAAGCGCCGTAACGTTCCGCTGCCGCGATCGACCCGGTGGTGAGATCGTCCGCTGCCACGATCGGCCGTGCCTTCGCGCCGACGGTCTCGAAGGCCGAGCGCAGCCGGTCGTTCATCTGGTTGCCGATGACTTGGCTGTTTTCGATCAAGCCGGTCACGGTCGAGCCGTAGACTTCGCCGGGCAGCTGGCCGAAAAGATCGGAGGCGGTCGCGGCGTCAAGGGTCACCGCGAGATCATGCAGGGATCGGCCGATGCCAAGACGCTCGATTACGGCAGCGGTTGCCGCAGCGTTGCGGGTGGTTGCTACATCGGCGAAGGCCACGCCGTTGCGGGCGACGTCGAGATAGACGGTGGTCGGGTCGTAGGCCAGTGAGAGATCGAGGAAGGCATGACAGCCACAGTCATCCTCGAAACGCCCGCTTACGCCGCTCGCTGCGGACAGGATGGTATGGCGGCCGTCACCCCGGTAGTTTTCTGGCCTCACTCTGACATCCACCATACCGGCGATGTCCGCCGTGCCGGTGACATCCAGCCGGCTGGTCCCGTCGGGGGCGTCGAGATTGACGAGGAACCAGGCGTCGGGCGACTGGCGGTAGTTGCCGTCCACGGTGAGTGTACCGCCCTTGCGGCCCCAGCCGGGATTGACGGCGCCGTCATTGTTGACATTGCCGTAGATGGTGCCGTTGCCGGAGAGTGTGCCGTTCCCGTCAGCAAAGGTCTCGGAGGCAATGCTGCCGGCAATCGCAAGAAAACCGCCATCGACGCGTGTGGAGCCGTGATAGGTGCTGTCGCCGGCCAAGATCAATATGCCGTCGCCCGACTTGATTAGCCCTCCTGCGCCGGTGATGTTGTTTGACCACTCGCTTTCGCCGTCGGTAATCACGGCATGGAAATCACCCCAGTCGAATTTTCCGGGGCCCCGTACCGCCCGGCCGGCGCTGACGAGGCCGTAGCCGAAAACCGGATCGACGCCAGGAAGCCCGATGTCGGTGGCGGTGCCCAGCAATACCTGCCGGATCTGAGCCATTGTCATATAGGGAAAGGCCTGCGCTACCAGGGCTGCCGTTCCCGAGACGAAGGGGGCGGCCAGCGATGTGCCGGTTTCTCTGCTGTATGCACCGCCGGGAACCGCAACCATGATGTTGTCTTGCGGGTTCGCCCATACCCACTCGCCTTTGTCTGAATCCCATAGTGTCGCGTCGCCGCCGCCCGGTGCAGTCAGGCACCAGTTCATGGCAACGCCGCACCTGTTCGACCAATCGGGAATATGCGTTGGACTGGTCGCCACGACGGCAAGCCAGCCCTGTTCCAGTTCCGGGAAAAGGTGTGGAAGACCGGCGCCCACGGAAGGTTGTGTGGCACCGTCGTTCATCGCTGAAAAGACGAGGAGTCCTCCGCGCGAGACCGCGTAGCGATAGGTGGACAGATTGTCTGAGAGCTCCGCTTCAACTTGTTCGGCGGTCGTTTCCGTAATGAAGCCATCGCCAAAGCTGTTGTTGATGATCTTCACACCCCGGTCGATGAGCGTGCGGATTCCGTAGTTGGCGGCATCGGTATTGATGTAGCCAGGGATGTCCGAGGCCCCTACCTGAACGATAGTCGCGCCTGGCGCAACGCCGTGCATGCCGGCGCCATCGCGATTGGCCGCGATCACCGAGGCGACCGTTGTCCCATGCCCCTCCGCCACGAACGTCCATGGTTTCTCCGGGTCGTAGGTAATTCCCTCCGCATAGCGCCCGGCGAACTCGGGATGGGTGATGTCGAGGCCGCTGTCGACCACGCCGACCTTGATCCCGCTGCCGTCGTAGCCCAGCATGTAGGCATACTCGGCGTCGATCCTGCCAAGCCCCCACTGCGCCTCGAATTCCGGCGTGCGCCAGGTCTCCGGATCGCCGGGGTCACCCACATCCTGTGCGAGCGCAAATGGCGACAATGCGGTCGACAGCAGGAGCGTGGCGAGGTGGATAACGATACGGGGGTTCTTTTCCAAGGCAGTTCCTCAAGGGCCTGGCATCGCGTTGCGTCCGTGGCGCAGGGTATTGAAGGAAAACGGAAATTCACGAAGTAGGCGCGCGGAGGCTAGCCTCGCATGTCGGCCGACGAAATACGGCAATTGCCGTATTTCGTCGGCGTGGTTCATCGAATTCTCGATCTGCGCCTCGAGCCGGCAGGGCCGGCAGTCTCTCGGTCAGGGCGCAACCGACGCTTGATCTGCTTGTGGCACGTCAGACGGCCCGCGGCTCATCACGACTTTTCCGACCATTGCGCCGCCCTCCACCAGGCGGTGTCCCTCTTCCAGGTTTTCGGCCGAAAACGGCGACAGGCATTTCGTCATGGTGGACCGCAAAACGCCCGCATCCGTGAGCGAGGCGACCTCCTTCAGGATGTGATGCTGCCCGATGAGATCGGCAGTGCCATAGAGCGGGCGGGTGAACACCATTTCCCAGTGGAGCGAAAGGCTCTTGGCCTTGAGTGGTGCGGCATCGAGGCTGTCGTGATCGTCGATCACACCGATCTTTCCATGCGGCTCGATGATCTCGATCAGCTCGGCAAGGTGCTGCGCGGTGTGCGTCAACGAGGCGACATAGCGCACCGGCGGCGCTTCCAACGCTTCCACCTGCTGTGGCAACGGCCGGCGATGGTCGAGGACATGATGCGCGCCCATCTGCAAGCACCAGTCTCGGCTTTTCTCGCGCGACGCGGTCGCAATCACCGTCAGGCCGGTCAGTCTGCAGGCGAGTTGCGTCAGCACGGTGCCGACCCCGCCGGCACCGCCGACGATGGACGACAAGTAGCCGTTCACCGAAGGACGAGGGGCGGCGGCTGCATCCACCGCCCCTTTTTCTTGGCTATTGCGCCGGCTGGCTCTCTGCCGGCAACACGGCCGCCGGTGAGCCGGCGGCGGGTTGCACTGTGCTTTCGGCCGGTGGGACCGGTGAGCGCGTTCGCAGCGTTTCGGCGCGATGGCGGCCGACCGAGACCCAGAACAGCGCGACGAGGGCTGCGACCGTCACGGTGACGGTGACGTAGCGGATCCAGGTCGGGGCATGGCCGCCGGGGTCGATGTGCTTCTCCTCGATCTCGCGCTTGCGGGTGATCGCGGCCGAGTAGAAGACGATCGTCGAGATCACGAAGATCAGCGACCAGCGCGTCTGTTCACCGTCGGAACCGATCAACGCCACCAGGCTGTAGATCGCCGCGGCCAGGCCGATGATCACATACCAGTTGTATGTGCTTGCCGGCATCTTCTTGTAGCCGAGCACCTTGATGGAGATCGCCGAGTAGATGTAGGGCAGCAGCGTCATGATCACGGCGATCGAGGCGATCTTGCCGAACTGCTCGCTGGCCGTCGGCGACATCGTCGCAAAGACCTGCACGGTCATGATCACCGCGACGATCGCAAGGCCGGCCGAGGGAACGCCCTTGGAGTTGACCTTGGCGAAGATCGAGCCGAAGAGCCCGTCATCTGCCGCAGCCTTGGCGGTCTGCCCTACGAGCAGCGTCCAGCCGGCAAGCGAGCCCAGGCAGCCGAGGGCTGCGCAGATCGCGACGACGGCACCGGCCGTATCGCCGAGCGCCAGGCGCGCGGCATCGGCAAAGGGCGCCGAGGAAGCGATCAGCTCCTTGTTCGGGATCATGCCCATGATGACGGTCGACGACAGGATATAGGCGACGGCGGCGAGGATAACGCCGCCAACGGTCGCGATCGGCACGTTGCGCTGCGGGTCACGCACGACGCCCGCCGAGACCGAGGCGCTTTCGACGCCGATGAAGGCCCAGAGGGTGAAGTTGAGCGTTGCCATGATCGCCGCCCAGCTGTCCTTGCCCGACACGTTCCACCCTTCGGAGAAGGTCGCCGGCGAGAACCAGAACCAACCGAAGATCGCCATGCCGAGGATCGGCACCAAAGCGAAGGAGGTGGTGAAGGACTGCAGCCTGCCGACGACGTTCGGCCCGAGAATGTTGGCGTAGGTGAAGAACCAGATCAGCGCCACCTGCGCCAGCGCCGAGACCAACGGATCGCGCAGCATCGGGAAGAAGGCGGTGAGGTAACCGAGACCGGCGACCGCCAGGCCGACATTGCCAACGACGTTGGCGAGCCAGTAGATGAGGTTCGTCTGGTAGCCCATGTAGTCGCCGAAGGCCTTGCGCGTATAGGCGTAGGGCCCGCCGGCGGCGGGGTCGATCGCCGCCAGCTTGGCGAAGGTCAGCGCCAGCGCGATGGCGCCGGCAATGGTGATCAGCCATCCGAAGACGGCGATGGACCCGACCGCGGCAAGGTTCGCCGGTAGCATGAAGACGCCGGAGCCCATCATGTTGCCCGCGACCATCAAGGTCGCGGGCACAAGGCCGATCTTGGCGGATTCCGCGACGCCCGCGGATGTGGGTTTGGAAGCGCTATCGACAACAGCCATGTTCGTCGCTCCTGAAGCCGGTTCAACGGGTCAAGACATAGACGCGGTAAAGGCCATCCTCGACCTCCACCCCGTGCGTGTCATGGGTGAAACCGGGGAACCGGAGGTCATAGGCCTCGAGCGCCTTGAGATAACCGAGGACCGGACCATCGGCGGGGCCGGCGTTTTCGCCCGGCATCAGCAGCGGAATGCCCGGCGGATAGGGCACGACGCCGGTCGCGACCGTGCGGCCGGCCAGATGGTCGAGCGTCACCTGTTCCACCTCGCCGCGCACCAGCCGCTCATAGGCGCGCACCGGGCTCAGGTCCGGATGCGGCAGCACGGAGAAACCGGCAGCCATGGAGGCCGTGGTCTTCAACTGGTCCATCGCCGAGAACATCGTGTCGGCAAGATCCTTGAGGCCCATGCCGGCGTAGCGCTCCGGGTGGTCCTCGATCAGCGACGGGATCGCCACTTCCAGGGTGAGGTTGGCGTCGTAGTCGCGCTTGAAGTCGCAAAGCGCGCTGACGAGCGAGCCCCACTTGCCCTTGGTGATGCCGAGCGAGAAAAGGAACAGGATGGTGAAGTCGGTTGTCTTCTCGACGACGATGCCGCGGGCATCGAGATAGGCGGTGACGAGGCTCGCGGGGATGCCGACCGGCATCAGACCGCCGCCGGGCGCAACACCCGGCGTGACGATCGAGACCTTGATCGGGTCAAGCATGCAATAACTGTCTTCGATCTCGCCGAATCCGTGCCATGCGGCTCCCGGCTTCAGCACCCAGCAGGACGGATCGGTCGCAAGGGATTCCGGCGAGGCTTCGTGGAAGGGGCTGGTGCGGCCGGTCTTCGGGTCGCGCACCGTGTCCGGCTGCCAGCAATCGAAGAACCAGTCACCGCGCTCGGCAGCGTCGTTGGCGAGCCGCGACATCATCAGGCGGAAGGAGACCGCTTCCTCGATCGATTCATTGGTGAGCGCCGCTCCGCCGGGGCCGTCCATCATCGCAGCCGAAACGTCGTTCGAGGCGATGATCGCGTAGTTCGGCGAGGTCGAGGCGTGCATCATGAACGTCTCGTTGAAGATGCCGTGCGGGATCGGCTTCCTTCCGTCGCGCACATGGATGAAGGAGGCCTGAGAAAGGGCGGCCAAAAGCTTGTGCGTCGACTGGGTGGCAAAGACCGTCGGCTTGTCGGCCGTATGCGCCTTCGGATCGCCGTGCATGGCGTGGCGGTCGCGATAGATCGGGTTGAAGCGGGCGTAGCCGTACCAGGCTTCGTCGAAATGCAGCCGGTCGACGCTGGCACCGAGCAGTTCCTCGACACGGGTGACGTTGTAGCAAAGACCGTCATAGGTCGAGTTAGTGATGATCGCGTGCTTCGGCTCTTTGTCCGAGAGGTCGGCGGCAAGCGGGTTCTGGTCGATCGCCTTGCGGATCGCCACTGCCGTCAGCCGTTCCGGCGGAATCGGCCCGATGATGCCGTAGTGGTTCCGGGTCGGCACAAGATAGGTCGGCACGGCGCCCGACATGGTCATCGCGTGTTCGGCCGACTTGTGGCAATTGCGGTCGCAAAGTGCGATCTGGTCGCGGCTGACGCTCGCCATCAGGATGACGCGGTTGGATGTCGAGGAGCCGTTGGTGACGTGGTAGCTGCGGTGCGAGCCGAAGACGCGGGCGGCATATTTTTCGCTGGCGCCGATCGGGCCGGAATGGTCGAGCAGCGACCCAAGTTCGCCGACAGAAATCGACAGGTCCGAGCGCAGCAGCGGCTCGCCGAAGAACTCGAAGAAGGCGCGGCCGGGCGGGGATTTGAGGAACCCGGTACCACCGGTGTGGCCCGGCGTGTGCCAGGAATATTCATGCACCTGCGAGAACTGGGCGAGCGCCTTGAACATCGGCGGCAGGACGGTGGAACGATAGCGCTCGATTGCCGCCTGGATGCGCCCGCCGACGAAGTCCATCGTGTCTTCGAGCATCCAGACGAAGTCGTCGACCTTCGCCATGATGTCGGCGGGCACCGACGAGGCGACGCTGCGGTCGGCAAGCAGCAGCAATGGAACGGTGCCGTTGCGCTTGCGCAGCGCCTCGACGACGCCGATCGATTGTTCGTGACCGTCCGGCCCGAGATCCCAGTCGACCAGCACGCATTGGAGAGCGGGATCGG
This sequence comes from Ensifer sp. ENS09, assembly GCF_014852425.1. NCBI lineage: Bacteria > Pseudomonadati > Pseudomonadota > Alphaproteobacteria > Hyphomicrobiales > Rhizobiaceae > Ensifer > Ensifer sp. ENS09. Next base: position 230,029 of record NZ_JACVBP010000004.1, read on the forward strand.
ACCTGATCACGGCGATACCGTCGTCAGCGCTTTCGGCGGTCACCACCTCGATCTGGCGGCGCTCGAGTTCCGCGATCAGCGACCGAACGGCGCGGCCGGCAGCACTTTCCTCGCTGATCTCGTCGTCAAGAACGAGTGCCTTCATGCCGAGGCGGCGGTGACCTCTGTTTGACGTGCTCATATCCAATCCTCTCCATAGTTCGGTGCTAGGTGCGGGTGGGGGTATTTCGAAGTGTCAGCTGGTGGACGGCTCCTTCCTCTCGACTGACAGGTAAACGGGCAGTGCCACGAGCAGCAGGAGCAGGCACCAGAGGCCCGCCTGAGGTCCGCTGCCGTAGACCGTCAAAAGGGAAAAGACGAAAGCGACCAGCGCATAGGGCTTGTAGGGGCCGATGCGGATGCCGGCCCACTCCGCGTCGCGCGGACGCGCGAGCGCCAGGAAAAGCGCGCCCTCGACGAGGCTGCAGAAGACGTAGGGCACCATGGCCGCCGTGGTCGAAAGATCGACTGCGAAGCGATAAACAGCCATCAGCCCGGAGACGCCCGAGGTCTGCAGCACCAGCAGTGCCGAGGCGAGCAGCATCGACACGACGATGCCCCATTGAGGGACGCCGCGGCTCGACAGGCGGCCGAAAACCGGCGGGAACAGGCCGTCTCGCGCCGCCGCCATTGGCACCTGCGCCATCAGCAGCGTCCAGCCGTTGAGCGCGCCGATCGACGAAAGCACCACCGCGGCAGCCACGAGAGTGCTCCCCCACCCGCCCCACATCATGAAGGCCGCATCGGAAAAGGGGGCGGCAGAACGGGCAAGCGCCTCGCGCGGAACCGTGCCCATCACCACGAGCGTGCCGAGGATGAAGATCAGGCCGCAGCAGAGCGTGCCGAGCACCGTCGCCCGCGGGATCGTGCGTTTCGGATCGTCGACATCGCCGGCCGGGACGGTGGCAGACTCGATGCCGAGAAAGGCGAACATCGTCAGCGGGGCGGTCGCCGAGATCAGCCCCAGGACGGAAAGCCCGCTCGGGTTGACGGGTGTGAGGTTCTGCGGCTCAATCCAGAAGAGGCCGAGAAGGGCGATGGCGATGAAGGGAACGAGCTTCAGCCCGACGGTGACGATCTGGAAGCGGCCGGCGCTCTTGACGCCGAACATGTTGATGGCGGCGACCAGCCACATGGCGGCAAGCGAAACCGCGGTGAACCCGCCTGGCACATGCTGAAGGTTCGGGAAGAAGACGGCGAGATAACCGGCGAAGGCCATGGCAATCGCCGGCAGCGACGCCCAGATCGATATCCAGTAGGCCCAGGCGACGAGGAAGCCGGCAAACGGCCCGAAAGCCATGCGGCTGTAGGCGTAGGGGCCGCCGGTCGCGGGCCTGACGCTGGCAAGCCGCGCAAAGACCAGCCCGAGGCACATGGCGGCAATGGCCATGCCGACCCAGCCGACGAGCGCTGCGGCGCCATAGGGGGCGAGCGCTGCAGGCGACAGGTAGAAACCGGAGCCGATGATATTGCCGACGACGAGCGCCGAGCAGGCCCAGATGCCGAGGCTCGGGCGAACGTCCGTCCCTGCGGACGTCATTTGCGAAGGATTGCCGGCGGTTGCATCAAGCGGCTTCATCATCGAGTGCCGTCGTTCCAAATGCCAAGGACGAGGCGAACTTATGAACTGTTTCTTATGGTTGCAACTGCTTTATTTCACTCCACTATCAGTCGCCGCATGCGCCGACGCGGTGCTTCTGCAAGATCGGTTTTGACCGCCGGTCGTGACGAGCCTCCACGATCGCTGGCGTTGCAGGCTTCTCATGAAACTATTCCATTTTTGCGATGCCGTTTTGCCGCCGGGGGATGTAGGTTGCCCTGCGACGAAATGCCTGCTTCGCGAACGGGCCGATGGACAGGAAAACGACGAAAAAATGACGAATATCAAGCGCTTGCGCCTTCGAGATCTTGGTTTCCGGCCAGGTGTCTACGAGCCGGGTCCGCTCAACGCGATCACCGATGTCCCGGGTGTTGCCGTCGGCCAGGCCACCGTTGTCGATGCGGACCGCATCCGCACCGGGGCGACCGCCATCGTGCCGCATGACGGCAACCTCTTTCAGGATAAGGTGCCGGCCGGCTTCGCCGTGCTCAACGGCTTCGGCAAGTTTGCGGGTTCCACCCAGATCGACGAACTTGGCGAGCTGGAAACGCCCGTCGTTCTCACCAACACGCTGGCGACGGGGCGGGCTATCGAGGCCGTCAATCGCTGGACGCTGGCGCAGCCGGGCAACGAGAAGGTGGTGTCGCTGAACGCGGTCGTCGGCGAGACAAACGATTCCCGCCTCAACGACATCCGCGCCGGTCGGCCGACGATCGACGAGATCGGCGCTGCCCTGGCCGCTGCGAAGGCCGGTGCCGTCGAAGAGGGGGCTGTCGGTGCCGGAACCGGCACGGTGGCCTTCGGGCTGAAGGGCGGCATCGGCACGAGTTCGCGCCTTGTGAAGGCGGCCGGCTCGGTCTTTACGCTCGGCGTGCTCGTCCAATCCAATTATGGCGGCCGGCTCACCGTCTGCGGCCGTGCCTACGATGCGCCGGCGGCACACGACCGGGACGGCTCGATCGTCATCGTGGTTGCAACCGATGCGCCGCTGTCTGCCCGCAATCTCAAGCGCCTGGCCGAACGCGCCTTCGGCGGTCTCGCCCGCACCGGGGCGGCACTCAGCAACGGTTCCGGCGACTATGCGCTTGCCTTCTCGACTGCGGCTAGTGTGCGCCGCACCAAGGCGCGGCGAGCCGCGATCGCCGACTATCCCGACCTTCCGAACGACCTGATGTCGCCGCTCTTTGAAGCCGCGATCGAGACGACCGAGGAGGCGATCCTCAATTCTCTGACGATGGCGTGCACGACGCACGGCTTCAACGCCGCGAACGGCAAGCCGAGCACGGTCGAGGCGATCTCGCTCGAACGGCTTCGCGCGCTCAACGAACACTGATTTTGCGCCTCTGGATCGCGCCCGGTGTTGCGGTCCATGCGCTTCTGCCAAACCAATTCCTACGGAGCCCCCATGTCCCAGCCGTCCATCCGCACCGTCTATCTCAACGGCGAGTTTTTGCCGGAGAACGAAGCGCGCCTCTCGATCTTCGACCGCGGCTTCCTCTTCGGCGATGGCATCTACGAGGTCACCGCCGTGCTCGAAGGCAAGCTGATCGACAGCGCCTCGCATATGGCGCGCCTGGAGCGCTGCGCGCGTGAAATCGATGTGTCGTTGCCGGTATCGACCGACGAGATCGTCGCAATCGAAAAGCGGCTGATCAAAGAAAACGGCCTTGTCGAAGGCATGGTCTATCTGCAGCTCACCCGGGGCGCCGAGGACCGGAACTTTCTGTTCTCAGAGGATATCAAGCCGACGCTGGTGCTCTTCACCCAGGCAAAGACGCTGGTGACCGCCACCACCAAGGGGCTGTCGGTCAAGACCGTGCCCGACCAGCGCTGGGCGCGCCGCGACATCAAGAGCGTGTGCCTGCTGCCGCAGGTGATCGCCAAGCGGATCGCCAAGGCCGAAGGCTGCGATGAGGCCTGGATGATCGAGGAGGGGTTCGTGACCGAAGGCGCATCCTCGACCGCCTACATCGTGACTGCGGACAACCGCATCGTCACGCGCGGCAACAGTCAAAAGACGCTGCCCGGCTGCACCAGGCTCGCGGCTCTGGCGCTCGCCGCCGAACAGGGAATGACGCTGGAAGAACGCCCCTTCACGCTCGAAGAGGCGCTCAACGCTCGCGAAGCGTGCCTCACCAGCGCTTCAAACTTCGTTGCGCCGATCACCCGCATCGACGGCAAGCCCGTCGGTAGCGGTGAGCCGGGCCCGGTGGTCAAGCGCCTGCGCGAGCTCTATCTGGAGCACGCGCGGCGAACGGCGATCTAGCTCGACTGTGCGGGCCGGGCTGTCGCTTAGGCGACAGCCTCCAGGTTCTGCCAGACGCGGCCGACGACCGGGCGGCGGTTTTCCTTGGCGCGATAGAGCCGGATCTCGACGCTCACGTCCCAGCGCGGGTCGGCGGCCCTGACCAGCGCGCCGTTCGCCAGTTCGTCCGTCATCAGGCTCTCGGGCACCCAGGCAATGCCCCAGCCGGCTTCCGCCATGGCCTTCAAGCCCACCGACATGCTGCCTTCGTGGACCCTTTGCGCCGGCGGCAGCGTGGGGCCGATCAGGTCGTCGAGAAGCTGACCGAAGAAGGACGACTTTTCGTAGCGCAGATGCGGGAAAGGTTTCGTGCCGCCTTCGAGCCGGTGTAGCGGCGCGCCCGCTTCATTCGCCGCCGAAACGGGGATGATGCGTTCGTGGCCGAGCACGCGATGTTCGAAGGCCTGCGGGTCGAGCAGGTGCGGGACCTGGGTGTGGGCGTAGGTCAGCAGGAAGTCGCATTCGCCGTCGACGAGCGAGTTGAGGTTTTCCTCCATGCTGCCGGAATCCGGACGAAGCCGGGAAAAGAGCGGCCCGCTGCGGGCGTTGACCCGTGTCATCCACGCGGGAAAGAAGGTGAAGGAGAGCGTGTGCAGCGCCGTCAGCTTGATGGTGCGGGCGTCGGAGCCCTCCTCCTGCTGCAGATTGCGCCTTGCCTGATAGAGTTGCTTCAGCGTGTCCTGCGCCACCGGCACGAATTTCGATCCCGCTTCCGTCAAGCGCGAAGGATAGGTCGCGCGGTCTACGAGCGTTGTGCCGAGCCAGGCCTCCAGCTGTCGGATGCGCCGGCTGAAGGCGGATTGGGTGACATGGCGCTCGTCCGCCGCCTTTGAGAAGTTCAGCGTGCTGGCGAGCGCCAGAAAGTCCTCAAGCCATTTGATTTCCACGGGCATGCACTCCTGAAGTCCGGTCCGTCATTCGCCGGCGACCGGACTTCTTTTGTGGCAGCGCCCGCGCGTCATCAAGAAAAATCAGGCGCGGCGGCGATATTCGATCATCCGGGCTCGGCTTGTCACCAGTTCGAGGTGATCGGGCCCGAGGAGATGCAGGCAGATGCGCTTGACCCAGGGCCCATCGCTCAACGTGAACAGGAAGCGACCGTTGCCAAGCGGCGTGAGCTTCATAGTCTGACGGACGGGACCGACGCCCATCAATACCGCGCCGTTCTCGATCGTGAACTCCGCGCCTTCGTCCGAGCACCAGACCCCGGAGAGCGATGCCGGCAGCGGCTCGGCCGTTGCGGCCGGAAGGAAGCGTCGCCCGGCATGCCCGACCTCGCCGACAAGGGCGGAGCCGTCGCGGCGCAGTCGCAGGGGCGATGAGGCGGAGCGCGACGAGACACAGCCGTCGCCGTCGTCATAGAGCGTCTCGTCCGCATCGAGATAGGTGCAGGTACTGCCCTTGACCTCGATCCACCAGGGGCCGGTCTCCGTCACATAGAAACCGTCGCCGAGGTCAGCCGCGGGATCCGGCAGCGCGAGCCCGGTGAGCGCCGCCATGCTTTCGAGCGCGATCTTGTAGCCGTTGGTGTCCTCGCGGTTGGAGACAACGACGAAGCCGGCGCGTGTTTCCGGGTCGAGCAGGAAATAGGTCTTGTACCCGGGGTGTGAGCCGCCATGGCCGACGAATTCGCGGGCGCCGAGCGACGAATTGCGCAGGCCCAACCCGTAGCCCGTGGGGCGCCCGTCGGCGAGATATCGGGGCGCCTGCAACTTCTGCAGGAGACCGGCAAAGCGACCTTCATCATCAAGCAAGGCCTGCAGCCAGGTGGCAAGCGACAGGGCGCTGCCAGTGAGGCTGCCCGAGGCGGAAATGTGCAGGCCGGCGGCAGAAAGCTGCCAGCTTTCGCCCGCGTGCCAGTATCCGGGAACGAGGCCCGCCACCGGATCGTTCCAGACATCCGGCGCCTTCAGCGCGATGCCAAGCGGGCCCGCGATTTCCCGTTGGATGAAAGCGTCGAAGCGGAAGCCCTTGCGCTCCAGCGCCGCTTCGATGAGGCGATAACCGGTGTTCGAATAGGAGACCTCGGTGCCGGCATCAAAGTTCAGCCGCTCCAGGCGTGAGAGGTATTCGAGCAGCGGCCCCGCCTTCGTCTCTGAGTAGACGGAAAGGCCGAGCAGCGACAGGCATTCGCGGGTATCCGGCAGGCCGCCAGTCATGTCGAGCGCCTGCCCGACCGTTACGTCCGCAAGCGGCGAGCGCAGTTCCGGAAGGTGCTGACCGAGCGGATCGTCGAGACCGATGAGATCGGCATGGGCCAGCACCATCGCTGAGAAGACGTGCTTAGTGAGCGACGCATAACGCACGACGCTGTCGGCGGTGAACGGCGCAAACGTAGCGAGGCTTTCGACGCCGGCCGTATGCGAGAAGCACATGCCGGATGCGTCGAAGCCGATGACCGCGCCGCCCGGCTCGTCCGCCGCCCATTGTGCGGTCAGGCCTCTCGCAGCCGCTTCGGCGGCCTGCCAATCGAGCGTTACCGGCTTCGTCATGTCCATTCTCCAATCCTGATCGCAGCGGTTTCCCGCGCGTATCGCCGACTAAGCACGACAGTGCCTTGTGCCGCCAATTCCGATTCCGGCAGGGCCTATGCACGGTTTGCATTTGCCCGGTCTGCCTGCACCGGGTTAGTGCAGCGGGGAAAAAGGGTGCGGTTCCCGCACCCAATGTCTATGGTCCGTTCGCGACTATCCATGAGTCGCGCTTGAGGACAACAGGTTGAGAAGGCGGTCCAGAATTGGCGACGCAAGCGAAAATCCCGGTCTTTGACGGACATAACGACGTGCTGTCGCGGCTCTGGCGTTCACCGGGCGGCGCTGCCGAGCGTCGTTTCCTCGATGGTGTCGATACCGGGCATATCGATCTCGACAAGGCCGCAGCGGGTGGCCTCGCCGGCGGTCTCTGCGCCGTCTACGTGGCATCGCCGGGCCTTGCCAAGGACGGCAGCGGCGAGTTCGCAACGCCTGATCAGCAAAGCGCGCTCGAAGCCACGCTCGGCATGGCGAGCCTGCTGATGCGGATCGAGCGCCAGTCGAAGGGCCGGCTGAAGATCTGCCGCAGTGCTGCTGATATCCGCGCCGCCATGGACACTGGTGCCTTTGCCTCGGTGCTGCACATCGAGGGCATCGAAGCCGTTGGCGCTGACCTCGATGCGCTCTATGTGCTGCACGCCGCGGGTCTGCGCACGCTCGGCCCCGTCTGGAGCCGGCCGAACATTTTTGCCTATGGCGTTCCCTTCCGCTTTCCCTCCTCGCCCGATATCGGTCCGGGCCTCAGCGAGGCCGGCAAGGATCTCGTGCGCGCCTGCAACGAGTTGAAGATCATGCTCGATCTTTCGCATATGAACGAGCAGGGCTTCTGGGACATCGCCGCGCTGTCGCAGGCGCCGCTCGTCGCCTCCCATTCCAACGTGCATGCGCTCTGCCCGCACAGCCGCAACCTGACGGACCGTCAGCTCGACGCGATCAGGGACAGTGGCGGTTTGGCCGGCATCAACTTCGGCGTCCTTTTCCTGCGCGCGGACGGGACCAGGAACACGGATACGCCGCTCTCGCTCCTTGTCGACCACATCGACTACATCGTCGAGCGTATCGGTATCGAGCATGTGGCGCTCGGCTCTGACTTCGACGGTACGGCCATCCCGGCGGCCATGCGCAGCGCGGCCGATCTGCCGCTGCTCGTCGACCTCTTGCGCACCCGCGGTTATGACGACGCGGCGCTCGCAAAGATCTGCCACGGCAATTGGATCCGCGTGCTGGAGACAACCTGGGGCGCGTGAGCCCCGGCCGGAGCCGCGCAGGCGTTAGGTCCTGGAAGCGATCGGCAGGGCTTCGAGCAGCACGCTGATCGCGCAATCGACAGCGGCCGTGCGTCGATCCCTGGCGAAAAGCCCATATTGCACGGCAAACGGCTTCGGTACGGCAGACGAAGCGGGTAGCGCCCGCATCGTGCCCGCGCGGATCGCTTCCGGCGGAAGCAAACCAATGCCGAGGCCGTTCTCGATCGCGGCCTGCAGCGCCGTGATGCTCTGGCTGGTAAAAGTGATCCGGTGTTCCCGGCCCTGGTCGGCCAGCGTCTCGATCATGCGCCGGCGCCAGAGGCAGGGCGCGGCGAAGGCGACGAGGTCGACCGGCCGCGTTTCGTCGAAAGCGTAGTCCGTCGCACAGACCCATTGCAGTTCGACGTTCCAGGTGGTGAGGGCGTCGGCGGTGACCACCGAGGTTGGCACGACCATGATGTCGAGGTCGCCTTCGGGCCAGGTCTTTCCAAGCGCCACACATTGTTCGACGACAACATCGAGCCGGATCTCCTGGTAGCCGCGCCGCAATCGCCCGAGCGCTTCGGGCAGCGCCGTCGTTGCCACTTCCTCGGCAAGCCCGACCCGCACGCCGCCGCTAAGGTCCACCTGTCTGAGCCGCGCCGCCGCTTCGTCGCCGAGCGCCAGCATGCGCGTGGCGTATCCCAGAAACAATTCGCCTTCGGGTGTTGGCACGACGCCACGACCGGTGCGGGTGAAAAGTTGCCGGCCGAGCACTTCCTCAAGCCGGCGCATCTGCATGCTGAGCGCCGATTGCGTACGGCCGGTCTGGGTGGCGACACGGTTCAGGCTGCCCTGTCGGCAGACCGCGACGAAGCTGCGGAGGAGGTCGATGCTGATCTGATCAGATATCACGATCTTTGAACTCTGTTGTCATTGATATCAGTCTACACGGGGGACTCACGCATGGCTATCTGTCAGATGTGATCAGCGAGGAAGGCGGAGCAGCACCAAGCAGATTGGCATCGACCGTCGCTTGGAGGCTGCCAGGGCCAGCCGACCAACCAGAGGACCAGATCCATGAAAGCTATCCGCGTGTATCAGCACGGCGGGCCTGATGTGCTCGCCTATGAAAATGTCGAACTCGGCGAACCCGGCCTCGGTGAAGTGCGCGTGCGCAACCGGGCGATCGGCGTCAACTTCGTCGACATCTATCTGCGCAGCGGCGCCTATCCGCCGCCGCAGCTTCCTTTCATCCCAGGCAAAGAGGGAGCGGGCGAGGTGATCTCGGTCGGGCCTGGCGTCGAGGGCTTCAAGCCGGGGGACCGCGTCGCCTACGCCGAAGCGCTTGGTGCCTATGCGGAGGAGCACAATGTGCCTGCCCGTGTTCTCGTGCACCTGCCTCACGGCATCGATTTCGAGACGGGTGCAGCGATGATGTTGAAGGGCCTGACAGCGCAATATTTGTTGCGTCGCACCTTCCGGGTTGAGGCCGGTCATACCCTCCTCGTCCATGCGGCCGCCGGCGGTGTCGGCCTTATCCTGACGCAATGGGCGAAACATCTGGGCGCAAAGGTCATTGGCACCGTCGGTTCGCCGGAGAAGGCCGAACTGGCGCTGGCCAACGGTGCGGACCACGTGATCGACTACGGCAAGGAGAATTTTGCGGCGCGCGTGCGCGAAATCACCAAAGGCGAGGGGGTCGATGTCGTCTATGACAGCATCGGCAAGGCGACGTTCGAAGGTTCGCTCGACAGCCTGCGCCCCTTCGGTCACTTCGTCAGTTTCGGTGCCGCTTCCGGCCCGATCCCGCCCTTCGACATCACGATGCTGGCGCAGAAGGGTTCGCTTTACGCCACCTGGCCGCTGTTGCCCGCGCATCTTGTCCGACGCGAGGACGTGCTGGCGATGAGCAAGGATCTCTTCGCCGTCGTCGCAAGCGGCGCGGTCACGATCCCCGTGCATGCGCGCCTGCCGCTTTCCGAGGCAGCCGAGGCGCATCGCCGGCTCGAAGGACGTCAGACGACGGGTGCCATGGTGCTCCTGCCATAGATCAGCGGGGCGAGCCCATCGACAAACGCGTGACGGCGCCGGCTGGGGCGCCTGTCACTTGTCTTCGGCGATCCCGCTGGCGTCGAGCCGGTTTTCGGCCCGGGTCACGGCAAGGCTGTCGGCGGGGCTTCCGGAGGGGGCGCCGTCGCCGAAGACGTCCATGGTGCAGGTGTGCAGGATCGTGGTCGGCTCGCTGGTGTGGTTCCACATCGTATGGGTGCGCAACGACGGGAAATGGGCGGAATCGCCCGGCTCCAGAACCATCGCTTCGCCGTCCACTTCCAGCGTCAGCGCTCCCTTCAGGATGAAGAAGATCTCCTCCCCCTCATGCGACATCGGTTCGCTGCGATGGCCGGGCGGCTCGTGGATGATGGTGCTTCTGAGCACGTTGCCGGGAAAGGACGCGGAGAGCCGCTCGTAGGAAACGGCCTTGCCGCTTTCTCCACCGAGCCCATAGACCGGCCGGTGTTCGCGCCGGGTGAACGGCGTCGCCACCTTCGGCGGGTTGAGAAAGCTGCCGGCCTCGACCTTCAAGGTACGGCAGACGGCGATCAGCGAGGTCAGCGAGGGAACGGTGATGCCTCGCTCGATCTGCGAGATGAAGCCGACGGAAAAACCGGCCTCGTCGGCGACCTCCTGAAGCGTCATCTTCAAGCTCTTTCGCCGCTGGCGCAGGCGATCGCCAAGCGACGGCGTTTCTGCCGCGCCGGTCGATGCGCCGCTGGCATGGTCCGCCGTCGTCACTGTCTGTCCCCTTCTCGTCTCTCCTCAAGCTAGGGTGCAGCCCGATTTCCTGTCAATCGTTTTTAGATATCCTAAAAATCTCGCGTTCCCCAAAGCTCGGTTTGGGGTCAACGCGAGAAACCTGTCAGTTGCTGCGCGACTGTTCGACGGTGGCCGCTACGATGCGGCGCACGAACGGAAGGACCACCAACAGGCTGGGGAAGGCGACCAGCCAGGAGAAGGCCCAGGCCTTGATCCACAGTGCGAGAATATCGGGCTGGATGCCGTTGCCGATCGCCGTCGAGACGAAGGAAACGATGCCGGACATCAGGACGGAGAGAACGAGCGGCATGACGATGGTCTGGTATCGGTGCGGAAGCTTCTTTGGCATGAGGTGAACTCCGGGGGGACGGGAAGGGATGCGGTCGCCGGCCGCTAGGCCTGCACCAGTTCGTGAATGAAACTCTCGAGATTGCGGGGTTCGCGCTGAAGTGTGGCGCGTAGCGTCATGCTGTTTCCACCGAGGCCGACTTCGGCATAGTGGGCGTGGACCTTGGACAGCAGTTCCAGCTGGTGGTCTGTGTATTTTGCGGCGATCGGCTTTGCCCATTCGTGAAAGCCGATGGTTGCCGCAACGATCGGCCGACCGAGCGCGATGCTCATCATTTCGGCAATTTCCTCGCGGTTGTGCCGGCCCTCGGCAGAGAGCTCCAGCGTCGCATAGGCGAGGCGGTCTTCCGTGAGCGCGATCGCCGCGACTTCGGCGACATCACGGTAATCGACACGGGCGATGCGCGTGGTCGTCGGAAACGGCTCTGCGAAGCTGCTGGTAGCAAGCACACTTGCCCAGGCGGACCGCAGGTTCTGCATGAAGTTTGCCGGATGCAGGATGGTGTATTCGAGCGGCGAGGAATAGAGCGCATCCTCCACCGGGATCTTTGCCGCGTGGTTCTTCAGCCGCACATGGGTCGGCTGGATCACCGAAGAGAAAACGAACTTCCTGACACCGGCGCGCACGGCGGCTTCGACCATCGATACGCCCATCGCTGCCTCATCCGGTGCAAAGGCCGGACCGATGTGAAAGACACCGGCAGCACCCTCAAGCGCCTGGTCCAGACTGGCACGCTCGCGCAGATCGCCGATCGCGATTTCCGCTGCGCCGAGCGATTTCGCAAGCGCGCCCTGCGCTTTGTCGCGGATCAGGGCACGGACCCTGGCGCCGCGCCGCGCCAGTTCCGGAACGACGAGGCCGGCAAAGCGGCCGCTGGCGCCGACGACAAGGATCGTGTTGGAGCGCTGGTTCATGGGTGTCTGCCTTTCGAGCCATCGTGATGTGACGATCTCAAGCTAATGGCGCGCAACAATGCGGACAATCAGCGCAAAATGTGATTTATTCTCCAGCAAAACGGGATTATTGCATGAGCCGCATTGAAGACCTGGAAGCCTTTCTGGCCATTGTCGAGCAGGGGAGCCTGACGGCCGCGGCGAAACGCCTGGGGCGGCCGCTGCAGACGGTCAGCCGGTCGCTCGCGATGCTCGAAGCCGATGTCGGGGTCGAGCTGGTGCATAGAACGACCCGCCGCTCGATGCCGAGCGAGGCGGGTGAGAGCTTCTATCTGCGCATCAAGCCCGCAGTGGAGCAGATTCACGAGGCGCGGGAGGAGGTGGCACAGCGTCGCTCCGAGCCATCAGGCGTGCTGCGTCTTGGGGCGCCCAGTCTGTTTGCGCCGCGGTTCCTGATGCCTGTGATCGCCGAATACATGGCGAGATATCCGCAGGTCGAGGTCGATCTCGACCTCTCCGATGCCTTCGTCGACCTCGCCGCAAGCGGGCTCGATCTGGTGGTGCGGATCGGCGATCTCCAGGATTCCGGGCTGACCGGCAAGCGCCTGGGCGCGCTGCGCCGCGTCGTCTTCGGTTCGACCGCCTATTTTGCGCGCTTCGGCCGGCCGGCTCATCCGCAGGAACTCTCGGCCCATCGTTGCGTCACGCGCACAGGCGACGAGCGACCCGGCGTCTGGATGTTCACCATCGACGGGCGGGCTCGGGCGTTCAAGGTGAGCGGCGCGGTTCGCACCAACTCGATGAACGCGATCTATGCGGCGGTGGAACAGGGGCTCGGCCTTGGTTTTTCGCCGCTGTGGCAGATCAAGGACCTGATCGATGCGGGCAAGGTCGAAACAGTGCTGGAAGACTTCGAGCCTGCTCCGGTGCCGATCCATGCGCTCTGGCTGGAGGGGCGAACCCCATCTGCAAAGATCCGCCGCTTTCTCGATCTGCTCGGAGAGCGGTTGAAACTCGACCGCCTCTAGAGGGCTTGGGCTGCGCCGCCCCGTGAAAAGTCGGCTATTTCGCGAACTTCTTGGCGCCGGCGACGCAGAGCACGATCGCGCCGGTCGCCGCCAGCATGCTCCAGCTGACCGGCTCGCCGAGAAGCGTTGCCGCCAGCGCCAGGCCGAAAAAGGGCTGAAGAAGCTGTAACTGCCCGACGCCGGCGACGCCGCCGAGCGCGAGGCCGCGATACCAGAAGACGAAACCGACCAGCATGCTGAACAGCGAGACATAGGCAAGGCCCGCCCAGGCGCCGTTCGTGACGGTCGCGAAAGAGGCTGGCAGCGTGAACAGTGTCAACGCCAGCATGATCGGCAAGGACATGACCAACGCCCAGCAGATCACCTGCCAGCCGCCGAGCTTGCGCGACAGGCTGGCGCCTTCGGCATAGCCGAGGCCGCAGACGATGATGGCGCCGAGCATCAGGAGGTCGCCGATCGGCGAGGCGGCAAAGCCCTGCACCAGCGCAAAGCCGACGACAGCAGCGCTGCCGAGCGAGGAAAAGAGCCAGAAGGCCGGGCGTGGCCGCTCGCCGGCGCGCATGACGCCGAAGATCGCGGTTGCCAGCGGCAGCAGGCCGACAAAGACGATCAGATGCGCCGAGGTGACATGCTGCAGGGCCAGCGCGGTCAGCAGCGGAAAGCCCAGTACGACGCCGAAGGCGACGATTGCCAGCGAAACGAGGTCGGCCTTCGCCGGGCGCGGCTGGCGGAAGATGAGAAGCAGGACGAGCCCGAGCAGGCCGGCGATCGCCGCGCGCGCCACCGTCAGGAATACCGGGTCGAAATCCATCACCGCGACGCGGGTCGCGGGCAGTGATCCACTGAAGATCAGCACTCCGAGAAAACCGCTCACCCAACCGTCTGCCGTCTTGTCCATAGCGTTCTCCTTTTTCGCCTGTATCGGGCGAATGGGCTGGCCCGGCCAGAGACAATGCGGTACAGTTTTGCAAAACTGTATTGGACGGAAGAGCAGTACGGATGACGGTCCAGGATTTGGAGATCGGCAGCGAAACGCTGCTCGAAGGCGTGATGGCGACGATCCGGCAGCGGATCGCCGGGCGTATCCTGACGCCGGGGACGAAGCTTCCGTCGATCCGTGCCTTCGCCAACACCATGCGCGTTTCGAAGTCCACCGTCGTCGAAGCCTATGAGCGGCTGGTGGCCGAAGGCGTCATTCGCTCAAAACCCGGCGCCGGTTTTTTCGTCTCGGCGCCGTTGGCGCCCCTTTCTCTGGCCGAGATCGGTCCGCGGCTCGACCGGGCCGTCGATCCGCTCTGGGTGTCGCGCCAGGCGCTGGAAACCGGCGACAACGTCTTGAAGCCGGGCTGCGGCTGGCTGCCGCCGAGCTGGATGCCGGAAACTGCAATCCGTCGTGCGCTCAAATCCGCAACCAAGCTGGAGGTGAGCGGGCTGACGGACTACGGAACGCCGCTCGGTCATCGGCCCCTGCGCCAACTTCTCGCGCGACGCCTCGGAGAACACGGCGTCGAGGCATCGCCCGACCAGATCATCCTGACGGAATCGGGAACGCAGGCGATCGATCTTCTCTGCCGCTTTTTGATCGAGCCAGGCGATACGGTCGTGGTCGACGACCCCTGCTATTTCAATTTCCATGCCCTGCTGCGTGCTCATCGGGCCGACGTGGTGAGCGTGCCCTATACGCCTTCGGGGCCCGATCTCGAGAAATTCGCCGAGGTTCTCGCGACCCACCGGCCGCGGCTCTACATCACCAATTCCGCCCTTCACAATCCGACGGGCGCCACGCTTTCTCCGGTCGTCGCCCATCGTCTGCTGAAGCTGGCCGAACAGGCCGGGCTGACAATCGTCGAGGACGACATCTTCGCCGATTTCGAGCACGCGCCGGCGCCGCGGCTTGCCGCCTTCGACGGGCTCGAGCGTGTCGTGCAGATCGGCAGCTTCTCCAAGACCCTCTCGGCCTCCATCCGCTGCGGCTTCATCGCCGCGCCGCGGGAGTGGATCGAGGGACTGGTCGACCTGAAGATCGCCACCACGTTCGGCGGGCCGAGCCTTTCGGCGGAGCTGGTTTTTGCGATGCTCAAGGACGGCAGCTACCGCAAGCACATGGAGGCACTACGCCAGCGCCTGTCGCGGGCAATGAGCGATACGGCGGCGCGGCTTGGCGCGATCGGCATCACGCCATGGATCGAGCCGCAGGCGGGCATGTTTCTCTGGTGCCGCCTGCCCGAGAGTATCGATGCGGCTGAGGTGGCGCGGAAGGCGCTGCAGCAGGAAATCGTTCTGGCGCCCGGCAACGTCTTTTCCCATGCCGGCACCGCCAACGGTTTCCTGCGCTTCAATGTTTCCCAATGTGATGACGCGCGGCTTTTCAAGGTTCTGCCCACGATCATGCGCCAATGCGGGAAGCCGCCGGCCGGCTGAGCGAGCTGTTTAAGGGGCCGCTGCACGTTTTCCAGGCAATCGCCGGCGTTTGCCGGCGCTCGATCATCTATCGCCGCGTTGTTGCCCTGCTTTGCTGCGGAGTCAGGCAGTATTTGCCTATTTTTTGTGCGATGCGCTGTTTCCTTGCGCTGCCGCGCCGGTCCGCCGGCGCCGCATCTGTCGCCAATGATCGTTTTATCTCGTTTTTCGGCCCTGAATCCGAGTTGGCACGATTAATGCTTCTTAATTGGCATCGGTCGTCGGGTAGCCAATCTGGATTGCCCAGCCGCCTTCGGAACCCAGCCATTCCTGGCGTCATGTGAGAGAACGAAATGACAAAGTTTAAGCTCGAATACATCTGGCTCGACGGTTACAAGCCCACCCCGAACCTGCGCGGCAAGACCCTGATCAAGGAATTCGACGCTTTCCCGACGCTTGAGCAGCTTCCCTTCTGGGGCTTCGACGGTTCCTCCACGATGCAGGCCGAAGGCAGCAGTTCGGACTGCGTGCTGAAGCCGGCCGCCGTCTATCCGGATCCGGAGCGCAAGAACGGCGTTCTCGTCCTTTGCGAAGTCATGATGCCGGATGCCAAGACGCCGCATCCGTCCAACACCCGCGCGACGGTCCTTGAAGACGATGGCGCCTGGTTCGGCTTCGAGCAGGAGTACTTCTTCTACCAGGGCGGCCGCCCGCTCGGCTTCCCGGACGCCGGCTTCCCCGCGCCGCAGGGCCCCTACTACTGCGGCGTCGGCTTCAGCAACGTCGGCGACGTGGCCCGCAAGATCGTCGAGGAGCATCTCGACATCTGCCTGGCTGCCGGCATCAACCATGAAGGCATCAATGCGGAAGTCGCCAAGGGCCAGTGGGAATTCCAGGTGTTCGGCAAGGGCTCGCGCAAGGCTGCCGACGAAATCTGGCTCGCACGCTACCTGCTGCAGCGCCTGACGGAAAAGTACGGCATCGACGTCGAATACCACTGCAAGCCGCTCGGCGACACCGACTGGAACGGCTCTGGCATGCACGCCAACTTCTCGACCGCCTACATGCGCGAAGTCGGCGGCAAGGAATACTTCGAGGACCTGATGGCGGCTTTCGCCGAAGCCCGTGCCGACCACATTGCCGTCTATGGCCCGGACAACCACATGCGCCTGACCGGCAAGCATGAAACCGCTTCGATCCACCAGTTCAGCTATGGTGTTGCTGACCGTGGTGCGTCGATCCGCGTTCCGCACAGCTTCGTCAACAACGACTACAAGGGTTACCTCGAAGATCGCCGCCCGAACTCCAAGGGCGACCCCTACCAGATCGCTTCGCAGATCCTGAAGACGATCTCCACCGTTCCGACCGACGTCGAAAAGCGCGAAGCCGCCTGATTTAACGGCCCGGCGCACACGAGGGCGCCGGGCCAAAATCGACGGGGTTGCGCTTTTCGCGACCAAACAAAAACGCCCCGCGGCAAGCGGGGCGTTTTTGTTTTTGCCGGTCGGCGGGCGGCTCAGGCCGCGCGCACGAAATGATCGGGCTCGACCTCGCGGATCGTCGCCTGATCTGCCGCCGAGCGCCGGCGGGTTTCGTCTGCTTCAGCGGAACTGACCTGCGCGTTCGGGTCGTCGAAGCGGATATCCGGATCTGGCACTGCAGACAGCAGCAGCTTCGTGTAGGGATGAGCCGGGTTGTCGATGACCTTGCCGGTATTGCCCCATTCGACAATCTGGCCAGCATACATCACCGCGATATCCTCTGCGACGTAGCGGGCGGTGGCGATGTCGTGGGTGATGTAGAGCAGGCCGAGGTTCATGTCGCGCTTCATCTCGCTCAAGAGATTGAGCACGCCGAGCCGCACGGAAACGTCGAGCATCGAGGTCGGCTCGTCGGCAACGATGACCTCGGGCTTGGCCGCGAGCGCCCGGGCGATGTTGACGCGCTGGCGCTGGCCGCCGGAAAGTTCGTGCGGGTACTTCGGCGCGACGATCTCAGGATCGAGCTTCACCTGGCGAAGCAGGGCCTTGATCTCCTCTTCGACCGCAGCCCCCCGGATGTCGGGACGGTGCAGCATCAGCGGCCGCTTCAGGTGGTAGGCGATCGTGTGGGCCGGATTGAGCGAGGCGAAAGGATCCTGGAAGATCATCTGCACCGAGCGGCGATAGTCGGCGATTTCCTTGGCTCCGGCCGCGTCGACGGGCTTGCCCTTATAGAGCAGCCGCCCTTCGCTCGGCGCATATTCGCGCATGGCGATGCGGGCGCAGGTGGTCTTGCCGCTGCCGGATTCGCCGACGACGGCGAGCGCTCGTCCGGCATGCAGCGAGAAGGAGATGGCCCGTGCGGCGCGCACCGCGCCGGGGCCGTTTCCAAAGGTCTTGCTGACTTTATCCAAAGTCAGAATGGGTGCGGATAGGCCGGTCATCGAAGAACGCCTCCGTGCAACGAGGGGAAGGAAGCCCAGAGCTTCTTGGTATAGTCGTGCTCCGGTGTCCGGTAGATGGCGTCGGCGGTGCCCTGTTCGACCAGCTTGCCGCCGAGCATGATGCCGATGCGGTCGCAGAACTGCACCATCAGCCCGAGATCGTGGGTGATGAAGAGCACTGCAAACCCAAGCTTGCGCCGGAGTTCGTTGATCCGCTGCAGGATTTCGCGCTGCACGACGACGTCGAGCGCCGTCGTCGGCTCGTCCATGACGATCAGCCGCGGATCGAGCGCAAGGCAGATGGCAATGACGATGCGCTGGCGCATGCCGCCGGAAAACTGGTGCGGATAGTCGCGCATCCGGTCCGGCGAGATGTCGACGAGCTTGAGCATCTCGGCGGTGCGGTCCCGCGCCTGTGCGCGAGTGATGCGCTTGTGTGTTCTTAGCACGTCGTAGAACTGCTGCTCGATGCGCAGCACTGGGTTCAGCGAGTTCATCGCGCTCTGGAACACCATTGCCACTTCGCGCCAGCGGAAGTCGGCGAGATCCTTCTGGTCGAGGTCGAGCACGTCTCGGCCGTCGAGCAGGATAGCGCTTTCCTTGCGGATCAGCGCCGGCGGCTTGTGCAGCCGGCTGATGGCAAAGGCGATCGTGCTCTTGCCGCAGCCGCTCTCGCCTGCAAGGCCGAAGACCTCTCCGGGAGCAACGTCAAAGCTGACATTGTCGACGGCGCGGAAGTCGTTGGTCTCGCCGATATAGTCGATGGTCAGGTTCTTGACCGAAAGCAGAGGTGCGGTCACAGGCGGCCCTCCCCGGAGCGGATGAGCGCGGACCAGCGGCCGAGCCGGTTGCCGGTGCGAAGCCGCGGATTGGCGATTTCGTCGACGGCGAAGTTCAGCAGCGACAGGCCGATGCCGAGGAAGGCGAGCGCGAAACAGGGCGTCAGGATGTCCCACCAGGCACCGACCGAAAGCGCAGAGGCCTTCTGCGCGGCATAGAGCATCGTGCCCCAGGAAACGACCTTGGGGTCGCCGAGGCCGAGGAACTCCAGGGTTGCCTGGGTGATGATCGCGAAGATCACACTGCCGATGAAGTTGATGCCGACGATCGAGATGAGGTTGGGGAAGATCTCGAAGGTCATGATGCGCCAGCGTGGCTCGCCCATCATCTCGGCGGATTTCACATAGTCCTTCTGCTTGACCGAAAGCGTCTCGGCGCGGGTGACGCGGGCGCCCCAGGCCCAGGAGGTGCAGCCGAGAATGAGCGCGATGACCCACGGGCTTGCCTGGCCGATGAAGGCGGCGAGCACGAGCAGCAGCGGCAGGTTCGGTACGACGAGCACCATGTTGGTGAAGAAGCTGATGACCTCGTCGATCTTGCCGCCGCGATAGCCGGCGATGATGCCGAGCGCCGTGCCGACAATGGTGATCAGAAGCCCGGCGCCGAAGCCGACGGCCAGCGACGTGCGAGCACCGTAGACGAGGCGTGCGAAGACGTCCTGGCCGATGCGCGTGGTACCGAGCCAGTGTTCGAGCGACGGAGACTGATGCGGCCGCCCGACGCGGGCGCCCGGGTCATAGGAGGTTAGCAAGGGGGCGGCGATCGCGACCAGCAGAATGAAGGCGACGATCAGCGCGCCGACCATGGCCTTGCGGTTGTGGATGAGCGGGAAGGAGGAGGTCTTCATATCACGCCCTCTTCAGTCGCGGGTCGAGCAGCACGTAGCTGACATCGACGATGAAGTTGGCAATGAGCATGGTGGCGGTCATGATCAAGAGCTGTCCCTGGATGACGGGGTAATCGCGGGCGAGGATCGCCTGGTAGAGGATGTTGCCGAGGCCGGGGTAGTTGAACACCACCTCGGTGACCAGCGAGCCGCCGAGCACCGTGCCGATGGCGATCGCAAGGCTCGAGACGGTCGGCAGCAGTGCGTTGCGCGCCGCATACCAGATCATCACGCGGGTGTCGGAGAGCCCCTTGGCGCGGGCCATGACGATATAGTCTTCGCCAAGCAGGTTGATCATGTTGTTGCGCATGGTCACGGCGAAGCCGCCGGTCAGAACGGCGCAGAGCGTCAGCATCGGCAGGATGCCGTGGTAGAGGATGCTGCCGATATATTCGAACGTGAAGGCGGGATCGAGCGCCGGGTCGGCGGCATAGCCGGTCGGGAACCAGCCAAGCGTGAAGCCGAAGGTGAAGACGACGATCAGCGAGGTGACGACGGCGGGAACCGAGGTCGCGAAGATCGCGCCGACGGAAACGATGACGTCGAACAGGCTGCCACGGCGCCAGGCCGCGAGAATGCCGAGGAAGGTGCCGAGCGCGAAACTGACGACGGTGGCGGTTCCCATCAGACCGACGGTCCAGACGAGTGCGTTGCCGAGCACGGTGGTCACCGGCAGCGGGAAATACTTGATGGAACGGCCGAGGTCGCCGCTGAAGATGCTGCCGAGATAGGTGAGGTACTGCTGCCAAAGCGGGCCGTCGACGAAGCCGAAGGTGAGTTTCAGGGCCTGCAGGCTTTCGGGCGGCAGTTCGGCGCCGGCGCTCGAAAACATGATCTGCACCGGATCGCCGGGCATCAGCCGCGGCAGGAAGAAGTTGATCGTCGCCGCCGCGACGAAGGCCGCCAGATAGAAGCAGAGGCGGCGAAGCAGAAAGGCCATCGGGAACTCCATCGACTGCGGCTGCCGCAAGAGCGCGTCAGGTGGCAGGGCTGTCTTCTTGTCGAACCGCCCGTGGAGACGGACCCCAAGGACGATTGCGTGGCGGACGAAAAGCGCCCGCCACCGTTGCCGATCGAGATGCGGCGCCCTCCCGGATCATCGTCCGAAGGGCGCCGCGCCTTCGATCAGGGGTCACTTCACCGGTTCAAGCGCCAGCAGGTGCAGAAGACGCGCCGGGTTGTTGCGGGTGATCGACGGGTTGACGAAGGGGTTTTCCGCCGTCGCCCAGCCCTTGAAGCGCTTGGTGTTGTACTGGTACCAGTTCGGGTTGTTGAACACCGGCATCATCGGCATGTTCTCGGCGACGATGCGCTGCGCCTTGTTCATCGCTTCCTTCTGCTTGGCCGGGTCAGCCGTCTGGGTGAACTCGGTCAGCAGAGCCTCGACTTCCGGATTGAACCAGCGTTGCGAGGTGAAGCGGGTCTTGCCCTTGTCCGACGCGCTGAAGGCGCGCTTGTAGGGATAGTAGGGCGAGGCCGATGCCGGCAAGCTGTTGATCGCGGCGTCGAAGGTGCCGTTGATCAGGTTGCCGGTCCAGACGGCTTCCTCGGGCGTCTCGATCTTGGCGTCGAGACCGACGGCCTGCAGGCCTTCGACGGCGATCGTCACCGTGTCGATCCAGTCGGTCCAGGAGCTCGGCACGATGATCGAGAACGAGATCTTGCTGCCATCCGGGTTGTCGCGGAAGCCGTCACCGTCCTTGTCGGCATAGCCGGCCTCGTCGAGCAGCGCCTTGGCGGCATCTGCATCGTACTTGCCGTACTTGCCGAAATCGGCGGCAACCGACGGATCGGCCCAGCTCTTGTAGAGCTCGCCCATGCCGGCCGGGTCTTCGTTCAGCGTCGGATAGCCATAGCCGGCGACGTCGACCATGGTGCCGCGGTCGAGCGCCATCGAGGCGGCACGGCGGAACTTCACGTCATTGAAGGCCTTGCGGTTGTTTCCATTGGCCGTTTCCTGGTTGAACAGGAAGGCGACCATGCTGCTCGGCGAATACCAGAAGTGGAAGTGTTCCGGATCCTTGGCGACGTAGACGTTCTCGATGTCCGGGATGAAGGAGACGCCCCAGTCGAGCGTGCCCGACGCGGTCGCCGTCAGGATCTGGTTGTTGTCGGCAAGCTGCGGGAAGCGCACGCAGTCGACCTTGAGGGTAGCCGCATCCCAGTAATGCGGGTTGCGGCACTGGTCGTAGGTCTGGCCGGTGAAACGCGGGATTTCGGTCAGCGGACCGCTGCCGACAGGCGTCTCGTTGGCGAAGGTCACCGGCTCGGCGATGTCCTTCCAGACGTGCTCGGGCACGATCGGCAGTTGCGCCAGCTGTTCGGCTGCAAGCGAGCTCGGGTTGGCGAGCGTGAAGCGCACGGTCTGAGCGTCCACGGCCTCGACGCCGGTGATGAAGGTCCAGATGCTGACGAAGTCGAGCGCCGGGAATTTCTTCAGGTAGTCGTAGGTGAACTTGACGTCGGTCGCCGTCAGCGGCTTGCCGTCCGACCATTTCAGGGTCGGACGAAGCTTGAACTCGATCGACTTCAGGTCGTCGGCGAGCTTGAAGCTTTCTGCAAGGCGAAAGACCGGCTTGTTGCCGTCGAAGCGGTTGAAGACGACCAGCGGCTCGTAGATGAAATCGAGCGTGCTCTGGCGCGCCGAGGTCTGGTTGAACGGGTTGAAGTTGCGAACCCAGGTGGTCGCCGGCTCGATATTGGCCGTCAGCACGGTCTGTGCCGCGGCAGGGCCGGCGATGAGGGCGAGCGCGGTGGCTGCGCCGAGAAGCGATTTTTTCACGGTAGTTCCCCTTTTAGATCGCTAGGATTTCTTGTTTCGGTCAGGCAACGAGGGCGCTGTTGAAGATGTCCTCGACTTCGGCATGGGCTGCGCGCACATCGACCTTCAGCGTGCCGAGGCGCGCCTTGCCTGCCGCGATGCGTTTCAGTGCGGCCTCCGTCAGCGGCCTTGCTGCCTTGGCTGCCGCTTCGCTTTCCGCGAGTGTGCCGTGGCTGTGCAGCGCAATGTCGGAGCCGGCATCGAGCACCTGGCGGACGCGCTCCGGCAGTGTGCCGCGCAGCGATTCCATGAAGATGCAGTCGGAGACGAGCACGCCGTCATAGCCCATGTTGTTGCGGATGACGTCGTGCATGATCGGCGAGATGGACGCTGGCAGCTCCTTGTCGAAGGCGGAATAGACGACGTGGGCGACCATGGCCCAGGGCGTGTCGCGAAGCGCAACGAAGGGCTTGAAATCGGTGGACGTCAGCAATTCGCGCGAGGCGTCGACAACAGGGCGCTCCTTGTGCGAGTCGAGCGTCGCGCGGCCGTGGCCGGGAATGTGCTTCATAACAGGCATGTTGCCGGTCTCAAGCAGGCCATCGACCACTTCGCGGCCGAGGGCTGCGATAAAATCCGGGTCGGCGCCGAAAGAACGGGCGCCGATGACGGAGCTCGTCGTCGAGAAGACGAGGTCGAGCACCGGCGAGCAGCCGCTCGTCAGGCCGAGCTCGGTCATCATCGTGCCCATGGCCTGGCTCGACAGGCGCAGCGCCTTCTTGCCGAGGGCAAAGTCACGGCGGGCCAGTTCGGCGAATTCGCCGAAGGAACGGAACAGCGGCCAGGGGCCGGCGTCGAGATGCTGAACGCGTCCGCCCTCCTGGTCGGTAAATACAGGTGCGTCGTCGCGT
Source organism: Ensifer sp. ENS09 (assembly GCF_014852425.1). NCBI lineage: Bacteria > Pseudomonadati > Pseudomonadota > Alphaproteobacteria > Hyphomicrobiales > Rhizobiaceae > Ensifer > Ensifer sp. ENS09. The sequence continues at coordinate 253,040 of NZ_JACVBP010000004.1, forward strand.
CCGACGGCTTCGCGGAAGCGCTCGATCAGCACTTTCACCTGGCCGGGTTCGCGCTGGTTGCGGCGGCCGACGAAGAGGCCGAGCGGGTTGGTTTCGCGAAACAGCGCGAACTCGTCGTCCGAAAGCGTAGGATTCGGAAGACCGACAAAAAGGGCGAGGGGTGTCGAGGACATTCAGAGGCTCCGGGATTGGAATTATTTGGAGGGGCGACGCAGCATGCCCTGGTAGATCCCCTTGTCGGGGGCGGGGATCGGCACGGCGCCGACGGTCTTTGCGTAGAAATCGACGGGACCGGCGTCGCCGATGAAGGCATAGGCGTGGCCAAGCGTCTTCATGGTGTCGAGGCAGTCGGAAAGCAGGGCGACGCCGATGCCCTTGCCGCGGGCGACGGGATCGACGCCGGTCGGGCCGAAGAAGCCGGGTGCGGTCGTGTCGTAGCAGGCGAAGCCGACGAGCTTGCCGTCGTCAACCGCGATAAGACAGGCGACGGGCCTGCGCGTGAAGGCGACAGTCACCTCGCTCGCCCAGTTCTCGCTGAAGTTCTCCCGAACCCAGCCAACGACCAGGCCCATTTCCGGCGGCAAGGCGGGACGGATCGTCACCTTGTCGGTTTCGGTTCTGCGCTTGAGTTCACCGAGGATCGGCGAATACAAGCTCACCAGCATGTCAGGCATATGCTCCTCCACATATTCCTTTATTAAGGAATTGCTGCCTTTGTAATGCAATAGATGGAGCCAACCCGACCGGCTTGTCAATCGCCAATCGTCAGTTTTGGGGGTCTATCTGCGTTTCGCAGGTGGGCATGTGGGCCGATGAAACGTTTCCACGGCCGTTCGCTTTGTCTAAAATCACGCGATCGTGCATCGCGTGGATCCGGAACAACGGTCGAGCAAGAGAGGATGCGCGGCTGCGGAAATTGCACATTTGTACAACTTTGTTCTTGAGTTGTTCGAAGTATATTTTGATTTACAAAAACACTAAGTATCGATGGGTGTGCCCATAGCGTGTGCTTTCGGGTAATATTTCGACCTTTTCGAGTGTGAAGTATTTCTTGAGAACAGAGGTATCGTTTGGCGCGTGGATGGGGCCGGCTTCGGGCCCGGCTACTCCGCGGGGCGCGTCAGGATGAACAGCGCGGGAAGCGCCATAGCGGCTGCGACGATAGCAGCGAGCAACAGGCTCGGATTGCCGAAGAAGAGGAAGAGGCCGAAGCTGGCGGCCATGAGGCTGACTGCCCCGGTCTTGGCCCGCCGGGAGATCGCCCCCTTTTCGCGCCACAGCCGAAGCGAGGCACCGAAGACCCGGTGGTTGAGCAACCATTGCTCCAGCCGGGGCGAGGCGCGGGCAAAGAGCCCGGCCGCCAGCAACAGGAACGGCGTCGTCGGCAGGATCGGAAGGAAGGCGCCGATGACGCCGAGGCCGACCATCAGCCATGCGAGGCAAAGGTAGAGAAGGCGAAGCGCGGGGTTCACCGGAGAGCTCCAAGCTGGGTCATGCTTCGGATGCCTCGGTGCTCGCGACCGTTATGGTCTCGAGCGGAGGCCAGCGGCGAAGCGCTTCGGCCCCCTGTTCCGACAACGCGTAGATACCGCGGTCGACCCGGTCGAACCAGCCATAGACGTTGCTGAGCAGGATTTTGGCCGCATCCGGCGCGACCGGGCGCAGATCGCGCGGGCGTTGCTGGCCAGCTTGAAGGGCGGCGGCGCAGGCGAGCGCCTGCTGCCGGTAGGCGGTCATGATCGGTGTGCGAGTGGCACCGCCCGCGGTCGGATCGCCTTTGCGGCGGCGGTGTTCGCTGATCAGGCGCGCCCGCTTCCTGTTGTTTTTGCGCGGCATCACCGCGGAAGCCGTGAGAATGACGTCGACCATGCCGTTGTCGGCAACCGCCAGCATGCCGAAGCCGAGCCGGCGGCAGAGATCGCGGAAACGCCGGTCGCTCTCGCGCCCCTTGCCCTTGGCCGAAACACGCGCGGCGACCCACACCTCGTCACCGGCGGTGGCGCGATCGACCGCCTGGAGGATCAGTTCGAAATTGAAGCTCAGCTTCAGTTCGCACACGACCACCAGCGGCGGTTCGTCGTCGCTGAGTGCGACGATATCGCAGCCGCCGATCTCGCCCTTGACGCTATAGCCGCGGGTTTCAAGGAAGCTCTTGATCGGCTGGTAGAGGGTCGTCTCCAAACCCAAAAATCCTGTTCTGCTGAAACCGGAAGGCGCCATGAAGGCGGTCTCGAATAGGCGGCGAAGCGTTGCCGCCGAAATGAACACCTAGCAGATAACGCCGATCGCCGCCGTTGTCATCCCGTCGTAGCCGGGAGGCCGCCGGCGTCCCAAGCTCTGACTTGCGGGCTCGGGTGTGCAGTAGCAGCCTTCGCTTCGTCCTAACCTTGTGTTGTGCTATCATGCGGCGAGTGGCCCTGTTTGCAGGTGTCGAGCATGCGAGGTTCTGACGACGGATGTTGCGAACCCTCACGCTGTTGTTTTTGTTGATCTTGTCCTTCGCGTTTCCAGCTTCGCCGCGGGCCGAAAACGATCGGGTCGCCTTGGTGCTGCATGTCAACGGCGCCATCGGTCCGGCGACCGCCGAATATGTCAGGCGCGGCCTGACGAAGGCGGAAGAGCGCCGGCTGCCGCTGGTGATCCTGCAGATCGATACGCCCGGCGGGCTCGACACCTCGATGCGCGAGATCATCCGCGCGATCATTGGCTCGCCCATACCGGTCGCAACCTACGTTGCGCCGAGCGGTGCGCGGGCGGCGAGCGCCGGCACCTATATCCTCTATGCCAGCCACGTCGCGGCGATGGCGCCGGGTACGAACCTTGGTGCGGCGACGCCGATCGCGATCGGCGGCGACATGTTCGGTCAGGGTAAGGACGGCGACACCGGCAAGGACGGCGACAACCAGCCGGCGGCGCAGAGCCCTGCCGAGGCGAAAATGGTCAACGATGCCGTGGCCTATATCCGCGGGCTGGCGGAGTTGCGTGGTCGCAATGCCGACTGGGCCGAGAAGGCGGTGCGCGAGGCTGCAAGCCTCTCGGCCGGGGCGGCCGTTCGGGAGAGGGTAGCCGATTTCACTGCGACCGACGTTGCCGATCTGCTGAAGCAGGCGAACGGGCGGACGGTGCGCGTCGGGCAGCGGGAGATCGTGCTCGACACGGCAAGTCTTGCGACCGAGGACTTCGTGCCCGACTGGCGCACCCGGCTGCTTTCGGTGGTCACTGATCCCAACATCGCGGTCATCCTGATGATGATCGGCATCTACGGCCTGATCTTCGAGTTCCTGTCGCCGGGGTCGGTGGCGCCGGGAACCATCGGCGGTATCTGCCTGCTGCTCGGGCTCTATGCGCTTTCGGTGCTGCCCGTCAGCTATGCCGGAATCGGGCTGATCATGCTCGGGATCGGATTGATGGTCGCCGAGGCGCATTCGCCATCCTTCGGCGTGCTCGGTGCCGGCGGCAGTTTTGCACTGGTCTTGGGCGCGGCCATCCTCTTCGACACGGATACGCCGGATTTTGGGGTCTCCTGGTCTGTGCTTACGGCGCTTGCGGTTGCAAGCCTTGGCTTCAGTCTGCTGGTCGCGCGGCTCGCCTTCAGCTCGCGCCGCCATGTGGTGGTGACCGGCAGCGAACAGATGATCGGCCTTGCCGGCACGGTCGAGAACTGGACGGGCGCGGCCGGTACCGTCATCGCCCATGGCGAGCGCTGGCAGGCCGTCAGCGCGGAGACGCTGTCGAGGGGCGAGAATGTGAAGGTCATCGCGCGAAACGGACTGACGCTCGAAGTGATCCGGGACGGGCCAAAGACATAGCGCCCGCGGATCCGGTGAGGGCGCGGTGAAGGCGCCCGGAATGGAGGAATGGTCATGGACATGTTCGGGAGCCTTGCTCCTTTTGCCGCGTTGTTGGTGCTCGTCATTCTCGTTATCGCCTATTCGATCCGGATCCTGCGCGAATACGAGCGAGGTGTGGTCTTCACGCTCGGCCGGTTCACCGGCGTCAAGGGGCCGGGGCTGATCCTGCTTGTGCCCTATGTGCAGCAGATGGTGCGGGTCGATCTCAGGACGCGGGTGCTGGATGTGCCGAGCCAGGATGTCATCTCCCACGACAACGTGTCGGTCCGCGTCAGCGCCGTGATCTACTTCCGGGTGATCGATGCGGAGAAATCGACGATCCAGGTCGAGGACTTCATGATGGCGACGAGCCAGCTGGCGCAGACGACCCTGCGCTCGGTGCTCGGCAAACACGACCTCGACGAAATGCTGGCCGAGCGCGACCGTCTGAACGACGATATCCAGAAGATCCTCGACAGCCAGACGGATGCTTGGGGCATCAAGGTGGCGACGGTCGAGATCAAGCATGTCGACATCAACGAGAGCATGGTGCGGGCGATTGCCCGTCAGGCCGAAGCCGAACGCGAGCGGCGCGCCAAGGTGATCAACGCCGAGGGCGAGCAGCAGGCGGCGGCCAAGCTGCTCGAGGCTGCCGAGATCCTCGCCCGGCAGCCTCAGGCCATGCAGTTGCGCTATCTGAGCACCTTGAACGTCATTGCGGGCGAGAAGAACTCGACCGTGATCTTTCCGTTCCCGATGGAGCTCGGCGGCCTGCTGGGCTTCAAGCCCGACAAGCCGACCGGCTCGACTGAGGGGTGATCAGGCTGCCGCCCGGTCGAGCTGGGCGACCTTCAGCAGGTCGTCGACGGCGCCGGGTGCTGCCGCCAGCACCGGCGCCCAATGCGTCAGCGCCTCGCCGCGCGCCGGGAAAGGCAGCGTCCAGCCGCCGGCTTCGGCCACCAGGCAATAGCCGCCAAGGCAATCCCAGGCATGCATGTAAGGCTCGTAGTAGCCGACGAGGCGGCCGGCGGCGACATAGGCGATCATCAGCGCGCCGGAGCCGTTGCGCATGAAGTTACCGCCGTCCGAAAGCAGGCGCTCGACGATAGCGCCCATCTCGCCCGGTTTCACCTGGTCGTTGGCGCCAAGCCCGGTGACGGCGTTACGGATCGTGCGGGTACCGTCGAGACGAAGCGGCTTGCCGTTAAGCGTTGCGCCCCGGCCGGTTGCCGCGGCATAGGTTTCCTGATGGCAGGGTGCGTGGATGACGCCGATAACGGGCTTCTCCGCATTGACCACCGCAATCGAGACGCACCAGTTCGGCATGCCGTTGACGAAGGGCGTGGTGCCGTCGATCGGGTCGAGCACCCAGGTGAAGCCGGAGGTTCCGTCGAGAAGACCATGCTCCTCACCGAGCACGCCGTCATCAGGAAACGCGGCTGCGATCTTGTCGCGGATCAGCGTCTCGACGTTGCGGTCGGCGATCGACACGACGTCGTGCGCGTCGCGCTTGGTCTCGATGACGAGCGTTTCCCGCTTCAGGAAGTAATCGTAGGCGAGCCGGCCAGCCTCTTCAGCCATGGATTTGGCAAGCGCGAACCGGGCGTCGAGGCCGGCAATTTCAGCAGTCATGCAAGTGTCCTTCTCGTATCCAGTTGTGCAAAGTCATGCGTCAATCAAAGCCAGGCCGCGGTTGCGGAAACCGATGGCGACCTCCGTTGCCGGAGATAGCATTTCCTCCACCGCCTGATCGACAACAAAGAGCAGACCCGCCGGCGTTTCGACCTCGTATTCGACGTGGCCGCCGAGATAGGCGGCGCTGCTGATCGTGCCGGAAAGGGCAGCCCCCTTGGCCGGCGTCAGCGTCACCGCGTTGGGCCTTACGGCGAGTTTCGACGGACCCGGCCGGGCACTCTTGGAGGGCAGGCGGTGCTCAAATCCGCCGATGCGGATCGTCGCCTGGCCGGCATCAGCCGCGGTCACTTCGCAGGGCAGCACGTTAGCCTCGCCCATGAAGTCGGCGATAAAGGTGGAGGCGGGCGCCTCATAGAGGTCGCGCGGTGCACCTTGCTGCGCGATAGCACCATCCTTCATGACGATGATGCGATCGGAAACGGCAAGCGCCTCGTCCTGGTCGTGGGTGACGTAGACGGCGGTGAAGCCGAGGCGCTGCTGCAACTCGCGGATTTCCGTGCGCACCTTGCGGCGCAGACGTGCGTCGAGGTTGGACAGCGGTTCGTCGAGTAGCAACACCTGCGGTTCGAGCACGAGCGCGCGGGCAACGGCGACGCGCTGCTGCTGGCCGCCGGAAAGTTCTGCCGGAAGCCGCTGGCCGAGACCGCCAAGGCCGACGAGCTGCAGGCCTTCCTCTGCACGCTCGCGGGCTTCCTTCTTCTTGATCCCCGAGGATTCGAGGCCGTAAGCGACATTGTCGAGCGCGGACATGTGCGGGAACAGCGCATAGGACTGGAAGACCATCGACACGTCGCGTTCGTTGGCCGGCAGCATGGTCACGTCCTTGCCGCCGATCAGGATCCGGCCGGCGGAAGGATGTTCGAGGCCCGCCAGCATGCGCAGTGTCGTCGTCTTGCCACAGCCGGAGGGGCCGAGCAGGGTCACCAGCGTGCCCGGCTCGATGGCGAGCGACAGGTCGTGGATGGCGGTGAAGCTGCCGAACTGCTTGCGCACGTTCTGGAAGACGACCGAGCCGGTGCGCGGGGTGTTCATGGAGGTGCTCATGCGGTTTTCTCCTGGGAGATGGTGTTGGACGAACGGGCCGGAGCGGCGCCGAGGACGCGGTTTTCGCGCCTCAGCTTGCGTTCGCCGACGAGGAGTTGCAGGCCGGTGATGACGGTGATCATCACCAGGATGAGGGCCGAGGAATAGGCGATCGCCACGCCGAATTCGCCGTTTTCGACGAGGCCGACGATGTAGGCGGTTGCCATGTTGTACTCGGCGCTGACGAGGAAGACGACGGCGCTGATCGAGGTGATCGCCCGGACGAAGGAATAGACAAGCGCTGCGACGATGGCCGGCCTCAAGAGCGGCAGGATGACCTTGCGCAAGGTGCGAAAGCTCGTTGCCCGCAGTGTCAGCGATGCCTCGTCGAGGCTCTTGTCGAGCTGGCTCATCGCCGCAATCCCGCCGCGCACGCCGACCGGCATGTTGCGGAAGACGAAGCAGGCGACGAGGATCAACGCCGTGCCGGTCATTTCCAGCGGCGGCAGGTTGAAGGCGATGATGTAGCTGATGCCGATGACGGTGCCGGGAATGGCAAAGCTCAGCATCAGCGCGAACTCGAAGACGTCACGGCCGGCGAAGCGCTGGCGCACGATCAGGTAAGCCGTCAGCAGACCCACCATGGCGGTCAGGGGCGCTGCGATCAGCGAGATCTCCATGGTCGTCCAGAAGGAGTTCCAGGCAACGCCGGTCCAGGCGATCGCGCCGTCGGCAAAGGAGATCGAGAAGGCCTTGGCGTAGTGGTCGAGCGTCAGCGAGTTGTCGAGGCCCCAGGTCTTCACGAAGCCGCCGAAGAGGATCATGCCGTAGACGACGACGGTGAAGATCATCCAGGGAATGACGATGGCGTGAACACCGATCGAGATCGAGCGCGGCAGTGCGCTGTGGGCGCCGGAGTCACCTTTGCCGGTCACGGTCGAATAATTCTTGCCGGCAAGCCAGTAACGTTGCGCGACGAAGGCCGTGAGCGTGAAGCAGAGCAGGATGATGGCGAGCACGGCCGCGCGAGACGGATCGTTCTGCGCGCCGACGACGGCGAAGAAGATTTCGGTCGAAAGCACCCCATGGCTGCCGCCGAGCACCAGCGGATTGCCGAAGTCGGCCATGCTTTCGATGAAGCCGATGAGGAAGGCGTTGGCGAGGCCAGGCTTCATCAAGGGCAGCGAGACGGTCCAGAAGGTGCGCCAACGATCGGCGCGCAGCGTCTGCGACGCTTCTTCCATGGAGGGGCTGACGCCTTCGACGACGCCGATCAAAACGAGGAACGAGATGGGAGTGAAGGAAAGGACCTGGGCGATCCAGATGCCGGTGAGGCCATAGAGCCAGCGGCCCGGTTCGACGCCGAAGGCATCCGAGAGAAATTCGGTGATGACCCCGGCACGGCCGAAGAGCAGCGTCAGCGCCAGGCCGATGACGAAGGGCGGCGTGATGATCGGCAGCACCGTCAGAAGCCGCATGCCCTTCTTGAAGGGGAAGCGGGTGCGGGTGGCGACGAGCGCGAAGGCAAGGCCAAGCAGCGTCGAGCCGGACGCCGTCATCAGCGCCAGCCACAGGGTGCGCCAGGCGACGCCGCACCGGCCTTCGCCGACGACACAGCTCAGGCTCCAGATCGAGGCGTCCTGGATATTGCGGATGAAACCATCCGGCTTGAAAGAGCCGTCGAAATCCTGAACCGATGCGGCGAACATGCTGCCGACCGGATAGAAGACGAAGACGATGACGAGGGTCACAAGCAGGGAAATCGCCGCGACGATGAAGGCGTCGCCCTTGAGCACGCCGCGCTCCGCAAGTCCGAAGGCGAATAGAAGAACGAAGGTGAGTGCCATCAGCACGGCGCCGGCTCCCATCGACGGCTGACCATCGGAAAGCGTGCCGAATAGCGTCTCGCTGATCGTCCAGGTCCAGCCGGAAAAGCCGATCGCCAGCCCCTGGAGAGCGAGATAGAGAACGCCCGCTGCGCCGGCGACGGCAAGCAGGAGGCCCCGACGCGCGGGATCGCGGACGAAACGCGCTGCCACGCAGATGCCGAGCAGCGCCAGCGCCACGATCAGCCATGGCCGGCCGTGGGCGAAGATCTGCATCAGGCCGGGGGCAACGGCCGGATCGCCGGGGAAATCGGCAAGCCAGCCGAGCCCGAAGAAGCCGCCTTCGATGCGGTACCAGGGGACAGCCAAGAATGCGGCCAGTCCGAGCCGGAGTGTCAGGTCGAGCCTGCGGTTGCGATGTTCCATGACGGTCCTCGCGCAATTTGAAATGAAAGATGATGTGACGTCACATCGCCTCGGCACGTGCCGGAGGCAAAGAATGACGGTTGGGACCGTTGGGCGGTATCGGCCGGATCAATCACCCGGCCGAACCGTTCAAGCCGCGATCAGTTGGCGCTGGCGCCGACTTCGCGGTCCCAGCGCTCAAGCAGGGACTTGCGCTTCTCGGCATCGCCGAAGGTGGCGAAGTCGTAGTCGATCAGCTTGATGTCCTCGAACTTCGGCGCTTCCTTCGGCACCTCGGCCGACTTGTTGGACGGCAGCTGGAAGGACTTGGCGTCCTTCATGCGCGACTGCACTTCCGGCTTCAGTGCCCAGTCGTACCAGGCCTTGGCGCTGTCCAGGTTCTTGGCGCCACGGATGATCGACATCGAGCCGATCTCGTAGCCCGTACCTTCGCAAGGCGCGATCGACTTGATCGGGAAGCCTTCGGCGGTCTGGGCCACCGCGTCGTGCATGAAGACGATGCCGAGGCCGGCTTCGCCGCGTGCAGCCGCCTTCACCGGCGCCGAGCCGGACTTGGTGTACTGCGCGATGTTGCCGTTGAGCTTCTTCAAATAGTCGAATGCCTGGTCTTCGCCCATGATCTGCACCAGCGAGGCAAGCGCGGTATAGGCAGTCCCGGAAGAGTTCGGGTTGGCCATCTGGATCTCGCCCTTCAGCGAGGAGTCGAGCAGGTCGGCCCAGCACTTCGGTTCCTTCAGGCCTTTCTTCGAGAAGATCTCGGTGTTGTAGCCCCAGCCGAGCGCGCCGGCATAGATGCCGACGGTGCGATAACCGGAACCTTCGGCCTGCTTCTTCGCCCAATCCTGGAGCTGGTCGAGCATTGCCGACTTGTATTCGAGCGTCAGGCCGTCCGATGCCGCCTGCAGGTGCGGATCGCCGGTGCCGCCCCACCAGATGTCGGTCTTCGGGTTGCGCGCCTCGGCGCGGATCTTGGCATAGGTCTCGCCCGAGGACAGGCGGACCATATTGACCTTGATGCCGGTTTCCTTCTGGAAGTCGCCGGTCATCTGTTCGCAGATCACCACGTCTGCGGAGCAGATGAGGTTGAGGCTGCCGGCGGCCTGGGCGGGCAGGGCGGCAAGCGCCGTGCCGGCAAAAAGCATGAGGGAAAGCGTCGTTGTTTTCATTGGGGCATCCTCCTGTTGCCTGTTTGAAACTTGGGTGTGAACGGGCATGGCGCGGCCATCGGCCTGCCCGCCGGGCGGCACGTTCACGATTTCGGTACTGCGGACTACTAGGCTCCCGCGGAGCGCTCAGTTCGTCGCGGCGATCTCCGCGTCGAACCGTTTGAGCAGTCGACTTCGTTCGTCCGGCGAGCCGAAGGTGGCGAAGTCGAAATCGACCATCTTGATCAGCGAAATGTCGGGTGCGGCCGGCGGCAGCTCGGCGCGGGCATTGGATGGGACCTGGTTCTGGCCGGCGGCCGCACCCGTGCCCTGGCCTTCCGGGGTGAGTGCGAAGTCGACGAAGCTCTTGGCGTTTTCCAGATGACGCGCGCCCTTGACGATGCTGACGGCGCCGATTTCGTAGCCCGTCCCTTCGCAGGGAGCGACGATGACGAGCGGCGAGCCGGCCTGCTTCTGCGTTACCGCGTCATGCATGAAGGATATGCCGATCAGGGTCTCGCCGCGTGCCGCCGCCTTGACGGGGGCCGAGCCGGCCGTGGTGTACTGGTCGATGTTGCGGTTGAGCGCCGCCATGAACCGGAAGGCTTCGTCCTCGCCGAAGAGCTGCACCAGCGTTGCAAGCGTGGTGAAGGCTGTGCCGGACGAGTTCGGGTTGCCGCTGCGGATACGGCCGCGGTAGGCCTTGTCGGCGAGATCCTTCCAGCAGGTTGGGGCTGGCAGCTTCAGCGCATGCAGCAGGTCGGCATTGTAGGCAAAGCCGAGCGCCCCGGCATAAATGCCCGCCGAACGTCCGCCGGAGATGGCGAAGAAATTCTGTGCCCAGGGCAGCATGTCGCGTTCATGCGCCGGGCGGTAGGTTTCAAGCAGGTTCTCCGATCCCGCCTGCAGATGGGTGTCGCCGGTCCCACCCCACCACACATCGATGGTCGGGGCGTCCTTTTCTTCGCGGATCTGGGTGAGGATATCGCCGTTGCTCTTTCGGGTCATGGCGACCTCGATGCCCGACTTCGCCTCGAACGCGGCCTTCATCGTCGCGCACCACGCCTCGTCGACGCCGCAAAGTACGGTGAGCGCCGGTGCCGTCATGCCTGACGTGGCGGCGCACAGCCACAGGGCCACGCCCGCGCCGATAGCGGTGATGCCTCTCAAGATGTCCTCCCATTTGGAGCGCTGCCGCCCCAATCTCCGCAATCAGGATGTCGGTATTCCCCGCGGGTCGCAACCCGCAGAATGGTTACCGTTCTTACAACACGAATGCGGCTTTGCCGTTTCAAGATTACAAAGATTACAAATGTGACAATGCGCATAACGCGAGCCGCTTTGATCATTGGGACAGCCCCGCCTATGATGGCGACGGGAGGACGTGCATGCTGAGTGAGAGAATACGGATTCTGATCGTTGAGGACGATCCGGACATGGCGGAGCTTGTTTCCGATCTGGTGGAGGCCGAAGGCTGGATGCCGCTGACGGCGCCTTCGGCGGAGGCTGCCGCCATCGTCCTCGAGCGGGAAACGGTGCACCTGGTGCTCGTCGACCATAACCTGCCTGGAACATCGGGCCGGACCTTTGCCCAGCGACTGCGGGCGCGCACCAATATCGGCATCGTCATGGTGACGGCGGCAGGCAGTGCGGCCGACCGGGTGCTGGGATTGGAGACGGCCGCCGACGATTATGTCGTGAAGCCGTTCGAGCCGATCGAACTCACGGCCCGGATCAAGGCCGTTCTTCGACGCACCTACCCGTCGCTGAAGCCGGAGCGGGAGATCGAGCGCGAGCACGAGCCCGCGGCGCTGAAGCTCGGCGACTGGTCGATCGATCTCAAGAGCCGGCGCGCGGTCTGCCTTTCCGACGCGACCCGGTCGCTCACCAGCGCCGAGTTCGCGCTTCTCGAAATCCTCGCGGAAACGCCGAACACGCCGGTCACCCGCGCCCACATCCTCGATCGGCTGGGCGCCGAAAGCGATCGCTACATCGACCGCAACGTCGATGTGCTCGTGCTCCGGCTGCGGCGCAAGATCGAGCGCAATCCGGACCTGCCGCGCCACATCAAGACGCGGCGCGGCAAAGGCTATGTGCTGGATACCGACGACGGCGAGGTCCGGCCGTGATCAGCCGCCCGTTCCTTTCGTCGATCGCCTTCCGCCTGCCGTTTGCGATCGTCTTCATCTGCGTCCTCGTCTTCAGCCTGGCAACGGTCGCCGTGTTCGGCCTGCAACGGGCGCGTGACGAGATGGCGGCCTACGGGCTGCAGGCCTTTTCGAGCCTCGCCAAGGCCTCGCTGGTTTCGCGTCAGGTGTCTGACCTCGTGTCCAGCGCGCCGTTCCTGATGAACGCAACATCGCCCTATCGGGTGTCGAGCGAAAGCCGTTCGGTCGTCGCGCAGGTCGACGTCCTGCTTCAAACGATGGCGCCGGAGGTCGGCAAGACAGCGGTCGACGGCTTTGCCAGCGCCCACATCGTCGAGCTGCTGGATGCTATCCGCACGCAAACGGTGACACTTGCCGCCGACGCGGATTCGGCCCAGCAGTACAAGGCCGATGCGGCAGCAGCACTTGGAGAGATCGCCACCGGCAACGGCATTGCCAACTCGGAGGTCCGCCAGAGCCTCAATGCGATCGTGCAATCGGCGTCCAACTCCGACAGCCTGTTCCAGCTTGGCGAACTGCGCCGCCGCTACGTTGCCGTCACGACGCCCCGTCTGGCGCCCGCCGGGCCCGATAGCCGGATTTCGGCTGCCGAGCTGACGCCCTATGAGCGGGTGTTCGAGGCGCAGACCCACTATCTTCTGGAAATGTTCGCCATCCGCGCCGCGGTGGCGCGGCTGCACACGGTCTCTCGCGATCTCTCGCATGCCACGGAAACACAAAGCGAGGCCGTTGCCCGAGGGCTCAACGAGGATCTCGCCTCGACCTCCGACGCGCTGAGCCGCCTGCTCGTCATCGTCGCGGTCTCCTCGCTGCTCGTGCTCGTCATGGCGATCTTCTCGATCCGCTCCGTCATGCGGGTATCGCGCGGGATCGTCTCGCTCTCCAAGGGCATGAATGCGCTTGCGCAGGGGCGCCGTGATGTCGACACGCCGAGCTACAACGGGACGGAGACCGAGTTCTTGCGGCTGCTCGAAGCCTTCAGCGCGTTTCGCGAAAGCGTCGAGCGCGTGTCGCGGCTCCGCCGTACCGCCGAAGCGGCGGCCCGCACCATTCGCTCGACCTTCCGCAACATGAACGAGGGCATTGCGCTCTTCGACCCGAATGGCAAACCGATCACGATGAACCGGCGCGTCATGGAGCTCGTTGGCTGGCCGGGCTCTGCGCGGAAGTTGCCGTTGCGCCGGTTCGTCAGTTCGATGCCGGAGATCGACCCGACCCTTTTGCCCGCTGATCGGGAGGCGGGCTCGCTCGATGACCGGCTGGTGTTGCGCCATCGATCCGGTATGGGCCGGGTGACCGAAGTCTCGCTGTCGCGGCAGCCGGACCGGGGTATCGTGTTGCTGGCGCGGGACGTGACGGAGATCGACCGCCAGGAGGCCGAGGCAGCCAAGGCGCAGCGGCTGGACGGGATCATGCGCATGACCCACCAGGTGAGCCATGAGGTCGGCAACATGATCGGCATCATCACGGGCAGCCTGGGGTTGTTGGAGCGCGAAACGGGTTTCAGCGACCGGCAGAAACGCCATATCGCCCGCATTCGCAAGGCGGCCGATCGCGGGCGCTCGCTTGCCTCGAGCATGTTGTCCGTCGGCAGCCAGCATCCGCTTCAGCCGGGGGCGCTCGAAATCGGCGCGGTGCTGCGCGGCATGGCCGACGTGCTGGAAATTGCCGTCGGCGAAAAATGCCGGCTCGCCTTCGAGATCGCCGACGGCCTGCCCAACGTGCATCTCGATGCAGCACTCTTCGAGCAGGCGATCCTCAATCTCTGCCTCAACGCCGCCGCGGCGATGCCGCTCGGTGGCACGATCCTGATCCACGCCGGCAGCGCCGGGGCCGATGTCGTCGTCTCCGTGACCGATGCGGGGATCGGCATGTCGCCGGAGGCGGTGGACAAGGCGTTCGAGCCCTACTTTACCACCCGCGACCAGGAGGGCGGCGCCGGCCTTGGCCTTGCCGTCGTCTACGGCTTTGTCCGGCAAAGTGGCGGCGACGCCCGCATTCTCTCGCAGCCGGGGCGCGGAACGACGGTGGAACTCGTCTTTCCGCGTTGAAGCTGTGCCGGTTTCGCGGGCGCTCTATGGCGCGCTTCGGCGCGAAAGGCGCATCACGGCGGCATCGATCCGTTCGCCGTTTTCGGTAAATACGGCCCACAGCCACGCCATCAGCCACAGCATCAGGCACCAGGCCAGAACGACATCGGACAGATAATGCGCGCCGAACACGATCCGGTTCAGCGAGAAGGCGAGGACGAGGGGGACGAGGGCGATGATCGCCGTTCGCCGCCATTGAACCGGCAGCAGCAGCGCAAGCGCCACGAGCGCGATCGCGGTGGCGGATTCGCCTGACGCAAAGGAGCAACTGCGCGAGCAGGCACCAGACACTTGCCAGGCCGGCGTAAACGGCAGGCTGCCGCCGAAATCGGTGATCTCATAAGGGCGCGCCCGCCCGATCAGTCGCTTCAGCGCCTGGATGAGGAGCCCCGGCCCGACCGCAAAGAAGGTCAGGAAGAACAGCGCCTTGTGCGGGCGGGGCAGCCAGGGGCGGGGCGCGACCGCTTGCGCAACCAGAAGTGCCAGCACGAAGGGCAGAATGAAAACCGGCAGGATACGGTTGAGGTCACGAAGGGCGCGCAGCTCCGGCTCCCGCGAGAGCGGGAAGTCGCCGCTGGCGAAGGCGGCCCAGCGCGAGACGGCAAGATCGATGCCGGGAAAGGCCATGAAGACGAAAGCTGCGCAAATGGTCAGCGCGCCGGCAGCCGCAATCGGCTGCTGTTCGAGGCGGGCCCGTGCCTGCCCCGGCCAGAGACGGGGATTGGGGCGCGGCCATCGGCTGCTGTTTGAGGAAGTCGCCGTGGATGAGTAAAGGCTGGACATGCGGTCGCTCGCAAGTTGTCGGAATGTGTGGGCCGGACACTTGCTCCGCTCTGTCAAGGCTGCGTCGAGGAACGGGGAGTGCTTGATGCGCAAGATCAGATGGCTGGCGGATGCACCTTCTGGTCGAGTGCAAAACGGCAAGCGGGAATGCAAGTCTCCAGCACTCTTTAACGGGCGGCTTCGCATTTCGCCGGCGGTAGAGAAGCCTGTTTTGCCGGTTGCGCCGGCCGTCCGCCGCCAATTGTCAAGAAACGGCGAAGATTTGTCCGGAGCTCTACCCGGAGGGCCGGCGAAGCGTCGATCGGGGCACGCGGATGAATTGCAACGCGAGCTCATTCGTCACATAAGCTGCTGATCACAACATCAGCTCCAGGGAGTTAGTACATGGTCGATAAGGGTCTCATCCTTCTGGCGGAGGACGAGCCGGAGATTGCGCAGATCCTCGATGCGTATCTCGTGCGCGACGGTTTCCGGACGGTGCGTGCCGCCGACGGCGAGACGGCGCTGACCCACCATGCGGTGCTGTCGCCGGACCTGGTGCTGCTGGACGTTCGCATGCCGAAGCTCGACGGATTCGAGGTTCTCGCCCGCCTTCGCCGCGAGGGGAACACGCCGGTCATCATGGTCACGGCGCTGGCGGAAGATCTCGACCGGCTGACCGGACTGAGGCTCGGAGCGGATGACTACGTCATCAAGCCGTTCAACCCGCAGGAGGTGGTGGCGCGCGTCAACGCGGTGCTGCGCCGCACCCGCAACGGCGCCGGCGCAACCGTGCTTCGCTTCGAGAGTGTCGAGGTCGATCTCGACGCCCATGTCGCCTTCGTCGAAAAAGCCGGCAATCGCCAGTCGGTGCCGCTGACGCTCAGCGAATTCCGGATACTCGCTCACATGATCCGCCGCCCGACGCATGCCTTCGATCGCGCCGATATCCTCGACGCCTGCCTGCCGGACAGCGACGCGCTCGCCCGCACGGTCGACACCCACATCGCCAATCTCAGGCGCAAGCTGGAAGATCTCGGGGCCTGCGGCTTCTTCAGCGCCGTGCGCGGCGTCGGTTATCGCTTCGTGGAGCCAAGATGAAAGTCAGCCTGTCGCGCCTTCCGCTGGGTATCCTGACCGCCCTGGTGATCGTCGTCCTGCTCGTGTTCAGCGTCGTCATCGTCTACGGCGGTGTGAACTCCATGGAGTCGCAGCTGGAGGCAAAACTGCTGGATAGGATGCCGGCAAAGGCGGTCGAGGCTTACAAGGATCTCAATAGCGGCAAGGTGCCGTCGCCGGACTCGCTACAGGTCCTGCTGGCTAGCACGGAGGAGCTCGAGGAGTGGGGGAACTGGGAAGTCGACAAGCTCATTCTCGGTTTCGGGGGCATTGCCGTCGCGTTCTGCGGCTTGGTCGGCTACTGGCTGGCACGCAAGATCAGCCGCCCGCTTGAAGCGTTGGCACGGGCGACACAGGACCTCCGGGCCGGGGACTTTGCGGTGCGTGTCGGCTCGATCCGCAAGGGGGCCAAGGAGGTGGCTACTCTCGTGAAAACATTCGATGAACTGGCGGCCGAGCTTGAAAGCATGGAAGACAGGCTCCGCTTCAACACAATGGCCGTGGCGCATGAACTGCGCACGCCGCTGACGATCCTGCAGGGCAACCTTCAGGGAATGGCCGACGGCGTTTTTCCCCTTGAGCAAGAGAGGGTGCGGCAATTGCTGCTGCAGGTGGAGGGGCTCTCCGCGCTGGTGGAGGACCTGCGCACCCTGTCGCTTGCCGCCGGACAGAAGCTGGTCACCCAGCGCCACCCGGTGGATCTCGCCGTCGAGGCGACCCAGGTGCTTGGCGCGTCGAACACCCTGCTTGGCTCGGTTGGCATGTCGGTGGAGGTCGCGCTCGAGCCGGTGCGGGTTTCGGGCGATTCGCAGCGCCTGCGCCAGGCGCTACTGGCGCTGATCGAAAACGCCACGCGCTACGCCGCAGACGGCCGCGTCCTGCGCTGCGAGACCGGGCGACGGGGCGTCGACGAGGCTTTTGTCCGGATGCTGGACCGTGGTCCCGGTCTTCCTGACGACGTTTCGACCCATTCGATCGACCTGTTCTGGCGCGGCGACGCCTCGCGATCGCGCGCGACGGGCGGAACGGGTCTGGGGCTTTCCGTCGTCCAGGCGATCGCCAAGGCGCATGGTGGACGGCTGGAGTTTGCCGCGCGCGCCGGCGGCGGCGCCGTAATCACGCTCGTCCTGCCGCGGGAACCCGCCCTCTGAGCAACCGGCGTTGCTGCAGCGTTGCGCAAATTTTCGTTTCTTGTCCGGCCGGAACTTCGACGCGTGACCATCCTTGCGCGTGTATGGAACCGGTGTGCAATTGCCCACCGGTTCTCCGCAAATCCTTGACAGTGCCCGGGCAAACCTGAGCTCGGCCGAGTCCTTCGGCCAGCAGCGTTTGCTCTCAAGGATAGCACCATGTCCCTGGAATTCAGGCAGGAATACAGCGCGGATCTGCGATTGCCGGTCGACGGCAAGGCATTCATCGGCGAGCCGCTGGCGCCTTCGGACCGGTCGGTTTCTGCGCCCGTCGTCGGTGAAAGTTCAGGAGAGAAAACGTCACTCACCGGCCATGTGCTCAAGCTCGGCCTGAGAGTGAGCCTGAAGCGCGCAGTCGTCTTTTCCATGCGGTTTGCGCGCCACCCGCTCCTGACATCGCGCTGGATCGGCTTTCTCGGAGAGTTCTCCGAGCGCTACCGACTCGGCTTGCCGCATGACGACCTCGTGCGCAAATCGATCCCGACATTCTTCCTGCACGGCGCGTCGTCGGCTGCGAGGCTCGACCTGCTGCTCAATCACTTCGATGTCGCAAGCGAGGTTCTTTCGCGCCGGTCGCTGATGGCGCTCTGGCGCGGCAGCACCCTGGAGATGGGCACGGTTTCCGGTCGCAGCGAGAATTATCGCATCCAGCTGCAACTGGCCGACCATAGTGGCGCCCGCCACGAGGGGGCTTTCGCAATCCGGCTGCGCCGGCAGAGCGACGGCTACGCGCTCTGCACCGTCGGCTTCGTCTTCGTGCGGTGCGAGGGAGACAGCTATAGTCTCGCCATCGGCGGAATGCAGGGGCCGAAGGGCGAAGAGGCCAAGCGAGCACTGATCACGGCAACGCGCGATCTCGGCGGGCTCCGGCCGAAGGATGCGGCGCTGCTCGTCCTCAATGGCCTGGTGACGGAAGGCCACGTGGGCCACGTCTTTGCGGTCTCGAACGACAAGCACGTCATCAACCGCCGCCGCTTGAAGCGGCGCCGCATGATGAGGGCGGACCTCGATGCCTATTGGTGCGATCGCGGCGGCGTGCCGGCCGAGCCTTTCGGCTTCAGTCTGCCGATCGGCGACGACCCGGCGGCGCGGGACGGCAACAGGCGCGATCAGAGCAAACGCGCGTTTCGCGACATCGGCGCGTGGTTCTACTGAGCCGGCGCCTGGGCGAAAGCGGCACAAACGTTGCTGCGGTTACGGGGTCTTCGTGAAGTCCATCTCGAAGGCGCCGGAGATTCCGGCCCTTCGGCGTCGGCCCGCTGTCGTCATGGAACAGCATGTCCCGTGAAAGCACGAAGTAGGTGTTCGCCGACATCGCATAGAGCGGCTCGCTGACGCCTTCCTTCAAGGAGACGGTCAACTGTCCGTCGTTGTCGGCAATCGAGAACGTGCCTCGGTGCAGAACCTGATACTCGCTGGCGAGCTTTGCCGCCCTGTCGGCGGCGACCGGAATGCTCGGCCTTTCGATGCTGCGGTAATCAGGCCAGCCATAGGCGACGGAAACGCTGTGGACGAGCTCGTTCGCCAGTTCGCCGCCCTGTTGCTCGTTGGTCATGATCACGACACCGTCGCCGCTCCCGAAAGAAGCGACGAGCATGTTTTCGTAGCCCGCATTGCTGCCGCTATGGAAAAGCTGTGAGCGCCGGCTGTCGTGCGCAGGCTGAAGCCAAGGCCGTAGTCGGATTTCACCGGCGTCAGCATCGCGCCGGGCGTGTGGCTTGCCGCGGCACGGATCGCAAGCACGAAGCGGGCGAGATCGCTTGGCGTCGTCCATAGGCCGGTTGCCGCGAGTTCCGGATAGGCATGCGGGCCGCCGGGGATCGGCGCACCCTTGGCGTCATGCGGCCAGGCCGCCGCCCGCCCGAACTACACGCATGGATGCCTCCAATTTGGTCGCGGATGTTTATACTGGCGCCGATTCGAAGCTACAACTGGAGGTAAGTATGACGCGGTCCGTTGCCAAGAGGCTCAAGCCGCACACGGGCGGATGCCTTTGCGGCGCAATCCGGTTCGAGGCGCAAGGGACAGCCGGCAAACCGCATACGTGTTCGTGCAAGATGTGCCAGCGCCATTCGGGAGCCTTGACCCTGGCGTGGGTCGAATTTCCGAGCGAAGCCGTGACCTGGACTGGACGGGGCGGCGCACCATCGGTCTATCGTTCCTCGGACTATTCCAGCCGCGCCTTCTGCCCGTCCTGCGGCAGCAGTCTCGGCGCGATCGACGATGCGCCGGTGGTTGCCCTTCTGCTCGGCGCGTTCGACAAGACGAATGCCGTCGATCTGATCCCGAAGAGCCACAGTTTTCGCACTGCCCGACCCAGGTGGTGGCACGTGGAGGCGGTGAAGCCCGCGACCTGACGAGGTTGCAGGGCCGAAGTGATTGACGCAGCCGGTAAAGGGCTGCGTCGACAGGCCCTAGAGCAGCCCCCTCGCGGCGGCGCCGATGGCAACGATGCCGAAGGCGATCAGGACCAGCCCCGAAATGCGCGATACCCAGACGACGAAGCTGTCAGGCAGTCGCGACCGGGCGATCGCAACACCGCCGCTTAGGAAAAACCACCAGCCGAGCGATCCCAGGAAGACGCCCAGGACCACGACGGCAGCGCTGAGCGCGTCGCCCGCTTCGGCAAGGCCGAGGCCGGCGAAGATTGCGGCAAAGGAGAGGATCGTCGCCGGGCTCGTCATCGTCAGGAAAAAGGTGGCGATGGTCGTGCGAATGAGATCGCGTCCACCGACATCGGCAGCCGCCGTCACCGGCTTCGGCCGCAATCCGCTCCAGCCGAGCCAGATCATGAATAGTCCGCCGGCAAGGCCGAGCGGCATGGCGATGATCGAAAGCACGGCGGCAAAGGCGGCAAAGCCGATTGCCGCAAGGGCCGCATAGGTCGCATCGGCGGCAGCCGTTCCGAGGCCGCCGGCCACGCCCGCCCAGAAGCCGCGCTCCAGCGTGCGGTTGATGCAGAGCGCCCCAATGGGGCCAAGTGGAGCTGCGACCGCGAGGCCGACGAGCAGGCTTTTTTCAAACAGCAATGTGGACATGGCATAGGGCTCCGGCCGCGGCATGTTCGTACCGATCCGCTTCAAGGACGGTGCCTGCCCGGCAAAACAAGAAAGTTGCAGCAGTTTGCGCGTCCGTCAGGCGCGCGGCGCGATCGTCGTCAGGCTTTCCCGCACGGTCGACAGCGCGATCACCGTTTCGCTTCGCGCCAGGAACCGCCGTTGCTTCATTTCGGCAAGGAACGGCTCGAGGTCACTGAGCGACGGCATCCGCACCTTGACGCAATAGGACCAGGCGCCGGTGACATGGTGGCATTCCCCCACGGCGGGATGGCCGGCCATGAAGCTGCGGAACGCTTCCTCGTCCGCGTCCGGCGCAAGGCCGACCCAGACGAAAGCGAGCACGTCGAGGCCGAGCGCGCGGTGATCGACCTCGACGGTGAAATTTCGGATCACGCCACTGGCGACGAGCCGGCGAATGCGTTCGTTGACGGCCGACGGCGACAATTCCACCGCGGCGCCGATATCGGTCAGCGATCGCCGCGCATCGTCAGCGAGAATTTCGACGATTTTTCTATCAACGTCATCCATGACCAATGAATACGATGATTTTAATGTAATGTACAGAGTATTTTTCTGTCTGATGTCGTGGCGACCGCGGAATCGGTGGTGTCCGAGGCTATTCGATGTCTTTCAACGCGTCGAGCGGGCCTGTCAGCGCCGTGCGCGGCTGCACCAGCTCGGGTTGGATCAGGTGAATGCGCGGCTGGGCGCGCGCGTCTTCGATGACCTCGAAGGCCTTGGTGATCATGCCCTCGACGTCCTGGCGGATCATGATGACTGGGAAGGGCAGGAAGGACGCGAAGGGGTCGTAGTCGTAACAGCCGACGACAAGGTCGGCGAAATTCTCGTGCGGGTGGCCGGCCATGAAACGTAGCAGGCCTTCGAAGTTGATCGACGAGTTGACGAAGAGGCCGCGCGGCAGCTTGCCGTGCTTCTCGTAGAAGGCCTCGAAGGCGAGGCGAGCATTGTTCGGCGCATAGCCCGTCGGCTGGATGCATTCGTCCGGATCGGCGCCGAGAAGTTCGCTTTTGACGGCGCGGAAGCCGCGGATACGTTCGCGGCTGGCGTGGTCGTTGCGGCCGCCGAAGAGGTAGAGTTCGTGCGGCGCAAGCGGACCGGACACCTGGAAGTGACGGATGATCGCTTCCGTCAGCATGCGCCCGCCCTCGTAGTTGTCGCTGATGACGGAGGGCACCTTCGTGCCGGGCAGGTCGATATTGATATGCTTGAGGCCGGCTGCCTCGCAGACCTCGTGCACGCCGTCGGGGTTGGTCGCGCCGCAGATGAACAGTTCGTCGATCGAATAGGAGATCAGCGTTTCGGCCGTCTTGCGCTCTTCCTCCGGGTCGCGGCTGGCGCTGACGACGATCGGGCATTGGCCCTTGCTTCGGACATGCGCCTCGAAGGTCTGCGCCATCGACGAGAAGTAGCGGTTGTCATGGATCGGCAGCAGCAGGCCGATCAAGCCGGAGCGCGAGCTGCGCAACCCGCGCGCCTGGCGGTTGGCCGTGTACTGGTGGGTCTCGGCCAGGTTGCGGATCAGTTCCGCGGTGCTTTCCTTGATCCGGCGCTTCTGCCAGGTGCCGTTCAGAACCGCACTTACGGTTGAGGGCGAGCTTCCCGACAACACCGATAGGTCGTAGATCGTCGCTTTCTTCTTGCTGCTGCTGGCCATCGTTTTCTCCCCTCGTGGTTTTAGTGCCGATTTCCCCTTGACGAAAGATTAAGTCTGCACAATAGTTCTTGCACCATCGATTGTGCAAACAAGAAATATCGATTGTGCAAATTTGATGGTGTCGTCTGAGGAGGCGGCGTTTCAGGGAGGCGAGGAACACTTCGCCAGTGATGATTTGAAACTGGAGGCCGGCGCCGAGGCGACCGGGCGCGTTCCCCCTATGGGAACGAGTGGAGGAGAGAACATGATCAGGAAAATTCTCGTCGCCGCCCTGGCGACATCGCTGGCGCTTGCGAGTTCGGCGGCAGCCTTCGCGCAGGATGCCGGCAAGGTCGGCGTCGTCGTCAAGATCGGCGGCATTCCGTGGTTCAACGCCATGGAAGCCGGCATCAAGGAGCGCGGCCAGAAGCTCGGTATCGACGCCTTCATGGTCGGCCCGACCAGCGCCGACCCGGCGCTTCAAGTCCGCGCCATCGAGGATCTCATCGCCCAAGGTGTGAAGGTCATCGGCGTGGTGCCGAACGACGCCAAGGTGCTTGAGCCGGTGCTGACCAAGGCCAAGGAAAAGGGCATCATCGTCATTACCCATGAATCCCCGAGCCAGAAGGGTGCCGATTGGGACTTCGAGCTTGCATCCTCGACCGGTTTCGGTGAGGCGCATGGCAAGCTGCTGGCAGAAAAGATGGGTGGCAAGGGCGAATATGCCGTGTTCGTCGGCTCGCTGACCGTGCCGCTTCACAATGCCTGGGCCGATGCGGCGATCGCCTACATCAAGAAGAACCACCCGGATATGACGCTGGTCGGCGATCGCTACGGCGTGGCGGAAGACGTCGACAAGAGCCGGTCGACCGCGCTTGATCTGATTTCGGCGCATCCGAACCTGAAAGGCTTCCTTGCCTTCGGCAGCCAGGGCCCGATCGGCGCCGGCCGCGCCGTCGAGGAACGACGCAAGGTCGGCGAGATCTTCGTGCTCGGTCCCTTCTCGCCCGGCCAGGGCCAGAAGCTGGTGAAGGCCGACGCGATCTCCGGCGGCTTCATGTGGAATCCGAAACAGGCCGGCGAAGTCTTCGTCACGCTCGCCGACAAGCTGATGAAGGGCGAGGAGGTCAAGGACGGTGACGAGATCGAAGGTCTCGGCAAGGTCAAGCCGGACTTCGAAAATCGCAACATCATCGTCGACCAGCTCGTACCGATCAACAAGGACACGGTCGCGGATCTCGCGGCTATGGGCCTCTGAAAACCCGAGTTTAAGGGTTCTCCCGGCTGCTGGGCCGGCTTCGGCCGGCCTGGCAAGTCCCTCAACCGTACCGGAGCCGGATGAGGAAAGGTGTTTGCGGTTCTGCCCGCATCCTGCTCGGACTCAACGTGATTTAGGGGCAGTCCATGCACCAGCTTGCGACCGCGGGAGGAGGCGAAACGCCGCTTCTGGCCCTGCGCGATATCAACATGACGTTCGGTGGGGTTCGCGCGCTCAAGAATGTGAGCTTCGACGTCCGCCCGGGCGAGGTTCATTGCCTTGCCGGCGAAAACGGTTGCGGCAAGAGCACGCTGATCAAGATCATCACCGGCGTCTACCGCCCCGCCGACGGCGCCTCGATCGAGTTCGATGGCGAAACCTATTCCCACATGTCGCCGGTGACGGCTCAGGACCGCGGCATCCAGGTGATCTGGCAGGACCTGGCGCTGTTTCCCGAGATGAGCGTCGCCGAAAACATCGCCTTCCAGACCGTGCTCGGCCGCTGGCCGAAGCTCGTTGATTATGGCCGTATGCGCCAGATCGCCACCGACGCGCTTGCCCGTCTTGGCGTGACGCTCGATGTCGATCTGCCGCTCAAGGAATATGCGATTGCCCAGCGCCAGATCGTGGCGATCGCCCGCGCGCTGGTCGGCGAAGCGAGGCTCGTCTTCATGGACGAGCCGACCGCGTCGCTGACGCAATCGGAAACCGACCATCTGCTCGATATCGTTCGCGGGCTCTCCGCTTCCGGTGTTGCCGTCGTCTTCGTCAGCCACCGGCTTGCCGAGGTCTTGGAAATTTCAAGCCGCATTACGGTCTTGCGCGATGGTGCCCTGGTCGGCGTCTATCCCGCCACCGGCATGACCCAATCGCGCATCACCGAACTGATGACCGGCAAGACCTTCGACCAGCAGGTGCGCGCGAAACCCCGTGATGGCCGACCCGTTGTGCTCGACGTGAAGGGCCTTTGCCGCCCCGGCCAATTCGAGGACATCTCGCTCTCGGTCAGGCGGGGCGAAACGCTTGGGATTACCGGCCTGCTCGGCGCCGGGCGCACCGAACTGGCGCTGACGCTCTTCGGCATGCTGAAGCCGGCATCCGGCACCATTGCGCTTGAAGGCAAGCCGGTCCGCTTTTCCTCCAACCGCGACGCGATCGCGGCGGGCGTCGCCTATCTCTCGGAGGACCGGCTGTCGCTCGGCCTCATCCAGCCGCAGTCGATCGCCGACAATCTCGTCATCAGCTCGCTCGACAAGATCCTTTCGGGCGGTCTGCTTTCCGAGGATCGCAAGCGCAGCCTTGTCGGTCGCTGGATCGCCGATCTCGGCGTCAAGATCGGGCTGCAGCAGGATGCGATCTCCACGCTTTCCGGCGGCAACCAGCAGCGGGTGGCGATCGCCAAGTGGCTGGCAACCGATCCGAAGCTCCTGATCCTCGACGCCCCGACTGTCGGCGTCGATGTTGGCGCGCGTGCCGGCATCTTCGACATCGTCGCGCGGCTTGCCGAGACCGGACTTGCGATCATCCTCATCTCCGACGAGGTGCCGGAGGTCTATTTCAACGCCGACCGGGTGCTGCACATGGCGCAGGGCCGCATCGTCGGCAGCTATGATCCGCGCAGCGCTTCGCTCGCCGAGATCGAAGGAGCGGTCTATGCGTAGCTTCGTCCGCACCCACGCAACCGAAGTGTCGCTGCTGGCCGTCATCATCGCCATCAGCGCCGTGCTATCGGTTTCGACCGCCAATTTCTTTTCGCTCGGCAATGCCTTCGACCTGCTCAACATCAGCTCGGTCAACATCATCTTCGCCGTCGGCCTGCTCGTCGTGCTGATCGCCGGCGGCATCGATATCTCCTTTGCCGTTGCCGCATCGGTGGTGCAGTACGGCACGGCGATCGCGCTCGGCTGGGTCGGTGGCGGTGGCTGGATCTCCGGCCTTTTGATCGCCGGCTCGCTCGGCATCCTGCTCGGCGCGATCAACGCCTTCCTCATCCATCGTTTCCGGGTGATCTCGATCGTTGCGACGATCTCCACCTTCAACATCTATTTCGGCCTGTTGATGTTCTTCACCAAGGGCGTGTCGATCTACGACCTGCCGGACTGGCTGACGGACCGCGTCATCCTGTTCGAACACGAAATGCCGGATGGGACCTGGATTGAAATCACCCTGCCAGTTTTGGTGATGGTGCTTTGCGTCATCGCCACCTGGGTGCTGATCACCCGCACCACGACGGGTCGCCAGCTCTATGCCTTCGGCGACAATCCCGAGGGCGCGCGCCGCTTCGGCATCAATATCGGCGCCATGCAGTTCATCGCCTTCGGCTGGCTCGGGCTCATGGCCGGGATCGGCGGGTTGATCCAGACGCACTACGCGCAGGAGGTGGTGCCGAACGCGCTTTATGGTCGCGAACTCGACGTGCTTGCAGCGGTCGTTCTCGGCGGCGCGCGGCTCGGCGGCGGCAAGGGCTCGGTGCTCGGCTGCGTGCTCGGCGTACTTCTGATCTCGATCACTCAGAACGGCCTCAACCTGATGGGCGTCTCGCCCTTCGCCTTCAAGATGATCATCGGCGCCATCATTCTGGTCGCGATCACGCTCTCCAACACCGGCATTGAAAGATTGCTGCCCTTCGCCAGCCAGAAAGGGTCGGGACGATGAACGCGATTTTCGAACGCCTGAAGACCCTCATCGGGCCGGAAATGGCCGGACCGGGGCTCGCCTTCCTCGCCGTCATGCTCACCTTCGGTATCGCCTCGCCGCAGTTCCTGAGTGCCGCCACCTTCGGTTCGGTCGCCTTCCAGCTGCCGGAACTCGGATTGCTGACGCTCGCCATGCTCTTGCCGATCCTGACCGGCGGGCTCAATCTCGCAATCACCTTCACGGCCAATATCGCCGGGTTGACGCTTGCCTGGGTGCTGCAGTCCAATGGCGGCGTTGATGCCGGCCCCGGCGCCTTCCTGCTCGGCTCGGTGCTCGCCATTCTCGTTGGGGCGGCGAGCGGCGTGATCATGGGACTGGTGATCGCCTTTACCCGGGCGCATCCGATCCTCGTTTCGCTGTCGATGATGATCTTCCTGCGCGGCCTCGGCGAGTTCCTGACGCGCGGCGGCGACGTCTCTGGTTTTCCGGCCTTCCTCGGTCCGCTCGGCCACGGGTCGTTTCTCGGCGTGCCGATCCCGCTGATCGTCTTCATCGTCTGCGTGCTCGCCTGGCACGTGCTGCTCACCCGCACCAAGCTCGGCTTCAATACCTACATGATCGGCTCCAACCTCGAGGCGACGCGCTATTCCGGCATCAATACCCGCAAGGTGATCGTGCTCGTCTATGCGCTGTCGGGCGCCATGTGCGCGATCGCCGGCATCATCATGCTGGCGCGCTTCAACTCCGTGCGCATTGGCCACGGCGAAAGCTACCTGTTGATCACCGTGCTCGCCTGCTTCCTCGGCGGCGTCAATCCGTTCGGTGGCTTCGGCCGGGTCATCCCCGTCTTCGTCGCGCTGGTGGTGCTGCAGCTTCTCTCTTCGGGCCTCAACCTCGTCGGCGCCAACCAGCATCTCGCGACCGCCGTCTGGGGGCTGCTGCTTGCCGGCGTCATGGTGCTGCGCTTCGTCGCCACCAAGTTCAAGATTTCATTTGTCAGAAAGGAAACATGACCATGCAGGGTTTTGGCGTCCATACGAGCATGTGGACCATGAATTGGGATCGCCCGGGTGCCGAGCGCGCCGTTGCGGCGGCGGTGAAATACGCCGTCGACTTCATTGAGATCCCGATGCTCAATCCGCCGGCGGTCGATACCGCCCACACGAAGGCGCTGCTCGAGAAAAACAAGCTGCGCGCGGTCTGCTCGCTCGGGCTGCCGGAGCGCGCCTGGGCGTCCGTTCGCCCGGATGCCGCGATCGAGCATCTGAAGGTCGCGATCGACAAGACGGCCGATCTCGGCGGCGAGGCACTGTCCGGCGTCATCTATGGCGGCATCGGCGAGCGCACCGGCGTGCCACCGACCGAAGCCGAATACGACAACATCGCCCGCGTGCTGCAGGCCGCCGCCAAGCACGCGAAGACGCGTGGCATCGAACTCGGCGTCGAGGCGGTCAACCGCTACGAGAACCACCTGATCAACACCGGCTGGCAGGCGGTCGACATGATCAAGCGGGTCGGCGCCGACAACGTCTTCGTCCATCTCGACACCTACCACATGAACATCGAGGAAAAGGGCATCGGCACCGGCATCCTCGATGCCCGCGACTTCATCAAATACATTCACCTGTCCGAAAGCGACCGCGGCACGCCCGGCTACGGCAACTGCGCCTGGGACGAGATCTTCGCGACGCTGGCTGCGATCGGTTTCAAGGGCGGGCTGGCGATGGAAAGCTTCATCAACATGCCGCCTGAGGTCGCCTATGGCCTTGCCGTCTGGCGGCCGGTCGCCAGGGACGAGGAGGAAGTGATGGGCAACGGTCTGCCGTTCCTCAGGAACAAGGCGAGGCAATACGGATTGATCTAGGCGGGCGCGCTTTCGGCGCCGCCTCGATCAGGACGGAGGGTTGCGGCATGGCAGTTTCAGCGGGTGCGGACACGGGGACGGTTGCCGTCCTTGACGTCGGCAAGACCAATGTGAAGCTGAACGCGGTCACATCAGACGGTTTCGTCCTGGAAACGCTGAGCGTCGCCAACCCGGTGCTGCCAGGCCCACCCTGGCGGCATCACGATCTCGAAAGCCTCGGCGAATGGATTTTCGCCAGTCTCGCCGAACTTGGCCGCCGCCATCCGCTGCAAACCTTCGTCGCCGCCGGTCACGGGTCCGGCGGCGTACTCGTCTGTGACGACCCGGATATGGCCGCCGGCGCGGCTCTGCCGATGATCGATTACGAGCAGCCGGTGCCGGAGAAAATCCAACTCGGCTATGCGCCGCTCTCCGGCTCCTTCTTCGATCGCGGCAGCGCGACGATGCACAGCGCCACCCACCAGGCGCGCCAACTCTACTGGATGCAGGAGCATGCGCCAGAGGCGGTCGCGGCCGCGCGCTGGTATCTCGGCCTGCCGCAATATTGGGCGTGGCGGCTATCGGGCGTTGCCGCATCCGAGGCGAGCCTGCTTGGCGCGCAATCGCATCTCTGGAATGTCGCCGACCGCCGCTTCGCGCCCATTGTCGGCGCGCGCGGCTGGCGGAGCCTGATGCCGGATTTTGCCGATGCCTGGCAGGTCCTCGGCTCCGCCCGTCCCGCGCTTGTCCGCCGCCACGGGTTGCCGGAAGGCTTGCACGTGCTTGCGGGCGGCCACGACAGCAGCCTCAACCATTATCGCTATCACGCCGGCGGGCTCCGCGATTTCATCGTCGTTTCGACCGGGACCTGGATCGTCGGCTTTTCCGGCCGCACGGCCCTTGACCGGCTCGACGAGCACCGCGGCATGACGCTGAACAGCGACGTTTTCGGGCGCCCACTCGGCGGTGTGCTCACCATGGGCGGCCGCGAGTTCTCCCATGTGGCGGGCCGCGAACCGCCGGACGCCGCGGTGCCTGACGACGTCGTTCTCGGCCTGATCGCCAAGCGCACCATGACAATGCCGTCCTTCGGCGACGATGACGGCCTCTTTCCCGGAAGTGCCGGTCGCGGTCGTATCAGCGGGCCGCCGCCGGAAACGCCGATCGAACGCAAGGCGCTGGCGCTGCTCTATTGCGCGCTTCTAACGGCGGAGTGCGTGGAGGCGCTGGGGCCGGGGCCGCTGGTCGTGCTCGACGGCAGCTTCTTGCGCGATCCGCTCTATGCCCGCCTCGTCGCCGCACTGCTGCCGAACCGGCGGGTGCGCTTCAATCTCGATACCTATGGTGTGGCCTCCGGCGCCGCGCTGCTTGCAAGCGAGGGCCGGCGCCAGCGCCCGGCGCCGCTTTCGCTCGCCGATCCCGGCGACGTGTCTCACCTCTCGCCTGCTGTCGCCGTCTATGCGTCGCAATGGCGAGCCCGCGCCCGGGCCGGGCACAACAGTGGTTTCAGTCGCGACTTCGAAAGGACATATCGATGACCAAGGCCGACATTCTGTCGCTCCGCCGCGAGATGGTGGACATCTGCCGCCGCATGAACTCGAACGGCATCAACCAGGGCACGGCGGGCAATATTTCTGTTCGCACCGAGACCGGCTTCCTGGTCACGCCGTCGTCGCTGCCCTATGAGACGATGCAGCCCGAAGACCTGGTCGAAATGGATTTCGACGGTACCTATGCCGGTCTTCGCCCGTCATCGGAATGGCGTTTCCATCGCGATATCCTGCGGGAGCGCACGGATATCAACGTCGTGCTGCATTGCCATTCGGTCTATGCGACCACGCTTGCCTGCCACCACAAGACCATTCCAAGCTTCCACTACATGACCGGCATTGCCGGCGGCACGACGATCCGCTGCGCGGAATATGCGACCTTCGGCACCCAGGCGCTGTCCGACAATGCGCTTGTCGCACTCAAGGACCGCACCGCCTGCCTGCTTGGCCAGCACGGCCAGATTTCACTCGGCAAGACGCTCGAAGGCGCCCTGTGGCTGGCGATCGAGATCGAGACCCTGTCGCGCATGTATGTGCAGGCGCTGACGCTCGGCGAGCCGCCGGTTCTGCCCGACGAAGAGATGGAGCGCGTCATCGCCCAGATGCGCCGCATGAGTTACGGGCAGGCCCCGGATGACGAGGGCGTCAACGATCTCGCCCGCCCGCGCGAGGCTGTTTGAGGCCGTCCGGGGGCGTGTCGCTGAAGAGCGCTTGTGCCAGTTGAAACAATCGATTTTCAGGGGATGAAACTGCGCGCTTGTGCCCGGTGGCATCTCTGCCCCCGTACTTCGCGGGTTTGCGAAATGGGGTGAATCAACTAATGCTCAGCCATGATGCAACGATATCTGAGTCGGAGATTCGGCACGTCGGAGAGACGGCTGCGCCCTGCACAAGGTTGGCGCGTGGCTGCAGTGTCGCTCGTGGCCGCGACCGTGCTGGCGGGCTGCAACACGCGCCAGGACGTCGGCACGCCGACCGGCAGCATCATGGTTCCCTCGGAAAACGCGCTGATCCTGCCGCCGCCCGGCGGACCTGCAGTGCTGAACGTCGTCGAACGGCGCAGCACCAACGCGATCGAGCAGGATATCTATCTTTACACTTCGGCGGCGACCCCGGGTCAGAACCTT
This sequence comes from Ensifer sp. ENS09, assembly GCF_014852425.1. NCBI lineage: Bacteria > Pseudomonadati > Pseudomonadota > Alphaproteobacteria > Hyphomicrobiales > Rhizobiaceae > Ensifer > Ensifer sp. ENS09. The sequence continues at coordinate 283,442 of NZ_JACVBP010000004.1, forward strand.
CTGCGGGCCAAGTTCTTCGGCCCGATGAACGCCAAATTCGACCAGCAGTCGCGCTCGAGCTATGCCGGTGTGCGCGACAACAAGATGATGGCTGAGGCGCGCCGGGCGCTGCCCGGCGTTTCGCTGTCGCTCAACCCATACTTCCTGCAGAACAATTACGGCCCGTTCGGCTATGCCTTCGGTCAGGGCCGAGGGAACGACGCCTGCATCTTTGCCTGGCAGCAGGTCCGCCAGGCGGAGAACCACCGCTCGCCGCTCAAGGGTTACGGCACGATCCAGGTGCGGCTGCGCTATTGCGCGGCAGGCGCCAGCGAGACCGAGCTTCTGGCCCCGGTCTACGGCTACACGATCACCGGCACCTTCGGCGATCCCGCCTGGAACCCTTATGGCGCCCCGCCGCCGCTGGAGGCGGGTCTGGGCCGAACCGGCAGCCCGATTTATCGCAAGGAGGAAACGGCGACCGAGAGTGCGCCCGCAGTGGTCATCCGACGCCAGGCGCAGCCGGTGGCGCGACGCGAGGTCACCAGCGTCCCGGCCCGCGTCGAGCAGCCTGTTGTCGCGCCCACCGCGGTGACGGCGATCCCGGTTCCGCAACCGGACGGGACTGTCTCGGTGCCGCAGGCGCAGGTAGACACCAGGGCGAAACCGCTGCCGAACGTGATTGTGCCGGCTCCGGCGTGTGCAGGGCAGCAGGCCGGAGGAGCCTGCCCTTAATCGACCGCTAACCATCCTTTGTTATGGGCTGGTGTCGGTAGGGGAGGCTCGGTCGAATATGGGTCGGGCAATACCAGTGGCATGATGCCGAACGCTGGAAGGCAAATGTATGAGCAGGATCGGATCGGTTGCGGCTTGGGCGTTTTTCTCGCTTTGCGTGATGGCGGTCATCACGCTGCCGGTGAACCTCCAGACGCAGCTCATCGTCAGCGTTCTCATTGTCACCTTCATGGCCGTGCTGAAGCTTGCCAATGCCGGCGGCCGCTGGCGGCTCATCGCGCTCGCCTTCGGTACGGCGATCGTGCTGCGCTATGTCTACTGGCGCACGACGAGCACGCTGCCGCCACTCAACCAGCTTGAAAACTTCATTCCGGGCTTCCTGCTCTATCTCGCTGAAATGTACAGCGTGATGATGCTGTCGCTCAGCCTGTTCGTGGTGGCGATGCCGTTGCCGCCGCGCAAAGCGAGCTCGATCTCCCCCGGCAAGTTTCCGAAGGTCGACGTCTTCGTGCCGTCCTACAACGAGGACGCGGGCCTGCTCGCCAATACCTTGGCGGCCGCCAAGGCGATGGATTATCCGGCCGACAAGCTGACGGTCTGGCTGCTCGACGACGGCGGCACGCTGCAGAAGCGCAATTCGGCAAACCTCGTCGAAGCGCAGCGCGCATCCACCCGCAATGCCGAGCTGCAGGCGCTCTGCGACGATCTGGGCGTGCGCTATCTCACGCGCGAGCGCAACGAGCACGCCAAGGCCGGCAACCTCAACAATGGTATGCTGCATTCCGACGGCGAGCTGATCGCGGTCTTCGACGCCGACCACGCGCCGGCGCGCGACTTCCTGCTGGAGACCGTCGGCTATTTCGAGCAGGACCCGAAGCTGTTTCTGGTGCAGACGCCGCACTTCTTCCTTAACCCGGACCCGCTCGAGCGCAACCTGCGCACCTTCGAGAAGATGCCGAGCGAGAACGAGATGTTCTACGGCATCATCCAGCGCGGTCTCGACAAGTGGAATGCCGCCTTCTTCTGCGGCTCGGCCGCCGTTCTGCGCCGCAAGGCGCTGGAGGATACTGAAGGCTTCAGCGGCATGAGCATCACCGAAGACTGCGAAACGGCGCTGGCGCTGCACGGACGCGGGTGGAACAGCATCTATGTCGACCGCCCGCTGATCGCCGGCCTGCAGCCGGCGACCTTCGCCAGCTTCATCGGCCAGCGCAGCCGCTGGGCGCAGGGCATGATGCAGATCCTCATTTTCCGCTTCCCGCTGTTCAAGGGCGGCCTGTCGATCCCGCAGCGGCTTTGCTACATGTCGTCGACGCTGTTCTGGCTGTTCCCGATCCCGCGGACGATTTTCCTTTTCGCACCGCTCTTCTATCTGTTCTTCGACCTTGAAATCTTCACGGCGTCTGGCGGCGAGTTCCTCGCCTATACGCTGGCCTACATGGTCGTGAACCTGATGATGCAGAACTATCTCTACGGCTCGTTCCGCTGGCCCTGGATCTCTGAACTCTACGAGTTCGCCCAGACGGTGCATCTGCTGCCGGCGGTCATCTCGGTGCTGCTGCGGCCGAGCCGGCCGACCTTCAAGGTGACGGCAAAGGATGAATCGATCCTCGAAAGCCGGCTCTCCGAGATCGCCCGGCCGTTCTTCGTCATCTTCGCGGTGCTTTTCGTTGCCCTGCTCATGACGGTCTACCGGGTCTACACCGAACCCTACAAGGCAGACGTGACGCTCGTCGTCGGCGGCTGGAACCTCCTGAACCTGATCATGGCCGGCTGCGTGCTCGGCGTCGTGTCGGAGCGCGGCGAGCGGGCAGCCTCCCGGCGCGTCAAGGTCAGCCGCCGCTGCGAATTCGGGGTCGCCGATAAATGGTATCCGGCAACGATCGAGGATGTCTCGGCGCACGGCGCGCGCGTCCAGGTCTACGGCATCGACGCATCGACGCTGCCGACCGACACCGAGGGCGGGATCCGCTTCGAGCCCTACAGCGGCAGCGGTGTGGCCGAGACGCTGCCTGTCGCGATCCGCAACAAGGAGGTTGCCGGCGATATCACCATCATGGGCTGCCGCTACCTGCCCCAGGTCGCCCGCCATCACAGCCTGGTCGCCGATCTGATCTTTGCCAATTCGAGGCAATGGAGCGAGTTTCAAAGCGCCCGGCGCGGTAATCCGGGACTGGTGCGCGGAACGTTCTGGTTCCTCTGGCTGGCGCTCTATCAGACGAGCCGCGGCATGATCTACTTCCTTCGCAGCCTGCGTGGCTCCGAGGCGCAGAAGGAGGGCGCTTGATGCTCAGGCGCCTCGTTCTCCCAGCCCTCTTGCTTGCGAGCCTTGCAACCGGCGTGTCGGCGCAGCCGTCGCCTTTCGACATGTCCGGCGAGCGCCCGGCGGATGCTCCGATCCTGCAGCCGCCGGCAGACACCGGAAGCAACGCCGGGCCGGCAGAGCCCATCGTCACGCTCAAGCCGCCGGACGACTTCAAGCGCTTCATCATCCCGTTCAGCGCACTGTCGCTGACCGGCGAGGTCGATGAACGCACCTGGTCCGTCTATCTGACGCCGGCGCAGGCGCAATCTGCCGCCTCGCTTAATTTCGCCTATCAGAACGCGATCGTCGTTGCGCCGGAAGCGTCGACACTGTCGATCTTCGTCAACGGCGAGCTGGCGGGCGAAAAGGCGATCGGCTCGGCGGAGGCGGCCACGCCGCTGAGCTACGACCTGAAGCCCGGGCTGCTGCGTGCCGGCTCAAACGACATTCGCGTCAAGGTTCGCCAGCGCCACCGCACGGACTGCACGGTCGAATCGACCTACGAGCTGTGGACCGAGATCGCGCCGGAATCGGCCTTCATCCGCTTTGCCTCCGGCGATAGCGCGACGCTTTCCAGCCTCGACGACGTACGCGCCGTCGGGCTCGATGCGCGCGGCCGGACACAGTTCAACCTGGTCGTTCCCGGCCTCCAGCAGCCGAGCCGAACGGCAGCGCTGATGCGGCTTGCGCAAGGTTTGGCGCTGCGCGGCCAGATGCCCGCCCAGGAGTTCGCCCTCAGCGAGACCATGCCTGAACTCGCAAAACCCGGGCAAATGACTGCGCTCGTCGGCACCGCGGAGGAAGTGGCGCCGTTCCTCGATCGACTGCCGGAAGGTGCGTCGAGCGGCCCTGTCGCCATGTTCGTGCGCGACGGCAAGACGAAGTCGTCGGTGCTGGTTATCAGCGGTCCAGACTGGTCCGCCGTTCAGGAGGCGATCGAGGGGATCACGCAGCCCATGGACCGCCCGAGCAACGTGCCGCGCGACGTCATCGCCACCGGGCGTTGGCAGCTGCCGGAGACGCCGCTGGTCGTGACGAATGCGCGCCTGCGCTTCTCCGAACTCGGGGTGGAGACCAGCGAATTTACGGGCCGGCGCTTTCGCACGCGTTTCTCCGTCGCCGTGCCGTCGGATTTCTATGCCGACGCCTATGGTGACGCGACGCTTCTGCTCGACGCCGCCTATACGGATGCCGTGCTTCCGGGCAGCCACATCGACATCTACATCAACGGCAACATCGCATCGACGATCCCGCTGAATTCGGCCACGGGCGACATTCTGCGCCACCTGCCGATCAAGGTAACGATGCGGCATTTCAAACCCGGCCCGAACCTGATCGAGGTCGAGGCTGTGCTCTCCGCCGAGCCGGACAAGGCCTGCGCGCCGGGAACGCCTGCTTCCAACGATCCGCGCTTCGCGCTCTTCGATACGTCCGAATTGCGGATGCCGGATTTCGCGCGCATCGGCCGCCGGCCGAATATCGCCGCGATTTCGGGCGCCGCCGCCCCCTATCGCAGCGATAGCGCCGCCGTTCCGCTTTTCCTCGATCGCGCCGACGAAGACACGCTGTCGGCCGCCGCGACCTTCCTTGCCCGCCTGGCCGTTGCCGGCGGCAGGCCGCTGCTGCTGGAGGTCATCACATCGCCGCTTGCAGCCGGCAGCCGCAACGCGATCTTCATCGGCGCCATGCCGCAGTTGCCGAAGACGGTGCTGACACAGGTCGGTATCGACCCCGCCAGGCAGATGTCCTGGGGCAATGCGGAGGACACCGGCCGTCCTGACGATACGCAGAAAGCCATCGACGAGTGGCGCACGCGCCTGAGCGGCGGCGCCTGGCGCAACCAGGTCACGGGGTTCCAGACCTGGGTGAAGCAGGAGTTCGACATTTCGCTGAGTTCGCTGCGTATCCTGCCCGAAGCGCAAGCCGCCTATGTTCCGCCGGAAAGCGCCGGCCTGGTGATCGCGCAAGGGGCCAACCCGAGCGACGACGCGACCTGGACGCTGCTGACTGCGCCAACCGGCAAGCGCCTGCGCGAGGGCACGGCGGCGATCGCCGACGTCACGCGCTGGCAGCAGCTTGCCGGACGGGTCTCGGCCTATGAGCCGGCGACGGACAAGATCGAGGCGACGCCGGTCGCCGGCTTCGATTTCGTCCAGACGCAGCCGCCGTCGCTCACCAACTACCGTCTGATCTTTGCCAACTGGCTGTCCAGCAACATCATGGTCTATGCTCTGCTCTTGATCGTGCTGTCGGTGCTTTTGGGGCTGGCGACATCTTCGATGCTGACCCGCCTGGGGCGGCGCCAATGAGGTGGCGGGCCGCGCTTCTCGCCGGATTGTTTGCGCTGCTGCTGCCGATGGCAGCCGGCGCCGACGAACAGGGGGGCTCGGTGAAGGCTGGCGAATGGGATCAGTACAAGGCGCGGTTCCTCGATTCCGGCGGCCGGATCATCGACGACGCCAATGGCAATGTCAGCCATAGCGAGGGTCAGGGCTATGGCCTCCTACTCGCCGTGCTTGCCGAAAACCCGGCCGACTTCGCGCTGATCTGGTCGTTCACGCGCCGCGAGCTGTTGCTGCGGGACGATGGACTGGCGGCCTGGAAGTGGAGTGCCACCGAGACACCGCACATTATCGACATCAACAATGCCACCGACGGCGATATCCTGATCGCCTATGCGCTGGTGCTTGCCGGTGAACGCTGGAAGCGACAAGACTATCTGCAGGCGGCGTCGCGGATCGCCAAGGCTATCCTCGACAACACCCTGCTCGATCATGGCGGGCGAACGCTGCTGTTGCCCGGCGTTACGGGCTTCGGCACGACCGATCGCCCGGATGGCCCGGTGGTCAATCCGTCCTACTGGATCTTCGAGGCTTTTCCCGCACTTGATCGGGTAGCGCCGTCGCCGCGCTGGAAGGCGCTCTCGGATGACGGCCTGGCCTTGCTCAATGCCCTGCAATCAGGCCCGAGAAAACTGCCGGCCGACTGGGTCAGCCTGCGTGCGATGCCGAAGCCAGCCCAGGGCTTTCCCGCCGAGTTCGGCTATAACGCTTTGCGGATCCCGCTCTACCTCGCCCGGGCGGACATGGGTGGCCGCGATCTGATGGCGCGGCTGCGGGCGGGAATGGCCGGCGACAACGACGCATTGGTCCTCAGCGACGCCTCCACGGGGGCGGTTCAAACCAGCCTCACGGACCCCGGTTATCGATTTGTTAACCATATTCTGGCCTGTGTCTTGGACAGGGTTCCGATACCCGACAGCGTCAAGGTGTTCAGCCCGACGCAATATTACCCTTCCACGCTGCACCTGTTGGGGTTGTCTTACGTGAGGGAGAAGCGTCCGGAGTGTCTATGAAGTCCTCAATCGTTGCCATTGCCGCTGTGATGACTACGGCGATCGGGGTTGCCGGACTGACCGATGGCGGCTTCTTGCGCCAGGACAACAAGAAACTCGGCAGCTTGGCCGGCGAGAGCCAGGAGGCGCCCGCCGTCGGCAGCAGCGCCGGCCAGGGCGCGCGCGGTGCCGCGCCGCAATTTACCGAGGTGGCCCAGGCCGACAGGCCGTCAGAGGCAACGCAAAGCGCAAGCAAGCCGCAGCCGGTCGTCGACGAATCGGCGCTTCGCTACTTTGCAGCCAAGGGCGACACGGCGCGCCTGCAGGCGGAAATCTCGCGCCTGCGCTCGCTCTATCCCGACTGGGTTCCGCCCGCCGATCCGCTGGCCGTGCCGCGCAACAACGACGTCGCGCTCGAAACCATGTGGCGGCTTTATTCTGAAGGCCGCTACGCCGAAGTGCGCAAGGCGATCGCCGAGCGTCAGGCGAAGGAGGCTGCCTGGCAGCCGCCGTCGGACCTGCTTGAGCGCCTCAATGTGGCCGAGGCGCGCGCCCGGCTGGTGAACGCCTCCGAGCTCAAGCAGTATGAAACCGTGATTTCGATCGCCGCCAGCACGCCGAGCCTTCTGACCTGCTCGGAAGTCGATGTGCTCTGGCATGTGGCGCAGGCCTTTGCCGAGACCAAGCGGCCGGACCGGGCCCGCGATGCCTATCTCTATGTGCTGAAGAGCTGCGACGACGCGCCGGAACGGCTCGCGACCGTGCAGAAGGCTGCCGCGGTGCTGCCCTACGCGATGCTGCAGGATCTGCTCGCGCTGGAGCGCACCACGCCCGAGGGCGTGCCGGAGTTCGAAAGCATCCGCGACGATCTCGCCCGGCGCTTCGTTGCCGAAGGCGACGGAGACAAGACGCTCGCGGTTGATCCCAAGTATGTCCAGCGCGTCGAAAAGCTGGCGGAAACCGGCGGCACGGCAAGCGACGCCTTGTTGCTCGGCTGGTATCAACTGCGCCGCGACAACATGAGCGCCGCCGAGCAATGGTTCCGGCGCGCCCACGACAAGGAAGATAGCGCTTCGGCCGCGCAGGGCCTGGCGCTGACGCTGATCGCGCGCAAGGCACCGATCGAGGCTGAGGCCGTGCTCTATCCGTGGCGCGATAGCTCGCCCGACGCGCTTGCGACCTATTTCGCGGCGACGGCCAATCTGCTGGCCATCGATCCGCCGGTCGCCCTCGATGCCGCCGTGCTGGCGCGGATCGCGCAGGAAACGACCAAGGCCCGCGAACCGGCGACGGCCCAGCAGTTCGGCTGGTATGCGCGCGCCCTCAACCAGCCGGCAACCGCCGCACAGTGGTTTGCAACGGCGTTGCGCTGGAAGCCGGACGACGAGCCGTCGGCCTATGGCCTCGCACTCAGCCGCGACCAGTTGAACGACAAGGATGGCGTCGTCGAAATCCAGCGTTTGTGGTCGGGCCGCTCCGAACGCATCGCCCGGCTTGGCGAAGTCAAGGAGAAACTCGACGAAGTCAGCCGCGCGCCGCTTCCGACTGCCGAGGTGCAGCAGCGGACGCAACAGCAGTCGGCTGCGCGCACCACCGTCGTCACCGAGGTGGTCGAGCAGCCCGTCGCTCAGAGGCCGCGCATGGGCGGTGTTGTGCAGAAATCGGTGCGCAGCGGCGCCGGTTGCCGCACCACCATCAATCCCGCCGGCATGGCGCCGCAGGCGGCGCTCGCGCGCGGCTGGTGCCTGATGGACCTCAATCGTCCGCTGGAAGCCGCAGAAGCCTTCGAGGTCGCCTTGCAAGCACCTGCGTCGCAGATCCGCGAAGACGCTGCCTATGGCCAGAGCCTGGCCTATCTGCGCGCCGGCCTCACCAACAAGGCGGCGGTGTCGGCGACGAAGTCGACGCAGAGCCGCGGTCGGGTCGACGAGCTGCAGACGGCGATCCTCGCCGACCGCGCGATTGCCGCCTTCAATGCCAATCGCTACCGCGAGGCGATCCTTTTTCTCGATCAGCTTGGGCAGATTTCGCAGCGCCGCCAGGACCTGATGGTGCTGCGCGGCTACGCCTACATGAACCTCAAATACCACGCGGAAGCGCGGCGCATCTTCGAAGCGCTTGCCGCCACCGGCAATCGCGACGCGATGCAGGGTCTTGCGGCCGTCGACGCCAGCCAGGAAATCTGGCCGAACAAGAACTGATCGTCGATCCCGCGACGTCACGGAGCTCCTTGTCGCCATCTCGGGAATGTAACGCCAACCGTCGGACCCGGCGCGAAGGCGCGTCAACCCCTTCGCGCACAGGATGCAATCGGCGGGCGCCTCCGGATTTGCATATCGTGCTTGGCTTTGCCCCTCTTTGGAAGGAAATTAGCGAAACGCGGTGCTATCGTCCGGCCATGTCGCGGCGTTGATATCATTGCATTCGCCGCGATCCGCGTAGAGGATGGAGCGTTATCGTCCGGCCGCTGTGGGAGGAGACCGCACTGGCCGGAACGGTGGAAGGATAGACATGTTTCAGGGCGGCTTGAGCTTCGCGCTTGGCGAGGACATCGACGCGTTGCGCGAGAGCGTGCGGCGCTTCGCAACGGACCGTATTGCACCTTTGGCGGACGAGACCGATCGCAACAACGCCTTTCCGATGCCGCTCTGGCGCGAGATGGGCGAGCTTGGTCTGCTCGGCATTACCGCTGGCGAGGAGCACGGCGGTGCTGCCATGGGTTATCTCGCCCATTGCGTGGCGATGGAAGAGATCAGCCGCGCATCGGCCTCGATCGGCCTCAGCTACGGCGCCCATTCCAATCTCTGCGTCAACCAGATCAACCGCAACGGCAACGACGCCCAGAAGGCGCGTTACCTGCCGAAGCTGATTTCCGGCGAGTATGTCGGTGCGCTGGCGATGTCGGAGCCCGGCGCCGGGTCCGATGTCGTGTCGATGACGCTGAAGGCCGATAAGCGTGGCGACCGCTATGTGCTTAACGGCAACAAGATGTGGATCACCAACGGCCCGGATGCCGACGTGCTCGTCGTCTACGCCAAGACCGATCCGACCGCCGGCCCGCGCGGCATCACCGCATTCCTCGTCGAGAAGGGCTATGCGGGATTTTCGACCGGCCAGAAGCTCGACAAGCTCGGCATGCGCGGCTCCAACACCTGCGAGCTGATCTTCAAGGACTGCGAAGTGCCGGAAGAAAACGTGCTCGGCAGCATCGGCGGCGGCGTGCGCGTGCTGATGTCGGGGCTCGACTATGAGCGCGTCGTGCTGTCGGCCGGGCCGTTGGGCATCATGGCCGCTTGCCTCGATGTGGTCGTCCCCTATCTGCATGAGCGCAAGCAGTTCGGCCAGGCGATCGGCGAGTTCCAGCTGATGCAGGGCAAGCTTGCCGACATGTATGTGACGGCGAATGCGGCGCGCGCCTATGTCTATGCGGTGGCGGCGGCCTGCGACCGCGGCGAGACCACGCGCAAGGATGCGGCTGGCTGCATTCTCTATGCGGCCGAAAGGGCGACGGCGCTGGCGCTCGAAGCGATCCAGGCGCTCGGCGGCAACGGGTATACCAACGACTACCCGGCGGGTCGCCTGCTGCGCGACGCCAAGCTCTACGAGATCGGCGCCGGCACCAGCGAGATCCGCCGCATGCTGATCGGGCGGGAGCTGTTTACCGAGACTCGGTAGCCGCCAACTGAAACGGCCGAACTCGATCGAAAGAGGACTTGATGACCGTTCTGAAATCTCACATTTCTCCGTCCTCCGATACGTTCAAGGCAAACCAGGCGGCCATGGCGGAGGCGATCGCGACTGTCGAAGACGCGGTGAAGGTGGCCGCCGCCGGTGGTGGCGACACGGCGCGCGAACGCCACGTCAGCCGCGGCAAGCTCCTGCCGCGCGATCGCGTCGCCAACCTCATCGACCCGGCGACGCCCTTCCTCGAAGTCGGCATGACGGCGGCGCACGGCATGTATAACGGCGATGCGCCGGCGGCCGGGCTGATCACCGGCATCGGCCGGGTGTCGGGCCGGGAATGCATGATCGTCTGCAACGATCCGACCGTCAAAGGCGGCACTTACTATCCGCTGACGGTGAAGAAGCACCTGCGTGCGCAGGAAATCGCCGCGGAAAACAATCTGCCCTGCATCTACCTCGTCGATTCCGGTGGCGCCAACCTGCCGAACCAGGACGAGGTCTTTCCAGACCGGGACCACTTCGGCCGGATCTTCTATAACCAGGCCAACATGTCGGCTGCCGGCATCCCGCAGATCGCCGTGGTGATGGGCTCGTGCACGGCGGGTGGCGCCTATGTGCCGGCCATGTCGGACGAGACGATCATCGTCGAAGGCCAGGGCACGATCTTTCTCGCCGGGCCGCCGCTCGTGCGCGCCGCGACAGGCGAAGTCGTCTCGGCGGAGGATCTCGGCGGCGCCGATGTGCACACGCGCCTCTCCGGTGTGGCCGATCATCTGGCGCGCGACGACGCTCATGCGCTGGCGCTTGCGCGCCGGGCTGTTTCGGCGCTCAACCGGCATAAGCCTTTGACGGTGGAGCTCGCGACACCGGAGCCGCCGCTCTATGATCCGCAGGAAATCGCCGGCATCGTGCCGTCCGACCTGCGCACGCCCTACGATATCCGCGAGGTGATCGCCCGCACCGTCGACGGTTCTCGCTTCGACGAGTTCAAGGCGCGCTACGGCACGACGCTCGTCTGCGGCTTTGCCCATGTGCACGGCATTCCGGTCGGCATCATCGCCAACAATGGGGTTCTGTTCTCGGAATCGGCGTTGAAGGGCGCGCATTTCGTCGAACTGTGCGCTCAGCGCAAGATCCCGCTCGTCTTCCTGCAGAACATCACCGGCTTCATGGTCGGGCGGAAATACGAAACCGAGGGCATCGCCAAGCATGGAGCCAAGCTGGTGACGGCAGTGGCGACGGCGCGGGTGCCGAAGGTGACCATGCTGGTCGGCGGCTCGTTCGGGGCCGGCAATTACGGCATGTGCGGCCGGGCGTTTTCGCCGCGGTTCCTGTGGACCTGGCCGAACAGCCGCATCTCGGTCATGGGCGGCGAACAGGCGGCCGGCGTGTTGACGACCGTTCGCAGCGAAGCGCTGAAGCGGGCCGGCACGCCCTGGAACGACGAGGACGAGGCGCGTTTCCGCCAGCCCATCCTCGATCTCTTCGAACGCCAGAGCCATCCGCTCTATGCCTCGGCCAGACTTTGGGACGACGGCGTCGTCGATCCGCGCAAGACGCGCGACGTGCTCGGCCTGTCGCTGTCGGCGGCGCTGAATGCGCCGATCGAAGACACGCGCTTCGGCCTCTTCAGGATGTAGGAACACCGCCATGAAACGCGATAACATCAATGCCCCGAACGCACCGCAGCCGCGCGGCGGCTATTCGCAAGCCGTTCGCCTGGAGAATTTCGAACGTCTGCTCTTCGTAAGCGGGCAGGTGCCGCTGACGCCTGAAGACGCGCTGCCGGAGGGTTTTGAGGCGCAGGCGCGCCAGGTCTGGGCCAATATCGACGCGCAACTGGCCGCGGCGGGCATGACCAAGGCCGATATCGTCAAAGTAACGGTGCTGCTTGCCGACCGCCAATATGCCATGGCCAACCGCGCGGCCCGTGCCGAATATCTCGGTCCGCTCGCGCCGGCGATGACGGTTGCGATCGCCGGCATCTTCGATGCCGGCTGGTTGCTCGAAATCGATGTGATTGCAGCGCAATAGGGCCAGGAGATGCCGATGTTTTCCAAACTCCTGATCGCCAATCGCGGTGAGATCGCCTGCCGGGTGATGCGCACCGCCAAGCGTCTCGGCATCCGCACGATCGCCGTCTATTCCGATGCCGATGTCGGCGCGCTGCATGTGGCGCTCGCCGACGAGGCGATCCGCATCGGCCCGGCGCCGGCGCTCGACAGCTATCTTGTGGCTGAACGCATCATCGCGGCAGCGCACTCCGTCGGCGCGGACGCCATTCATCCCGGCTATGGCTTCCTGTCGGAGAACGCCGACTTTGCCGAAGCCGTCGAGGCGGCTGGCATCACCTTCGTCGGGCCTTCGGCACAGGCCATTCGCGCCATGGGGCTGAAGGACGCCGCCAAGGCGCTGATGGAGCAATCCGGCGTGCCCGTGGTTCCTGGCTATCACGGCGAGACGCAGGAGCCGGATTTCTTAGCCGGGGAAGTGGCGAACATCGGCTATCCCGTGCTGATCAAGGCGCGCGCCGGCGGCGGCGGCAAGGGCATGCGGCGGGTCGACAGCGCCGCCGATTTTCCAGCAGCACTCGAAGCGGCGCGTCGCGAGGCGGAAGCAGCCTTCGGTGACGGCGCGGTGCTGATCGAGAAATATCTGACGAAGCCGCGGCATATCGAGGTGCAGGTCTTCGGTGATCGACACGGCAACATCCTGCATCTTTACGAGCGCGACTGCTCGCTGCAGCGCCGCCACCAGAAGGTGATCGAGGAAGCGCCAGCGCCGGGCATGACCGCGGAAGTGCGGCGCGCCATGGGTGACGCGGCCGTTCGCGCGGCGCAGGCGATCGGCTATGTCGGCGCGGGCACCGTTGAGTTCATCGCCGACGTGACCGACGGGCTCTGGCCCGACCAGTTCTATTTCATGGAAATGAACACCCGGCTGCAGGTGGAGCATCCGGTCACTGAGGCGATCACCGGCATCGACCTCGTCGAGTGGCAGCTGCGCGCTGCTGCCGGCGAAGCACTGCCGAAACGCCAAAGCGAGATCGCCATCGACGGCTGGGCCTTCGAGGCCCGCATCTATGCGGAAGATCCGTCGCGCGGCTTCCTGCCGGCGACCGGGCAGCTCACGACCTTGAGCTTTCCGGAGGAGGGCGTCCGTGTCGATGCCGGTGTCCGGCAGGGAGACAGGATCACGCCGTTCTACGATCCGCTAATCGCCAAGCTGATCGTGCACGGGTCCAATCGCTCGGCAGCCCTTGCAAAGCTCGAAAATGCGCTCAGGGCTTGCCGCATCGGTGGGACGGTCACCAATCTCGATTTTCTGGCCCGCCTCGCGGCCGAACCGGATTTTCGTGCCGGACATCCCGATACCGGCCTGATCGACCGTTCGATCGATCGGCTTTCGGCGTCGCCGGTGCCGAACGATGCGGCCCTGGCGCTTGCAGCCATCATTTCGACCGGCGCCTTACAGCCGGACGGATCGGCCGATCCCTGGTCTTCGCTCGGCCACTGGCAGATCTGGGGTGACGCCAACCGCAACATCGCGATCGAGCACCTGGGCGGACGGACGACCGTGGCGCTGGCTGCGCGTGGCCGGGATCAGTTCGCCGTTCACACCGGGACGGCTGCGTTGCCGGTCGTGATCCTCAATCGCTCGGCCGATGGCGCCCGTGCGGAAATCGCCGGTGCGCAGCAGGAGTTCCGCTTCCTGCGCGAAGGCGAGCAGATCACTCTGTTCCTGAATGGCGAGACCTATGTGCTTCGCTTGCCGGACGCGCTTGGTGCGGGCCATTCCAGCGAGGTCGCCGACGACGCGGTGTCGGCGCCGATGCCCGGCATCGTCAAGCTGATCCGGGTCCGCCCCGGTGATGCCGTCGAGAAGGGCCAGGCGCTTGCCGTCATGGAAGCGATGAAGATGGAACTCACGCTGTCGGCCTCGCGGGCTGGCGTGGTCGAGAACGTGCTGGTCAGCGAAGGCGAGCAGGTGACCGCCGGCGCCGTGCTGGTGATGCTCCAGCCGGAGAGCGCGGAATGAGCGGAGCGGCGGCGCGGCATGTGACGATCGTCGAGATGGCGCCACGCGACGGGCTGCAGAACGAAAGCACGCTGGTCCCAACGACCGACAAGATCCGCCTCGTCGATATGCTTTCGGACTGCGGCTACGAGCGGATCGAGGTGACGAGCTTCGTCAGCCCGAAATGGGTGCCGCAGATGGCCGACGCTGCCGAGGTGATGGCTGGAATCCGCCGGCGCCCGGGCACCCGCTATGCGGTGCTGACGCCCAACATGCGCGGTCTTGAAGCCGCGCTTGATGCAGGCGCCGACGAGGTGGCGATCTTCGCGTCGGCTTCCGAGACGTTCTCGCAAAAAAACATCAATTGCTCGATTGCCGAAAGCATCGAGCGCTTCCGACCGGTTGCCGAACTGTGCCGGGAAAAGGGGCTTCTTCTGCGCGGCTATGTCAGTTGCATCGTCGAATGCCCCTATGAGGGTGCGATAGCACCGGCCAGTGCTGCCCGCGTTGCCGGTCTGCTCGACGAGCTCGGCTGCTACGAGATCAGCCTCGGCGACACCATTGGCCGCGGTACACCAGAGGCCGTGGATGCGATGCTGGCCGCGGTGCTGGAACGCATTCCGGCCAACAGGCTCGCCGGGCATTTTCACGACACATCCTGCCGCGCGCTCGATAACATTGCCGTGGCGCTCGACCGTGGCCTCAGGGTCTTCGACGCTTCGGCGGGCGGCCTCGGCGGCTGCCCCTATGCGCCGGGTGCTGCCGGCAATGTCGATACGCTCGCCGTCAACGCCTTCGTCACGGGCAAGGGCTTTTCGACCGGGCTGGACGTAGCAAAGCTCGAACAGGCGGCCGCCTTCGCGCGCACCTTGAGGACGGGATAATGACCTTCGAGACGATCCGGATCGAAACCGATGCGCGCGGCGTCGCGCGACTGGCGCTGGCATTGCCGCAGAAGCACAACGCGCTTTCGTCGCGGATGATCGGCGAACTGACCGAGGCGGCAGAACAGCTTTCGGCCGACCGTTCGGTCCGCGTCGTTGTCCTTGAGGGTGAAGGCCGCAGCTTCTGCGCCGGCGGCGATCTTGGCTGGATGCGCGAACAGTTTGATGCAGATAGGGCGACCCGCATTGCCGAGGCGACTCGGCTGGCGATGATGTTCAAGGCGCTGAACGAGATCGCAAAACCCGTGATCGGCCGCCTGCATGGCAATGCCTTTGGCGGCGGCGTTGGGCTGATGAGCATCTGCGATGCGGCGGTTGCCTCGGCCGACGCAAAGTTTGGTCTGACCGAAACGCGCCTCGGCCTGATCCCGGCAACCATCAGTCCCTATGTCGTTGCCCGCATCGGAGAGGGCAAGGCGCGGCCACTGTTCATGTCCGCCCGGCTATTCGGTGCGGAGGAGGCGCGCGCCTTGGGGCTCACCACCACCGTTGTTGCCGCCGACGCGCTGGACGCGGCGATTGAAGCTGAAATCGAGCCCTATCTGGCGGTCGCGCCGGAAGCCACCGGCCGGGCCAAACGGCTGGCCCGCTCACTTGGCGCCCCGATCACCGAAGAGACCATTGCCGCGACGATCGAACAGCTTGCCGATTGCTGGGAATCCGATGAGGCGCGTGAGGGCGTCGGCGCCTTCTTCGACAAGCGCGAGCCCACCTGGCGGCAATAGGCTTCCTTGATTTGGGCGTGTTTTGATCTTACTTTGATGATACGATGATCAAAATAAGCGCGGATCATGCCATGGCTGCCGTCGGTCTCAATATCTCCACCGCTCATTACGGCGAAAACCACTCGTCCTTCCTGTCCGCTCGGCTGGTCGCCGAACGCCTCGGTGTCACGCTTGCGGAACTGGCAAAGCTGATCGGTGTCGCACGCAACACGCTGACGGCGAAGTCGAGTGCCCGCAAGGTCGATGCGGCCTTGAGCGGCATTGTTCGTATCCTCGCCATGGCCGGCGAAATGGCGGGCGACGACAGTCGCGCCGTCATCTGGTTCAAGCACCAGCCGATCCCAGGCTGGGCCGGCAAGACCGCCTATGACCTCGTCGGCGAGGGCAAGGTCGACAAGGTGCTCGCTTATCTCGAAGCCGTGCGCTCCGGTGTCTACGCCTGATGGCGATTGGTGAACCGGTGCGCCTGTGGCGCGCCTATGTGCCGCGCTGGGCGCATGCGCCGCTTTCGGGCGAAGGAGCAGGGCGGTATGGTGGGCGGTGGAATCCCGTGGGAACGCCGACGATCTATGCCGCCCGCGAACTCTCGACCGCCTGGGCCGAATACAATCAGGGTTTCGTCCAGCACCCTGCGCTGATCGCCCAGCTTGAACTGCGCTTTTCCCGCCTTGCGGATCTGACGGCGCCGGAGATCCTTTCCGACCTTGGTCTCTCCGAAGATATCCACCAATCCGAATGGCGCGATGCGCTCGATCGCGGCCTCGTGCCGGAAACGCATCGCCTGCAACAAGCGCTGAGCGACCGAGGCTTCGACGGCCTGATCTATCCGTCCTTCATGTCACCCGGCGGCACCTGCGTCGCGCTCTGGCGCTGGAACGCAGGCGAGGGGGCCGAGTTGAAGGTGATTGATCCCGATGGGCGCCTGCCGAAAAATCCGGCCTCCTGGCTCTGAACCCACTTGTTGGAAGGGTTGTTTCCGGGATTGGTCCTTCTAAAGTCGTGGTCTCAGATCACCTTGCCCGGATTGAGGATGCCGTTCGGATCGAGCGCCTGCTTGATCCGCCGCATGAGTTCGATTTCGGCGGCGCTGCGCGAATGGTCGAGGAAATCGCGCTTTAGCGCGCCGATGCCATGTTCGGCCGAGATTGACCCTTTGTAGCGCCGGACGATTTCATAGACGACGCCGTCGACGATATGCGGGGTGTCCGCGTCGCCGTTCGGTTCCGAGAAGGCGATGTGCAGGTTGCTGTCGGCGACATGGCCGAAGAAGGAGACATGGGCCGCCGGGAACCGGGCGGATAGAGCCTCGCCGCATTCCGCGGCGAAACGACCGATGTCGCCGATCGGCAGGCTGACGTCGAGGTTGACGAGATCAGGCAACTGGCTGTCCATCGCATGGCCTTCGCGCACGCTCCAGAAAGAACGGCTTTCCTTCTCCGACTGGGCGATCAGCGCATCGGCAATAATCCCGTCTTCGAGCGCTTCGCCGAGAAAGGCCTCGAAGCCGTCGCGCTCTGGGGCGTCACCGAGCAGATCCTGCTCGACGATCACCGCGAAGGCCGGGACTTCTTCAAAGAGCTTCAGCTTCTCTGCTTCGGCATTGAAGCGGAAGTAGTTTTCCCACATCGCCTCGAAAGCCGAGAGGCCGGGCAGGCGGCGTTGGCAGCGGGCGAGGAAGGCGACGACGTTGTCGTAACCGTCGAGCGCACAGAGTGCCGTCAGCCGGCCGACGGGCAAGGGCCGCAGCCGCAGGACCGCGCGGGTGATCACGCCGAGCGTTCCCTCTGAGCCGATAAAGAATTGCCGGAGGTCGTAACCGGTGTTGTTCTTGATCATCTTGTTGAGCGACGAGATGATCGTGCCGTCGGCAAGCACCGTTTCGAGACCGAGGACGTTGTCGCGCGTCACACCATAGCGCAGCACCCGGATGCCGCCGGCATTGGTGGCGAGGTTGCCGCCAATCTGGCAGGAGCCACGGGCGCCAAGATCGATGGGCAGCAAGAAACCGGCGTCTTCGGCGGCGCGCTGAGCTACCTCGAGCGGCGTGCCGGCCCGCACGGTCATGGTTCCGGCTTGGGGGTCGATCTCTTCGATGCCGGTATATCGCTCGAGCGAAATCACCACAGCGTCACTGTCGGCATTGGCGCCGCCGGCAAGCCCGGTCAGGCCGCCCTGAACGACGACCGCTTGGCGGTTGTCGTTGCAGAGCCGCAGGGCCGTGGCGATCTCTTCGCTGCTTGTCGGGCGGATCACGGCTTGCGGCAGCTCACGGCCGGTCAGGCTGGCGTCGCTGCGATGGCGTTCGCCGATTTGGGTGCCGGTGAGCACGATGTCGCCGAGGGCTTGTTTCAGGTCGTCGACGATCGTCATGCGCTTCTCCCGATTCCGCAGCCATTGTCGGCAGCGGCGTCCTTGCTTATCGCATCCCGAGGCAAACCGATATCCGCGCGGCGACGTTCCACCCGTCGTTTGCCGGCGCGCATGCGCGCCTGGCACGACGAGACAGGCGAAACTGGGCCGGGGAACGGGACCGATCAGCTGCCGGTGCGCGCCAGCTCGAAGGGTTCGGTGGTCTCCACTTCGGTCGGCGCCTCCGGTGCTGCCAGCGTTGTGGCGGTCTTGGGCTGTTCCTCCCTGAACAGCTTCCACTTTGTCGGCCGGAAGGCGATGCGGCTGTGGTCGCCGGCGGCGGCACGTTCGGGGGAGAGTTCGATCTCGACATGCGGATGGTTGCGGCCAAGGTCGAGTTCGAGATGGCGGGTGCCGGCAACGCGGCGGCTGGCGGCAACCAGACCGGCAAGGCAGCCGCCACAGCCGTCGATCAGCTCGATGTCGTGCGGGCGGAAGTGCAGTTTTGCCGGGCCGTCGGCTTCGGACGGCGCGCGCAAGCCGATCGGCCGGTCCTCGAACCAGATCTCGCCGTTCTGGAGTGTCACCGACAGGCAGTTCGACTGGCCGATGAAGCCGTAGACGAAGGGCGAGACCGGATGGTCGTAGATCTCGTCGGGCGTGCCGACCTGTTCAATCACGCCCTTGCTCATGACGACGACGCGGTCGGCCAGCTCCAGCGCCTCGTCCTGGTCGTGGGTGACGAAGATGGTGGTGTGGCCGGTGCGGTCATGGATGTCCCTGAGCCACTTGCGTAGCTCTTTTCTCACCTGCGCATCGAGCGCGCCAAAGGGTTCGTCGAGCAGAAGCACGTTGGGTTCGACCGCCATGGCGCGGGCAAGCGCCACGCGCTGGCGCTGGCCGCCCGACAGCTGGGCCGGATAGCGCTTGTCGAGACCGGAGAGCTGCACGAGGTCGAGCAGATCGAGGGCGCGCTTGCGGATCTCGGCGGCCGGCGGTCGGCGGTTGGCCGGACGCACCTTGAGGCCGAAGGCGACGTTGTCGAGCACGGTCATGTGGCGGAACAGGGCATAGTGCTGGAAGACGAAACCGATGTTGCGCTCCTGCACGGTCTTTTGCGAGGCATCCTCGTCGCCGAAGAAGATCGTGCCTTCGGTCGGGCTTTCGAGACCGGCGACGAGCCTGAGCAGCGTCGTCTTGCCGGAGCCGGAGGGGCCGAGCAGCGCGATCAGCTCGCCGGAGCGGATATTAAGCGAGACGTCGTCGAGCGCCGGGAAGCGGCCGAATTCCTTGCGGATGTTGTGAACGCGCACGTCCATGGCGATACCTTTCGAATGCTGGTCAGTGTCTGCGGCTGGCGGCGATCTCGGCGCTGTAGCGGATCTCCAGCGCCGTCTTCAAAATCAGGGTGATCAGCGCCAGCAGCGCCAGCAACGCCGCCACCGCGAAGGCGGCGACGAAGTTGTATTCATTATAGAGGATTTCCACCTGCAACGGCATGGTGTTGGTCTCGCCGCGGATATGGCCCGACACCACCGAGACGGCGCCGAACTCGCCCATGGCGCGGGCGTTGCATAAGAGCACGCCGTAAAGCAGCCCCCATTTGATGTTGGGCAGCGTCACATGCCAGAAGGTCTGCCAGCCGGATGCTCCCAAGGAAAGCGCTGCTTCCTCGTCGCTCGATCCCTGTTCCTGCATCAGCGGGATCAGCTCGCGGGCGACGAAGGGGAAGGTGACGAAGACGGTGGCGAGCACCAGGCCGGGCACGGCAAACAGGATCTGGATGCCGTGGCTCTGCAGCCAGGGGCCAAGCAGGCTGTGCGAGCCGAACAGAAGCACGAAGACGAGGCCGGAGATAACCGGCGAGACCGAGAACGGCAGGTCGATCAGCGTCGTCAGGAACGCCTTGCCCTTGAACTCGAACTTGGCGATCGCCCAGGCGGCGGCGACGCCGAAGACGAGGTTGAGCGGCACGGCGATGGCGGCAACGATCAGCGTCAGGCGGATGGCGGAAAACGTCTCGGCATCGCCAAGCGCCAGCACGAATTCGGTCACGCCCTTGCGCAGCGCTTCGGTAAAGACGGCGGCGAGCGGCAGAAGCAGAAACAGCGCGACGAAGGCAAGGGCTGCGATCGTCAGCGTCAGCCTTGCAAAGCGGCTTTCGGAGGTGGCGGCGGCCAGTTCCGGCAGCGCCGGCTTCGGACCGGAGGCCGGACTGAGACCGGGACTGGCGGTGAGGCCGGCTGCGGTCAGATCATGCGACATAGACATATCTCCGCCGGCTCCAGGCCTGGATCGAGTTGATGAGGAGCAGCATGGCGAACGAGATCGCCAGCATCACAGCGGCAATCGCAGTCGCAGCCGCATAGTTGAATTCTTCCAGCCTTATGACGATCAGGAGGGGCGCGATCTCGGAGACGTAAGGCAGGTTGCCGGCGATGAAGATCACCGAGCCGTATTCGCCGACACCACGGGCAAAGGCGAGCGCAAAGCCGGTGAGGCCGGCCGGTAGCAACCCCGGCAGAAGCACCCGGCTGATCGTCTGGAAGCGGCTGGCGCCAAGGGTGGCTGCCGCTTCCTCCACCTCCTTGTCGATCTCTTCCATGATCGGCTGCACGGTCCTGACGACGAAAGGCAGGCCGACGAAGATCAGCGCGATGACGATGCCGGCGGGGGTGAAGGCGATCTTCAGCCCAAGCGGTTCCAGGAACTGGCCGATCCAGCCGTTCGGGGCATAGAGCGTCGTCAGCGCAATGCCGGCAACCGCGGTCGGCAGGGCAAAGGGCAGGTCGACCATGGCGTCGATCACCCGCTTGCCGGGAAAGCGATAACGCACCAGCACCCAGGCGAGGATGACACCGAAGACGAGGTTGATGATCGCCGCGATGAAGGCCGTGCCGAAGGATATCTTCAAGGCATTGAGCGTGCGCGGATCGAGCGCCAGCTCGAAGAACTTGGACCAGCCGAGCCCGCTGGCGCGGAACACCAGGCCCGACAACGGGATCAACACGATCAGAACCAGCCAGCTCAGCGTGATCCCGAGCGACAATCCAAATCCAGGCAAAACACTCGGCTGGCGAAATCGCCAGGGTGCAGTCTTCGTCGCATCCGTCAATGGCACTACCTTTGCAGTCTTTACGCGGCACGATGAAACGCGCTTCGCTTCGAGGCCCGCATTGGAGGGGCTGCCCAGGGCGAAGCAAGACGCGCAACCGGGCTTGCCGGCTGCGCGCGCTGTTCGGGTTTATTGGCCCGGCTTGTAGAGCTGGTCGAAGACGCCACCTTCGCCGAAGAACTTCGGCTGGGCTTCCTTCCAGCCACCAAAGTCCTCAATGGTGACGAGCTTCAGCTCGCCGAACCGCTTGATATCAGCCGGATCGGCGGCCGCCGGCTTGAACGGCCGGTAGTAGTGCTTGGCGGCGATCTTCTGGCCGGTATCGCTGTAGAGGTAGCCGAGATAGGCTTCCGCCACCTTGCGGGTGCCCTTGGCATCGACGTTGCCGTCGACGAGGGCCACCGGCGGTTCGGCCTTGATCGAGATCGACGGCGTGACGATCTCGAACTTGTCGGGGCCGAGTTCCTCGAGCGACAGATAGGCTTCATTTTCCCAGGCGAGCAGGACGTCGCCGAGGCCACGCTGGACGAAAGTCGTCGTCGCGCCGCGCGCACCGGTATCGAGCACCGGCACGTGCTTGAAGAGATCGGTCACATATTCCAGCGCCTTGGCATCGTCACCGCCATTGGCGGCCCGGCCATAGGCCCAGGCGGCGAGGAAGTTCCAGCGGGCACCGCCCGAGGTCTTCGGGTTCGGCGTGATCACCTGGATATCGGGCTTGACCAGATCGCCCCAGTCCTTGATGCCCTTGGGGTTGCCCTTGCGCACGAGGAACACGATCGTCGAGGTATAGGGCGCACTGTTGTTTTCGAACTTCGACTTCCAGTCCGCCGGGATCTTGCCGGTTTCCTTCGCGATTGCGTCGATATCCGCTTCGAGCGCCAGGGTCACGACGTCGGCCTGCAGCCCGTCGATCACCGAGCGGGCCTGCTTGCCCGAGCCGCCGTGCGACGTCTGGATCGTTACGGTTTCGCCGGTATCTGCCTTCCACTTTTCGGCGAAGGCAGCATTGAAGTCCTTATAAAGTTCACGTGTCGGATCATAGGACACGTTCAAGATCGTCGTGTCGGCAAACGCGACACTCGCAGCTCCCAGCTGCAGGCCTCCGAGCACGATTGCCAGTCCCACCATTCCGGTAATTCGTCCAAAGACCATTTCGACCTCCATTGGTTACCAGATAAAACTATCAATTTTGTCGACTGCTACAACGTAAACCGATGATGCCAGAGGCAGCTATGGGGAAATGTCCTATCGTTTTGTCGGGCTTTTCGGGAACGGTTTGCCCGCAACCACGCCGGCGGCGGTGCCAACCATCGACAGATAACATGGGAAGCGCGCAGCGGCTGTCCAGTCGAATACCGTGTCGGGCATAAATATTCCTTGACAAGAATATTCCCAATGAAGAATATTTTTGCCTATGGAAAAGATCGTATCAGCCCTCGCAGACAGCGCCCGGTGGCGGATTCTGGAGCTCCTTGCCGAGCGCCCCCGGTCCGTCGGTGAACTTGCGGAACTGACGGGGCTTCGCCAACCGCAAACGACCAAACACCTCCAGACACTGGCGAATGCCGGCCTCGTGACGGTGTTCCCCCTCGGTCAGCGTCGCGTCTACACGATGGAGCCTGCACCCCTGGCAGAAATCGGAGCGCGCCTTCGCCTGCTGATCGAAACGGCGCAAGCAAACAGTGGTGAGCGCGATGTGGTCGCCCGCTATCAGGCGGCCATCGAAGCGGACGCCGCCAAGGCGGACCGGGACCGCTGGGCGGACGGGCGTAGCTTCCTGTTCGAGCGGACCTTGCAGGCACCGCGCAACCTCGTCTGGCGACATTTTACCGATTCTGCGCTGCTCGCATCCTGGTGGGCGCCTCCGTCGCTGACGGTGTCCGAATGCGTCCTCGAGCCGCGGTCGGGCGGCCGGGCGGTTCTCGAATACAGGGATGCCGAGGGGCGCTATCGCTCGGAAGGCCGCGTTCATGCGGCGGACGAGCCCGAACGCCTCGTCTTCGACCTGTCGGTGCTCGACGGGGCTGGCACCATTTCCTTTACCGGCCACTACCACATCGAGCTGAAGGAAGCGGAAGGGGGCACTGCGCTCGGCCTTCGCCTCCACATCAGCGAGACCACCGCCGAGGCCCTGCCCTACATTGCCGGCATCGAAACCGGCTGGCGGCAGGTGCTCGACAATCTCACCCAGGCGGTCAACGCCGCAATGCGCGCGTAGGGCGCCGTGGAACGCAACAAAGAGGAGAAGGATCATGGCTAAGACGAGGGGCCGCCGTGTGGCGGCAAACCTGGCGCTCACGCTCGACGGGCGATACAACGGCCCCGGCGGTGCAGGCGATCTCTCCGCGATCGTGCCCTATGCGGTTACCGATGTCGCGCGCAACCATATGACGCGCATCTGGGAGACGGCGACGACGGCCTTGCTCGGCCGGCTGAACGCCGAAGGCTTCCTCGGTTACTGGCCGACGGTTGCCAGGGACGAGGCAGCCGATCCCCGCGATCGCGGCTATGCGAACTGGCTGGCCGGAGCGGAAAAGGTGGTGTTTTCACGAACGCTGACCGAAGCACCCTGGGAGCGCACGCGGATCGCCAACGGGCCTGTGGCGGATGTCGTTTCGGACCTCAAGGCGTCCGGAAAAGGCGACATCCTCGTCAACAGCAGCGCTAGCCTCATCAAATCGCTTCTTGCGGTCGACATGATCGATCGTCTCTATCTGCTGATCTGTCCCGAGATTGCTGGCGGCGGCGAGCGGCTGTTCGAAGACGGCCTGCCCGGCATGTCCTGGGCGGTTGCGCATCAGGAAACCGGCAAGCGTGGCGAGATCGCTCTCGTCTACGACCGCATTCGGTAACTACCGATAGTACCCGCTGTCGCGTCGCGGCTCTTTCGCTAGAGAACGTGGCCGCGCGCTACCACCGGCCACACATCCTTCAATTTGTCGCCTTCGACGATATGGATGGCGTCCACCATGTTGGTGACGACGCAGGCGTGGTTCGGCACGATCCTCAGCTGGTCGCCGACATTGAGCCCGATCGGTCCGTCGGTGACGAGGCGGCCGTGTTCCTCCGACAGCTGGTCGATGCGGATGTCGTCCCGGCCAAGCACGTGGCCGTAGCCGGTGAGGCCGAGCAGGTCCGAGGTCAGCACTTTGCTGCCGGCATCGATGATGGCGCGGTTTTCGGACGGAACGGATACGACGGTCGCCAGCACCGTCAGCGCGCACTCGTCCCAGCCGGCGACGCCACGCGAAACCAGCGAGCGGTCGTTGTAAATATAGGTGCCGGGGCGGTACTCGCTGGCAACGGGTGCGCCGTCCGCATGCATCATGCTCGGCGTGCCGCCGGAGGTAATCGCCGGCACGGCAATGTCGTCGGCTTCGATCAGCTGCTTCGCCTCGCTCATGAAAGCCTGGACCTTCGCCTGGCCGTTGACGGGCGGATAGGTCATCAGGCCGCCGAAGACGAGCCCCTTTGCCTCTTCGATCCGGTGGGCGAGTTTGGCGGCTTCCGCCGGGGAGCCGACGCCGCAGCGATCGGCGCCAGTGTTGCATTCGACGAACACGCGCAGCGGCTTGTCCTTGCCGGCGAAATAGCCAGCGAGCCCGTCGATGACCGTTTCGCTGTCTGCGACGACCGCGAGCGAAACGCGGTCATTGAGCCGCTCCAGCCGTGCCATCTTGGCGTCGCCGAGAATGTTGTAGGTGATCAGCACGTCCCTGATCCGCTCGCTGCCGGCAACCATTGCCTCCGCCTCGGTGACCTTCTGGCAGGTGATGCCGATGGCGCCGGCTTGAAGCTGAAGCTCGGCCATCTGCGGCAGCTTGTGCGTCTTGATGTGCGGGCGGACGCGAATGCCGTGCTCATCCGCATAGGCCTGAAAGCGCTCGATGTTGCGCTTGGCAATTTCAAGATCGACGAGAACGGCCGGGGTTTCGATCGGCAGGGGCATCGCGACTCAACTCCTCTTGGGCGGCGCAGGATCGGGGCGAAACTACCTCAACTGCCCTTGACAAGATATGACCGCGGGCCTTTGATACGTCAATCCATTATTCAAGATTATGATTCATAGTTATAGAATAATGGTCGGGAGACTAAAAAAGGGAGGAATGAAATGAGCAAGACCGTTTTTGCAGCGGCTGCCCTCGCAGTCATGGCTATGGCCGGTACGGCCGCGGCCCAGGAACCGGCGAGCAAGCTGGACGAAGTGATCGCGCGCGGCCATCTGGTCATGGGCACCGGCAGCACCAATGCGCCGTGGCATTTCAAGAGTGCCGACGACAAGCTGCAGGGCTTCGATGTCGACATGGGCCGCATCATCGCCAAGGCGCTCTTCGGCGATCCGGAAAAGATCGAGTTCGTCAACCAGTCGTCCGACGCACGCATTCCGAACATCACCACCAACAAGGTGGATATCACCTGCCAGTTCATGACGGTGACCGGTGAGCGCGCGCAGCAGATCGCCTTCACCATTCCCTACTATCGCGAGGGCGTGGGCCTGATGCTGAAGGCCGACGGCAAATATGCCGATTACGCCGCGCTCAAGGCCGCCGGCTCGTCCGTCACCGTATCCGTGCTGCAGAACGTCTATGCCGAGGCGATGGTGCATGCCGCCTTGCCGGAAGCGACGGTCGACCAGTACGAATCCGTCGACCTCATCTATCAGGCGCTGGAATCCGGACGCGCCGACACGGTCGCCACCGACCAGTCGTCGCTCGCCTGGTACATGACCCAGAACCCCAACCGCTACAAGGATGCCGGCTACGGCTGGAACCCGCAGACCTATGCCTGCGGCGTCAAGCGCGGCGACCAGGACTGGCTGAATTTCGTCAACACCGCACTGCACGAGGCGATGACTGGCGTCGAGTTCGACTTCTATGCGAAGTCGTACAAGACCTGGTTCGGCAAGGACCTTGCTCCGCCGCAGATCGGTTTCCCGGTCGAGTACAAGTAAGCCTCTCCGGGCGATCCCGCCGCCTGCGGGGTCGCTCTCCGTCCTTCGGCATGGGTGGCTGAAACATGGGCTATACTCTGAATTTTTCCGCGGTCTGGCGCTCCTTCGATCTTCTGCTCGAAGGGCTGGCACTCAGCCTCGGCCTCGCCTTCGCGGCGATCCTTGCGGGCTGCCTGATCGGCCTCGTCACGGCCTTCGGGCTGGTGTCGAAAAACCCGTTCCTGCGCAAGCCGGCCGGTCTCTACGTGACCGTCATCCGCAACACGCCGATCCTGGTTCTGGTGCTGTTCAGCTACTTCGCCTTGCCGCAACTCGGCGTCAGGCTCGGCAAGATCGAGAGCTTCGTGCTGACGCTGGCGATCTATTCCGGCGCCTATCTCGCTGAAGTTTTTCGCGGCGGGCTGCTCTCGGTTCCGCCGGGGCAGCGCGAGGCGGGGCTGGCGATCGGGCTTACGGAAATGCAGATCCGCACCTCGATCATCCTGCCCTTGATGCTGCGCAACGTGCTGCCCTCGCTCAGCAGCACGATGATCTCGCTGTTCAAGGATACCTCGCTTGCCGCCGCGATCGCCGTTCCTGAACTCACCTTCGAGGCGCGCAAGATCAACGTCGAGACCTTTCGGGTGATCGAGACCTGGATCGTTGCGAGCTGCCTCTATGTCGCCACCTGCTCGGTATTGGCCGCCTTGATGCGCGCGGTCGAGCGCCGTCTCTCCGTGCCGAGGTGATTGCGATGGATTTTCCAGCATTTCTCGATCAGCTCTGGCTCGCCCGCATTCCCTTGCTGAAGGGGCTCGGCGTTTCGATCTCGATCTCCTTCCTGTCGATCGTCGTCGGAACGGTACTGGGCGTCTTCGTCGGCCTCGCGCTCACCTATGGCTACCGGCCGGTGCAGTGGATCGTGCGCGGCTATACGGATTTCATCCGGGGTACGCCGGTTCTCGTGCTCGTTCTTGCGAGCTACTATGTGCTCAGCACAGTCGGCATCGATCTCGGTCCCTTCCAGGCCGGCATCCTGGCGTTGTCGATCTTCTGCAGCTCCCATGTTGGCGAACTCGTCCGCGGCGCACTGCAGGCAATCCCGAAGGGGCAGACGGAGGCGGCGAAGGCCATCGGCCTGACATTTTCGCAGACCTTCGTCTACGTGCTCGGGCCGCAGGCGTTGCGGCAGGCGCTGCCGGCCTGGGTCAATACGGCGGCCGAGATGGTCAAGGCCTCGACGCTTCTGTCGATCATCGGCGTCGCCGAGCTTCTGCTTCGCACCCAGGAGCAGATCTCGCGCAGCTTCATGAGCCTCGAGTTCTACTTCTTCGCCGGCTTCCTCTATTTCGTCATCAACTACAGCATCGAGCGCTTCGGCCGTTACGTCGAACGCAAGACCGCTGTCCCATCCTGAGGCTTCGGCTCCGATGACCCAGATACTGCTTGAAATCCGCGATCTCCACAAACGCTACGGCGCCGTCGAAGTGCTGAAGGGCGTCGACTGCACCATGGCGCAAGGGGAGGTCATCTCCATCATCGGCTCCAGCGGCTCGGGCAAGACGACGATGCTGCGCTGTATCAACATGCTGGAGGAGTTCCAGGGCGGCTCGATCCGCATCGACGGCCAGGAGATCGGCTACGACACCGTGGGCGGCGTTCGCAAACGCAAGAAGGAAAAGGAAATTGCCCGCCAGCGGGCGATGACCGGCATGGCCTTCCAGCAGTTCAACCTCTTTCCGCATATGAGTGCCGCCAGAAACATCATGCTCGGCCTGATGAAGGTCCGCGGCATGGGCCGCGACGAGGCGCGGGCGGTTGCCGAGAAATGGCTGGACCGCGTCGGGCTGCTGTCGCGCATGGATCACTTTCCCGGCCAGCTCTCCGGCGGCCAGCAGCAGCGCGTGGCGATCGCCCGGGCGATCGCAATGAACCCGAAGCTGATGCTGTTTGACGAGGTGACCTCGGCGCTGGATCCGGAACTGGTCAACGAGGTGCTGCAAGTGATCAAGGGTCTCGCCGAAGACGGCATGAGCATGTTGCTCGTCACCCACGAAATGCGCTTTGCCTATGAGGTCTCGTCGCGGGTGATCTTCATGAACCAGGGGCGCATCGGTGAAGAGGGCAATCCGAAGGAAATGTTCGTGAAGCCGCAGACGGAGCGTCTGGCGGAGTTCCTGAAAAGCTCGTCCTTCAACTGATCCGCGTTTTATGATCGGGCCGGCCGCCGCAAGAGCGATGGCCGGCTCTCATTTTCCGCGAAAGGCTCAGCCTTTCGCGAGCGACCGGCCGCTTTGCGGATCGAAGAGATGCAGCGCATCGGCATCTATGGTGAAGGCGCGCTCGTCGCCGGCAAGCAGCGAACTGCGCGGCGGCAGGCAGGCGGTGATGCGCTGGTCGCCGATCCGCGCCGTGGTGACAAGTTCCGGGCCGGTCAGTTCAACCACCTCGACACGCGCCTTGAATTGCGGCGCAGCCTCGTCGCCGGAGGCCAGTCTTAGCGCTTCCGGACGGATGCCGACCTTGACGCGCTGACCATCGGAGACCAAGCCGCGAAATTGGGGCGGCAGGGCGATCGCCTGATCACCGCCGGCGATCGTCACCCGGCCGTGTGCAACGGTCGCGTCCAGGATGTTCATCGGCGGCGAACCGACGAAGCCGGCGACATAGAGCGTGGCGGGCCGATCATAGATCTCCTCCGGCGTGCCCAATTGCTCGATACGGCCGTCGCGCATGACGGCGATGCGGGTTGCAAGCGTCATCGCCTCGATCTGGTCGTGGGTGACATAGACGACGGTCGTCTTCAGCATCTGGTGGAGGCGCTTGAGCTCGGTGCGCATCTCCATGCGCAGCTTGGCGTCGAGGTTGGAGAGCGGCTCGTCGAAGAGGAAGACCTGCGGATTGCGCACCAGCGCCCGGCCGATGGCGACGCGCTGGCGCTGGCCGCCCGAGAGCTGGCTCGGTTTGCGCTCGAGCAGGTTTTCGATCTGCAGCAGTTTTGCGGTTTCCTTTACCGCCTTCTCGCGCTCGGCGACCGGAACCTTGCGCATCTCTAGGCCGAAACCGATGTTCCGCGCGACGCTCATGTTCGGGTAGAGCGCATAGGACTGGAACACCATGGCGATGTCGCGATCCTTCGGATGCGCGCCGAGAATGGAGCGGTCGCCGATGCGGATGTCACCGCCGGTCGGCTCCGCCAGTCCGGCGATGATGTTGAGAAGCGTGGACTTGCCGCAGCCGGACGAGCCCAGAAGGACCAGGAACTCGCCGCTTTCGAGCGCGATATCGATGCCCTTCAGCGTCTCGATCTCGCCATAGCGCTTGTGGATGTTCTCTATGGCAAGAGCGCTCATGCGCCGGTCTCCTGAAGGTAGGACGAAAGCGGGTGGCCGTAGCTGCGCGGCAGGGTGGAGATCGCCTCGGAGGCGATGGTGACGCCGGTGCGCAGGCAGGCTTCGAGCGGCATTTCGGCGGCAAGTGCCGCAAGGAAGCCGGCATTGAAGACGTCGCCGGCGCCGATCGTATCAACGACGGTGACGGCGGGTGCGGCCGCCGATGAAACGCGGCCTTCCGCGTCGATGGCGATCGCGCCGTGCGGTCCGCGCTTGACGACGACGATCGCGTCCTCGGGCATGTGTTTGCGGAGCTCGCGCGCCGCCTCGGTCGGGTCGGCGACACCCGTCAGGGTCGTCGTCTCGACCTCGTTGAAGAGCGCCAGCCGGCAGCGCTTCAGCCAGCCGATGGTCGCCGCGCAGTTCGCCTCGGTCCAACCATCGAGCGGCCAGCCGGTGTCGAGCGCCACTGCAATGTCGTGGGTCTCGGCCCAGTCGAAGAAGCGGTCATAGTCCGCGGTCAATGCGTCGGTCAGGAACGAGCCGGTCAGAAGCGCGTAACCACCGCGCAGCTTTTCGCCGTCGAGCATGGCACGGACTTCCTCGAAATTGAGGAGCGGCAGATGCCCGCGCGTTGTGAAAAAGGTGCGCTCGCCATCGGGATGGGTGATGCCGACCGAGAGCGTGGTTCCGACAGCCTCAACCGGCCAGGATCTCGACCGTTCGGGAAAGGCGTCTTTTAGCCAGGTTCCGAACTGGTCGTTGCCGACATTGGCGGCAATCGCATAGTCGACGCCGAGCGAATCCCAGGCAAGCGCGCTGTTGCCGGCGCAGCCGCCGACGCGCAGCTCGTCATGGTCGACGATGATTTCGGTTCCGGCCTTGGGCCAGGGGGCCGCCGGCCCGAGGATGAGGTCGACATTGGCGTTGCCGACCACGGCAAGAGGACGCATCGTTATTCGCTCCGGGTAATCTTGGTCGAGCGCACGGGGGTACCGGCATTCTCGACGCGGGACGCCGCAAAGGCGATCATGAAGGATTGGGCGACCGGCAGCATGGCAAAGATTGCCGCCAGGCCGGAAGCCGGCGCAAAGGGAATGGTTGTGACGCCTTCGATCGCCGTCTCGCCGGAAGCGTCGAAGACGACGACCGGCGAACCGGCTTCGGCGGCGGAGATCGCCATGGCGCGAACGAGCCCGGCGGTCGCATCCGCGCCACGGAAGAGAACGACGCCGACCGAAGGGCCGAGCATTTCCATTGGCCCATGTCGAAGCTGGCCGCCTTCGAGCGAGAAGCACGGCAGGCGCGAGAGTTCGGTGAGGCCGAGGCCGATCGCCTCGGCGAGACCCTGCAGACGACGGCCCGAAGTGACGACGGACCGGACGTCCGCCAGCGCCGCAAGCGCTGCGGACGTGTCCGGCGCTTGCGGATTTTCCAATGCGGAAAGCGCGGCGGCGGGATCGTCGCCAAGCGAAGCGAGGACGGCGAGATGCAGGGCGAAGCTGATGGTCAGGCTGCGGGTGGCGGCAAACGCTTTTTCAGTCCCGCCGACACCGACGAGCGACGGCGCGTTGCTAGCGAGGAAGGAGCCGCCCTCCAGCGTCAGCCCGAACGTGTGCGGCGTTCCGCCATTGGTCTCGCCGAACCAGCGCAGCACTTCGGCACTTTCACCGGACTGAGAAGTGATGAGGATCGTCTTGTCTTCAATTGACAGCGGCTGGCCGAGCTGCTCCGAGAGCGGCAGGGCAACGGCGTCGATGCCATGGGCGCGGTAGAGCGGTTCGACGGCGCGGCCGACGGCATGCGAGCCACCCATGCCAAGCAGGAGGAGTTTGCCGGTCGCCTTCAGCGAGCGGGCGATCTCCGCGGCGCGCGGCGCTGCGCCGCGGACCGAGGCGACGGCGTCGGCGGCCTGGCGCGCCATTTCACGATCGATTGCGATGAGCCCAGCGGGGCGTTCCGAAGTGGTCATAGCCGTCATCCCTTCACACCGCCGCTGGTAAGCCCGGAGATCAGGGCACGTTGCATGACGAGGCCGATCAGGACCGGGGGCAGGGCGGCCAGCACCCCGGCTGTGGCGATCAGCCCGTAATCGGAGACACGGCCGCCGGCGAGATCGGAAATGGCAACCGTAAGCGTCTTGGCGCGCAGGTCCGACGTGAAAAGCAGCGCGTAGAAGAATTCGTCCCAGGCGAGCAGGAAGGCAAAGAGCGCCGATGTCGCCATGACGGGTGCCGCGAGCGGCAGCGTGATGAGCCGCAGGATCTGGTCGAGGCGCGCGCCGTCGATCATCGCCGCACTCTCGATTTCCTTGGGGATGGAATCGAAGCCGGATTTCAAGAGCCAGGTGGTGAAGGGGGCGAGAATGGTGAGGTAGACGAGCGCCAGGCCGAACACCGAATTCAGAAGTCCGAGATAGGCAAGCCCCATATAGAGCGGCACTGCGAGCGCCACCGGCGGCAGCATGTAGGTGGCGATCACCGCATAGAGCGACCAGGAGACATTTGACGTGCGCGAAACCGCCCAGGCGGCCGGAATGGCAACCGCGATCGCTGCCAGCGTCGCCATGCCGGCGACCTTCAGGCTGTTGAAAAGCGAAGCGGTAAACGCCGCGCCTGCGCTGTTTTCGACCGTCGAAAGCAGCAGCCGGTAACGCGAAAGGTCGATCTCCTCCGGCCACCAGTTGAGCGGCTTCGCCGAGAGGTCGGCAGCCGACGAAATGCTCATGACGAAGAGCCAGAGGATCGGGGCGAGAATGATCGCCGCCAAGAGCAGTGCTGCCGCATAGACGAAGACGGTAAAGAGCGGGCTTTGGCGTTCCATCACGAGGCTCCTGCGGCTTTGCGCACCATGGCCGCGTAGGCGACGGCGAGCACGGTGACGAGCAGGGTGACGATCAGCGCCAACGAGGCGCCGGATCCCGCCCGCTGAAAGGAGAAGGCTTCCTGGTAGACCAGGATCGACAGGGTGCGGGTACTGTTGGCCGGTCCGCCACGCGTCATCACCCAGATGAGGTCGAAGACCTTGAAGGCCTCGATGGTGCGCAACACCAGCGCAACCAGCAGCGGGCCCGCCAGATAGGGCATGATGACGTAGCGGAACCGATTGAACGGCCCGGCGCCGTCGACGAGCGAGGCGGCGGTGATGTCGCGCGGTACGGCCTGAAGGGCGGCGAGCGCGATCAGCGCGACCAGCGGGAAGTTCTTCCAGCAGTCGGCGACGATCAGCGCCACCAGCGCCGAACCGGGTTCTCCGAGCCAGGAGCGGTAGCTGTCGATCAGCCCGATCTGGGTCAGGGCGGCATTGAGCGCGCCATATTCCGGATTGTAGATCAGCCGCCAGAGCGTGGCGTTGACGACGGTCGGCAGCGCCCAGGGCAGGATCATCAGGGCGCGGAGCGCCGTGCGGCCACGGAATTGCTGGTTGAGCAGCAGGGCCGCGAGCACGCCGAGCACCATTTCGGCGGTGACGGAGACGACCGCGAACCAGGTCGTCGTGATGAACGCACGCTGGAAATTCGAGCCACCAAGCATCTTGGCATAGTTGTCGAAGCCGACGAACGTGCCTTCCGTGCCGACGAGCTTGGCGTCGGTGAAGGAAAGCCTGACCGTGTCAATCAACGGCCAGCCGATGACGGCGATCATCACCGCCAGCAGTGGCAGCATGAGCAGCCATGCGCGCGTTGTTATCCAGGTGCCGGACATAGGATGGAAACCTTCTCGGGCCCAGGGAGCCCCGTCATGCTATCGCATATTGCCCCGGATCGTCATCGACCCAAGCGAATGATGCGCCAAATCAAAGTGTTGAAGCGTGGCGGTGCTGCCGCCAGTTCCCGCGGTCCCCGGGCGGTTTCCCGCCCGGGGCTTGGGAGGGCGGCTCAAAGGCCGCTGTTTTCGGCCGCCGTCTTCAGGGCGTCTTCGGCCGAAGCCTGGCCGAGAAGCGCTTCCTGGATCGCCTGTTGAAGGGCGGTCGAAAGTTCCTGGTATTTCGGGGTCGTCGGACGCGGATACATCGCCGCAAGGCCGAGCTTGGCAGCGCCGATCAGCTCTTCCTGGCCCTTGGTGACGCTGGCGTCCTCATAGGAAGAAGCCCAGATCGGAAGGCTGAGCTTGGCATAGGCGTTCTGCGTCTGCTGCGAGGTCATGTAGACGATGTACTTCCAGGCCTCGTCCGGGTTCTTGCTGGTCGAGGTGACGCCGAGGCCCATCGAGCCGTTGACGGCCGAGACTTCGCTCTTGCCGGCCACACCCGGTGCCGGCACGACGCCGACCTTGCCCGCGACCTTGCTTTCCTTCGGGTCGTTGGCGAGGTTGTACATGTAGGTCCAGTTGAGCGCGAAGGCGGCTTCGCCGTTCTGGAACACCTTGCGCACGTCCTCCTCCAGGAATTCCTTGGAGTTCGGATTGGTGAGCCCCGAGGTGTAGCTCGTCACCATGTAGTTGAGCGCATCGAGACCGCCGCCCGAGGTGAAGGCCGGCTTGCCGCCGTCGATGAACTTGCCGCCATAGGCGCTGACGAGGGTGGTATAGTCGCAGATCGCGGCTTCCGCCTGCGACCAGCTCCAGGCGATCGGGGTGGCGAGCAGGCCCTTGTCCTTGATGACCTTGGCCTGTTCGGCAAGCTCGTCCCAGGTCTTCGGCGGCGCCTTGATGCCGGCCTTCTCCAGGATTTCCTTGTTGTAGAACAGGTATTTGGTGTCGAGAATCCAAGGCATGCCGTAGCGCTTGCCGTCATATTCGACCGTCGTCCAGGCGCCGGGCAGAACGCCGGA
The DNA here is from genome assembly GCF_014852425.1 of Ensifer sp. ENS09. Taxonomy (NCBI): domain Bacteria; kingdom Pseudomonadati; phylum Pseudomonadota; class Alphaproteobacteria; order Hyphomicrobiales; family Rhizobiaceae; genus Ensifer; species Ensifer sp. ENS09. Next base: position 317,665 of record NZ_JACVBP010000004.1, read on the forward strand.
CTTCATGTCGTCGGTGATGCGGTCGGTGACGTCGACGAGCACCTTATTGGCTGCATATTCGGCCGGCCAGATCACGTCGAAGAGCACGACGTCGTAGCCGCCACCGGAACCCTGCGCCAGCACGGTCTTGTCGTGCAGGCCTTCGTAGGGAACGAATTCGAGATTGACCTTCACATCCGGGTTGGCTTTGGTGAAGGCCTCGGTCATGGCGCGCACATCCGCCTCGCTATAGGCGGCCTGGGCCATGAACAGTGCGTTGAGCGTCGTTTCCGCATGCGCGTGGCCAGCAAAGGAGACGCCGGCAAGGGTCGCGCAAAGCAGCGTCGTTCTTATGGATTTCAACATTCCTACCTCCCAATGACATAAGCGTTTCAGATTTCCCGGCATGCCATATGCGGCACCCCGCATGCGAGAAGTCCGCCTTTCGCGAAGCGGCCGTCGACATATCAATTGGAGCGCTCGCGGTGGTGTTGCCGCCGCTGTCGTTCCCCCGAAGCTCTTTTCGGCTTCTATTAAGTCAATTGTCTTGACTTATTTTTTGTTCAATATTCTAACAGTGTCAAGAGGGGTTTTTGGATGAACGATATGCGCCTGATCCGGGCGAAGAGCGGCACCAATCAGGAGGGGACGAGCGCGCATAACCGCCGCGTCATGATCGACGCGTTGCGGCTGAACGGTCAATTGTCCCGCGCTGACCTTGCCCGCGCGACGGCGCTGACCAAGCAGACCGTTTCCAACATCATCGAGGACCTGGAGCGAGACGGGCTGGTCGAGTCGCTGGAGGCCGTGCGCAATGGCCGCGGGCAGCCGTCCACGCCCTACCGGCTGGTTCCGGAAGGCGCGTTTGCGATCGGGTTACAGATCGACCGGCACGTGACGCGCACGATCGCGGTCGATCTTGTCGGCCGGGTGCTTGCCCGCGGCGAGGCCAACCTGTCGGCCGGCGGGCCGGCGACCGGGGTCAGAACTATCCTCGAGCTGATCGAAAAGACACGCCGCGACCTGACGGCGCTGGCGCCCCATTCGGAGGATCGTCTCGTCGGGCTTGGCGCCGCCATGCCCGGTCCGTTCGGTGTGGACGCCGATGCCGACGACCCCTGGATGATGGCCGCCTGGCAGAACTTTCCGTTGCTCGAAACGCTTGCCGCCGGCACCGGGCTCGATGTCGGCCTGCAGAACGACGCCGCTGCGGCCGCGACCGCCGAGCGGATGGTCGGGGCGGCGCATGGCGTCGATCACGCGATCTGCATTTACTTCGGCTACGGTCTCGGCGCGGGCCTGATCCTCAACGGCGAGCTTTATCGCGGCGCCAACGGCAATGCCGGCGAGATCGGCATGATCCTCAGCCTGCCGCGCGGGGCAAGCTCCGACGACCGCATGCCGCTCGAACACCGTGCCTCGATCGCGTCGCTGTGCAAGCTTCTCGACCTCGATCCGGCCGACCCTAACCTCTATGCGCGCATCGATGCCGTGGCCGCGAGCCCGGACCACAGCCTGCTTTGCTGGATCGACGCGGCCGCCTTCGAAATGCGCGCGGCTGTCCAGGCGCTGGAAACGATCTTCGACCCGCAAACGGTGATCCTCTGCGGTGGCCTGCCGCCGGGCCTTGCGCGCCTGTTGACCGACGCGATGATGCCGCTGCTTCCGTCGATCGCCGAGCGGCGGGACCGCAAACTTCCGAGGCTTCAGGTCGGCTTCACCGACCCCTGGGCGGTGGCGATCGGTGCTGCCGCCGAGCCGATCAGCCGGACCTTCGATCCGCGCTTTTCGGCGATCCTCAAGACCCGGGTCGCCGCCGTCGTCTGACCGCCGGCTTTCGGCGATCAGGTTCGGGGTTCGTCCAGACGGGCAAGTTCCGCAAATTCGGCGCCGAGAAAATCGAGCAGGGCGCGCACGGACGGCAGCAGGCCGCGCCGCGACGGGAAGGCCGCATGAATGATGCCGGCCTTCGGCGCCCAGTCGGGCAGAACGTCCACAAGCGTGCCGTCCTTCAGGTCCTGCCGCACGACCATGGTCGGCAATTGGCAGATGCCGACGCCGTTGAGCGCGGCGAGCCGCAGCGCCACCATATCCTCCGTCACTAGCCGCGGCCGGTGCCGGACGATCGCGGTTGCACCGTCGGGGCCGTCGAGCCGCCACTCGTGGCTCTGGCGATCGGGGTTCCAGGCAAGGCTCGGCAGGCCGCCGAGATCCGCCGGTGCTGGCGGGCTGGCCATGCCGGCAAGCAGCCTGGGGCTGGCGACCAGCCGTTGCTTGCTCTCGGCAAACCGTTTGACGACGAGATCGCTTTCCTCGAGCGGCGGGAAGCGCACGCGGATGGCGACGTCGATGCCCTCGCGCAGGACGTCGACGCGGCGATTGGTGCTTTCAAGCACGACCTCGACCTTCGGGCATTCGGCCATGAAGCGTGCGATCATCTCGCCCACCTGGAAGTAGACGACCGACGACGGGCAGCTGACGTGGACGACGCCCTGCGGTTCGGAACGGGTGCGGTCGATCATTTCCTGTGCGGCCTCGGCCTCCACCAGCATGGCCACGCAATGACGGTAATATTCGCGCCCGATCTCGGTAATGACGAAGTGGCGCGTCGAGCGCTGCACCAACCGCACCCCGAGGCGATCTTCGAGAAGGCCGATGCGACGGCTCAGGCGCGAGCGCGGCATGTTCAATTTGCGGGCCGCGGCGGCAAAGCCGTTCTGCTCGACGACGTCGACGAACAGCTTGAGATCGTTCAAATCCTGCATGGGCGTTTGTCCTGTTTTCAGGACACTATAGACCGATATGGCCGTCTACCGCCAGATTTGGTGCACGCATATCTTCCCTCCAACGCTCTCGCTGACATGACGAGGCCAAGGAGAAACAGCCATGAGAAAGATACTCGGCATCTTCGGGAATGTGCATCCGCATTGGGTTGGCGATGGCTTCCCGGTTCGTTCGCTGCTGGCGCGTGACCGCGCCGGCGATCATGCGAGCCCCTTCCTGCTGCTCGACTATGCTGGGCCGATGAATTTTGCGCCTAGTGTCACTCCGCGCGGCGTCGGTGTCCATCCGCACCGAGGCTTCGAGACCGTGACGATCGTCTACCAGGGCGAGGTCGACCACCGCGACTCCGCCGGCAATGGCGGCCATATCGGTCCGGGTGACGTACAATGGATGACGGCTGCGGGCGGCATCCTGCATGAGGAGTTCCATTCGGAGCGTTTCACCCGAGAAGGCGGCACGCTTGAAATGGTGCAGCTCTGGGTCAACCTTCCGGCCGCCCACAAGAGTGTCGACCCCGGCTACCAGACGCTGCTCGATCGCGACATTCCGACGGTCAGCCTGCCGGACGGTGCGGGATCGCTGAGGGTGATCGCCGGAAGCTACGCCGGAACACAGGGACCTGCGCGCACCTACACGCCGCTCAATCTCTGGGACCTGCGCCTGAAGCAGCAGGGCTCGTTCAGCCTTGACCCGCCCGAGGGCCACTCGCTCGGCCTGGCGGTCCTGCGCGGCAATGTGCTCGTCAACGGCAGCGATCTGGTCGGCGAGGCGCAGTTCGTGCTCTTCGGCCGCGACGGTGGCGGCATCACGCTCGACGCCAGTTCGGATGCGACTGCGCTCATCCTGACCGGCGAACCGATCGACGAACCGGTCGCCATGTACGGCCCCTTCGTCATGAACACCGAGCAGGAAATCAGGCAGGCGATGACGGACTTCCAGTCCGGTCGATTCGGCAAGATCGCGAGTGTTTAACCGCGCGAGACCGCATCGCGAACACGGAATGAACCACGACTGAACAGGAGACCGGGCGGTACCGCCCCTCAATCCCAACGCCGAAGCGCATGCGCTTCGGGGAACCCGAACGCATGCCTACTTCCCGAATGCAGCCATGCAATCAAGCCAACAAGGAGCAAGACCATGACACCTGCAAACTTCAACGGACAGCGCCCGGTTATCGATCCCGATGATGCGGTGATGCTTTTGATCGACCACCAGAGCGGCCTGTTCCAGACCGTCAACGACATGCCGATGCCGAAGCTTCGGGCCCATGCGGCAGCGCTTGCCAGCATGGCGACGCTGACGAAAATGCCGGTCATCACCACCGCCTCCGTGCCGCAGGGCCCGAACGGTCCGCTGATCCCGGAAATCCATGCCAATGCCCCGCATGCCAAATATGTCGCCCGCCGCGGCGAGATCAACGCCTGGGACAATCCGGACTTCGTCGCCGCCGTCAAGGAAACCGGCCGCAAGACCCTGATCATCGCCGGCACGATCACCAGCGTCTGCATGGCCTTCCCGGCGATCAGCGCCGTCCATGACGGCTACAAGGTCTTCGTCGTCGTCGACGCTTCGGGCACCTATTCGAAGATGGCTGAGGAGATCACCCTTGCCCGTGTCGTTCAGGCCGGCGTAGTGCCGATGGATACGGCAGCGGTCGCCTCCGAACTGCAGCGCACATGGCACCGCGACGACGCCCAGCAGTGGGCCGAGATCTACACCAAGATCTTCCCGGAATATCAGCTGCTGATCGAAAGCTACCTCAAGGCCCAGCAGGTCGAGAAGGACCAGGAAAAGCTGGACTCGCAGCGCGGCTAAGATCATCGCGAGAGCAAACGAAGCACCCACGGCAGACATTCTGCCGTGGGTGTTTTGTATTGATGATCAGCGGCGGTCGATTTCCAGGATGGTCTGGAACAGCACTTCGGCGCCGCGGGCGCATTCCTCAGGTGACGTGTATTCCGCCTCGTTGTGCGACAGCCCGTCCTTGGACGGCACGAAGATCATGGCGGTCGGGGTGATCGTCGCGATATGGGCCGCATCATGGCCGGCGCCGGAGACCATGTCGGTTGACGAATAGCCGAGCGCCTCCGTACTGGCGCGCACGGCGTTCACGATCGTCGGATCGAAAACGACCGGCGCCTTCGACCAGATGTGTTCCAAGGCGACGCAAGGGCCAGCCTTGCGGATAGCGTCTTCAAGAGCCGCCTGCATCTGGTCGAGCCCGGTCTCGGACGGATGGCGCATGTCGATCTGCAGCCGGACGGAACCCGGCACGACATTGCGCGAATTCGGGCCGACCTCGACGAAGCCGACGGTGCCGACGCCCGGCGGATTTTGGCGGGCGATGTCGCGGACGGCAAGGATGATCTCGGCCGCGGCCACGAGCGCATCGTCGCGCTGCGCCATCGGCGTGCTGCCCGCATGCGCCTCCGTGCCGGAGACGGCGACATCGAACCAGCGCAATCCCTGGATACCGGTGACGACGCCAATCTCGGTCGCCGACGCTTCGAGGAGCGGCCCCTGCTCGATATGGAGCTCGACATAGGCGGCAAAGGCAGACGGATCGATCTTTGCCCCGCCGCGATAGCCGATCGCATCGAGGGCCGCACCGACGGTTACGCCTTCGCGGTCGGTGCGCGCCTGGGCGTCATCGAGCGCCATCGCGCCGGCAAAGACGCCGGAACCCAGCATTGCCGGCGAGAAGCGGGAGCCTTCCTCGTTCGTCCAGTTGACGACCATGAGCGGATGGCGGAGCCGGGTGGCGCTTTCCTTGAGCGTGCGCAGGATTTCGACCCCGGCAAGCACGCCGAGAATACCGTCGAAGCGGCCGCCTTGCGGCTGGGTGTCGAGATGGCTGCCGACGGCGATCGCCGGCAGCGACATGTCCTCGCCTGCATAGGTCGCGAAGATGTTGCCGATGGCGTCGATTTCGACGGTGCAGCCGAGCGCTCGGCATTCGGCAACGTACCAATCGCGGACCTCGCGATCCTCCTCCGTCAACGTCAGTCGCGTGACGCCGCCCTTGTCCGACGCGCCGAAGCGCGCGGTCGAGACGATGTCGGCCCACAGCCGGTCGCCGTTGGTCGCCGGCGTGTTGATGCGGCTCGGTTCGCTGCGCATGGCTTCCGCGTTCATTTCGACTGCTCCGGCGCGTCCTTGTTGAGCCGGTAGCGGAAATCGCAATGGGAAGCGCCCTGCATCACCGTTTGGGTGCGCTCCAGCGTGATGCGCGGATCGTAGCCGGTGCAGAAGACGCCGTCGCGGTTGCAGGACAGCAGGTGTCCGATATGGCCGAGCCCCATCTCGCGATAGGTCTCGGCGTAGCGACAGCGCTTCACGTTGTAATGGAATTCGTCGTCCGTCGCTTTCGTCACCTCGATGACGAGGGCGTCGTCCTGGGTCCAGAGATCCTGCAGTTCCTGGAAGGTGCGCAGGTTGGTGCCGCCGGGGGTCTTTGCGGCAAAGGTCTGGCCGGCCTCGATCGCGGCCTTGGTGATTGCCTTGTCGAGGATCGCCTGGGCGCGTTCCTCGCCGATCTCCTCGCGCATCGCTTCATAGATCGGCGCGATGATGCCGGCCTCGATACGGCGGCGTGCGAGAATGCCGATCTCGCCGTCCATCGCCGCGCGTGAATCGGTGTTTTGTTTGTCCGTCTTGTCCATGCAATGCCTCCCTGTCTGCCTCAGGGCAGATCGACAGGGGAAAGGATACTACGCCGAACATGCCTCGGTGTTGCAAATCTGTGCCGGAGCTGTTTCTCCAGGTGCAAATTTTTTGCGTCAAATTGCCGTTGTGCAGGAATCGATCGCGAGCTTGTCGAAAAGCCACGAGCAGCAGGTGCGTGGAAGCGCGGGATTCTGCGGCGCGATCAGTGCTCGCTGCTTGAAACGAACCAGCGATAGTAGGGATTGTCCGGCTCAACGCGCATCAGCAATTCCATGTCGCGCGCCCACTCGTCGCGATAGCCGGCATAGGCGTTGAGCGAGGCCTGGTAGAACAGCATCAGCCGGTTGTGGGCATCCGTCACGGATTTGTCGAACGCCGGGTCCGCGCCGAGAAGCGGAGCCTTGCTGCGGAGGGCAACCAGGGCCGGCAGCGTGCGCTGCAACTCGTCGGGGCGAACCCAGCTTGCATATTCGATCCGCGGTTGGTCGTCGGTGACCGGCAGGGCCGAACCGGCATAGCGCTCCAACCCGGTGCGATCGGACATCCAGGTCGCGAGCAGGTCGGCCGGTCCGGAAATGCCGACGTCGCGAAGCGCTGCCGCAAGCGTCGGGTCGGAGAGCCGGGCGGCGATGCGGGAAGCGTCAAGTTCCTGCGGCTCGAGCGAGCCGATGAGCAGCATCTCGTGCAGTTCGGTCGACCAGAGTGTCGCATGCGGGAAACTGTCGAGGAAGCTGCGCACGAGCGCGCGGGTGTCCTCGTCGTTCTGAGTGGCGATCGGCAGCCATTGCGCGACCAGGCCGTTCGGCGCGAGGCGCGCGCGCGCCAGAGCGTAGAAGTCGGAAGAGTAGAGATTGACGACGCCGGCGGCGGATGGCGGCGGCGGTTCGAGTGTGATGAGGTCGTAGAGCTCCTGGCTGCGCATCAGTTCGCGCCGCCCGTCGGCGACACGCACGTCGAGGCGGCTATCGCCAGCCGCGTTGAAGTTGCCGGCAAAGAGCGCCGAGGCGCGGGCGACCGAGGGCAGGAGTTCGGCGGCAACGCGACGGTCGAGACCGGGATAAGCAAGCAGCGAGCCGGCTGTGATGCCGGTGCCAAGGCCGATGACGAGAGCCGATTTCGGTTCGCCCTTATGAATGACCAGTGGCAACAGCGCCTGCAGCCGCATGTAGCGCAGCGACGGCATGGCATCGCCGGTGTTGGAGACACCTTGGATATAGAGCCGGCGGAAGCGGCGGTCGGGCTGGCCCTGTTCGATGACGGCAACAGTGGCGCCGAGGCCTTCTTCATAGGATACGATCGTGCCGTTGCCGCGCGACAGGTTGAGCAGGTTCGCCAGCCGGTCCGACGGCACGACGAGGGCGATCACCACGGTGAGGACGCCGAGCGCCGGTGCGAGAAGCCGTCGGCTGGTCCAACCGCCTTGTCCGCGGCTGACGGCGACGAGGCCGATTGCGGCGGCGGCAACGGCGAGAACGGCAAAGCTCCGGACAATGCCGAGGGACGGGATCAGCACGAAGCCGGTCAGAAGCGTGCCGAAGATGCCGCCGAGCGTGTTGAGCGCCAGAACCCGGCCGGTGTCGCGACCGGCATGTTCCGGATCGACCGCGAGCCTGAGGGCGACCGGGAAGGCGGCGCCGAGGATCAGCGTCGGAACGAAGACGGTCGTCAGTGCGGCAACGAGGAATCGTGCACACATGCCGGTAAAGATGCTGCCGGTAAGGCCGGCGACGGCGGCATCGGCGCTGCTCTGCCGCGTTGTCAGCCAGGGGCCGAGCAACGCGAGCTCGGCAAGCGCAACTAGGCCGGCAAGCGTGATCAGCAAGCCGAAACTACTCCAGGGATCGGAGAGGCGCTCGCTCCGGCGCGCGAAAAGGGCGGCGCCGAGGGCAAGGCCAGCGAGATAGGTGGCAAGCACCACCGAAAAGGCGAAGGAGCGGGTGGAGATGAACTGAACGATCGCTTGCGACCAGGCGACTTCATAGCCAAGCGCGATACCGCCGGCGACCGCATAAAGGACAAGGGCCAGCCGCGAACCGCCGGCGCTACGCGTTTCCGCAGGCAACCTCCCTTGAACGGGTTCCCGGGCGGCTGGGGTGTTCAGGAAAAGTGCTACCGCTGCGGCGGCAAGGCCGAGCCCCGCGGCCGCGAGCCCGGTCGCCTGAACGCCGAGAGCGGGAATGAGAACGAAGGAGACCGCGAGGCACCCGGCGATGGCGCCGAGCGTATTGGCGGCATAGAGCCGGCCGCCTTTTGCGGCGACCCCGCCCGGAGCTGCGTTCAGCGCCCGCAGCAGCACCGGCAGGGTGCCGCCCATCAGGAAGGCGGGCGTGGCGATGATCAGGACCAGCAGGGCCCAGGCGGCCAGCGGGCTTGTGCCTTCGATCGCGACGAAGGCCGGCGCAATCCTGGAAAGGATGAAGGTAATGCCGGCGCCGAGCACGGCGACGCCGGTTTCGAGCAGGGCATAGAGGCGGAGCGGCTGTCGGGAACGGTCGCCAGCGCGGCCAAGGGCGAAGCTGCCGAGTGCAAGGCCGAGGAAGAAGGCGCTGACCCCGGTGCTGACTGCATAGACATCGACGCCGGTGACGAGCGAGAGCTGCTTGATCCAGAGAACCTGGAAGACCAGTGCGGCAGTGCCGGAGAGAAAGAGCATGAATGCCGCGACCGCCGGACCGACGCGTGTCCGCTCTGCCGCCACGGCATTTTCATTCGACGCCTCTATGGCAACCGTTCGAGGGGGCGGAATGGTCTTCGTCATTGCGGCACGCCATCTCTAGCAAAGGCAGAAAGGAAGGCGGCGCAGGGCGCGCCGCCTTCGATAGTGTTATTGAGCCGGTGGCGTCTTGGCCAGGATCTCGTTGATCTTGGCATGCACGCCTTCCTCGATCTGGTCGATCGAGAAGCTCGCCGGCTTCTGGCTCGGCGGATACTCGATGAAGGTTTCGAGGAACATGGCGGCCTTTTGAACGCCGAGGAAGTTCAGGTAGACGTTCTTCGTCAGCCAGTCGTTGTACTGGTCCGACACGATGTCGGCCCGCTCGTAGGGGTCCATACGCAGGTTGAACACTTTCGGCACGCGAAGGCACACGAACGGGTCCTGCCAGACGTCGAAGCCGCCGGGCTTGCGCATTTCGCAGAACACGAACTTCCAGTTCTCCGACCGCATGCCCACGAGCTTGGCGTCGTCGTTGAAGTAGTAGAACTCTTTGCGCGCGCCTGTCGGCTGCTCGCCCGTCAGATAGGGAAGCTGGTTGTAACCGTCGAGGTGGACCTTGAAGGTCTTGCCGTCGAGGTCGGTGCCCTTCAGCAGGCGCTCCTTGACGTCCTTGTCGCCGGCGGCCGCAAGCAGCGTCGGGAACCAGTCGAGGCCGGAGAACATCTCGTTGGATACGCCGGGCTTGATCTTGCCCGGCCAGCGGATCATCGCCGGGACGCGGAAGGCGCCTTCCCAGTTGCTATCTTTCTCGCTGCGGAACGGCGTGGTCGCCGCATCCGGCCAGGAGAACTGGTTCGGGCCGTTGTCGGTGGTGTAGACGACGATTGTGTTGTCGGCGATCTTCAACTCGTCGAGTAGGTTGAGCAGCTTGCCGACGTCGTTGTCGTGCTCGACCATGCCGTCGGCATACTCGTTGCCGGGCATGCCGCTCTGGCCCTTGTACTGGTCGCGCACATGGGTGAAGAGGTGCATGCGCGTCGTGTTCATCCAGGTGAAGAACGGTTTCTTGGCTTCCGTTTGCTTCTTGATGAAGTCCATCGCCGCCGCAGTGGTCTCGTCGTCGATGGTTTCCATGCGCTTGCTGTTCAGAGCGCCGGTGTCTTCCACCTTGCCGTCGGCGAAAGAATGCAGCACGCCGCGCGGCGCATAGGACTTGATGAAATCAGGATCATCCTTCGGCCAATAGGGGCGCTCCGGCTCTTCCTCGGCGTTCAGATGGTAAAGGTTGCCGAAGAACTCGTCGAAGCCGTGGGCGGTTGGCAGAAAGCGGTCCTGGTCGCCCAGATGGTTCTTGCCGAACTGGCCGGTCGCGTAACCCTGCGCCTTCAGCGCCTGGGCGATCGTCACGTCGCGGTCCTGGAGGCCAACCGGGGCGCCGGGAACGCCGACCTTGGACATACCGGTGCGCAGCACCGTCTGGCCTGTAATGAAGGTCGAGCGGCCGGCTGTGCAGCTGTTTTCGGCATAGTAGTCGGTGAACATCAGGCCGTCGCGGGCGATCCGGTCGATGTTCGGGGTCTTGTAGCCGACGACGCCGAAGGAATAGGCACTGATGTTGGTTTGACCGATATCGTCGCCGAAGATCACCAGGATGTTGGGCTTTTCCGCGTCCTGGGCAAAGGCCGGCAACGCGGAGGCGGAAATTGTCGACATCAGCACGGTGCCGGCCAGCGCCAGCGCCTTCGGTTTCGCAGCGTGCCCGATGGTACACGCGGCGAGCCGGCCAAGCCGGTTCTTCAGATCGATACTCATCTCATGTCTCCCTGAGGCAGCAAGCAATCGCTGTCGGAATGCAGGCAAAGTTTCGGATTTACCGATTCAACTTCTACCGGTGGGCGTTCGCGGGTAAGTACGTAACAGTTACGAAGGCTCGCGACGGCGCGTAAAATCAGGCCCGGCCGGCAACAAGGTGCCTTGGCGGCTCGGCCTCCAGTCCGGGGTTGAGATCGGGCAGGTCCGATGCCGGGTCGCCGCCATCGACGGAGATTTCCATAAGCCAGCGCTGTCTTGCCGCTTTCAGGCCGCCGCGCATCCGCGGGAGATCCGGCCCGTCCTGATGAGAGCCGGGGCTGCCGTAACGACTGCGTCGAAAAACGGCAAATGCGTTTGCCGTCGCCGGATCGGCAAAGCTGTCGAGCCAGCGTGAGACCGGCGTGTTGCCGGTGCGACGCGACCAGCGGTCGAGCGCCGTCTCCAGCCGCAACGGGTCGTGATCCCGGCAAGCGCCGAGCACATGGCGAAACGCCGTCGCCTCGGATTGCGCCCTCTGTTCGAGTGCGGTTTCCAGCCGGATTTCGAGGCGGCCGAACAGGTTGGCGGCCAGTTGGATAAGCGCCGCAAGGGCGGCGACCGATGCCACGATGCTGAGCCACCACAGCCAGTCGAAGGGCTCCTCGGACGGCGGCGAGGTCGGCGGGGCGAGCGCAGGCTCCACCACTGGAGCCGCACCGACGCTGACGGTAGCGCCAGCCGCTTCGGCCGACTGCATCGATCCGCTCGCCGGATCGAACCACGGCAGGCTGATGGCCGGAAGCGAATAGCTGCCGGGCTTTGCAAAGACGTAGGTCGCCACGTCCTTGCGCAACCCCGCCGTTATCTCCCCGCGTGACGTGCGTTCCTGCGAAAGCACGGGGTCGTGCCGGTAGACCTGCACGCCTGCCGGGGCATCGAAGGTCGGCTCGGGGATCATCATCGGCGCCAGTCCGGCTGCGCGGATGGTGATGGTTCGAACCAGAGCGTCGCCCACCTTCAACCCCGCCGGATCCCGGTCGAACGACTGGGCGATGGTGATTTCTCCGGCGGTGACGCCGGCCTTTCCGCCCGCGCTCTGAGGAACGGCTTCGACCGTGAACGTGAGCGAAGGCAACGTCACCTGACCCTTGCTCGTCTGGCCGGGCACGGCGGCATAGCCGAACGGAATGACCGCAGCCGGCAGCACGTAATCGCCGGGTGTCTGCGGGGTGATCGCGTAGGTCTTGCGGATGCCGGAGAAGGCCTCGCCGTTGACGGTCTCGTTGAGGTTCATGCCGCGTTCGTCGGGCATGGTGACGATAGTGCCGGGAAGATCGAACAGAGGAAACTGTGGCGGCGAAAGGAAGTAGTTCGGGACGAAGACGTCGACGTCGACCTCGATCTGCTGGCCGGCATAGATCGGCCCCTTCGTCGTGACCGTTGCGCGGGCAAAGGGATCGGCGGCGAAGGCCGTGCCTGCAAGCCAAAGCGACAGGCCGAGGAGCCAGATGATCAGCCGCGGCAGGGCGGCGAGGGCTGTCACGGGGCCGCCTCCTTCGCTTCGATCGCAAATTTTCGTGCCAGCAGTTCGGCCGGCGACACCTGGATGTTGCGCATCCACATGTCGGCCGTCTGCGGTCCGCCCTGAACGGTGGCTTCCGTTCCCTTTTTGCCCTTGTCGTCGAACTGGACCTGGTCGGGGTCAATGCCGGCCTGTTCCTGCTGCGCGTCCTGTTCCTGCTTGTCCTTGTCGGTCTTTCTCTTCCGGGCGATGTCGAGGTTCTTCTTGGCGTCCGGCCAGTCGGGACGGCGCTTCAACGCCTGTTCGTAGGCGGCGATCGCCTCCTCGGCCTTGTCGAGGTGCAGCAGCGCATTGCCCTGATTGTAGTAGCTTTCGGCCGTATCGCTCTCGGCAAAGGCGTCGATCGCATCCTGGAAACGACCGGCGCGGTAGAGCGCCGCGCCGCGCCAGGCGGGATCGGCGAACGTTTCTGATGCGCCCTGGAAATCGCCTTGCTCGAAGGCGCGTCGGCCCTGCTGGTCCGGCGTCAGCCAGAGGTCGATAAAGCGGTTGTCCGCTGCCTCTGCCCGATCGTTGCCGATCAGCGAAATGGCGGCGAGCAGATAGACCGCCCAGCGGATGGTCCAGCCACGGCGGAACCAGAAGAGGCCGAAGACGGCGATCGGGATCGTAAGCCACCAACCGAGATCGTGCCAGCGCGTCAGCCCCTCGGCCGTCTTCGCGGCAAAATTCGTCTGGATGCGCCGGACGATCCAGCTGACATCGGCGTCGTCGGTGGTCACCGAGGCGACCTCGGCCCTGGAGGCCGACTGCAGCGCCTTGAGGCCCTCGACATCGAGCTTCGCCCGGACATGCGCGCCGGTGGCGTCGGTCAGGAACCCGCCGTCCGCCGTCTTGACCGGGCCGCCCTCGGCCGTGCCGATGCCGAGTACCATCAATGAGTTGCGCCCCTGATACTCACCGAAGGCCTTGAAGGCGGAACGCTCGACGCCGTCGGTCATGAACAGGATGGTGCCGGGCACCGTTTCGTTGGCGAGTGCTTTCTCGACCGCCTGGAGGGCCTTGGCTGTGTCCTTGCCGTCGACCGGCATAATCTGCGGTGACAGCGCGGCAAGGTAGGACTTCACCAGCGCCGCGTCGTCGCTAAGCGGCAGCACCATGTGGGCGGAGCCGGCATAGGCGAACAAAGCGGTGCGCGAGCCTTTCCGCCGTTCGAGAATGTCCTGGACCTTCAGCTTGGCACGTTCGAGCCGCGTCGGCGAAATATCGGTCGCGTTCATCGTCGGGTTGAGGTCGATGGCGATGGCCAAAGGCGCGGTGTCCTCGACGAAGGGTGGCCGCTCGCGCTGCCAGGTCGGGCCGGCTGCCGCGACCGCCGCAACGGCGATCAGCGCGGCGGTGACGTGTACCGGCTGGAAGCGCCGCTTGCCGCCCTTGTCGATCAGCAGATGATCGAGCAGGTGCGGTGCGATCATGTCCTGCCACTGCGAACGGACATCGCCGCGCCGGGTGACGAGATAGATCAGCAGCGGGACGGCGGCGAGCGCCAGCAGCCACAGCGGCCGCAGAAAATGAAAATCCGCGATCATGGCGCTGCCTCCCGGCGCTGACGGCGATCAGCGAGCGAGGACAGGAGCCACATGGCGGCATGATAGGCGAGCACAAGCAGCAGTGCTGCGCCAAGCGGATAGTGAAACAGCTCGATGCGCGGCCGCCAGGAAAGCGTCTTCTGGTTTGCCGGCGTCAGCTGGTCGAGCAACTGGTAGATGTTTTGCAGACCGGCCTGGTCCTGGCCGAAGAAGTAGCGCCCCTTCGTCGCTTCGGCGATCTGCTGCAGCGCCTTGGTGTCGAGCTTCTGTTCGCCCTGGGCATTGGGATCGCCGATGCCGACCGTGTGGATCACCACCTTTCGATCGGCGGCGATGCCGGCGGCCTTGTCGGGCGGCATCTTGCTGGCGGTGTCGTTGCCATCGGTCAAGAGGATCATCACCTTGTCCGGCGCGGTGCTGGCGTCGAACATCTTGATCGCAAGCCCGATCGCGTCGCCGACGGCGGTGCGCGGACCGGCCATGCCCGGCAGGCTGTCGGCCAGCATCAGCTTGACGGTCTTGTGGTCGAGCGTGAACGGAACCAGAGGATAGGGCGCATCGCCGAAGGCGATCAGGCCGAGCCGATCATTGGGACGCCGCTCGATGAAGTCGGCGACCACCTTGTGCACCGCTTCGGCGCGGGTCTGCAGGTTGCCGGCGGGATCGCGAAAATCGCGCGTGTCCATGGATTGCGAAAGATCGATCGCCAGCATCAGGTCGCGCTGCGGCTCGACCTTTTCGATCGGCGGCTCGACATATTGCGGCCGGGCCAGCGCCAGCACGATCAGCGTCCAGCATAGGGGCGCAATCACCTTCTGGCCGAGATTGGTTCTCGGAACGACGGAACCTTCGGTCGGGCCGAGATTGGCGGCGGCCGTGATATCCTTGAAGAACGGCACCCTGACGGCAGCCGATTGCTCGCGGTATGGCGGAAGCAGCCACCAGACGAGGAAGGGCAACGGCAGGATGATCAGCGCCCAGGCGTGGTCAAGCACGTACATGATGCGCCTCGATCCAATGCCGCGCTGCCGCGATATAGGCCTTTGCCTCGGCCTCCGGAACCGCGGCGAGCGCTCGGCTGCCGTGATACTCGGCTTCCTCGAAAAACCGCGCAGAGGCGATCGGGAAGACAGGCCCGCCGGAATGCGCATCGAGAAATTTGGTCCAGCCGATGCCGTGCAGGCCGGCGATGGCCTCACGCGGCCAGACCGAAAGTGCGGTCCGTTTCAAAAGGACGGGCAGGGCGACGAGCGCCTCGCCACGCGTGCCCGTGGTGGCCAGTCCGGCCTCGATCTTCCTGAGATCAGCGAGCGCCTCGCGGCGGTAGCCATTGGCCTCCCAGCGGCGGTACCAGCGCCAGCAGGCAAGCGCGATCAGCAGCAATATGAAGCCGCCGAGCGCTGCCCATGCCGGGGTTTGAGGCATCATCGAGACCGGCTGCGGCAGGGCGATATCCGCGAGCCCGCGAAGAGCGGCGTCGAGCAGCGGGTCTTTCGGAGGGGCCGCCGTTGCCATCATCGCCTCCGCTGCCGGCTGGCGAGCTGGCCAAGCATGGTGCGCAGCTGCGGCGCCACCTCTTCCGCTGATGAGATAGGCAGCATCGGCAGGCCGAGCTCCTCCTGCCAGGCGCGCAGCGCCCGCCCGCGCTTGCGGGCAAAGCTGTCGATCGCCTCACGCACATTGCCGTAGCCAAACTGCACTTCGGCCTGAAGCAGCCCGCCGCTGAAGACGATATCGCCGTTGCGCGGTAGTTCGAGCAGGAAGGGATCGTAGATCAGAACGCAGATCACGTCGTTGTGGGCCGAGAGCTTCAAAAGCATGTCGCGGGTTTCGAGGCTGTAGCCGTCGAAGTCGCTGATGACGATGACCAGGTGATCGTGCCGGGCGATGTTGGCGACGGTCGTCAGGACGACATCGAGCTGCTCGGCGCCATGCGGCGCCTGCGAACCCGCCTGCAGTGCGGTGTTGTGGCGAGCGATGCTGTCGGCGAGCCGGATCACCGCTTCGCGGCTACGATAGGGGCGTACCTCGGTCACTTCCTCGTCGCCAAAGACGAAGCCGCCGACACGGTCGCCGAGCGCCAGCACGCGCCAGGCGGAAAGTGCCGCGACCTCTGCCGCGGCGACGGACTTCATCGCGCGGCGGCTGCCGAAGAACATGTTGACGCGCTGGTCGACGACAATGAGGGCCGGTCGGTCCTTCTCCTCGTCGTAGACGCGCACGACCGGCTTGCCGGTGCGCGCCGTGACGCGCCAGTCGATCGCGCGGATGTCGTCACCGGGCAGGTAGTTGCGCAGTTCCTCGAAGGACAGCCCGCGACCGCGCATGCGCGATTCGTGACGCCCGGCAAGCAGGCGCCGTACCGGCGCCTTGTGCAGGAACGTCAGGTCGCGGGCCATGGCTTCGAGGCCGACAAGCGCGTCCACGGAGGTATAGACGCCGGTACTGTTGGCGGTGCGGGGCTTTATGATGCCGCGTGAGCGGGCGAGGGCCGGCAAGGATATGGCCATCGACGAACCTCCATCCTCAGGCGACCGCGACGAGCTCGACGATGCGGTCGATCACCTGATTGGCGGTGGTGCCGCCGGCATGGGCTTCGTAGGAAAGCACCAGGCGGTGGCGAAAGACGTCGTGCACGGTCGCCTGCACGTCGTCGGGCGTGACAAAGTCGCGGCCGTTCAGCCAGGCATGCGCCCGCGAAACCTTGTCGAGGCCGATGACGCCGCGTGGGCTGACGCCGACCTGGAGCCATTTGGCGAGATCCTTGTCGACCTTGTCGGGATAGCGCGTCGCCATCACCAGCGCGACGACGTAGTTCTCGATCGCTTCGGAAACGGTGATCGCCGAAATTTCTTTGCGCGCCACAAAGACCGCGTCCTGGGCGAGCTTCTCGGTCGCATGGTTGTTGGACTTGGCGTTGGTTTCCTCCGAGCGCACGAGCCGCATGATGTCCGCCTCCGAGGCCGCATCCGGATAGTCTACCTGGATGTGCATGAGGAAACGGTCGAGTTGCGCTTCGGGAAGGGGGTAGGTGCCTTCCTGCTCGATCGGGTTCTGCGTCGCCATGACAAGAAACAGATCCGGCAAAGGATGGCTCTTGCCGGCGATCGTGACCTGGCGTTCTTCCATCGCCTCGAGCAGTGCCGCCTGCACCTTGGCCGGCGCGCGGTTCACCTCGTCGGCGAGAATGAGATTGGCGAAGATCGGCCCTTCCTGAAACTGGAACGCGCCTTTGCCTGCCTCGGAAAAATAGACTTCGGAGCCGGTGATGTCGGCCGGCAGCAGATCGGGCGTGAACTGGATACGGGAGAGCTCCGCGTCGAGGTTCTTCGCCATGCTCTTGATGGCACGCGTCTTGGCAAGTCCGGGCAGACCCTCGACCAGAAGATGGCCGTTGCTCAAAAGCCCCAGCAGCAAGCGCTCGATCATGCCCTCCTGGCCGATGATCGCTTCGCCGATGCGCTTGCCAAGTTGCTGGATATCGTCGCGTGCACCCATGAGATCCTGCTCCCTTGCCTCGTCGGCAACATCAGTCATCATGAACTTTCGACTGAGCTTATTGTTAAATCAGCCCGATTGGAAAGAACGTAACAGTAACGAAGGACTGCGGGACGCTGGCGGGCATGCCTCATGGCAGGCGGTTTCGCATCCCAGAGGCTTCGGGCCGATTGCGTAACGGTTACGTACTTTGGGCGGCGGGCATTTGGCGCTAATCTGTGCCGGCCGTCTGTGGGTATCTTTGCCGACGGTGCCTAGGGAGATCAGAGCCAGATGCAAATGTCCCCAAAAATGTCCCTTGTCGACGAAACGCCGGCGGCGATCAGCGCCCGCGAGCAGGTCTGGATAGAGGGCGGGACCTTCGTCATGGGTTCGGACAAGCACTATCCGGAGGAAGCGCCGGCCCATCCGGTGAAGGTCGACGGTTTCTGGATCGACGTCACGCCCGTTACCAATCGGCAGTTCGCCGCCTTCGTCGAGGCGACCGGCTATGTGACCGAGGCGGAAAAGACGCCGGACCCGAAGGACTATCCGGGTGCGCTTCCGGAGATGATGCGGGCGGGATCGGTGATCTTCGATCCGCCAAAGCGGGTGGTCGGCAACAGTCCGTCGCAATGGTGGAACTTCAAGTTCGGCGCCGATTGGCGACGGCCCTACGGGCGGCAAAGCAACATCCGCGGCAAGCTCGACCATCCGGTCGTGCAGGTCTCCTACCTCGACGCCAAGGCCTATGCAGCCTGGGCCGGCAAGGACCTGCCGACGGAGGCCGAATGGGAGTTCGCCGCCAAGGGCGGGCTCGAAGGCGCGGAATTTGCCTGGGGAGACGAACTGGTACGCGATGGACGCTTCATGGCGAACACCTGGCACGGCATGTTTCCGACGGAGAACCTGAGGCCTGACGGCTTCGAGCGGACCTCGCCGGTCGCGAGCTTTCCCGCCAATGGCTACGGCCTCTTCGACATGATCGGCAACACCTGGGAATGGACGAGCGACTACTGGTCCACCCGGCATCCGGCGCCGGCGCAAAAGAGCTGCTGCATTCCCGCAAATCCGCGGGGTGGCGACCGGGAGGCAAGCCTCGATCCGCGCCAGCCGACGATCCACATTGCCCGTCGGGTGGTGAAAGGGGGCTCGCACCTCTGCGCGCCCAACTATTGTCGCCGGTATCGGCCGGCGGCGCGTCACGCGCATGAGGAAAACGCGGCGACGACCCACATCGGATTCCGTTGCATTCGGCGGCCTTGATCCGCCCAGAGGACTTGAAACCGTTGCGCGAGGAGGATGGATGATGACGGCAACAGCGATGCGTTCCGGGTTCGTGGTGGACGGCGATGCCCGGAGACTAAGGCGCCGCTCCAGGCTCGCCGGCCTGCTGCTCACGTTTGCTGCGGCCTTTGCATCGCCGAGCGCTCTCGTCGCAGCGGATACGCCGGCCGACACGCTCCCCTCGTGGAACGATGGCGAGGCGAAAACCGAGATCGTCGATTTCGTCACACGGGTCACCAGCGAGAGCAGCGCCGATTTCGTGGCGCCGGCAGAGCGGATTGCCGTCTTCGACAATGACGGCACGCTCTGGACCGAGCAGCCGAACTATTTCCAGGGCATGTTCGCCATCGACCGCGTCAAGGCGATTGCGCCCGAACATCCCGAGTGGAAGGACAAGGAGCCTTTCGCATCGCTGCTGAAGGGTGACATGTCGGGCGTTGCCGCCGCCGGCGAAAAAGGTATCGTCGAGCTCGTCATGGCGACCCATGCCGGCATGACGACGGACGACTTCACGAAGACGGTCAAGGACTGGTTCGCGACCGCCAAACATCCGCGCTTCGATCGTCCGTACAACGAGATCACCTACCTGCCCATGCGCGAATTGCTCGACTATCTCCGGGAAAACGGCTTCAAGACGTTTATCGTCTCCGGTGGCGGCATCGAGTTCATGCGGCCGATGACCGAGCAGATGTACGGCATTCCACCGGAGCAGGTCGTCGGCAGCAGCATCACGACGAAATACGAACTCGACGGCGATACGCCAGTGCTGATGCGCGACCCCAAGATCGATTTCGTCGACGACGGTCCGGGCAAGCCCGTTGGCATCAACACCTTTATCGGCCGGCGGCCGATCTTCGCCGCCGGAAATTCCGATGGCGACTATGAGATGCTGCGTTGGGTAACGGCCGGGTCCGGCCCGCGCCTCGGCATGATCGTGCACCATACGGACGGGGAGCGCGAATGGGCCTATGATCGGCAATCGCCCGTCGGCAAGCTGGACAAGGCGATGACCGAGGCCGAGCAGCGGAACTGGCTTCTGGTCGACATGAAGAACGACTGGCGCAAGATCTACGCCTTCGACAAATAAACGGCTGCGCCGCTGCGGTGTGCGCCAGCGATCGATGTCGAGGCAAAGGCCGGTGCCGAGCGCGACTTGCTGTTCGCGCGGCACCGGCAGGCCATCGCCGCGCGAACGACGGTGCTCTGGCGCGTCTATCTCGCCGAGGAATATTTCCCAGGATCGATCGCGATATCGCCCATGCGGCCGGTGACGGCGCAATTCATGAGGATTCGAGGCGAAGATTGCCAAGACGGCGGCCAATACGGCCCAATGTTACTGTTACGTACTTCCGAAAATCGGCGTTCGTGCCACTTTTCGTTCAGGGGACAGGTAAGCGAGGGCCGGATTG
The DNA here is from genome assembly GCF_014852425.1 of Ensifer sp. ENS09. Taxonomy (NCBI): domain Bacteria; kingdom Pseudomonadati; phylum Pseudomonadota; class Alphaproteobacteria; order Hyphomicrobiales; family Rhizobiaceae; genus Ensifer; species Ensifer sp. ENS09. Next base: position 337,825 of record NZ_JACVBP010000004.1, read on the forward strand.
GCCACAAGCGCCGACCGGCGAGCCGGCCCCCGCCCGCAACGGTGTCTGGTCGTCACTGACACCCCCGGGGAATGCCAATGCATGAGCATCGATTGTCGTTCAGGCGGATGGTAACCCATGCCCAGCGCAGCTTTTCAACGGGGACTTCTGAAGCTTATGCTCAAGCTGCCGGCATTGCGCGGCCAGTTGCAATTGATCAGTGCCAAGAACCAGTCCCTGGCAAGCCTCTGCGAAGCCTATGAGGAAGCAAGCTCGATGCTTGACCGGCAAAGGCGTCTCACCCCACTGGATCATTCGATGATCTCGGAGTATGAATTGATCTGTCGCGAGATCGAAGAAGAGGTCATTTCCGTCTGTATCGCCGATACCGGGACATGAGCCTAGTCCGTTGTGATTAACGAATACCTCGCTTGAGCTTGCCAGAGCGACGAAAACCCCACAAGAATTCTATGGGAATTATCGGGTTTTCTGTTCCAATTTAAAATGATTCAATTCTTCGATAAAAATATTTTGTGACGGTGCGATATTCTTCTTTCCGCCACAGAAGCTCTCGTTTAGAGTTCGCCTCGCGTTGCACTCTCTTTGGGGTTGTGGCAGTTGGGAGCGCATCATGGAAGCCAGCAGAAATGCGGGTCATATGAACTGCATTGCCGTTGCAGAATGCGAGGCGCGAGCCGCCCTTGAGCGCATTCTTGCCGATAGCCAGTTTCACGCGACCGAGCGTCATCGCAAGCTGTTGCGGTATCTGGTTGACGAGTTTTTCGCTGGCCGTTCGGGCCTGGTGAAAGCCTACACGATCGCCATCGACGTCTTCGGGCGGCCCGCCTCCTTCGATCCTGCGACCGATCCGATCGTTCGGGTGGAAGCGTCGCGCCTGCGCGCGGCCCTGGCGCAGTATTACGAGGCGCTCGGCGAAAGAGCGGAGCTTCGTATCGAGTTGCCGAAGGGCAATTACGTCCCACAGTTCGTGATTAGCGGCGAGCCCTTGAGAGGGATGCCCGAGACCGCGGCGCCGGTTTCAGAGCCCGCAGCCGAGCAGCCCGTAGAGCCGGTGATTGCACCGGCCGCGATTGCGCGCAAATGGCCCCTGCTGGCCGGCTTCGCGGCACTCGGTGCCGGCGCGGCAGTCATGGCCGGGGCCTTCTACCTGTCCGTGGCCGACCATCTTCCCTGGCAACCGGTTTTCTCGGCCAAGCCGACAATCGTCGTTGACGTGCCGACGCGGCTCGGGGCCGACGACGACGTGCAGAAGAAGGCGGGAGACTATCTGGTCCACGCGCTCTCGCAGTTTTCCGCTGTCCGTACCCTCGCGCCGGTCTCGCCCGCGGGTGTCGACGTGGCCTCGATCACCGGGTGGGTCTCGTCCGCGCCGCCGGTCAAGCTGCAGGGCAGCAAGGAATACAGGCTTTCGATCGCCTACAGCACCGACGAACGCCGGCATGAGGTCTCCTGGCAGGTCATCGACGTGCAAAACAACGAGGCCCTTAGGGCCGGCATTTCGAAGGCGGCGCTCGACGGCGGCGATGCGCGCGAAATACAGGAGAAGCTGCTTTCCCGTCTTGCTCTTTCGCTTGCCGGCGAGGAGGGCGTCATCGTCAGCCTGGAGGCTGCGCGGCAGCTGGTGACGCCGTCGATCGGCTACGGCTGCGTCCTTCAGGCGGATGTGGCGCTGGCACGGATCGATCCTGAGGGCCTGGCTTCGGCTCACGGCTGCCTGGAAAAATCGGTCTCCTACCAGGCCGCCGACGCCGATGTTCTGGCGAGCCTGGCGATGGTCCTGGTTGCGACCGGCGAAGCCAGCGCTGCGCCGACGGTTGCCGAGCGTGCCCTAAAACTTGCGGATAAGGCCGTTGCTCTGGCGCCGCAATCGAGCCAGAGCTATGTGGCCCAGATGCAGGCGCGCTTTGCGGCTGGCGAGACGGAAGCGGCGTTCATCTCCGGTCGTCGCGCGGCGGCGCTCAATCCGCTCGACGATGCCATTCCGGCGCGGCTCGGCCTGCTGCTGTTCGTCAGCGGCGCCTATTCGGACGGTGTGAACCTGGCCCGCGTGGCGGATGCCGGCAGCGAGTATCTGCACCACGACGCCGCGCTGACCCTGGCGCTGGAAGACTATCGCAGCGGCCGTTACCGCGAAGTGCTGAGGCGCGCCCGAGAGCTTGCCAATCCGGCGGACACGGCCGTCAATCTTCTACGCGTGGCAGCGGCAGGCCAGCTCGGCCTGACGCGGGAGGCGACAAGCGCGCTCGACGGATTGCGCCTGGGTAAAACGCGCTCGCCACAGCCATACGAGGCGGAACTCGTCGCTCGCGGCTACGCGCCGGACCTGATCGCACTGCTCGACGACGGTCTCGCCAAGGCCGGCTTGCATCCGGTCGCCCAGCAGTAAGGCCGGGCCTGGGCCTTCTCAGTTTTCGGCGGCGACCCGGATGACGAGCTTGCCGAAATTACGGCCGTCGAGCAGGCCGATGAAGGCCTCCGGCGCATTCCCGATCCCGTCGACGATGTCTTCGCGATATCGCACCTCGCCGCTTTTGATCCAGCCGGCCATCTCCCGATAGAACAGCGGCCGCTGGTCGGCAAATTCGCGCTGGATGAAGCCCCGGATGAGCAGGCTCCGGCTCAGCACTTCACGCATGACGCCGGGCAGCCGGTCGCCCCCGGCTTGCGCGCCTGCGGGCTGGTTGTAGTGCGCGATCAAGCCGCAGACGGGTACGCGGGCGAAGTCGTTCAGCAACGGAAACACCGCATCCCAAACATGGCCGCCGACATTCTCGAAATAGACGTCGACGCCTTTCGGGCAGGCGGCGGCGAGTTGTTCGGCGAAATCCGGCGCGCGATGATCGATCACGGCGTCGAAGCCGAGCGTGTCGCGAACGAAGGCGCATTTGTCCGCGCCGCCGGCGATCCCGACTGCGCGCGCGCCCTTGATGCGGGCAATCTGCCCGACCGCCGAGCCGACGGCGCCGCTTGCGGCCGCCACGACGACCGTTTCGCTCGTTTGCGGTTTGCCGATCGTCAGCAGCCCCGCATAGGCGGTGAAGCCGGGCATGCCGAGAATGCCGAGTGCGGTCGACAGGGGCGCGGCCGCCGGATCGAGCTTGCGCAGGTCAGCACCGCGCGATAGCGCATAGCTTTGCCAGCCGGAGTGGGAAAGCACGAAGTCGCCGTCGCTGAAATCCGGGTGACGCGAGCGGACGACGCGGGCGACCGTACCGCCCTCCATGACCGCACCGATCTCCACCGGCTTGGCGTAGGACCGGCCGGCATTCATCCGGCCGCGCATATAGGGGTCGAGCGAAAGGTAGAGGATCTTCAGGAGAACCTCACCTTCCGCCGGTTCCGGGATTGCCGTTTCGACGACGCGGAAATCGCTGGGCGCCGGTTTCCCGGATGGCCGCGCGGCAAGCAGGACCTGGGTGTTCGTGCTCATTGTCTTTTCCTCCTTGTGCGCGTCTCGATGTGCGGCGGCGACGGACGCGTCCGGCAATATCAATCCGACATGACTGCCCCCTTTTCGCATGAAACGAAACAAAGGCCCATGGGCGTGTCTTGAACCGAAAACGGCTCCGCGGGCTCACCCCTCGTGGATGAGCCCGCGGAAGATGCGAAAGCGTCGCTCGCTCAGGCGGCGTCGATCGCCTGCCTGAGGTCGGCGATGATGTCGTCGGCATGTTCGATCCCGATCGAAAGCCTGACATAGCCAGGCGTCACCCCGGTTTTCAGCTGGTCGATCTCAGACAGCTGCGAATGCGTCGTCGTTGCCGGATGGATGGCGAGCGAGCGTGCGTCGCCGATATTGGCGACGTGGTAGAGCAGCTTCAGCCCGTCGATGAAACGCCGTCCCGCCTCGCGACCGTCCTTCAGTTCGAAGCCGACAAGCGCGCCATAGTGGCCGTTCAGCAGATATCTTTCGCCGCGCGCCTTCGCCTCGCCATCCTGGAACTTCGGGAAGATCACCCGCGCCACTTTCGGGTGGGTGCGGAGGAACTCGGCCACCTTGATGGCGTTCTCGTTGTGCTGCCTGATCCGCAGCGGCAGCGTTTCCAGGCCCTGGATGAACTGGAATGCGTTCAGCGGGCTGATCGCCGCGCCAAGGTCGCGCAGGAGCACGGCGCGGGCGCGCAGGATATAGGGATGAAACGCGATTGCGGCCGCTTTTTCGAGCCAGGTCTTGCCCTGGTAGCTCGGGTCCGGCTCGTGCAGGTTCGGATGCCGTAGCTCATGCTCGTGCCAGGGAAACTGGCCACTGTCGATGATCGCGCCGCCGATCGAGGTGCCGTGCCCGCCGATGTACTTCGTCGTCGAGTAGACGACGACGGCCGCGCCATGGTCGAAGGGACGGATCGTCAGCGGTGCTGCGGTGTTGTCGACGATCAGTGGAATGCCGAAGCGCTTGCCGATTTCGGCGACCTCGGCAATCGGAAAGACCTCGAGCTTCGGGTTCGGCAGGGACTCGGCGTAGTAGGCGCGCGTCCGCTCGTCCGTCGCCCGGGCAAAGGCTTCCGGATCCGCCGCATCGACGAAACGGACCTCGATGCCGAAGCTTTTCAGCGTCGCGGCAAACAACGCCCAGGTGCCGCCGTAAAGGCCCGCGGCGCTGACGACGTTGTCTCCGGAGCGCGCAAGGTTCAGAAGCGCGAAAGCCGATGCCGCCTGGCCAGAGCCAAGTGCGAGCGCTGCTGCACCCCCTTCGATTTCCGCCAGCCGCTGTTCGAAGGCGTCCTGCGTCGGGTTGGAGACGCGGGTGTAGAGATGCCCGGGCGCCTCCAGCGCAAAGAGCTTGTCGGCGCCGTCGGTGCCGGGCAGCTGGTAGGAGGTCGTCTGGTAGATCGGCACGGCGACGGCGCCGGTTGCCGGATCGAAGCGATAGCTGCCACCGTGCAGCGCCAGCGTTTCGGGATGCAGCCGGCCGCTGGCTTCGCGCAGGCCGGTCGGCACCTTGATCTCGACTGCAGGCTCTTCCGGCTTCTGATGGATCGTCATGCCATTTCTCCTTGGCTCTCAGGTTGATCGGCGCTGTCCGGTTGGTCAGGCGGGCACGGCCGCCTTTGGCTGTTCCAGCAGGTCTGCGTGGTGCGCGGCGGCGACATCGGGGTGCGAGCGCAGCCGGGACTTCAGCACGTTGCGGCCGACCTCGTGGAAGAGCGGGTTCTGCGGATCCTGGGTGACGCCGCGGACTTCGGCTTCAAGATGTGGCGGCAGATCGAGGACCGGGATGGTCGATGCGAGATTGGCGCCGAGGAAGAAGGCGACCGAAAGCCGATCGCCGCCGGCCGGCGGCGTCACCACCCGATGGATGTTGGCGAGCAGATAGCCGTTCGACGCAAGCTCCAGGAGTTCACCGACATTGATGACGAAGGTGCCGCGCTTCGGCGGTGCGTCGATCCAACCGCCCTTGCCGTCGTCGACCTGCAGCCCGCCGACCACGTCCTGCAACAGGATGGTGACGAAGCCGCCATCCTTGTGGGCGCCCACGCCCTGGTCGCTTTCGGTCTTGTCGCGGCCGGGATAGCGGATGATCTTCAGCAACTGGTTGGGGCCGTCCTTATAGATTGGCCCGAAGACATCGGGCTTCTGCCCGAGCGCTTCGGAGAAAATCTCGATCAGCCGGATACCGAGCCCGGTGACGGCCTCGATATAGCCAAGGATCGCAGGCTTCAGTTCCGGCAAGGCGTCTGGAAACTGGTTCGGGCCGACGAGCCGCTTCCAAGGCGCATCGCCGGACACGATAGCGAGGCTCTGGCGTTCAGGACCAAAGTCGACCTGTTCGCGCCAGTCCTGGGTGCCGCGGGTATATTCGAGGCCGGCGCGATTGTAGCCGCGGAAGTGCGGCGACTTGCGCATCTCGATCGCCAGCTTGTCATCCTCCGGCAGCGCGAAGAAGCGGCGCGAAAGCGAAAGAATGCCGTCGATCTCTTCCTGCGGAATGCCGTGGCCCTCAAGATAGAAGAAGCCCACCGAGCGGGCAACGCTGCGCAACTCGTCGAGTGCGGCGACCCGCTCGGGGTGGCCCGCCGCAAAGCGCGAGAGGTCAAGGACGGGCAGGGTTGGATTTGTCTGGCTCAAGCTGGTCTCCCTTGGTCGTTCGGGCGTTCGGGGCAGTCGCTCGGACAAGGGCCCTGCGCCGGTTCGCACATGATGGGAGAAGCCTAACCGGAGGTGGCTCGTTCACTCAATATTGTCTATGGAAATTATGGACTAAATTTCAACGAAAGCGCGAAGCGGGCTTTCGAACGGAACTGGTTTGCGGGGAATATCCGTCCCCGGCGTTTGTTTTCCGGATTCTTGGGTGGGCTGACTCATGCGGTGCGAGAGAGTGATCGCTGAGGCGACCAAATCCGCTCGCGGCGAAGCGCCGGGAGGGGCCACCGCGGGTTGAACAACGGCGGCGACCCCGCTTCGCCTTTGGCAAAACGGGGCTATCCGGTTGTCGGCGTCATCGAGGCCATGCCCGCTTATCCGCAAAACTAAAGGTTCGCGGAGGCAGACCAATCGCCGGATGACGGCAATCCCAGAAGCGGCGTGGAACTTAGCAGCGACCGAGGCTCGGGCGCGTCAGCAGCTCGTTGGTCAGATGTGCTCTCTGGCTGCCGCAGTCTTCGGCTTCCTTGAGCAGCGATGCGAGCGCGAGTTCGAGGCAGTATTGCACGCCTTCGACGTTGAGGGTCTTGGCGGAGTCGCGTGCATAGGTGACGAGACGAGCCAGTGCCAAGAGCTCCTTTTCCTTGTCTTTCGGTTCGACCGGTACAGCAAATGAAGATAGCATGATTTTCCCCAGCTTCCATTGGACGCAAAGGCCCAGCCCAGCGTGACCAATCATAGCGTGACTTGGCGGGAGTGCGCGTGACATGAGCGTGACACACGTTGTATCTGAAAACCACACCCTTAAGATGAAGCGTCAGGTTGACCGAACAACCTCTTCCACATGCTGGTGGAATTGAATTTCCAGCTTTGCGATACAACCTTTAGTTGGGTCGGCGTGTGTCGCAGTACGTCCAGCAAATGTCGCGCGTCGATGCCCTTCTGGTCGACGTATTCACGCGCGAGCAGAGCAACGAGACGGGCGCGGTCCGTGCCCGCCGGAAGCGCCACGCGCGCGACGATGCTCGCCCAGTTGCGCTCCTTGTAGAACATGGCGGACGCCGTCGCGCCGATCGACGCGATGAGCTCCGGAGCAAGGGCATGGCTCTGCGAAAGGCGCCTGAGCGTCGCATCGATATTGACCAGCGGTAGCGTCAACGGCAGATAGCCGAGTTCGGCGGGGCCGTGGATCAGCGCAACATCGGCGTCGTCCACACGCTCGCCCTCGGCGTATTGTCGGTAGATCTCGCCAATGCCGACCATGCCGTAGGGCGCGCATTCTGCCGCCCGCAGCGCGCCCATGCTGGCCGCGCCGAAGACCTGCACGCCTCTCGACAGGGCATAGAGGATTTCCTTGTGCCAGACGGGCGCGACATTCTCGAAGTTGCCGTCGATTAGCCCGATCGCGGTTGCGCCGTCCTCAACAGCGCGCAGCACGTCGCCCTGGACGGCGGGCGGGAGGACGAGAACGCTCTTGTCCGCGGCGTTTCGTATGTCCGGCAGGGTCGGGCCGACAAAGACGACGTTCATCCGGCCTCCAGCGCGCGCGCGAGCGCCCGTTCGCCGAAACGGCGCTTGCGCAGACCGTCGGGATTTTCAAGGGCCGGAACGATGACCTTGACCACGGAGAAAGGCGCAACGCCTTCCATCAGCGGAACGACGACAACCGTTTGTATGCCGGCCGCTTCGAGCCGCTGCACGACGTCATCGAGCAGCGCCTTCGGCCCGGCCGGGGCATCTGGCGCCGCTAAGCTTTTCCTGAGCGGCGCGGCGGCAAACAGGCCTCGCGTTTCCTCGGGAAGGTCGCGGGTGAAGGTTTCCGGAAAGACGTCGTCGCGGGCGCCGCTGATATAGGTGAGCCGCGACTGGGCAGCCTCCGTCACCGCACGGATGGCGGCGCGCCGCGCGACCGGATGGGCGCCGTGCCCGATGGTGACGTCGTGATAGCGCGGCTGCCTGGCCGACAGAATGCCTGCTTCTGCAAGGGTCGCGGCATAGCAGGGAATGCCGACGTCGCTCGTCATGTCGAAGAGGCGCAGGTCCAGGCCCGCGGCGGAGATCCGTTCCGCGAGCCCGTCGAGAGCCGGATCCTCGAAGCTTCCCGGATCGACGCAACCGCGGTGCTTGCCGCTCAGCGGCAGCATTCGCCACAGCGTTTCGGCGTCGCGCTCGATGCGCTCGAGCAAGCCGTGCAGGATCGCCTCGGTCTCGGTGTTGCCCGATGCCAGGCCGTCGGAGGATTGCCAGTAGCGACAGCCGACGATCGTACGGTCGAGGATCGCCGCTTCGCGCGGAACCCAGGTGGTTGCGCCGTCAAAGAGGTCGAAGCCCCGGAGCCAGTCGATGGTTTCGTCGTCCTGAAGGTCCCCTTGCCCCGCCGCGATGAGCCCCGGCAGATGCAATGTTCGGTCGCCTGTTTCGAAAAGAGCCCGGCTGGTGGCCGTTCTTGTCGCGGCCGACGGTGCGCAGGCCATTGCGCGCTCGATCGCCTCCATGGCCGCCGAAACCTTGGCGTCGATGTCGGTGATGCCTTTTCCCTGGTTGATGACGATCGATCGGGCGTTGGGCGATACGGCGCTCCACACCGGGATGCCGATCCGGTCGAGGCCCGTCAGTCGCGCAAGCCGGGTGACGCCGAGCGCCGGCAAGTATGCCTCGATCCGCCGGAATGTTTCTTCGGGCGGGCAGGCGCGATCGCTATAGCAAAACGCGCCGGCCGCCGGACGGCTGGAATGCTCGTCCGACGGCCGGCCGGTTTCAGCTGCTTGTGCCACGCGTGGACTAGCCGTCCATGAACCCGCCGGAAACGGAGCCGGACGAGGCCGCAACGACGGCGAGATTGACGCCCTTGTGCACCATGGCCCCACTGTTGTTGCGCAGGTCGTTGGCCGCAGCCAGCGGTCCCTGCGTCGGCGCCGCAATCTGCGTAACCGTGCCCGCATCCAGATCCGCGACCCAAAGGCGGTTGTCGTCCGCCAAACCGATCACCACTACTTTTGCCATTTTCCCCTCCTGGCCGTTGCTGATGTGAGGAATCAGAAGCCTGCCTTGCGCAGACCCTCGCAATAATGAACGCGCTGCCATTCTTCCCTAAAGGGAACGATCGTCATCCACTTGTCGAGATCAAAATCCGGATGCACGTCGAAAGTCTTGCGGACGAACTGGCGTGCTTTTTTCCGGTTGCCGAGCATGCCCCAACTTGCCGCCGCCAGGCGGTCGGCAGGGGTCGGATCGCGCATGCGCTCGATATAGGCGATCGCCTGCTCATACTGGCCAAGCGAGTAGCTGGCGCCGGCTGCGGTCCAGAAATATTCGTCCGGCGCAATCGGGTTGAGATCGATTGCTGCCTGGATCTTGCGCAGGCCGCCTTCAGGGCGCGAGGCCTGTACCAGCGTGTCGGCATAGCTCGCGATCACGTTGGCATGCTGAGGGCTCAGCGCCTCCGCCTTGTCATGGTATTCCATGCTCTCGTCGAACTGTCTCAAGTAGAGCTTGACGACGCCAAGCTCGCGGTAGCCCGTCGCCAGCGTGTCGTCGGCCACAACCGCATCGCGCGCATGCCGTTCCGCAAGCGCCAGCAATTCGGCGTCGCCACGGGCCGTCAGCAGCCATTCGACGAAGTAGCTGCGGGCCAGTCCGCTCATCGCCGGCGCGAAGTCGCCGTTCTGGTAGAGCGCTTCGCGGAAACTCTTGCGGGCGCGCCGTACCTCCGGAAGGTTGAGCTGCTTGAGATAGCGCTGGCCGAGCAGGAAGTTGCGGTAGGAACCGACATTCGTCTCAAAGGTCTGGCGATGCGCCTCGTTGCGCTCCACCTGGTTGGCGATCGCCAGCGCGATCTGGCGGGCGATTTCCCGCCGTGAGGCCATCAAGCCGTCGCCGTCGAGATTGAAACGGTCGGCCCAGATCACCTCGTCATTGGCAAAGAAGATCAATTGCGTGAAGAGCGTCAGCCGGCTGCCTTCGTCGGTGAGGCGCGTGTCGAGAATGTAGCTGATGGCATGCTTCTGGTAGGTGTTGGCCTTGTCGGCCTGCAGGCTGATCTGCGCGGCCGTGTAGGGCGCGATCACCGAAACCGAGCGAAGCGCGCAAAGTCCGATCGTCACGTCCTCGATCAGGGCGCTTGCAAATTGTGTTGCCGGACTGTCGATCGCGCCATTGTTCGGCGGCAGAAGGACGACGCGCGGCGGGCGCGTATCGACGGCCGCGTCCGACGTGGGCGCGATTATCGTCGAGACCGATCGCAATTCCGGCCTGCCGATCGTGATCACGCCGCCGTTATTCGAGACGGCCCGCGCCTCCAGATGGTTGCCCTCGAGCTGAAACGCCTGGGTCAGGATCTTGCGCACGTCCTCGTCGAGCGGGTTGCGCTCGAGCAGACGGGTCGCTGCCGCCTTGACCAGCTTGCGATGGTTGTTCGTCGCCTCCGCTGCTGCGAGCAGCAGGCTTTCGCGCAGCAGCGCCATGTGCTCGCCACGCTGCCGCTCGATCCAGCCATGCAGCGCCTGGCCTTGGGACTTCAGGTCCTTGAGGAAGTCTTCCTGGAACGTTTCGACCGCCCACTGGAGGCGCGAAAGCGGATCTCCCGCCTCGTGCCCGATGGCATCGAGGTCGCTCTTGAGCCGGCTGACGTCGAGGCGCACGGACGACGGCGAGAAACTCAGAAAATGACAGCCGAGCTCTTCCTGGCGCGCGCTGATGCGGGAGATCGTCTTGCGCAGATTGACGAAGGCCTGGCTCGGGACGATCTCGTCCCAAAGGAGTTTGGCGATATCGTTTCTGGACTGCTCGCTGTGGCCGTCGACGATCAGATGACACAGGATCAGCAGACCCTTTTCGGGAAACGCTACCTCACGCCCGCCGTTATCGACGAGCCGCAAGCGCCCGAGGGTCTGCAGTCTGAATGTCATCCGGTCATTCCTGTCGGGCGCTGGCCTGTCGGGCGCGGGTGTTTAGCCGTGCAGGTCCTGAGCGTGGCTCGCGCTTGAGCGGGCGGTCTCGGTCTCCGGCGTCTGGGCAACCGCTGCCACCAGCGAGATGATCTTCTTGCGCAGCACCGGGTCCGTGATCTTCAGGAAAGCGCGGTTGAGCGCAATGCCTTCCTTCGACGAAACGAAGGACGAGATTTCGCTCGGTTCGCGCGTGGTGTCGCCCGCACCGCTGCGTGCGCCGGCCGGGTCTTCACCTTCCTGGAAGAAGAAGCTCGGGTGCACGCCGAGGATATCGGCGATCGCCTGCAGACGGCTCGCGCCAATGCGGTTGGTGCCTTTTTCGTACTTCTGTACCTGCTGGAATGTGATCCCGAGACCGTCGGCCAGCTTCTCCTGGCTCAGTCCGGCCATCAACCGACGCATCCTGACGCGGGAACCGACAAAGACATCGATCTGGCTGGGGGCTTTCGTGTTCACTTGTATTTCCTCCGCACGTAGGAGTGGTCAAATCATGCATATGAGTTTGCTTGAATAAATGACTCTATGCAATCACTACGGGCTAAAACACAAAGATTTGCGACGCTTTGATGATTTTGTCCGGGGAGACGGGATAGCGACCGTCGCGATCGGGACAGAAGCGGGCGACCTGAAGGGCCGTAAGGGGCGGTGAACGGCATGCGCCCCTGCGGCGCTCCGAATCGCTTCTGTGCCGGGCGTATGCTGCGACACACTCCGCGCAGTCGCATCCACCGTCTCGCTGACCCGTTACGGTCGCCGTTACTGTTACGTACTTGCGCTACGGCAGCGGGCAAAGATGCTTATGGCTCAACCGGTTCCGGCGTCAGGTTCGGCTTCAGTCGTTGCGGGCGCGCGTCGGGCCGCCCGGGATCTCGGAGAACCGTTCATGCGCAGACTGACGCTCGCTTTCACCCTCCTCGCGATTGCCACCGTTCCGGCGCAGGCCGGGCCGGCGACGACGAGCGCCTCCGTCAATTTCCGGGAAGGACCGGGAACCGGCTTCAACAGCCTGGGCACGATCGCCGAGGGAGCCGAGGTCGATGTCAAGGAATGCGACGATGCGGGCACCTGGTGCGCGGTGAGCTTCGACGGCCAGAACGGCTTCGTTAGCGGCAAGTACCTGAACGATGCCGATCCCAAGGGGCTCGGCTGGCCGCGCGCCTACAAGACCGACAGTGGCGCGACCATCACGCTCTACCAGCCGCAGATCAACGCCTGGAAGGATTTCACCGAACTCGATGCGCTGATTGCCGCCGAATACAAGCAGTCCGACGACGCCAAGCCGATCTTCGGCGTGGTGGGCATTACCGGCAAGACCGACGCCGACAGTGCGTCGGGCCAGGTCGTCGTTTCCGACATCAAGATGACCGAGATCAACTTCTCCGTCCTCGACCGAAAAGAGCTGGCGGACCTGACGCTTGAGGTTGGAAAGCTGATGCCGGTCGGGACGATAACCGTTTCGGAGGACAAGCTGACGGCGAGCCTTGCCGACTATCAGCGGCTCGGCAATGTCGAGGGGCTGAAGGCCGACGCGCCGCCGATCTTCGTCAGCAAGAAGCCGGCAATCCTGGTGCAGACCGACGGCAAGATCGTGCTCGCCCCGGTCAAGGGCGTCGAGGGGCTCTCCTTCGCGGTCAATACCAATTGGGACCTGTTCAAGGTCGAGGCCGACGCGACCTACTACCTGCGTAACGACAAGTCATGGCTGCTGTCCAAGGATATTTCCTCGGGATGGCAGCCTGCGGCATCGCTTCCCGACATTCTCAGCAAGCTGCCCGACGACGACAACTGGAAGGATGCCAAGGCGGCGATCCCGCCGCAGGCGGACAAGGTGATCGCGCCCGACGTCATCTATTCGGACAAGCCGTCGGAACTGCTCGCCTTCGACAGTGAGCCGAAACTCGATCAGGTTCCGGGCACCGGTCTCAAGGTTGCGACCAACACCGAGAGCGACGTCTTTTACCGTGACGCCGATAGCAGCTGGTACATCCTCGTATCCGGGCGCTGGTTCGCGGGCACTTCGCTCGACGGGCCCTGGACCTTTGCGACACCCAAACTGCCGCAGGACTTCCAGAACATCCCGCAGGATGCGGCCTACTACACGGTGCGCTCATCCGTTCCCGGCACCTCCGAGAATGCAGAGGCACGGCTGAAGGCCAGCATCCCCGAAAAGGCGCGTGTCGCCCTCGACGGTTCGGTCACCGTGGACGTCGCCTACAGCGGCGACCCGAAGTTCGAAAAGATCGACGGGACCTTTCTGACCTATGCGGTCAACACCAACGAGACCGTCATCAAGGTCGGCGACAAGTACTTCGTGCTGAAGGACGGGGTGTGGTTCGTCGGCGATGCACCGACCGGGCCATTCGCCGTGGCGAAGGCGGTGCCGGACGAGATCTATACCGTCCCGCCGTCGTCGCCGATCTACAATGCCACCTATGTGCGCATCTATGATACCGAGCCCGATGCGGTCTGGTTCGGCTATACGATGGGTTATCTCGGCGCCTATCTTGCCTGGGACACCTTCGTCTACGGCACCGGCTGGTACTATGACGACTACTGGGATTACGGCTGGGCCGGTGGCGGCTACTGGCCCTATTATCCGCGCCCGGTGACCTATGGCGTCGGCGCCTTCTACAACCCCGCCATCGGCACGTTCGGCCGTTATGGATATGCCTACGGGCCCTATCGCGGCATTGCTGCCGGTGCGGCCTACAATCCGCGCACGGGCACCTATATTCGCGGCGCGGTCGGCTACGGGCCGAACGGAGACCGCGGCTTCGTTGCCGCCTACAATCCGCGCACCGGCAACGCGGCGATCGCCCGCGGAGGGCATAACGTTTACGGCAGCTGGGGCACGGCGGCCGTCAAGCACGGGTCCGATTTTACCCGCATCAGCGGCGGCTCGACTGCCAACGGCGCCGGCGTCAATTGGCGCACGTCGGACGGCAACCACGGCTTTGTCGCCGGCGGCAAGGGTGGCGACGTCTATGCCGGCCGTGACGGAAACGTCTATCGCCGCGACGACGGACAATGGCAGAAGCATACGCCCGACGGATGGCAGCCGGTCCAGAAGCCTTTGATCCAGGACAGGACCAAGGCGGGCGAGCAATTCTCAACCAACCATCCCGATGCGGCTGCAAACCTCAACCAGCGGATAGAGACGCGCCAGCAGACCGGTCAGGGTGCGGCACGGGCTGCCCGCGAGCACGCTCCTGATCATCTGGCTATCGACAATATCGGCCGGCAGCTGGGCAACCAGCGCACCTTCGAGCGGCAGTCCTTCGATCAGCGGCCGCTGAACTTCCCGACCGGTGGCGCCGGTGGCTTTGACCGCCCTGGCGGTTTCGGAAGCGGCGGCTTTGACGGCGGTGGCTTCCACGGCGGAGGCGGTTTCCACGGAGGTGGCGGGTTCCACGGTGGCGGTGGCTTCCGCCGCCGCTGACCGCATTGAATTTGACGTTGACGCAACAGTCAGGTGGTATGTTAGCCTTTGTAAAGATTGGGAGTCGTGCCGGTCGGGGGACGGGCATGTTCGTCGGGGGTGTTGAGAATGGGCTGTGTCGGGTCGTCGGGTCGTTTGCTTAAGGGGCCGCTTTTCGGTCTCCTGGCTTTTCTTTCCGTAGTCTTCGGGCTGATTTCGCCGGGGATGGCGCAGGAGGTCGCGCCTGCGGCCCCGCCCGCAAAGGTCCAGCAGCTGATCCAGCTTCTCGATGATCCGGAAGTGAAACAGTGGCTGTCGACGAAACAGACGGCGCCGGCCGCTTCGGCTGATACACCGGACGGAACGCCCGCGACCGGCGTCGTGGCGCGGTGGACCGCCGAAATCCGGCGCCACCTGACCGGCATCGGCAACGCGGTTCCGCGCGTCGGCCCGGAAATTCGGGCGGCACAGGGGCGCCTTGCCGGCGACATGGAGAGCCACGGCACTGCGCCCATCCTCAAAGGGTTTTTCCTGATCCTGGTGATCGGCTACGGCGCCGAATATCTTCTGCGCTGGCTGCTTGGACGCAGTCTAAAGGGGGCTGTGCTGACGGGGCCGGCCCGCACCATGCTCACGCGCGTGCTACCGCTCATCGTTTTTGCCGCCGCCAGCATGTCGGTGCTGGCGATCGCCGACTGGCCGACGCGGCTGGAAACGACGATCGCGCCGCTGCTCGGCGCATGGATCGGCGCCCGGCTGTTGATGATCATCGCTTCGGCGGTCCTGACGGGCGGCCCTGTCAGCGAAGAGAGCGCGGACGGGCGCGGGGGCTATATGTCGCTGACGGCGGAGGAGGCCAGTTTCTGGTACCGGCACAGTCTGTGGCTGATCGGCGCCGCCGCCCTCGTCTGGGGTGTCGGCGATGCGATGCGCGCGCTTTCGATCTCCAGCGACGTGCATGATCTCATCACCGCGCTGCTTGGCCTGCTGGTGCTGGCGCTCGGGATACTGACCGTCGTGCGTCGGCCCGCCGGCACCGTTGTCGGTTCGCGCCGCATCGTCGGCAATGTGTTCCTGGTTGCCTTCCTCATCGTGCTGTGGCTGCTTTGGGTCGCCGGCATGGACGTGCTGTTCTGGATCGGCCTCTACGTCATCGGCATACCGCCGCTGTTGCGCTTCACCAGCGCGTTCACCAAAACCTTGCTGCAGGCATCCGCCGAAGACGACTTGCATGTGATGCGCAACATCTTCATCGAGCGCGGCGCGCGCCTGCTGGTCATCGCTCTGGCGGCCGGCTGGCTGGCGCTCGTCTTCAAGGTCAGCGCCACGGCGATGATGCATGACGACGCCTTCAATCGGGTGGTCCGCGGGGCGCTAGCAGGTATCGTCATTCTGCTGACGGCGGATCTGGTCTGGCAGTTGGTGAAGGGGTTCATCAATCTGCGCGTCAAGCAGGCCAATCACGCGACCGACGATCCGGCCGAACGTGCGCGCAACACCCGGCTGATGACGTTGCTGCCGATCTTGCGCAATTTTCTTGCGGCCTTCATCGCGATCGTGGCCGTGCTGATGGTGCTCTCCGGCCTTGGCGTGGAAATCGGCCCACTGATTGCCGGCGCCGGTGTCTTCGGCGTCGCCATCGGCTTTGGCTCCCAGACGCTGGTCAAGGACGTCATCAGCGGCATCTTCTACATGATGGATGACGCCTTCCGGATTGGCGAGTACATCCAGAGCGGCAGCTACAAGGGCACGGTCGAGTCCTTCAGCATTCGCTCCGTCAAGCTCAGGCATCACCGTGGCCCGGTCTATACGGTGCCTTTCGGCTCGCTCGGCGCCGTGCAGAACATGAGCCGCGACTGGGTGATCGACAAGTTCCTGATCAACGTTTCCTTCGATGCCGATGTGGCCAAGGTGAAGAAGCTGGTGAAGGGGATTGGCGCCAAGCTGCTCGAGGATCCAGATATCGGGCCGCTGATCCTGGAGACGGTCAAGATGAAGGGCGTCGAGAACTTTGGCGACTACGGCATGACGTTGAGTTTCGCCATGAAGACGAAGCCTGGGGCGCAGACCCAGGTCCGGCGTCGGGCGCAGGTCATGATCAAGGAATCGTTCAAGGAAAACGGCATCAACTTTGCCTCGCCAACCGTGCAGGTGGCAGGCGACGAGCAGCAGCATTCGGCCGCTGCCGCCGCCGCCGCAACCCGGGACGCGATCGCCAAGAAGAATGCAGCGGCCGCACTCGGCGAGGAGGGCGGGGCAAAGGAGTAGAATTCGCCAACGGGTTTCTCAGGGCTGGGGAGGCCGACCATGAAACGCATTCTGTTGGGGCTGTTGCTGCTTGTGTTTTTTGCGGGCGGCAGCGCCATGGCGCAATCGAGCGAGCAATTCCTCCGCTCGATGTTCGTCCCGCATGCGGATGACTTCGACGGTATGGAGAAGCGGCGGCTGATCCGCATCATCGTGCCGTTCAGCAAGACGATCTATTTCCTCGATCGCGGCCAGCAACTGGGCACGGCCGTCGACTTCGGAACGGCGCTCGAAAACGAACTCAACAAGGGCCGCAAGAAGCAGATAGACAAGATCCGCGTCGGGTTCCTGCCGATGCCGCGCGCACGCCTGCTGTCGGCGCTCGAAGAGGGCCTTGGCGACATCGTCATGGCCAACCTGACGATCACCGAGACACGGCTTGCAAAGGTCGACTTCACCGCGCCGCTCTTCGACGAGGCGAAGGAGGTGCTGGTCACCGGCCCTCTGGCGCCACCGATCACGAGCGTCGACGAGTTGAGCGGACAGGAACTGCAGGTGCGCCGATCAAGCAGCTATTACGAGCACCTGGCGGCGCTCAGTGCCGGCTTCGAAAAGGCCGGCCGCGCGCCGATCGCTCTGAAGGACATGGATGAGAACCTCGAGGACGAAGATGTCCTGGAGATGATCAATGCCGGCCTGCTGCCCTGGACGGTCGTCGACAAATACAAGGCGGACATCTGGGTGAAGGTGTTCACCGACCTAAAGGTGCGCGAGGACATCGTCGTTTCCGACCACGGCGAGATCGCCTGGGCGATCCGCAAGGACAGCCCCAAGCTCAAGGCGGTGCTCGACGACTTCGTCAAGACCCACAGGGTTGGGACCACCTTCGGCAACATTCTGAGGAGCACCTATTACAAGGGCGACAAGATGCTGAAGCGCGCCTATGCGCCAGCCGATGTCGAGCGTTTCAAGCAGCTCGTGGAAATCTTCCGCACGCACGGGAAGACCTATTCCTTCGACCACCTGATGCTGATGGCGCAGGGCTACCAGGAATCGCAGCTCGATCAGTCCCGCCGCAGCCACCGGGGCGCGGTCGGCATCATGCAGCTGCTGCCATCGACCGCCGCCGACAAGGTCGTCAACATCCGCGGCATCGACAAGGACGAGAACCTCAACGTCGAGGCCGGCTCGAAATATCTGCGCTATCTCATCGATACCTACATTAACGATCCGGCCGTCACGCCGAAAAACCAAATGCTTTTCGCCTTCGCGGCATACAATGCCGGGCCGGGAAACCTGCGCAAGTTCAGGGCCAAGGCCAAGGATATGGGGCTCGACCCGAACCTCTGGTTCGGCAATGTCGAGAATGCCGCGGCGGCGATCGTCGGGCGCGAGACGGTGCAATATGTCAGCAACATCTACAAATACTATGTCGCCTATAGCCTGCTGTCGGCGCATGATACGGAAACCGCGGTCGAGAGGGCCGGCAGCACGGGGGTGGTCGCAACGCCTTAGCGGACGCGGCGGCAATATTTCGCGGTCTGGCCGCGGGTTGGAAAACGAAACAAGGAGTGGCGGGCATCGCGCTTTCGGCAGACGGCAATGGGCCCGCCAGGTTATCATGGTGAAAAACATCCGCAGCCTTGGCGGGCTGTTTGGCCTGCTTGCTCTGTCCGCGGTGACGCTTGCGGGCTGTACGACGCCGGACCTTGAGCCGATCCCCGGCAGCATCACCTATGGCGGGCAGCCCCGCACGAAGCTGACGAAAGCGCCCGTCGGCAGCATCGTTCCGCACCGCTTCACGAGCGGCAACAGCTTCGTTCAGGAAACCTATGTCATCCAGCCGGACCGCTCGCTGAAACTGATCCGCCGGGACTACTACGATTTGCCAGTCGACCGATGAACCGGTGGCGGCGGCGCTTGGTATTCCCCTGGCCGCGGACGGTGGCGCGGACGCGTCCTCTTGTTTCCCGCGCTGCCATCGGAAAGCGGCAGGCTTCCGGCGCGGTCGGTTGACAGTCCGCTGCGGAGAAACGATAGCTTTCTGCGGATGAAGATCGCCTTTTACGCACCGCTGAAATCTCCTGACCATCCGGTTCCCTCGGGTGACCGGCTGATGGCGCGCATGCTGGTTGCAGCAGTCTGCGCGGGAGGGCACGAGGTCGCGGTCGTCTCGGACCTGCGCAGCTTCATGGCGACCGCATCGGACGCAGAATTTCATGAGCTGGAGCAAAGGGCGGCAGGCGAGATCACCCGCCTTCGGCAGGACTGGACGCGTGACGGCGCCCCCGATCTCTGGTTCTGCTACCATCCCTACTACAAGGCGCCCGATCTCCTCGGCCCGACACTCGCCGCCGAATTCGCCATCCCCTATGTGACGGCCGAAGCTTCATACTCGGCGCGGCGAAACGACGGCGTTCGCGCGATCGCCCAACGCCACGCGCTCCAGGCCATTAAGCAGGCGGCGGTCAACATCTGCCTGACACGCCGGGACCGGGATGGCCTGCTGGAGGCCGCACCCGATTGCCGCCACGCGATGCTTGCGCCGTTCATCGATGCGACGCCTTTTGCGCTGGCGGGCCGAAGCAAGGATAACCTCTGCCGCATGGTCGTTGTCGCGATGATGCGCAGCGGCGACAAGCTGGACAGTTACCGCATGTTGGCGCAATCGCTGACGCGCATTACCGACACCCGCTGGACCCTGACGATCGTCGGCGACGGTCCGTGCCGCGACGAGGTGCAACAGGCTTTTTCGACCCTGCCGTGCGACCGGCTGGAATGGCTCGGCGAAAGGAGCGCTGCCGATCTGCCGGCTATTCTTGCGCGCCGCGACCTCTATGTCTGGCCGGGCTGCGGCGAGGCATACGGGCTTGCCTACCTGGAAGCCCAGGCGGCGGGCCTGCCGGTCATTGCGCAAAACACTGCCGGCGTGCCGGAAGTGGTCAAGGACGGCGAGACAGGGATACTCACGCCCGACGGTGATGTCGCAGCCTTAGCGGCGGCGATGCGCGCTCTGATAGAGGACCCGGCTCTCCGCCGGAGATTGGGCGCGGCGGCCGGACGGTTCGTCCACGAGGAGCGCTCCTTTCCTGCGGCGACGCGGCGACTGCGCACGATATTCGACGAGCACCTGGAGGCGTTGCCATGACGCAACCCCATTGGCGGCAACTTGCCGTCGCGCTTGAGCGCGTGGCTGCATCCGGGCGACAGGTTGATTTCTGGCTGCGGGACGACGATGCCGCCGAGCCGACGGCAGCGCTCGACCGCCTGCTGTCGCTGGTCGACAGCTACCGGATTCCGGTGGTCATCGCCGTGCCGCCGGCGCTGACGGGGGAGGCGCTTGCGCGCCACCTCGATGGGTACGCCGGCGTCAGCATTGCGGTGCACGGGTGGGCGCATCGCAACCACGCTCCGCCGGAAGAAAAGAAGCAGGAACTCGGCGCCCACCGGCCGCGCTCAACGGTTCTCCAGGAACTCGCCGCGGGCTACACGCGCCTCCGGGCGCTGTTTCCGCAGAGCTTCGTGCCGATGCTGGTGCCGCCGTGGAACCGGATCGATGGCGCGCTTCTGAATGGCCTGCCCGGGATTGGTTTTGAAGCGCTCTCGGTCTACGGCCCCGAAAAGCCCTCGCCGTTCAAGCTCGTCAACACCCATGTCGATGTGATGGACTGGCACGGAACGCGCGGCTGCCGCGACCACGCAGCGATCGTGTCCGACCTTATCGCCCGGCTGCGGCAAGTCTGTGGTGAAGATGAAAAGAAGCGGGATCAGGCCGGGCGAACCATCGGCGTGCTCACCCATCATCTGGTTCACGACGCCGGCGTCTGGTCCTTCATGGAGGCGCTATTCGCCCTGACGGCCGGGAATCCGGCCTGTCGCTGGCGAACCGGTGCCGATCTTACAGCCTGACAAATCTGCGCTGGCAAGTGCTTTGCCGACTGCTGCGAGAAAAAGTACGGCGTCCAGGCGTGGAGGCGAACCCCGATGTCAGGTCGGCGCGGCCGTCGTATGCGACGGCCCTGCTTCGATTGCACACCACCTCAGCCGCTACCGGGAACGATCGCGTCGTCGTCGTTATCCGGCAGCAAGCCGGAGCCGGGCGTCCTACTCTTGTCGGTCAGTCGATCCTTCGCATGGGGACCTGCAGTTGGAAGATTCTGCCCACCCGCGGGTTCCTTGCCGGTTTCTTCGATCGCCTGTTGGGCCTTCTTGTCCTTGTTCATTCGCTACTCCTTCTTTGGAAAGAAGGAATCCGCAGGGCAAGAAATAGTTCCGCCCGGGGATTTTGTGCGCTGGGGAATGTGAGCCTATTCTGACGCGGTATCGGATGCTCAGTCGAGCTCGACGATCTGTCCGTCACGGGCGGCAAAGGCACCGGGGAACGTCGCCTGGACGTCGCGTTCCATGGCGGCCAACGCCTCGTCGGTGCGCGACGGGTCGTGGTGGAACATGGCGAGCTGCTTGACGCCGGCGGCCATTGCCAGTCTTGCGCCATGCATGCCGGTCGAGTGTCCATAGCCACGAAAATGCTCCATCTCGCTTTCGAGATAGGTGCAGTCGTAGACGAACAGGTCGGCGCCGGCGATCAGTTCGAGGACCCCAGGATCGAGAACGCCCGGTTCATGTTCGGTATCGTAGACAAGAGCGACGGCGCGGCCGTTCCATTCGATCCGGTAGCCGACGCAGCCACCGGGATGATTGAGGCTCGTCGTGCGGATGGTGACGCCGGCACGCGGGGTCAGCACGTCACCGGGTTTGAAGTCCATGCCGTCGAGGCTAGCCTGACAGATGTCGGGATCGACCGGGAACCACGGCGGGCGCATGAAATCGCGGATCATCTCCCGCGTGGTCATGGTGCCGTGTAGATGGCCAGACCAGAAGCGCACCGAATTGCGACACTTGTAGATGGGTTTGAAGTAGGGAAGACCGATAATGTGGTCGTAGTGGCTGTGGGTGAAGAACAGATCAAACTCTTCGACACCTTCGGCGATCAGGGCATAGCCCGCCTCGCGCAGGCCGGAACCGGCGTCGAACAGCAATACATCCTTGCCGCATCGAATCTCGATGCAGGATGTATTTCCCCCATAGGCGACGTATTGTTGGCCGGAGACCGGCAAACTTCCTCTTACGCCCCAGAACCGCACTCGAAAGTTGTCGTCACGCATTCAGTTTCGGCTTCACTACGCACGCTTGGATCATTTTGATCCTTGTGTGACTGTTAAACAAGCACAGATGGCCACACCCCTGCAATGCCATGGGTTATTATTTGGAAACTAACCTTCGCGTCGCCAAGTCCCGCTCCATCCAAATCCGCTCCTCGCATGTCTTCTAGGCCATCGAACCAGAAAGAGGTGTCCCCGTGGTAACAGCCAATGAAACTTTTTGTTGCGCTCCTGCGTGAATTATCTATCGAACGTTAAGGGCGAGCGAAGATCGAGGCGCTGATGGCTGAGGCAATGAAAGGGCGATTTTACGATAGCGTGCCGCTGTTTGACGCCTTCGAAGGGGTCGCGGACGAGGCGAATTACCGGCCGTTGCCGGACGGCTGGGTGGTGGCAGTGGCCGATATCGTCAATTCGACCGGTGCGATTGCCGACGGCCGCTACAAGACGGTCAACATGGCCGGCGCGAGCGTCATATCCGCCCTGATGAACGTGCTCGAAGAAAAGACGATGCCCTTCGTATTCGGGGGGGATGGCGCCTTGGCGGCGCTGCCGGCCTCGATGGCCGACCGGGCGCGGGATGCGCTGGCGGCGGTGAAGACCTGGGTGGCGGAGGAACTTGACCTTGAGTTGCGGACCGCGCTCGTTCCGGTCAGCGACATTCGCCAGCAAGGACTCGACATGCGCGTCGCCCGCTTCAAAGCGAGCGACGAGGTTTCCTACGCGATGTTTGCAGGCGGCGGCGCAAGCTGGGCCGAAGCGGCAATGAAGGCTGGGCGCTACCACGTCGCGGCGGCCCCTGCCGGAAGCCGGCCGGACCTGACCGGCCTTTCCTGTCGCTGGAACCCGATCGAGTCCCGACATGGCACCATCGCCTCGATCATCGCGGTGCCCGGGGCGAAAGGCAACGGCCCGGAATTTCAGGCGCTGATCGCCGACGTCGTCGCGCTTGCCGGCGAGGAAGATCGCGGGGGGCACCCCGTCCCCGAGCTCGGGCCGACCGCGCGGTTCTCCTTCCAGGGGATCGACACCGAGACACGTGCCGCTGCGCCCCCGGGGCGACGTTTCCTGAAACGCTGCTTCATCACCGTGCAGACGCTGGCACTTTTCGTCTGCCTTCGCATGGGCTGGAACCTCGGGCCCTTCGATACGAACCGTTACCGCCGCGATCTTGCCGACAATACCGACTTCCGCAAATTCGACGACGGCCTGAAAATGACGATCGATATCAGCGCCGCGCGGCTTGAGCGGATCGAGGCGCGGTTGCAGCGGGCAGAGGCAGAGGGCGTCGGGCACTATGGCCTGCACCGGCAGGATTCGGCTCTGATGACCTGCATCGTGCCGACGCCGATGGCCCGCGACCACATGCACTTCGTCGATGGGGCCTCCGGCGGCTATGCGGTGGCGGCGAGCCATCTCAAGGCTGCGCTGGCGCGCAACAAGGCCGCTCCCCCCGTCGCGGGTGGCACTGCCTAACCTTTGCAGACAAAGGGGCGCGCGTCGACCGTTGCGCTTAAGCCTTGATGATGTGGCTGCCTGTCAGGCCGTTGCGGTGGAAGACGTTGCGGGTATCGACGATGAGCGGCGCCCACTTGGCGAGGGCCGCGTAGTCCACCTGATCGTGGTCGGTGGCGATCAGCACGGCGTCGAACGCCGCCACCGTGGGCTCGTCGAGCGTCACCGAACGGCGGCCCTTCAGAGCAGCATATTCGCGTGTCGGCGGGATCTCGGCGACGTAGGGGTCGTGATAGGCGGTACGGCCGCCACGCTCCTCGATCAGTTCGATCAGGCGCAGCGAAGGGCTCTCGCGAATATCGGGAACGTTCTTCTTGTAGGCGAGGCCGATGACGAGGACGTTGGAGCGGCTGAGCGCCTTGCCCGCGTGCCGGTCCAGTGCTTCGGCCAGCCGGCTGACGACGTGGCGCGGCATGGCCGAGTTGATCTCGCCGGCAAGCTCGATGAAGCGCGTCGGCAGTTCGTACTCGCGCGACTTCCAGGTGAGGTAGAAGGGGTCGATCGGAATACAGTGGCCGCCGAGGCCGGGGCCGGGATAGAACGGCATGTAGCCGAACGGCTTGGTCTTGGCCGCCTCGATCACTTCCCAGACATCGATGCCCATCGCCTCGTAGACGATCTTCAATTCGTTGACGAGCGCGATGTTGACCGAGCGGAAGATATTCTCGGTGAGCTTCACGGCTTCCGCCGTGGCGTTGGACGAGACCGGCACGACGGTCTTGACCACGGAGGCGTAGAACGCCTCCATCAGCTTTGACGCCTCGGGCCCGTCGCCGGCGACAACCTTCGGAATGCTCACGGTCTCATAGACCGGATTGCCGGGGTCTTCGCGTTCCGGTGAAAAGCCGACGAAGAACTCGGCGCCGGACTTGAGCCCGGTTTCCTCGAGGATGCTGCGCACGATGCCATCGGTCGTGCCGGGGTAGGTGGTCGATTCCAGGACGATGAGTTGGGCGGGGCGCAGGGTCGCGGCGATCGCGCTAGACGTCTTTTCGACGAAGGAAAGGTCCGGGTCACGATATTTGGTCAGGGGCGTCGGCACGCAGATGACGATCACGTCGCAACGGGACAGTTCGAGAAAATCCGTCGTGGAACGGAAGCGGCCGGCACTGCTCTCCTGCGCAAGAACAGCATCCGAGACCGCGCCGATATAGGATTTGCCTGCGTCGAGCGCGACGATTTTGCCGGGATCGATGTCGAAACCGATGACGGAATAGCCCGCGCGAGCCGCGGCGATCGCCAATGGCAGGCCGACATAGCCGAGCCCGATGACGCCGACCTTGGCGCTCCGGGCGGAGATTGACGACAGCAGGCTTTCGAAATGAGGTGAGGTCAAGTTTCGGTTCCGGATCTCGTGGACAGACAGGCGCGGCGCGCGAACATGTCGTGGTTTGTTGGAGAGAAACAAGCCCCAAGTCAAGCGAGGTGCGGCGCTGCCGCCGTCGGTAGGCCGTTGAGCCGGCTATCAAATCTTCGTGCTGCAACAGGTCGGAAAAATCTTCGTCCGCCTCTGGAAATTGGCGGCGCGCGTGAATATCTGCAACATATAAGTGCCGCATTTCGGGTGCCTGCACGTCATCGACGCCGGAATCGGTTGGAGCATTTTCTTAACGGGCACGGCTCATCATCATCATCCACCGCGAACATGAACCGGCAAATTGCCGGGGCGTTCGCCGTCTCCGGATGCTGACGTGGGACGGTCTGTCATGCGAGGACGCGAAATGGGCCCGACGAACGACAACGTATCCGAAATCCTCATCGACAAGGTCGCCGACTGGCTGATGCGCACATCGCTGAGCGACGCGCCGCTGGAGACGATCGTCAAGGGCTTCTGCGAGCGGTTGGCGGCCGCCGGCCTGCCGCTGATGCGTGTCCATCTTTCCTTCTCGATGCTGCACCCGCTTTATGATGCGCTGGGGTTCACCTGGGTGCGCGGCAAGGGCGTGGAGGTCAGCGGCCTTCGGCACGAGGAACTGGCGCTCAATCCCGAGCGCTTCCTGCAGAGCCCCTATTACTACCTTCTCAATAACAATCTCGAGCATGTCCGCCGACGCCTCTACCAGGATACGCCGTCCGAATTTCCGATCTTCGACGACCTCAAGGAGATGGGGGCAACGGATTATCTAGCCTTCATGCAGTCGCTGGGCGCCGATTCAGGCCACGGCATGGTCGGCTCCTGGACGACCGATCGCCACGGCGGTTTTACAGATGACGTGATCGGCGCGCTTTTGAAGCTGCAATATCACCTGGCGGTCGCCGCAAAGATGGCGGTGCTCGGCAAGCTCGCCGACAACATGCTGACCACCTATCTCGGCTCCAGCGCCGGCCGACGCGTAATGAGCGGCCAGGTTCGCCGCGGCGACGGCGAGACCGTGCGCGCCATCCTCGTCATGGGCGACATGCGCCGCTCGACGATGCTTGCGGAAAAGGAAGGGCGTCAGTCCTATATCGAGACGCTGAATACATATTTCGATGCGATCGCAGCCCCCTTCAACCGCAACGGCGGTCATATTCTGAGTTTCGTCGGTGACGGCTTCATCGCCGTCTATCCCTGTGGGCGCCACAAGGAGCCCTCGGAATTTGCCGCTCGCGAGGCCTTTGCCGCCGTGCGCGCGGCAACCGCCCGCATGGACATGCTGAACGGGGAGCGGCGTAAGCAGGCACGCGATCCGATCGGCTACGGCATCGGCCTGCATGTGGGCAACGTGATGTTCGGCAATGTGGGCCTGCGCGACCGGCTAACGTTCTCGGCCTTCGGTTCCGCCGTCAATGAAGTCCAGAGGCTGCAGAACCTGACCAAGAAATACGCCCACAGCGTCGTCGCAAGCGAAGCCTTCGTCAATTATTGCGGCGGTGACTGGACGGCCCTCGGCCAGGAAAAGCTCCGGGGCGTCCGGCAGAAATTCACGATCCTCTACCCCAACGACGCGGCCTTGCTCGCAAGGGCCGACGAACGCTTCGACGACGTGTTGCAGGATGGACTTTCCGAGGCGGAGCATGTCATGCTGCTTCATCGCAATACGCGTCCGCTGCAGCCGCCGCGCGGCCTGATCGACAAGATGCTTCAGTAGGGTGAAGAATGTTTCGTACCGTCCTTTTCGCCGCTTCCATCCTCATGGCCGGGAGCGCGATGGCGCAGCCATGGGAAACCAAGCTTTCCGACGGCTTTGAGGGGCGGGATTTCGCGCCTGAGGGCGGGCTCTACTATCGCGAGAATTTCGAACAGACCGCCGGCACGGTGGAGTTTCAGGGCGACGTCAAGCACAACGGCAACGGCGCGCTCAAGCTGAGCGTCGTTCCGACCTGTCCTGATTCGCTCGACGGTTGCAGCGAGCGGGCCGAGATCTGGGAGAAGACGGCACTGCGTGTGCCCTACGACCAGGGCGTTTGGTATGGCTTTGCCGTCAAGTTTGCCGACCCGATCCCGAACGAGGACCATCGTTATCTGATCGCCCAGTGGAAGCGCGAGATCGACCCGGGTGCGGAGGGCGATTTCAGCCCGTTCCTCGCCCTGAGGCTCGAGGCTGGCAAGCTCTTCGCCACGGTGGAAACGAACTATATCGCGCCACTCTCGGCCGGTCCTGAGGGAAAGCCGGCGAGCTGCAAGCCGGGTGAAGTTCCCGTTTGGGGACGGCCGGGCGTCAACCAGATGCGCATGCTGGTCGCGGCGGACAACAATTGGGAGCTGATTGACGGCAGTCTCTTCAATGCGTGCACCGATGCGATCAAGGTGACGAGCCACGGCAATCCGTTGCCCGACCCGAAGTCCGGCTGGATCGATTTCGCGATCTACACGCTGCCGGGAGCCAATGGCACGGGGCGCATCGAACTGTTCGCCAACGACAAGCCGATCATCACGGTGACCGGCCATATCGGCCACGACGATAAGGGGCTCGGCAAGAACCAGTACTTCAAGTTCGGCCCCTACCGGGCGGCCGATGACGCCAACTGGACGCTGTTTTACGACGACTTTCGACGCTCGCCCAATTGCGCCGACGTGTTGAAGGGCGGTGCCTGCCCTTCGTTCTAACCATCTGAAGATGCAGGTGGGTATGGCCTCGTCTGCCACCGGGTGTGCTGGACAGCCCTTAGAAGCTGCGCTAGTCTTTTTTTAGAGGCGGCGGATAAAAAGCAATGAGGGAAGCGTGCTGCTATGACATCTGGGGCGGACCTGCTACGAGTTGAAGGTCTGCGGATCACATTCTCGGTGCTCGGCGGCGAAGTTCAAGCCGTCAATAACGCGAATTTCAGGATTTTGCCCGGCAAGGTGACGGCGCTCGTCGGCGAGTCCGGATCGGGGAAATCCGCAATCAGCCAGGCGGTGATGGGCATTTTGCCCAACGTCGCCAAGGTTGGTGGCAAAATTTTGTTCAACGACCCGACGACGGCGGCAAAGCCGATCGACCTGCTCTCGCTCGAGCGGGAAGGGGAGGAGATTCGTGCCCTGCGCGGCACGCGCATCAGCAAGATTTTCCAGGAGCCGATGACATCGCTGTCGCCGCTCCACACGATCGGAAACCAGATTTCCGAAGTTCTGAAGATCCACACGGACGCGGAAAAGGCGGAACGTCGGGCGCGAACGGAAGAGCTGCTCGGCTATGTGGGTTTTGCCAACCCGAAGCGCGCCTACGACATGTATCCGTTCGAGCTTTCGGGCGGCATGCGCCAGCGCGCGATGATCGCGATGGCATTGATCTGCCGGCCGGCGCTGCTGATCGCCGACGAGCCGACGACGGCGCTCGACGTGACGGTTCAGGCGCAGATCCTGAAACTCCTGCGCGAGCTTCAGGTCAAGCTCAACATGGCCATGCTGCTGATCACTCATGACCTTGGCGTTGTCGCCAACATGGCCGACGAAGTTGTGGTGATCTATCACGGCCAGATCGTCGAGGCCGGTCCGGTCGAGGCGATTTTCCGCAACCCGCAGCATCCCTATCTCAAGGGGCTGATGGCCGCGGTACCGCATTTCGACATGAAGCCTGGCGAACGGCTGAAGGCGCTGCGCGAAGTGCCGGTCAAGGCCGGCACGCTGCTCGGGACCTCGGCGGCCGACCGGCGCACCGGTCCCGATGTGCTGTTGTCCGTCCGTAATGTCTCGAAGACCTACGGAACGCGGAAATCGTCCTGGTTCGGCGGTGGCGAAAATACGCTGCATCGCGCCGTCGACGATGTCAGCTTCGACATCCGCCGTGGTGAGTGCCTTGGCCTCGTCGGGGAAAGCGGCTGCGGCAAGACCACTGTCAGCAAGATCCTGATGCGCGCCATCACGCCCGACCGGGGCTCGGTGACCTTCGACAATGGCGAGGGACCGGTCGATGTCCTGAAGGTGCGGGGCGACGACCTCAAGGCCATGCGATCCAAGATCCAGATGGTCTTCCAGGATCCGGTCTCCTCGCTCTCGCCGCGCATGACCGTCAAGAACATTCTCAGCGAGCCGCTGGAGATCCACAGCCGCGGTACGGCGAAGTCGCGCGTCGAGACGGTGCGTTCGCTGTTGCAGGCCGTCGGCCTCGACCAGCGCTTCATCAACCGCTACCCGCATTCGTTCTCGGGCGGCCAACGCCAGCGCATCGGCATTGCGCGTGCGCTTGCGCTCGTGCCGGAACTGCTGATCTGCGACGAGCCGGTGTCGGCGCTCGACGTTTCCGTCCAGGCGCAGATCCTCAACCTGCTCAAGGATCTGCAGAAGGAGCTGGGGCTGACCTGCCTGTTCATCTCGCACAATCTCGCGGTCGTCGACTACATGGCCGATCGTATCGCCGTGATGTGCGCCGGGCGGATCGTCGAACTGGCGCCGCGCGAGGTGCTGATGCGCAATCCGGTTCATCCCTATACCAAGTCGCTGCTGGCGGCGGTCCCTTACCCGGATCTCGACCGGCCCCTTGATTTCGAACGGCTGAAGGACAGCGAAGGTTCGGACATGCGGCGCTGGGGGCCACAGTTCCGGGACGACGATGCCGGCGACGCGCTGATCCCCGCGGATCTCGGCGGTGACCACATCGTGCTGGCACGCCGATCCGTGGATGCAAGGGAGTTGCGGCCATGATCACCCGCCGAACTGTACTGGCATTGCTTGCGACCGTGGCTCTGCCGACGCGGCTCTTTGCGGCTTCGGGCGAGCCCGCGTTCTGGGAAAAGCAGATTGCCGACGGCAAGCTGCCGCCGCTTGCCGAGCGTCTGCCGAAGACGCCGCGCGTCATCAACGTCGCAGCCATGGGGCGCCAGCCCGGCAAGTATGGTGGCGAGGTGCGGATGCTGATCGGCAGCGCCAAGGACATCCGCCTGATGACGATCTACGGCTATGCCCGCCTGGTCGGCTTCGACGAGGCGCTGAAGATCGAACCGGACGTTCTCGAAAGCTTCGAAACGGTCGAGGACCGCATCTTCACCTTCCACATCCGCGAAGGCCACAAATGGTCCGACGGCACGCCGCTGACGTCGGAAGATTTCCGCTATTGCTGGGACGACGTTCTCAACAACGAAAAGCTGAGCCCGGCCGGGCTGCCGACGGCGCTGGTCATGGATGGCGAGGCTGCCAAGTTCGAGATCATCGACGAACGCACCGTGCGCTACTCCTGGTCGACGCCCAATCCCGACTTCCTGCAGAAGCTCGCCGGCCCCCAGCCCATGGTGGTGGTGATGCCGTCGGCCTACCTGAAACAGTTCCATGAGAAGTATCAGGAAGAAGACAAGCTCAAGGCGCTGATGAAGGAAGAGCGGGTCAAGAAATGGAGCCAGCTGCATATGCGCATGGCCCGTTCCTACCGCCCGGAAAACCCGGATCTGCCGACGCTCGATCCCTGGCGCAACACGACGCCGCTTCCGGCCGAACAATTCGTCTTCGAGCGCAATCCTTACTACCATCGCGTCGACGAGAACGGCCTGCAGCTACCCTATATCGACAAGTTCGTGCTCAGCGTCAGTTCCTCGGCGTTGATCCCGGCCAAGACCGGCACCGGCGAAAGCGACCTGCAGGCGACCGCCATCGACTTCGTCGACTATACCTTCCTCAAGGATTCCGAGAAGCGCTATCCGGTGAAGGTGCTTCTGTGGAAGAAGACGCAGGGCTCGCGCCTGGCGCTGCTTCCCAATCTCAATTGCTCGGACGAGGTTTGGCGGGCGCTGCTACAGGACGTACGCGTTCGCCGCGCTCTATCGATTGCGATCGACCGCACCGAAATCAACAAGGCGGTGTTCTACGGCCTGACCAAGGAAAGCGCCGATACCGTTCTGCCGGACAGCCCGCTCTTCCGGCCGGAGTTTGCCAGTGCCTGGGTCGCCCATGATCCGGAGCAGGCCAATGCACTGCTCGACGAGGCGGGCCTCACCAAGAAGGGCAGCGACGGCATCCGCATTCTTTCCGACGGGCGCGCAGCGCAGATCGTCGTGGAGACGGCGGGCGAGAGCACGCTCGAGACGGACGTGCTGCAGCTCATCACCGACTATTGGCAGAAGGTCGGGATATCGCTCTTCATCCGGACATCGCAGCGCGACACGTTCCGCAGCCGCGCCGTCGGTGGCGAGATCATCATGTCGATGTGGTTCGGCATAGACAATGGCGTGCCGACGGCCAGCATGAACCCTGGCCAGCTTGCGCCGACCGCCGACGACCAGCTGCAATGGCCGGTCTGGGGGCTGAACTATCTTTCCCACGGCGAAATGGGCCAGGCTCCGGACCTTCCGGCAGCCGTCGAACTGACGGAACTGCTGCAGCGCTGGCGGCATTCGGCCGAGGACGCCGAGCGGACGGAGATCTGGAGCCGGATGCTCTCGATCTACACCGACCAGGTGTTCTCGATCGGCATCGTCAACGCCTCGCTCCAGCCGATCCTCGTGGCAAAGAAGCTGAGGAACGTGCCTGACACTGCGCTCTACGGCTTCGACCCCACTTGCTATTTCGGTGTCTACAAACCCGACACCTTCTGGATCGAACAGGAAGGCTGACATGCTGCGATATATTCTCTGGCGTATCGCGGCGATGGTTCCGACCCTCCTCATCATTTCCGCTCTTGTCTTCACCATCATCGAGCTGCCGCCGGGTGACTACTTCGAAAGCTATGTTGCCGAGATCAAGGCGCAGGGCGAAGGCGTCGACATGGAGCAGATCGAGGCGCTTCGGAAGGAGTATGGCTTCGACCAGCCGCCGGTGCTGCGCTACGTTTACTGGCTCGGCGGCATGCTGCAGGGCGATTTCGGCTATTCCTTCGAGTACGAGCTTCCGGTCAGCGCCGTCGTCGGCGATCGCCTGTGGCTGACAATCCTCGTTTCCTTCGTCACCATCATCTTCACCTGGCTGATCGCTTTCCCGATCGGCATCTACTCGGCGACCCATCAGTACAGCTGGGGCGATTACGGCCTCTCGCTGATGGGCCTGATCGGCATCGCCATCCCCAACTTCATGCTGGCGCTGATCCTGATGTACTTCGCCAACATCTGGTTCGGGATTTCCATCGGCCACCTGATGGACCAGAAGTATCTCGCCGAACCCATGAGTTGGGAAAAGGCGAAGTCGATCCTCGAACACATCTGGATTCCGGTCATCATCGTCGGCGCGGCGGGTACTGCCGGCATGATCCGGCGCCTGCGCGCCAACCTGCTCGACGAACTGCAGAAGCAGTATGTGGTGACGGCGCGGGCCAAGGGCCTGTCACCGATGCGCACGCTGGTGAAGTATCCGTTGCGCATGGCGCTGAACTTCTTCATCTCGGATATCGGCTCGATCCTGCCGGCGATCATCTCCGGCGCGGAAATCACCGCGATCGTGCTGTCGCTCGAGACCACCGGCCCGATGCTGATCAAGGCGTTGCAGAGCCAGGATATGTATCTTGCCGGGTCGTTCCTGATGTTCCTGGCCTTCCTGACGGTGATCGGCGTGCTGATCTCCGACATCGCGCTCGCCATTCTTGATCCTCGAATTCGGCTGCAAGGCAGGAGCACCAAGTGACGTCATTTCTCCCGGCGCCCGGCGAGCCCATGCCGCACTACGTATCGACGGCCCCGTTCGATCCCTATTCCGTCGAGGCGATGACGGACGAGCAGGTGCGGGTCAACCAGGCTTCGCAGCTGCGACTGATGTGGTGGAAGTTCCGCCGCCACAGGCTCGCGCTTGCGTCGGGCATCTTTCTTGCAGTGCTGTACCTGATGATCGTCGTCTGCGAGTTTCTGGCGCCCTACAACCTGCACACACGCAACATGGACTACATCTATGCCCCGCCGCAGGGGGTGCATCTTTTCCATGAGGGCAAGTTCGTCGGACCCTTCGTCTACGGCCGCACGATGACGCTGGATATGGACACGCTGAAGCGCAACTACGCCGACGATACCAAGGACGTGCAGCCGCTTCGCTTCTTCTGCCGCGGTGACGGTTATCGCTTCTGGGGGCTGTTCGAAAGCAACGTGCATCTCGTCTGTCCGGCAAAGGGCGGCCAGGCCTTCTTCCTCGGAACGGACCGCCTCGGTCGTGACGTGCTGTCGCGCATCATCTATGGCGCGCGGATTTCGCTGACGATCGGCCTGCTCGGCATCACCGTCAGCTTCGTGCTCGGCATCGTCATCGGTGGTCTCGCCGGCTACCATGGCGGCGTCTTCGATCTCATCGTCCAGCGCGTGATCGAGGTGCTGCAGTCGATCCCGAGCATTCCGCTCTGGCTGTCGCTGGCGGCGATCATGCCGGCGACCTGGAGCCCGATCTTCATCTATCTGGCGATCACGATCATCCTCGGCCTGCTCGACTGGACCGGGCTTGCGCGCGCTGTCCGTTCGAAGTTGCTGGCCTTGCGCGAGGAGGATTATGTGCTTGCGGCCCAGCTCATGGGCGCAAGGAGCAGCCGCATCATCGGCCGGCACCTCGTACCCGGTTTCATGTCGCATCTGATTGCCACGGCGACGATTGCGATTCCCGGCATGATCCTGGGCGAAACGGCGCTCAGCTTCCTTGGCCTCGGTCTCAGGCCGCCCATCACCAGCTGGGGTATTTTGCTGACAGAGGCGAAAAGCGTCAGCGTCATTGCCTTCTATCCCTGGCTCCTATTTCCCACAATTCCGGTCATTTTTGTGATTTTGGCGTTCAACTTCTTGGGAGATGGGTTGCGTGACGCCGCCGATCCCTACAAATGAAGCCCGGTTTGACGCAGCCATACGGCGCGCGTGAAACGGTTCATCGTACCCTGAGTGAAAGGTTTCTTGCATGATGCGGCGTTTTGAAGATGCCCGGATCCTCATGTATAGCCATGACACGTTCGGGCTCGGACACCTCAGGCGCTGCCGCACGATCGCGCATTCGCTGGTGGAAGACTATCGCGGCTTGAACATCCTGATCATTTCCGGGGCGACGATTGCCGGCGCGTTCGACTATCGCGCGCGCGTGGATTTCGTGAAGATCCCGAGCGTGATCAAGCTGCACAATGGCGACTACACCTCGCTCGACCGCCATATCGAACTCGACGAGACGCTGAAGATGCGCCAGGCGATCATTCGCCATACGGCAGAGACCTTCAAGCCGGATATCTTCATCGTCGACAAGGAGCCGATGGGCCTGCGCGGCGAGGTCGAGGAGACGCTGACCTATCTGAAAGCGCACGGCACGACGCTCGTCCTCGGCCTGCGTGAGGTCATGGACGCGCCGCACCTGCTCGAGGCCGAGTGGAAGCGCCGCGACACCATGCGCAAGATCGAGCAGTATTACGACACGATCTGGGTCTACGGCCCGCCCGACTTCTACGACCCCCTGACCGAACTCGACGTGCCGCCGGCGGTGCGCGAACGCATGAACTTCGTCGGCTTCCTGCAGCGTAGCGTTCCGCGCGAGGAACTGCCGGGCCATAAGCCTCAGGGCGACTACATTCTCGTCACCACGGGCGGCGGCGGCGACGGCGCGGACCTTATCCACGACGTCATCCACGCCTATCAGCAAGATCCCGAGCTCACCCACAAGGCGCTAATCGTGCTTGGGCCCTACATGCCGGTGAAGAAGCGGGAGAAGCTGATCCGCAAGGGCAGCAAGATCCCCTTCATCAAGATCATCGAATTCGACAATCGCATGGAGGAACTCATCGCCGGCGCCAAAGGCGTCGTCGCCATGGGCGGCTACAACACCTATTGCGAAATCCTCTCCTTCGACAAGCCGGCGCTGATCGTGCCGCGCATCCAGCCGCGTGAGGAGCAATTGATCCGCGCGCGCCGGGCTGCCGAGTTGGGGTTGGTCGAGATGCTCCTGCCGGACGAGGCCGAGGATCCGTTGCGGCTGGCGGCGGCGCTGAAGGCGCTGCCCTATCGCGCGCCACCGTCGAAGAGCAGCGCCAACGGCCTGCGGTTGGAAGGCCTCGTGCACATCTCCGAAATCGTCGGCAGATGGCTCGATCGGCCATCGAGCAACCACCTGAACATCGTGAAGAAATCGAGCTGAAGCATTGCCGACAGACCGCAAGATTGCAGTCGTGCTGAAGGGCTATCCGCGTCTTTCGGAAACATTCATCGCCCAGGAACTGCTTGGCCTCGAACGCGCCGGGATGGAACTCGTCCTGATCTCGCTTCGGCGTCCGACGGACGGCAAGCGCCACCCGGTTCACGACGAAATCCGCGCCGACGTCCATTACCTGCCGGAATATCTGCACGAGGAGCCGCTAAGGGTCCTGCGCGGGCTCGTGCGCTGTCTGCCGAAGCCAGGGTTCTGGCGCGCCTTGGGCCTGTTCCTCAAGGACCTGCCGCGCGATTTCAGCCGCAACCGCTTTCGCCGCCTCGGCCAAGCGCTGGTGCTCGCCGCCGAATGGCCGGGGCAGCCGCGCTGGCTGCACGCGCACTTCATCCATACCCCTGCCTCGGTGACGGCCTATGCCAGCGTGATTGCGGGCACGCCCTGGACCTGCTCGGCGCATGCAAAGGATATCTGGACCTCGCCCGACTGGGAACTGTCCGAAAAGCTTGACCTTGCGCGCTGGACCGTGACCTGCACGCGCATGGGGTACGAGCATCTCCGCAGCCTTGCGCGCGACAAGTCGAGGGTTCATCTGAGCTATCATGGCCTCGACCTCGATCGCTTCCAGCGTTTCGACGGCACGCATTCCAACCGCACAGGCTCCGATCCTTCGGATCCCGTCCGCATCGTCAGTGTCGGGCGTGCCGTTGGCAAGAAGGGCTACGATGTGTTGCTGAAGGCGTTGGCCAAGCTTCCCTCGGAGCTTCATTGGCGGTTCGAGCATATCGGTGCCGGGGAACTGACCGGCCAGTTGAAGACGCTCGCCACGGAACTCGGCATCTCCGACCGTATCGTCTGGAAGGGCGCGCTCGACCAGACCGATGTGCTTGCGCACTATCGGGCAAGCGACATCTTCGCGCTCGCCTGCCGGATCACCGCGGATGGTGATCGGGACGGCTTGCCGAACGTGCTTGTCGAAGCATCGAGCCAGCGCCTTGCCTGCGTCTCGACGGACATATCCGGCGTGCCGGAACTGCTCGAGGATGGCGAAAACGGTCGTGTCGTTCCGTCGGAAGACCCGCAGGCGCTTGCGGTCGCGCTAGAGGAACTGATCCGCAATCCGGCCCTTCGCCACCGGTTCGGCGATGCGGCGGAGCGGAAGGTTCGCGGCCAGTTCGACCACCACACCAGCATCGAACAACTCGCCGGCCTGTTTGTCCGCGAATGGAGAGCCGCCTGATGTCCGCCCGTCGCGTCTTCTTCTACGTACAGCACCTGCTCGGCATCGGTCACCTGGCGCGGGCAAGCCGGATCGCGAGCGCCTTGGCGGCCAAAGGCTATGACGTGACCGTCGTGACGGGCGGCAGCCCGGTGCCGGGATTCCCGGCAAACGATGTGAAACACGTGGCCCTGCCGCCGGTGCTGGCGGGCGACAAGGGGTTTAGCGGACTTGCCGATGGCGAGGGAAATCCGGTCAGCGAAGCTTTCAAGCAAAAGCGCCGGGACCTTCTGATCGAGGCCTTTCTTGCCTGCAAGCCCGACATCGTCATCTTCGAAGCCTTCCCTTTTGGCCGTCGCCAGATGCGTTTTGAGTTGATGCCGCTACTGGAGGTGATCGAGAAGCAGGAGCCGCGACCCCTCGTTGCCGCATCGCTGCGCGATATCCTGCAGGAGCGCACGAAGCCCGGTCGCGCCGAAGAAACCCTCGACGTGGTCAGGGCCCATTTCGATCTCGTGCTCGTGCACGGAGATCCGGCCTTCGCGCGGCTCGAAGAGACCTATCCCTATACGGCGGAGATCGAAGACAAGATCGTCTACACAGGCCTTGTCGCCGGCCATCCCCCTGAACCCCCGGCTGAAAGGTTCGACGTGCTTGTTTCGGCCGGCGGCGGCGCGGTCGGCAAGGAACTGATCGGCGCGGCATTGCAGGCGGCCGGGCTGCTTGCGGGCGACCTGAAATGGTGCCTGATCACCGGGCCGAACCTGCCGCAGGACGACTATGACGGCTTGGCCACCGCAGCGCCCGCAAACGTGCATCTCTTCCGCTTCCGCAAGGATTTTGCGAGCCTCTTGTCGGGTGCGCGGCTCTCGGTCTCCCAGGCCGGCTACAACACCGTCTGCGATATCTTCCGTGCCGGCTGTGCGTCGCTGCTCATTCCCTTCGTCGCCGGTGGCGAGACCGAGCAATCGACGCGCGCGGAAAGGCTCGAAAAACTGGGCCTTGCCGGCGTTCTGCCGGAAGCGGACGTAACACCGGAGCGGCTGGCCCGCGACGTCGAGATGATGCTGGCGCGGCCAAGGCCGGAGATCCCCCCGCTCGACCTTAACGGCGCCGCTCGAACGGCCGAGATACTGGGGCTTCAGACGGTTCGCTAGCCCGTGCTCGGTGGTGCCCCTTCGGTCTTCGGGGAGGGCGCGATGGAGCGGAACCACCGCCGTAGAAAAGTCGCTCGGCAAACCAACGCTCGGGCGACCGCTCGTTTGTCTGCCAGTATGGAGCCTGGATATATTACTCGCGCTCTGCGTGTTCCTGCTGGCTGCCTCCGGAATCGTATGTTAGGTAAATAAATAATACCGATTCTGAATATATTGCGGTGCATTTCCACCGAACGATAATCTGGGTTCCCTTGTGCACGAAACTCAAGGTCTCGCGAGGACTGGGTCATTCTCTTGGCGAAGTGTTTCCCGCACGGCTCTCCTGCCTTTTCGACCTCTCCAACATCCGCTGGCCTCTGGCGCACGGCATCGCCTGTGCGCTGAACCGGTGCCGGCTGGCGGGCGTAGAGGCAGTGGCGCAGTCGCGGCGAACGTCGGTCGCAGAGCAATGCCGGGGGATTTCGGCGCGTCGAGCGCGTAAGGCAGGAGGGGCAGTTGAGAAATCTGATTGCGCTGTTGATCTCAGTGACCCTGGCGTTGGGGGCCGGGGAGGTAATGCTGCGCGTGTTCACGCCGTTTCCGATCGGAACGCAATCGCACCGAACCACCGACGAGAAGTACGGCTATCGTCTCGATCCTACCCTTTCCGGAGTTGACGAGGACGGCTTCCGCGACCCGGTAGGCGCACGGCGGGACTTTCACGTCGCCGCAATCGGCGACTCGATGACCTATGGCAACAACGTCGAGAGCGGCCAAGCCTGGCCGGCCGTCTTCCAGGCCATCACCGGCGAGCACACCTACAATTTCGGTGTCGGAAGCTACGGCATCTACACCTACCACGCGATCATCCACGACGCGCTGGCAAATGGAGCCAAAGGCGCGATCGTCGCCATTTTCCCGGGCAACGATTTCGCGATCGTTTTTTCGGCCTGCGATATCATGAACGCGCGTTCCGACTTCTGGCTCGCAGAGCAGGCGCGGCTTCACCTGCAGGCTCTCTTCAGCCCGACCGGAAGCCACACGCAATGCACCAAGGCACGATCGGCGAGCATCAAGACGAAGCTGTTCGAGAACGTCGCGCTTCTGAGCGCTTATCAGTATGCGATTAAGGACCGTGTGACGAGTTTGTACGCGCGCCTCCTTGGCGCGGGCGGCGATGAAACCTCCGACTATTACCGGTTCCCGGACGGGATCCCGCCCGTGTCGCGGCGCTATGTGGATGATGCCGGTCGCATGAGCGATCTGGCTTCGTCCGAAACAGCGGCGATGTTCGGGGACTTTGAACGTTTTGCTGCCGACTGGGCCGCGCAGGGACGGG
Source organism: Ensifer sp. ENS09 (assembly GCF_014852425.1). Taxonomy (NCBI): domain Bacteria; kingdom Pseudomonadati; phylum Pseudomonadota; class Alphaproteobacteria; order Hyphomicrobiales; family Rhizobiaceae; genus Ensifer; species Ensifer sp. ENS09. Next base: position 376,304 of record NZ_JACVBP010000004.1, read on the forward strand.
GTAGGGTCGGACTGTTGCTCATTCCGTCCAAGGAGCGTGTGGTTTTCGAGCATCTTCGGCGCGGTGGCCAGCTGGCCGTTGCCGATCCCGGCTTCATCCGCAGTGTCGAACGTCAGATCGCACTTGAGGATAAAATTCGGGAAGTCGCCGGCCGGCTTGATCTGCCGTATCGCAGCGCGGTTGATGCAACGACCGATGCCTTGCGGGATGCGATCCTGGCCGGGCAGCGCTTTTATCCTGATAACGACGGACACCCGTTTGAAGCAGGCTACAGGGCCTTCGCCGGAACCGCGTCGTCGCTCTGGAACGAGATGAAAGCAAGAGCTGTCGAGACGCATGACTGAACGTCGAGGAGCGGCGGTAGCCGCCGCTGCCGAAGACGGGCAACGGTGCCGGAGCGCACGGGTGCCGGCCGGTCAAACACGTGCACTTCCGATCGGTTCAGACCGTGCCGATCAGCATGAAGCGGGTGTATTTTTTGGTCGGCAGCGCGCCAGCGAATTCGACCGTCTTCAACGCCGCCTGTTTGGCGAATTCCTCGACCGAGGCCACGCAGTTGATATGCGTCGGCTCGCTGAAATAGTTATTGGACTGGAGAAGCACCCGTGTGCCGGCCGGTATGCGATCGAGCCACGCCTTGAGGTCTGCGATATGCTCGCAGCTGGTGTTGATCACCACGTCTGCCGCGAGCGTCGCGTAGTCGATCGCGTACATGTCCGCCGTAACGGCATGAAACTTGTCCGGAAAGGCGGCATTCAGCGTCCGCGCCACAGCTTCGACATCGGGGTCGATGTCGAAGCTGTCGACCGCTGCCACGTCAAAGCGCTGGTCTTCCAGCAGCATGGCGCCGAGAATACCGTACCATCCACCGAGGATGGCGATCTTGCCGTAAGAGGGGCCGGCCACCTCAAACAGCGTATCGCGCGCCCAGACCTTACAGGCGACCTGCTTGTGGTTGAAGGCATTGGCGATGTGTGCGTCGGGATGCTTGGCGATCACCCGTCCGATCCCTTCGATCAGCGGACTGCGCGTATAGGCGGCGATGCCACGCGCGAGATCGAAGGCATGCTCGTACCAGTCGCTGGTTTGGGCAGGGGGATGGCTGGTGTGTTTCATGCGGCCGTTGTAAGCTGCACATTGAGCGAGTGCAATAACGGCGTGTTCCTTTGGGAACGTCGACCTCTGCGTCGATAGTATATAAGCCGCCTGTTGGAAACCGCGTCCATTGCAGATTTCCCTCGCACCTGCATAATCGATCAGCCGGATTCGGCGCCGGGCGGAATATGCAGGCGTCCCTTCAGGAGCGTGCCGTGGGGCACCCGTCCGAAGGTGTCGCCGAAGAGTGATGCGTGCTGGGGACATGTGGCAACCCGGCCCGCCAGCAGCAGTCGTGTTCAATAAGGTCCTATCGCCAGTAACATGGAACCACGCCTTTCCCGCTATATCTGGACCCACACGCGCAAGGACCAGCTTTGGATCCTGGTTGTCGTCGCGCTGTCGATGATCCCTTACTTCCTGTCGTTCGATCTGCCGAAGCAGATCGTCAACGGGCCGATCCAGGGCGATGGCTTCGACAGTCCGGAGGCCACGCAGGCCTTTCTGCCGATTTCCTTCGACCTGCCGTATTTCGGCACGATCAACGTTTTTGATGGCTTCCAGCTCGGCCGCGAAGGCATGTTGCTCGCTCTCAGCCTGGTGTTCCTGGCGCTGGTGGTGGTCAACGGCCTCTTCAAGTTCTACATCAACACGTTCAAGGGGCGGCTCGGCGAGCGGCTCTTGCGGCGCATTCGTTTTGAACTTGTCGACCGGGTGCTGCGCTTTCCGCCCAGCCATTTCAAGCGGGTGAAGCCCGCCGAAATCGCGACGATGATCAAGGACGAGGTCGAGCCGCTCGGCGGTTTCACCGGCGATGCCTTCGTCTCGCCCGCGTTGCTCGGCGGCCAGGCCTTGACGGCGCTGGTGTTCATCCTGCTGCAGAGCTTCTGGCTCGGGCTGATCGCAACGCTGATCGTCGCGGTTCAGGCGATCATCATTCCGCGCATGCGCAAGCGGCTCCTCGTGCTTGGACGCGAGCGGCAGTTGACGGCGCGCGAGCTCTCCGGCCGCGTCAGCGAGATCGTCGACGGCATCGGCGCGATCCGCGGTCACGACACGTCGAACTACGAGCGCGCCGACATTGCGGCTCGCCTCGGCCGGATCTTCCAGATCCGCTACGACCTCTACCAGTGGAAATTCCTCGTCAAGTTCATCAACAACTTCCTGGCGCAGGTCACGCCCTTCCTGTTCTACGCGATTGGCGGCTATTTCGCCCTGCAGGGTCGCCTCGACATCGGCCAGCTCGTCGCCGTCATCGGCGCCTACAAGGACCTGCCGGGTCCGCTGAAGGAACTGATCGACTGGGACCAGGCCCGCCAGGACGTCCAGGTGAAATATGCGCAGGTGGTCGAGCAGTTCAGCGTCGACACGCTGCTCGATCCCAAAGTGCAGGCGGTGGCGACGACCGCTGCGGCGCCGCTCGCCGGCCCGCTTGCGGCCGTCAATCTGACCGTGATCGACGACGGCGGCTCGACGTTGCTCGACCATGTCTCGCTGCAGGTCCAGCCCGGCGAGAAGGTGGCGCTGATGGGCGGCGGCGAAGTGCTCGCCGAGGCCTTTGGCCGCCTCGTCTGGCCGGCAAGCGGCAAGGTGATCGTCGGTGGTCAGGACATTCTGGAGCTGCCGGAATCGGTGACCGGCCGGCGGATTGCCTACGCTTCCTCCGACGTCTACGTCTTCCAGGGCAGCCTCGGCGACAACATCCTTTACGGGCTGAAACATGCGCCGCTCACGAACGAGGTCTATGAGGGCGAGCGTGCCACGCACCGCAAGTGGGAGGTGACCGAGGCCCGGCTGGCCGGCAACCCGTATCTCGACGTCAACAGCGACTGGATCGACTATGGATCCGCCGGGGCGAACGGTCCGGACGATCTGCTCGTGCAGATCCGGCCGGTTCTCGACGCGGTACTTCTGACCAACGACGTCATGGCGCTGGCCGTGCGTTCGACCATCGATCCCCATGAGCATGCGGAGTTTGCCGCTGGCATCGTCGAGATGCGCAGTGCGCTCCGGCAGCGTCTCGAAAAGGAAAAGCTCAGCGACCTCGTCGTGTTCTTCGAGCCCGGGACCTACAACGTCGAGGCGACGATCGGCGAAAACATGCTGTTTGGCACCATCACCGATCAGGTGGTGTGGGCAGACGCGCTGGAGAACCATCCGTTCTTCAAGACGATCCTGCAGCGGGTCGGCCTGCGCGATGTCTTCTACGAGATGGGCATCGAGATCGCCGAGAACGTCGTCGAACTGTTCCGCGACTTGCCGCCGGATCACCCGTTCTTCCAGCAGTTGACCTTCATGACCGCCGAGGAAATCCCGGTCTATGAGGCCATTCTCCAGAAGGTTCGCACCAAGGGCAAGGCCGAAGTATCGGAAGACGATCAGATCAAGGTGCTGAGGCTGTGCTTCGACTATATCGAGCCCCGGCATCGTTTCGGTCTCTTAACCGATGAGGTTATGGCGAAGATCGTTGCCGCCCGGCGCGAGTTCGACGAAGGCCTGCCGGCCGATCTCGCAGGCATGATCGAGCACTACCGTCCGAACCGCTTCATCGCGTCCGGCAGCATCATCGACAACGTGCTCTTCGGACGTATCGGTCACAAACACGCCGACGGCTCGGAGAAAATCCGCGCCATCGTCCGGGACCTCTTCGAGGCCGGCGGCCTCTACAACGAGGTGCTTTCCTTCGGTTTCGATTTCAATGTCGGCGCCGGCGGCAAGCGACTGACGGCCGCGCAGCGGCAGAAGCTCGACCTTGCACGCGCGTTGATCCGCAATTGCGATTACTACATCTTCAATCAGCCGCTCCTGGCGCTCGACCAGCGTGTCCAGGAACAGGTCGTCCGCAACGTTTTTGCGATGCTCGATCAGGGCGGGCGCGATCCTGCGGTCATCTGGGTCCTCGCCAATCCGGCGTTGACGGACCTCTTCGATCGCGTCGCCCGGTTCGAGAACGGGCGCCTGCTGCACGACGCCAATGTGGATGAACGACCTGACTATAAGGAAATGGCATCTTGATGTAATATTAATGTCAGGGCACGAGCATATGGTCCCGCCGCGATGCGGGAGGCAAGTTGCCCCCGACAGGAACTCGGAGACACGGATTGTGATGTTGCTCAAAGACGAAGTCGAAATGCTGCGCCGAATAACCCTGTTCTCGGGATTGCCGCCGGCAAAGCTGAAACTTCTGGCCTTCACGTCCGACAGGGTCATGTACAGCGCCGGCGAAGCGCTGTTCTATCAGGGTGATATCGGCGACGCGGCCTATGTCATTCTTTCCGGCAAGGCGGAGGTGCTCATCAATACGGCGGGTGGGCCTTTCAAGATCGCGGAATTAGAGCAGAATTCGATCGTGGGCGAAATCGCCATCCTCTGCAACACGCCACGCACCGCGACGGTGCGCACCAGCACGCCGCTCGAGGCCCTGCGCATCCGCAAGGACGATTTCCTCAAGCTTCTGGCCGATTTCCCCGAGATGGCGGTGGAAATCATGCGCGTTCTCGCCGACCGCCTCACACAAACGACGGCGGAGCTTAGCGAGGCCCGCGGTTCGATGGAGCCGGTGGACGCCTAACGGCGGCGGCTCCCTTGTACGGGCGGTCCTTCCCGAAAATGCAGGCGGCGATGCGCCGGGGGCAGTCATTCGCCTCGGGCATGCGAGCCCTTCGCAAAATCGATTCCGCTTCGTCCGGATATGGGTTAGAGAAGCGCCATGCGTTCGATAACCTATTTCCACAAGACCGTTCAGTTTCCCGACAAGCCGGAAAAGAAGCGCTTTTTCGCGCGGCTGCAGAACGGTGACTGGGAGCCCTGCACGTTCCAGAACATCGAACGCCTGGTCGACGCGAAGACGACCTTCATCGACATCGGCGGCTGGATCGGCGTGACGCCCTATTGGGCGGCGCAGATTGCCGACAACGTCATCACTGTCGAGCCCGACCCTGTCTGTTTCGGCATCCTCAAGGAAATGCAGCCGGAGAATTGCGGCGAAGTGCGGGTCATCAATGCCGCACTGTCGGAGGATGACGTTCTCGTGCTGCATTCCGTCGGTGGCGGTTTTGGCAGCTCCGAAACATCGGCCCTGATCGCCGACGACGACGGCGAGGCGATCCGTGCGCGCACCGTGACGATCGCAGCCCTTCAGGACATGGCGCGGACCGAAAGGCTCTGTTTCAAGATCGACATCGAAGGTTACGAGTATCGCGCGCTGAACCAGTTCCGCACGATCGATCGGATGCGGACGGCCGGCGTGCTGCTGGCGGTTCATCCGCAGATCCTGTTTGCGTCGCTGACGGGCTCCAGGCTGTCGCGCGTCCTTCGCACCATGACCGCCACTATCGGATTGATCCGCAGCTTCAAAGGTTTCCGCCTCGACAATCCCTCGGCCATCTGGACCGCGCTGCGCAAATCGATCGCGCGCCGGGAGTTCCGCGGTTTCGACCTGTTGTTCGTGGCCCACGAGGGCAGCCGCTGAGGACTGCTGGCAGCTCAAATTCGTTCCGTGTCTTGAGAACGCGAATGGCAATGCTCCGGGCATTCGCCGAGAACCGAAACGATCCCCGGTTCGGTTAACCATGCCTCCGCTTAAAGTTAATTCTTCGTTTCAAGATGTTACTTCCGGTGGTATAGGTTCACTGCTGCTATTTCCTGGTTTTGGTTGTGGCGCGTCGCGGAGGGCGGTTGCATGTCCTGGTTATACGTTGCCGGTGTCGCTTATGGCCTGACGGCGTTTTTTCTCGTGGGGATGACCTATCTTGAAGGATTGCAGGCGCATGCACCTTGGAACATGTACCGCGTGGCCGGGCTTCTGGTCTGCGTTTTCTGGCCGATCCTGTTTCTGTATCTGATGCTCAGGATGGCATCGAAAAGACGAATTCCGGAGCGCTGACGTCAAGGGCCAGCGGTGCTTATCCTCAACGCGGCGCCTGAACGGCGGTATTTACCATACAACTAGAAAATGCCGGAGATTAACCCATGATTCCGTCATGCGGTTTATGGTCCGGCAGTGATCGAACGGTGTGAAAGTATCTCGGCATGTGCGGTTACGGTGGCTATTTCGGGTCGGTCCCGGAGGCGGAAATCCTTCTCAAAAGGATGGCCTCTGCGATCGCGCATCGCGGCCCGGATGAAAACGGTATTCTTGCCGCGCCTGAGGCCGGGCTCGCCCATGTGCGGCTCTCGATCGTCGGTCTCGGCGACGGCCAGCAGCCGATGTCCGACGAAACCGGCGACCTTTCGATCGCCTTCAACGGCGAGATCTTCAACTACGTCGAATTGCGCGAGGAACTGCGCGCCAAGGGGCGGCGGTTCCGCACCGCGAGCGACACCGAGGTCATCCTGCATCTCTACGCCGTGATGGGTGAGGACTGCCTGTCCGTCCTCAACGGCGACTTTTCCTTTGCGATCTGGGATCGACGCCGCCAGCGCATGCTGTTGGCGCGCGACCGCATGGGCGTGCGCCCGTTGTTTTACACGACCCATGCCGGGACATTCTATTTCGCCTCCGAAATCAAGGCGCTGCTCCAGGTCCCCGGCATTTCCGCCGAACTCGATCCCGTTGCGCTCGACCAGATTTTTACCCTTTGGGCGCCGATCGCGCCGCGGACCGGCTTTCGAGGCATTCACGAGCTCGAGCCGGCTCACCTGATGATCGTCGAGAAGGGCAAGACGTCGATCCGCCCCTACTGGCAACTCGACTATCCGGACCACGACGCGCCGCCATTGTTTGCCGATGAGCGTAGTGCGGCCGAGGAACTACGCGCCCTTCTTACCGATGCGACCCGGATCCGCATGCGGGCCGACGTGACCGTCGGATCCTATCTCTCGGGCGGGCTCGACAGCTCCATCGTCTCGGCGCTTGCTGCCGGAATGGCGCCGCAGGGTCTGCGCACGTTTTCCGTGACGTTTGATAGCGTCGAACATGACGAGAGCGCCTTCCAGATGGAAATGGCAAAGGCGCTCGGCACGCATCATAGCGCGGTCGCCTGTCGCGCCGGCGACATCGCGAAAGTGTTCCCGCAGGTCGTCCGCTTCGCCGAACGTCCAATCATCCGCACGGCGCCGGCTCCGCTTTACCAGCTCTCGGGCCTCGTGCGCGAGCAGGGATTGAAGGTCGTGCTGACAGGCGAGGGCGCCGACGAGGTCTTCGCCGGATACGATATCTTCAAGGAGGCGCGGGTGCGCCGCTTCTGCGGCCGCCAGCCCGGCTCGCGAATCCGGCCGCACCTGTTCCGCAAGCTCTACCCCTATCTGCCGGGCCTGCAGCAGCAATCGGCGGAATATCTCGCCGCTTTCTTCGGCGCCGGCGACGTGCCGCTCAACGACCCGCTGTTCTCGCACCGCCCGCGGTTCAAAAGCACGGCCGCGACCAAGATCTTCTTTTCTCCCGACCTACGCGCCACGCTGAAGGACTACGACGCGGCCGAGGATCTGGCGAGCCGGCTTCCTGCCGCCTTCGGTCGCTGGCATCCGCTGCACCAGGCGCAGTATCTCGAAAGCCGTTTCCTTCTGCCCGGCTACATTCTCTCCAGCCAGGGCGATCGCATGGCCATGGCGCACGGGATCGAAGGACGCTTCCCGTTCCTGGACCATCGGCTCGTGGAGTTCGCGACGCGCCTGCCGCCGGAAATGAAGCTGAAGGGGCTGGTGGAAAAACACATCCTGCGCGAAGCGACGAAGGATCTGCTTCCGCCGACGATCGGCCAGCGCACGAAGCAGCCCTATCGTGCGCCCGACAGCCATTCGTTCACCGGCGCCGGCGAACTGGATTACGTTCGCGATGCCATGAGCGAGACGCGCATCGGTGACAGCGGTCTGTTCAATGCCAAGGCCGTGAGCAAGCTCTACGAGAAATGCCAGTCGCAACCGACCACCGGCTTTAGGGACAATGCCGCCTTCGTCGGCATCCTGTCGACGCAGCTCTGGCTGCAGACCTTTACCGGCACCAGCATCCGCGCCGCTTAAGCGGCCTGAAACCCATTGGGAAAGGAAATGAAATGACGGAAACCATCAAGGACAAGGTCAGGGCCTTTGTCATCGAGAACTTCCTGTTTGGCGATACCTCGTACGATCTCGCCGACGGCGCCTCTCTGATCGAGAACGACATCATCGACTCGACCGGCGTTCTCGAACTCGTCGCCTTTATCGAAGACCAGTTCGGCATTGCCATGGCCGACGCCGACATCGTGCCTGCGAACCTCGATTCGCTCGCCCGCATCTCGGCCTTCATCGAGGCGAAGGCCGGAGTGCCGGCCACGGCCTAACCAAGACCCGAGGGCGTTCCATGCGGTTCGAACAATTTCTCATCGGCAATGCGGCAAGGCATGCGGCCAAGACGGCGCTCGTGACCGATCGCAAGCGGCTCAGCTACGGCGAGTTCGACGAGCTGTCGAGCCGGCTGGCGGCCGCGCTGGCTAAGGCGGGCGTCAAGCGCAACGACCGCGTCCTCGTGTTCATGGACAATTGCTGGGAGGCGGCCGTCTCGATCTTCGCGATCCTGAAGGCAGGCGCGACCTTCAGCCCGATCAACGCCTCCACCAAGGCGGACAAGCTCGCCTACATTATCGATGACTGCGAGCCGGCCGCGATCCTGACGCAGGCCAAGCTGATGCCGGTGGTGGCGGAAGCCCAGGCGCAAAGCAGCGGCAAGGCCGACATCTTCGTTGCATCGACCGCGGCGCCAAATGGCCAGTCGCCTGCCGGCGCGGTGCCCTTCGAGGGCTGCCTGTCGGCGGCGGAGGCGATGCCGGTGCCGCATCGCGGCATCGACGTCGATCTGGCGATGCTGATCTACACGTCGGGTTCGACCGGGCGCCCGAAGGGCGTGATGATGACCCATCGCAATATCGACGCGGCCTCGGAATCGATCACCACCTACCTGCGCAACGAGCACGACGACATCATCCTCAACGTGCTGCCGCTCGCCTTCGACTATGGCCTCTACCAGTTGCTGATGGCGATCAGGCTCGGCGCGACGCTGGTGCTCGAAAAGTCCTTTGCGTTCCCGCATGCGATCTTCGAGCGCATCCGCGAGGAGGGCGTCACCGGCTTCCCGCTGGTGCCGACGATGGCGGCGATGATCCTGCAGATGCGCGATCTGGAGCCGGGGTTTCTGCCGAGCCTGCGTTATCTCTCCAACACCGCCGCGGCGCTTCCGCCGCCGCACATCGCCCGCCTGCGTGAGCTTTTCCCGGGCGCGCGGCTCTATTCGATGTACGGGCTGACGGAGTGCAAGCGTTGCACCTACCTGCCGCCGGAGGAACTGGATCGCCGGCCGGGCTCGGTCGGCATCGCCATTCCGAATACGGAAGCCTTTGTCGTCGACGACGAGGGCAGCCGCGTGCCGCCGGGCGTTCCTGGCGAACTCGTCATCCGCGGGCCGCATGTGATGCAGGGCTACTGGCGCAACGACGCGGCGACCGAGCGCATGCTGCGGCCCGGACCGAACCCGTGGGAAAAGGTGCTCTATACGGGCGACCTCTTCCAGACGGACGAAGAGGGCTTTCTCTATTTCGTCGGCCGCAAGGACGACATCATCAAGACCCGTGGCGAGAAGGTGGCGCCCAAGGAAGTCGAGACCGTGCTCCATGCCCATCCCGGCATCGCCGAGGCCGTCGTGGTCGGCGTGGCCGATCCGGTGCTCGGCCACGCGATCGCTGCCCTTGTGGTGCTTACGGATCCTGGCTTGACCGACAAGGACATCATCCGCCACTGCACCCGCCACCTCGAGGATTTCATGGTGCCGAAGATCATCGAATTCCGCACCGAACTGCCGAAGACGGATACCGGCAAGGTCAGCCGCCGACTTGCCGCCGAGACGATGGAGCCTGCACAATGAACATCAGAACAACCGGGGGCACGGGCCTGTTTTCGGCCGAAACCCTGACGATCGACCATGCGCTCGAAACCGACCGCATCGTTTCCGGCTTGCGCGGGCAGGTGCGCTCCATGAAGAAGCGCGGTCTGGTGCTCGGGCTCTCCGGCGGCATCGACTCGAGCGTCTCGGTGGCGCTTGCGGTGCGCGCGGTCGGCGCCAAGAACGTCTTCTGCCTGTTCATGCCGGAAAACGATTCCGATCCGGAAAGCCTGCGCTTCGGCCGGCTGGTCGCCGAAACCTTCGGCGTCGAGGCGATCGTCGAAGACATTGGGCCGACGCTCAAGGCCATGGGCTGCTACGAGCGCCGCGACGCCTTCATCCGCGAACTGGTTCCGGACTATGGCGACGGATGGGCCTCGAAGGTCGTCATCGCCAATGCGCTCGAAGGCGAAGGCTACAACATCTCCTCGCTGGTGGTTCAGAGCCCTGAAGGCGTGCAATCGAAACACCGAATGCCGCCATCGGTCTATCTCGGCGTCGTCGCTGCCACCAACATGAAGCAGCGCACCCGCAAGCAGGTCGAGTACTACCATGCGGACCGGCTGAACTTCGCCGTGCTCGGCACGCCGAACCGGCTGGAGTACGACCAGGGCTTCTTCGTCAAGAACGGCGATGGCGCCGCCGACGTCAAGCCGATCGCCCATCTCTACAAGTCGCAGGTCTATGCGCTTGCCGCCCATCTCGGCGTTCCCGCCGAAGTTTGCCGTCGCCCGCCGACGACCGACACCTATTCGCTGGAGCAGACGCAGGAGGAGTTTTATTTCTCCCTGCCTTACGATCGCATGGACCTCTGCCTTTACGGCCTCAACCACGGGATCGAGATTGACGCCGTCGCCAAGGCGGCCGGCCTGACCGTGGTGCAGGTCGAACGGGTCTGGGCCGATATCGCTGCCAAGCGCAAGGCGACGCGCTACCTGCATCTCGGGCCGCAACTGGTGCAGCCCGTGGAGGAGATCGCCGGCTATTGAGGCCTGGCCGGACCGCCGGTCACGCTCAAGAGAAGCTGCCGCCGATCAGCCGGCTCCAATATTCGCCGGAAATACCGTTGAAGAAGCCCTGTCCGTCGCGGCAGGCTTCGACAATCTCCTGGTCGCGCGAGTGCACGACGCTCGAGGCGACGTGCACGAAGGCGATGCGTCGGCCGAGCATGGCTTCCATCAGCGCCGGCTGCGTGCGTCCGCGCAAGCCCGCAAGGCCCCGTCTCGACGCCTCGTCGACCAGGCAGTCGATGACCGGCCCGGCCTGCCCGGGTCGCGCCAGGATCTGCAGGACCCGACCAATTTCACCGGCCTTGGCGTAGTAGGCGAAGGCTCCGACGACGGTGCCCGTGCGGGCCGTTACCAGCGCGTAGACGAGCTCGCCTTGCTCCGGCTTCTTTTCAGCATCGGCAAGGATGTGGTCGAGCTGGCCATCGCTCCATTCGGGGCGAAGCGGAAACTGCGCGGTGAACTGGTCGACGACGGCGGCAAAGCCGCTGCGGTCCGTCTCGGTCGCGGTGAAGCCGGCCGGTGCCGCTCCCGCTTCGGGCAGGGCGGACCAGCGCTGCTCGCCCTGGACCATGCGCTTGCGATAGAAATTGTCGAGCACACGCGCGAAGGGGGCGGCGAGCCGGGCGGGCTTGATACGGTTCGAGGCGACGCTGAGGCTGAACGTCGCCGGACGGATGACGCGCACCCAGTCGAGGCTGTACTGCGGCAGAACCACGCCGCGGAGCCGCGTCCACATCTGCACCGAGACTTCGCTTGCCGTCTCGCTGAACGATAGATCCTGCGGACCGGCGAGGAACGCCTTCATGAGGCGCGCTCCCGCCAAGGGATCGCTTTCACGGTCTTCCGCCATCAGCGATCCGCAGATCGCGGCGCGCAGATGCCGGCCGTTCAGTGTCATCGGCAGCGCGTTGACGCCGACGAAACCGGTGATCCGGCCTTCGTCGTTCACATGTACCAGCGGTCTGATTTCCGCATCGGAGTTCGGTCCGTCGAGATAGAGCTGCCGCATATAGTCGGCAAGGGCTGGCGAAGTGGTGCGCTCCTCGCGGAACACCCGCTGGAACATTCCGGCGACCGCTGGAACGTCCGCGTATTCTAGCGAACGGATTTCGCTCATCGGACGAGCTCTCCGGTGCCCGCCGCCGCCGGGTCGGCGATTTTCTGGACGATGGCGACGCGCGGTTTGCCGTCGCGGTCGGTCGCGAAGGTGACCGGTGCATAGGCTTTCGCCCGTGAGAGAAGGGCGGCTGCCTGCCGCTCCTGGCCCTCGCCGAACTCGAACAACAGCCAGCCTCCCGGTTTCAGGAAGGCGTGCGCATCTCGGATCAGGCGCTGATGGATGGAAATGCCGTAGGGGCCGCCATCGAAGGCTTCGCGCGGCTCGCTCTCGAGCAGATGGGCGCGGTCGCCCTCCAGCCGGCCGGTCGAGATATAGGGGGGATTGCAGACCACGACGTCAATCTTGCCTTGCAGATCGTCGCTTTCAAGCGCCGCGAAAAGATCGCCCTGCCGGATGGAGACGCGCGAGCCGAGGCCGAGCCGATCGACGTTGCGGCGGGCAAGCGCGACGGTGCTGTCCGTCAGATCCGCGCCCCAGACACGCGCCGAGGGGATCTCGCTGGCAATGCCAAGGGCGAGGTTGCCGGAGCCGCAGCACATGTCGATGATGGTGACGTCCGAAGGGCCGCCTTCAAGAATCGAAACGGCGCTCCTTCCAAGAAGCTCCGTTTCTTCCCGCGGAACCAGGACGTCGGGCGCAAGTTCCAGTTCGACACCCATGAACCGGTGCAGTGTCGCGGCCCGGTCTTCGGTCGGTCGGTCGGTCGGATTGATGTCGTCGTGCGCCACGGCCGCTCCTCATGTCGCTGGAAAACTCTGTAGACGTGCGGACCGTAGCCTAGTGTAATTGAGTAAACGGAAGCTGAAATACAATTGCTGCGAGCACGTTAACCGCGCAATCATTTCTGCCTGTTACCGTGCGCGTGATCAGAGGCGGGTGCTCGCTGTCATTGAACGCTTTTTGAGCGTAACAATGAGCGGTTGAGGTCAAGGGCAGATCGGAATGGCTTCGGAAGGTGTGAAGGAACGCGCGCACAAACCGTTCCTCTCGATGATCATATCCTATGCTGCATCCGGCGGCAGCCTTGTCATTGGCTCGGCTGCGCAACTCCTGACCTTTGCGATCCTCGCGCGTTTTCTCGGCGTGCATGAGTTCAGCGTCTTCGTCGCAATCACGGCCGTTGCCAACATCGCAGTTCATCTGTGCGGTCTCGGCGCGATGGAGTGTCTGGTGCGCCGCGTCGCGCGCGACCGTGGCATGTATCCGCAGATGCTCGGCCACAACATCATCCTGACTGCGATCAGCGGCGTGCTGCTGGTGTTGCTTGGCGCGGCGGTGTTGCCGTTCTTCTTCACGCTTTCGCCCGATCCCGTGACCAATGTCACGGTGATCACCTTGATGCTCGTGACCAACATCATCTTCGTGCGCGTCATCGTGCTGGCGGAGCAGATCTTTCTCGCGCATTCGAATTTTGCCTCGGCCAACAAGGTGGTCGTCGGTTTCGCCCTGGCGCGCACCATCGCTGCAGCGCTCGCCTGCATCGCCTTCGGAGTGGCATCGGTTGCCTCCTGGGCCGTGTGGCAGTTCGTGTGCCATGTGATCGTGGCCCTTGGCTGCTGGCGGGCGGTTAAGGGACTGGGACGTCCGACCTATGGAATCGTGCGGGAAGAGCTGCCGCTCGGGCTCTATTTCAGTATCCCGTTCATCCTGCGCGCTGTCCGGCAGAACGCCGACCTTCTGGTCCTGAGCCTGGTTGCAAGTGCGGAGGTCATGTCCAGCTACAGCGTCGCGCGGCGCATGCTGGAGAGCAGCTACCTCTCGGTCGAGGCCTTGAACCGGTTGATCTATCCCGGTTCGGCAAAGGCGACCGCAGCCGGCCTGCATCATGCCTTCGAGCGCGTGCGCAAGGTGCTGTTCGCGGCCACCTCGATCAGCATTGCCGCGGCCGTCGCCGTCTTCGTGCTGGCGCCAGTGCTGCCCTATCTCTTCGGCAAGGACTACGTCTCTCTCGTTTCCTTCGTTCGCATCCTGTGCTGGGTCGTCGTGCCGCTTGCCATGTGGTCGGTGGCGATGGAGGCGCTTGGCGCGTCCGGCCACCATCCGGCGCGCGCGTCGGTCATGGGGCTTGGCAGCGTGCTTGGGGCGGCACTCACCGCTTGGGCGACCTGGTACGCACCGCCGACAGGCACGTTCATTTCCTTTTACGTGATCGAGATCGCGATGGTGATCGTCTCATGGGCGGTCTTCCTGCGTTTCGTGCGGCGCGATCGGGAGCAGGCCGGCGCAGCTTCCCTGTCGACGGGGGTGGCGCATGGAGGCTGAACTGGGGAAAATCCAGGCTGCACGGTCGCTCGGACGGGAAATGCCCCGGATGGGCAATGTGCGCGCCATGGAACCCCGAGATATCCCGGCCGTCAGCAGCATGTTCACCCGGATCTTTCGCAAGCGGGAGCAGGACGCGAGCCCGGAACTGCAGAAATATGTCGAGACCATCTTCTTCGGTAGCCCGCTATACGCGCCGGAACACGGCAGCATCGTTTACGACGACGGCTCCGGCAGCCTCGGCAGCGCCATCCTGGCGCTTCCCATGGAGTTCACGGTCAACGGCCGCCGGACGGTGGCGAAGCTTCTCTGCGCCTTCATGTCCGAAGGCAAGGCCGGTGCGGTCGGCGCCGCCTGCCTGGCGCGCGCCATGCGGGCGACACGCCAGGACATGTGTTTTTCCGACAACTCGTCTCCGGTCAGCGCCGATCACTGGGTTGCCGGCGGTGGCGTCGTGCTGCCGATCCAGAGCCTCGACTGGCGTCGCTCCTTCCGGCCGTTCAAAGCCTGGGGGTTGACGGTTGGTCGGCAAGTGCGCCCGCTCCGATCCCCGATCCTTTCCAAGCCGCTCGCGCTTGCCGACCGGCTGTTGCGGCGCCGCCGCCCACGTACGAAACCCGATCCGGTGGCCGGCTGCACGACGCACGCCATCGACCCCGCCGCCTTCGTCGATCTCGCAGAACCGATGCTGCAGCGCTTTTCCGTCAGGCCGGTCTGGTCGCGCAGTGAGTTCGACTGGCTGGTGATGGTCGCGCGACTGAACACGCCGCTCGGCGATCTTCTCTGCCGAGAGGTTCGAGACGAGAGCGGGCGCGTCATCGGCGCCTATCTCTACTTCGGCAAGGCCGGTGAGCGGGCGACGGTGCTCAATGTCGTCTGCGAGGCCGGCCGCGAGTTCGCCGTTACTTCGCAGATGTTCCACGCGCTTGACGCGGAGGGTTATGCGCTCGCCGTCGGCAGCTCGCAGCCGTTCCTCATGAATGCGATCTCGCGCCAGAGATGGCTGTCCTTCCACCATCGCGGCTACTTCTGCATGGTGACGCGGCATGCAGATCTGAAAGACGCGGCCCAGCGCAACGATATCTATGTCGGCGGTCTGGCATCGGAGAGCTGGAGCCGGTTGTTGACCGACTTCTGAAGCCATGGGTTAAGCGACAATCCTGCCGTTTAACGGAATATTCACCGTACAACCTTAATTCTGCGCTAGAAGGCGGCTCGCGGGGTCACGATCTTCGCGTCTTGATGGGCGTGCGTGAGGGATGCTTATGTATAGGCCGGACGAGGCCGGAAAACAGGGGGTCAGTCAACCGGCACGCGAGCAGCGTGCGCCGGTCGAAAGAGGTTCGTTGCTCGATCTGCTCTCGTCGGACCTTCACGAAGCGGAGACTGCCGCCGACAGGTCGGCAACAGACAGGCCCGCCGAAATCCAGCGCCAATCCAGAGATATTCCGAACGCCACGCCCCAGCCCACTGACGTGGCGCGTCCCGTGTCCAGTGCGGCCGGCGCGACGCGCGATAGCTACTTTCCCGGGTTGAGCGGCCTTAGCAGGATCGGCATCGATGATATCATCGGCTGGTTGCGGGACGGGCTCATCTGGATCGTGCTGGCGCTCGTCCTGTGTGTGGGGGGGGCGCTCGCCTATGCTATGACGGCGACGCCGCGCTATACGGTCTACACCGATATCGTCGTCGATCCGTCCAACCTCAACGTCGTCAGCGATGACGTCTTCACCAGCAACCCGCAGCGCGATGCGCAATTGCTGGAAGTAGAAAGCAAGCTGCGCATCCTGACGTCGCGCAATGTGCTATCGCGGGTGATCACACAACTGCGCCTCACCGAGGATCCGGAATTCGTGAAGCCCTCGGCCTTTAGCTCGTTGAAGAACCTCTTCTCCACGAAGGCGGAGCAGCAGGCCGGAAACGAGCTTGCCGCCATGCGCGCCTTGTCGGAGCGGGTGGAAGCCCGGCGCGAAGAGCGGTCCTTCGTGGTGGTGATGAAGGTCTGGAGCGAAGAGCCTGCGAAAGCGGTGACGCTGTCGGATGCGATCGTCGCGGCCTTCGAGCAGGAGCTGTTTCAGTCCGCCGCCGAGAGTGCCGGTCGCGTCGCGCAGAGCCTCAACGCCCGGCTCGATGAACTTCGCCACAACGTCACCGAATCCGAGCGGGCGGTCGAGGATTTCCGCCGCAAGAACGGGCTGCAGTCGACCAATGACGGCCAGCTCGTCAGCAATCAGCTTTCGAACGAACTCAACACCCAGGTCCTCGACGCCCAGCAGCGCTTCATCCAGGCCGATACCCGCTACCGGCAGATGAACGATGCGATCGCGCAAGGGCGGACCGCAAGCGCCTCCGAGTTCGAATCCGTCAACATGACGAACCTGCGCGAGCAGTACAACGTGCTGCAGCAGCAGATCGCCTCCATGCAGCGCACCTATGGCGAGCGCCATCCGCGCCTCGTCAATGCGCGCTCGGAGCGCGCGAACCTGGAATCGGCCATGGCCGACGAGGCGCGCCGCATCCTGGATCGCGCCAAGGCGGACATGGACCGGGAGCAACAGGCCTTTTCGGCCTTGCGCGCCAAGGCGAGCGACGAGAAGTCGAATGTATTTTCCGATAACGAAGCCCAGGTACAGCTGCGCGATCTCGAAAGGGACGCGCGCGCCAAGGCCGCCATCTATGAGACCCACCTGGCGCGTGCCCAGCAGATCACTGAACGCCAGCAGATCGACACGACCAATGTTCGTGTGATCTCGCGCGCCTTGCCGCCGAATGCACGCAGTTGGCCGCCGCGCACCGTGGTTCTGCTCGCCGGCGGCGGCTTCCTCGGGATCGTTCTCGGCATATCGCTCGCGCTTGCCCTCGGTCTGTGGAGATACATCCGTCGTCCGCAGCCCCTGGCGCCGTGAGAGGGCGGCCATCGTGCCCGATCTCAGCGGTAATCCGGTCACTTCTGCAGAAGCCTTGAGGGTCCGCGTCGGGACCTTCCTGTTCCTGGCGATTTCCATCTACTACTGGATTCCCTTCCATTCCTTCGTCGACCTGACCAAGGAAAGCCTGCTGGAGCCGGGCGGTGACAATTCCAGCCGGCTGAACCAGATCGTGGCCTTGCTGCTGTTTGCCGGCGCCTCTTGTTACGGTGTGCTGCATCCGATGCGGCGCGGGCTGATGCAGCCGCGGGTGCTGCTTGCGGTCCTGCTTTTGTGGGTGCTCTTTGCTTGCTTGGTTTCCGCTCATCCGGCCAACGGCATCAAGGCGATCATCCTGACGACGATGGTCGCGGTCAACGCCAACGTCTATCTGCTGTTGCCGGCCAACGAGCGGCACTTCGCCAAGATGTTGGCGATCTCGACGCTCGTCATGCTCGCGGTTGCCTATTACGGCGTACTGTTCAAGCCGCTTCTGTCCATTCACCAGGCCAACGAAGTGCTGGAGCCGATGCATGCAGGGCTGTGGCGCGGCCATTTTCGTCACAAGAACGAAGCGGCCGTCGCCATGGTGCTGGCCTCGTTTCTCGGCCTTTACGTCCTGCATCGGTGGTCGAAGCTAGTCGGCGTGACCATCGTTGGCCTCGCCTTCTTCTTCCTCATCCACACGGGAGGGAAGACCTCGACGGCGATGCTGCCGGGCATCCTGCTTCTGGCATGGCTGTTCGAACGCGTACGCCTGCTGCGCATCCCGATTGCAATCGGCGGCGTGGCCCTGTTCAACCTTTTCGCCGTCGGGTCGGCCGTCTTCCGGCCACTTGGCGAATTCGTCACGTCGCTCGGCATCGACGCGACCTTCACGAACCGCGCCGACGTCTGGCGCTTCGCCTTTTCGGTAATCGCTGAACAGCCGTTTATCGGCCGCGGCTTGAAGGCTTTCTGGCAGACCGAGGAAGTGGTCTTCAGCGGCGGCGGCATCGAGACCTGGGCGGTTCGCGCCGCCCATGCGCATAATTCCTATCTCGAGACGCTTCTGGTCATCGGCATACCCGGATTGATCCTCACGCTGCTCTGGCTGGTGGTGCTCCCGCTCTATCATATCTCGCGCATACCGCCGGCCCGGCAGCACAGCGACCTCACGCGGCTGTTCCTGCGGATATGGCTCTATTCGATCTACAGCGCCAGCCTCGAGGCCTTCTTCTTCGATGGTCCGAACGTGCTGTGGTTTACCTTGCTCTTCGCAATTTGCGGTTTGCGCCTGCAGTCCTCGGCAGCGCTTGCAACCGAACCACGCCCGCTTGCACAAAGGATGGTGGCGCATGCCTAGTTTTTCACAGGCTCTGTCGAGGGTCGACGGCCTTGTCGATCGCGTCGCCAACCGGCTGATCTGGCGTCTCGCGGCGAAACCGCGTGACGTCATAACCGATGCGCCGCTCGTCTCCTTCACCTTCGACGACGTGCCGGACACAGCACTGCACAACGGCGCCGCGATCCTCGAACGTCATGGCGTGCACGGAACGTTTTATATCGCCGGAGGGCTTGGGGGGCGGGTCGAGACGGATCGTACCCTGATCTCGCCGGAGGGCTGCGCCGAGCTCGCTCGTCGGGGTCACGAGGTCGGCTGCCACACCTATTCCCACAGCAAAATCAGGCGTCTGGGCGGAGGTGGGCTCGCCCGGGATCTCGACCGGAATGCCGCCTATCTCAGCCAGAGCGGCGTCAATGCCGCTGCAACCAACTTCGCCTTTCCTTACAATGCCGCCTGGCCGCTGGCGCGGCGGGAGCTGGGGCGCCGCTACCGCACTTGTCGTGCGGCTGGCGAGAGCGTCAACCGCACGGCCGTCGATCCGCTGATGCTGAAGGCCGTCGAGATCCGGCAGCCGGAGGCGGACGCTCGAGCGCTCACGGGCTGGATCGACGATGTCGTTGATCGACCGGGCTGGCTCGTATTTTTCACCCACGACATCGCCGCGCGTCCGACGCCCTATGGCTGCACGCCCGAGACTTTCGAGACCCTGGTTCGCTACGCGGTTGAGAAGGGCTGTGTCGTGTTGCCGGTCGAGCAGGCGCTCGACAGGCTCGGCTGGTAGGAGGGGGCATGTCGGGGCAGGGGAACGGCGGCAACAGGCTGCTCGCCATCAACAACTACTTCTATCGCCGCGGTGGCGCGGAGGCGGTCTTTTTCGACCATATGAAGATGTTTTCGGATATCGGCTGGGACGTGGTGCCCTTCGCCATGCAGCACGAGGATAACGAAGCCTCGCCATGGTCCGACTATTTCGTCTCCGAGATCGAGTATGGCCGGCGCACCAACCTTCTGCGCAAGGTCGTTCAGGCGGCAAGCGTCATCTACTCGCGTGAAGCGCAGAAGAACGTCAGCCGGCTGATCGAGCGCGCCCGGCCCTCCGTCGCCCATGCCCACAACGTCTACCACCATCTTTCGCCGGCGATCTTCTCAACGCTGAAGGCGGCCGGCATCCCGGTCGTCATGACCGCTCACGATCTGAAGCTTGCCTGTCCTTCCTACAAGATGCTGCGTCACGGTGCCGTCTGCGAGGACTGTCGCGGCGGGCATATCTACAACGTCTTGCGGCATCGCTGCATCAAGGGGGAGACGACGCTGAGCGCCGTCGTGCTCGCCGAAACCGTCGTTCACCGCGGGCTCGGTCTCTACCGCAACAAGGTGGACCGCATCGTCGTACCGAGCAAATTCTACGTCGAGAAGCTGGTCGAATGGGGCTGGCCGCGGGAACAGATGGTCCATATCCCGAACTTCGTCGATGTCGACGACTATTCGGCCGACTGGGTCGAGGGCGACTATTTCGTCTTTGCCGGACGGCTGGCCCCGGAGAAGGGGTTGGCGACGCTGATCCGCGCGGCGGCCGCATCGGGCCAACGGCTGGTGATCGCCGGAACCGGGCCCGAGGAAGCGATGCTGCGGCAACTGGTTGCGCAAACCGGCGCCGACGTAACCTTTGCCGGCTATCTCTCCGGCGAGGCCCTGCACCGCCTGATCGGGCAGTCGCTGGCGCTGGTTCTGCCTTCCGAATGGTATGAGAACGCGCCGATCAGCGTGCTTGAGGCCTATGCGTTGGGGCGGCCGGTGATCGGAGCCTCGATCGGCGGCATTCCTGAAATGATCCGCGAGGGCGAGACCGGCATGACCGCGATTTCGGGGGACGCCGACGATCTCGCCCGCGTGCTGTCGACGATGGCCGGTCTGCCGGCTGCCGAACGCGCTGCGATGGGGGCTTCGGGCCGACGCTGGATCGCAAACGAGTTCTCCGCCGCCGCCTATCGGCAAAGGACGATCGACCTCTATTCCAGGCTGGGCGCGCTCTGAGCGCGTCCGCCATTAACGTTACGATACAATTTGTAGTAACCTGGGCTCGCGCTATGGTTTTCGGTCATTTATATGAGGGGTGAGTGAAATATCTTGGCGGTGATTAAGTATATCGCCCTAGTAAACGGAACGGGCAACCTTCGAGGCGACACATGAGCAGAAAGTCTGATGTTTCGCGAAGTCATCGCCAGCAACAGCCGGTGATTGCGCAGGAGATGGTACAGACCGGACTGTCGGACGGCGCCGGCCGGCTACCCCTGCCTAGCGCCGCACGCGCTGGCCGACAGCACGGCCACCCCGCTCAGAGCGGCGCGCTGGCCGCACGCGGTGAGCGCAAGCGCGTGATGATGCTGGGCCTGCGCGGCATCCCCAACGTTCAGGGCGGCGTCGAGAAACACGTCGAAATGCTGGCGAGCAAGCTGCTCGGATACGGCTGGGACGTCGAGGTGGTCGGACGCCGCCGCTATCTGGAGGATCGCAAGGCTTACGCCTGGAACGGAGTGGACGTCGTTCCTCTCTGGGCGCCGCGCCGTATGGCGCTGGAAGCGATCGTCCATACCTTCCTCGGGGTCTGGCTCGCCGCCTGGCGGCGCCCGGATGTCCTGCACATTCATGCCATCGGCCCGGCGCTGATGGCGCCGCTTGCGCGCTTGCTCGGTCTCAAGGTCGTGGTGACCCATCATGGCTACGATTATGACCGGCAGAAATGGGGCGGATTCGCCAGGCGCACGCTGAAGCTCGGCGAGCGCCTCGGCATGCGGTTCTCGAACGGACGCGTGGCGATCTCGAAGGACATCGCCGAGACGATGCACGCCCGGCACCATGTTGCGATGACGCTGGTGCCGAACGGCGTCCAGGTCACCCCGCCGACGGGAGAGGCCGGCATTCTCGCGGAGTTCGGCCTTGAACGGCGGCGCTATATCCTGCTCGCCGCCCGGCTGGTTCCGGAAAAGCGGCAGCTCGATCTCATCCGTGCTTTTGCCAAGTGCGGCCTCAGCGATACGAAGCTCGTTCTTGCCGGCGGCGCAGAGTTCGAGACGCCTTATGCCAAGGAGGTGAGGGCGCTTGCGCGCGACGTGCCGGGTGTCGTGCTCACCGGCTTTCAGACGGGCGACAGGCTGGCGGAACTCTTCGACAATGCCGCCCTCTTCGTGCTGCCTTCCAGCCACGAGGGCATGCCGATTGCACTGCTCGAGGCGATGGCCTACGGGCTGCCGGTTCTGGCAAGCGATATCGTCGCCAATCAGGAACTGGAGCTGGCGCCCGACGAATATTTCCCGTTGGGCGATATCGATGCGCTGGCGTCCGGCATCGTGGACAAGCTCGCAGCCCCGCTCAGCGACGAGGAGGTGCGCGAGCGCGCCGCGCACGCCGAAGCCGCCTATAGCTGGACAAATGTGGCGCAAAGGACCGCGGCGGTGTATAGCGCGTTGCTGGCGAAGTAGCCGGGCGTTCGCGTCCGCCGTGTCGCCGGCCGGAGCCTGCCTCGTGCGTTCACCGCACACCGCTCTCCTCAAGAATGCGACCGCGCCCCCGCAACGCGATGAACGCGCAGGCGCCATCGCCGATCGTTCGATAATTGCCGTGCCTCGCACGCCGCCTGGAAGACAAGCCGACAATGACTATCAAACGCGCCGCCAGCCTTTTCGCATGGATCCTGTTTGCCGTGATCGCCTATTCGACGATGTCGCCGCTCGACCTGCGGCCGCGCATCGGGCACATGGTCCATCTCGAACGTTTCGGGGCCTTCGGCCTGCTGGGCCTGCTGTT
Organism: Ensifer sp. ENS09; assembly: GCF_014852425.1. Lineage (NCBI taxonomy): Bacteria > Pseudomonadati > Pseudomonadota > Alphaproteobacteria > Hyphomicrobiales > Rhizobiaceae > Ensifer > Ensifer sp. ENS09. Next base: position 398,679 of record NZ_JACVBP010000004.1, read on the forward strand.
TGCGATCGCCTATCCGCGGCGGCTGGCGCTCGTGCTGGTTCTGGTCTTTGCGACCGCCATTGGCTTCGAACTGTTGCAGATGGTTTCTGCTGACCGCCACGCACGCCTGACGGATGTGATGGTCAAGCTTCTCGGCGGCGCCTGTGGCGTCTTTGGCGGCTGGTTCCTCTATCGCTTTCGTTTGCCGCTGCTGCGGCTGCTGGGGCGGTAAACCAAAACGCAAAATATCGCCGGTAAGATCGGCGGCAACCGGAGCAGGCCTGCGCTCCGTCGAGACTGGGGGATCGCGTGGCAGTATCCGTCATCATCAAGACGCTGAACGAAGAAAAGCGCATCGCTGCGACGATCGAAAGCGCGTTGAAGGCGCTCGAAACAGTTGGCGGCGAGGTCATCGTGGCCGACAGCGGCTCCAGGGACCGGACAGTGGAGATCGCGTCGCGCTATCCTGTTGTCATCGCCCAGATCAGCCCACCGGCGCTTCCGAGCTGCGGCATCGGCCCGCAACTCGGCTTCCAATATTCGCGCCACAAACATATCTGCCTGCTCGACGGCGACATGTTGCTGGACGACGATTTCCTCGAAGTGGCAGAAGCGTTCCTCGCCGACGATCCCACAGTGGCTGGTGTTACCGGCCATGTGCAGGAGATGCTGACCTCCAACCTCGAATTTTCCCGGCGGGTCACCCGTAATTCACCGGAAAACCGGATCGGCGCGATCGACCGCATGAACGGCGGCGGGCTTTATCGCCGGTCGGCGATCGAGGCAGTCGGCTATCTCTCCGACCGCAACCTGCACGGCTATGAGGAGTTTGACCTCGGCATCCGGCTCAGAAGCGCCGGCTTCAAGCTGCATCGCCTTGACCGGCGCTTCGTCCAGCATTTCGGCCACACCGACAATTCCTACCGCCTGCTCGTGCGCCGCTGGAAGAGCAAGTACCTGTTCGGCATCGGGGAGTTGCTGCGCGCCTCGCTCGGCCAGCCCTATTTCTTCCAGCTCGTCCGGGAACTGCCGGAGCTCAAGCTTTGGGCGCTGGTCTATCTCTGGTGGGCAGCGTCGCTGGCGATCCTGCTGTTCGTGCCCGACAAACTCCTTGCGCTCGGCATCGTCCTTGCGATCCTTACCGGCGTCGTCGGGCTGATGAGCCTGCGCAAGGGCGGTTTCAGCATGGGGCTCTACACTGTCGTCGCCTGGTTCTTCCACGCGGCGGCGCTGCCGGTCGGCTTCTTCCGGGCACGGCGAAAGCCTGACGCGCCGATCGAAAGCAAGCTGCTCGGAGCCCCGGCATGAGGTGGCAGCCACTGCCGGCGGCAGCCGTGGCGCTTGCTGCCGTCTGCTCGCCGGCGCAGGCATCGGACCCGTGGCTTCCCGTGCGGGAAATCTCGCTTGAGTTCGAGGCTGGCAGCCCTCTCGATTTTTCCTCTTTCCTGCCGAACGGCACGATCGATGCGGATCACCGCCTGGTCGCCGGTGCCGGCGGACGGCTTGCCTTCGCGAAGTCACCGGACAAGCCGGAGCGCATGCTCTGTGCGTCGCTTGCCTGGAGCCCGGCCTCCGGCGGGTTTCCCGATCACGAAACCGCCGATCGTTACGCCCGGCAACTGGCGATGCGCGGCTACAATCTCGCCCGGCTGCATTTCGTCGACGGCAGCCTGATGTTCGGTCGCGACCGGGACTTCGATTTCGACCCCGAGACGCTCGACCGCATCCACTATCTGCTGGCGGCGCTGAAGCGTAACGGCATCTACTGGATGATGGACGGCCTGTCGTCCCTGCGCGGCGTTTACGGCGGCTTTGACGATCGCTGGGACGATGGCGGCAACCTCAAGCTCGAGCTGTTTGTCGACGAGCGGGCGTTCGATCACTGGAAGCGCATGCAGGAGGCGATCCTCGGGCGCGTAAACCCCTATACGGGCTTGGCGCCGATCCGCGACGACGCGCTCGCGGTCGTCATTCTCGCCAACGAGAACGGCATGGAGTTCGACACGGTCGTGCACGATCGGCCGGGCAAGCCGCCCTATGATCCGCAGCTTGCCAAGCCGTTCAACGCATGGCTGGCCAAACGCTACGGATCGACCGCGGCGCTTGCCAAGGCGTGGCCTGATCTGCGCCCAGACGAGACGATCGAAGCGAGATCCGTGGCGCTGCCGGCGGACCGCTACGTTCCCGGCCCGCGGCTGCGCGATCTGCAGGCGTTCTTTACCGAGACGGAAGCGGCGACGGCCGCGCGCATGGGCGAGGTGCTACGCGGGCTCGGCTACCGCGGCCTGATCAGCAACTACAACAATTGGCCGACGGTTCAGGCGTCGCTCAGCCGGCGCGGCCTCGAAGCCGTGACCATGAACACCTATCACGACTGGGTCAGCGGCTATGCGCCCGGCAGCAAGACCACACAGGTCAGTTCGATCGCCGACGGGGTGAATTACATCCGCATGATCGCGGCAACGCGCTGGCTCGACCGACCGTTCCTCGTCAGCGAGTACGATCACCTCTTCTGGAACCGCTACCGCTACGAGGCCGGGCTGGGGATGCCGGCCTATGCGGCCCTGCAAGGCTGGGATGCGCTCTGCCGCCACGGCCATGGCCCGATCGTTCTTTCCTATGGCGAACCGTTCCCGCACAAGAAGGCAATGCTGCCCTACGCCATTGCGCTCGATCCCGTCGCGCGCGCCGGCGAGACGCTGTCGGCGCTTCTCTACCGCCGCGGCGACGTGGCGACCTCAGCCGCTACCGTCCCGTTTGCGGTGCGCGGAGAAGAGGATCTTTCCGACGACATGCAGGCGCGCGAACCGGAGCGCCTGACGGACCTCGCGCTGGTCGGGCGGGTCGGTCTTGAAGAGGCGAACCGGCTCGGCGATGTGCCTGCGGTAAAGCAACCGCGCCAGCAGGACAGCGAAGGGATACTCGACAGCCTGCGCCAAGACGGTGCGCTTTCGGATGATAACGGCACCAGCATCGATACCGGCATTTACCAGAGCAGTACCGGTGAAATCCTGTTGAACCGCCTTGCCGGCCAATTGCGCGTCGTCACCGACAGGACCGCGGCCGCCGCCTTCTCGACGCTGCGGGAGCCGATCGATCTCGGTCTGCTCAGGGTCGAGCGGGCCGATGGCAACGGGCTTGTTGCGATCTCGGCGCTCGATGCGAATGCAGGGCTCGCCACCGGCCGGCGCCTGCTGCTGATCTTTGCGACCGATGCGCAAAACACCGGCATGGCGTTTCGCGATACCGAGGAGAAGGTGATCGAGGATTTTGGCCGGCTGCCGGTTCGGCTGCGCGAAGGCTATGTCGATCTGACGCTGGCGCGAACCGCAGGGAACTGGAGCGTTTCGCCGGTGGGCCTCGACGGCAACGTGCATGCGCCGGTGGTGCAAGGCACGGGCAATGTCGCCTTCCGGCTCTCCAACAACGGGCCCTCCGGCCCGACCACCTATTTCCTCCTCGAACTGCGATAGGGGTAGCGCCACGTTTCGCTGGATCAATGAATGGCCACGATGTCGGCCTATGCTCCGCCGCTTTCACGCACAGGAGGATGAGATGAGAATATCGGAAGCCATGCATCCCGGCGCTCGCTGGATCTCTCCGGAAACCGATCTGAAGACAATCGCGCGTATCATGCGCGACGAGGACATCGGCGCGTTGCCGGTCGGCGAAAACGACCGCCTGATCGGCATGGTCACGGACCGCGACATTGCGCTGCGCGCCTTTGCCAACGGGCGGGACCCGGCGTCGATGACGGCGCGGGACGTGATGACGAGGGATATCGTCTATTGCCGCACGGACGAGACGATCGAACATGCCGTCCATCTGATGGAGGCGAAACAGGTGCGGCGTTTGCCCGTGATCGACCAGGACAAGCGCATGGTCGGTATGCTGTCGCTGGGGGATGTCTCCCATGCCGGTAGCCAGCAACTGTCGGGCGAACTCGCCAAGGCCGTCACGGCCCATCACGTCTAACGTCGGCTTTGCAGCTCGCGGCGCCTTTGAATAGGCGCCGCCAGCCGTTTCGTTCGAGGCTGTCAGAACCGGTAGCTGATACCGGTGCCGATCAGCCACGGATCGAGTTTGACCTTGCCGCTGACGGCACCGGCGCCCGGCAGGGTGGCGTTGACCTCAGGCTCCAGGAACAGCTTTTTTACGTCGAAGTTCAGGCCCCAGTGGTCGTCGAGCTTGATATCGACGCCCGCCTGAAGCGCCACGCCGAAGGTGTTTTTCAGGTTGAAGCTGGAGAAATCGCCGCGGGGCTTCTCGTTGTAGAACATCGTGTAGTTCACGCCGGCGCCGACATAGGGCTTGATCTCGTCGGTGACGTTGAAGTGATACTGCAGTGTGAGCGTGGGCGGCAGCAGCCAGGCCTTGCCGATCTCGCCGAGGCCGGCGATCGAACCGCTGCCGCGCGCGGTGTGCGGCGTCGTGCCGAGGATCAGTTCGGCCGCAATGTTGTCGGTGAAGAAATAGGTGATGTCGAGCTCCGGCACGACGGAGTTGCTGACGCCGACCTTTTCGCCGTCGAGTGCGCTGCCGTTGAGATAGAGCGTGCCCTTGTCGTCAGGCAGGACAGCGAGCGCGCGGCCACGGATCATCCAAGGGCCGGGCTCGCTTGCCAGTGGCATTTCCGGTGCCGCGACCGCGCCCGGCTCGGAGAGATCTGCCGCCGTCGCGAGCGCGAGCGGTGCCGCAAGCGCGGCGAAAAGGATGGCAGATGGCAGAATGGCGCGAGTAGGCATGATTTTCCGGACCCCCAGAAGAAGTTGAACATCGCCGGTCAGGGCGTTCGGCGGCAGGGATTCTGCGGCCGACGGCACTATGCTCAACAGGGCGTCTCAGCGGTTGTCCTGGATCAATGCGGACGCGAATCATCAAGCCCTTGGGGAAAAAGGTGGATTCGGCCAAAGACGCGATATCCGCGCCAATCCCCTGTCAGGCGGGCATGCGCGGAATGCTGGCAAGCAGACGCTGCGTATAGGGATGTTGCGGGGCGGCCAAAATGTCGCGGGTCTTGCCGCTTTCGACCACCTTGCCACGCTCCAGAATGACCATCTCTTCGCAGAGGGCCGCGACGACGCCGAGATCGTGCGAGACGAAAACCAGCGTCAACTTTTCGGCGAGTGTCTTGAACAGCTCGACGATGCGGATGCGGGTGGAAAGGTCGAGCGCGCTGACCGCCTCGTCGGCAAGGACGATCTGAGGGCGGGCGACGATGGCGCGGGCAATGGCGATGCGCTGGCGCTGGCCGCCGGAAAACTCGTGCGGGTAGCGGCGGAGTGCATCGGCAGGAAGCCCGACCGCTTCGAGTGCCGCGGTGACCGCCTGCGTCCGGTCGCCCGGGATCCGCAGCGACCTTAGCGGCTCGCCGATGATGTCGATCACCCGCTGGCGCGGGTCGAGAGAGGAATAGGGATCCTGGAAAACGGGTTGCACGGCGCGGCGGTAGCGCTGCATGAAGGCGCTGCTGCCGGTGTCGAGGGCTTCCTCGCCGAAGCGAATGGTGCCGCTCGTCGGGCGAATGAGCCCGAGCATCAGTCGCAGCAGCGTCGTCTTGCCCGATCCGGATTCGCCGACGAGACCGATGCTCACTCCCGGTCGCACCGATATCGAGACGTTGTCGAGGGTGGTCTGCTGGCGGGAGTAGCCGAAGCTGACGTTTTGAAGATCGAGCATCATGATCCGGTTGCTCCGAGCGCTTCGTCGAACAGGCGGGCGGCCTCGACCAGGGTCTTGGTATAGTCGTGCTGCGGTCTGCCGAATACCGAACCGACCAGGCCCTCTTCGACAGCGATGCCGTTCTTCAGCACGATGACACGCTCGACCACCTGGGAGACGACCGGCAGGTCGTGGCTGATGAACAGAAGCGCCATGCCGGTCTCGCGCACCAGCCGGTCCAGCAGTTTCAGGATCTCGGCCTGCGTCGTGACGTCGAGTGCCGTTGTCGGTTCGTCGGCAATCAGCAGCTTCGGGCGGCAGGCAAGCGCCATGGCGATGGCCACGCGCTGGCGCTGGCCACCGGACACTTCGTGTGGGTAGGAATTGATGATGCGGTCGGGCTGCGGCAATGCCACCTTGGCGATCAGGTCGCGGACTTCGCGTTGAACCGCCTCCTTCGTTGCCTTGCCGCCGTCTCGCTCCAGACGTCGGCGAACCGGTTCGGCGATCTGCCGGCCGATCTTCATCAGGGGATCGAGCGCGGTCAACGGCTCCTGGAAGACGACCGCTGCGGCGACGCCGCGCAGCCGGTTCATCACCCGGTCGGTGGCGTCGACAACCTGTTGCCCGTCAAGAGTGATCGAACCGGTGACCGCGATCGACGGTGGCAGCAGGCCGGTCGCGGCCATTGCCGTCATCGACTTGCCGGAACCGGATTCACCGATCAGGCCGATGCGTTCACCGGGGCGAATGGCGAAAGAGAGGTCGGACACCAGAGGCTTGTCGCCGGCGCGGATGGTGAGACCCTGGATGTCGAGCAGCGCTGTCATCGCGATCTCCCCCGCGTCGGATCGGCGATATCGCGCAGGCCGTCAGCCAGAAGATTCATGCCGATGACGAGCGCGACGAGGGCGATGCCCGGTGCGATCGCGCCGATCGGAGCCGTATAGACGGTGCCCTGTGCTTCCTGCAGCAGCCGCCCCCAGGAGGCATTCGGTGGTGGTGCGCCAAGGCCGAGATAGGAGAGCGACGCCTCCGCGATGACGGCGAGGCCGAATTGCAGGGCAAAATTGACCGACAGTGTCGGCCAGATGTTAGGCAGCACGTGGCGGAAGACGACGCCGCCCCAGGAGGTTCCCGATGTGCGCGAAGCGACGATGTAGTCCTGCCTAAGCACGCGCTTGGCGAGGATGCGGGTCAGCCGCGCAACGATCGCCGAGATGGCAAGCCCGAGTGCCAGGATCGCCGACCAGAGGCTGGCACTGTCGCTTGCCGCCACCACCAGCATGGCAAGCAGCAGGGTCGGAAAGGCGATCAGGATATCGAGCGTCGCAGCCATCACGTCGTCGGCCAGGCGCGTGGCGAAGGCGGCGACAACGCCGAGGCTGACGCCGATCGCAGCACCAATCGCAACTGCACCAGTGCCGACCAGCAGAGCGGTACGGGCGCCGATCATCAACTGGGTAAGCAGGTCGCGGCCCAGGCGGTCAGTACCGAGCCAGTGCAAAAGTGACGGCGCTTCCAGTCGTCCACCCGAGGCATTCAGCGCATCATAGGGCGTCCAGAAAAGCGTCAGTACCGCGACGGCGACGTTGAGGCCGACGAGGGCAAGGCCGACGGTCAGGGCCAGCGAGCGCTGGCGCTTCGGCGCGGAAACGGCTGTGTCGACGGGGCTCATGCATTGCCTCCGACGGCGCGTTCGCGCAGACGCGGATCGATCAGCCTTTGGGTGAGATCAGCGGCAAACCCGATGAGCAGCACCAGCAGGGTGGAGATGAACAGCACGCCCTGAACATTCGGATAGTCACGCTGCTCGATCGCAAGCAGCAGCATCGAGCCAAGGCCTGGCAGGGCAAAGACGCGCTCGACGACCACCGCGCCGAGCAGTGTCGTTGCAAGCTCGATGCCGAGAATGGAGACGATCGGCACGGCGCCGTTGCGGATGCCGTGACGAATGAGCGCCTCGGGGAAGCTGGCGCCGAGGGCACGTGCGGTGCGCAGATAGTCGCTACCGAGGACATCCTGGGTCGCCGAGCGTACGTAGCGCAGCAGGGACGCGCCCATGACGAGGCCGATCGTCATGACGGGCAATGCAAGCGCATAAAACACTTGTCCCTCGTTCTGCCAGCCGCGGCGGGGAAAGCCGCCCGAAGGGAACAGCCGGAAGGTGACGGCAAACACCGTGACCAGCAGGATGCCGACCCAGAAGACGGGAATGGCAATACCGAGCTGCGACACGGTTGAAATCAGTCCGCCATACCAGCGATCGGCTTTGACGGCCGAGAGGATGCCGAGCGGAACGGCGATCAGGATGGCGAGCACGAAGCCCATCAGCGCCAGCGGCACGGTGACCGTCAGCCGCGCCGCGATCTCCTCGATCACCGGCTTGCCGCTGACAAAAGAGGTCCCGAGATCGAAGCGGGCGAGGCTGCCGGCAAAGCGCAGGAACTGCTGCCAGAGCGGCAGGTTCGAGCCGACCTGTTCGCGCGCCTTCTCGATCTGCACGGCATCGGCGCCGACAGAGAGAAGCGCATTGGCGGGATCGCCGGGCAAAAGGCGCAAAAGCACGAACAGCACCACCGCCGCGATCAGCAGCGACAGAAGCAGAATGGCAAAGCGGCGGACGAGATAGGTGAGAATGGCTGCATTCCTTTCTTCTCACGGGGGCCGTGATCAGAGAGCTGGCTTTTGCACCAAAAAGATCGGGCAGGCTAGAGCACGGCCTATCTTTGGTCGCGCCTGTGGAAGGACGGCGAATTGCCCGGACAATTGGCGCGAAACGCAATCAGCCCCCGGAATGGATCCAGGGGCTGCTGTTCGTGCACCGGTGTGGGGTGCACGCCGGACGGCGCTGCCGCTTACTGCTCGCTCTTCTTGATGCCGAAGGCGAAGAATTGCGAGTTCAGTCCATTCACCGGGTAACCGGTCACGGCCGAGTTCGAGACAACGATCTGCGGGTAGAGATAGAGCCAGTTGCTGGCCGCATCCTCGGCGATGATCGTGTTGGCTTCCTTCAGCTTCGCCGTCTGCTCGTCGGTGTTGGCGGCGGCCTCCGACGCCTTGATCAGATCGACGACCTTGGGATTGTTGTAACCCCAGTAGAAATCCGGATTGCCGTAGAAGACGATGTCGCGGTGATTGACGTGCTCCTGCAGCGTGGCCTGGAAGTCATGCGCCTTGTAGACCTTGGTGTACCACTCGTTGGCGGTGATCACGTTGATCTCGACCTTGATGTTGACCTTTGCGAGTTCGCTCTGGATGAACTGCGCGACGATCGGGTGCGGATCGTAGTTCGGCGTATCGAGCTTGAAGGTGAAGCCATCGGCAAAGCCCGCTTCCTTCAAGAGCGCCTTGGCGCTCTCGACGTCATAGGCGTCGACGGCGGTCAGGTCCACGTACCAGGGATCGGTCGGCGGAACAAAGGAGCCGATCAGGGTGCCGTATTCGCCCCAGATCGAGGTCAGAAGCTTCTTGTCGTCGATGGCACGGGCGATCGCCTTGCGGACCTTGACGTTGTCGAAGGGGGCGACGCGGTCGTTGAACGCGAGCAGTTCCTTGGTCGTCGACTGGCCTGCAGTGACCGTGAAGTCAGGATTGTCCTTGAATTGGGCAATGGAGTCCGGGCTCTGGACGCTGGTGACGATGTCGACGGCGCCGGTCAATAGCGCATTGTTGAGCGCGGTCGCATCGGTGAAATATTGGAAGACGACTTCGCCATTGGTCGGCGCCGTGCCCCAGTACTTGTCGTTGCGGACGAGCGCCAGCGACGAACCGCGGCGCCATTCGTCGAGGCGATAGGGGCCGGTGCCGTCTTCGCCCGCGTTCAGATCCTTGGCTGCATCGTTGACGATCCAGACATAGCTCAGATTGTAGGGCAACGAGATCGAGCGGGCGGACAGCTTGACGACGACCGTCTGGTCATCGGGCGTTTCGATGGCGCTGATGGTTGCAAGGCTCTTCTTGCGCGAGCTCTTGGATTGCTCGGCCGTTACGCGCTCGATGCTGTACTTGACGTCGGCGGCCGTCAGAGGATCGCCGGAGTGGAAGGTGACGCCGGGGCGAAGCTTGAAAGTGTAGGTGAGGCCATCGTCGCTGACGCTCTGCTCAGCCACGAGACCCGGCTGAACGTCGCCTGCGTCGGTCAGCGTGAACAGCGCCTCATAGACATTGCCGTTGAAGGCTTCGTTGATGCCCTGGCCGGCGCCGGCAGTGTTATCGAGGTTCTGCGGCTCATAAAGCGAGCCGATGGTGATCGAGGCGTTGGGATCGAACTTCGCGTCCTCGGCAAAAACGGCCGTGCTCGACGCAAGAGCCAGTGCCAACGTGGTGGCTGCCAAGGTTGCGCCGCGCGCCCGGCGGGCCTGTCCCGTGGTCTTGCCAAAGCCGATGATAGTGCCAGTCATGTCCCAAACTCCTGCTTATGCCTGTTGTGCGGATCGCACCGCCGCCGAATTCTAGCCATCGGACGATTGCCGTGCATCATACTTATTCCCTAGTAATTTAGTGGGAAAATTGATTTCTTTTGTCAGGCGAAGTTGAAATTTGTACCCGCGATTGCGGCGGTTGGGCAGATGCGCATTTCGCTTTTCATCGCGCGGTGTGAACAGAGATATATCAGGCAGGCCTTGATAGGCCCGCGCGCCCTTGAGGAGTTGGCGCGATTTTCTTCCGCTGACTGTGAACGCCGGGCGTCAGGCAGAAATCGATTGTTGTTCGCGTAGGTTTTCCCTCGAAAATTGCAAAATGCAACGAGTCGACAAAAGGATTCGACAGTCGGCAGATTCTGATATATCGGCTGATTAATCGTTTAATCACGCGATAGCGGGAACACTGTCTTGGCGCGTTCCGGACCAAAACTAACGAGGATTGCCAGAACGCTGGGCGTCTCCGCGGCGACGGTTTCCAACGCGCTCTCCGGCAAGGGGCGCGTCTCCGCCGAGATGGTGGAAAAAATCCGCGCGACCGCTGCCGAGCTCGGCTATGTGCCGAGCCAGGCGGGCAGGGCGCTGCGCACCGGCCGCACCGGCGTTCTCGGTCTCGTCCTTCCCGATATCGCCAATCCGCTCTTCCCGCAGATCGCTCAGGCAATCGAGCTCGCCGCTTCGTCGTCGGGCTATGGCGTGCTGATCGCCGACTCCCGCGGCGACGTCTCGACCCAGACCAAGGCGATCGAGCGTCTGATCGATCGCGACGTCGATGGCCTCGTGATCGTGCCCAGGCGCGGCACCCGCATCGCCGATGTCGGCTGTCCGGTCGCCGTCATCGATACGCCCTCGACCCCCGGAAACACGGTCGCTGCCGACCATTGGGGTGGCGGCCAGCAGATCGCCGAGCATCTGAAGGCGCTCGGCCACCGCCGGGTGCTGATCATCGGCAACAATCCCGCCTCGAACGTACAGAACGACCGCGCCGGCGGCATCCGCTCTGTCTTCGGCGAGGGCTGCCATACCGATACGCTCTGGATCGAGCCGTTGGAAAAGGCGGCCGGCAAGGGCTGTCCGCTCGGCCTCGCCGATAAGGTGGCCGAAGGCTACACCGCCTTTGCCTGCATCTCCGATCTTCATGCGCTCCGGGCGCTCACCGAATTGCAGCGCGCCGGCATCGATGTGCCGGAAAAGGCAAGCGTCACCGGTTTCGACGACCTGATCTGGTCGCCGGTCATCACGCCGGCGCTGACGACGGCGCGCATGGACATGACCGAGATCGCGGCGGTCGCCGTCGCAGCGCTCGTCAAGGCGATCAGCGAGCGCGACCCGTCCGATCCTGAGATCGGTGCGCCGGTTACGGCGGCGACCTCCAAGGTGCCGATGCACCTGGTCGTCCGGCAATCGGCCGCAGCGCCGCCCGCGTCTCAACCCGTTCATACCACTGTCACCGCAGCCACATCCGTCACTGAAGGAGGACCCCAGCCATGAAGAAGTTCCTGCTCGCCTCAAGCGCGCTCTTGCTCGTTACCGCCAACGCCGCATCTGCCCAGGAAAAGACGCTCACCATTTCGGTCTACGGCTTTGCCCAGGACGCCTTCAAGGAACTGGTCTACACGCCGTTCGAACAGAAGTGCGGCTGCAAGCTCGTCGTCGAAACCGGCAACAGCGTCGAGCGCCTGGCCAAGATGGAAGCCAACAAGGCGAGCCCGGTCGTCGACATGGCCGTCGTGTCGATGGCTGACGCGCTTTCGGCCACCCGGGCCGATCTGATCGAAAAGATCGACACCTCGAAGCTCCAGAACTTCAACAAGCTCTACGACCTCGCCAAGGATCCGAACGGCGACGGCATGAGCGTCGGCTACACCTTCTACGCCACGTCGATCGTCTACCGCTCGGACAAGATGGAAGTGAACTCCTGGGCCGACCTCCTGAGCGAGAAGAACGCCAGCCACGTGGCGTTCCCGAACGTCACCACCAACCAGGGCCCGCCGGCGCTCTACATGGTCGGCGAAGCCATCGGCAAGAACACGCCTGACCTCAAGGAGGCGATTGCCGCCGTCGGCGCCAAGAAGGACGAGATCGTCACCTTCTACGTCAAGTCCTCGCAGTTGGTGCAGCTGATGCAGCAGGAAGAAATCTGGGCCGCCCCGATCGGTCGTTTCTCCTGGGAAGGCTTCACCAAGCTCGGCCTGCCGATCAAGTGGGCAACGCCTAAGGAAGGCCAGACCGGCGGCATGAACGTGATGGTGCTGACCAAGGGCGGCAAGAACCAGGATCTCGCACTTCAGTTCATGGACTTCTGGCTCTCGACCGAAATCCAGACGGCCCTTGCCGAAAAGCTGGTCGACAGCCCGGCCAACAAGGACGTGAAGGTCTCGCCCGAGATCGCCGAAAACCTGACCTACGGCGAAGAGACCGTGAAGAATCTCAAGCTGATCCCGTCGGCCGTCGCCCTCGACAACCGCGAAGCGTGGCTGTCGGAGTGGAACGCCCAGGTCGGCCAGTAAGTCCAGGCCTTTGCGACCTCCACCGGCGGACACGGACCGCCGGTGGAGACCTGATGCGACGGGCGCGATGAGAAGCGCCCAGGAATGCCTTGAAAGGAAGAAGGATGTTCCAGAACCGCGCCGAAGCCCTGGCGCTCGCTCTGCCCGCAGCGGTCTTTGCGGCGATCGTCTTTCTGGCGCCGGTGGTGATCCTGCTGGCGGAAGGCTTTCGCAGCGCCGACAGCTGGTCGCTGTCGGCCTATACGACCTTCTTTTCCGATCCGCTGAACCGCACCGTCTTCCTGCGCACCTTCCGGCTCGGCCTGATGGTTACCGTTGTTTCGGCGGTCATCGGCTATGCCGCGGCCTTTGCGATCGTCAATCTGTCGCCGCGCAACAAGGGACAGATGATCGGCCTTGTCGTGCTGCCGCTGATGATCTCGTCGGTTGCGCGCACCTATGCCTGGATCGTCATCCTCGGCCGCACCGGCATCGTCAACCAGGCGCTCCAGCTCGTCGGCCTTTCGGATGAGCCGATCCGCTTCCTCTTCACCGAGACAGCCGTGTTCATCGGCCTGCTGCAGCTGTTCCTGCCACTGATGATCCTGTCCTTGATCAGCGCGCTCGAGAACATGCCGAAGGATGCGATCCCGGCGGCGCGTGTTCTCGGCGCCAACTGGTTCCAGGTGTTCTTCAAGGTGATCCTGCCGCTGACCAAGGAAGGCCTTGTGATCGGTGGAACGCTGGTCTTCACCGGTTCGCTGACCGCCTATATCACGCCTGCGATCCTCGGCGGCTCCAAGGTTCTGATGCTTGAAACGCTGCTCTACCAGCGCGTCACCGTCGCCAACGACTTCGTCGCCGCAAGCGTCATCGCGTTCATCCTGATCGTCATGAGCTTTGCCGCCAATCTTCTCCTGAAACGGCTTGCCACTGCGAGGAACAAGCGATGACCCCTCGCATCTTTACGCCGCTCGTCCTCTTCCTGGTGATCGCCTTCCTGATCGGGCCGTTCTTCATCATTGTTGCCGCGTCACTTTCGGGCGGAGAGACGCTGGCCTTCCCGCCGCAGGGCTTCTCGTTCAAGTGGGTCGCCAAAGTCTTCACGGTCGAGAGTTTCCAGGAGAGTTTCGCGATCTCGATGCTGCTCGCGATCGGCGGTACCGCGGCCGCTCTCGTGCTCGGCGTTCCCGCTTCTTACGCGCTGTCGCGCTACAAGCTGCCTTTCGGCGAAACCATCCGCACGATCGTCTCGCTGCCGATCATCGTGCCCGGTATCATCGTCGGCCTGGCGCTCTTGCGTTACATCGTCGTGCCCTTTGGCCTCAACATCACGCTGACGCTGTTTCTCGCCCACACCGCGCTGGTTCTGCCCTATGCGGTACGGGTCGTCTCGGCGAGCCTCAACAACCTGCGCTCCGACATCGAGGAGGCGGCTGTGCTGCTCGGTTCCTCCCGCGCCGGGGCCTTCTTCCGCGTGGTGATGCCGAACATCCGCAGCGGCATCCTCGCCGCCTTCATCCTCGGCTTCGTCACGAGCTTCAACCAGGTGCCGGTATCGCTCTTCCTCTCCGGCCCGGGCGTGCGCACACTGCCGATCGACATGCTCTCCTACATGGAGATCACCTACGATCCGTCGGTCGCCGCCCTCTCCGCGCTGCTCGCCTTCATGTCCATCGGCATCGTCTTTCTTGCCGAACGCTTCCTGGGATTCTCTCGCTATGTCTGACGCCCCCTTCCTCAGCCTTGAAAAACTGACGCTCGCCTATGGCGATACCGTTGCAGTGAAGGACCTCGACCTTTCGATCCGCAAGGGCGAACTGGTGGCCTTCCTTGGGCCCTCCGGCTGCGGCAAGACGACGACAATGCGCTCGATCGCCGGCCTGCTGTCGCCGGCCTCAGGCGCGATCAAGCTCGATGGCGCCGACATCACCCGCGTGTCCGCCAACAAGCGCTCCGTCGGCCTCGTCTTCCAGTCCTACGCGCTCTTCCCGCACCTGACCGTGTTCGAAAATGTCGCTTTCGGCCTGCGGCTGAAGAAGCTGCCGGCAGCCGATATCGAGAGGAAGGTGACGGCTGGTCTCAAGTCCGTCGGGCTTTCGAAGTTCTCCGCCCGTAAGCCGGGCGAGCTTTCGGGCGGCCAGCAGCAGCGTGTGGCACTGGCGCGTTCCATGGTGATGGAACCGAAGGTGCTGCTTCTCGACGAGCCACTGTCGAACCTCGACGCGCGTCTGCGCCTCGAAATGCGCACGGAACTGCAGCGGGTGCAGAAGGAAACCGGCGTCACGATGATCTTCGTCACCCACGACCAGGGCGAGGCCCTGTCGCTGGCGGACCGCATCGTTGTCATGCTGAACGGCGCGATCGAGCAGATCGGCACCCCCGAGGATATCTACAATCGCCCGATCTCGCGCTTCGTCGCCGATTTCGTCGGCTTCGAAAACATCTTTGCCGTCGAGGGCGGCAAGCTGAAGGCCGAAAACGGCCCGATCGATCTTTCCGGATCCCTGCCGCCTGACACGGCAGGGCTTGCGTGGCGTCCGCGCATGGTGACCCTTGGTTCAGGTCCTTTCCAAGGCACTGTGCGCGGAGCCTCTTTCTCCGGCAGTACGCGCGAGTATCTGCTCGATACGCCCCTCGGCGCCATCAAAGCGGAAGAGGACGCAGCGCTTGCAGCCCGTGAAACCGGCTCTGCCATCGCCTTCGACCTGCCGGTCGAGAAGGCCGCACGCCTCAAGAAGTTCGGGTAAGGTCCGATGGGTGTCTGGATCGATACGGACATGGGGTTCGACGACATTGCCGCCGTGCTTGTCGTCCTTCATGCCGGTGAAGAGATCGACGGCGTTTCGCTGGTTTTCGGTAACACGCCGCTTGACCAGGTGAAGCGCAACGCTGCCGGCGCCGCGCGCGCTTTCGGCTGGGCCTTCCCCATCCATGAGGGGCGCGCCCTGCCGGTGCTCGGCAAGCTCGAAACTGCCGAACGCATCCTTGGCGAAGCCGGCATGCCGACAGCGGGATTGACGCTGCCGGAGGCTGACGCCTTGGCGGTAAGCGACGCCTTTGCGGCACTTTGCGCCTGGCTGGAGCAGGAGGGGCCGAAGCGGATTCTGGCGCTCGGGCCGCTCACCAATCTCGCTGCCCTTTGCCTTGCCCGCCCGGACCTGGCCAGCCGGATCACCGACCTCACCTGGATGGGCGGCGGCGTCACCAGCGGCAACCATACGGCATCCGCCGAGTTCAACGCCTTTGCCGATCCGGAAGCGTTGGCGATCGTGATCGCGCATGGCCTGCCGCTGCGCATGGTCGATCTCGATCTTTGCCGCAAGGTCTTTGCCTACCCCGATGACGTCGCGCCGATCCGCTCGGCGGGTGGCGCCCACGCGGCCCTCATCGCCGATTTGCTTGCCGGCTTCATCTCGATCGGCACAAGCCGCGGCCGGCCGGGCATGGCGATCTACGACCCTTGCGCTGCCGTTGCCTTCGTCAATCCGGGCGCAATCTCGTTTCGCAAGGCGCGCATCGATGTCGAACTCGGAGGGACGCTGGCCCGCGGGCGCACCGTCGTCGAAACACGCGAAAGCCATGCGATCTTCAATGCCGAATATGCCGTCGATGCCCATGTCGAGACGACCAGGGCTCAGATCCTGGGCGCTTTGATGAAGGAAGCGCAGAAGTGAGTTCCATAGAGCAGCCTCAGGACCTGATGGATGCGGCGCTCCGTAGCCGGGCAGTGGCGGCAGCGCGTGGTGCCGAGCCGTTCGACGTTCTAATATCGGGCGGCACGCTCATCGACGTGGTGACCGGAGAGTTTCGCCCGGCCGATATCGGCCTTGTCGGATCGTTGATCGCAAGCGTTCACGAACCGGGCGCGCGCAGTGACGCAGTAACCGTCGTTGATGCCACCGGCGCTTTCGTTTCGCCCGGCCTGATCGACACGCACATGCATGTCGAAAGCTCGATGGTGACGCCGGCGACCTACGCCAATGCGGTGCTGCCGCGTGGCGTGACGACCGTCGTCTGGGATCCGCATGAGTTCGGCAATGTCAACGGCGTGGCCGGCGTGCGCTGGGCCGCAAACGCAAGTCGCGATCTGCCGTTGCGCACGGTGCTGCTGGCACCGTCGAGCGTGCCGTCAGCACCCGGCCTGGAGCTGGCCGGTGCCGATTTCGACGCCGACGTGATCGCCGACATTTTGAGCTGGCCGGAAATCGGCGGCATCGCCGAAATGATGAACATGCGCGGCGTCATCGACGGTGAGGCGCGGATCACCGGGATCGTTCAGGCGGGGCTTGCCGCCGGCAAGCCAGTCAATGGCCATGCGCGCAGCCTTGCGGGGTCTGATCTCCAGGCCTTCGTGACCGCGGGCGTCAGCTCCGACCATGAACTCGTTTCCGGCGACGATCTGCTGGCAAAACTCAGGGCAGGGCTTTCGATCGAACTGCGCGGCTCGCACGATCATCTGCTGCCGGAATTCGTCAAAACGATCAAGGCTCTGGGCCATCTTCCTCAGACGGTAACGCTTTGCACTGATGACGTCTTCCCGGACGATCTCGCCCATGCCGGCGGCCTCGACGACGTCGTTCGTCGACTGGTGCGCTACGGCCTGCCCGCCGAATGGGCGCTTCGGGCGGCAACGCTGAACGGCGCCGTGCGCCTCGGCCGTCACGATCTCGGGCTCGTGGCGCCGGGCCGGCGGGCGGATATCGTGCTCTTCGAGGATCTTGCTGATTTCCGTGCGCGCACCGTCATCGTCGATGGCAAAATGGTTGCAGATACCGGACGGATGATCGAGCCGCTGAGCAGCATCGCCGCCGAGACCCTGCACGGCACGATGAAGATCGCGCCGCTTTCGGATGACGATTTCCGCATTCCTGCCGACGGCACCAGGGTCCGCGTCGCGACCATCGACCGGCCGCGCTTCACCCAGTGGGGCGAAGCCGTTGCTCAGGTCGAGGGCGGCTTCGTCGTTCCGCCTGAGGGCACGACTCTGATCGCCGTCGCGCATCGCCATGGGCGCACCGACAGTCGACCGCGCGTTGGTCTGTTGTCGAGCTGGGGCACCTGGCGCGGCGCTTTTGCGACCACGGTTTCGCATGACAGCCACAACCTCACGGTTTTCGGCGGCAATGCGCAGGATATGGCGGTTGCAGCCAATGCGGTGATTGCTGCCGGCGGCGGCATGGCCGTTGCGTCCGGTGGCAAGGTCGATGCGCTCCTGCCGCTGCCGCTCGCCGGGCTGGTTTCCGAGACGCCGTTGGAAGAGGTGGCGGATCGCTTTGCAGCACTCCGCGAAGCGGTCGGCCGCATCGTCGATTGGCAGCCGCCATACCTGGTCTTCAAGGCCTGCTTCGGCGCGACGCTTGCCTGCAACGCCGGCCCGCACCAGACCGATCGCGGCATCGCCGACGTGGCGACGGGCACGG
The DNA here is from genome assembly GCF_014852425.1 of Ensifer sp. ENS09. Taxonomy (NCBI): domain Bacteria; kingdom Pseudomonadati; phylum Pseudomonadota; class Alphaproteobacteria; order Hyphomicrobiales; family Rhizobiaceae; genus Ensifer; species Ensifer sp. ENS09. The sequence goes on from NZ_JACVBP010000004.1 coordinate 416,655, forward strand.
TCATGGAAAGCCCGATCCTGGAGATCCTTGAAGCCTGACATTCAAGGCCGCCCTGCCTGGGCGGCCTTTGAAGTCCGACGTCACTTCCATCAAGGCGGGCACCCTCGCTCTTTAAGCGCAGGCTCTAAATCCTTGGAACACGGGTTCCCGCGAGCATCTTCGCGATGCACGCGTTACTCCGCCTGTGCCAGTTCCTGCTCCACCAGGGTCGACCAGAAGGTGGCGCCCGGACCGATCGCTTCGTCGTTGAAATCATAGGCGGTGTTGTGATGCAGCGCGCCATCGACGGCGGGGCCGTTGCCGAGCCAGACGTAGCAGCCGGGCGCCTCCAGCCCGAAGAAGGCGAAGTCGTCACCGGCGGTCGACGGCGGAAACGCCGTGCGGGTCTTGTCGCCAAAGACGGCGCGAGCGGCTTTCAACGCCCGGGCAGTGGGATCGCCGTCGTTGACGACGGGCGGAATGCGGCGTTCAAACTCGTAGTCGACGGAAATCCCGTACATCTCTGCCGTACCGCGCGCGAGACGGCCGATCTCCGTTTCGAGTTGGTCGCGCACCTCGGGCGTATAGGCGCGCGCCGTGCCGCCAATCTCGACGATATCGGGGATGACGTTAAGCGCCTTCGGGTCGCCGGCGCGCACCGAGCAGGCGCTGACGACGGCTGGCTGCAAGGGGTCGACGACGCGGCCGACGATCGACTGCAGCGAGGCAAGGAAGGTGCCTGACGCCGTTACCGGATCGCGGCCGAGATGCGGCTTGGCCCCATGGGTGCCGACGCCGCGGAAGGTGAGCCGCCAGCTATCCGAAGACGCAAGCTGCGGGCCGGCTACGACCGCCATTTCGTCCGGATCGAGACCCGGCATGTTGTGCAGGCCGTAAACCGCGTCGCAGGGGAACAGCTCAAAGAGGCCGTCCTCGACCATGCGCTTCGCACCGCCACGCCCTTCCTCTGCCGGCTGGAAGATGAAATGCACGGTGCCGGAGAAATTGCGGGTCTTAGCCAGATGGCGGGCAGCGCCGAGCAGCATTGTCGTGTGGCCGTCATGACCGCAGGCATGCATCTTGCCGGCTTCGCGGGATTTGTAGGGACGGTCGGCGATTTCCGGCATAGCGAGCGCATCCATATCGGCGCGAAGGCCGATCGAGCGGGTGCCGTTGCCGACCTGCAGCGTGCCGACGACGCCGGTTTTTCCCAAGCCTCGGTGGACCTTTAGACCCGCATCCTCAAGCCACTTGGCAACGAGATCGCTGGTGCGTACCTCCTCGAAGCCGAGTTCCGGATGGGCATGCAGGTCGCGACGGAAGTCGGTGAGGAAGGTGAGGTCGTCGGCTATTCCGTCTGGCAGGCGCATCGGCTGGCATTCCCATGTCATTGCGCGAAGGGGCTTGTGAATTCCGCGTGCTTTGCTTGAGCCGCGGCGCCCTTTCGGTTTGATCGAAGTCGCAAACGGTATAGACGAAAACGGCCGGAACCAGAACAGCAAGCCGGCCTTTTTGATCGCCTTTCATTTCGGGCGAAAGCGCGCAGACGAGGACCGGACCGATGCAGCCCCACGACTTCTGGCAGGAAATCTACCCGCCGAAAAGCTTCGACATTCAGGCGGGTTATCGCGATTTCTTCCCGGTGTCGCTCGGCGATGGCAGTCAGATCCTGTTGCCGATCCGTCCGCTTTCCGACGGCAAGCATGCGCTGGCCTCCATGATCGTCAATCAGGCGAGCTTTGCCGTCGAGGATGCGCTGGCAACGGAACTGGCCGCCAAGCTCGCGCCCTATGAGCCCGAGGTTGTTGCCGGCCTGCCGACGCTCGGCCTCACGCTCGCCTCGGCCGTCGCCCGCAAGCTCGGCCACAGCCGCTACGTGCCGCTCGGGACCTCGAGAAAATTCTGGTATGTCGACGACCTCTCCGTCCCACTTTCCTCGATTACGACGCCCGACCAGAAGAAGCGGCTCTATGTCGATCCGCGCATGCTGCCGTTGCTGGAAGGAAAACGGGTGGTGCTGATCGACGATGTGATTTCGAGCGGCACGTCGATCCTTGCCGGGCTGACGCTGATGGAGACCTGCGGCATCGAGCCGGTCGCGATCGGCGCCGCCATGCTGCAGACCGAGCGCTGGCGCCAGCCGCTCGCCGACCGCGCGCCGCAATGGCCGGAGCGCGTCGCCGGCGTCTTCCAGACCCCTCTGCTCACCCGCAACGAGGACGGCAGCTGGCGAGGCGCTTGATCGAGCCCTGTGGCGAGAACGGATTGCCCCCTTCCCGAACAATTCCTTTGATTCCTGCGACACGAGCGCGCTAGCCTCGGCCTGGCGTTGCGGCAGCTTCATCAATCCGATCCCCTTCGTCAGCGACATCGACCGATCGCGGATCTTTTACGAGACAGTACTTGGTCTGACGATCCGGGAGGACTTCGGTGACTTCGTGCTTTTCGAGGGCGGCTTTGCCGTCCACGAAGGACGCGCGCTCGAGCGGACGATCTGGCGGCAGGACCTGTCTTCGGGCGAACCGTATGGGCGGAAAAACGTGCTCCTGTACTTCGAGCATGACGATGTAGACGCAGCCTTCGCGCGCATCGCACCGCATGTGGAGCTGATCCATCCGATCGAGCTGCAGGCGTGGGGCCAGCGCGGCTTTCGATTTTACGACCCGGACGGGCATGGGCGCCGCCGCGATCGCGGAGGCGCCCGAACTCTTTCGTGCAGGACAGCCCAGAGGGCTTTGAACGGCTGGGACCGGTTTCTAGTTCGCCGGCCGGACCTGATAATAGACCGTCGACTTCGCGCCGCCTGCCTTGGCGATCGTGTAGACATCGTAGGAGGCCTGCGGATCGTTGCCCATGCCGAGCGAGCCCGAGGGCATGCCGGGAACCGCGATGCCTGCGACATCAGGCCTTTCCGAGAGCAGCTTCTTGACCGCCTCGAGCGGTACATGACCCTCGATGACATAGCCGTCGATGACGGCGGTATGGCAGCCTTCCATGTCGGCGGGAACCGCAAAGCGCGTCTTGATCACCGACATGTCGGCCTCGTCGCGCACCTCGACCTTGTAGCCGGCCGCTTCCATCGCGTCCGCCCATAGTTCGCAGCAACCGCATTGCGGATCCTTGTAGACCGCCATGGTGCCGGTTGCCGCGACTGCGCCTGTTGCCAAGAGGGTGATGCCCGCAATCGTGCCTGCAACGAAATGCCTGCGTAACACGTTCATCGAACACTCCTTTCCGTTTCTTCCTGATTTCCGGATTGTGACGCCCGGGCCGCGCAAAGTCGACCCGGGCGGTTTGCCGCAGCTTACTTGACCTCGGTCACCGTAAGCTTGCCGTTGACCCGATCGGCCACGAATTCGATCGCAGCACCTTCCTTGAGTTTGGCAAGCACCGCGTCGTCGGCGCGGAACACCATGGTCATGGCCGGCATGTCGAGGTTCTTCAGATCCTCATGGTCGATCGTCACCTTCTTGGCCCTGGTGTCGATCTTCTTGACCACGCCCTTGGTGAACTCCGCCGCATATGCGGGCAGGGCGAAGGTGGCGGAAACGGTGAGCGCGAGCGCTGCAAAGAGGGTACCTACGGTTTTCATGGTTTCATCCTTTCCTGTTTTCTCGGGGTTACTTCTTCACGACGTCGAGCGGGCCGTGCATGCCGGCGTCGTAGTGGCCCGGCACCAGGCAGGCGAATTCGAAGGTGCCGTCATTGGTGAAGGTCCAGTAGATGTCTCCGGACTTGCCGGGCTCGAGCCGAATGGCGTTCGGGTCGTCGTGCTCCATGTCCGGGAACTTCTCCATGGTGATCTTGTGTTCCTGGATCGTTGCCTTGTCGTCGAGCACGAATTCATGCGCGAGTTCGCCGGCGTTCTTGATCGCGAAATGGACCGTCTGGCCCTGGCGAACCTTGATGGTCGAGGGCGTGAAGATCATCTTGCCGTCGTCGGTTTCCTTCATGGTGACGCGGATCGTCTGCGTCGACTTCTTGCTGTCGCCGGGCTCGCCGATCGACACCTTGTCGTGGCCACCGGCGTGGCTGCCGCTGGCGAGCGCCTGGAAGGAAAGGGCGGAGGCGGCAACGAGCGCCAGAGCGAATGCTGATTTCTTCATCGTAATGTTCCTGATGGATTTGAAAGAGTTCATTGCAGTCGGCCGCCCTCTCACGGTTTGAGCGTGAGCACGGTCTTGGCATCCTTGGCCCGCGTCGGTTCCGGCAACGCACCGGTCCATTCCCAGGCCTGTGTTCCCGGCGGGTTTTCGTACCAGCCGGGATCGCTGTAATCGCCGGCGGAGATGCCTTCGCGCACCTTCACCACCGAGAACATGCCGCCCATCTCCAACGCGCCGTGCGGACCCCAGCCGGTCATCATCGGGATCGTGTTGTCGGGGAGCGGCATTTCCATTTCGCCCATGTCGGCCATGCCGGCCGTACCCATGGGCATGTAGTCGGGCTTCACCTTGCGGATCTTTTCCGCGACCGATTTCTTGTCGGCGCCGATGAAGGTCGGGATGTCGTGACCCATGGCGTTCATCGTGTGATGCGACTTGTGGCAATGGATCGCCCAGTCGCCCTCGTATTTGGCGTCGAACTCGTAGGCGCGCATGGCGCCGACGGGGATGTCGATCGACACTTCCGGCCAGCGCGCCTCCGGCCTGACCCAGCCGCCGTCGGTGCAGGTGACCTCGAAGTCGTAACCGTGCATGTGGATCGGATGGTTGGTCATGGTGAGGTTGCCGACCCTGACCCGCACCCGGTCGTTCTTCGACACGACCAAAGGGTCGATGTCCGGGAAGATCCGGCTGTTCCAGCACCACATGTTGAAGTCGGTCATTTCCATGATGCGCGGCACATAGGTGCCGGGATCGATGTCATAGGCGTTGAGCAGGAACACGAAGTCGCGGTCGACGCGCATGAAGCTCGGATCCTTCGGATGCACCACGAAGAAGCCCATCATGCCCATGGCCATCTGCACCATCTCGTCGGCATGGGGGTGGTACATGAAGGTGCCCGACTTCACGAGGTCGAACTCGTAGACATAGGTCTTGCCGGCGGGGATATGCGGCTGCGACAGGCCGCCGACACCGTCCATACCCGAGGGCAGGATCATGCCGTGCCAATGGATGGTGGTGTGCTCCGGCAGCTTGTTGGTGACGAATATTCTGACGCGATCGCCCTCGACCGCCTCGATCGTCGGGCCCGGCGACTGGCCGTTATAGCCCCAGAGATAGGCGGTCATGCCGTCGGCCATCTCGCGTTCGACCGGCTCGGCGACAAGGTGAAATTCTTTGACGCCGTTGTTCACGCGGTGCGGCAGCGTCCAGCCGTTGAGGGTGACGACCGGGTTGTAGTCCGGTCCGCTCGTCGGCACGAGCGGCTTCTGGGTCGTGGCATTGTCCATGCTTGCCGCTTCGGGCAGCCCGGAGTTGGAAGTTTGCGCCCAGGCGGCAGTCGAGACGAGAGCAGCACCGGCGCCGAGGAAGTTTCTTCTGTTGAACATGATCTGATCCTGTTTGAATGAGGCGGATGCGTACGGAAAACCGCACACATTTTTCCTCGACCCGCCCTAGTGCCCGGCGCCGCCGGCTTCCGCTGCTGCGGGTGCTGCCGCCCCTCCAGCCGAGCCACCTGATCCGCCGCCGTGGATGGCGGTCATCAGGTCGGCATCGGCCAGCCAGAAATCGCGCTTTGCGTTGACGGAGAGCACGGTCGAATTGACCTTGGCCCTGACGTCGGCAAGCAGTTCGAAGGTGCTGGTGATCATGCCGTTGTAGCTGAGGGTCGCTTCCTCCTCGATCTTGTTGCGCAGCGGCACGACGTTGTTGCGGTAGTGCCGGGCGATGTCGTAGCGCGAGCGGTAGGCCTCATAGGCCGAGCGGGCTTCCGAGCGGATGTTGACCGCCTTTTCCGCCAGCAGGTTTGCCGAGCGCATATGGGCAAGCTCGGACTTGCGCATGCGCGCGCTGCCGCTGTCGAAGATCGGGATCACGAATTCGAGCTCGAACTGGCCAGTTGTCTCGACCTTGGTGCCGTCGTCCTCCTTCTCCCGTTCCGCTTCCGCTCCGGCGATGAGCTCGAGGTCGGTCACATAACGGGTCGCTTCGGTGAGCTTGTAGGACTTGGCCACGGCTTCGAGATCGAGGCGGGCGATCTGCAGGTCGACGCGGCGCTTCAGCGCTTCCGCCTCGATGCTGTCCTTGCGCGCCAGCGTCTTCGGCAGGTTCGGCAGGCGGTTGGGAACCTGGTAGTCGACGTCGCTACCCCAGAGACCCATCAGTCGCGTCAGGTTTTCCTTGGCAAGACGCGCCGCAAGCCGGGCTTCGGCCGTCTGGCCGGCAAGTTCGGCGTTGAAGACGTGCTCGCGCGCCTGGTTGCCCTTGCCCATGGCGCCGGTCTCGCCAAGTTTTGCGGCGAGCTCCGAGGAGGCGTCTGCCGCCGCCTGGGCCTGGTTCAGCTGCGCGACGGTTTCCCAAGCAGCAACCGCTTCGATCCAGGCGCGGCGGGTTTCGGCCGCCAGCTGCAGTGTGCTGAGCGCCGCGTTGAGCTGTGCCTGGCGGAAACGCGCATCGGCAATGGCGATCATCTTGTCGCGGGTCAGGAGCGCCAGGATATTGGTCGTGACGAGGCCCTCGATCGCCTTATAGGCCTGCAGTTCCGGCGTGCCGATCCCGGTGGTGCCGATCGAGACGGTGGGATTGAGGAACAAGGTCGCCTGCCAGGCATCCGCCGACGCGTCGCCGAGATCGGCATAGGCCGCCTGCAGGCCCTTGTTGTTGAGAAGGGCGATCTGAACGGCCGTGTCGGCGTCGATGGTCTTGCGCTTCAGCAGCGCCTTGACCTCGGCATTGACCTTGTCGGCCTGTTCGCGGTTCTGGATCCAGACGCTCTTCTTGGTCGCGGCCCTCGAGACCTTGGCATCCACGGTGGTGAAGCCGGCGTCCTTGGCCGAGTATTCTGTCACGCAGCCGGCGAGCACGAGAGGCAGACCGATGGCTGCTGCGAGGTTGAGTTTGCGAAGCCTCATGACGCGTCTCCCTTGGCGGTCGACTGCGCGTCGTTGAGCGGTCCCCAGGCCTTGGGGCCGGTCGGTTCGCGGTGGGTGTAGCCCGAAATGGGGCTGCGATACTGCGTGTTTCGAATGCCGCTCGTGCTCTTGGCGGGATCGCCAAGGCTTGAGACCTCGGCAGGCAATGTGGCAGCGCATCCGCCCAGGATCATGGGCAGGAGCGCCATGGAAAACAAACGTTTCATGGTCAAACCTGAAATGTGAATGGCAGAGGTCGGCCGTCGACCGGATGAAACCGGGCGGGCCTTGTCGCGGACCGCGCTAGAGGTGGGGCGAGCGTCTCATCGGACACGCGGAAACCACGGCAATGCTTCGCTCCGCCACAGATTCTTTAGTCGGCAAGGACCAAAGGAAGCCTACGGCAGCGGTCACAGGTTCACGAAATCAGGCTCTTGGGGGGCGATGAAGACCGTCGAGCTCACCGGGGGTGAGCTGCGGGTGCGGGCCGAAGTTGCAGACCGAGCGTGGGAAAGCCGGATGGCTGCCGTCGACATCGCCAAGCACCGCGACGGCGGCGCAGAAGGTCTTGCAGCAATCCTTCTTGTCCGCCTTGCCGTTTTCCTGTGCCGGCTTCACCTTGCCCTTATCGAGGCTCGGGCAATGCTCGGTCGCAGCTTGCATCGGATTGGCGGCTGCCTCGATCTGCATCGAGCCGTGCGCGGCCGCATGCATCATGCCGGAGGCGGTGGAAAAGGGCAGCACGGCCAGCGACAAAGCGATCGCCAGCTTGAGCACTATCAGCAAACGCAGATATGTGGTTCGCACCTTCTCCATGATCGATCCGTAGAAACGCCTTTGATTCCTGTCAATGCTGCTTGCGCCTGGCGCCGTCACGAATGCGTGAGGCCTCCCGGGCTGCACACGCGTCGTCACCCGTGCCGCCGGTTGCGGACCGGATCGATGCCGGCCGTACCGAAGCGGGCGGGCTCGGTTGCCTTCGTCGGCGCGTTCGTGGCGTCTGCGAGATCTTCGAGAATGGGACAGTCCGGGCGGCCGTCGCCATGGCAATGGGCGGCGAGATGTTTCAGCGTCCGGCTCATCGCCTTCAATTCCTCGGCCTTGCGCTCCAGGATCTCGACATGTTCGAGCGCGATCTTCTTGACCTCGCCGCTGGCGCGCTCGCGGTCGCGCCAGAGCGCCAAAAGGTCGGCCATCTGCTCGACGGTGAAACCGAGATCGCGCGAGCGGCGGATGAAGCGCAGCGTATGGACGTCGTTGTCGCCATAGTTGCGATAGCCGGCTTCGCTCCGGTCGGCCTGCGGGATGAGGCCGATCGTCTCGTAGTAGCGGATCATTTTCGTCGATACGCCGGAGGCGCGGGAAGCTTCGCCGATATTCATGATGTCATCCTTGTTACCGCCGTGCGGACATTCCCTTGAGAATATAAGGGCTCTCCCCGGCTTCCGCCATGCTGGCGAGAGCCGGGGAGACGATCGAACCTAGGCCGCCTGTGCTGCGGCAACCGGGCGAAAGGCCCGAAGCCGCAAGGCGTTGCCCAGCACGAAGACGCTCGACAGCGCCATGGCGCCGGCCGCGAAGATCGGCGACAGCAGGAGGCCGTAGACCGGGTAGAGCGCGCCGGCGGCAACCGGGATCAGCACCGCGTTGTAGGCGAAGGCCCAGAACAGGTTCTCCTTGATGTTGCGGATCGTCGCCTTCGACAGCGCGATCGCATTCGGGACACCCAAGAGATCACCCGACATCAGCACCACGTCGGCGCTTTCGATGGCGACGTCCGTACCGGTGCCGATCGCGAGGCCGACATCGGCTTCGGCGAGCGCCGGCGCATCGTTGATGCCGTCGCCGACGAAGGCCACCGCGCGCCCGCCTTGCTTCAGCTTCTTCAGGGCCGCGACCTTACCGTCCGGCAGCACTTCGGCGATGACCTCGTCGATGCCGAGCTTGGCGGCGATCGCCTCGGCGGTGCGACGATTGTCGCCGGTGATCATCGCGACCTTGAGGCCGAGATCGTGCAGCATGCGGATCGCCTGCGGCGTCGTCTCCTTGATCGGGTCGGCAACCGCGATGATCGCCGCAAGCTTGCCGTCGATCGCCGCATAGAGCGGGCTCTTGCCTTCCGAGCCGAGGCGGGCCGCCTGGTCGGCGAAGGCCGACACGTCGAGCTTCAGCTGCGTCATCAGGCGGTCGGCACCCACATGGACGGTGCGGCCCGAGACCTCGGCGCTGGCGCCGAAACCGGGGATCGCCTCGAACCTGGCCGGTTCTGCGATATCAACACCCTTTGCCTTGGCCGCCTCGACGATCGCTTCGGCGATCGGGTGCTCGGAGCGGGTTTCGACGGCGGCGACCAGCGTCAGCACGGTGTCACGGTCGAAGCCTTCGGCGGTTTCGAGGTCGGTCAGTTCCGGCCGGCCCTTGGTCAGCGTGCCGGTCTTGTCGACGGCGATGACGGCCGCGTTGCGCAGCGTCTGCAGCGCCTCGCCCTTGCGGAAGAGCACGCCCATTTCGGCGGCGCGGCCGGTGCCGACCATGATCGAGGTCGGCGTGGCAAGGCCCATGGCGCAGGGGCAGGCGATGATCAGCACGGCGACGCCGTTGACGAGCGCGAAGGTGAGTGCCGGATCCGGGCCGAATATCAGCCAGACGCCGAACGTCAGAAGCGCAATCGCGATGACGGCCGGCACGAACCAGGCGGTGACACGGTCGACCAGCGACTGGATCGGCAGCTTGGCGCCCTGGGCCTGCTCGACCATCTTGATGATCTGCGCCAGCACCGTGTCGGCGCCGACCTTGGTGGCGCGGAAGGTGAAGGAGCCGGTCTTGTTGATCGTGCCGCCGACCACCTCGCTGCCGGCGATCTTTTCGACCGGAACGGGCTCGCCGGTGATCATCGATTCGTCGACATAGGAGTTGCCGTCGATGACGCTGCCGTCGACCGGGACACGGTCGCCGGGGCGCACCACGACGGTGTCGCCGGTGGTGACGTCGGAAAGCGGAACCTCGATCGTCTCACCGTTGCGGATGACGCGGGCGGTCTTTGCCTGCAACCCCATCAGGTGCTTTATCGCCTCGGAGGTCCGGCCCTTGGCGCGGGCTTCCAGGAAGCGGCCGAGCAGGATCAGCGTCACGATGACGGCGGCCGCCTCGTAATAGACGTTGGCGGTGCCGTCAGGCAGAAGGTCGGGCGCGAAGGTGGCGACCACGGAATAGATCCAGGCGGCGGACGTGCCGATCGCGACCAGCGAGTTCATGTCGGGCGCCAGGCGGAAGAGGGCGGGAACGCCCTTCTGGTAGAAGCGCAGGCCCGGGCCGAAGAGCACCAGCGTCGTCAGCACGAACTGCAGATACCAGCTTTCCTGCATGCCGATATTGTTCATGACGAATTCGTGCACGGCCGGAATGAAGTGCGAGCCCATTTCAAGCACGAAGATCGGCAGCGTCAGCACGCCGGCAATCAGCAGCGAACGCGCGAGCTTGCGGGTCTCCTGTTCGCGCTTCTCGCCTTCGCGGTCGACGCTTTCGTCGCCGGTGATGCGCTTGGCGGCATAGCCGGCAACGCGGACCGCTTCTTCGAGTGCTGCGGCCGTGGCGATGCCCCTGGTTACCCGCACCGACGCGCGCTCGGTCGCCAGGTTGACGTTGGCCTCGGTGACACCCGGCACGGTCTTCAGCGCCTTTTCGATGCGCGCGACGCAGGAGGCGCAGGTCATGCCCTCGATGGTGAGCTCGATCGTGTCTTCGGCCGCACCATACCCGGCATTCTCGATCGCCTTGACGATATCGGCGGACTTGGTGCTGGCATCGAAGCGGACGTCGGCGCGTTCGGTTGCGAGGTTGACCGAGGCTTCGGTGACACCAGGCACGGCGCGAATCGCCTTTTCGACGCGCGCCACGCAGGATGCGCAGGTCATGCCCTCGACGGGAATGCTGGCGCTTAATGCGGCGGCGGACATCGCTTCGAGATCGTTCGTTCTAATGGGGGTCACAGATCCCATGATCGTGCTCCTTTCTCTTTCTTTTGTCGCAAGATGGGGCTTCCAACGATGGGAAGGTCAAGGGCGAAAAGGAGATTTCTGCGCGCCATCTTCAGAACGGCCGGGAGAGGCCTGTCACCGCAGCGATATTGCCCGCAACGCATGGTCGCAGCGTCCTTGACGCAAGCTTGGCCGCGAGGCCCGGGAGGCTTGTCAAAGCTCAGGTCGAATGGCTCCAGGCTTGCCGGCGATCCGAGGCTGCAACCGTACTTTTCCTGCCTCTTGCGAGTGAACCGTATCGGATCCATCCTGTAGAAGTTGCGTCCCATAGGGAGGTTAGGATGACGGCTTACAATTGTGTCCGTTTCCGCGTGAGACCCGGTCAAGAGGAACGGTTCGAGCACCTTTTTCGCAGCGCTCTTCGCGACTTTGAAGGTTTGCGGAAGATGGCGCTCAGCAAGGCTGCGGATGGATCGTATTTCTCAATTGCCGAGTGGGAAAGCATTGAGGCGATCGCTGCGGCACGTCCCATGATGAAGGCGAACCTCGATACGTTCCGCGATACGCTCCTGGAACTCGGTCAGGATCTCGGGGTCACGGACCCGATTTCCGGCGAGGCGATCTTCGAAATGGCGCGTTAGGGCTATGTTGCTGCGCAAGGCGTGACGGCGACACCTCTGTCGATCGGTTGACGGGAAGGGAGTTGTTGCCTGCCAAGGTCGCGGATCTGACGGCAGTGATGTCGTCGGCTGGCGAACGTGTGGGGTAGCATCAGAAGCGGCGCGACATCTCGCGCCGGATTTGGGTGCGTTGAGAACAGAACACTGCGACGAAGGCGCGATGACGGGTTGAGGTCACCGCAGGCAATGGCTATGTCGTGCCGCACACACGCGTCACGAACCATAAGGCCATTCGGAATGATCCCAGACTTTCTCGTTACCCATTCCGGTGGTTTCCACGCCGACGAACTGCTTTCCAGCGTCATTCTTACGCGGCTTTTCCCCGAGGCTCGCCTCGTTCGCAGCCGGGCGCCGGAATGGCTGAAGCCGGGGACGAACCGCATCATCTACGATGTCGGCGGCCAGTATGATGCCGAGGCCGGACTGTTCGACCACCATCAGCGCGGGGCGCCGGTGCGAGAGGATGGCCAGCCCTACAGTTCGTTCGGCTTGATCTGGAAGCATTATGGGCGCGCCTATCTGGCTGCGTTCGGCGTTCCGGAGGCCCATGTCGAGGCGGTTCATGCCGCCTTCGATGCGCGTTTCGTGCTGCCGATCGATCTGGTCGACAACGGTGCGCTTGACCCTTCGGTTGCTGGCCCCTTGGCGGGGCTGACGCTGTCGGCGCTGCTGGAAACCTTGAAGCCTGTCTTCGACGAAGGCGGCCAGGAGGCCGAGGATCGCAGCTTCCATCAGGCCCTTTCGATCGCGCGCGCCTTCGTCGAGGCTGGCGTGTCGCAGCGCGCCGCAAAGCTTCGGGCCGAGGCGCTCGTGCTTGCGCAGATCGCCCTTGCCGGTGAGAGCCGCGTGCTAGAACTGCCGCGGGGCATGCCTTTCCGCCCGGCGATCGTGAAGGCTGGCACCGACCACCTGTTGTTCGTCGTTCATCCGCGCGAGAACGACTGGTGCCTGACGGGCATTCGCAAGGCCGACGAAGGGTTCGAGCTGCGCGCCGATCTCCCGGCTGCCTGGGCCGGCCTGACGAACGGTGAACTGGAGGCGGCTTGCGGCGTGGCCGGTGCGCGCTTCTGCCACAACGGCCGCTTCATCGCGGCGGCAGCGACGCGAGAGGCAGCGCTCGCCATGGCGGAACTCGCCGTCAGGGAAGCCGCGACAGCGGGTAGCGGTCAGGCCTGAGGAAACCGACGAGCCGACGGCGGCGGCTATGGCCAGTGTGCTTTTAGCCGGGCCGCCTGGGACGGGTCACGCCGAAAGCGTGGCCCTGAACTTGCTCGGTGATTGACCGTAGGTCTTCGCAAAAATTCGCGAGAAGTGGCCGGCGTTCTCGAAACCGACTTCGAGCGCGATGTCGATCAGCGGCGCCTTCGTCTGCGTCAGGAGATGCTTGGCGCGTTCCAGCCGAAACTTCCGATAGACCAGCGCCGGCGACATCTTCGCCTTGTCCATGAACAGGCGCTCGAGCTGCCGTCGGGACAGGCCGACGGATGCGGCCAGTTCCGGGATCGACAGCGTGTTGTCCGTGTGCTGCTCCATGATGATGAGGGCGGCGTTCAGGCGCGGGTCGTTGCTCTCGATCGCCAGCGGCTTTCTCGGCTGGACATGAAGATGCGAGCGCGCCTTGTCGATCTGCAGCACCTCGAGTGCATTCCGCTCGGCTTCCTTGCTGATGTGCAGGCGCACGATATGGGCTGCCATGTCGGCGGCACTGCTGCCGCCCGCGCAGGACCCGCGGGTGCGATCAAGGTTGAAGAGACGGTCCGAACGAACCTTGAGATCGGGGAAGCGCTCGCGGAACGCCTGATAATGAAGCCAGCTCACGCAGACGGTGTGCCCGGTCATCAGGCCCGCTTCGGCGAGCACGAAGGTCCCGGTGCAGAGGCCGATCAGAGGCACCCTGCGCGCCGCCGCCTTCTGGAGGAAGCGGATCGTGTCGTCGTCGATCGGCTGTTTGCTGTTGAGCAGGCCGCCGACCACGACGATGTAGTTGAACCCGGCGGGATCGACGAGGTCGGATGTCGGCGCCACCTGCACGCCGCAACTGGAGGCGATGAGATGCCGCGTGTTGCCCAGGACCTGCCAGTCCGCGCGGATGCGGCCGGACTTGTCGAGCTCGTCGCTCGCAAGCCGCAGCGTGTCGATGAACAGCGCGAATGCCGAAAGGGTGAAGGACCGCGCCAGAACGAAGCCGATCTTGAGACGCTCGGGCTGTGTCTCGCTGGATTTGATGGTCGTCGTCATTTGCCCTTCATGCTCGCGCCGCCAAGATCTCCCGTTCGCTGTCGAGCGTGCTCGGACATATCCGGAGAGGTGGCCGCTGGCGGCCGAGACTTGCCTTTTGCTCTCCATGGGAGCTGGGGTTCGGTTCTTCCGGCACCCCATGGCGTGGCGCGGGAAGCCGACGCCCGGATGAGGGCGTCCTCGTCCTCATCATAACGAAGAGGTCGGGCTCAGATTGCTCTCGTCACGACCTGCGCCGCCACGGTTACGAACATTGCGGCCAGTGTTAGCGCCGCACTGAAGCGTGCAACCTTCATCCGCCGTTCGCGTGAGCCGCTCCAATCATAACCCATCTTTTCCCTCCCTCGCGACCGGGCCGGAGCGCGCTTGCTCGGACGTCCGCCGAGCTGCGAGCCTTCCCAGGTCGTGGCTCTGAGTAGCGCTCATGCTGACGCGATGCCGTCGATCGTGTCAAGTTTGCCTCGGCACACAACGTTCCGGTGCCGGTCATGGCTCTGCGTCGCAGGCAACTGTGCAAAGGAATTTGCTGTTCGAGGGCGCAAACCCCCCAGTTGTGCGGGGAGCCTCTTTCCGCCGTTGTGATAGTTTTCTCTTTGGTGTGATTATTAAAGGGAGGGCGACGATGCCCGGCACATTCTCTACCGCCGACATGGACGTCATCAAACTGCAGCACGAGGAATGGTGTCGCGCCAACGACACCGACCCGAACAGTCCCGCGGGCATAGAGAAAGCCATGCAGATGCTGGTGAATTATGGCGGCAGCGCCAGCCGGCAACCGCCCGCGCAGCCGGAGACGGTGCGCGCCAAAGCGCGCGCCTGATCACAGCGTCAACCTACATTCTTTAGCAGTCTCGTCCTGTACTTCGATCGCGTCGAGCGAGGGTTGACGTCGGCTGCGTAGGGAATGCATTCCATGGCGCGGCGGCGCTATCGCGATCTGGCGTTGCGCCCGGCCGCTTGGGGTGCGCACGTCAAAGATGTATGCGCCAAGCGTTGGCTTAAAGGTTCTCCTTGAGGAGGACCTCTATCCTGATCTTGTCCTGAGCGGCGTGCGGTTCGCGAAAATCGGTCCGCGCGCGCATGATGCGGATGGCGCTGCGCACCGCGTGGCCAGGATCCTGGGCGATGACGGCGTCGATGCTGGCGTCGCGCAGGCCGCGTTCGCTGAAGGGGGTGCGCTCGTGCACGACCACCGTGATCTTCTGCAGATCGGTGAGGGACGCGGCTCCCTCGAGCGGAATCCTCGCCTCGGAACTCAATACGTAGATTGCCGCAACCTCCTGATTGTTTTCCAGAACTCTCTGGAGGATCTGGGTCGCCCTGCGCTCGTCGCCGTGGGTCTCGACCGAGGGCAGACACTGCAGGTGCGGGAACTGTGAGTTGACGACATCGTCGAAGCCGAAGCGGCGCTGGATGCTGTCGAGCGACTGCATCGTCTCGGCCACGATCAGGACTTTTCCGGCCTTCCGGCCGACAAACCGGCCGATGATCTTGGCCGCGGTCGCGCCGGCGGCATAGTTGTCGACGCCGACGAAATCTGCGGTCGGCAGCTTTTCCTGCCCGGACAGGAACTGCACGAACTTGACGCCGCGCTCGATCAGGCGGCCGATCGCATCGCGGACCTGCGGCGATTCTGGCGCCATCATCGCGATCCCGTCGAATTCGTTCTCGTCGATGTCGGCGAGATATTTTGCGACCTTGTGCGGGTCGTCGATCGGGATCTGGACGACGTCGAGGTCGACGAGGTCGCCCTTCATCGACACCCGCGCCTCCTCGACCCGGTGGATGAGTTCCGCCAGATAGAGATCGCCGCTCGTCGGCAGCACGAACCGGAACCGATAGCTCTTGTTGCGGGCCAGGCTAACAGCCGCGGGGTTTCGAATAAACCCAATACGCTCAATGGCTTCGTTGACACTGCGGACAGCCTTCGGGCTGACATTCGGCCTGTCGTTCAGCACGCGGTCGACGGTTGCGAGGCTCAACCCCGCTGCCTCAGCAAGATCCTTGGCTGTTGGCCGCATGCGGAACTCCCAGTGTGTATCGTCCCCAATCTACTCCACCAAAATCGCCGCGAAATCAAGAATTGATGTGCGCACCTCAAAAATCGCTTGCGCTGAGGTGCGCACCTCAGTTATGAATCCGTCAGCGAAGAACGCAGGCCCTGAATGCGGCCGCGCCCGCCGCTCGCGCCAAGAGGATTTAGGTGCGCCACCGCCCGGTCAGGGCGCTTCCTTCTGATGGAGGTCAGAAGGTACAAGGGGGAGGAACCCGATGATGAAGCAGATTCTGTTGAGCTCCACAGTCATGGTCGGAGCGTATTTTGGCATTGCGGGTGCGTCCGGTACGCACGCTTCCGCAGCGGAGCTGACCCTTTGCTGGGCCGCTTGGGATCCGGCCAACGCGCTCGTCGAACTCAGCAAGGACTTCGAAGCCAAGAGCGGCAACACGATGAA
The DNA here is from genome assembly GCF_014852425.1 of Ensifer sp. ENS09. NCBI lineage: Bacteria > Pseudomonadati > Pseudomonadota > Alphaproteobacteria > Hyphomicrobiales > Rhizobiaceae > Ensifer > Ensifer sp. ENS09. The sequence continues at coordinate 433,000 of NZ_JACVBP010000004.1, forward strand.
ATTCGAGTTCGTGCCGTGGCCGAATTTCGCCGACCGGATGCTGAACGAGCTGAATTCCGGCGGCAAGCTCTGCGATCTGATGATCGGCGACAGCCAGTGGATCGGCGGCGCCGCCGAGAATGGCCAATACATCAAGCTCAATGATTTCTTCGACAAGGAAGGAATCAAGATGGACGACTTCATTCCCGCAACCGTCATCGGTTACGCGGAATGGCCGAAGAACTCGCCGAACTACTGGGCGCTGCCGGCGTTCGGCGACGTGGTCGGCTGGACCTATCGCAAGGACTGGTTCTCGCGTCCCGAACTCCAGGCGGAGTTCAAGCAGAAGTACGGCCGCGATCTCGCCGTGCCGAAGACCTTCGCCGAACTCAAGGACATCGCCGAATTCTTCCAGAAGCGTCAGATCGACGGCAAGACCGTCTATGGCGCTGCTATCTATACGGAGCGCGGCTCTGAGGGCATCACCATGGGCGTGATGGACGTGCTCTACAGCTACGGATTCGAATACGGAAATCCGAAGAAGGCCTATGAGCTCGACGGTTTCGTCAACTCGGCGGATGCGGTCAAGGGCCTGGAATTCTACAAGGCGCTCTATGATTGCTGCACGCCGCCTGGCCATTCCGACGCCTACATGTCGGAGGACATCGACGCCTACAAGTCCGGGCAGGTCGCCCTGCAGATGAACTTCGCCTTCACCTGGCCCGGCATCCATGCCGACGCCAATGTCGGCGGCGACAAGTCCGGCTACTTCCCCAATCCCGCTGGTCCGACCGGTGTGCAGTTCGCCCAGCTCGGCGGCCAGGGCATCTCGGTCGTCGCGGCGTCCGACAAGCAGAAGGAAGCGCTGGATTACATCAAGTGGTTCGCGCAGCCTGAAATCCAGAAAAAGTGGTGGGCGCTTGGCGGTTACTCCGCGCTGCGCTCGGTGGTCGAGGACCCGAGCTTCGCCACGAGCCAGCCCTATGCGCAGACCTTCCTGGATTCGATGGCAATCGTGAAGGACTTCTGGGCAGAACCTTCCTATGCATCTCTGCTCCAGGCTTCCCAAAAGCGCTTCCACGACTATGTCGTAGCAAAGCAGGGCACGGCGAAGGACGCGCTCGATGGTCTCGCTGACGACTGGAAGGACATCTTCGAGGACGAAGGCAAGTATTGACGCAAACACCCGCCGCCTCCCGGCGGAAGCGTCCATGCGGGGCCGGCCGGCCGATTTCTCGCGCCGGCCCCGCATGCCCATTCGTCAATGCCTTAGGGGAATACCATGCTCCATTCTTCGATCGATCGCGCTGCGCACGCGACGCCGCCGGTGCTTGCACGGCGCATCACAGGGTTGTCGGACCGCGCGATCGCCTGGATCTTCGTCGCACCGTCCATCGTGCTTTTGCTTGCGATCAACATCTTCCCGCTGATCTGGACCGTCCGGCTGAGCTTCACCAATTTCCGTGTGAACCGCCCGAACGAGCCTGTTCAGTTCGTCGGTCTGCGCAACTACCTGAACATCCTGACCGACAAGGACATCTGGCTGACGATGCAGGCCACGGCACACTTCCTGATCTGGACGATCGTCCTGCAGGTGCTCATCGGCTTTGCTCTCGCCTATCTCATCAACAAGAAGTTCCGCGGTAACGACCTGTGGACGACCATCATCGTGCTTCCGATGATGCTGAGCCCCGCCGTCGTCGGAAACTTCTGGACTTTTCTCTACCAGCCGCAGATCGGCCTCTTCAATTATGCGATCGGGTTCCTGACCGGAGCCGACCCGTCCAGCTTCTCGATGATCGGCGACACGTCGCTGGCGCCCTGGGCGATCATCATCGTCGACACCTGGATGTGGACGCCGTTCGTCATGCTCATCTGCCTTGCCGGGCTGCGCTCCATTCCGAGCAGCATCTATGAGGCGGCGGAATGCGACCGGGCCAGCAGCTGGCGCCAGTTCTGGACGATTACCATTCCGATGGTGCTGCCGTTCCTGATGCTGGCCATCCTTTTCCGCGGCATCGAGAACTTCAAGATGTTCGACCTGGTCGTGCAACTGACGGGCGGCGGCCCGGGCTCGATCACGGAGCTGACGTCGATCAACCTGAAGCGCGAAGCCTTCGAGAAATGGCGCACCGGATACGCGTCCGCCTATGCCGTCATCCTCTTCGTGACCGTCTTCGGCCTCGCGTCGATCTATGTCAAAGCACTCAACAAGGTGAAGCAGAGATGAGCAGCTTTTCTGTAACGGAGCCATCCGCACGGCAGAAGTGGTTCGCAGGCGCCCTGGTCGTGCTGTATGCGGTGATCACCATTCTCCCGCTGCTCTGGATCATCGGAACGGGGTTCAAGTCGCCCTCGGACGCGATCGCCTATCCGCCGAAAACCTTCTTCGAGCCGACGCTCGAGGGCTATGTGAACCTCTTCACCACGCGCACCCGCGTTTCTGAAGATCAACTGAAGGAGATGGGCGAACCGAAGACCTGGTACGAGCGTCTGGTTCGCAAGGACGGGCTGATCATCGCCGGCCCGTCGCGCTTCCCGGAGCGTTTCTACAATTCCGTCATCATCGGGTTCGGTTCGACGGTGCTGTGCATCGTGCTCGGGACGGCTGCGGCCTATGCCTTCTCGCGCTTCAAGGTGCCGCTCAAGGACGACCTGCTGTTCTTCATCCTCTCTACACGGATGATGCCGCCGATTGCGGTCGCCATACCGATCTTCCTGATGTTCCGCTCGCTCGGACTGAACGACACCCATGCCGGCATGATTCTGCTCTACACGGCGGTCAACCTGTCGCTCTCGGTCTGGCTGCTCAAGGGCTTCATCGACGAGATCCCGATTGAGTATGAAGAGGCGGCGCTGATCGACGGCTACACGCGCTTCCAGGCGTTCTACAAGGTGGTGCTACCCCAGGCGGCGACCGGCATCGCGTCGACAGCGATCTTCTGCCTGATCTTCGCCTGGAACGAATACGCCTTCGCCGTGCTGCTGACGTCCGGCACAGCGCAGACCGCACCGCCCTTCATTCCGACGATCATCGGCGTCGGCGGCCAGGACTGGCCGGCGGTGGCGGCCGGCGCGACCCTCTTCCTCGTCCCCGTGATGGTGTTCACGATCCTGCTTCGCAAACACCTCCTGCGCGGCATCACCTTCGGAGCGGTAAGAAAATGACAGCTTTCCTCAATCAGTTGCTCCGCCTTCGCCGTGGCGCATGGGAAATGGTGGCATCGGTGCTCATCGCGCTCGGCGTGGTCATGCTGATGCAGCCGGTCTCGCTCACGCTCTACTCCTTCTCCTTCCTCGTGACGCTGCTTGGAACAGTCATGTTCATCATCGTCAGCCATTTTCCGGAGTGACCCATGGCACAGATCAGAATTGAGAATGTGCGCAAGGAGTTCGGGGCGTTCACGGCTGTCCAGTCCTCGAGCTTCACGGTGGAAGACGGCGAGTTCTTCATGCTGCTCGGCCCTTCCGGATGCGGCAAGACGACGACGCTTCGGATGATGGCGGGACTGGAACTGCCGACGAGCGGCCAGATCTATATTGGCGGCGAAGAAGTCGGCATGAAGCGGGCAAGGGAGCGCGATATCGCCTTCGTCTTCCAGATGTTCGCCCTCTATCCCCACATGAACGTGCGCAAGAACATCTCCTATCCCCTCGTCAGCCAGGGCATGAAAAAGGCGGATGTGGCGACGCGCGTCGCCGAGGTGGCAAGGATCCTCAGAATTGAAGGCATCCTCGACAAGCCCGTCGGCGGGCTCTCAGGCGGCGACCGCCAGCGCGTCGCGCTCGGCCGGGCGATCGTGCGCAACCCGAAGGCCTTCTTCATGGATGAGCCGCTCGGCGCGCTCGACGCGGAGTTCCGCGAACATATGGCGGGCGAGCTGCGGGCGCTGCACGATCGCATGGGCGCCACCACCGTATACGTCACCCACGACCAGCTGGAAGCGATGCAGATGGGCGACAAGATCGTCGTCATGAACCACGGCGTCATCGAGCAGTTCGGCCGACCGCAGCAGATCTACGACTGGCCGGCGACGAAATTCGTCGCCAAGTTCATCGGCTCCCCGTCCATGAACTTTCTGGAGTTCGAGGGCATGATCGGTGTCGGTGGCGACAGCATCGACCTCGGCGGGAAAAAGGTGGCAGTGCCGGCATCGCGTGAGGGCAGGGCTGGTACGCTGTCGCTCGGTGTACGTCCCGAGCACGTCCGTTTCGTCGATGACTCCAGCTATAGAGGCCGCGTGATCGCCGTCGAGTATCTGGGCACCACCCAGATCGTCACGATCGAAACGCCCAACGGCGAGATCAAGGCGCGCACGCCCTCCAGTCAAGCAGCCCGCACCGACGAGCTTGTCGGTCTCGATTTCAACGCACGGACCTTGACGCTCTTCAATGCGGAGACGGGGCGTGCTCTTGTCTCCGAAGCCAACGAGGGAGTGCTGCGCCGTGGCTGAAGTCATTCTAAGAAACGTGACGAAGACATTCCGCACTCACGCGGCGCTCAACGAGGTCTCGATGACGATCCCGGACGGATCGTTCGTCGTGCTGCTGGGGCCGACTGGTGCCGGAAAGACGACGACGTTGCGCATGGTCTCGGGTCTCGACACGCCCGACAGCGGCGAGATCTTTATCGGCGGGATGTCCATGCAAGGACTGACGCCGGCGCAGCGCAACGTGGCGATGGTCTTCCAGCAATATTCGCTCTACCCGCATCTGTCCGTGCGGCAGAACCTGGAGTTTCCGCTAAAATCCCCGCTTCTGAAAACGCCGCAAAAGACGATCGACGAAAAGGTGAACGCCATCGCCGAGGTCTTGCAGATCTCGCACAAGCTCGACAACAAGGCGACGGCCCTGTCCGGCGGCGAAATGCAGCGCGTATCGATCGGTCGAGCGCTTGTCAGAAACCCGCAGATATACCTGATGGACGAGCCCTTGAGTTCGCTCGACGCGAAGCTTCGGGCCGACCTGCGCGTCGAACTGAAGAACATCCAGGCAAAATCCGGGGCGACGCTTCTCTACGTCACCCACGACCAGATCGAAGCCATGACCATGGCAACGCATATCGGCGTGCTCGAAGAGGGCAGGCTCGTTCAGTTCGGTTCACCACGAGAGGTCTACGAAGCGCCGGTCAGCGTCTACGCCGCGACCCGTCTCGGCCAGCCGCGCATCAACGTCCTGCCTGCCAAGCTTTTTGCGGGGGCGCCGGAGAGGGCGCAGTCGATCGGCCTTCGCCCCGAAAACATCGTCCAGGGCGCCGGAGAGGATGCCCTCGTGACCCGTGTCGAACATCTGGGCGACCAGACGCGCCTGCATCTCACGTTCAAGCAGCACAACCTCGTGACGGTCACGGATCCCCACACCGGGTTCCGCGGCGGCGAGACCATCAAGATCCAGCCAGACAAGCCGCTCTTCTTCGACGCGGCCGGAATGCGCATCGCTTAGGAGGCGAACATGAATCAGTTTATCAACCGCAAGGAAAATGCGGTTACGGAAGCGATCGAAGGGGTTCTTGCCGCATCCGGCGGCGCGCTCAGCCGCCTCGACGGATATCCGCACATTCGCGTCGTCCTGCGCTCGGATTGGGACAGGAGCAAGGTTGCGCTGGTTTCAGGTGGCGGCTCGGGACACGAGCCCGCGCACATCGGCTTCGTCGGCAAGGGCATGCTGACGGCTGCCGTCTGCGGCGACGTCTTCGCGTCGCCGAGCGTGGATGCGATCCTCGCCGGCATTCTGGCAGTGACCGGGCCTGCCGGCTGCCTGCTGATCGTCAAGAACTACACCGGCGACCGGCTGAACTTTGGCCTCGCGGCCGAACGCGCCCGCGCCTACGGCCTCAATGTGAGCATGGTCATCGTCGATGACGACATTGCGCTGCCGGACCTTCCGCAGGCCCGCGGTGTCGCCGGCACCCTGTTCGTCCACAAGATCGCCGGAGCGCTCGCGGAAAGCGGGGCAGACCTCGATGCGATCGCCCATGCGGCGCGCAAGGTCATATCCGGCACGAGCACCATCGGCATGTCGCTCGATACCTGCACCGTTCCGGGCTCGCCGAAGGAACACCGTATCCCCGAAGGACATGCGGAACTCGGCCTCGGCATCCATGGCGAAGCCGGCGTCGAGCAGATCGTCCATTCGGATGCGAGAGGCGCCGTTGCTGCCATGGTCGAGCGACTGCAGGCGGCGATGGAGGACAAGCCGCACGTGGCGCTCGTCAACAATCTCGGCGGCACGTCGATCCTGGAAATGTCTGTCCTCATGCATGAACTCGCCCAGTCTGACATCGCCGACCGGATCGTGCACCTTGTCGGGCCCGCGCCGATGATGACGTCGCTGGACATGCGTGGCTTTTCCGTCTCCGTCTATCCGGCCGACAAGGCCGAACTGGAGCTGTTGTCCCGGCCCGTGGCGCTTCCGGCCTGGCCGGGCGTGACCGCCGTCAGGCCGGTGAATGTTCTGGCCCTGCCGGATGGCCTGACGCCGATTTCGCCTCTGCCTTCACGACACGATGCGACGCGGCAGTTCCTGCTTGCCTGCTGCAACCTGCTGATCGATGCGGAAAAGGACCTGAACGCACTCGATGCCAAGTCCGGCGATGGAGACACCGGCTCGACGCTTGCTGGCGCGGCACGGGCACTCATTCAGGCGCTCGATCGCCTGCCGCTCTCCGACCATACGCAGCTCTTCCGCGCCATCGGGCAGGAGCTGAGCCAGACGATGGGTGGCTCTTCGGGCGTGCTTCTGGCGATCTTCTTCGCCGCCGCCGGTGATGGCGCCTCGAGCGGGCTTTCGATCCGCGAAGCGCTGAAAGCCGGGCTGGCGCGCATGCAGGAAATCGGCGGCGCGCAGATCGGCGACCGCACCATGGTCGACGCGCTTTCCCCTGCGCTGGATGCGCTCGACGCGAGCATCGGCGCGGCTGCTAAGGCAGCGCGTGACGGCGCCAATCTGACGGCGACGCTCGTGCGGGCAAGGGCAGGGCGGGCCGCCTATATCAACGCCAAACAGCTCGAAGGGCACATCGATCCCGGCGCCGAAGCAGTCGCCCGTCTGTTCGAGCACCTGGCACGCCATCCCGATATGCTCGGGCGCCAGCCCGAAGGCGCCGCAGCCGTCGCCGGCTGACAGCCAGACAACAAAACGCCCCGGCAAGCCGGGGCGTTTCGTGACGGGAGGTGTCAGTGGAGCGTGGGCTTAGAGCGCGCGGCTCTCGTAACCGGCCGCCTTCAGGGCGTCTGCGATCGGCCCTGCCGCTGCGGCGGTCTCGACGCTGACTTCCCTATTGCCGAGATCGACCTTGATCGTTGCCTGCGGGTCGACGCTCAAGATCGCCTTCTGGACGACGCCGGCGCAGTGGCCACAGGTCATGTTGTCGATCTTGTAGTTCTGCATGCTTGTCTCCTTGGTTCGGTTGTGAGACAAACATGGCGTCTCCCACCGTTGGAAGGTCAATAGGGCCTTCGAGATATTTGTTCGCGGCATTTCCAGTCGCACGAATGGTGGAAAGTACCCCCGAAAGTCTAGGCCAACGGCCTCTCAAATTCTCCGAAAAATTTGAAAGTCTTTCATCATCGATCCCGGGAATGGACGGCTAGCGGTCTGCGTCCGGAAGTCGCACAATCCCAAGGCTGTGCAAGAGGCATTCGCGTCGTCCGAGAGAGGGCGGACGATCGCCAGCCGGCACGAAACCTAAAGCGAAGCGATCGCTCCGGACTGTCCGGGCGTTCGAAATGCACTGGTCGGGAACTGGAGGAGACGGTTTCCCGCTCATTGTCGTTCGGCTGCGTCGTGGTGACGCCGCCAAGGGAGGAAAGATGTTTGAACGACTATTCAAGCTGAAAGAGCATCAGACGACGGCGCGCACCGAGGTGATCGCCGGTATCACGACATTCCTGACGATGTCCTACATCATCTTCGTCAACCCCGACATCCTGTCGAGCACGGGCATGGATAGGGATGCCGTCTTCGTCGCAACCTGTATTGCCGCGGCACTCGGCTCCGCCGTCATGGCGCTCGTCGCCAACTGGCCGATCGGCATGGCGCCCGGAATGGGCCTCAACGCCTTCTTCGCCTTCACCGTGGTCGCAGCCCTCGGCTTCACCTGGCAGCAGGCGCTGGGGGCGGTCTTCATCTCGGGCGTGATCTTCCTGATCCTGACCGTGACGGGGGTCCGAAGCTGGCTGATTGCCGGTATTCCGCATTCGCTTCGAAGCGCGATTGCCACCGGTATCGGCCTCTTCCTCGGCATCATCGCCCTGAAGAACGCCGGCATCGTCGTCGACAATCCGGCAACGCTCGTCGGCCTCGGTGACCTCAAGCAGACCGGTCCGCTTCTCGCCATCCTCGGCTTCTTCGTGATCGCCGTGCTCGATGCGCTGAAAGTTCGCGGCTCGATCCTGATCGGCATCCTGGTCGTCACCGTCTTGTCGATGATCCTCGGCGTCAGCGAGTTCAAGGGCATTGTTTCGGCACCGCCGAGCATCGCGCCGACCTTCCTGCAACTCGACATCATGGGTGCCTTGCATGGCGGCCTGCTGCACGTCATCCTCGTCTTCGTGCTCGTCGAAGTTTTCGACGCCACCGGCACGTTGATCGGTGTCGCCAAGCGCGCCAAGCTGGTCGAAGAAGGCAAGCCGAACCGCCTCGGCCGCGCGCTTCTGGCCGACAGCACCGCGATCGTCGCCGGCTCGCTGATCGGTACCAGCAGCACGACCGCCTATGTCGAAAGCGCCTCGGGCGTCCAGGCAGGCGGCCGCACGGGTCTAACCGCGCTCACCGTCTGCGTGCTCTTCCTCGCCGCGCTGTTCTTCTCGCCGCTGGCAGCTGCCGTTCCGTCCTATGCGACGGCTCCGGCTCTGCTTTATGTCGCCGGCCTGATGATGCGCGAACTGACGGAAGTCGACTGGGACGATCTGACGGAAGCGGCTCCGGCGGCACTCACCGCCCTTGCCATGCCCTTCACCTACTCGATCGCCAACGGTCTCGCCTTCGGCTTCGTCAGCTACGTCGTCTTGAAGGTCTTCACCGGCAAGTGGAGCGTCATCCATCCGGCAACCCAGCTCGTTGCAGCACTCTTCATCGTGCGCTTCGCGTTCTTCGCCGAATAACGAAAATCGGCCGGAGCATGTCGCGTCGGCCGATCAGAACTTCCCCGTAAGTGCTGACCGGAGCAACGAAATGTTGCTCCGGTCTTCTTCTGTTTCGTCTCAGTATTGGCCGGCGGGCAGATGCACGACGAGCCCATCCAGGTCAGCCGACACCGTGATCTGACAGCTCAGCCGGCTGCGTTCGTTCGGGTTGACTACGCACTCGATCATGTCCTGTTCCTGGAACTCGGGCGCCGGCAGGCGGTCGCTCCATTCGCCGTCGATGTAACAGTGACAGGTGCCGCAGGCGCAGGAGCCGCCGCATTCGGCGGCAATGGCGTCGATGCCGTTTTGCACGGCGGCGGACATCAGCGACTGGCCGATCTCCGCCTGGATTTCTTTCGTCGTGCCGTCCGCGTCGATGAAGACGATCTTGGGCATGGGTATTCTCCGATTGCGTATGTTGGTATCGAGGATGGGGGATCAGGCGGGTCGGATGGCGATCTTCAGCCGCTTGGGTCCGCGGACTGAAAGCCCGCGCTTGTATTCCGGTTCCCGGTCGACGAGTTCGATGGTCGGGAAGCGGCGAAGCAGGGTGCTGAAGATGATATCCATGTCGAGGCGCGCGAGGTGGTTGCCGAGACAGAAATGCACGCCGCCGCCAAAGGCCAGATGCCGATTGGGCGTGCGGCCGATGTCGAACGTGTCGGCGTTCTCGAACTGCTTGGGATCGCGGTTGGCGGCGCCATAGAGCAGGCCGAACTTGGTACCGCGCTCGAAGCGCCGGCCGAAGATCTCGACGTCCTCGACGCAATGGCGGTGGAAGAACGGGAGCGGCGACTCGTAGCGGAACATCTCCTGCACGCCGGTCTGGATCAGCCCGGGCTCTGCGCGCAACCTCGCCATCTGGTCGGGAAAACGCAGCAGTGCGTGCATGCCGCTGCCGAGCACGTCGATCGTCGAGCCGTGCCCTGCCATCAGGATCAGCATGCAGGTCGAGATGAACTCGTCGAAGTTCATGGCGCCGGAGCGTTCCGCCTCGATCAGCACCGAGATGAGATCATCCTTCGGCGCCCGCTCGCGCTCGGCCTTCAGTGCCGTCAGATATTCGTAGAACTCGGTCGTGTTGCGCTCGGCGAGTTCCTTGCGCGCATCCGAGCGGTCGACGTCGAAGAACTGCACGATGTTTTCCGACCAGATCCGTAGCTGCGGACAGTCCTCGTCCGGAACGCCGAGCAGGCGACCGATGATGTGGCCCGGAACATGGGCGGCCAGATCATCGACGAAGTCGATCTCACCACGATCGGCGAGGCTGTCGATCAGCCGGTCGACATAGGCCTGGATCTGGTCGCGGAGCTTGGCGATCATCGCCGGCGTGAACAGCTTGAACACCTGTTTGCGTAACCGGTCATGCACGGCACCATCGCTGTCGAGCAAGCTGAACTGCACGAAACGCTCGTGATGCGGCATGTCGTGCCAATTGGCGGCGCGTTGCAGTTTTGCAAGCTCTTCCTTGGTTGCGAGGTCTTCGAGCGAGCGCACCATGCGCTTGTCCATGACGATCGCCGAGACGTCCTCGAAGCGCGAGGCAAGCCAGATGTCGAAGTCCGCGAAGTAGTGCAGCCCCTCCTTTTCGCGCAGCGCGCGATAGGTCGGATAGGGATCGCGAGCAAAATCCGGTGACAGCGGCGCGAAGGTGAAATTCGCGGCGTCGCCGTTCGGCGCGGTTTCGGTCATGGGCAAATCTCCGTGCATAAAGCTGCATGATAACGTCACGGGATCAGCTCTGTGAATGGCGCCCTGTCGCAAGATGATGGACAAAACTCGCATCGGATGCCAGAAAATGGCATGTTGCCCGAAAGCGAAGAGCTCCATTTTCACACCCCGGCAAAATTCGCCGATGCGTTTCCCTATCTGGCGCTGGTGGCCGGAAGCCGGACGACACGTCCTGACGAGGCGCCGATCCGCAAACGGTTCCACCAGCATGTCTTCGTCTACACAACGGGCGGACGCGGGTTGATCGAGGTGCGCGGTCAACGTTTCCTGGCCGAAACGGGCAGCGTCGCCTGGCTCGATACTGCTCAGGCCTATGCGCATAGCTGCGCACCCGACAGCGAAAGCTGGCGCTATCTCTGGATGGGGATAGAGGGGCACGGGCTTGATGCGCTCTTCCAGTTTCTCGGCGTGCAGCAGTCACCACTGTTCGTGCCGAGAGACACGGACAGGGCACAGGCGGCATTCGAAAGTGTGAGGGGATTTCTTGCCGAGCGTTCGCCGGCGACCGACGCCCTGTCGAGCGCCGCGATCGCGGGGCTGATGGCGGACATGATCGCGCCACGGCTGATCGGAGCCGAACCGGCCGAGGACAGGTCCGGTGAAGACCGTTTGCTTCAGGTGCTGTCGGTGATGCGCGGCGATCTCGCGAGACCCTGGACGATCGACGATCTGGCGGCGCTTGCGCGGCTGAGCCCGTCGCAACTCTTTCGCCGCTTTCGCGACATGGTGGGAACAACGCCGATGGACTGGCTGCGCCACGAGCGCATCAACCAGGCAAAACGCCTGCTGGTGGGTCCCGATGCCAAGGTGTCGGCGGTGGCCGCCGTCTGCGGCTATCCGGATCCCTACCATTTCTCCCGCGATTTCCGGCGGCTGACGGGATACACGCCGACGAAGTTCAGGCGGGATGGCGGCTATTGAGGCCGCAGTCTTATCGTCCGATTTCGGCGGCCAGCGAGGCCCTGGCGCACCGATAACCCGACCGGACGACCGGGTCATGCATTCATTCACACGATCAGGAACGGCTCCTTGAAGAAATGCTCTTCCAGGTTGACGCCCTCGCCACCGCGATCGACCACCGCGAAATCCGAGACGTCATCAAGCGGCGTCAGGATGCCGTGCCAGACGTTGCGGGCGATGTTGACGCCCTGGCCAGGCGTGGTCTTGAAGGCGATCGGTTCGCTCGGTCCCTCATCGGTTTCCCGGGAGACGACGATCAGAAACGGGTTGTCGCTCAAGGGGATGAAGGCCTGGCTGCCGAGCGGATGGCGCTCGACCATGGTGAGTTTCAGCGGCAGCGGATAAGGTACACCGCGCACCAGGCTGATCATGGGCCGGGCCTTTTCGCCTGTTGTATCGATCTTGGCGAGGTCGTGGTAGCGGGTTGCATTGCCCCCGTTGATGGGGAAGTTGTTGGCATTCTCCGTTTCGATCACGTCGCCGAAAGGCGCAAAGGCCTCCCGGGTCAACGGCTGTATGACGATCTCCTTCATGTGACGCTCCTCCGTCCAATGTTGATGGGTTGCCTGGAAGTTCGGTCGGTTCGCCTCCTTGGCGAAACGATTTAGATGCCGGCTTTCGCAATACGCCCGAAGACACGCAGCCGGCTGACGCCGCCGTCGGGGAAGATGTTGAAGCGCACGTGGGTTACCGGACCCGCGATCGCGAGTGCGCTTGCTTCATAGGTGTGGATGCTGTCGGCGGCGAGTTTCTGCGGCGGCAGAACCTCGCGCCAGAACATCGACGATGCGGTGACGGATGCGGCCACTTCGCAAGCGGTCGCTCCGAGGTCGGCCGCCTGCAGCGAACAGGTGTCCGGGTAGTTTCCCTTGAAGTGGGCGGTATCGACCACGATCCGGTCGATCTCGCCGCGCGCTGCGAGTTTCACCACGATCCAGTCGTTGCCGGGCTCCCGCCGCCGGCGCGTCTCCCAGCCGTCGCCCATGTTGATGCCGCGTCCGGGCGCAAGCAGCCGCTGATGGCCGTAATGCCCGTTGGAATAGGCGATGATGCGCCCGCCAAGCAAGCATGAGGCCAGGTCGACCACGGTGTCGCCGATCGCTGCCTGGTCAAGCGCTGGCGCTCCGTAAACCCGAAGGCGGGCGACGCCGCCGTCGGGATAGATGCGCAGGCGCACATGGCTCCAGATGGAATCCGACCGCGCTTCGAAGTGATGCGGCGCACTCGGGCCGAGCGGCCGAGGACAGACCAGTTCCGTCCAGACCGTCCGATCGTCGGGGCCATCCGGTGCCAGGCAGGCGTCGATGGCGCAAGCGCTCGGGTAGTTGCCGGTGAAATGAGCGGTATCAACCTCGAAGCCCCGGATGAGGCCGTTCGTCGCGAGCGCCACGATGGCGTGGTCGTTGCCGGGGCCGCGGCGTCGCCGCGTCTCCCAGCCGTCCATCCACTTCCCGTTTTCGTCATAGACACCGGGATGATAGACCGGAGGCGCATCTTGTAACATGCGCTCGAGCGGCGCGAAGAACTCGTCGGTTGCAAAGACCGGCCGCGCGCCGAGACCGGCGGAGGCAAGGTTGATCGCGTTCAGCGCGAATTCGGGCGGGCTCACGCCGTCGGTCGTCATCGCGAGGCCCTCAGCTCGGCAGCATGTCCTTGAGGCGCAGATAGGCGATGCGTTCCACCTGCCGGCACGCCGTCTCGAACTCCGTGTCGCGATCGTTGCCGATCCGGCTTTCGAAGGCCGCGAGGATTTCGTCCTTGGTGCGTCCCTTGACCGCCATGATGAACGGGAACTTGAACTTGTCGACATAGGCGGCGTTGAGCGTGGTGAAGCGCTCGCGCTCGGCGTCGGTCAGCGCGTCGAGCCCGGCACCGGCCTGCTCGTTGGTCGAGCTTTCGGTCAGGCGCTTGGCTTGCGCCAGCTTGCCGGCGAGATCCGGATGCGCGATGAGGACGGCAAGCCGTTCTTCGGCCGAAGCTTCGCGGAAGACCGCGGAAAGCGCAGCGGCAAGGCCGATCGCCGTGTCATTGGCCGGCGAGAGCTCACCCTGGAAGGCGCGCTTCGCGATCCACTTGGAATGTTCGAAGACGCCGCCGAACTTGGCGACAAACGCCTCTTCGCCAAGCCGCGACGGGCGATCGTCCCAGGCCTTGTACGGGTAGTTCTCGGCCCAGTGACGGGCGATGTCGACGCGTTTTGCCAGCCAGACCTTCTCGTGGCCCTGCACATAATCGAGGAAGCGGGCGAGTGCCGCGGCCCGGCCGGGGCGGCCGACGAGGCGGCAATGCAGCCCGATGCTCAGCATCTTCGGCGCACCGGCGGTACCCTCAGCGTAGAGCACGTCGAAGCTGTCCTTGAGGTAGCTGAAGAACTGGTCGCCGCTGTTGAAACCCTGCGGTGTGGCGAAGCGCATGTCATTGCTGTCGAGCGTATAGGGGATGACCAGCTGATGGCGCCCCGCATGCTCGTGCCAATAGGGCAGGTCGTCGGCATAGGCGTCGGAGACATAGTCGAAACCGCCGGCCTCGGTGACGAGGTCGAGCGTGTTGTCGGAACAGCGCCCCGTGTACCAGCCGCGTGGGCGTTCGCCGGTGACGATCGTGTGCAGCCGGATCGCCTCGGCGATCTCCTGGCGCTCGCGTTCGGGCGAGAAATCCTTGTGCTCGATCCATTTCAGGCCGTGCGAGGCGATTTCCCAGCCGGCGTCCTGCATGGCGGCGACCTGCTCCGGAGAGCGCTTCAGCGCCGTGGCAACACCATAAACGGTGGCCGGCACGCTGCGCTCGGTGAACATGCGATGCAGACGCCAGAAGCCGGCGCGCGCGCCATACTCATAGATCGATTCCATGTTCCAGTGGCGTTGGCCCTGCCAGGCCTGCGCTCCGACGATTTCCGACAGGAATGCTTCGGAGGCCGCGTCGCCATGCAGCACGCAGTTTTCGCCGCCTTCCTCGTAATTGATGACGAATTGCACGGCGATCCGCGCGCCGTCGGGCCAGGTGATTTTGAAGTTCGGGCCGTGGCCGTGAAGATCGCGGGGGTATCTCATGAAAGCAGCTCCTCCAGACATTTTCGTCTCTGCATCCAATTTCTAGCGGCATTTGTTTCGAGCCATTCCCCCCAAAAAATTTGAAAGTCTCGAATGATCCGGTCGCTACCAAGCGGGTGGGATTGCCGGAATACTGCGAGGTGGAAAGCTGACTTCGGGAGGAGCGAAAACTATGCAATCTCAGGGTGGAAACGCCGGCCGTTTGACGACGCATGTGCTGGATACGGCCAGCGGCAAGCCGGCCGAAGGGCTGCGCATCGAGCTCTACCGGGTCGAGGGCGATCGCCAGACGCACATCAAGTCCGTCAAGACCAATGACGACGGCCGCTGTGACGAGCCGCTTTTGAGCGGCGAGCGCATGCAGACCGGCACCTACGAGCTGCAATTCCATGCCGGCGATTATCTCGGCGGAGCGGCCAAGCGCGGCGAAAACCCGTTCCTCGACGTGATCCCCATCCGCTTTGGCATCGATAACCAGGGCGCGCACTACCACGTGCCGCTGCTTCTTTCGCCCTATGGCTACTCCACCTACCGAGGGAGCTGAGCAATGACGATCCAGATCCGCAACACGATCCGCTTCATCCTGAACCACCGCCTCGTCGAACTCTCGGATGTTTCGCCGGTTCAGACCCTGCTCGATTTCCTGCGCATCGACCGCAATCTGAAGGGCACCAAGGAAGGCTGCGCCGAAGGGGACTGCGGCGCCTGCACGGTGCTTATCGGCCGTTTGCTCGACGGCAAGCTCAAGTATGAATCCGTCAATGCCTGCATCCGCTTCGTCGGCTCGCTTGATGGCTGCCACATCGTGACGGTGGATAGTCTGGCGCAGCCGGCC
The DNA here is from genome assembly GCF_014852425.1 of Ensifer sp. ENS09. NCBI lineage: Bacteria > Pseudomonadati > Pseudomonadota > Alphaproteobacteria > Hyphomicrobiales > Rhizobiaceae > Ensifer > Ensifer sp. ENS09. Next base: position 448,683 of record NZ_JACVBP010000004.1, read on the forward strand.
GGTCCGCTGCATCCGGTGCAGCAGGCAATGGTCGACACCCACGCCTCGCAGTGCGGCTTCTGCACGCCAGGCTTCGTGATGTCGCTCTATGGCCTCTGGATGGAGAACCCGAAGCCGTCGATCGCCGAAATCGAAAAGGCGCTGCAGGGTAACCTTTGTCGTTGCACCGGCTATGCCGCGATCATCCGCGCCGCCGAGGCGATCTCGACGATCGGCGACGTCGGCAAGGACCCGCTGGTGGCAGAGCGCGACCGGATCGCCGGCGAACTGGCCGCCCTTCAGGATGGCCGCCGGGTGGAAATCGGCTCGGAGACGGAACGTTTCATCCTTCCTGGCTCGGTTGACGATTTCGCCGCCGTGCTCGAAGCCAACCCGAAGGCGACGATCGTCGCCGGTTCGACTGATGTCGGGCTCTGGGTCACCAAATTCATGCGCGACATCTCGCCGGTCATTCACCTGACCCATCTCGAAGAACTGCGCCGCATTACCGTCGATGCCGACGGCGTGACGCTCGGCGCGGGCGTCAGCTATGCTGAAGCCTATCCGGTTATCGTCGAACACTTCCCTGAACTGACCGAACTTTGGGACCGCATTGGCGGCCAACAGGTGCGCAACATGGGCACCGTCGGCGGCAACATTGCCAACGGCTCGCCGATCGGCGACACGCCGCCGGCGCTGATCGCGCTTGGCGCCTCGATCACGCTGCGCAAGGGCGATCGCCGCCGCACGGTGGTGCTCGAGGACTTCTTCATCGCCTATGGCAAGCAGGACCGCGAGCCGGGCGAGTTCGTCGAAAGCGTGCGCATTCCATTCGTTTCCGACAATGCCCGTGTTGCCGTCTACAAGGTGACGAAGCGTCTGGATGAAGACATCACCGCCGTCTGCGGCGGCTTCAACATCGCCTTCGAGGCAGGTCGCGTCAGCGACGCCATCATCGCCTTCGGCGGCATGGCCGCTACGCCGAAGCGAGCCGCTCATGTGGAGGCGGTGCTAAAAGGCGCCGAGTGGAACGAGGAGACGATCGAGCGTGCTGTCGCAGCCTTCGATCAGGACTTCACGCCGCTCACCGACTGGCGCGCCTCGGCGGAGTACCGCCAACTGGTGGCGAAGAACCTGCTTCGCCGCTTCTATCTCGAAACGCAGTCGAGTGGCGGCCAGCTCCGTCTCGATCGCACCATTGCTGTCGCGGTTTAAGGGAGGAAGCCATGAACGTGATGCAGCCCATCGACCGCATCCGCGGTGGCGTACACGAAAACGAACGGCACGAGTCCGGCCACAAGCATGTGTCCGGAACGGCCGAATATATCGACGATATTCCGGAGCCCCAGGGCACCCTGCACGGCTATCTCGGCCTCTCGCAGCGGGCGCACGCCGACATCCTGTCGATTGACTTTGAGGCCGTGAACGCCAGCGAAGGCGTGGTCGGCGTCCTGACTGCGGCCGACATTCCCGGCGAGAACGACATCAGCCCGGCGCATAAGCATGACGAGCCGATCTTCGTCACCGACAAGGTGGAGTTCCACGGCCAGCCGATCTTCGCAGTCGTTGCGACCTCACGCGAGGCTGCCCGGCGCGCAGCCGCCAAGGTCAAGATCGAGTATCGCGACCTGCCGCATGTGACCGACGTGCTCGAAGCGGCAGCGGCTAACTATCCGCTGGTCATCGACCCCTTGAAGCTCGAGCGCGGCGACATTGACGCGGGCTTTGCCAAGTCGAAGAACATTCTTGAAGGCGAGATGCGCATCGGCGGCCAGGATCACTTCTATCTGGAAGGCCAGATCTCGTTTGCCATTCCCGGCGAAGACGACGAGGTGCTCGTCTATTCCTCGACCCAGCATCCGGCCGAAACGCAGCACATGGTTGCGACCGTGCTCGGCGTGCCGTCGAACGCAGTCACCGTCAACGTGCGCCGCATGGGCGGCGGCTTCGGCGGCAAGGAAACGCAGGCCAACATCTTCGCAGCCGTGGCCGCGGTCGCTGCCAAGAAATACCGCTGCCCGGTCAAGGTTCGGCCCGATCGTGACGACGACATGAGCGCGACCGGCAAGCGTCATGACTTCCACGTGGACTACAAGCTCGGCTTCGACGACGAAGGTCGCATCGAGGCGGTAGACGCCGTCTTTTCGGCCCGCTGCGGTTACTCGGCCGATCTGTCCGGCCCGGTCACCGACCGCGCGCTGTTCCACGCCGACAATTGCTACTTCTATCCGAACGTCCGCCTGCGTTCGCGCCCGCTGAAGACCAACACCGTTTCCAACACCGCGTTCCGCGGTTTCGGCGGCCCTCAAGGGATGGTCGGCGGCGAACGCATGATCGAGGACATCGCCTATGCCGTCGGCAAGGACCCGCTCGAAATTCGCAAGCTGAACTTCTACGGCGGCGAGGGGCGCAATCTCACCCCCTATCACCAGACGGTGGAAGACAACATCATTGGGCGGATCATCGAGGAACTGGAAACCTCGGCCGATTATGCCAAGCGTCGCGAAGCGGTGATCGCGTTCAACCGCGAGAGCAACGTGGTCAAGCGCGGCATCGCTCTGACGCCGGTGAAATTCGGCATCTCCTTCACCAAGACGGAGTACAACCAGGCCGGCGCCCTCGTGCATGTCTATACGGATGGCTCGATCCATCTGAACCATGGCGGCACCGAGATGGGGCAGGGGCTCTACACCAAGGTCGCCCAGGTGGTGGCCGACGAGTTCCAGGTCGATCTCGACCGGATCAAGGTGACGGCGACGACGACGGGCAAGGTGCCGAACACGTCGGCAACCGCGGCGTCGTCCGGTTCCGATCTCAACGGCATGGCCGCCGCCAACGCCGCCCAGCAGATCAAGGAGCGGCTGGTCAAGTTCGCAGCCGAGCGCTGGAACGTCACCGAGGCCGATGTCGCCTTCGAACCGAACACGGTTCGCATCGGTGCCGAGCGCCTGAGCTTCAACGAGTTCATCAAGATCGCCTATGGCGCCCGCATCCAGCTTTCGGCCGCCGGCTTCTACAAGACGCCGAAGATCCACTGGAACCGCGCCGAAGGCCGGGGCCGGCCGTTCTTCTACTACGCCTACGGCGCCTCGTGCTCGGAGGTCAGCGTCGATACGCTAACCGGCGAATACCAGGTCGATCGCACCGATATCCTGCACGATGTCGGCCGCTCGCTGAACCCGGCCCTCGACCACGGACAGGTCGAAGGTGCCTTCGTTCAGGGCATGGGCTGGCTGACGACGGAAGAACTTTGGTGGGATGCCAAGGGCCGTCTGCGTACCCACGCGCCCTCGACCTACAAGATCCCGTTGGCCTCTGACCGTCCGCGCGTCTTCAACACCCGCCTTGCCGAATGGTCGGTCAACCGCGAGGAAACCATCCGCCGGTCGAAGGCGGTGGGCGAACCGCCCTTCATGCTCGGCATTTCGGTTCTGGAAGCCTTGTCGATGGCGGCGGCGAGCGTTGCGGAGTATCGTATAGCGCCGCGCCTCGACGCGCCGGCAACGCCGGAACGGGTGTTGATGGCGATCGAGCGGCTGCGGGCGGCCGCACGGCAGAAAGGGTAACAGGGGCTGATCGTCATGGTGGCAAGCCGCGAGGATATCAGGGACTTTCTCAGACGCGAGCGCGACTGCGTTCTCGTCGAGGTGACCGGTGCTGCGGGGTCGACACCGCGCGACACCGACGCCTGGATGCTCGTCGCGCCTGAGAGCCTGTTCGGCACGATCGGCGGGGGGCAGCTCGAATACATGGCGATCGATCATGGCCGGCGGGCGCTGAAGCGCGGCGACGCGCCGGAGGCGATGACAATCCCGCTCGGACCGGAGATCGGCCAGTGTTGCGGCGGGCGCGTGGCGCTTGCCTTCACACGCATCGATCGGGAGAGAGCAGCCATGCTGATTGAACGTAGCGACCTGGAAATAGCCAGCCGGCCGCATGTCTATGTCTTCGGCGCCGGCCATGTCGGCGATGCCTTGACGATGGCGCTTTCCCTGGTGCCGGTGCGCACGGTTCTCGTTGATACCCGCGAGAACGAGCTTTCGGCCGTTGCCGACATTCCCGGCATCGAGACCTGCCTGACGGCGATGCCGGAGGCGGTGGTGCGCGACGCGCCTCCCGGCAGCGCGTTCGTCATCCTCACTCATGACCATGCGCTCGACTTCCTGATCGCCGCGGAAGCGCTTCGCCGCGACGATGCCTCCTATGTCGGCATGATCGGTTCGAAGACCAAGCGCTCGACCTTCAAGAACTGGCTGTCGCGCGAGATCGGTCGCCCGGATCTCTTCGATAGGCTCGTCTGCCCGATCGGCGGCACGACGGTAAAGGACAAGCGGCCGGCGGTCATTGCCGCGCTTGCCGCCGCTGAGGTGATGGCGGCGGCGCTCAATTTCCGACAGCCGGCGCAAGCGGAAATCTCGCGTCGGCCCGCTGCCGCCAAGCTGGCTCGTTAGCCAGTCGGCCCGTCAACGTAGCGCTGTTTCGACCAGGTGTGCGCCATTGAGGTGGAGCGCAAAGCCGTTGATGTGCGGTTCGGCGACCTCCGGTCGAAGTTCAAGGGTCGGGATTGCATAGTCCCCGCCGTTCTGGCGGCGATAGGGAATGGGTGCGGTCGTTCCAAGCGTGTGCATCCTCTGCCGTAGACGCTCGGCCGTCGCTTCGAAACCGACCTCGTCCAGACTATCGACGCGGTAGGCGACGAACGGCGGAAGCACGTCGTAACCGGGATAGAACAGGATCCCATGATTGATCGGGAAGAGCAGGTCGTCGATCGGCCCGTTTACCCCGCGCGGGGAGTAATGCTCCTCCCAGCCGCCTGTCGTTACCACCAGCATGGCGCGTTTTCCCGCAAGCGTGCCCTCGCCGAAGCGCTTGCCCCAGTATTTGTCGCTGTGCTCGCCGACGCCATAGGCAAAGCCGTAGGCATAAACGCGATCGACCCAGCCTTTCAGGATCGCCGGCATGGAATACCACCACAGCGGAAATTGCAGGATCAGGGTGTCGGCCCAGAGCAGCTTTTCCTGCTCGGCCTTGACGTCGGCGGTGAGTGTGTCGGTGGCAAAGGCCTCCTTCGACGCGCGGCTCGGCTTGAAACGGGCGTCCGCGTCAAGGGCCGGAAAATCGGAACGACCGATTTCGGACTTCCATCGCTCGGCATAGAGATCGGTGATACGAACCTCATGGCCTTCGGCCTTAAGCGCGCTGACGGCGACATCGCGCAGCGCGCCATTGAGCGAGCGCGGTTCCGGATGGGCATAAACAATCAGAACTTTCATGGTCGGTCTTCCCTGGTCTCATCAACTGAGACTCTAGGTAGACCGCTGCGTGCCTATGCGGTAGATATTCGAAATGCATAGGATTGTGCCATAAAATGGATAAATCTGACGTCACGCTCGAACGCATGCGAAGCTTTGTGCGCGTCGCCGAGCGGGGCAGCCTTTCGGCCGTTGCCCGTGAGCTCGGCATCGGCCAGTCGACGGTGACGCGGCAGCTGCGGGAGCTTGAGGAAGCGGTCGGCGTGCCGCTCATCAGTCGCACCACCCGTCGCGTCACGCTGACTGACGAAGGCAGCCGCTACTATGCCGACAGCATCCAGATCCTGCGGCTCGTCGAGCTGGCCGGCGACGAAGCGCGCGGCGCCCGCGGCGCGGCTGCCGGCACCATTCGTGTGTCCTGTACCTCCGCATTCGGGGTGCTGCACGTCAGCCGGCTGATCTTTGCCTTCCAGGACAGGCATCCCGACATTGGCGTCGATCTGAGCCTGACCGACGAGCGCATCGATCTCGTGCGGGAAGGCATAGATGTCGCGCTGCGTCTTGGACCTCTCAGCGACAGCTCGATGAAGCTACGGCCGCTTGGGCAAAGCCGGCGTCTGCTTGTGGCGGCGCCGGCATACCTGGCCGCGCGTGGATATCCGCGCGCTCCAAGCGACCTCTCGGCGCATGAGGGGATCCGCATGTCGAACATCGCCGGCAGTGACAGGCTCAACTTCGAAGCCGCGGACGGGCGGCATCTGTCCGTCCCCTTCGGTGGGCGTCTTCGCGTCGACCACGGGCTTGCCGCACGTGAGGCTCTCGTCGCCGGCCGGGGCATCGCGCCTGCCCACCGATGGCTCGTCGACGATCTGATTGAGGCCGGCGTGTTGGTACCGCTGCTTCCGGACTATTCATTGCCTGCGGTGCCGCTCAGCCTGCTGATCGTGCCGGAACGCTCTGGCATCGCCCGTGTTCGTCTGTTGGTTGATTTCCTGGTCGAGGCGATCGGCAACCTTCCGGGGATCGAGAAGTCCAGAGCCTAGCGGCCTCGGCCGTCCGCCAGCTGCGACAGCGTGATCCCTAACCCGAATGGATCGGTCGCATGACCCGTGCGCCGTAAGCCATACCACAAATGTGTCGCTTACCCTTTGCTTCCGGATCTGTCTATCATCAGTAGTTTCTAAAATAAGGTTGACGCTGAGGTCGACCTTAGCGGAAGTAACGCGTCCAGGATTTTCTTTAGTGCTTTTCAGACAAATCGCGTTTTACGCAATTGCACAGAGACGGGGACGCATCAGATCGGGAGACGACTATGAAGAAACTGACGCGTGCTCTGCTCTTGTCCACGGCATTCGCGGTGCTGACGCACTATAGCGCGCCGTTCATGATCGGCGTTGCCCACGCCGATGGGGGTACTACCAGTGGTGAAGGCAGCACGGGCGGCACCGGTGGCGACGGCGGGACGGGCGGCACCGGAGGAACCGGTGGTGATGGTAGTACGGGCGGTGATGGCGGTACGGGTGGTACCGGCGGTGACGGTGGAACGGGGGGCGATGGCGGCACGGGCGGCACCGGTGGTGATGGCGGCACGGGCGGCACCGGTGGTGATGGCGGCACGGGCGGCACCGGTGGTGATGGCGGCACGGGCGGCGATGGTGGTGGCACCGGCGGCGATGGCGGTGGCACCGGTGGTGACGGTGGTGGCACGGGCGGCGATGGCGGCGGCACGGGTGGTGACGGTGGCGGCACGGGTGGTGACGGTGGCGGCACCGGTGGCGATGGCGGCGGCACCGGCGGTGACGGCGGCGGTGGCGGCAAGCCCAAGCACGCCAACAACGGCTTCGGCAACGGCGGCGGTGACGGCGTTCCCGGCAAGTCGAAGCACAGCGACGTGAAACGCTGATCTCTGGAAAATATCGAGGGCGCGCCGCATCGGCGCGCCCTCTTTGTTATTTTGCGAACCGCGTGGGGCCCCGCCCCGGGCGAACGAACCGGACCCCACCGGTCGGAGTGGCCGGTAGCCTATAGCGATGCTTAGTCCGTTCCGCCCTGTTCCGAAGCTCAAGCCGACAGAGGCGGAACGCGAATTGTCAGGCCAACATTCCGTTGATGAGACGCTGACAGCGCTCGGCCATGTAATCGATCATCAGCCGCACTTTCGGGTCCTGGAAACGCTTGTGCGGATAGATCGCCGCAAGCTGCACGCTGAGCGGCGGTGTTTCGGTGAGGATCGGCACCAATGCACCGGAATTGATGTGGGCCTTCACCTCGAAGAGCGGCTTGTTGATAATGCCGCGGCCGTCGAGCGCCCATTGGGTGAGCACATCGCCATCGTCGGAATCATAGGGGCCGGTGACTTCGAGCTTGCGCACGCCTTCCATGGTCTGGAGCGTCCAGAAATACTCTTTCGAACCGGGATACCTGAGCAGCAGACAGTCGTGCTTGTCGGCGATGAGTGCGTCGGGCGTCTGAGGGATACCCCGCTTCTCGAAATAGGCCGGTGCACCGCAGACAACGCGCTCGCAATTCATGATGCCGCGCATGCGCAGGTTCGAATCTTCGAGGATGCCGAGCTTGAAGGCGACGTCGACGCCTTCCGACAGGATATCGACATTGTGGTCCGACAGGCGAAGCCGCACTTCGATGTCGGGATACTTGTCGTGAAACTCCGGAATGCCCGACGCAATCAGCCGCCGACCTATCCCTAAGGGAGCAGTAATCTTGAGCGCCCCCTTCGGATTGCGCGAGAGATCGGCGATCGCATTTTCCGCTTCGTTGACCGCCTCGAGGATCTTCACCGCACCGTCGTAAAAGACGCGACCGTGCTCCGTCGGGGTCAGCTTGCGCGTCGTCCGATTGAACAGGCGAACGCCCATGTGGCGTTCCAACTCTTTGATTCTATTGCTTGCAACCGCCGGCGTCACGCGCTGGTCGCGACCGGCCGCCGATAGGGTTCCAAGCTCTACGACGCGTACGAAGACGCGCACATTGTCCAGATAAGACATGCCTTCGTCCCACTCCTCCAGGCTCTCTCTAGCCTATCCATTCCGTCGCTATTTTATAGATTTTTTTGAAAGTGTTGGTGAAGCAGCGACGTTCCCGCGACCTCCAGCAATGACACATAATGGCGAGAGGAGAAATGGGAGAATTTCATGTACGACTATGCCATCGCCTGGGATTGGCTGACCTTTGCCGTGAGATGGCTGCACGTCATCACCGCCATTGCATGGATCGGTTCGTCCTTTTACTTCGTCGCCCTTGACCTCGGTCTGAAGAAACATCCCGGCCTTCCCGTCGGCGCCTATGGCGAAGAATGGCAGGTGCACGGTGGTGGCTTCTACCACATCCAGAAATACCTGGTTGCGCCGGCCAACATGCCCGAGCACCTGATCTGGTTCAAATGGGAGTCCTACGTCGCCTGGCTTTCGGGCTTCGGCATGCTCTGCCTGGTCTACTACGCAGGCGCCGACCTCTATCTGATCGATCCGAACGTGCTCGATGTCTCGAAGCCGGTGGCGATTGCCATTTCGCTTGCCTCGATCGCCTTCGGCTGGCTCGCCTATGACACGATCTGCAAGTCGCCACTCGGCCGTGACAACACGCGACTGATGGTGCTGCTCTACTTCATCCTGGTCGCGATGGCCTGGGGCTACACGCAACTCTTCACCGGCCGCGCCGCCTTCCTGCATCTCGGTGCGTTTACCGCAACGATCATGTCGGCCAACGTGTTCTTCATCATCATCCCGAATCAGAAGGTGGTCGTCGGCGATCTGATCGCCGGCCGCACGCCCGACGCCAAGTACGGCGTGATCGCCAAGCAGCGCTCGACCCACAACAACTACCTGACGCTGCCGGTTCTGTTCCTGATGCTGTCGAACCACTACCCGCTGGCCTTCGGCACCCAGTACAACTGGATCATCGCCTCGCTGGTCTTCCTGATGGGCGTCACCATCCGCCACTACTTCAACACCCGCCACGCGAACAAGGGCAATCCGACCTGGACCTGGCTCGTGACCGCACTTCTCTTCGTTGCGATCATGTGGCTGTCGACCGTGCCGAAGATCCTTTCCGGCGGCGGCGAAGAAAAAATCTCCGCGGCGCAGCAGCCGTTCGTGACGGCGGAAGCCTTCCCGAAGGTGCGCGACACGGTGCTTGGCCGCTGTTCCATGTGCCATGCCAAGGAGCCCGGCTGGGAGGGCATGATCGTCCCGCCGAAGGGCGTGACGCTCGAGACCGATGCCGAGATCGCCAATCACGCGCGTGAAATCTACCTGCAGGCCGGCCGCAGCCACGCAATGCCGCCCGCCAACGTGACCGCCGTGTCGGACGAAGAGCGGCAGCTGCTCGTCGCCTGGTACGAGTCCGTCGTGAATGGAGGAAAGACCCAATGACCGATCTCTTGATCCGCGGCCGCGTGCTCACCTTCGTCGAGGAACCGAAGGGCGTCGACGACACCGCATCCTATCGCTACTTCGAAGATGGCGCCGTGCTGGTGCGCGGCGGCAAGGTCGCCGACATCGGCAATCATGCCGATGTTGCCCGCCGTGCCGGTGCCGGCGTCAAGGTCGCCGACCATCGCCCCCATCTGGTGCTGCCCGGCCTGATCGACACGCACCTGCATTTCCCGCAGACGCAGGCGATCGCGTCCTATGGCGCCCAGCTTCTCGAATGGCTGAACACCTACATCTTCGTCGAGGAGCAGAAGTTCCGTAAACCGGAGCATGCCGACTTCATCGCCGGCCGTTTCCTGGATGAGCTGCTGGCGAACGGCACGACGACGGCGGTTGCCTATTGCTCGGTGCATCCCGAAAGCGTCGACGCCTATTTCGGTGCTGCCGAAGCCCGCGGCATGCTGATGATCGGCGGCAAGGTGATGATGGACCGCAACGCGCCCGACGCGCTGCGCGACACGCCGCAGCAGGGCTATGACGAGACGAAGGCGCTGATTGCCAAGTGGCATGGCCGCGGCCGCGCGCACTACGCCATCAGCCCGCGTTTTGCCATCACCTCGACGCCGGAGCAGATGGAGGCGAGCCGCACGCTCGTTGCCGAGCATCAGGAATGCTACGTGCAAACGCATCTCTCCGAAAACAGGGACGAAATCGCCTTCGCCACGTCGCTCTATCCGGAGGCGAAGGACTATACCGACATCTACGCGCGCTACGACCTGCTGACGCGCAAGACCCTGTTAGGTCACTGCATCTATCTGAGCGATCGCGAGATCTCGGTGCTGGCCGAAACCGGTGCCGTCGGCAATTTCTGCCCGACGTCGAACCTGTTCCTGGGTTCGGGTCTCTTCGACCGAGATCGTTTCGACAAGCTCGGCGCCCGCTGGTCGGTCGCAACCGACGTCGGCGCCGGCACCAGCTTCTCGATGCTGGAAACGATGGACGAGGCCTACAAGGTGCTGCACCTGCAGGGACAGCGGCTGACGCCGTTCAACTCCTTCTACCGCATGACGCTCGGCAACGCCCGGGCGCTCGACCTCGATGACCGTATCGGCTCGCTGCATGTCGGCGCCGATGCCGATATCGTCGTACTCGACAGCCGCGCCAAGCCGTCGATGGACTTGCGCATGCGGGTTGCCGGTTCGCTCGTCGAGGAACTCTTCATCCTGCAGACGATGGGTGACGACCGTTGTGTCGCCGAGACCTATGTCGCCGGAAAGGCGATGAAGGGGACGGCACGCGCTTCGAAGGATGCAGCCACGACCACGGCAAAGAGCCTCGAAACCGCCTAAGGCACAGCTGCCCCTGCTGCGGGCTCGCCCGCGTTGCTTGCTATTACGCCGCGTGTCCGGATCTGACGCGCGGCGTTACTGTTGGTCGGGGTCTAAAGCTCTTCCGGCCGCTTGCCGCCCATCGCCTTGGTCAGCGCATCGGCGCGTTCGCGAACGATGGGGCCGAAGGTCGAGAGCTTCTGGTCGCTCACGCGGACCGACGGACCGGAGATGGAGATGCCGGCGATCGTTTCGCCATATTCGTTGAAGATCGGAGCGGCAACGCAGCGCATGCCGAGCGTGTGCTCCTCGTCGTCGACCGACCAGCCGCGGTGGCGGATCTCCTGGATATCCTTCAAGAGCGCCGGCAGCGTATCGCGGGTCTTGTCGGTGAAATGGGCAAGCTCGCGGCCGTGGAGCAACTGGGCGATCTCCTTGTCGGACCAGGTGGACAGGATCGCCTTGCCGATGCCGGAGGCATGCACCGGGCCGCGGCGGCCGGGACGGAAGAAAGCGCGCATCGGCGCGTGGCTTTCGACCTGCGAGATGAAGACGACATCGCCGCCTTCCTCGATGCCGATATTCGCCGTCTCGCCGCTTTCCTCCATCAAGCCCTTCAGAAATGGCCGGCTGATGGTGCCAAGCTTGCGAAAGCGGAGATAGGCATTGCCGATTTCGAAAGCCTTTAAACCGACTGTCCAGGCGCCGGTATCCGGGTCGTTCATCACCATGCCGTGGCCGGAGAGCGTCGTCAGCAGGCGGTGAACCGTGGACGGCGCCATGCCCGTCTCGTCGGCGAGCTGCGTCAAGGTCGAGCCATCGCCTTCAGCCACCACTGTCAGCAGAGCGAGGCTGCGGTCCAGCACCTGGACGGATGAAGGGGCGGCATTCTCACCCGCCTTGCGCCCGCGTTTTCCTCTGCCGTTGCCGTCCATAAAAGCCTCTCTGCAAATCACATCTCTGCCCATCATCCTCTATCAGGCCCTGCTGCGATTTTCTCCGAATTGTTGAAAATCTTTATTTCCACATGATGGAAATGAATTCCATTTGCTTGTTGCGTATCGAGAATTATGGATTATGTTTTCAGGAAATAGGAGGAGTTCCCATGGCAAAGATGCGTGCCGTTGACGCGGCTGTTTACGTTCTGGAGAAGGAAGGCATCGATTGCGCCTTCGGCGTACCGGGTGCCGCCATCAATCCGTTCTACTCGGCGCTGAAGGCGCGCGGCTCGGTTCGTCACATCCTGGCGCGCCACGTCGAAGGCGCTTCCCACATGGCCGAAGGCTATACCCGCGCCAAGCACGGCAACATCGGCGTCTGCATCGGCACGTCGGGCCCGGCCGGCACCGACATGATCACCGGCCTCTATTCGGCCTCGGCGGATTCGATCCCGATCCTCTGCATCACCGGCCAGGCACCGCGCTCCCGTCTCGACAAGGAAGACTTCCAGGCTGTCGATATCGCCAAGATCGCCGCACCGGTCACCAAGTGGGCGGTCACGGTCATGGAGCCGGCGCTCGTTCCCTTCGTCTTCCAGAAGGCGTTTCACATTATGCGCTCCGGCCGTCCCGGTCCGGTCCTGATCGACCTGCCGGTCGATGTCCAGTTCGCCGAGATCGAATTCGATCCTGACACCTACCAGCCGCTCGAGGCCTACAAGCCGAAGGCCACCCGCGCCCAGGCCGAAAAGGCGATCGCGATGCTGAACGAGGCGGAGCGTCCGCTGATCGTCGCCGGCGGCGGCATCATCAACGCCGATGCGTCCGATCTGCTCACCGAGTTTGCCGAAATTACCGGCATCCCTGTTATTCCGACGCTGATGGGCTGGGGGACGATCCCGGACGACCATCCGCTGATGGCCGGCATGTGCGGCCTGCAGACCTCGCACCGCTACGGCAATGCCAACATGCTCGCCTCCGACTTCGTTCTCGGCGTCGGCAACCGCTGGGCCAACCGCCACACCGGCAACGTTCCGACCTACACGGAAGGCCGCAAGTTCGTTCACGTCGACATCGAACCGACCCAGATCGGCCGCGTCTTCGCGCCCGATTTCGGTATCGTCTCGGATGCCGGCGCTGCGCTGAAGCTCTTCCTTGATGTCGCGACGGAATGGAAGACGGCGGGCAAGCTGCGTGACTGGTCCGCCTGGGCGGAAGAGTGCCGCGAGCGCAAGCGCACCATGCTGCGCAAGACCCACTTCGACCAGACGCCGCTGAAGCCGCAGCGCGTCTATGAAGAGATGAACAAGGCCTTCGGCCGCGACACCTGCTATGTTTCGACCATCGGCCTCAGCCAGATCGCCGGCGCCCAGTTCCTGCACGTCTACAAGCCGCGCAACTGGATCAACTGCGGCCAGGCCGGACCGCTCGGCTGGACCTTGCCTGCGGCACTCGGTGTTCGCGCTGCCGATCCGGACCGGACGATCGTTGCACTCTCAGGCGACTACGATTTCCAATTCCTGATCGAGGAACTGGCTGTCGGGGCCCAGCACAAGTTGCCCTACCTGCATGTGGTCGTGAACAATTCGTATCTCGGCCTCATCCGCCAGGCGCAGCGCGGCCTCAACATGGACTTCGAGGTCAGCCTCGCCTTCGACAACATCAATGCGTCGGGCGATGCGGAGAAGGGTTACGGCGTCGACCACGTCGCGGTTGCCGAAGGTCTCGGCTGCAAGGCGATCCGGGTGCGCAGTCCGAACGAGTTCCAGGAAGCCTTCGACCGGGCGCGCGCGCTGATGGACGAGCACCAGGTTCCCGTCGTCATCGAGTTCATCCTCGAGCGCGTCACCAACATCTCTATGGGCGCCGACATCAATGCGGTCGTCGAGTTCGAGGAACTGGCGCTGCGCGGCGAGGACGTGCCGACCGCGATCACGGCCCTGCTCGACTGAGCCTTGAATGACTGAGGAGATGCGGGCGCTCCGCCGCCCGCATCGCTCACAAGACAAACACAAGGAGGAAACATCGCATGGCGAAGTTCGCTGCGAACCTGACAATGCTGTTCAACGAGGTGCCGTTCCTCGATCGTTTCGCCCTTGCTGCCAAGGCCGGCTTCGAGGGCGTGGAATATCTGTTTCCCTACGAATTCGAGAAGGTAAGCCTGCGCGCCGAGCTTCAGCGCCATGGCCTGACGCAGGTTCTGCATAACCTGCCGGCTGGCAACTGGGCGAGCGGCGAGCGCGGCATCGCCATCCTGCCGGATCGGGTCGACGAGTTCCGCAAAGGTGTCGCCAGCGCCATCGATTATGCGACGGCACTCGATTGCAAGCAGGTCAACTGCCTGGTTGGCATCGCGCCTCACGGTGTCTCTGAACAGGTGCTGCGCGACACGCTGGTCGCCAACCTCAAGCTTGCCGCGAGCGAACTCGGCAAGCAGGGCATTCGCCTCTTGATCGAGCCGATCAACGACTTCGATATTCCGGGCTTCTACCTCAACACGGTCGAGCAGGCGGCTTCGATCATCGAGGAGGTCGGCAGCGACAACCTGTTCATCCAGTACGACCTGTACCACCAGCAGCGCACGCAGGGCGAATTGATCGGCACCTACAAGCGCTTTGCCGATCGCATCGTTCATGTCCAGCTTGCCGACAATCCGGGCCGCAACGAGCCGGGCACCGGCGAGATCAACTATCCCTTCGTCTTCGACGCGCTGGAAGCGGCCGGCTACGACGGCTGGATCGGCTGCGAATACAAGCCGCGCACCACGACGGCCGAGGGCCTCGGCTGGCTCGGCGCCGAGCGCCAGCGCACCCAATCCGCAGACATCATCAAGATCAGGAGCTAAGCACCATGGCAACAATCGGTTTCATTGGACTGGGTATCATGGGCACGCCGATGGCGCGCCACCTGCAGGATGCCGGCCACACCATCGTCACCTCGAAGTTCGTCATCCCGCCGCGCCAGGAGCTGCTCGACAACGGCCTCAAGTTCGTCGACTCGCCGAAGGCGCTCGCCGAGACCGTCGACACCATCATCCTGATGCTGCCGGATACCCCTGAGGTCAAGGATGTTCTCTTCGGCGAACACGGCGTTGCCTACGGCCTTTCCAAGGGCAAGCTCGTCATCGACATGAGTTCGATTTCGCCGATCGAGACGAAGGAATTCGCCAAGAAGGTTCGCGAGACCGGTGCCGAATACATCGATGCCCCGGTCTCCGGCGGCGAAGTCGGCGCCAAGAACGCCTCGCTGTCGATCATGGCGGGCGGCAGCCAGGAAAGCTTCGACCGCGCCCTGCCGCTGTTGAAGCTGATGGGCAAGAACATCACGCTCGTTGGTGACTGCGGAGACGGCCAGGTCACCAAGGTCGCCAACCAGATCATCGTCGCGCTGACGATCGAGGCGGTTTCCGAAGCCCTCGTCTTCGCGTCCAAGGCCGGTGCAGATCCGGCGCGTGTTCGCGAAGCGTTGATGGGCGGCTTCGCCTCCTCACGCATTCTCGAAGTGCACGGCGAACGTATGATCAAGCGCACCTTCGATCCGGGCTTCCGCATCTCGCTGCACCAGAAGGACCTGAACCTGGCGCTCCAGGGTGCAAAGTCGCTCGGCATCTCGCTGCCGAACACGGCGGCAACGCAGGAACTCTTCAACAACTGCGCCGCCAACGGCGACAGCGGTCTCGACCACTCCGGCCTCGTTCGGGCGCTGGAGCGCATGGCGAACCACCAGGTCGCGTGAGGCGACCTTGAATGCGCATGACTCGTCCGGCGTCCCATTGTTCCGGGCCGGTCATGCGTCCGGGCGGCGGTCGGAGGAACCGCCGCCCGAGACTTTCATTAGGTTCCAACCGTGATTTGGGTTGGGATGACATTTAAGGATGGAGCGACGCGACATCCTCCAGGGGGAGACCAATGCCAGCCATCACCGATCCACGCCGTTTCCTCGAAGCGCTGTTCACCTCGGCCGTTGCCGCGGCTGATCCGGAGAAGGTGATTGCCGCCAACCTGCCGGCGCGACCGAAAGGGCGCACGGTGGTGGTTGGGGCCGGCAAGGGTGCCGGCCAGATGGCGGCGGCCTTCGAGCGGCATTGGGATGGCCCGCTCTCGGGTGTGGTCGTCACGCGCTATGGCTATGCTGCCCCTTGCGAGAAAATTGAAGTTCTGGAAGCGTCGCACCCGCTGCCGGATGAAAACGGCCTGCTGGCCTCGAAGCGCTTGCTCGCTGAAGTCAGTGGCCTGACGGAGGATGATCTTGTCGTCGCGCTCGTCTGCGGTGGCGGCTCGGCGCTTCTGCCTTCGCCTCCGCCCGGCCTGACGCTCGAAGACGAGATTGCGGTTAACCGTGCGCTGCTTGCCTCCGGCGCGCCGATCAGCGCCATGAATGCCGTGCGCAAGCACGTCTCGATGATCAAGGGCGGTCGCCTGGCCGCTGCAGCCTATCCGGCCAAGGTCGTCTCGCTGATCGTTTCCGATATTCCGGGCGACGACCCGGCGCTGGTCGCCTCCGGCCCGACGCTGGCGGACGCCAGCAAGCGCGAAGATGCACTGACGCTGATCGAGCGCTACAGTCTGGACCTGCCAGCCAAGGTTATGTCCTGGATCAACAGCCCAGATAGCGCCGCGCCATCTCCTGACGATCCGCGTTTTGCCCGCAACGAAGTCCGGCTCATCGCATCCGCTTCCGTCTCGCTTGAGGCTGCGGCTGCCGAGGCGCGTGCCGCGGGCATCGAGGCGATCATTCTTTCCGATGCGATCGAAGGCGAGGCGCGCGACGTTGGCGGCGTGCACGCGGCGATCGCCCGCGAAGTCGCCGGCCGTGGTCGGCCGTTCACCAAACCGGTCGTCGTTCTCTCGGGTGGAGAGACGACCGTCACCATCCGCGGCAAGGGCAAGGGTGGCCGCAACAGCGAGTTCCTGCTGGCGCTGGCGCTTGGCATCGACGGCGCCAAGGGCGTCTCGGCGCTGGCCGCTGATACCGACGGCATCGACGGCTCCGAGGACAATGCCGGCGCCTTTGCCGACGACACGACGATCGCCCGCCTTGTGGCGCAACGGCTGGATGCGGCGGCATTTCTGCAGAAGAACGACAGCTGGTCGGCTTTCGACGCGCTGGGCGATCTCTTCAAGCCGGGGCCGACCGGCACCAACGTCAACGATTTCCGCGCCATCCTGGTGCAGTGATACGCGCGTGGCGGGTGCAATAGCCTGCCGCTAGCCATTTCACGCGAAGTGGCAACTCACTGAGCCGTAGACGCCGAAATCGGCGACGATCGTGTCGCCGCTCTTGGCTTCGAGGGTGCGGACGAACGAGCCCGAAAGTACGATCTGGCCAGGCTCGATCGCGTCGCCGCATTGCGCCAGCCGGTTGGCGAGCCAGGCAATGCCGCGGGCCGGATGGTTGAGCACGCCGGCCGCAAGTCCGGTCTCCTCGATCACGGCGTTGCGCGAGACGATCGCCCCCATCCAGCGCATGTCGACCGTATCGGGACGCACGGCCCGGCCGCCGAGGATGAGACCGCCATTGGCGGCATTGTCAGCGATCGCGTCGACGAGGATGCGCGCCTTCTTTGTCTTCGGATCGGTGCGGACGATGCGACTGTCGAGGATCTCCAGCGCCGGCATTACATAGTCCGTGGCGTTCAGCACCTGCACGATGTTGACGCGCGGACCCTTGAGCCCGGTTTTCATGATGAAGGCGATCTCCGCTTCGACGCGCGGCTGGATGAAGCGGTCGGCGGGGATGCTTGCGCCGTCATCAAACAGCATGTTGTCGAAGAGCACGCCGGAATCCGGCGTGTCGATGCCGAGCGCCTGCTGCATGGCGTTGGAGGTCAACCCGATCTTCCAGCCGATGATGCGGTGGCCGTCGTCACGTTTGCGCCGGATCAGGGCAGCCTGGATCGCATAGGCGTCGTCGACCGTCATTTCGGGATGCTTGAGCGAGAGGAGCCCGATCTGTTTTCGATCGCGCTCGGCCTGATGCAGGCTCTCGGCGGCCTTGGCGATCTCGGTTGCATTCAGCATGGTGCCCCCTGAATTCAGCGTCTTTGAGGATACACCAAGGTGGCGCCCGGCGCGCGCACCGTCTTTGGGCGATCAGATCGGTTGGCTCGCCAGCATCAGGCCGAGGCCGATGAGGATCGAACCGCAGGCGCGCGGAACAAGATTGCCGGCGCTGCCGGCCAGCCGACCGAGCGTGAAGGAGGCGAGGAAGACGGCCGCGATATCGGCGACCGACAGGGCAAGGTTCACCAGCAGGCCGAACATCAGGAACTGCAGCGACATCGGCATCGCCACGGCCGGATCGACGAACTGCGGCAGGAAGGTCACGAAGAACAAGGCGGTCTTGGGATTGAGGACCTCCACCACGATGCTGTCGCGCAGGACGCCGGGTTTCGCAGCATCGGCGTGGGCGGCATGTTTGCCGACCCCGAGCAGCATGGTCGCGCCGAGCCAGACCAGATAGACGGCGCCGGCAAGCTTTATCGCCCCATAGAGAAGCGGTGCATGGTGAAGCAGGGCGGCAAGCCCGAGCGCCGCGGCGGCGATGTGGACGTAGCAGCCGATATGAATGCCGAGCGCCGCCAGGAGGCCGGCCTTGCGGCCATGCGCCAACGTCTGCGCCGTCATGTAGAGAATGGCAGGACCCGGCATGAAGGCGAAAATCGCCGTTGCCAGTGCGAACGAAATCCAATCCTCCAGCGACGGCATGGCGGCTCCTCCCGAAATAGCCGGAACGCCCCGGGCCGACGTCTTGGCGTCGAACTATCTCGGTAGCGCGATAGAGCGGGAGAACTACGCTTGGTTGTATCCGATTGACATACGGCAGGTGCCGTATTTCGGCGTTGGCGAAGGCCGGTCCGTTTTGCCGTGGTTAAGGGAAGATGACCGTCGCGGATTGAGGAAAGAAGGCGGGACGTCAGCCGATCGGCAGGCCGATACGCACCGCATAGGCGGCGATCTCCGCCGCATTGTGCAGGCTGAGCTTGCGCATCAGGTTTTCACGATGCTTGCGGGCGGTCAGCGGGCTGATACCGAGGCGATCGGCGGTTTCGCGCGCTGTCAGCCCTTGCGCGGCGAGAGAGAGGATCTGCATCTCGCGGCGGGTGAGCGGAATAGGGGAGAGCGCCGTATCGGTTGTCGGCGGCGGCTGGTGGCTGCGGGGATCGTCGATGGCGAAACGAACCGATTGGCTGAGATAAATTTCGTTTCTGAGCATTGCATCGAGTGCTGCATTCAGTTCGGCCGGGTCGCCGGTCTTCGTCAGGTAACCGCTGGCCCCGGCCGCGATCACGGCTCGCACGGTTCGCGGCTCGATGTTTGCGGTCAGCGCCAGGATCTTCATGCGCGGCGCGACCGCCCGGAGTTCGTTGATGAACTGCACGCCGGCAACCCCCGGCATGCCGAGGTCGAGGATCACCAGATCAGGACTGCTGGCGCGCACGATGGTCGTAAGCGTCTCGCCGTCGGCCGCTTCCGCAACCACCGATACGTGGTCCATGGTGGAGAGCAGCAGCTTCAGGCCCTCGCGAACGATGGCGTGATCGTCTGCCACCACGATCGTCAGCAGTTTGCGCATGTAAGCAATCCTTCATCGAATTCAGGCAATTCTCCGCGGATATCCGCGTTGCATCGAGAGAGGAGCGGCAATGGAGACTCGCGAACACCTGCAACCTCTCCTGATAGGCTTATTATTTCGTCAATCTTACGCGGTGCTTTTCGCCAATTTCGCAATTCCATTGCCGGTTGCTTATGTTCTGCGTGACCTCGCATCCTGGGATCTGCTGCTTTCCTGGGGTGCCGCACTCTATCTGCTGACATTCGCCCGCATTCTTCTCGACTGGCGATACAGGCGGCAGGCGGATGAAGCGCGGACGCGGGACTGGAGGCTATGGGCTTGGCGCTTCACGCTGCTTTCGTGGGCTTCCAGCGGCCTCTGGGGCGCGCTCGGGTGGTTTGCCTTCCATCCGGACGAGCCGCAGACGCTTGCCTTCATCTGCATCGTGATCACCGGCATTGCCAGCGGCGCGGTGCCGTCGCTGTCTGCCTTTCCGCTCGCCTATGCCGGTTCGCTGGTCGCGATCCTGCTGCCTTTCGCCATCCGTTGCTTCCTCGGCGAGGGGCCGATCTACGACACCTATCTGATCTTCACCATCTGCCTCTTCGGCGTCGATCTCTACTACAGCCGGGTCACCCACAGGACGCTCGCCGAAACGGTGCGGCTGCGCTTCGAGAACCTGTCGCTGATTACCAGCCTCCAGGAAGAGCGCGACAAGGCGCAAAGTGCCGATCGTTCGAAGTCGCGGTTCCTCGCTGCTGCAAGCCACGATCTGCGCCAGCCGATCCACGCGCTGAGCCTCTTCATCTCGACGTTGGCAGCGCTCGGCCGAAACGGTGACGTTCCGGCGAAGAGCGCCCGCGATCTCGCCGACCGCGCGCGCTCGGTCGTCGGCAGTCTCGGCGGTCTGCTCGACGCGCTGCTCGACATTTCCAAGCTCGATGCAGGCATCGTCACCGTCGCGCGCGAGCCGCTATCCTTGCGGCGGTTGCTCTCCGATCTCAAGGACGAGTTCTCCGGCATCGCCAAAGACCAGGATCTCGGTTGGCGCGTGGTCATGACGGATGTCTGGGTCGATACCGATCCGATGATGCTGAAGCGTGTCCTCGACAACCTGCTGTCCAACGCCTTCCGCTACACCCGCACCGGGACGGTATTGATCGGCTGCCGGCGGCGCGCTGCTGCGGTGGAGGTGCAGGTCTGGGACACCGGCGTCGGCATCCCGGCGTCCGAGCAGGAGGCGATCTTCGAGGAGTTCGTACAGCTTCAAAACCCGGCGCGCGATCGATCGCAAGGGCTCGGGCTCGGCCTTGCCATCGTCCAGCGCACCGCCGTACTGCTCGGCCATCCGGTTCGGGTGGTCTCGACGGAGGGGCGCGGTTCGATGTTCTCCATCACTTTGCCGGTGGTCTCACCGCCTTCGCTGGCAAAGCCCGGACGCGCCCACCCGACTGCCGCGACCCAGCAAGGAGGTATCGTCGTCATCGACGACGAACGCGACGCACTGGATGCCACGGCGCTGCTGCTCCGCACGCTCGGCTATGCCGTCTATGCCGGGCGTTCGGCCGCGGCGGCCCGAACGGAGCTTGAGAAGGCTGCGCGCCTGGGAGAGGCGCCGGTCGATCTCGTCATCACCGACTACCGCCTTGAGGCCGGCAAGACCGGGATCGAAGCAATCCGGGAGATCAGAGCCTATCTTGGGTGGGAGGTGCCGGTGCTGATCCTTTCCGGCGATACCTCGCCGGCGCGGCTGAAGGAAGTGACCGCAAGCGGCCACCGTCTCCTGCACAAGCCGCTCGATGCGGTGCGGCTCGAAGACGAGATCGAAATGCTTCTCGCCGAGCGACCTGACGACGCAGCGCGCGAGGTCCGCACCGTCACTCGATGAAGACGCGCACGCTGGCGGCGCGCCCGACGGAATCGATCACCGTCAGCGTCGAATAGCCGGCTCCGTCCGGTTGCCACTGCGTCACCCGCCTGCGGGTGAGTTCCGGTAGTGGCTTGCCGTTGGCAAGCCAGCGGAATGGTGCGCGTCCGCCCTGGAGCTTGAGTGTCAGCGGCGAGAGTGTCTGGTGATCCGCGCCGAGCTCGACGCGCGCACCCTCGGGCGGAAACACGATCTGCGGGGCCGGCTCGCGGGCCGAAGCGTTGACGAGGCCGCTTGCTGTCAATGAGAAGCGGCGCTGGCTGATCGGCAGTTCGGCTTGAGAAATGCGGACCGCTCCGGCCGGCGCATCGGGCAGCGGTGTGATGCCGAAGCCAGATTTGGCGAAGCCTTCGAAGAGAATGGGAGCGGCGCTGCCATAGCCGGTCAGGCCAGGAACGGCGCCATTGTCAGGTCGTCCGACCCAGACTCCGAGCACATGGCGGCCGTCGTAGCCGACCGACCAGGCATCGCGGTAGCCATAGCTGGTGCCGGTCTTGTAGGCGATGCCGCGCTGGCGGCTGCCGGCGGGCGGCAAGACGCCAGAAAGCGCGTCGGAGACATTCCAGACGGCGACCGGCGAAAGCACCGGCTCCGCTTCGATCAGGTCGGCCTTGCCCTCGACGCCGTCGCCGAGCCGGAGCGGGAAGCCGCGATTGGCAAGCGCCGCATAGAGCTGCACGAGATCGCGCAACGAGAGCCCGACGCCGCCAAGACCGATCGCAAGGCCTGGTGCTTCGCCGGCAGGAAGCGCCGGCTTCACCTCGCCACGGCGAAAGCGCATCATCAGTTCGGCCGGACCGACCGCGTC
Source organism: Ensifer sp. ENS09 (assembly GCF_014852425.1). NCBI lineage: Bacteria > Pseudomonadati > Pseudomonadota > Alphaproteobacteria > Hyphomicrobiales > Rhizobiaceae > Ensifer > Ensifer sp. ENS09. Next base: position 470,860 of record NZ_JACVBP010000004.1, read on the forward strand.
GAGAAGGCGGATTGCCGGTACGTTCAACGACAATTGCAGCGCTTCGCGCACGCTGACATCACCCTGGTAGCTCATGTCGAAATTGCGCGGGCGATAACCGAAGAAGTCGGCCGGTCGATCCTCGATGATCGTCTCCTGGCTGACGAGCCCTTCTTCGAAGGCAAGACCATAGATGAACGGCTTGAGGGTTGAGCCCGGCGAGCGCGTGATGCGGGTCATGTCGATCCAGCCGGAGCGGCTCGCATCGAAATAGTCGGCGGATCCGACCGAAGCGACGATCTCGCCGTTCTTCGCATCGGCCATCAGCATGGCGACCGAAACTTTCGGTCCGAGCTTGGCAGCGCCTTCCCTCGCCACGGCCTCGAGGTTGCGCTGGACGGCAAGGCGCAAGCTTGTCTGGTGCCGAACTGCCTGCGGGGCCTTGCGCAACGCCCTCTCGGCGAGATGGGCGGCATAGGCGGGAAGCTGCAGCCGGCGCGACGGGACGGAGGTGGCGATCGCGCGCTCCGCTTCGCCGTCTCCGATCACATCGGCAACCGCAAGCCGCGTCAGCACCCGTTCGCGCGCAGCGACGGCGGCGGCATGGTTGCGGTCCGGTCGGCGCTTTTCCGGCAGTTGCGGCAGGGCGACGAGCAGAGCCGCCTCGCCGGCCGTCAGCCGTTTCGGCTCCTTGCCGAGCCAGGAGAGGCTTGCGGCGCGCACGCCCTCGATGTTGCCGCCATAGGGCGCGTGGGTGAGATAGAGATTGAGGATCTGGTCCTTGGATAACCGTCGCTCGATCTGGATCGCGCGGGCGATCTGCAGCAGCTTGGCGGTGATCGAGCGCTGCTGCCGTGGCTCGATGAGGCGGGCGACCTGCATTGAGAGCGTCGAAGCGCCCGAGACAATCCGGCCGTTGCTGACGAATTGCAAAGCAGCGCGGCCGAGCGCCAGCAGATCGACACCGGAATGCTCCTCGAAACGCTGGTCCTCGTAGGCGATCAGCATCTTCAGGAACTGCGGATCGACATCGTCGACGGTCGTCTTCAACCGCCAGAGACCATCCGGCGTTGCGAAGGCGCGCAAGAGCTGTCCGTTGGCGTCGTCCACCTCGCGCGACACGACGTCCGCCTCGCCAAGCGGTGGCGGGAAGGCCTCGTCAGCCTTCTCGATCGCAAAGCCCGTCAGCCCCGTCAGAAGCAGGCAGACGGGCAAGGCGATCAGCAGTTTGCGCCCAATCGACATGATTTTGCCTATTGCGCCGCCAGCACCTCCATGCGCCCGGTCGCTGTGCGGGCCGAAAGCTGCGGCCGGTACATGTCCTCGACGGTTGCGGCCGGATGATCGTAGGTGCCCGGTGTTACCGCGCGCACGACATAGGCGAGCGTAACTTCGCGGCCGGATCCGATGCTGCGGTCGAGTGCTGCGACGAAGCGGTCGTTGCGGAATTCCGTGTGGGTCGCGGTGATTTCACCGAGCCACTCGAGATTGCTGAGCTGTGCGCTGTCGACGAGGCTCGGATTGTCGATCTGGAAACCGGCCGGCAGAAGGTCGGTAACCAGCACGCGCGACGGCCAATCGTTGGCTTCCGTGACCTTCAGCACGACGACGTAGCGTTCGTTCTGCCGCGCTTCCATGACGTTCGCCTCGGCACCGTCGAGCGTGTAGTAGGTGCGCTCGATGGTGAAGCCGTCACCGCCGGCCGAAAGCGGTTGGGCTGGGGCGGCCACCGTGGTGACCACGGCCGAGACCGGATCTGCCCCCTGGTTGCGGATCACCACCGGATGGGTGATGAGCGCGTCGCCCGTCATCTGGGCGGCATAGCTGCCGGTCTTCGATGCGCCGTTGACGTCGAGCGCCATGTCCTCGTCGCCATTCTGGATGGCGCGGGCGGCAAGCAGCATCCAGGCCTGTTCCTGGGTGCTGGTATAGGTCTTCTGTTCCCATTCGCGGGCGACCATTTTCGACAGCTCCGGAACGATCGGCGGGACCGGTCGGCTTTCGGCCGCGAGCGCCAGTACTGCCGCGCCGTCACGCAGCGACGAGCCGTAGTCGGAGCGCGACAGGCTGACATTGACGAGACCCGTCGACATGTTCGCCGCGTTGGCAAACGTGTCCTGCGCCCCTTGAGCATCGCCATACAGCGAAAGCGCTGCGGCGATATGGGCCTTGGCGAGCGGCGTCGGGAAGTCGTTGATCAGCGTGTTAGCGTAATAGCGAAGATCGTTGATCGCCGCCTTGCGATTGCGGGCAAGCACGTAGAGCGCATAGGCGATCTCGTTGCCGCGATCCTTGGCATTGGTGTCGTAACTGACGCCGTTCTGCAGGTTTTCGAGCGCCTGAACCATCGCGGCCTCCGGCACGTCGTATTTCTGCTCGCGGGCCCGGGTCAGGAAATCGGTGACATAGGCGTCGAGCCACAGGTCGCCGTAGCCCGGCCCCCAAAGGCCGAAGCTGCCCGACGAGGACTGGTTGGAGAGCACGCGGTAGATTGCCTCCTGTACCCGTTTCGTCACGCCCTCGTCGTCGGCAAGTCCTGACTGCTTGGCGAGCTCGCTCAGGTAGAGCAACGGCAGCGCGCGGCTGGTCGTCTGCTCCGTGCAGCCGTAGGGATAGCGGTCGAGCGTCATCAGCAGCGCCGGCATGTCGAAGGCGGCGGAGCGGGTGACGCTGAGGTTGACCGAGGCGCCCTGCAGGATGCTGTCGGCGAGCAACTGCCCGTCGACCGTCAGGCTGCTTCCCGGCGCGATCGATACCACCCGCCGCTCAGTCACCGGCAGGGTTGCCGGACGCACGAGCAGGTCGAGCGACTGCTCGAGCGAAAGGCCGTTGGCGCCGGTCAGTGCCACTGTGACGACGCCGCTGCCGGGATATTGCCCGACCACCGGCAAGATGATCGAGGAGCGGCCGCCCTGGTCCAGAGTGACGGTGCTGCCCGTGCCCGGTTGCTCGACGGTCGCTTGGCCGCTGGTCGTCACATGGATCTGGTAGTCGCCGGCTGGTGCGTCGGTGTTGGCGATATCGAGCCTGAGGTCCGACCGGTCTCCGGGTGCCAGGAACCGCGGCAGGCTGGCTGTGACGACGACCGGATCGCGGATCACCACGTCGCGCGTGGCGTGGCCTACACCGGATTTCGTCCAGGCGAGGGCCATCAGCCGCGCCGTACCGTTGAACTGCGGAATGTCGAAGCTAACCGTTGCCTTGCCGTCGCCGTCGAGCTGAACCGGCCCTTCGAAGAAGGCGACCAGCTTTTCCGTGGGCGGGCTGCCCTGAAGTGCCACCTGGCCGCCGTCGCCGCCGGTGCGCAGTTTTCCGGTCGCGCCAAGCGAGCCGTCAATCAGGCGGCCGTAGAGGTCGCGGATTTCAAGGCCGAGTTGGCGCTGTCCGAAATACCAGGATTCGGGGTTCGGCGGCTCGTAGCGGGTGAGGTTGAGGATGCCGACGTCGACGGCGGCGATCGTCACATAGGCTTCTTCATTGGCGCCGGCACCGGCAACCTGAAGGCTGATATCGAGCGGCTGGCGCGGCTCCATCTTCTCGGGCGCACCGAGCGTGACGGCAAGTACGCGATCGGCCGGATCGACCGAAAGCCACTTGATGCCGATGGCGCGCATCGGCATGCGGCTTTCCTGGGCGTCGCCTGGCCGATAGAGCGTGGCCGTGACATAGGCCCCGGCGCCCCAGGCGTCGGTGACCGGCAGCTCGACTTCGCCGCCCTCCGCGGCAATCGATGCCGTCTGCGTCGTGATCAGGTTCTCGGTACCGACGGTCACCAGCAGCTCACCGGCAAAACGCGGCGAGACCTTGAGCTTGGCCGTGTCGCCGACTGCGTATTTCTCCTTGTCGAGCGCGATTTCCAAGCCGTCAGGCGTTTCCGTCGAGGTGGCGGCAACGTACCAGCCGGCGTCGAATTCGAGGCTCGAGGTCGGGCCATCGACCGCGGCCGTCTCGACTTCCAGGCGATACCGCCCCCAACCGACGGGCACGGAGATGTCGCCGCCGTCTTCCGTCAGATCGACGCTGCCGTTGGCCACCTGCTTGGTGGTGACGACGGGTTCGTACTTCCAGGCGCTGCCGTCGCGGTACCAGTGATAGTTCCGCTCGACGCTGATCAGCTTCCAGAGGACCCCGGGCATGGCGAGCTTGGCACCGGCCGGATCGACGGCGATGATGCGGAACTTGCCGACCGAGTTCTCAGCCAGTTCGCCTTCGAATTCCGGCTTGATGCCGAGCATTGGGCCTTCGGCGCGCACCGGCAGTTTCAGCGAGCGCTCGACGGCGCGGCCACCGGCTTCGCGCATGCGAACGGTCACCGTGGCATTAAGCAACTGCGTGGTCGAGGGGACTTCGTCGATGAGGACGTCGAAGCTGGATTTGCCTTCCTCGTCGAGCGACGAAAGCTCTTCGAGCGGCAGGCGCGTGTCTTCACTAGCCTCTTCATCGGCGAGACCGAAGGAATAGCCCTTGAAGGCGGCATTTTCGCGCGTCGGCTTGATCGTCACTTCGCCTTCGAGTTCGAGCCCGGCAGCCGGCGCGCCATAGAGATAGCGCCCGTCGACCGCCACACTCGCCGTCTCGCCGACAGCGATTTCCTTGGCGTCGCTGGTGAGGTCGAATTCGGTGCGATCCGGCACGAAGTCATCGATCAGGAACTGCTTCTCGCCGATCGCAGGCGACTTCGGATCGGTGAAGATCTGCATCGTCCAGGTGCCGCGCATGGCGTTTGCCTGGGTGTCGAGTTCGAGTGTATGGCCTCCAAGCTTGCCACCGGCGCTGGTCATGCGGCGGTATTCGACACCATCCGGGCGGAGGAAGACGAAGGTGAGCGGCAGGTTTTCGATCGCCATGCCGTCGACGTCACGGGCAAGCGCTGCCGCATGCACGGTTTCGCCGGCGCGGTAGATGCCGCGTTCGGTCCAGGCGAGAATGTCGATGGCGCCGGGCGCCGCGCGTCCGGTGACGCCGCGGTCGGAAAGGTCGAAGCCGGCGCGGCTCATGTCGAGGAAGACGTAATCGTCTTCGCCCTTCTTGGCCGTGATCACCGCAGGCGTCAGGCCGGCCGTGCCACGGATCAGGCCGGCGGTGAAGGTGACGCGGCCGTCGTCATCGCTCACGGCCGTGCCGAGGATCTCGTTGTTCTTGGCGACGAGCTGCAGTTCTACGCCTTCGATCGGCTCGGCTGTGGCAAGCGAACGCACGAAGACGTTCAACCCGTCGGTGCCGGCATAGGTGGAGATGCCGATATCGGAAACGACGAACCACTGTGTCGCGCGCGCGTCCCATTCCTGGCTGACGCCGGTTGTCGGCGCGGCGGTGAGCACATAGACGCCGGGTTTGCGCTGGGGCAGCGCCTCGTCGACCGGGAAGCTGGTGACAACCTCCTTGTTGACGTCACGCTCGATATCGATCGAGCCCTGCCAGACGAGTTCGCCGATCTCATCCTCGATGCGCTGGGCGCTGTAGCCATCGAGCTGCGTCAGGAACTGCGAGCTCTGCAGCACCTGGGCGATGCTGCGGTCGCCGACGCGGTAGAGTTTCAGCTTGGCGCTGTCGGTGTTGACGGAGACGAGCGGGATGCCGCGGCGCGCGGTCGACGGCAGCACGAAGCTGTCGCCGGTGAAGCGCACCATCTGCGCACGGTCAGCGACATAGATATCGAGGGTCACGGGCGCTTCGAGCACTTCGTCGACGGTGGAAGGCAGGCCGGTGCGAACGGTCAGCTTGTAGCGTTCGCCATGCGAAAGGCCCTCGATGCAGATCTGGTCGCCCTTGGCCTCAAGCGCCTTTGGCGCAGCACCATTGACGGTGACGAACGAGGCATAGTCGGCGCCGCTCTTTAGAAGCTGCTCGGAGAACTGCACGCAGGCGCGCGGCGTCGCAGCGTCGGAATCGATCGTATGTTCGACGACGCGGAAGCCCTTGCGCTGCTTGAGGTCGAGATAGGCCGCCTCGACCGATTTCGCCTTCACCAATTCGAGGCTCGCTTTGTAGGCGTTCAATGCGGCGCGGAAATTCTCGGCGCCTTCCAGCGATTTCGCCATGACGGCGAGCGCATGCGCACGGCTCTCGGTGGTGCGGGTGAGTTCATAGCCGTTGATCGCGGCGATGGCCGCCTGGATCGATACGCTTGAATTGTTGGTGATGCGGTTCGCGGTGCGCGCCGCCTCCAGCCAGAGTTCGCCGTCATCCGGATTGATCGCCAGCGCGCCCTGGAAGGCCTTCAACGCATTCTCGATATTGCCCATGCCGGCCTGACCGCGCGCCATGTCGATGAGCGTATTGACGCCCATGCCCTGTTGGTCGTCGGCGAGCGCCAGATTGGCCTTGGTGTTGCGGGCGTCCTGCAGCAGTTGATCCGACAGGAAATTCAGGCGCGGCGGTGCGCCGATATCGGCTTGTGTGGCTTGCGGCTGCACGACCTTGCCGGCAATCGCGCCGGGGAAAGTGTTGAGCTGGTTATAATCGGACTTGAGGAAGCACCACTTGACCTTGGGATTGTAGGTGAACGCGCGGCAGGACTGGTCCGCGATGCATGTCTGCTGGCATTCGTCGAGCGAGACGTTCTGTTCGGTCCTGAGGTCGAAACCGAAATAGTCGCCGTCCTTGGTGATCTCGATCTGCCGTCCACTCTCCTGGGCAACGGCGGGTACGCCGGCGGTCACAAGCGACAGGAAAAGGGTGGAAAGGCCGAAAAACGCGCGCACAGACATCAAGTCCTCCCAACGCTGCCGGTCTCGATAGAGGCTTCACTTTTCAGGCTTCCGCCCCGCTTGTCAACTGAAGAGCAGTCGACGTGCGGCGCAATTTCAGCGGGAGCACTGCTGTGAAAGATCGAACATCGATCCGGAATGAAACACGATAAAACGATATGTAAATCAAACTATTATGATGGTCGGCCAAAGCCACGGGAAAACCGCGCCGCTAGCCTCGTTGGTCTCTCAGGAAGACGGTCAGCGAGCGACCGGCGTCGAGGATATGGTCACGCGTCAAGGCGCTGGCTCGCTCCGCGTCGCGAGCAATGCAGGCATCCAGTATCGCCTTGTGTTCGCGGCGCGCGCGCGCAACGCCCGAGGTCAGCGTCAGCTGCGCCCGCAGGTAACGGTCGATGCGATCGAGCGAGGCGCGGACAATCTGCAGGTAATAGGGGCGACGGGCTGCCTCGTAGAGGCTGTAGTGGAAATTGCGGTTGATTTCGCCCCAGCGGTCGGAATTTTCCTCCCGCTCGAACTCCTCGCAATGCTGGCGTGCAAGATCGAGTGTGCGGCGGTCGAGATTGGGTATCGCAAGCCGAATGACCTCCGCCTCGATGAGCGCGCGGAACTCGAAGATCTCCTCGATTTCCTCGATCGAGAGGCCGGCGACGACGGAACCCTTGTAGCGCTCCGTGGTGATCAGCCCATGCTGCTCCAGCCGCGAAAGCGCCTCGCGCACTGGAATGCGGCTGGTGTTGAACATCTGGGCGATGTGGTCCTGACGCAGGTTCTCGCCCTCGGCGAGGTCACCTTCGATGATCGCCTTGCGCAGGGCCTCATAGACGATATCGGCGGCGGAGGCGGCTTGCCTGACATCGACGGCGTCGAGTTTCATCGTGTTCAAAATCCTGCTGGCCGAACCGTGAGGGCTCGGCGAATTCGGAAGCGTTTTCGCGCGCTTGGCCAATGGTCATAGGTCCAATTCAGGCGCCGGGCAACAGACGCGTTCGGTTCTCGCAGTAAATTCGAATATTTCAGATTGTATATTGGATCCAATGTTTCTATGACTGTTTTCGCCGGGCGGGCGCGGACGCGCTATCATCTCCGGCGAAGAGCGGAGCGTAGCCAGTGCGAAAGCATGGCGCGCCCGGGTGGCGCCCGTCCACCAGCACCGAAGGAGAAGGGGCATGCGCAGCAGCAAGGTCGTTCACATCGTTTCCTGCCACGCGGAAGGGGAAGTCGGCGACGTCATCGTCGGCGGCGTCGCGCCGCCGCCCGGAAACACGCTCTGGGAACAGCGCCGCTTCATTGCCGAAGATCAGACGCTGCGCAATTTCGTGCTCAACGAGCCGCGCGGCGGCGTCTTCCGCCACATCAACCTGCTTGTGCCGCCGAAGGACCCGCGCGCGACGATGGGCTTCATCATCATGGAGCCCGAAGATACCCCACCGATGTCGGGGTCCAACTCGATCTGCGTTTCGACCGTCCTGCTCGACAGCGGCATCGTGCCGATGCAGGAGCCGGAAACGCGCATGGTGCTGGAAGCGCCGGGCGGGTTGGTCAACGTCGTTGCTGAGTGCCGTAACGGCAAAGCCGAGCGCATCACCGTCACCAACGTGCCGTCCTTTGCCGACAAGCTGGACGCCAAGCTCGAGGTTGAGGGTCTGGGCACGTTGACCGTCGATACCGCCTACGGCGGCGATAGCTTCGTCATCACCGACGCCCGCGCTCTTGGTTTCTCGGTGACGCCGGACGAGGCGCGCGAACTTGCCGAAACCGGCATCAAGATCACCCGCGCGGCCAACGAACAGCTCGGCTTCACCCATCCGGAAAATCCGGAATGGGCCCACATTTCCTTCTGCCAGCTGACGCTGCCGGTCGAAGAGAAGGACGGCGTTCTGCATGGTCGCAACACGGTCGTCATCCAGCCGGCCAAGCTCGACCGCTCGCCGACCGGTACCGGCTGCTCGGCGCGCATGGCGGTGCTGCACGCGCGCGGGCTGATGAAGGTCGGCCAGCGCTTCAACGGTCACTCGATCATCGATTCGACCTTCAATTGCCGCATCGTCGGCGAAACCACCGTCGGCGGACGCCCGGCGATCGTGCCTGAAATCTCCGGCCGTGCCTGGATCACCGGCACCCACCAGGTGATGCTCGACCCGGCCGATCCGTGGCCGGCCGGCTACCGTCTCGCCGATACCTGGCCGCGAAAGCAGTAAGGCCTGACCTTGCGGGCCGCCTTGTGCGGCCCGTACCTTTCCGCCCAGTCCTTTGGATGGTTCCGCTGGTTCAGTCTTCCTTGATGATCCGGGTTGTGCCGACCCAGAGTTCGCGGGCCGGTCCCGCGCCGACATTGCGGGCGCGGTGGGGCAGCGAGGCGGGGAAGTGCAGCGTGTCGCCAGCCTTCAGCAGGTATTCCCTGCCGTCGATCTCGTAAAGCATCTCGCCGTCGATCAGGTAGAGGAAATCCTCGCCCTCGTGGCTGGTCAGTTCCGACGCATAGCCCGGCGGCATATGGGTGATGCAGCCATTGAGCGCAGCGCCCGGAAAGCCGCGCTCGATCAGTTCGTAGACGCGTTCTTTCGTTTCGACATTGTAGCCGGGGCGTTCGCCGGCATGCGAGACCATCGAATGCGAATGCTGCGGCGGCTGCGACAGGAAGGTATCGACGCTGGTGCCGAGCGCGTTGGCGACGTTGTAAAGCGAGATCAGCGACGGGGTGGAAATGCCGCGCTCGATCTGGCTGATGAAGCCCTCCGTCAGCCCGGCCTCGCGCGCCACGTCCTTCATGGTCTTGCCGATTTCCTTGCGGCGGGCTCTGAGCATTTGCCCGAGCGAGGCGGGTGTCGAGGCTTCGGGGAGGGAGGCGCCTTCATGGGCTTCGAGCGCCTCTTCGATCTTCAGGGGCATGACTTTCTTTCCGCTTGACTCACGTCTATCGATGTACTTTAGTCCAACTAAAGTTGGCTCGGCAAGCCGATCAGATCGCGTGCCAGCCTTCTTGAAAAGGGGAACTACAAGAACGTCTTCGCGGCAATCCGTCGGCGGCAAAAAACACTAAGAAAAATTGGATCCAATATCCAATAAACGTGTTTGGCGCACGATCGATGACGGCTGCGGTCAAAAGGAGGAGTGAGATGAAACGTATATTGCCTATTCTGCTCGGCACGACGCTGGGTCTGCTTGCGGCCACCTCGGCCTTTGCGATCGAGCGCGGCGGCGCAATGACCTTCGCGCGCTACGACGACTCGACCGTCATCGATCCCGTTTACGCCGACCGCAATCCCGATCTCTGGATGGTCAATGGTCTCTACGAGACGCTGCTGCGCAACGGTCCTGACGGTTCGATCGTGCCGGGTCTCGCCGAGGGTCACGAGGTTTCGGCCGACGGCAAGACCATCACCCTTGCTCTCAGAAACGGGCTCAAGTTCTCCGACGGCTCGGACCTGACCGGCGCGGACGTCGTCTTCTCGCTCGACCGGGCGCGCAATGCCGAACTCGGCCCCTGGGCCGGGCTGCTCGGCGCGGTCGACAAGGTCACGACCGATGGCAACAAGATCACCGTGTCGCTGAAGAACCCCGACCCGACGATCATCTCGATCCTTGCGACTTTCAACACCGGTATCATGCCGAAGGCGGCCTTCGAAAAGGCGGCAGGTGCCACCGACCAGGAAAAGGCGCGGGCCTTCTTCTCGGCCGGTCCGGTGACATCTGGCCCCTTCGTGATGAAGAGCCATGTGCAGGGCTCGAGCATGAGCTTCGAGCGCAACCCGAACTACTGGCGCCAGGGCGAAGACGGCAAGCCGCTGCCCTATCTCGACCGAGTGGAATTCCTCGTCATTCCTGACGATGCGACCCGTATCCTCAAGCTGCAGGCCGGCGAGGTCGATGCCGCCGAGTTCATTCCGTTTGCCCGCGTCGGCGAACTCGGTGCCGATCCGAACCTGAAGATGGAGCTCTTCCCCTCGACCCGCATCGTCTACGCGCCGATCAACACGCGCGAGACGACGAAGGACGGATCGAAGAACCCGCTTGCCGACGCCAAGGTGCGCCAGGCGCTGAACTATGCGACCGACAAGAGCGTGCTGATCAAGCTCGTGACCTTCGATACGGGTAAGCCGATGACCTCGCTGATGTCGGCGGCGACGCAGCTTCACTATGGCCCCGAGCCGCTCTATCCCTATGATCCGGAAAAGGCCAAGCAGCTGCTGGCGGAAGCCGGTCTCAGCGGCGGCTTCGAGGTGAAGCTTACCACGCTTGCCGGCAGCGCCGACGATGCGACGCTTTTTACCGCACTCCAGCAGATGTGGGCGCCGCTCGGTGTCAACCTCAAGGTCGAGCAGGTCGACAACCCGACCCGCGGCGAGAAGAACCGGTCCGGCGACTTCGACATCCATACCTACGGTTGGGCGAACGACGTCAACGATCCGGCGCAGGTGACCGGCTGGCTCGGCTACTATAAGCAGCGCCAGGCCGTCGGCACCGGCTGGAACAACCAGGAATTCAACACGCTGTTCGAGGCCTCCAACGTCGAGACCGATCCGGCCAAGCGCAAGGACGAATACAAGCGCATGCAGGAGATCTACGCGGCGGAAGCGCCGCTGCTCTTCCTGTTCGAAACGCCCTTTGCCGTCGCCGTGTCGAAGTCGATCGAAGGCTACGTCCAGACGCCGCTCGGCGCCAACGACTTCTCTGAAGCCTGGCGCGCCGACTGATAGCGGAACGATCCGAGAGAGCCGGGCGGCAAGCCGCCCGGTTTTCCGTTGAAGGTTGGAACCATGCCCTCACTTTCCTATCTCGTGGCACGGCTGCTGCAGATCATCCCGACGTTCCTGTTGGTAATGATCTTCATCTTCCTGCTCGTGCGCATGCTGCCGGGTGACCCGGCGATCGCCATGGCCGAGGCCAAGGCGACCGACGCCCAGCTTGAACAGATCCGGCACAATCTCGGTCTCGACCAGCCGCTGCCGATGCAGTTCCTCGTCTTTGTCAAGAACACGCTGACCGGCGATCTCGGCCGTTCGATCATGCTGAAGGCGCCGGTCACCGAGGTTATTCTCAGCCGGCTGCCGACGACGATATTCCTGGCGCTCTATTCGGTCGTGCTCGCGGTCTTGCTTGCCGGTCCACTCGCCTTTCTCGCGGCATCGCGCGTCAACAGTCCGGTCGATGTCGCCATCCGTGGCGTCTTTCAGGTCGGCCTGTCCATGCCCGTCTTCTATATCGGGCTCTTGCTTTTGACCGTGCTTGCGGCGCAGCTGCGCTGGTTTCCGGTCGGCGGCTACGGCAAGAGCTTTCTTGCCAACCTCTACCACCTGATCCTGCCCGCACTCAGCGTCGCGCTCTATACCTCGGCGATCATCCTGCGCAATCTCCGGGCCTCTCTGATCGAGGTGCTCGACGCGGAATACGTGCAATTCGCCCGTGCCAAGGGCCTGTCGCCGCGCATCATCATGACCCGGCATGTGCTGCGCAATGCGCTGGTCTCGACGGTGACGCTGCTCGGCCTTTCGATCGGCAACCTGATGAGCGGCACCTTGGTGACTGAGACGGTCTTTGCCATTCCCGGTGTCGGACGGCTGATGCTGGAGGCGATCTTTGCCCGCGACTATCCGCTGATCCAGGGCCTTACGCTCACCTTTGCCGTGCTCGTCTCCGTCGTCTTCCTTTTGACGGATGTCGTGCAATCCTGGCTCGATCCGAGGCTTCGCCAATCATGACGGTTCTGACGCAATCCCATGCGCGGACGCGGGGGCGGCTGACCGCCTTTCTGGCGCGTGCTTTCGCCCGCCCGTCCTTCGTGATCGGCATCGCCATTCTCGGCCTGTCGCTGGCCTTTGCGCTGTTTCCTCAGCTCTTTGCGCCCTATGATCCGCTGGCCTTCGATCTGCAGGCGATCCAACAGGGACCAAGCCTTGCGCATCCCTTCGGCACCGACAATTTCGGCCGAGACGTGCTTTCGCGCGTCATCTGGGCCTATCGGGTCGATATGCAGATGGCCTTCTTCGCGACGATCTTCGCGCTCCTGATCGGGCTCACCGTCGGCGCGTTCGTCGGCTATTACGGCGGTATCGCCGACGTGATCTTCGGCCGTTGCGTCGATGCGATCATCACCTTTCCGTTCCTGGTGCTGGTGATCGCGATCGTCGCCGTCCTCGGCCCCGGTCTCGTCAACATGTATGTGGCGATCACGGCGGTGAACTGGGTCTATTACGCCCGGCTGACGCGCGCAGAAATCATGGCGCAGAAGGCCAACGACTATGCCGCCGCCGGCCGGGTGCTCGGCTATTCCGATCGCCGCATCATCTTCCGCCACCTGCTCCCGAACGCGATCTCGCCGATCCTCGTCTACTGGATGACCGACATGGCGCTCGCGATCCTGCTCGGCTCGTCGCTCGGCTATCTCGGCCTCGGCGCGCAGCCGCCGGCCGCCGAATGGGGTGTCCTGATCGCCGAGGGCCGCAACTTCCTGATGACGGCCTGGTGGATGAGCCTGATGCCGGGCATCGCCATCGTTCTGACCGGGCTCGGCTTCAGCCTCGTCGGCGACGCGCTTGCCGATCTGCTTCGACCGAAGGGACGCTGAGATGGGAACGACAGAAAAACCCCTCGTGCTCGACGTCAGACACCTTCGCACCGAGTTCGGCCCGCGCGAGCGGCCGCTGGTGGCGGTGGACGATGTGTCGTTCCAGGTGGGGCAGGGGGAAATCCTTGGGCTCGTCGGTGAATCCGGCTCGGGCAAGAGCATCACGCTGCGCTCGATCCTTGGCATCATAAGGCCACGCGGGCGCGTCTCGGGTGAAATCCTCTGGAACGGCCGCGACCTCGTTCCGCTCGAGGAGACGCGTCTCCGGCGCATCCGGGGCCGCGAGATCGCGATGATCTTTCAGGAGCCGATGTCGTCGCTCAATCCGCTGCTGACCGTTGGCCTGCAGATCTCGGAAAACCTCGTGGCGCACACGGATCTCGATGCAAGGGCGAGGAAGGCGCGGGCGATCGAACTGCTCGATCTCGTGGGCATTCCCGGGGCGCGCAATCGTCTCGACGATTTCCCGCACGAGTTTTCCGGCGGCATGCGCCAGCGGGTGATGATCGCGATTGCGCTCGCCTCCAACCCAAAGCTGCTGTTGGCGGACGAACCAACGACGGCGCTCGACGTCACCATTCAGGACCAGATCCTCAGGCTCATCCAGTCGCTGAGCCGCGATCTCGGCATGGCGGTGATCCTCGTCACCCACGACATGGGCGTCGTTGCCGAAACCTGCGATCGTGTCGCCGTCATGTATGGCGGCAGGCTTTGCGAAGTCGGCACGACGACGGATGTGATCGCCGATGCGCGCCATCCCTATTCCCTGGGCTTGCTGCGTTCGATTCCGCGCGACGTCGCCCCGCGAACGCCGCTCTATTCGATCCCCGGTGCGCCGCCGGCGCTAAACGCGCTGCCGCCCGGCTGCGCCTTTAGCGCCCGCTGTCCGGTCGCTGGGCGTGAATGTCCCGATCGTCGCCCGTCGCTCGAAGCGATCGGCTCGTCGCGGCTCGTTGCCTGCCATCATCTTGAGGATGCCCAAGCGCATTTCGGACCGCGGGAGGCGGCGCAATGACTATGCCTATGTCAACCAGCGGCGCTCCCTTGCTCTCGCTCCGTGCGCTATCGATCCAGTTCGAGAAACGGCGTTCGTTGTCGGACACGCTGGCCCGGCGCCCGCAGCAGGTCGTCTCGGCGGTCAACGGCATCGATCTCGATGTGATGCCCGGCGAGACGCTCGGGATCGTCGGCGAGTCCGGCTGCGGCAAGTCGACACTCGCGCGCCTGATCGCCGGCCTGCGCCGGCCGACATCAGGCGATATCCTGTTTGAGGGCGAGAGTGTCGTGGGCCTCAAGGGGGCACGGCGGCGCGCCTACAACCGGCGCGTCCAGATGATGTTCCAGGACCCCTACACCTCGCTCAATCCGCGCATGACCGTGCGCGATACCCTGCGAGAGGCGATCACGGTGCACCGCATGCGCGAGGGTGCGGCGATCGACCGCAGGGTGGACGAGCTGCTCGAGCTCGTGCGGTTGCCCGATGGAGCCGCGGACAAGTTCCCGCATGAATTCTCCGGTGGCCAGCGGCAGCGCATCGGCATTGCGCGGGCGCTGTCGCTGGAGCCGACCTGTCTCGTCGCGGACGAATTGGTCTCGGCACTCGACGTTTCGGTGCAGGCGCAGGTCGTCAATCTGCTGATCGAGCTTCAGGACGAGCTCGGCCTGACGGTGTTGTTCGTCGCGCACGACCTTCGCCTCGTGCGCCATGTCTCGCACCGCGTCGCCGTCATCTATCTCGGCGCCATCGTCGAGATCGGCCCGTCAGAGGCGCTGTTTTCGAAGCCGATGCATCCCTATTCCAAGGGGCTGCTTGCGGCCGCACCGTCGCTCGACCCGGGCGCCAGGCGTCGTGCGCCGGCGCTGTCGGGCGAGCTGCCGAGCCCGCTCGCCATCCCGCCCGGCTGCCCCTTTCACGTGCGTTGCCCGCACGCGACCGAGCTTTGCCGCCACGAAAAGCCGGCGCTGCGTCCGGTCGGATCCGGCATGACCGCCTGCCATTTCGCCGAGACGGTCGGCGACGCCTGAAACTCACTCGATAGGAAAGACATCATGGATACGAGAGCAAGGCCGGACATCTCCGGCCGCATCGGCGCGCTACGCCGCAAACTTGCGGAAACCAGGCTCGACGGCTACGTCGTGCCGCGCTTCGACGAACATCAGGGCGAGTATTGCGCGCCGCATGACCATCGCCTGGCCTTCGTCTCCGGGTTTACCGGTTCGGCCGGCGTGGCGATCGTCATGCGCGACCGTGCAGCGATCTTCGTCGATGGTCGCTACCAGGTGCAGGTGCGAGACGAAGTGGATCTCGGCACCTTCACGATCGAGCACTTCTATGACGCTCCGCTCAAGGATTGGCTGAAGAACAATCTGCGCAAGGGCGAACGTGTCGGTTTCAACGCCATGCTTTTGCCGTCCACCTGGGATGCAGATTGCAGCCGTTCGGTCGAACTGGCCGGCGGCGTCTGGATGCCTGTCGATGGGGACCTTGTCGATGCGATCTGGACCGACCAGCCGGAAAAGCCGCTCGGCAAGATCACCGCCTTCCCGGTCGCCAATTCCGGCGAGAGCGTTGCTGAGAAGAAGCGCCGCATCGCCGCCATGCTGGCGGAGCAGGGAGCCGACCTCCTGATCGAAGCGCAGCCGGACAATATCGCCTGGTTCCTCAATGTCCGTGGCCGCGACGTCGCCTTCAACCCGATGCCGCAATCCTTCCTGATCTTCGATCGCGCCGGGCAGACGGAATGGCTGGTCGATCATCGCAAGCTCCCGAACGATCTCTCGGACTTCGAGCTTGAGGATGTTGAGATTGCCGAGCCTGGGCAGCTGCTTGATCGTGTCACGGTGATGGCGGCGGGGCGCACCGCCTTGATCGATCCCGGATTCGCCCCGTCGGCGACCGCGCATGCCACACGCGCCGCAGGCGGCACCGTGCAGCTCGCGAAGAGCCCGATCACGCTCGCCAAGATGCATAAGAACGCGACCGAGCTTGCGGGCTTCCGGGATTGTCACCGTCTGGATGGCGCCGCCTGGGTTCGCTTCTTTGCCTGGCTCGAGCGGCACGCCGCAGAACGGGAGGCGAGCGGCAAACCGGTGAGCGAACTGGAAGCGGAAGAGCGCATCCTCGCCTATCGCCAGATGGCCGAAAGCTTCGTCGAGCCGAGCTTCCGGTCGATTTCGGCGGCCGGCGGCCACGCGGCCATGTGCCATTATGCAGCCACCGAGGCGAGCAACGGGCTGATCCGCAAGGATGGCGTCTATCTGCTCGATTCCGGTGGGCAGTATCTGACCGGCACCACCGACGCCACGCGCACGACGGCGATCGGTCCGGTCAGCGACGAGATCCGCCGCGCCTACACGGCCGTCCTCAAGGGGCTGATCTCCATGGCGTCGCTGAAATTCCCCAGGGGAAGCTTCGGCCATCAGCTCGACGCCTTTGCCCGCCGCCCGCTCTGGGATCTCGGTCTCGACTATGACCACGGAACTGGCCATGGGGTCGGTCACTTTCTCTCGGTACACGAACAGCCGCAGCGCTTCGATCGGCGCGTCAACGAGATCGAGCTGAAGCCGGGCATGGTGACGACGATCGAGCCGGGCTACTACAAGGCCGGCGCCTACGGCATCCGCATCGAGAACCAGGTGGAGGTGGTGGACGACGGCGACGGGTTCCTGAGCTTCCGGAGCCTGACGCTGGTGCCGATCGACCTGCGGCTCGCTGATCTCGGCCTGCTGACGACGGCTGAGCGGACCTGGATTGATGCCTATCACCGTCGCGTCGCGCAGGAGCTCGACGGCTTGCTTGAGCCGGAGACGGTCGGCTGGCTTGCCGAGCGGACGGCGCCGATCGGCGCGTGATCGCGTTTCGTCCGCTTCTTTGCGCGGATTGACATGACGTCAGTGGAGCGGCGGGCCGGTTGGCCCGCCGTTGTCATTTCTTGGCGATCAGCCGCCTGGCGGCGTTCGCGGCGCGGCGGTCGCTTTCAATCAATGTGACTCCTCTTGCTTGGAGAAGAGTGTTTGTGATATTTTTCACAAAACCTGTTCGCGCCGCATACGGCTGCCGAACACGTCGGACACGGAAGAAATCATGGTCAGCCGCAAGACAGCCCGCATCATCCAGCTCGCCGATGCCCTTTCAGGACGGAGAGTCCTGCACTTGCGCGACGCCGCGGCCCTACTTGGCGTCTCGGAAATGACGATCCGGCGCGACGTTGCCGACAATCCCGGACAGTTCGCCTTTCTGGGCGGACATATCGTCCCGGCGTCTGAGATCGAAGGCGACGCGCCCTATGAGCTGGCACGTGAGGCCGACAGCCACGCGGCCGCCAAGCGCGAGGCCTGCGTCCACGCGGCGCGCCACATCCGCCCGGACGAGACGATCTTCATTGATTGCGGCACCACGCTCGAATATCTCGTCGACCTCATTCCCGAGAATTATTCAATAACGGCAGTATGTTACTCCCTGAACGTGGCGGAGAAGCTGACCCATAAGCCGAATGTCCGGATCGTCATGCTTGGTGGCGTCTATCATCCCTCGTCGGCGTCCTTCTCCGGTAACTCCGGTCTGGAGACGCTCGATTCGCTCGGCATCAACGTCGCCTTCCTTTCAGCCGCCGGCGTCGACCCGGCGCGTGGCGCGACCTGTGTCCATTTCCACGAAGTTTCGGTGAAGCAGAAGGTCATCTCGCTGGCGCGCGAGAGCCATCTGGTCGTCGATCTCAGCAAGATCGGCAAGCTGAAGCCGGCTTTTTTCGCGCCAATCGGCGTTTTTCGCTCTATCATCACCGAAGAGGGCGAAACGCAGCTGCCGGGCCTGTGATGGCGGCATCCGCAAAAATATTACGAAATCGTCAAAACGGCAGTGTCTCGCTTGACACTCTCTGTTCTTGATGGAATAGTCACAAAAATTCGATAGAAAAATAACAAAAATGAGTTCTCGGCGGCTGTGCTCGAGTGCGGCTGGTCGTGACAGGGAGTTCAAGGAGCCATCGCTTGGAAGACCTTGCTGTGAAAACTGGCGCGCCGAAGGCCGCGCATTCGCCGGCGGCGGGCCATAACTGGCCGCGCAACAACGGCATCGATCTGGATCTTGGCTGGGTGCTGGATCAGCGTGTCAACCTGTCGGCCGCCGAGCGTCGCGTTGCGACGCTGCCCGGTCGCCGCACGGTGAAGAAGGACGCGCAGGCCGCCTGGCTTTTGAAGGCCGTCACCTGCATCGACCTCACGACGCTCAATGGCGACGATACGACGGAGCGCGTCAAGCGCCTCTGCGCCAAGGCGCGCCAGCCGGTGCGCCAGGATTTGCTCGATGCGCTCGGCATGGGCGGCCGTGGCATCACGACGGGCGCTGTCTGCGTCTATCATCGTTTCGTCTCGACCGCCGTCGAGGCGCTGGATGGGTCCGGTATCCCCGTTGCTGCCGTCTCCACCGGCTTCCCGGCCGGTCTTATCCCGCATGACGTCAAGTTGCGCGAGATCGAGGCTTCCGTTGCCGATGGCGCCAAGGAAATCGATATCGTCATCACCCGCGAGCATGTGCTGACCGGCAACTGGCAGGCGCTCTATGACGAGATGCGCGACTTCCGCGCCGCCTGCGGTGACGCCCATGTGAAGGCTATCCTTGCGACCGGCGACCTGAAGACGCTGCGCAACGTCGCGCGCGCGTCGCTGGTCTGCATGATGGCCGGCGCCGACTTCATCAAGACTTCGACCGGCAAGGAAGGCGTCAATGCGACGCTGCTGGTAACGCTCATCATGCTGCGCATGATCCGCGCCTATCAGGAGCAGACCGGCCTCAAGGTCGGCTACAAGCCGGCCGGCGGCATCTCGGCCGCCAAGGACATCTTGAACTACCAGTTCCTGATGAAGGACGAGCTTGGCCGTGAATGGCTCGAGCCGGATCTCTTCCGCATCGGCGCATCGAGCCTGCTTGCCGATATCGAACGTCAGCTCGAACACCACGTTACCGGCGCCTACTCGGCCCTCAACCGTCACCCGATTGGATGATCCCGATGACTGTCGCAAGGTATTTTGACGAAATGTCCTATGGTCCAGCACCCGAGGCCGACACCGAAGCCCGTCAGTGGCTGGCGCGCCACAAAGGCGAGTTCGGCCACTTCATCAATGGCGCCTTCGTCGCTTCCGCATCCGGCAAGACCTTCGAGACCAACGAGCCGGCAACTGGCAAGCTGCTTGCCAAGATCGCGCTCGGCGGTGCCAAGGACGTCGACGACGCGGTTGCCGCTGCCCGCAAGGCGCAAGGCCCCTGGGCAAAGCTGCCGGGCCATGCTCGCGCCCGCCATCTCTATGCGCTCGCCCGTATGATCCAGCGCCACGCGCGCCTGATCGCGGTCGTCGAGGCGATCGACAACGGTAAGCCTATCCGCGAGACCCGCGATATCGACGTGCCGCTCGCCGCTCGCCACTTCTATCACCATGCAGGCTGGGCGCAGCTGCAGGAATCCGAGTTTGCCGATCAGCTGCCGGTCGGCGTCGTCGGTCAGGTCATTCCGTGGAACTTCCCGTTCCTGATGCTGGCCTGGAAGGTGGCTCCGGCGCTGGCGCTCGGCAACACCGTGATCCTCAAACCGGCGGAATTCACGCCGCTGACGGCGCTGCTCTTTGCCGAACTCGCGGTTGCCGCAGGTCTTCCGGCCGGCGTGCTCAATGTCGTCACCGGCGAAGGTGAAACCGGCGCACTGATCGTCGAGCACTCGGACATCGACAAGATCGCCTTTACCGGCTCGACGGAGGTCGGCCGCCTCATCCGCGAGCGCACTGCCGGAACCGGCAAGTCGCTGACGCTCGAACTCGGCGGCAAGTCGCCGTTCATCGTCTTTGACGACGCCGATATCGACGGCGCGGTCGAAGGCGTGGTTGACGCCATATGGTTCAACCAGGGCCAGGTCTGCTGCGCCGGCTCGCGCATCCTCGTGCAGGAAGGCGTGGCGCCGCTCTTTTACGAGCGGCTGAAGCGCCGCATGCAGACGCTGCGCGTCGGCCATCCGCTCGACAAGGCCATCGACATGGCAGCAATCGTCGCTCCGGTGCAGTTGCAGCGGATCGAAGACCTGGTCGCCAGGGGTGTCGCCGAAGGGGCAGCCCTGCATCAGCCGAAGATTGAACTGCCGAAGGGCGGAAGTTTCTATCCGCCGACGCTTTTGACCGGCGTACAGCCGACCTCGATCGTTGCCACCGAAGAGATCTTCGGCCCCGTCGCCGTCTCCATGACTTTCCGCACCCCGGAAGAGGCGATCCAGCTTGCCAACCACACGCGCTACGGCCTTGCCGCCAGCGTCTGGAGCGAGACGATCGGTCTGGCTCTGCATGTCGCGGCCAAGCTCGCCGCCGGCGTCGTCTGGGTCAATGCGACCAACCTCTTTGATGCTTCTGCCGGTTTCGGCGGCAAGCGCGAATCCGGCTTCGGCCGCGAGGGCGGTCGTGAGGGCTGCTACGAATACCTGAAGCCGAAGGCATGGCTCGGCCGCAAGCTGCGTCCCGCCGTCGCCGAACCGGTGCTGAAGCCCGTCGCCGGCGATTTCGCCATGCCTGACGTCGACCGTACCGCCAAGCTTTTCATCGGCGGCAAGCAGGCGCGGCCGGATGGCAACTATAACCGCAACGTGCTTTCGCCGAAGGGCAAGGTGCTCGGTGAAGTCGGCGAGGGCAACCGCAAGGACATCCGCAACGCGGTCGTCGCAGCGCGAGCCGCATCCGCCTGGTCCTCGGCAACGACGCACAACCGTGCCCAGATCCTTTACTACATCGCCGAAAATCTCAGCGGCCGTGCTGACGAGTTTGCCCATCGTATTGCCGCCATGACCGGTGCCTCTGCCGGCAACGCTAAGGCCGAAGTCGAGGCGTCGATTGCGCGCCTCTTCACCTACGGCGCCTGGGCCGACAAGTACGAAGGCGCGATCCATCAGCCGCCGCTTCGCGGCGTCGCGCTCGCCATTCCCGAGGCGATCGGCGTGGTCGGCGTGATCTGCCCGCCGGAAGCGCCGCTGCTCGGCATGATCAGTCTCGTCGCGCCGCTGATCGCCACCGGCAACCGCGTCGTCGTCGTGCCGAGCGAACAGCATCCGCTTGCAGCAACCGATTTCTATACGGTTCTGGAAACATCCGACGTTCCGGCCGGTGTCGTCAACATCGTCACCGGTTCGACGATCGAACTGGCCAAGACGCTCGCAAGCCACAACGACGTGGATGCGCTCTGGGCTTTCGGCTCGGTGGAACTCTCGACCCTTGTCGAGAAGCTCTCGGTCGGCAACCTGAAACGCACCTTCGTCGACTACGGCAAGGCAACGAACTGGCTCGACCGCGAGGCGGCGGAAGGCCCGGCCTATCTGCGCCGCGCGACGGACGTCAAGAACATCTGGATCCCCTACGGCGAGTAGGGGGCCAGCCACGTGCGGGGCGGGGGGAGCCGGTCCGCGCGGTGGAGGAACGTGAACAGTTAGGGAGACGCGTTCACCTGTAAGGGGAATGCATTGCGCGCCACGGAAACCGGAGCGCGCCAGGAGGAGAATTGTATGCTGAAGAATATCGATCCGGCGCTGAATGCCGACGTGCTGCACGCGCTGAGGTCCATGGGACACGGCGACACGCTGGTCATCTCCGACACCAATTTCCCGTCCGACGCCATTGCCCGCAAGACCACGCTCGGCACGCTTTTGCGTATCGACAATGTCTCGGCCGCGCGCGCTGTCGAGGCGGTGCTTTCGGTGCTGCCACTCGATACGCCGCTGCAGCCCTCGGCCGGCCGCATGGAGGTGATGGGTGCGCCCGACGAAGTGCTACCGGTGCAGCAGGAAGTCCAGGCCGCGATCGATCGCGCCGAAGGCAGATCGGCGCCGATGTACGGCATCGAACGCTTCAAGTTCTACGAGGAAGCGAAGAAAGCCTATTGCGTCATCACGACGGGAGAGACGCGCTTCTACGGCTGCTTCCTCTTCACCAAGGGCGTCATACCGCCGAAGACCTGACGATCCGCTGCGCGGTTTGCGCGGCGCCGACGACTGATTGAAATCGCGAGAGATTGCCTGGGCACACCGTCTGATACCGGTGCGGTCGCAGGGGGAGGCTTGAATGAAGGTTGGTGTTTCGATCCTGGGTATCTTCGTGGCCGACACGGCCTATCTGGCGCGGCGCATGCCGGTTGTCGGTGAAACGATCACCGGCAGCGGCTTCTCCGTCGGGCCGGGCGGCAAGGGCTCCAACCAGGCGGTTGCCTGCGCTCGGGCAGGAAGTCCCGTCTCCTTCATCTCCAAGCTCGGCCGCGACACCTTCGGTGAGATGGCGCTCCGCACCTATGCGGAGGCCGGCGTGACGCCGCAGATCGTCGAGATGGACGACCTGCCGACGGGAGCGGCCTTCATCTACGTCAACGACCAGAACGGCGAGAATGCGATCATCGTCTATCCCGGTGCCGCCGGCTCGATCGGGGTCGATGATGTCGAAGCCGCGCGCGAGACGATCGAGGGCTCGCGCATCTTCGTGACCCAGCTCGAACAGCCGGTTGCCGCCGCGCAGCGTGCGCTCGAAATCGCCCATGCGGCCGGCGTCATCACCGTCTTCAACCCGGCGCCTGCCGAAGCCTTCGCGGATGCGATCTATCCGCTCTGCGATTACCTCGTGCCGAACGAGACGGAAGCCCCAGCCATCGTCGGCTTTGCGCTTTCTTCCGAGGACGACATTCGGCGTGCCGGTGACGCCATCCTGAAGAAGGGCGCGAAGACGGCGCTGATCACGCTCGGCGAACGCGGCGTGCTCTATCACAACCACGAGCAGTCGGTGCTCGTTCCGGCGATCGCCAGCGGACCGGTGATCGACACGACCGGGGCAGGGGACGCGTTTGTCGGCGGCTTCTCCGCTGCACTGGCGCGTGGCCTTGCTCCGGTCGACGCGGTCCGCTTCGGCTGCGCCACGGCCGGCATCGCGGTCACCCGCCGCGGCACCGCACCCGCCATGCCGACGCTGGCAGAGATCGAGGCGCTGCTTGCCAGAGGTCCGGCCGCATGACGCGCAACGACCCGATCAAGCACTTCTTCATCTGGCCGGCCCTGATCATCGTCCTGATGATCTCGATCTTCCCGCTCGTCTATTCGCTGACGACGAGCTTTATGAGCATGCGGCTCGTGCCGCCGACGCCGGCCCGTTTCGTCGGCTTCGGCAACTACCTCGACCTCTTGCAGAACCCGCGCTTCTGGCATGTGGCGGGCACGACGACGCTGATCGCCTTCATCTCGGTCGGGCTGCAATATGTCATCGGTCTTTCGGTGGCGCTGGCGCTGAACTCAAAGGTGCCGGGCGAGGGCATCTTCCGCGTCAGCTTCCTGCTGCCGATGCTGGTGGCGCCGGTCGCCGTCGCGCTGATCGCCCGCCAGGTGCTGAACCCGACGATGGGCCCGCTCAACGAGCTGATGACGGCAATCGGCTTCCCCAATCTGCCCTTTCTCACCCAGACCAGTTGGGCGCTCGGCTCGATCATCGCGGTCGAGGTCTGGCAGTGGACGCCCTTTGTCATCCTGATGCTGCTCGCCGGACTGCAGACGCTGCCTGACGATGTCTATGAGGCGGCGGCTCTCGAGAACGCCACGCCGTGGCAGCAGTTCCGCGACATCACCTTCCCGATGCTGTTGCCGATCTCGGTCGCCGTCGTCTTCATCCGGCTAATCGAAAGCTACAAGATCATCGACACGGTCTTCGTCATGACCGGCGGCGGCCCCGGGATCTCGACCGAGACGCTGACGCTCTTTGCCTACCAGGAGGGCTTCAAGAAGTTCAATCTTGGCTACACCTCGGCGCTTTCCTTCCTGTTCCTGATCGTCATCACCGTGATCGGTCTTGTCTATCTGGCCATCCTCAAGCCCTATCTGGAGAAGCACAAATGAGCGTGCGCACTCTCAAGGGAAAACGGCGCTGGCTGGCGCTCGGCGGCTGCCTCGTCTGGCTCGCCATCACCTTCTTTCCGCTCTACTGGGTGCTGATCACCTCGTTCAAGACGCCGATCGCCGTCGTCGGCGGCCCGACCTATCTGCCGTTCGTCGATTTTGAGCCGAGCCTGACGGCCTGGAGCGAGCTCCTGTCGGGCCAGCGCGGCCAGTTCTTCAGCACCTTTTGGGCCTCGACGATCATCGGGCTGTCGGCCTCGGTTGCCGCGACCTTCATTGGCGCGATGGCGGCCTATGCGCTGGTGCGCTTCACCTTCCGCTTCCGGCTGCTCTCGGCACTAATCTTCGTGGTGATTGCCTTCGGTGGCTTCCTGCTCGGTCGCCATGTGCTTGGCTACGGCCAGGGGATCTCGCTGGTCTATGCCTTCGTCGCGGCACTTGCGCTTGCGGTGATCTCGAGCCGCTTTCGCCTGCCGGGCCCGGAACTCGGCAACAACGACATCGTCTTCTGGTTCGTCAGCCAGCGCATGTTCCCGCCGATCGTCGCGGCCTTCGCGCTCTACCTGATGTACACGGAGATGGGCAAACTCGGCTTCAAGCTGGTCGACAGCTACATCGGCCTCACCTTCGCCTATATCGCCTTCTCCCTGCCGATCGTGATCTGGCTGATGCGCGACTTCTTCGAGGCGCTTCCGGTCGAAGTCGAGGAGGCGGCGATGGTCGACAACGTGCCGTCTTGGCGGATCTTCTTCGGCATAGTTCTGCCGATGTCGAAGCCGGGGCTGATCGCCACCTTCATGATCACGCTCGCCTTCGTCTGGAACGAGTTCCTGTTCGCGCTGTTCCTGACCAATTCCAAATGGCAGACGCTACCCATTCTCGTTGCCGGCCAGAACAGCCAGCGCGGCGACGAATGGTGGGCAATTTCCGCTGCCGCTCTCGTTGCCATCATTCCGATGATGGTCATGGCCGGGCTTTTGAGCCGGCTCATGCGCTCCGGCCTGCTTCTTGGAGCGATCAAGTAATCAACCGCTTTGGCATGAATTCATTCAACAGGAGGATAGAATGAGGAAATTGCTACTGGCATCTGCATCTCTCGCCGCGCTTGCGTTGGGGAACGCGGGAGCGGCGCTGGCCTGCGATCCGGATTACACCGGCGTCGAACTGACGGCGACCACACAGACCGGTCCTTACATCGCCTCGGCGCTGCAGCTTGCGGCCAAGGGCTGGGAAGAAAAGACCTGCGGCAAAGTCAAGGTCGTCGAGTTCCCGTGGTCGGAACTCTATCCGAAGATCGTGACCTCGCTCACCTCGGGCGAAGACGCCTTCGACGTGATCGCCTTTGCACCGGCCTGGGCGCCCGACTTTACCGACTTCCTGTCGGAAATGCCGGCGGATATGCAGAAGGGCGCCGACTGGGACGACATCGCCCCCGTCTACCGCGAGCAGTTGATGGTCTGGAACGGCAAGGTCCTGTCGCAGACGATGGACGGCGACGCCCATACCTATAGCTACCGTATCGATCTCTTCGAAAACGCCGACAACCAGAAGGCCTTCAAGGCGAAATACGGCTACGATCTGGCGCCGCCGAAGACCTGGAAGCAGTATCTCGACATTGCCGAATACTTCAATCAGCCGGCCAACAACCTCTGGGGCACGGCCGAGGCCTTCCGTCGTGGCGGCCAGCAGTTCTGGTTCCTGTTCAGCCACGTGGCCGGCTACACCAGCCATCCGGACAACCCCGGCGCCATGTTCTTCAATCCCGAGACGATGGACGCGCAAGTCAACAATCCCGGTTGGGTTCGCGGTCTGGAGGAATATATCCGCGCCTCCAAGCTTGCGCCGCCGAACGCGCTGAACTTCTCCTTCGGAGAAGTCAACGCTGCCTTTGCCGGTGGCCAGGTGGCGGAATCGATCGGCTGGGGTGACACCGGTGTCATCGGCGCCGACCCGAAGCAATCGAAGGTCGCCGGCAATGTCGGCTCGGCACCGCTGCCGGGATCGGACGAGATCTGGAACTACAAGACCAAGAAGTGGGACAAGTTCGACCATGTCGTCCAGACCTCGTTCATGGCCTTCGGCGGCTGGCAGGCGGCAGTGCCTGCGACCTCGACCAAGCAGGAAGCGGCCTGGAACTACATCCAGTACCTGACGAGCCCGGCCGTTTCCGGCCAGGCGGCGATCACCGGCGGCACCGGTGTGAACCCCTATCGCATCTCGCACACGACCAATCTCGATCTCTGGTCGAAGATTTTCTCGGAGCGTGAAGCGAAGGAGTATCTCGGTGCGCAGAAAGAGGCGGTGACCGCCAAGAACATCGCGCTCGACATGCGCCTGCCCGGCTACTTCTCCTACACCGAAGTGCTGGAGATCGAGCTTTCCAAGGCGCTTGCCGGCGAAGTGACGCCGCAGCAGGCGCTCGATAGCGTCGCGGAACAGTGGAACAAGCTGACCGACGAGTTCGGCCGCGACAAGCAGCTCGCCGCCTATCGTGCGTCGATGGGCCTGCCGAAGCAGTAACAGGACCGCGCCCGCCCCGAGACGATCGGGGCGGGCTCCAATTTTCCCGGACGAGACCGGGCACCGCCAGCATCAGAGGCTACAGCATGTCACAGGTCCGATTGCAGCAGATCACCAAGTCCTTCGGGAGCGTCACCGTCATCCCGCCGCTCGATCTCGACATTGCCGACCGCGAGTTCGTGGTGCTTGTCGGTCCTTCCGGCTGCGGCAAGACGACGACGCTCCGGATGATAGCCGGCCTTGAGACGGCGACCTCGGGTTCGATCCGGATCGGCGACCGCGACGTGACAGACCTTAGGCCAGGCCTGCGCAACTGCTCCATGGTGTTTCAGAACTACGCGCTCTATCCGCACATGACGGTCGCCGAGAACATCGGCTACGGCATGAAGGTGCGCGGGACGCCGAAGGCGGAGATCGACAAGGCGGTGACGGATGCTGCGCGCATCCTCAATCTCGGCGCCTATCTCGATCGCAAGCCGAGCGCGCTTTCCGGCGGCCAGCGCCAGCGCGTGGCGATCGGCCGGGCGATTGTGCGCCAACCGGATGTGTTCCTCTTCGACGAGCCGTTGTCCAATCTCGATGCCAAGCTGCGCATCGAAATGCGCACGGAAATCAAGCTCTTGCACCGCCGTCTTCAGACGACTGCCGTTTACGTGACCCACGACCAGGTGGAAGCCATGACCATGGCCGACCGCGTCGTCGTCATGAACCAGGGCCGTATCGAGCAGGCGGCGGATCCCATCACGCTTTACGAAGCGCCGGCCAATCTTTTCGTCGCCGCCTTCATTGGCGCGCCAAGCATGAATTTCCTCGAGGGGCGGCTGGAACGCGGCGATGGCGGGATGCAGTTTATAGCGGATGGCGATGTGGCGGTTGCTATCCCGGAAAGCCGTGCCGAAAAGCTCGGTGCATACGTTGGCAAGGCCGTCGTGCTCGGCATCCGGCCGGAACATACGATGGCGACGGACGCCAATGCGCCGACAGTCAGGCTGACCGTTCGCGACATCGAACCACTCGGCCCGCATACGCTGGCGCTCGGCCGGGTGGGGCCCGCAGCCTTCACAGCGCAGGTTCACGCGGCGTCACGTATAGGCCCCGAAGACCAGATCGCGGTGCCGATCGAGGCGGAGAAGATGCACTTTTTCCTGAAGGATACCGGTGGGGCGATCGGTCGCTGACCGGGAAATGGCCGAAGGCGATGACGCCTCCGGCCTGCTGTCTTACTTCTTCTCGGCGCGTGCTGCGGCGAGGAAGGCGAGCTTGGCAGGCAGTTCCAGATGCTTGGAGAGTGCCACACGCTCGGGCGTGTAGTGGTGCTCGACGTCGAGGCAGTTGACGGTGCCGAGTAGTTCGCCGCCGACGACGACCGGGATGTTGGCGACCGAGCCGCAGCCGAGCGACCAGATGGTTTCGTGGTCGCCGAAGACCTTCGAGATGTCGACGATGGTGTTGGCGACGAAGGTCTGGTGCGCCTTGTGCACGATGTCGAACCAGCTGTCGTAGCGGATCGGCTTGGTGCCCGAGGTCGGATACTCCTCGGGATGCGAGGTATAGGCTCGGCGGGCGACTTCATTGACCATGTCGACGGTCATGATGGTGAAGAGCTTGGCGCCGATCACCTGGCGGCTAAGCGTCTGCAATGCGGTCCATACCGTATCGGCATCGGTGGCTTTGGCAATCGCCGCGTCGAATTCCGCCAGCGCGGCAGCGATCTGTTCACTGTTCATGCTATGTCCTTGGGGTTACTCGATATCTTAGAAGGGGACGGACGAGAAATCGTCCTGTTGTCCCATCCTAGTTGGCATGCGCGGCGCTGATCTGCATCAGTTCACGCGAATAGGGATCCTTGAGGTCGCCGCGCTTGAGATCGGCGACATCGGCAATCTCGACGATCCGGCCCTGGCGCATGACGGCCAGGCGATCGCAGAGGAAGGAGACGACGGCCAAGTTGTGGGTGACCATCAGGAAGGTGAGGTTCTGTTCGCGCCTGAGGCGCTTCAACAGGTTGAGGATTTCGGCCTGGACCGAGACGTCGAGCGCCGAGGTCGGCTCGTCGAGCAAAAGCACCTTCGGCTTCAGCATCAATGCACGGGCAATCGCGACGCGCTGGCGCTGGCCGCCCGAGAGTTGGTGCGGGAAGCGGAAGCGGAATTTGCGGTCGAGGCCGACCGAGGTCATGACCTCTTCGATGCGCGCGCTGCGGTCGCCGATCCCGTGGATCGTCAGCGCTTCGCCGAGCGTCGCATCGACCGTCTTGCGCGGGTGCAGCGAGCCGTAGGGATCCTGGAACACCATCTGGCACTGGCGCGAGAAGGCGCGGTCTATGCCGTGGCCGCGCGGTGCGCCGAGCACGGTGATCTCGCCGGTCCACTCCGGCGCGAGACCTGCGATCGCTTTCAGCACCGTCGACTTTCCCGAGCCGCTTTCGCCGACAAGCGCGAAGCTCTCGCCATCGGCAATGTCGAGATTGACGTCGTGGGTGATCTGCACGTCGCCATAGGAGATGTCGAGGTTTTTCAGAGAAAGCGCGGTCATGCCTTGGCCCATGCGCTGCGGTCGAGCACCGGCAGCTCGTCCCGTGTTTCATCAAGGCGAGGGATCGAGGCGATCAGCCCGCGCGTGTAGGGATGCTTTGCCGCCATCAGTTCGCCGGCCTTGCATTCCTCGACCACCTCGCCGGTGTTCATCACCAGGATGCGGTCGCAATAGCTGGAGACGAGGTTTAGGTCGTGGCTGATGAAGATCAGCCCCATGCCCTTGCGCTTCACCAGTTCGTCGATGATGTCGAGCACCTGCGCCTGAACGGAGACGTCAAGCGCCGAGGTCGGTTCGTCGGCGATCAGCAGATCCGGCTCGGGGATCAGCATCATCGCAATCATCACGCGCTGGCCCATGCCGCCGGAGACTTCGTGCGGATAGAGCTTGGCGACGCGCTCCGGATCGGCGATGCGCACCGATTCGAGCATGGCGAGCACGCGGTTGCTGACCTCGCGGCGCGGCAGCTTCTGGTGCGTCAGCAGCGCCTCAGCTATCTGCTCGCCGATGGTCATCACCGGGTTCAGCGAGAACTTCGGATCCTGCATCACCATGGAGATGCGGGCGCCGCGGATGGCGCGCATCTGTCTCTCGGACTGCTTCAGAAGGTCAATGCCATCGAAGACGAGCTTGTCGGCGGTGACCCGACCCGGCGCGCGGATCAGCTGCAGGATGGAGCGGCCAGTCATCGACTTGCCCGAGCCGCTCTCACCGACGATGCCGAGGCGCTCGCGGCCGAGGGTGAAGGAGATGCCGCGCACCACCTCAAGATCGCCGCGAGGTGTGGGGAAGGTAACGCGCAGGTTTTCAACTTCGAGGAGATTGCTCATCAGCGTTGCTCCCCGCTCTTCGGGTCGAGCACGTCACGCAGGCCGTCGCCCAGGAAGCAGAAGCCGAGACTGACGAGAATGATGGCAAAACCCGGCATGGTCGCGACCCACCACTGATCGAGAATGAAGGAGCGACCGCGTGAGATCATCGCCCCCCATTCGGGAAGCGGCGGCTGGGCGCCAAGTCCGATGAAGCCAAGACCGGCGGCGGTCAGGATGATGCCGGCCATGTCGAGCGTGACGCGCACGATCATCGAGGAGGTGCAGAGCGGCAGTACATGGCCGAGATTGACGCGCAGGCTGGAGGCGCCGAGCAGGCGCACGGCCGAGATGAACTCGGAGTTCTTGAAGGTCAGCGTCTCGGCGCGGGCGACACGGGCGTAGCCGGGCCAGGAGGTGATCGCGATGGCGATGATCGCGTTCTCGATGCCGGGGCCGAGGGCTGCGACGAAGGCGAGCGCCAGGATGAGCTTCGGCAGCGACAGGAAGATGTCGGTGATGCCCATCAGGATACGGTCGACCCAGCCGCCGAAGTAGCCGGCGGCAACGCCGATCACCAGGCCGGCGGGTGCAGCGAGCACGGCGACCAGCGTGACGATGGCGAGCGTGATGCGTGAACCGTAGACGACACGGGACCAGATGTCGCGGCCAAGCTCGTCGGTTCCCATCCAGTGGGCCGCACTCGGTGGCAGCAGCCGTTCGCCGAGCGATTGGCGCAGCGGGTCATGGGTGGCAAGCCACGGGGCAAAGAGCGCGCTCAGCACCAGAACGAGGATGATGACGGCGCCGACGACAGCCAGCGGATTGCGCATCAGCGCGCCGAAGATGCGGTAGAAGCGCCCGAGGCGCGCCTGCATCGGCGAAGCGGGGCTGTCGTCTATCAGCCATTCACGAAGTGCAGTCATGGTCGCTCCTCCCTTAGCGTGCACGCGGATCGAGCACGCGGTAGAGCACGTCCGAAATCTTGTTGATGCCGATGAAGACCGCGCCGATGACGAGGGTCGAGCCGAGCACGGCCGACATGTCGGCGTTGAGCAGAGCGACGGTCAGGTAGTTGCCGATGCCGGGCCAGGAGAAGATCGTCTCGATCATCACGGAGCCTTCAAGCAGGCCGGCATAGGAAAGCCCGATGACCGTGATCAACGGCACGCGGACCGGCCGGAAGGCATGGCGCCAGATGACCAGGCGCTCCGGCACGCCCTTGACGCGGGCGGTCGTCACATACTCCTGGCTCAGCTGGTCGAGCATGAAGGACCGCGTCATACGGGCGATATAGGCGAGCGAGAAGAAACCGAGGCAGGAGGCCGGCAGGATCAGGTGCCAGACGGCGTTGCGGAAGATCTCCCATTCGCCGGCAATGATGCTGTCGACGAGGATCAGGCCGGTCACGGGCGACACCATGCCGTCGTAAAAGATGTCGACACGGCCGGGCCCGCCGACCCATTTCAGCTTCGCGTAGAAAATCGCCAGGCCGACGAGACCGAGCCAGAAGGCAGGCACCGAATAACCGAGCAGACCGATGACGCGGATGCCCTGATCGAGCCAGGAGCCGCGGCGGGCGGCGGCAAACACACCGAGCGGCACGCCGATCAAGACGCCCAGGATGATGCCGAGCGTCGCCATTTCGAGCGTCGCCGGGAAGACGCGGGCGAGGTCCTCGATGACAGGTTTACCGGTCGAAACAGAGGTGCCGAAATTGCCCGTGGCGACATCGCCGACATAGCTGACGAACTGGGTGATCAGCGGCTGGTCGAGGCCCATTTCCTGGCGGACGCGCTCATAGACGGCAACGGGCGCGCGGTCGCCGACGACGGCCAGGATCGGGTCGATCGGGACAATGCGGCCGATGAAAAAGGTGATGGCAAGCAGGCCAAGGAAGGTTATCGCAAGCGTAACCAGGAAGCCCATGAACGAGAAAAGGCGCTGGCGTGCCCGGCTGGGCCGAGCGGCGCGTCGTACAGGCGCTGCTGCTGTGGTGCTGTTGTTTGCCACGTGGCGATTCCATCCCTCTTCGCTTGCGGTCTGAATTGTCGATACCGCAAAAATTCGCTTGGAGTATATAAATAAGTTTGCTTAAATCAAAAAAATTTTACTGGACGGAAACGGGAGGAATAACCGCTGTGAGCGATCCGTCTGAGGATACGCAAGCCGCTTCGGGCAAATCGGCCGGGGCAGGGCAGCCGAAGGTGGGCGCGCTGGTGCGTGCGCGCCGCCGGCAGATGCATATGACATTGCAGGCGCTCAGCGATGCGGCCGGCGTTTCGGTCGGCTATCTCAGCCAGATCGAGCGCGATCTCGCCATGCCGTCACTCGGCACCCTGGCGCAAATAGCCCAAGGGCTCGGCGCCGAACTCAACCATTTCATCCTGGCGCCGGCGATCGATACCGGCCTCTCGCGTGCCGAAGGCCGCATGGTGTTTTCGGTCGGCGGTTCGCCGGTTTCCTATGAGCGCATCGGTGCGGATTTTGCCGGCAACCAGCTGTCGAGCTTTGTCATCACCATTCCGCCGGGGCATCGGTCCGAGGTCTTCAGCCACGAGGGCGAAGAGCTCGTCTACATGCTCGAAGGCGAAATCCTGTTCGGGCTCGACGGCGACGACACCGTGCTTTCGCCCGGAGACGGTCTGCATTTTCGCGGCATCCAGCCGCATTACTGGTGGAACAAGACCGACAGGCCGGTGCGGCTGATCTGGACCGGCACGTTGCCGCTCTTCCGCCTGCGCGCTTCCCAATTCAACGAGACCGGCACGCCGCAATCGGCGCTGAAGCCGGCACCGACAAAAACCAAGCCTCATCGAAAATAGGAGAATGATGATGAGAATGTTCAAGGCCGCGGTCTTCGCGGCGTCCCTGATGATGAGCGTGGCGCCGGCCGCACTCGCCGAAACGCCAGCGGATGTGCTGGTCGTCGCCCAGAATATCGACGACATCGTCAGCATCGATCCGGCCGAGGCCTATGAATTCTCCTCGGGCGAATACGTCACCCAGACCTATGACCGCCTGGTGCAGTACGATGCGCCCGACGTGAAGAAGCTGGCGCCGGGTCTGGCCTCCGAATGGACGGCCGACGATGCGGCAAAGACGATCACCTTCACGCTGCGTGATGGCGTCACCTTCTCTTCGGGCAACCCGTTGCGCGGCGAAGACGTCGTCTACTCCTTCAAGCGCGTCGTCGTTCTCAACAAGGCGCCGGCCTTCATCCTGACGCAGCTCGGCTGGACACCTGAGAACATCGACAAGATGGTGACCGCCGACGGCAACAAGGTCACGATCAAGTACGAAGGCGACTTCTCGTCGGCCTTCGTTCTCAACGTTCTCGCCGCCCGCCCGGCTTCGGTCGTCGACGCGGAAACCGTCAAGGCCAACGAGGCCGACGGCGACTTCGGCAATGCCTGGCTGAAGGCCAATTCGGCTGGTTCCGGTCCGTTCGTTCTTAAGGCCTTCCGCGCCGGCGAACTCTTGAACCTTGCCAGCAACCCGAACTACTTCGGCGGCGCTCCGGCAATCAAGGGCGTCATCATCCGCCACGTGGCCGAAGCCGCGACGCAGCAGCTAATGCTGCAGACCGGCGACGTCGACATGGCGAAGAACCTGACGCCGGACCAAGTGTCGGGTCTCGAAGGCAAGGACGGCGTAAAGGTCGAATCCTACCCGCAGGCCGCCGTGCACTTCCTGTCGTTCAACCAGAAGGACGCAGCCCTGCAGCCGCCGGCCGTCTGGGAAGCCGCCCGCTATCTCGTCGACTACAAGGGCATGACCGACAGCTTCCTCAAGGGCCAGATGGATGTTCACCAGGCCTTCTGGCCGAAGGGCTTCCCGGGTTCGCTCGATGAGACGCCCTACAGCTATGACGTCGAAAAGGCGAAGAAGATCCTCGCCGACGCCGGCATCAAGACGCCGATCAAGGTGACGCTCGACGTCATCAACTCGACGCCGTTCACCGACATGGCGCAGTCGCTGCAGGCCTCGTTTGCCGAAGCCGGTATCAACTTCGAAATCGTCCCGGGCACAGGCAGCCAGGTCATCACCAAGTACCGTGCCCGCACGCATGAAGCCATGCTGCTCTATTGGGGCCCGGATTTCATGGACCCTCATTCGAACGCCAAGGCGTTTGCCTATAACGAAGACAATGCCGACGACAAGTACCAGTCGACGACCACCTGGCGTAACGGCTGGGCGGTTCCGACCGAACTCAACGATGCGACCAAGGCAGCCCTCAAGGAAGCCGATCCCGCCAAGCGCGACGCGCTTTACGTCGACCTGCAGCGCAAGGTGCAGGAAAAATCGCCGATCGTGATCATGTTCCAGGCCGCGACCCAGGTCGCGATGAAGGACAAGGTCGAAGGCTACGTCAACGGCGCCACCTCCGACTTCGTCTTCTACCGCCTGGTGAAGAAGAACTGATCGGCCACCGATCGCCCTTGCGCCCATGAGAAAAAGGCGCACATATCAAAACGCCCTGGGCCTCCCGGCCCGGGGCGACGTGTTTCTACCGATTGGTTTGATCAAGTTCTGGGAAGGTTTGCGAAATGGCGGATGTGAAGGTGAGAACGCGGGAAACCGGTGCGACGGCGGTCGTCGGCAAGAGCGGCTTTCCGCATGTGACGTCGGTGACCGGCGGCGAACTCGATATCGTCACCGGCCCGTCGCAGGCCGGCTACGGCCCGCTCGACCTGCTCTATGCGTCGCTCGCAAGCTGCCTGGTGCTAAGCGCCCGCATTGCCGCCAGCCGATTTGGCGTGCTCGATCGGCTGACGGAAGTGAGCGCCAAGGTGACCGGCGAGAAGGCCTATGACGAGCCCTCCCGTGTGGCGAAGTTCAATATCGTCTTCGATATCAAGGGTGATTTCGACGACACGGTCCGCCATGCGATTGCGGAAGCGGCCGAAAACGAAATCTGTACCGTCAGCAACACGATTCGCGGCAATCCGGAATTCGTCACGACGTTTGGCCACTGATCTTCGGGGTCTCCAGATCTATAACAAAAAGGGCGCCTCCGGTTGGCGCCGGCCAATGGTCAACACCAAGAGGGCCGCGACGATGCAGAGCATGCCGGCCGCGATCAAGGCCGGCGTATAGGTCTCCAGCGACGTCCGGCTGGCGCCGGCGAGAAAGGTCGCGCTGGCGGCTCCCAGCTGATGGCCGGTGAAAACCCAGCCGAAGACAAGGGCAGCGCGCTCCGGTCCGAAGCGTTCGGCCGAGAGCTTCACGGTCGGTGGAACCGTGGCGACCCAATCCAGGCCGTAGAAGATCGCAAAGATCGACAGCGTGTAGATGTTGAAGCCGCTGAACGGCAGGAACATCAGCGACAGGCCGCGCAGACCATAGAACCAGAAGAGCAGCCAGCGGTTGTCGTAACGATCCGACAGCCAGCCGGAGCCGATGGTGCCGATCAGGTCGAACACGCCGATCAGTGCCAGCAGGCTGGCCGCGGCAACGGGGGCAATACCGACATCGCCGCAGATTGAAACCCAGTGGGTCTGGATGAGCCCGTTGGTGCTGAAGCCGCAGACGAAGAAGGTAGCAAATAGCACCCAGAAGGTGTTGGTCCTGGCGGCGTCGACGAGCGCCCGGATCGGTGCGATCAGCAGTTCCCCGAAGCTCTTAGCCTTTGGCGGCTCCGGAGCCATCTGCTTCGAGCCGAAGGGCGAAAGGCCGAGGTCGCCAGGGCGATCCTGCATGAAAAGCAGGACCAGCGTGAAGGCCGCAAGCAGGATGACGATGATCAGCGTCAGCGCCGAGCGCCAGCCGATCGTTTCGGTGAGGGATGCAAGGAGCGGCAGGAAGACCAGTTGCCCAGTGGCGTTGCTGGCGGTCATCAGCCCGACGACGAGCCCGCGTCGCTTGTCGAACCAGCGCGTCGCGACCGTGGCCCCAAGCACCAGCGCGGTCATGCCGGTGCCGACGCCGAGCACCACGCCCCATATAGCGACCAGGTGCCAGAGTTCTGTCATGTAGAAGGAGGCGGCGATGCCGGAGACGATGAGGATCAGCGCGGTTGAAACGACCGGGCGCACGCCGAAATGGTTCATGAAGGATGCAGCGAACGGACCGAGCAGGCCGAAGAGGCAAAGCCGGATGGCGAGCGCCAGCGAGATTTGCGCATTGGTCCAGCCGAATTCAGTCTCGAGCGGCTTGATCAGTACGCCGGCCGAGCCCATGGCGCCGGCGGTTGACAGCATGACCAGAAAGGTGACGGCGGCGACAGCCCAGCCGTAATGGATATTGCGTCTGGCAAGATAACGCGCAAGCGCCGGACCGAGCATCGTCGATTTCCTTCTGTCTATGTTTTCGGGCATGCGACAGCGCTGCGCGGGCGGTTGGGAGCGCAGGTCGCAGATTGAACCGTTGGTTGGCAGTATTCTTCCGGTTCCGGGCAGCGCGGGCTGCCTGGATTATCCTGGCCACAAGTCGCAGACTGCGACCGGAAAGTTGATCTGGAAACGAGGCGCTAAAGCGCCAGCAGCAGGTCCTCCAGCTGGGCGGTGGCGTCGGCTCCCAGCCGCGCCTCGATCTTGTCCTGGGCGGCCTGCCAGAGCGGTGCGGCGTCAGCCAGTATCCGGTGGCCGCTCTCCGTCAATTCGACGATGGCCTCCCGCTGGTCCTTTCCGCTTCCCGTCGCGGCCAATCCCATTCCCTCCAACACCTTGACGTTGCGACTGACCGTTGATCGCTCGAGTTCGATCTTGCGGCCAAGCTCGGTCATCGAGATCGGTTCATCGCGCGCGATGTGCCGAAGCAGGCTGAACTGAGCAAGGTTGAGGCCAATCGGATGAAGTGCATCGTCATAGACGGACGTCACTCGCCGGGTGGCTTTGCGTAGGAGGGCACAGTAGCAACGAGACATGATGTGTGTATATACACGCAAATGATCGGCGTCAAGCGTTCCGTGGCGCGAGGGCGCTGTTCGGAGCGATCAGCGGTTCAAGCGAAGCTGAAGAACGTGGTTGGGATAAGCCTGGTCGCCGATGATGAAATGGGTTTGTCCTGCCCTCTCAAAACCGTTCGCGAGGTAGAAGGCCGTTGCCTTTTCATTTACAGCGTTCACCGCCAGCCACGTGCTTGGCTGGCCAGCGTCCAGGCAGAATTGCAGGCCGGATTTCAGAAGAGTTCTCCCGAGGCCGCGACCATGGTGGCGGGGCTGGACGTAGAGCGTCGTGATTTCCAGCTCGGAGGCGATGTCCACCGGCGCTTGTGAATTTGCCGACATGTGCAAGAAGCCATCGATGCCGACGGTGTTCTGCGAAACCCAGACGGTCTCGTTGCCGTCGCGCAGGATCTCTTCGAACCGCGCGGTGGTAAACTGCTCTAGCGCATAGTCGGCAAAGAATGCGTTGACGCCTTCCCTGATGTACGTATGTAGTCAGACTTCCAGGCTGTTCGCCGCAAGGCTTGATGCGTCCGCCATGGTCGCGCGTCTGATCGTCGTCTCGTTCTTCACGCGGTTCTTCTCGGTCTCAATCGACAAAGGCTTCGAGTTCCTTGTCGAACTCGACATCGACGACGTTGTTGAAGAGCGCCGTCGCCACCATGATGCCGGCGAAGGCGACGAGATCGACCAGCGCCTTGGCGTTGTAGCGCGCCTTGAGGCCCGTCCAGATTTCCTCCGGAACGCCATTGCTGTCGGCGACGATCGCGCGCCCGAAGGCGATCAGCCGCTGTTCGTCTTCGCTCGGCACGACGGTATGAAAATCGATGCCGGCATTGGCAAAGGCGCGGCGGAAGAAGCCCATGGCGATCGGCGACTTCATCGCTTCCGAGATGGAATGGGAGAGGAACCAGATCGCCCTGTCGTCGAGGGCCGGGCGCAGTTCCTCGCGCAACGTGAACCATTCCGCATAGATGCGGTGCGCGACCGGTGAATGCAAAAGCGTGCGCTTCATGTTGGTCATGCGGCCGCGCACGCGGACCTCCTCGTCATGCGCGGCGCGGATATCGTCGGAAGCGGTGTCGTAGTCGATCTGGGGGATATGGCTCATGATCATGCCTGTCTTGGTGGCGCGAGCTGCGCAGATGATGGGTATAAGCGTTAGACGGTACTGAGCAGAATGCTCGTTTCGCTGTTCGACACGCCGTCGACGTCGCGCACTTCGCGCAGGATGCGATCGAAATCGCTGAGGCTGTTGGCGCGGATTTCGGCGACCAGATCCCAGCCGCCATTAGTGGTGTGCAGCGCATAGAGTTCGGGCAGGCCGCGCAGGTATTTGATCACCTTGGTGGTGTTGCGACCGCTGACCTCGATCATCATGATCGCACGGATGGCGCGATCGTCATAATCCTGCCGCACGCGCAGGGTGAAGCCGAGCACCGCCCCGCTCTCGAGCAGCCGGTCGATGCGCGTCTGCACGGTCGCCCTCGATATGCCGAGCACCGCAGCGATCTTGGAGTAGGGCGCGCGGCCGTCTTCTCGCAGGAGCGAGATGAGCTGGTGATCGAGGTCATCGAAGATATGCATGAAAGATGTATATTACGATTGCGCAAATTGCTCAATATACCCTTCAATTTTGCGCAAGTTTAAAATTTCAACTCACTTCTTGCGAGCCTACGCTGACTTCATCGAATTTCTCCGATGGAGTTTTAAACGTGGTTCAGTATGTCGGTGTCGGCAACGTAATCGAGCTGGTCAAATCGATCGGCATTGAGACGTTCCTTGTGGGTCTTGCGGAATATATCGAGGACGATTTCCGCCGCTGGAACGCATTCGAGAAAACCCCGCGGCTTGCGAGCCACTCGAAGACGGGCGTCATCGAGTTGATGCCGACCTCCGATGGCGAGCATTACGGCTTCAAATACGTCAACGGCCACCCGAAAAACCCGAATGTCGGCCTGCAGACGGTGACCGCCTTCGGCGTTCTCTCCGATGTCAGCACCGGTTACCCCTGTCTCGTTTCCGAGATGACGATCATGACGGGCCTGCGCACGGCGGCGACATCGGCGCTGGCTGCGAAGTACCTCGCTCGTCCCGACGCCCGCTCGATGGCGATCATCGGTCTCGGCGCCCAGTCCGAATTCCAGGCGCTCGCCTTCCGTGCGCTTCTCGGCGTCAAGCGGCTGCAGGTTTTCGACATCGACAGCGAAGCGGCGACCAAGTTCTGCAACAACCTCGCGGATATGGACTTCGACATCGTCGTCGCAGCCACGGCGGAAGAAGCCGTTGCTGGCGCCGACATCATCACGACCGTCACGGCCGACAAGCGCAACGCCACGATCCTCTCCGACAACATGGTCGGCGCCGGCGTGCACATCAATGCGGTCGGTGGCGATTGCCCCGGCAAGACTGAACTGCAGGGCGATATCCTGCGTCGCGCCGACGTCTTCGTCGAATATCCGGAGCAGACCCGTATCGAAGGCGAGATCCAGCAGATGGCGCCGGACTTCCCGGTCACCGAACTCTGGCAGGTCATTGCCGGCGAGGCCGAAGGCCGTCGCTCGAGTGCCCAGATCACCATCTTCGATTCCGTCGGCTTTGCCACCGAAGATTTCTCGGCGCTGCGTTTCCTGCGCGACAAGATCCAGGGCACCTCGTTCTATACCGAACTCGACCTGACGACGCAGCCCGAGCATCCGCGCGATCTCTATGGCCTGTTCCGGCAGCAGCCGACGGCCCCCGTCGAGCGGAGCGCTGCGTAAGATGAAGAGACTGTCCGTGCAGGCGCCGAAGGGCGTCGTGATGATCCGTCCGCACCATTTCGGCCCGAACCCGATGACGGCCGAGGACAACGCCTTCCAGGCAACCGACGCGGCGCGCCAGCCATCTGCAATCGCCAAGGAGGCTTATGACGAAGTCAGCCGCATGGCTGACGGGCTTGCCGACGCCGGCGTCGCGGTCCATCTCTTCGAAGACGAAACGACGACCCGTCCAGACTCTGTCTTCCCGAACAACTGGTTCTCGACCCACTCGGGCGGTCACGTCGCGATCTATCCGATGTATTCGGAAAGCCGCCAGAGCGAGCGCCGCGCCGACATCATCGAGATGCTGAAGAACGAATACCGCGTTCAGGATGTGATCGACTATTCCGGCCTCGAAAAGGACGGTGTCTATCTCGAAGGCACCGGCGCCATGGTGCTCGACCATATCGGTCGCGTCGCCTATGCCGCCCGCTCCAACCGTACCAATGAAGTGGCGCTGGAACGTTTCTGCACCCACTTCAATTTCGAGCCGATGATCTTCGGCGCGATCGACCGCCAGGGCAACTCGATCTACCATACCAACGTGCTGATGTGCATCGGCACCGAGTTTGCGCTGATCGGCACGAGCATGATCCCGGATGCGGCCCGCCGCCGGGAAATCTGCGCCCGCCTGGAAGAGACCGGCCGCCAGGTCATCGACCTGACGCTGGAGCAGATCGAAAACTTCGCCGGCAATGCCATCGAACTCGATGGGGCCGACGGCCGCGTCGTCGTCATGTCGGCCCGCGCACTCGCTTCGCTCCGCGCCGACCAGATCAAGGCGCTGGAAGTCTCGGCGCGTGTTCTCGCCTTCGACGTTCCGACCATAGAGCTTGCCGGCGGGTCCGTGCGCTGCATGCTCGCTGGCATTCACCTGTCTCGTCGGGAAAACGTGAACAAGCAACCGCTTTACGCCGCCATGTCCGATCGCTAGAAGCACCTCATCCAAGCCAAAGGTATTACAAATGTCGCAGTCACGCCCTGTCTACCAGTTCAACAACATCATTGTGCGCACCCCGTCGAAGTCGGTCGTCAACGGCCTGCGTGCCGACGACCGCGGCAACCCAACCTTTGAGGGCGTGAAGGCTGAACACGACGCCTATATCGCGGCGATGAAGGATGCTGGCGTGAAGGTCACGGTGCTGCCGGCGCTCGAAGCCTTCCCGGACTCGATCTTCGTAGAGGATCCGGCGCTGGTCTTTACCGAAGGAGCAATCCTTTTGCGTCCGGGCGCTGAGACCCGCGTCAAGGAAACGCCCGAGATCGAGCCGACGCTGCGCGCCATGTTCGAGACTGTGCTCGATCTGCCGGGCGAAGGCTTTGCTGATGGCGGCGACGTGCTGACGACCCGCGAAAGCGTGATGATCGGCCTTTCGGCCCGCACCAACAAGGTCGGCGCCGAAGCCCTTCAGGCTTGCCTCACCAAGCTTGGCCGCAAGAGCGAGATCGTCGCGACGCCGGAAGGCGTGCTGCACTTCAAGACCGATTGCTCGCTGCTTGATGACGAGACCGTGCTGTCGACCGCCCGCCTTGCCAAGTCCGGTGCGTTTGAGCGTTTCAAGCAGGTGATCATTCCCGAGGGCGAAGAGCCTGCGGCGAACGCACTGCGCGTCAACGACGTCGTCATGGTCGGCTCGGACTTCCCGCGCACGATCGAGATGCTCGACAAGCTCGGCTACAAGGTCGTGCCCATGAAGACGACGGAGATCGGCAAGATCGACGCAGGTCTGTCCTGCATGTCGCTGCGCTGGTTCAGCAACACGCTCTGATCCGACGCAATCCCCGAGGAGGAACATTATGAAGACGTTGAAGACCGCCCTGTTCGCAGGGATCGCCCTTTCCATGGCTGCGGGCAGCGCCCTTGCCGAGGACACGCTGCGCCTCGGCATGACGCCGGAGCCTTATATGCCTTTCACCCAGGTCAACGCCGGCGGTGAGTGGGAGGGCCTGGAAGCCGACCTTTCCCGTGCGCTTTGCGAGAAGATGGCCGTCAAGTGCGACATCAACCAGATGGCCTGGGACGGACTGATCCCGTCGCTCAAGGAAAACAAGATCGACTTCATCATCGGCGCCTTCTCGATCACCGACGAGCGTCGTCAGGTCGTCGATTTCTCGGCGCCGTACTACACCGAGGGCACGTCTTTCGTCGGCTCCAAGGGTGATACCAGCGAGATCAAGACGATCGACGCTGCTGACGGTTCCGGCAAGATCATCGATCCGGCAAGCGTCGAGGGCAAGATCATCGGCGTGCAGGCGTCGAGCGTCCAGTCGGCCTATGTCACCAAGTACCTGACCGGCGCCGAAGCCAAGAGCTACGACACCGCCGACAATTCGGTCGCAGACCTCATTGCTGGGCGCGTCGACTACGTGCTGATCCCCGATCTCTACATCCAGACGTTCCTGAAGACGCCTGAAGGTGCGGACTACGAGGTCAAGGTCGAAGTGCCGAAGAACGTCACGCTCGGCGAAGGTGTCGCCTATGCCGTGCGCAAGGGCGATGCCGCAACGCTCGACAAGGTCAACGCCGGCCTTGCTGCCCTGGAAAAGGACGGCACGACGCAGAAGCTCGTCGACAAGTGGATCTTCGGCAAGAAGTGATCGCATGATTTGGAAGCCGGCGGCGGTCTTGGAACGCCGCCGGCCTCGATCGCCAAACCGG
The DNA here is from genome assembly GCF_014852425.1 of Ensifer sp. ENS09. Classification (NCBI taxonomy): domain Bacteria; kingdom Pseudomonadati; phylum Pseudomonadota; class Alphaproteobacteria; order Hyphomicrobiales; family Rhizobiaceae; genus Ensifer; species Ensifer sp. ENS09. Next base: position 513,219 of record NZ_JACVBP010000004.1, read on the forward strand.
CCGCAGCGTCGGGGCACCATCGCAGCAGGCGCGACAGCACCTTCCCGACCTGAGGGCGGGCGGCGCCGGGGCTGACGAGACACTCGGGAACAGGTAACGACGGATGGACTATTACTGGCAATTGCTTGCCTGGGGCGGCGAGGGCTGGGGCGACGATTTCGCCTGGGGCCTGCTGATGACCTTGCAGGTATCCGTGGTCGCCTATGCGGTTGCGGTTCTCTTCGGTTTCCTCGGGGCTGCCGGTAAACTGTCGAAACACCGCGTCCCGCGGTTCCTCGCCGACATCTACACGACGGTGGTGCGCTCGCTTCCTGAGCTGCTCGTCATCCTGCTTCTCTATTTCTCGGTAGCAAGCGGCGCCGAACGGCTGTTGAAACACTTCGGCCTCGTTGCCGAGAGCTTCCAGTTCAGCCCGTTCTGGGCGGCCATCATCGCTCTCGCCTTCGTTTCCGGCGCCTTCATGACCGAGGTGCTGCGCTCCGCCTTCCTTTCGGTGCCACCGGGCCAGATCGAGGCGGCGGTCTCGATCGGCATGTCCAGGCAGAAGATCTTCACCCGTATCGTCTTCCCGCAGATGATGCGCCACGCGGTTCCCGGCATGGGCAATCTCTGGCTGTCGATCACCAAGGAAAGCGCCATCATCAGCGTGCTCGGCTCTTTCAGCGAGCTGCTCTACACCGGCTATCGCGCTGCTGCCGGCACCAAGCAGTACATCTTTTTCTATGGGCTGACGGCCATCCTGTTCCTGGCGATCACGCTCGTTTCCGTGCTGGTGATCGCGCAGATCGAACGCCGCCTCAACCGGGGGCACCACTGATGGATACGATCTCCAACGTCCTCGGCTTTCTGCCGGCGCTGCTCAAGGCCACCCCGCTGACGTTGCTGCTGACGGCGGTCGCCGGCGTCTTCGGTCTCGTCCTCGGCACGCTGGTCGCGCTCGCCCGGCTGTCCGGCCGCCGCGCACTCTCGGTCCCGGCCTATGTTTTCACCTTCGCCTTCCGCGGTACGCCGCTGCTCGTGCAAATCTATCTGATCTACTATGGCCTCGGGCAGGTCCTGCCCGGCACCTGGGTGCGCCACAGCTTCCTTTGGCCCTATCTGCGTGATGGCCTGTGGTATGCGATCTTTGCGCTCAGCCTCAATCAGGCGTCCTATAACGCCGAGGTTATCCGCGGTGCGATCAAGGCAATCCCGCGCGGACAGATCGAAGCGGCAAAATCGATCGGCATGCGCTCGTCGATGATCCTTCGCCGCATCACCCTGCCGCAGGCGTTCCGCTCCTGCCTGCCGGTGCTGACGGGCGACCTGATCATCCTGCTGAAGACGACGTCGCTCGCCTCGACGATCACCGTGCTTGAGGTGATGGGCACCGCCCGCATCCTGCAGCGCCAGTCGCTGTTGACCTTCGAGCCGCTGATTGCCGCCGGCATCATCTATTTCACCGTCGTCTTCATCCTGACGCGCATCATGGGCGTCGTCGAGAAGCGGCTCACCCGCTACCGCACGGCGAAGGCATAAAGAGGAGGCGCGCCAAGGCGCGCGAGAGGAACGAACATGGTCGCATCAGCGCTTTCGGTGAAGAACATTCACAAGAGCTTCGGGTCCGTCGAGGTGCTGAAAGGCGTCTCCTTCGAGGCAAAGTCCGGCGACGTCATCTCGCTGATCGGCAGCAGCGGCTCCGGCAAGAGCACGCTTCTGCGCTGCATCAACTATCTGGAGACGCCGGACGAGGGGGAGATCTCCGTCTCGGGCGAGGTCATCCGGACGGTCAAGGGCAAGGACGGCAAGTTCCATGCCGTCGACAAGCGACAGCTCGAACATATCCGCACCCGTCTCGGCATGGTGTTCCAGAGCTTCAATCTCTGGTCCCACAAGACCATCCTTGAAAACATCATCGAAGGGCCGATCCATGTGCTCGGCATGACGAAGAAGGATGCGATCGGCGAAGCCGAGCTCTTGATGGAAAAGGTCGGCATCACGCCGAAGCGCGATCACTATCCCAACCAGCTTTCCGGCGGCCAGCAGCAGCGCGCGGCAATCGCCCGGGCGCTGGCGATGAAGCCCGAAGTGATGCTCTTCGACGAGCCGACTTCGGCGCTCGATCCGGAACTCGTCAACGAGGTGCTGCTCGTCATCAAGAAGCTCGCCGAAGAGGGCCGCACCATGGTGATGGTCACCCATGAAATGTCACTCGCCCGTGATATATCGAGCGAAGTGATCTTCCTGCATAAGGGATTGGTCGAAGAACGCGGCGCGCCTTCGCAGATGATGCGCGATCCGCAATCGGCGCGGCTGCGCCAGTTCCTGCAGATGGCTTGAGGAGGCCGAAATGCGCGACGCCAATTTTTCCGAGTTCCTGCCCGAGCTCGTCGACATCCGCCACAGGCTGCACGAAATGCCCGAGATCGGCCTTTCCGAGGTGAAGACCTCCGATTTCGTCGCCGGCCTCTTGCAATCCTGGGGCTTCGAGGTCACCCGTGGTCTCGCGACAACCGGCATCGTTGCAACGCTGAAGCGCGGCAACAGCAACCGCGCCATCGGCTTTCGCGCCGATATGGACGCGCTGCCGATGCAGGAAGAGACCGGCCTTGCCTATCAGAGCAAGCATCCGGGCGCGATGCACGCCTGCGGCCATGACGGCCATACCAGCATGCTGCTCGGCGCGGCCTGGGCGCTGTCGAAGGACGAGAGCTTCAACGGCACGGTTCACCTGATCTTCCAGCCGGCCGAGGAAAACTTCGGTGGCGGCAAGCTGATGATCGAGGACGGCCTGTTCGAGCGTTTCCCTTGCGAACGGGTCTATGCGCTTCACAATTGGCCGGGTCTTCCGGTCGGCCAGTTCTCCAGCCGCGCCGGCGCCATGGCGGCGTCGATCGACGTGCTGACGCTGACGATCAAGGGCAAGGGCGGCCACGGCGCGCAGCCGGAACTGACGGTGGACCCGGTCGTCGTCGGCTCCAGCGTGGTGATGGCGCTGCAGACGCTGGTCTCGCGCAACGTCTCGCCGCACCAGCCGTCCGTATTGACGGTCGGCTCGTTCCAGGCGGGTTCCGCCTCCAACATCATTCCGGATACCGCGGTGCTGGAAATCAGCATGCGCGCCATGGACCCTGTCGTCCGTAAGCAGTTGCAGGAGCGTGTCGAGCAGATCGCCCGCCTGCAGGCGGAAAGCTACAACGCCGAAGCTGTCTTCGACTGGCAGGTCGGCTATCCCGCAACGATCAACGATGCCGAGGCGGTCGAGGACGCGCGTGCGGTGATCGCCGACACATTCGGCACGGATGCCTATGTCGAGTTGCCTGAGCCGCTGATGGGCAGCGAGGACTTCTCGTTCCTGCTGGAAAAGGTGCCGGGCGCCTATGTGCTGATCGGCAATGGCGACAGCAGCGGGCTGCACACTACCCGCTACGATTTCAACGACGACATTCTTGAGCGCGGCGCGACCTATTTCTACCAGCTCGCACGCGCAGCGCTCGTTTAAGCGCGCGGCATCAAACGCCCGGCCGCTCAGGTGGCCGGGTGAAGGTCGCCGAAGACCGTCGGGATCAGCTCGGACACGGTCGGGTGGATATGAACCGCGTGCGTAATTGTCGTGTAGGGCTTGCCGGCATACATGACGTCGAGGATGCTCTGCACCGCCTCGTCGCCGCTCGTTCCGAGGATCGATGCACCGAGGATCTCGTTGCTTTCGGCGTCGACGATCACCTTCATGAAGCCTTCGGTCTCGCCCTTTTCCACGGCGCGGCCGACGCGGGTCATCGGCCGCGTGCCTATGAGCAGCTTGCGTCCTGACTTGCGCGCCTCGGTTTCCGTCATGCCGGCGCGTCCGAGCGGCGGATCGATGAAGAGGCCGTAGGTCGAAATGCGGTCGCTGACCTTCCGCGCCTCTCCGTCGAGCAGATTGGCGGCAATGATCTCGAAGTCATTATAGGCCGTGTGGGTGAAGGCGCCGCGGCCGTTGCAGTCGCCCATCGCGAAAATATGCGAGACGTTGGTGTTAAGCGTCTCGTCGACTTCGACATAGCCGCGAGCGTCGGTCTTGACGCCGGCGCGGTTAAGATCGAGATCGTCGGTGTTCGGCCGGCGCCCGGTCGCGAGCAGCAGGTGAGAGCCGACGATCTCGGGTGCGCCCGCCGTGCAATCCACGCCGGCGACGACATCGTCGCCGCTCCTGGCAAAGCGGATGCACTCGGCATTGAGGCGAAACTGGATGCCCTCTTTTTCGAGGATCGCGAGAATGGCGTCGGAAACGTCCGTATCCTCGCGGCCGATCAGCCGCGGCCCCTTCTCGATCACGGTGACTTCGGAGCCGAAGCGACGGAACATCTGCGCAAACTCGAGCCCGATGTAGCTGCCGCCGACGACGATCAGGTGGCGGGGCAGGGTGTCGAGATCCATGATCGAGACGTTGGTGAGATACGGTACGTCCGCGACACCAGGGAAGTCCGGGGTCGCGGCGCGCCCGCCGACATTCAGAAAGATCTGGTCGGCCGAGAGAAGCGTGTCGCCGACCCGGATCTCGTGCGGGCTTTCGAAGCGCGCGTGGCCCTGGAACACGGTGCAGTTCTCCATACCTTTCAGCCAGTTTTCGATGTTTCCACGGGAGGTGAACCGCACCGTGTCCTTGCGCGCCATGACGCGGGCAAAGTCGATGGTGACGGGGCCGGTCGTCACGCCATAGTCTGCGCCTCGTCGCGCCAAATGTGCGGCATAGGCGCTCGCGACCATCGCCTTGGTCGGCATGCAGCCGGTGTTGACGCAGGTGCCGCCGAAGTGCTTGCGCTCGATCAGGGCGACGGTTTTGCCGGCCGCCGTGAGCCGCCCGGCAAGCGATGGGCCGGCCTGGCCAGCGCCGATGATGATTGCGTCGAAATGTTTCGTCATGAGACCGAGGACACCACCCAGAGTGCGAGGAGAACGGCAACAGCATCCTCGAGAAGGGCGATCGGCAGGTCCTTGCCGCCGATGGCCGCAACGAGGCGCTTGCGCGCTTCATAGCCGCCGAGCGTTCCGATAATTGCACCGATGACGCCGGCAACCAGTGCGGGGAGCATAGCACCTCCGACCGTGCCAAGCACGGCGCCGCAGAAGGCGCCCGAAACGATGCGGGCGCCGAACTGCTGGGGAACCTTGCGGCTTGGCGTGCTCGGCAACTGATCGCCGACGAACTCCACGAGCGCCAGAAGGCCGGCGACATAGGGCGTGAACCGGAAGCCCATGAAGGCTGCCCAGGTGCCGCTGAGCGGCAGCCAGCCGGCGGCTGCGCCAATGCTGACGGCGGCGGGTGCGGTCATGGTGCGCAGGCCGGCAACCACGCCGATAAGCAGCGCGAGAAGATAGATCGACATGAATTCCCCGAACGTTCGCCGGGCGAGCCCGGCCGTCAGCCCCAGACGGGTCGGGTCGGGCGGCTTCGCGACCAAGAATGAAAGCGGTTGTTTTTGGCGGGCCGCAATCAGAGTGGCCGACAATGCCGGCCTTTGCAATCGCGCAATCACCGGCGGTTTCTCTTAGTCTATGCTTTCGATCGTCTTAGTCGCCGGCGAGATTATTCACCTGCTACAGTCTCTGCGTGCAACCCTATTTTTTGCCGGGGCCTGACATATATGGAATGCCTTGCCCCGACGGAGCGGGCGTTCCGTGATCAAACTTGCGGAGCGAAACTCGAGGAGAGACCCATCATGCGCCTAACCAGACTGCTTATCGGAACTGCCCTTGCCTTCACGCTGACTGCTGCCGCGGCGAGTGCCGATGTGGTCGTATCCTCGAAGATCGACACGGAGGGCGGTGTGCTCGGCAACATCATCCTTGCGGTGCTCAACGCCAACAACATCAAGACGGTCGACCGCGTCCAGCTTGGGGCGACGCCGGTCGTGCGCAAGGCGATCACCGCCGGCGAGATCGACATCTATCCGGAATATACGGGCAATGCCGCCTTCTTCTTCGAAAAGGCCGACGATCCGGTCTGGAAGGATGCGGCCAAGGGCTATGAGACGGCCAAGAAGCTCGACTACGACGCCAACAAGATCGTCTGGCTGACGCCGTCACCGGCCAACAACACCTGGGCGATTGGCCTGCGCAAAGAAGTGGCCGACGAAAACAAGCTCAAGACGCTGAGCGACTTTGGCAAATACATCGCTGGCGGCGGCAAGGTCGTACTGGCGGCGTCGTCGGAATTCGTGAACTCGGCCGCCGCACTGCCGGCGTTCCAGACGACCTACGGCTTCACTTTGAAGCAGGACCAGCTCATCACGCTTTCCGGCGGTGATACCGCCGCAACGATAGCGGCCGCTGCGAACCAGACGAACGGCGCGAACGCGGCCATGGTCTATGGCACCGACGGTGGAATTGCGCCGTCCGGCCTCGTCGTGCTGGAGGATGACAAGGCGGTGCAGCCCGTCTATCAGCCGGCCCCGATCATCCGCGAAGCGGTGCTCAAGGAAAACCCGCAGATCGAGGAACTCTTGAAGCCGGTTTTCGAGAAGCTGGACTTGGTGACGCTGCAGGAGCTGAACGGCCGCGTGCAGGTCGGCGGCGAACCGGCCAAGGCGGTTGCCGAGGACTTCCTGAAGAAGAACGGTTTCCTGAAATAAGTTGACGGACACCCGGGACGCTGGTCGGATGGCCGGCGTTCCGGGGATAGGCCTGCGGGTGCCGGAGACGCGCCGGCACAGGCGGGGAGGGAATGTGGTTTGAAAGCACTCCGCTTTGACAAGCTCGGAGCGATCATTGCGGTCTTGGCGCTCGGCGGTGCCTTCATCGCACCTTTTGCGACGTTTCGTGCCAACCGTATCGTCGCCGGTGAGGTCAAGTCGGTGGCCGACGCCTTGCCTGCGGGCGGGAGTGCCGTGCTGCTGGCCATCGTGGTCTGCGCGGTGGTCGTCGCGCTACTGCGCTCGCCCGCTTATCTGCGTCTCGCTGCGGCCTTTGTCACGCTCGCCACGCTGGCGCTCGGCATCGGTGTTGCCGCCACGCATCTGACGCCTGAAGCCAACACGTATGCCCGGGTGTCGCCCGCTTCGGGCTTCTGGATCATGCTCTTTGCCTTCGGGCTGCTCGCCGCAGACGCCTTGACGCGACTGCGGCCGGCGCCTTTCGTGCGCGTCGTGGTGCTCGTCGCCGTGCTTGGCTTTATCGGGATACTCTTGCTTTCCGGCACCTGGGATGGTCTTTCCATTCTGAAGGAGTATGCGAGCCGGGTGGACACGTTCTGGGCGGAGGGCCGGAAGCATGTGACCCTGGCGCTCGGCTCGCTCGTCGCCGCGACCCTCGTCGGCATTCCGCTCGGCATCCTCTGCCACCGGGTCACGCGACTGCGCGACGGATTGCTCGGCGTGCTGAACGCGATCCAGACGATCCCGTCGATTGCGCTCTTCGGGATTCTCATCGCCCCGCTCGGCTGGATCGCCCTCCATGTGCCGGGCGCCGCTTCGATCGGCATTCGTGGCATCGGCGTTGCCCCGGCCTTCGTCGCCCTCTTCCTCTATTCGCTGCTGCCTGTCGTCGCCAACACCGTCGTCGGACTGGCCGGCGTTCCGCGAGACGCGAACGACGCCGCGCGTGGCATCGGCATGACCGATTGGCAACGGCTGGTCGGCATCGAATTTCCGCTGGCCTTTCCGGTGATCCTCACCGGGATCCGCATCGTGCTCGTCCAGAATATTGGCCTTGCGACCATCGCTGCGCTCATCGGCGGCGGCGGCTTCGGCGTCTTCGTCTTCCAGGGCGTCGGCCAGACCGCGATGGACCTCGTGCTGCTCGGTGCCGTCCCGACGGTCGTGCTGGCGTTCGCCGCGGCGATCGTGCTCGACGCGGTCATCGAGATGGCCACACCCAACACCAGGCAGGCAGAGGCCGCATGATCGAGATCGAGAACATCACCAAGCGCTATGGCGAAAGCACCGTTGTCGATGACGTCAGCCTGACGATCGCGCCGCGCACGGTCACGGTCGTCGTCGGCACTTCCGGCTCCGGCAAGACCACGCTTCTGCGCATGGTCAACCGGCTGGTCGAGCCAACGTCGGGTACAATCCGCCTCGACGGCGAGGACAATCGTTCGCTACCGGGTTATGAGTTGCGCCGACGGATCGGCTACGCGATCCAGGGGCACGGCCTGTTTCCCCATCGCACTGTCGCTCAGAACATTGCGACCGTGCCGACCTTGCTCGGATGGGAGCGGGCGCGCATCGATGCGAAGGTGGAGGAACTCCTGCGCCTTTTCCAGCTCGATCCTGCTGATTTCGGTCCACGCTTCCCACACGAACTTTCCGGCGGCCAGCAGCAGCGTGTCGGCGTTGCCCGGGCGCTTGCCGCCGAGCCGAAGGTGCTGTTGATGGACGAGCCCTTCGGGGCGCTCGATCCGATCATCCGCGCCAAGGCGCAGGACGACCTGCTTGCCATCCAGAAACATTTTCAGACGACGATCATTCTCGTCACTCACGACATGGAAGAGGCCTTTCACCTGGCCGATCGCATCGCCGTCATGGACAAGGGCAAAGTTGTTCAGTACGCGACCCCCGCCGAAATGCTGCTGAAGCCGGCCACCCCCTTTGTCGAAAGCCTGATTGGGTCGGGCGAACGGCCCTATCGTCTGCTGGCGATCGCGCCGGTTTCGAGCGCGGTGGAGCCCGGGGCCGCAGAAGGCGCGCCGATTTCGAGCGATGCCAGCCAGAGGGAAGCCTTGGCCGAACTCCTCTGGTCCGGACGAGATGCCCTGCCGGTTGCAGGTCCAGACGGCGCCGTGATCGGCAAGGTTAGCCTCAAGGGGCTGGCCAAACGCGCGGCCGGTCCAGCCTGATGCCGAAGCTCGCCACCCTCATTCGCATCGCGGTTTTCATGGCTCTGGTCGCGTTCCTGCTGCAGCCCCATTGGTTCGAGCCGCTGCTGCGACCGCTGGTGCAGGACAACGCCCCTGTCATCTACAACCAGGGAAGCCTGCTGCAGCTGACGTTCTTGCATCTGCGCACGGTGGCGCTGGCGGTAGCAGCGGCCGCGCTGGTTGCACTGGCGCTTGCCATTCTCGTCACGCGCACCTCGGGAGCGGAATTCCTGCCGCTCTCGCGAAGCCTGGTGAATATCGGTCAGACTTTTCCGCCCGTTGCGGTCCTGGCGCTAGCGGTTCCGATCTTCGGCTTCGGCGAAAAGCCGACGCTGATCGCGCTCTTCCTCTACGGCCTGTTGCCGATTTTCGAGAATGCGCTGACGGGGCTGACGACCTTGCCTCCGTCGGTCATGGAGGCGGCGCGCGGTGCCGGCATGACCAGCGGCCAGCGGCTTCTCAAAGTCGAGCTGCCGCTGGCGATGCCGGTGATCCTGGCCGGCATCCGGCTTTCGGTGGTCATCAGCCTCGCAACCGCGACGATCGGATCGACGGTCGCCGCAAAAACGCTTGGCGAAGTGATCATCGCCGGGTTGCAGTCGAACAACCTTTCCTTCGTCGTTCAGGGGGGCCTGATCGTCGCAACGCTTGCAGTGCTTTTGCACGACGGGTTGCAGGCGGCGGAGCGGAAGCTTGCCGCGCGCATGGGCCGCTGAAGCCGCCTCACGGAACGGCCCAGGGGGCGCTCGCCATTCATCGGCGTGCCAAGCCGCAGCATCGTGTTAGAATGGACGATGCTTTATCGAGGGGCCAGAAGTCCGGTCGTCAGGGATGCCGGCGGATTTGTCGCCAGGCTCAACATGCCCGGATGGCTGCTGCCCTGGCCGCGCGATCATGGTTATGGTCCCCTGGCGATGGTCGTGGAATCGATGCTTTCGCCGGGTCGGCTGATCGCCATGCACGAGCACCGCAACGACGAAATCCTGTCCTGGGTGCCGGATGGCCTCATGCGCCACAACGACCGCTCGATCGGCGAGCTGGTCATCGACAGCGGACACCTGATGGTGATGAATGCGGGCACGAGCTTCTGGCATTCCGAAGAGACGTTGCCTGATGATCCGCCGCTCAGGATGCTCCAGATCCTCGTGCGTCCGCATGGCCTCGATCTGCCGCCGAACATCCAGCATGGGCCGATTGCCGCCGGGGCGGTCAACGAGTGGCGGCATCTTGTCGGGCCGGAAGGTGGGGCGGCTCCGTTTTTCGTCCGCAACGCCATCGACTTTTTCGACCTGCGACTCGAGGCCGGGGCAGGTACAACGTTTCCCCGAGTAGCAGGCCGTCACCTCTATTTCTATGTCTTCTCCGGTGCGATACAGGCGGGTCGAGCCAGTTTCCGCGCGACGGAGCAGGGTCTGTTCCCCGCCGATGAAGCTTTGGACCTTGTCGCCACCCGCGACGCAATGGTCGTTGCGTTCCTGATCGAGCCGGATGCGCCTGTCGCGAGACGAGGGACGGTCGGCGATCACCGAAAAATCCCGCCGCCCTATCTGGCTCGGCCCTTGCTCGGGCTTCTGCGCTGGCGTGACCGCCTGGTCGGAAAAACGTGAACCGTGAAAAAGATCGTTCCGCAACGTGCAGTGGTCTGGACCGCTTTCCTCCTGCCGTAGAGTTGCGCTGTATGCACCCTCTTTAGTTGTCCATGAAATGCCTGCTTTGTCGGCATTTGCCTGAGATATGAAAATGAATTTCACAATTTTACGAAATATGCGGATTTGAGTTGACGGCCTGAAAAAACTGTCCCAGTCTGCGAAAATAAATTACGCCAGAAGGCAGGGGAACAGGACGAGCATGAAAGTTGGCATCATCGGACTCGGATTCCGTTTGGGTTATCTCGGCTATGTCTTCAAGGCCATGGACGAGAGCTTCGAAATCGCCGGATACGTCGATCCGAACCCGGCCGGTCTGGCCACGCTCACCGAAAAAGGCATCTCTCCCGGCAAGGCCTATGCCACACCGCAAGAGTTGATCGCCAACGAGAAGCTCGATCTCCTGATGATCGGCTCGCCCAACCACATGCACCTCGACCATATCCGGATCGGCCTCGAAGCCGGCCTGAAGGTCTTCAGCGAAAAACCGATCGTGACGACGATCCAGGAGAGCCTGGAACTCGCAGCGCTCATGGCGAAGTTTGGTCATGAGCGGCTGATGGTCGGTCTCGTCTTGCGCTATGCGCCCATGTACCGCGATCTCCGCCAGGCGCTTGCTGAAGGCAAGCTTGGCCAGGTGGTCTCGATCGAGGCATCCGAGCATATCGAGCCCTATCACGGCGCCTTCTTCATGCGCGACTGGCGCCGCTACGAGCGCTATTCCGGCAGCTTCATGCTGGAGAAATGCTGCCACGACCTCGACCTCTACAATGGCGTCGTCGGTGCTCGCCCGGAACGCGTCGCGAGCTTCGGTGGCCGCAAGAGCTTTATCCCCGCCAACGATCCGGCCCGCGAAGGCATCAACGACCTCGAACTCTTCCACCGCAAGCCGAGCGGCTGGATGGGGTCTGACAAGGTCTTCGACAGCGACGGGGACATCATCGACTACCAGGTTGCGATCGTCGAATATGCCAATGGCGTCGGCATGAACTTCCACACCAATCTCAACGTGCCGGACCAGTTCCGCCGCTTCTGCATCATGGGGTCGCGCGGTATGGCCGAGGGCGATTTCATTCGCGGCTACTTCGACGTGCACGAGATGCTGACCGGCAAGAAGGTCATCGAGAACAAATACAAGGCCACCGAACTGTCGCAGCACTACGGTGCCGACGAGCAGATGGCGACCGATATCATCGGCCATGTGCGCGACGGCCGGCCGCTGCCGGTTTCGACGCGCGATGCGCTGGAAGCCGGCATCCTGGCGCTCTCCATGGACGAGGCTCGGCGCAAGAAGAGCGTCATAGACCTCCGGCCCATATGGGACCGTTTCGACGAAGCCCTGCATTCCCGCGCGGCGTAAGGGGAGGCGACGGATGAGTGTTCAACGCAGCACAGTCATCTTCGCCTGGATCCTGCTTCTTCCTGCTGTTCTCTACGTCACGGTGATCGTCGCCTATCCGCTGGTCGACACCTTCATCCTGTCGTTTACGGACGCGTCGCTGAAGAAGACGACCAATTGGGTCGGCTGGACCAACTACGACAAGATCTTCAACGAGACCTTCGCCGAGGTCATCTTCCGGACCTTCGTCTGGACGTTCTTCTCGGTGTCGATCAAGATGATCATCGGTGTTTTCGGCGCAACGATGCTGAATGCCGCCGTGCCCGGCCGGGCGCTGTTCCGTCTGCTCACCATGCCGCCATGGATCGTGCCGATGGCCATCGGCATCTTCATGTGGGGCTGGATGTACAACGGCCAGTTCGGCATGATCTCCGGCGTGCTGCAGAACCTCGGCCTCAGCAATGGACCGATCGCTTTCCTGGCGCGGGGCGAAACCGCCTTCTGGGCGACGATCGTCACCGACGTGTGGATCGGCGTGCCATTGGTAACGCTCTACATGCTGGCGGCCATGCAGGCGATCCCGCAGGATCTCTACGAGGCCGCCTGGACCGACGGGGCAGGGCGCTTCTATCGCTTCCGCCGCATCACGCTGCCGCTGCTCGTGCCGTCGCTGATCACCATGTCGATGTTGTCGCTGATTGCGACCTTCAACTCCTTCGACATCATCTGGATCCTCACCCAGGGCGGTCCCAATGGTGAGACGACCACGATGATCATCGACACCTATCGCACCGCGATCGGATCGAAGAAGTATGGCGAAGGGGCGGCGCGTGCGGTGCTGATCTGCATCTTCCTGTCGATCTTCTGCTTTGCCTATTTCCGGGTCACCAGCCGTCTTTCTCAGGGGGAACAGAAATGAGCCAGCCGGCCCTGATCAATCGCTACCGCTGGTACGAGCTTGTCGGAATCTATGCCGGTATCTTCGTGTTCCTGTGCTTTATCCTGGCGCCCTTCGTCGAGGGCTTCCTGGTGTCGCTGAAGCCGCTCGGGCTGCTGTTCTCGTCACCCTATCGCTTCTGGCCGGAAAACGGCTCGTTCGCCGCCTACTTTACGATGTGGCAGAGCGTGCCGGGCTTTGCCCGCTACATCTTCAATTCCTTCTTCATCTCCACCATCGTCACGGCCATCGTGCTGGTGCTGGTCATACCCGCTGCCTATGCCTTCGCCCGCTTCAACTTCCGTGGCGCCGGCGTGCTTTTGGGGGCATTCCTTGCCGTCAACATGTTTTCGGGCGCGGTGCTGCTGATCCCGCTCTTCCGGCTGATGCGCACCTTCGGCGTCCTCAACACCTATCTGGCCATGATCGTACCGGGCGTTGCCTTCCTGATCCCGTCTGCGATCTGGTTGCTGCGCACCTACATGATGCGCATCCCGCGCGAACTGGACGAGGCTGCCTTCGTCGACGGCGCCAGCCACTTCTACACGCTGCGCCGGGTGATCCTGCCGATCGCCATGCCTGGCATTACCGTGGTGGCGATCACCACGTTCATCGGCGCCTATGCCCAGCAGTTCATCTACGCGCTGACCTTCAATTCCAAGAGCGAATACATGCCGCTTCCCGTCGGGCTGTTTGCCTATTTCGGGCGCCAGGAGGTGGTCTGGAACGAACTGATGGCGGCAAGCTTCGTCGGTATCGCGCCGGCCGTCGTCGTGATCTTCCTCTTGCAACGCTATCTCGTCAGCGGGCTCACCGCGGGCGCGGTGAAACAATAAGACTTAAGTCAACCACCAGAGAACGGGAGCATAAAAACGTGTCTATCCAATTCAAGACGGGGGTGCTCGCCCTTGCCCTGCTCGGCTCGACCGCGCTCGGCGCCGTGACCGCAAAGGCGGCCGACCAGGAGATCAGCTGGATCTACTGCGGCGACACCATGGATGCGGTGCACGAGAAGTACATCAAGCAATGGGAGGAGAAGAACCCGGGCTGGAAGGTGACCCCGGAAGTCGTCGGCTGGGCCCAGTGCCAGGACAAGGCAACGACCCTTGCCGCCGCCGGCACGCCGGTCGCCATGGCCTATGTCGGCTCGCGCACGCTGAAGGAATTCGCCCAGAACGACCTCATCGTACCCGTGCCGATGACGGACGACGAAAAGAAGACTTACTACCCCAACATCGTCGATACGGTGACCTTCGACGGCAACCAGTGGGGCGTGCCGGTCGCGTTCTCGACCAAGGCGCTTTACTGGAACAAGGACCTGTTCAAGCAGGCTGGCCTTGATCCCGAGAAGCCGCCGAAGACCTGGGCTGAAGAAATCGAGTTCGCCAAGACGATCAAGGAAAAGACGGGCGTTGCCGGTTATGGCCTTCCGGCCAAGACCTTCGACAACACGATGCACCAGTTCATGCATTGGGTTTATACCAACAACGGCAAGGTCATCGACGGCGACAAGATCGTCATCGACAGCCCGCAAGTGCTCGCAGCGCTGCAGGCCTACAAGGACATCACGCCTTTCTCGGTCGAAGGCGCCACCGCCTACGAACAGAACGAAATCCGCGCCATCTTCCTCGACGGCAAGGTCGGCATGATCCAGGCTGGCTCGGGTGCCGCAACGCGTCTGAAGGAAACCAAGGTCAACTGGGGCGTTGCGCCGCTGCCGCTCGGCCCAGAAGCCAAGGGCGAGGGCACGCTGCTCATCACCGACAGCCTGGCGGTCTTCAAGGGTTCGGGCGTCGAGGAGAAGGCGATCGAGTTCGCCAAGTTCATCACGTCGCCCGGCCCGCAGGGCGAATATGAACTTCAGGGCGGCGCCGGCCTGACGCCGCTTCGTCCGTCGCCGATGGTCGATGAATTCGTCAAGAAGGATCCCTACTGGAAGCCGTTCATCGACGGCATCGCCTATGGTGGTCCCGAGCCGCTCTTTACCGACTACAAGGGCTTCCAGAACGTCATCATCGAGATGGTTCAGTCGGTCGTGACCGGCAAGGCCGAGCCGGCCGACGCCTTGAAGAAGGCGGCTTCCAGCCTCGAAGAGTACAAGTAAGGCCACCGGGGCCGCGCGCCGACGAGATCGGTTCGCGGCCCCACCTAACTCTGCTATAAATGAGCCGCTTCTCGCCGGTGGCCGGAGACAGTTTCTTGGGACAGCTCAATCTCAATCGGGTTCAGAAATTCTACGGGACATTCGAGGTGCTGAAAGGCATCGATCTCGAAGTCAGGAACGGTGAGTTCGTCGTTTTCGTCGGACCCTCCGGTTGCGGCAAATCGACCTTGCTCAGGATGATCGCTGGTCTCGACGAGACCAGCTCGGGGGACATCCTGATCGAGGGCAAACGTGTCAACGACCTGCCGCCGGTCAAGCGCGGCATCGCGATGGTCTTCCAGTCCTACGCGCTTTATCCGCACATGAGCGTCTTCGAGAATATCGCCTTTCCGCTTCGCGTGGAAAAGATGGCCGAGGAGAAGCTAAAGGCAAAGGTGGAGCATGCGGCGCGCATCCTGCACCTCGACCAGCGGCTGCAGCAAAAGCCGGGCATGCTGTCCGGCGGTCAGCGTCAGCGCGTGGCGATCGGGCGGGCTATCGTGCGCGAGCCGAAGATCTTCCTCTTCGACGAGCCGCTCTCCAATCTCGACGCGGCGCTTCGCGCCGACATGCGCATCGAGCTGGCGAAACTGCACCGGCAATTGCGGGCAACGATGATCTACGTCACGCACGACCAGGTCGAGGCGATGACGATGGCGGACCGGATCGTCGTTCTCAATGCCGGCCAGATAGCCCAGACCGGCGCGCCGCTCGAACTCTACCACAAGCCGGCCAACACCTTCGTTGCCGGCTTCATCGGCAACCCGAAAATGAACTTCCTGCCGGTCACCTGCAAGGGCGTCAGCGACGCGGGTGTCGAGGTCGATTACAAGGGGCAATCGGTGATCGTTCCGGTCGTGCCGCAAGCCGGCCTCGCCGGTCGGACGCTGACACTTGGAGTTCGTCCGGAACATATCGTGCTCGGCACCGGCGACCTGACGCTGAAGGTGACGCCGACGGTCATCGAACGTCTCGGTGCCCACACGGTTGCCTATGCCGCGATCGGCGGAGAAGGTGAGAACTTCTGCGCCATGTTGCCGGGAACGGCGGCGATCCAGCCGGAACAAACTGTGCAGGCCGGTATCCGTACGCCCGATTGCCACCTCTTCGACGAGGCCGGTATAGCGCTCGAACGTCGCGTCGAGTTGACCGACATCGATATGGGCGTGCTCAATCCCGCGGCTGCCTGAAACCAGGGGCCAGGATCACGGCCGCGTCCGATCAGGGCGCGGCCAGTGCTTGGTGGTATGGCTGGATATCCGGCAGTTCTGTCTGTAAAAATCGCCCGTCGCTGGCGCAATTCCTCCTGTTCAAAGGCGATCAAGCGCACTCGGATAGGGCATCATGACGCTTGGCCGTTATACGGAGCTTCCTCATCTCGTTGACGCCAATGCCGGGATCGAAGCCGTCTGGGCGTCTGTCAGCCGCAACGAGGGCAGCTACCGGGTCCTGCCTGACGGGCGATGCGACATCATCCTCAGGTTTGCGCTCAAGGCTTCGCCAATCCGCGACCTGACGCCGATCGTGACCGGTCCAACGACTGGCTATTACGACGTCCCGCTGGAACCGGGTGCCGCCTTCGTCGGCGTGCGGCTTCGGCCCGGCCATTTCCAGAGAATTCTCGGGCTGGAGCCGATCCGGTTGCACGGTGACGCGCTGATCGGCGCGGCGGCTCTGGGCCAATGGCCTGACCTGGCCGCCCTCTGCGCGCCTGCCTCGGACCAGCAGGAACTGGCCGGTCGGCTGGTGCAGTTCGTCCGCAAGCGCGATAACGAGAGCAACGTTGAGGTGGCACCGGTCAGCCGCAACATCATAAGCGCGCTGCACGCCTCCGGCGGTCGGTTGCGCATCGCCGAGCTCGCCGCGATGCATGGTGTCTCCGAGCGCACCGCCAGGCGCATCCTCCTTCACGCGACGGGTCTTACGCCGAAGGCGTTTGCGGCGATCATCCAGTTTCATCGGGCCCTGCGTCTTTTGCGCGATCACCGCCTCAGCCCAGCCGATGCCGCGTTCGAAGCCGGCTTTGCCGACCAATCCCACATGACCCGGGTCTTCCGGCGGTTGGGCGGGTTCTCGCCGGCGCGCTTGCCCGACGTCACGCTGGTGACGATCTCGGACTGATGTCCGAATTGTTCAAGAACGGAGCCAGGCAATGAACGATGATAGCCCGTGACCGACTTCAGTGGCGGGCAACTCTTGGAGACGAAAACATGACTGTCCGTTTCGGATACACGATCCTCTATGTTCCCGACGTGCCGGCAACGGTCTCGTTCTATGAGGCGGCGTTCGGTCTGAAGCGCGGGTTCGTGCATGAAAGCAACCTCTATGCGGAGATGCAGACCGGTGAAACGGCTCTGGCCTTTGCCAGCGAGACCATGGCGGAGCTGAATGGTTTTGCTGTTCGCGCAAACCGCAAGGGTGACCTCGCTGCCGGTTTCGAAATCGCGCTTGTCTGCTCGGTGCCGCAAGAGGCCTATGAGATGGCAGTCTCTGCCGGAGCATCGCCGGTGAAGCCGCCGGAAGAAAAGCCGTGGGGGCAGGTGGTCGGCTATGTCCGCGATCTCAACGGCTGCCTTGTCGAGCTCTGCTCCGCGATGCCCGCTTAGCGGCCCGGCACGACCGCGCAACCCACGAACGCCCTAACTCAGGAGGAACCTGCCTGTGCGCCCGACCACAGCCTCGCCCTATATTACGACCAACCGGATTGCCGCGTCGCGAGACTTTTACCTGACATACTTCTCTGCGCGGCTGACGTTCGACTGCGGCTGGTACATCAGCCTGGAACTGGGCCAAGGCCTGTCGTTGCAATTCATGGAGCCGCAACAGGGGCGGCCCGTGTGCAACACCGAAGGCCTGACCTACAATTTTTGCGTCGCGGACGTCGACGGCGAGTATCGCCGGATCACGGCGGCAGGCCTTGCCGCGGCACTGCCGATCGAGGATCACGCTTGGGGAGATCGTGGCTTTGCGGTGAAGGACCCGAACGGCGTGCTGCTCTACATCTACTCCAACCGCGAACCTGCGCCGGAGTTCAGGCCGTTTGTCATCGCCTCGGGTGCCGCATGACCGATGACCGGATCCAGGCCCTTCTGCGGGAGATCGAGCTTGATCGCGGCGATCAGGTCGCGATCGTCACCCGACTACGGGAAATCGCGCTTTCCTCAGGCCCCGCGGTCACCGAGGAGGTGAAATATGGCGGCATCCTGTTTTCGTCCGCTGAGAGCTTCTGCGGCGTCTTTTCCTACGCCCATCACGTGACGCTGGAATTTAGCCGGGGCGCCGCCTTGCCCGATCCGCATGCTGCCCTGGAGGGTTCGGGCAAGCTTCGTCGCCACATCAGGCTCCTGAGCCCGGCGGATATAGATGAGAAACACGTCGCACAGTACATCGAGATGGCCCGCCAGGCCGTCGATCGCTGAAGGAGCGATCGCGCCCGGCGACGCTGCCACAAATCGTTAGGCCGCGCCCTTCTCGGTTGCGTGCGGGTTCTCGACCTTCGGCCAGATATTCTTCGGCGCGCGCTTGTAGTCGGTCTTTGCCGGATTGTTGGGGTAGGGCGTGCCGGCCGAGCAATAGAGGATCTCCGCAGCGATCTTGGAGAACGAGGCGTAGAAGTGGTTGGTCGACTTGATGACCAGGATCTTCTTTTCCGTCGGGTCGATGCCCATCACCGAAAACAGGCTCGGATCGAAGCTTTGCGCCCGGGTCGAATTGAGGATGATGTCGATACCCTTGAAACGGATGTGAGCCGCATCGCCGAAGGGAGCGAAGCTCTCGCCGAAGCGCATCTCGGCATTCCGCACCAGCTTGACCACCTTGACCGTGCCATCGACCGGATTGCCGGTTCCCGGCGCCGACTTCGCGCCGAAGCGCAAGGGGATTTCGGCGCCTTCGCCCGCCGCCATGCAGATCTGCACCGCCATCGGATCCCAGATCGTGCCGACGGCAACGTCGGTTGCGCCGCGGGCGAGCAACTCTTCAAGCAGCACCGTCGCGTCGCCGGCCGTACCGCCGCCCGGGTTGTCCCAGACATCGGCGATGACGACGGGGCCTCTGGTTGCCGCGAGCGCCTCGTCGACCGCCTGCTTCTCGTCGATTTGCGGCATGATGAAGGTGCCGCGGTGGGAGAAGAGTTCGAGACCCAGTTCCCGCGCGAGGTTCGCGCCCTTCTCCGGCTTGCCGTTGGTGACTGCAAGCAGCTTCGTTCCCATTTCCGGGACGTCGCCGGCCATGAAGCCGTGGATCACCGAGAGCGAAAGCACGTCTGCGTCTTCCTTCTCGATGCGCATCAGCTTGTCGACGAAGGAGCGCATCGGATCGCGTGAAGTCGGATAGACGTCGATCATCCGACAGTCGAAGATCGACATGACGGGCGTGACGCGGCCTTCGAGCGTGTCGACAGCGATCTTCCACAGATCCTCGGCGCGGTCGACGAAGTCGGTGTGCGGGAACTCCTTGAAGTAGACGAAGAAGCTCGATGCGGCGGCGCGCTTGGCGGTCAGGTGGCTATGGGGGTCGAGTTCGGCGCAGACGAGGATATCGGGGCCGACGATCGCGCGCACGCGCGTCAGCAGGTCGCCCTCGGGGTCTTCGTAGCCATCGGCGACCATGGCGCCGTGCAGGCCGAGCACCACGGCGTCGACGGGCATGGCGGCGCGCAACTGGCCAAGGATCTCGTCGCGCAGGCCTTCATAGGTTTCGCGATTGACGAGGCCAGCCGGGTCCGCCCAGGTCGCGGTCCCCTCGATCAGGTCCCAGCCCTTCTCCGCGCAGACGCGCCGGCCGACGGTGATCGGCGCCGTGCAAAGCGTCGGCGTCTCCGGGTGTTCTCCCGGCGGAGCGTAGAGCGAGGCTTCGAAGGCCCTGCGGTCGATGCAGATCGGAGAGAAGGTGTTGGTCTCGGTCGCAAGCGCCGCTGTGAAGATCCGCAATGCCGTTGCCTTTTCTATTGCGTCACGCCTGCAGCGCCACTCATCCGGCCGGATGAGCGAAAGCCGCTGCAAGCTCTAAGTCTGGCGCATGATTTTTCCCGGGCGGGTGACGATCCAGGAAATTATGCGGAAGCCGTGCCCATCGGGTTTGGCAGGTAGCCGGTAAAGCCGGCGATCTTCCAGCGTCCCTGATGTAGACGGCAGTAATAGACTGTCTGCCATTTCAGGATATCGACGCTGCCGTCCGTCTTCTTCAGGCTGCCATCGAACTTCTTGCGCGCCAGCGCTTGCTCGCCGTTGATCTCGATGTCCTCGAGCGTCGTCGTGGTGAAGATCGCAGTGCGCGGATCCTCGGCGAAGCTCTGTGTCGCAAAATCCTGCGCCTGGCGCAGCCACTCTTCGCGATAGGCGGCGAGCGACGGGAACGTCAGTCGCCAATTGTCCGGATTGGTTTCGCGGCGTCCGTCGATGCCGATGAAGCTCTCTCCGACGAAATCGTCTGCAACCATCGACCAGTCGGCTGCCAGAAAGGCAGTGATGTCGCGGGAGACCAGCATCTCCCAGATCGAGTGGCGTGCAGCATCGGAAGAGGGGAATGGATTGAGAAAAGGATCCCGCATATTCGCGCCCTGGATTGAAATTCTTTTCATGAATGGTGTTTTTCGCTAGCCAAATTCAGCTTTCTATGGTCACTTGTCAACGATCAAAGAAAATAATTTGCAAGAAGGCTCAAGATGACGATCAAGCGCTATGGTGCGGAACAGGTCGGCGCTGGCGGCAAAACTTTGCCCTTTGCGCGCGCTGTCGAGGCGGACGGCTGGCTCTATGTCTCCGGTCAGGTCGCCATGGAAAACGGCGAGATCATCGAGGGCGGGATCATCCCCCAGACCCACAAGACGATCGCCAATGTGATGGCCATCCTGGCGGAAGCCGGCTACGGCCCGGAGCACGTGGTGCGTTGCGGCGTATGGCTCGACGATCCCCGGGACTTCTGGACATTCAACAAGATCTACCAGGAGTACTTCGGCGCGCATCCGCCGGCACGGGCCTGCGTCCAGTCGTCGATGATGGTCGATTGCAAGGTCGAGATCGACTGCGTGGCCTATAAGCCGAAGGAAGGTTGATCCTGGAGCGGGAGCGGTTTTCGGTCCGCAGCCCGCTCTCATTCGTGATCCGAGCAAGGCGTAAGCGGGCGATGGACATCTTCGCGACACTGCAGGAAGAAAAAGGGCGGCTCTCCCAATCGGAAAACCGCATTGCCGATATTCTCCTGAACGACTTCGAGTTCGCGGTGAACGCCTCCATCATCGAGCTCGCGGGCAAGGCGGACGTTTCGCCGCCGACGGTCACCCGCTTCTGTCGCCGGCTGGGCTGTGACAGTTTCTCCGACTTCAAGGTGCAGCTTGCGCGCACCGCCTACATCGGCATGCGCTACCTGAAGCCGGAGCCGAAGAGCCGCGAGACCGGCGACGTCGCCCAGGACATCATCACCAAATCGCAGAACGCGCTGTTCTTGCTGCATCGTTCGCTCGATCTGGCCGCGATTGAACAGGCGGTCGAGCGCATCGCCTCAGCGGAAATGATCTACGCCTTTGGTTCCGGTGGTAATTCGTCGATGATCGCCGGCGAGCTTCAAAACCGGCTCTTTCGTTTCGGGCTGCGCATCACGTCCAGCTCTGATCACAGCATGCAACTGATGATGACGGCGGCGGCCCGGCCGACGGACGTGCTGATCGGCTCCTCCTTTTCCGGCCGTAACGCCGAACTGGTGCGCGCCTTCACGCTCGCCCGCGAACTGAAAGTGCCGACCATCGCGTTGACGCAGAGCGGCAGCCCGGTGGCCAACGCTGCCAGCATCACCGTTCCGGTCGACCTGCCCGAGGGCAACAACATCTACCGTCCCACCTCCACCCGCATCGCCTATCTGGCGCTGCTCGACATCCTCTCCAGTCTCGTCGCCTACCGGGTTCAGCCGCAGGCAACGGCCACACTTCGGCGCATCAAACAGCAACTGGTGACGCACCGCGACGGTGACGACCGCCAGCTTCTCGGAGACTGACGTGCCGCGAAAGGTCAACGCATGACGCAATCTCTCGCGATCGTCACCGGCGCCGCCGGCGATATCGGCCGTGCTATCGCCCGCAAGCTTTCCGAAGACAATGACGTGGTCCTGCTCGTCGACATCGATGCGGAGGCCGCCGAAAAGGCAGCAACGGCGCTTGGCGACGAGAAGCGCTTCATCGCTGTCGCCTGTGACGTGACCAACGCCGAAAGCGTGGCGGCGATGGCGCAGATGGCCGCGGAGAAGGGCGCCGTCCGCACCCTCGTCAACAATGCCGGTGCCGCCCGTGCCGTCAGCCTGCACGACACGACGCCGGAGATCTGGCGCATGGACAATGCGCTGAACCTCGAGGCAGCCTTCCTCACCTTTCGCGCCGTCGAGGACATGCTGAAAGAGACCCACGGTTCGGTCGTCAACATCGCCTCGGTCAACGGCATGAACGTCTTCGGCCACCCGGCCTATAGCGCCGCCAAGGCCGGCCTCCTGCACCTGACCCGACTGATCGCGGTCGAGTACGGCAAGTTCGGCATCCGCTCGAATGCGGTGGCGCCCGGTACGGTGCGCACCCAGGCCTGGGAGGCGAGGGCGGCATCGAACCCGGACGTATTCGAAGAGGCGCGCCGCTGGTATCCGCTGCAGCGCATCGTCAATCCCGATGACGTCGCCAATGCCGTGCACTTCCTGGCAGGCCCGCTGGCGGCCGCCATTTCGGGCGTCTGCCTGCCTGTCGATTGCGGCCTGACCGCCGGACAGGCGGAGCTGGCCCGCACGTTCTCGCAATCAAGCCACTACTGACATAAGCATACTGGAGGATGAGCATGCACCCGGTTTCCTACCGTCTCGAGGCGTCCTGGCAGCCGGATGGCGGGCCGTTCGGGCGGTTTACCTTCACGCTGTTCAATTTCTCCGGAGCACCGCTTTCCGGTTTCAGGATCGTCTATACCTCGCTCACCCGGGTGATTGATCCCAAGGCCTGCGACAATGCCGTGTTCCTGCGCCGCAACGCCAACTTTCACGAATTCGCGCCGCCTATGGGGCTGACTATCGAAAACGGCGAGAGCTGGACCTTCACCGTCAGCGGCCTTCACCGCAATGCGCGCCATTGCACCGATGGTGCGAAGTCCGCCTATCTGACGCTTGCCGATGGCCGGCACGTGCCGGTTGCCGTCTCCGACCTGCTGCTTGAAAATGCTGTCAGCGAGCCGCCGCCTGTGCGGCTGCCGGAAGGCAAACTCGATCAGCCCTATGCGTTGCAGCCCTGGCCGGCGAAGCTCGAGCTTCGTGCTGGAGACGGTTTTCCAGTCGTTCTCTATCCGGCGGTCGGCGCGTCGTGCGAGGATGTCGCAGCCATCGATACGGTTCTGGCGATGTACCATCGGCTGTTTGCTGCGGGTCACGCCCCCTTCAGCCTGGCGGCCTCAAAGCAGGGGCGGGCGATCGTCTTTGCCGCCGACGCTGGTCTTAAGGCCGAGGCCTATCGGCTCGACTTTTCCGAGACCGAAATTCGCCTGAGCTTTGGCGGCAGCGCCGGCCGGCAATATGGTTTGACCAGTCTGGTCCAGCTTTTGGACGGGGCACGCAACCATCCGGGCAAGTTCCGCTTTCCGGCGAGCGGCACAATTTCGGATGCGCCGCGTTACAGCTGGCGCGGTTGCCATCTCGACGTCTCCCGCCAGTTCTATCCGACGGCGGATGTGGCGCGGCTGATCGACATTCTCGCCTGGTTCAAGCTCAACGTTTTCCATTGGCATTTGACCGACGACGAGGCCTGGCGCCTGGAGATCAAGGCCTACCCGCAACTGACGACGCTTGGCGTGTTGCGCGGGCCGGATGAGCCGCTGTTGCCGCAGCTCGGCAACGGCGCTGAGCCCGTCGGCGGCTTCTACAGCCAGGAGGACATCAAGGCGATCGTCGCGCAGGCGACGGCACTGCATGTCGATGTCGTGCCGGAGATTGACATTCCCGGCCACAGCACGGCGACCCTGGTGGCGTTGCCGGATCTGACCGATGGCCAGGAGGCGCCGGAGAGCTACCACTCGGTTCAGGGCTATCCCAACAACGCGCTCAACCCAGCCGTTGCCTTCACCTATGAATTCCTGGAGACGGTCCTCGACGAGATGGTCGAGCTTTTCCCGAGCGCCTACATCCACATTGGCGGCGACGAAGTGGCGAACGGGTCATGGCTCGCTTCGCCGCTGGCCAAGAAGCTGATGGAGCAGGAAGGCATTTCCGGCACGTTCGCGCTGCAATCCTACTTCCTGAAACGGGTCAAGCAGATGCTGACGGCGCGTGGCCGCAAGCTCGCCGGCTGGAACGAGGTGGCGCATGGCGGCGGTGTCTCGACCGCAGATACGCTGCTGATGGCCTGGGAGCGACCGGAGGTCGGGATCGAACTCGCCCGCGAAGGCTATGATGTGGTGATGACCCCCGGCCAAGCCTATTACCTCGACATGGCGCAGGCCGACGCCTGGCAGGAGCCGGGCGCAAGCTGGGCCGGTACGGCGACACCTGCGCACACCTATGGCTACGAGGCCGAGGGCGAGTTCCCGGACGAATTGAAGGCGCGCCTCAGAGGCGTGCAGGCCTGCATCTGGTCCGAGCATTATCTTTCGCGCGGCTACTTCAACCGTCTCGTCTTCCCGCGGCTTCCAGCGATCGCCGAAGCGGCATGGACACCGAAGTCGGCGAAGGACTGGCTTCGCTTTGCGGCCATCGCGCCGCTCAGCCCGAACCTCTGAGGGGAACGCCCATGCGCATCGCCGTTGGTGGGATCCATACCGAATGCAGCACCTACTCGCCTGTCCTGATGACGGAGGAAGATTTTCGCGTGCTGCGCGGAAAGGCGCTGCTGGACGCCGAGTACTTCGGGTTCATGAAAGCCGAAGGCGTCGAGCATCTGCCGCTGTTGCATGCGCGCGCCGTTCCGGGTGGCCCAGTGTCGCGCCCGACCTACGACGCCTTCAAGGCGGAGTTCCTCGACAAGCTGCGTGAAGCCCTGCCGATCGACGGCCTCTATCTCGCCATGCACGGCGCCATCAAGGTCGATGGGGTGGACGATGCGGAAGGGGACTGGATCTCGGCCGCCCGCGCTGTCGTCGGCCCCGCTTGCCCCATCGCGGCCAGTTACGACCTGCATGGCAATGTCAGCCAGAAGATCATCGATCAGCTCGACATCTTTGCCGCCTATCGAACCGCGCCGCATATCGACACGCCGGAGACCATGACCCGTGCCTGGTCGATGCTCGTCTCGGCGCTGAGAGATGGCACGCGTCCCGGCATCGCCTGGGCACCGGTTCCGGTCCTGCTTCCCGGCGAATGCACATCGACCGAGGAAGAGCCGGCAAAGTCGCTTTACGCGCAACTGCCCGAAATGGATAAGCGGCCGGGCGTTCTCGATGCCAACCTGATGGTCGGCTATGTCTGGGCCGACGAGCCACGGGCGACCGCCTGTGCGGTTGTAACTGCCACCGACAGGGCGCTGGCGAAACGGACAGCGGAAGAGATTGCCGCCGGCTACTGGTCCGAACGTCGAAACTTCCGCTTCGGTCCGGCGACGGGCCCACTGAACGAAATGCTCGATATCGCCGAGCGGGCAACGACGATGCCGATCATTCTTGCGGATTCCGGTGACAACCCGACCGGCGGCGGCGTCGGCGACCGCGCCGATGTGCTGAAGGCGCTGCTCGCCCGCGGCTGGCGGGGCGCCTTGATTGCCGGTATCACGGACCTGCCTGCGGTCGAAGCCTGCTTTGCCGCTGGTATCGGCGAAACGTTGATGCTCAAGCTCGGCGGCAGCCTCGATCCGGCAAGCCCTCGCGCAGAGATGCTGGCTGAGGTCGTCACGCTGGATGATCCCGGGCCTGCGAAAGAGCGGCAGGCGGTGGTGCGTGTCGGCGCGATCGATGTGGTCATCGCGGCACGCCGCAGGCCCTACCACAACATCGAGGATTTCCGGCGGCTGGGCCTGGATCCCAAGGCCGTTCGGCTGCTCGTCGTCAAGTCGGGCTATCTTTCGCCTGAACTGGCGCCGATCGCCAACCCCAACCTGATGGCCCTGACTGACGGGGTGGTCAATCAGGACATAGAGGGGCTCGCGAGCCTGCGCCGCCAGCGCCCGGCCTATCCGTTTGACCAGGACTTTGCCTTCGAGCCCGTCGCCCGCTTTTCGGCGCGTTGGTCGAGCGGCGCCTGAGACATGTTTTGCACCTTCCCTCCCCGATTTTCGGGTAGGGGCTTTCCTCAAAGCGCCGCGTGTCGTTCGACCTGCAAGAAGCGCAGAACCTTGGCCTTCCGCATAACACCGTCCTTAAATCGATCACAATTTAAGCGATTGTGCGATATCCTCCACCCGCTTCGCGGACACGTTCTAGCATGACCTCCACCATTCTCAGCGCCATGCGCAACCCGGCCATGCGGATCAGCATGCTGGCAATCTTCCTGTTCGGGTTTGCCGGTGCGGCCACCTCGCCCTATCAGTCGGTCGTCGGTATCAACGAGCTGGGGCTCAGCGACGCTGTCTATTCGCTGCTGATCCTGCTTGCGTCGACGGTGAACGTCATCGTCAGCGTTTCAATCGGCATCCTGGCCGATCGCGTCGGCAACTACCGACTGCTGATGTCGACGGCGATCTTTTTCGGCGTTGTCGGCTACGGCATCGTCTATGTGCTCCCGCACCAGATGAGCTTCGTCGTCAGCGTCCTCTTGCTGCTGCCGATCTACGGCGCGGTCTACACGCTGCTTTTCGCCAATGTGCGCAGTATCGCCCGGCGGATGAGCGGCCATGATGCTGCATCGCTGACGACGGGCGCCCGCGCGGCCATATCCGTGTCCTGGGTTCTGGTGCCCGGACTGGTCGGCTTTGCGCTCGCCGGCGGCGACAGCATGTTGCCGGCCTACCTGCTCGCCTGTCTCGGTTGCCTTGCCAATCTGCTGATCGTCTATTTCAAACTGCCCAACGAAAGCGGGGCCGACGCATCGCTCGGCAAGCGGCTTTCGTACTGGACGTCTTTTCGGGAGATCCTGGCGCCGCGGATTTTCCTGCGCGTGATCGCGGTTGCGATCATCACCTCGTCGCTGCACGTCAACGCCGCCGTGCTGCCTTTGATCATGACCGACGAGATTGGCGGCAGTGTCACCGATATCGGCATCATCGTCGGCATTGTCGCCTTCCTCGAAGTCGTGTTCATCTTCGTCTGGGCGCGCATCCAATTGAGCCTCGTTCCATTCAAGGCGCTGGCGCTCGGGACCGCAATCTATATTGGCTACATGGTGCTGCTCGGCTTCTCGACCGCGACCTGGCAAATCTACGCGCTTACGCTGATCAGCGCCTTTGGCGCCGCCGCGTTGATCACCATCCCGATCAGCTACCTCCAAGACCTGATTGCCGACCGACCGGGATTGGGAAGCTCGCTGCTCGCCGTGAACCTTTTCCTGAGCGGCGGTCTTTGCGCCGGGCTTTTTGCACTCGGCACGCGGATCAGCGATTACTCGGGCACCGCCCTGCTTGGCGGTGCCGGGGGCTTTGCCGGGCTGGTGCTGCTGCTCGCGCTCGACGGCGATAAATCAGGGAAGAAAACAATCCGGCGCTCGTGAGTCAGTCCCAGGGCTCGTCGACAAAAGTGCAGGTGAACTTTGTCTGGTTGTCCTGGAGACATCTCTTCTTCTGATCGGCGAGGATCATGATCCTTGCGAAGAAGCGCGAAAAGTCGGCTTTGCTGGAGGTAAAGGTGGCGATCCCCAGAGCGTGCGCCTGGGCCTGCGCCACGCAAGTCGCCAATTCCTGGTCGGGGACATCGCTGTTTGCAACGATGACGGCTCGGTCAAACCGTCCTTCCGCAGAATAGTTTACGGCGGAAGCGCAGTTCGGTACGCCAGTTGCGGCAGTATCGTTCAGTAGGCGCTCGTAGTAGGCGTCGAAGCCGAAGTCTTCAATCTTGCTGACGTCGACCCGCCCATTCTTGACGACGTCCTTTCTGAAGATCACGCCGATGGTATTTCTTCCAAGGCCCGGTTGAGCCTTGGTCTCAAGTCCGGCGGCCATGGCGATCATTTGAATAGTCGAGAAGACCACGTCCCTCTTCTTGGTCTCCCCTTGGCTCATTCCGACGCCGATAAACTCCGGGAAGGCGGTAAAATGCCGTTCGCCGTTGCGAACAGGGCCGAAGAAGCTCACGGTCTGAGCGAGCGCGGACGAGGCAACAAAGACGCTCGCAAGAAGCCCGGTGGCAAACATCAGATGTCTAATGGTTCTTCTCCTGTTCGTGCCCCAACGCATGAAGCCTTCTCATCAAAGCCAGCGCGTGAGCGAACGGAGACGTCCTGCAACGCGTCGCGGGCAATGCGATGGCATCTCGATTTTTCTAGCATTGCTATCAACGGCTGCAAGGCGCCGGAGCCTGGAAGACGCACTCCTGACAGCGGTCTCATCAAAAAGTGATAGGGGCGCCTTTCGACGCCCCTATCTATAGGTCCTTGATTATGTCGGTCGGGCGCGGCTCAGTTGCCGAGAATGCCCGGCAGGCGCAGGCCTTTTTCCTTGGCGCAATCGAGCGCGATCTCGTAGCCCGCATCGGCATGGCGCATGACGCCGGTTGCCGGGTCGTTCCAGAGCACGCGCTCCAGGCGCTTGGCCGCATCATCGGTACCGTCGGCGCAGATGACGACGCCCGAATGTTGCGAGAAGCCCATCCCGACGCCGCCGCCATGGTGCAGCGACACCCAGGTGGCCCCCGATGCGGTGTTGAGCAGAGCGTTCAGAAGCGGCCAGTCGGAAACGGCGTCCGAGCCGTCCTTCATCGCTTCGGTCTCGCGGTTCGGCGAGGCGACCGAGCCGGAGTCGAGATGGTCGCGGCCGATGACGACCGGCGCCTTCAGTTCGCCGTTCCTGACCATCTCGTTGAAGGCGAGGCCAAGTCGGTGGCGATCGCCGAGACCGACCCAGCAGATGCGCGCCGGCAGGCCCTGGAAGGAGATGCGCTCGCGCGCCATGTCCAGCCAGTTGTGCAGATGGGTGTTGCCGGGGGTCAGTTCCTTGACCTTGGCGTCGGTCTTGTAGATGTCTTCCGGATCGCCCGACAGAGCCGCCCAGCGGAACGGACCGATGCCGCGGCAAAACAGCGGGCGGATATAGGCCGGCACGAAGCCCGGGAAGGCGAAGGCGTTTTCGAGACCCTCTTCCTTGGCGACCTGGCGGATGTTGTTGCCGTAGTCGAAGGTCGGGATGCCCATGTCCTGGAAGGCGATCATCGCTTCGACATGCTCGCGCATCGAGGCGCGGGCGGCTTTCTCGACCGCCTTCGGGTCGCTTTCGCGCTTGGCCTTCCATTCGGCCATCGTCCAGCCCTTCGGCAGGTAGCCGTTGACCGGGTCGTGCGCCGACGTCTGGTCGGTGACCATGTCCGGGCGGATGCCGCGGCGAACCATCTCCGGCAGGATCTCGGCAGTGTTTCCGAGCAGGCCGACGGACTTGGCTTCGCCGTTCTTCGTCCAGCGGGCAATGATTTCCATTGCCTCATCCAGCGTCTCGGCCTTCTCGTCGAGATAACGGGTGCGCAGGCGGAAATCGATCGAGTCTGGATTGCACTCGACGGCAAGGCACGATGCGCCGGCCATGACGGCGGCGAGCGGCTGGGCGCCGCCCATGCCGCCGAGACCACCGGTCAGCACCCACTTGCCCTTGAGATCGCCGCCGTAGTGCTGACGGCCGGCTTCCACGAAGGTCTCGTAGGTGCCCTGCACGATGCCTTGGGTGCCGATGTAGATCCACGAGCCGGCGGTCATCTGGCCGTACATGGCGAGACCCTTCTTATCCAGTTCGTTGAAATGGTCCCAGTTCGCCCAGTGCGGCACGAGGTTGGAGTTGGCGATGAGAACGCGGGGCGCATCCTTGTGGGTGCGGAACACGCCGACCGGCTTGCCGGACTGCACCATCAGGGTTTCGTCGTCGTTGAGGTCCTTCAGCGTCTCGACGATCTTGTCGAAGTCAGCCCAGGTGCGCGCCGCGCGACCGATACCGCCATAGACGACCAGCTCGTGCGGGTTTTCCGCGACGTTCGGGTCCAGATTGTTCATCAGCATGCGCAGCGGCGCTTCGGTCAGCCAGCTCTTGGCGTTGAGCGTGGTGCCCTGAGGGGCGCGCACGTCGCGAATGTTGTGGCGCGGATTGTTGATGGTCATGCCTCGCTCCCTGTCAGTGTCTTGAGGTCAAATGCGATGGTTTCGATGCGGTTCAGGATCGCACCCAGCGGCTTTCGCAAAAGGGCGGATCGTGTGGCGTCGAGCGCGAAAGGCGGCTCTTCGGCGGCGAGATGGGTCGATTGCGCGAGCTCCATCTGAATGGCATGCACGCCGGTTTCCGGGCGACCATAGTGGCGGGTGGTCCAGCCGCCCTTGAAGCGGCCGTTGAGAATGCTGCTGTAACCTTCGGCACCGGCGGCGATTTCGGCCGTCGCCTTCTCGATCTGGGGCGCGCAGGTCTTGCCCATGTCGGTGCCGATGTTGAGGTCCGGCAGCTTGCCTTCGAACAGGAACGGGATGTGCGAGCGGATCGAGTGGCAATCATAAAGCACGACCACGCCATGGATCGCTTTCACCCGCTCGATCTCGGCGGCAAGGGCCGCGTGATAGGGTGCATGGAACCCTTGGAGACGTTCGGCGATATCGGCTTCGGTCGGTGACTCTCCATCCTTCCAGATCGATTTGCCGTCGAAATCCGTTTCCGGGATCAGCCCGGTCGTGTTCTGACCGGGGTAGAGGCTCACGCCTTCGGGATCCCGGTTGGCGTCGATCACATAGCGATGGAAGGTGGCGCGAACGACGGTCACCTCCGGCAGAAGACCATCATAGAGCTGGTGGATATGCCAATCGGTATCGGCGAGGATCCGGCCGTTGTCGTTCAGCCGATCCCAGATCGCGGGCGGCACGTCGGTCCCGGTATGCGGAAAGCCGAGAATGATCGGCGAGTTGCCTCTTTTGACTTCGACGACAGCCATCTCAAGCCTCCAGGCTTGGCAGGATGCCGGCAGCGACGGCGGCGTTCAGTCGGCCTGAGGCGATGAGGTCGCCGGCGGCCTTGAGGTCGTCGGCCATGTAGCGATCCTCTTCGATCGTCGGCGAGACGGCGCGAAGGGCGGCAGCGGCCTTCTGCAATTCGGGGCTGGTGGCGAGCGGGGCGCGGAATTCGACGCCCTGGACGGCGGTCAGTGCTTCGATGCCGACGATCGAGAACAGGTTTTCGGTCATCTGCAGCAGGCGGCGCGCGCCGTGGCATGCCATGGAAACGTGGTCTTCCTGGTTGGCCGACGTCGGCGTCGAGTCGACAGAGGCGGGATGCGAGAGTTGCTTGTTCTCGGACATCAGGGCCGCCGAGGTGACCTCGGCGATCATCAGACCGGAGTTCAGGCCCGGCTTCTTGGCGAGGAAGGCCGGCAGGCCGTAGGAAAGGGCAGGATCGACGAGCAGCGCGATGCGGCGCTGCGAGATCGCGCCGATCTCGCAGACGGCAAGGGCGATCTGATCGGCGGCAAAGGCGACCGGCTCGGCATGGAAATTGCCACCGGAAACAACGGAATTGTCCGAAAGAACCAGCGGGTTGTCGGTGACGGCGTTGGCTTCGGTTTCGAGCACGCGTGCGACTGAGCGCAGGAGATCGAGGCAGGCGCCATCGACCTGCGGCTGGCAGCGGATGCAGTAGGGATCCTGCACGCGCTCGTCGCCTTCGATATGGCTTTCGCGGATCGCGGAACCCGCGAGCAGAGCGCGCAGCGCCGCGGCCGTGTCGATCTGGCCACGATGGCCGCGCAACGTATGGATATCTGGATGGAAGGGCGCGGACGAACCCATGGCTGCGTCCGTCGACATGGCGCCGGTGATGAGCGCTGCCTGTGCGGCACGGTGGGCGCGGAAGAGGCCGGCGAGCGCCAGCGCCGTCGAGGTTTGGGTGCCGTTGATCAGCGCCAGGCCTTCCTTGGCGGCAAGCACCACAGGCTTGAGGCCGGCGGCGGTCAGCGCTTCGGCGCCGGCCAGGCGGCGGCCCTCGAAGTAAGCTTCGCCGTGGCCCATCATGACGGCGGCCATATGGGCGAGTGGCGCGAGGTCGCCGGAGGCGCCGACCGAGCCCTTTTCGGGGATGACCGGGATGACGCCCTTTTCGAGCATGGCTTCGATCAGGCGTACGAGTTCGAGGCGGACGCCGGAGGCGCCGCGGCCAAGCGAGACGAGCTTCAGCGACAGGATGAGGCGCACGATATTTTCGGCAAGCGGCTCACCGACGCCGCAGCAATGCGACAGGATCAGGTTGCGCTGCAGTGTTGCGACATCGGCACTGTCGATCTTGATCGAGGCGAGTTTGCCGAAGCCCGTGTTGATGCCGTAAACCGGGGCGTTGCCGGCGACGATTTCGGCAATGCGGCGCGCGGCCTTGTCGATGCCGGCATCAAAAGACGGATCGAGACGGGCCGGCTCGCCGGTCCAGTAGATGGTTTCGAGGTCGCGGAGGGGCACGGAGCCCGGGTGTAGAGTGATGGTCATTGACCGGTCCTTTGCCCTCTAAAGATGCGTTCATGAAGCGGATTGAAGCCGATGCGGTAGACGAGTTCGGCCGGATCCTCGATGTTCCAGATTGCCAGATCGGCGGACTTGCCGACTTCGACCGTGCCGGTTTCGGCCAGCAGGCCAAGCGCGCGGGCGGCTTCGCGCGTTGCACCGGCAAGGCATTCGGCAACCGTCAGTCGGAAGAACGTCGCCGACATGTTCATCGTGAGAAGCAGCGAGGTCAGCGGCGAGGTACCGGGATTGCAGTCGGTGGCGATCGCGATCCGCGCGCCAGCGTCACGCAAAGCCTGGACCGGCGGCAGGCGCTCTTCGCGTAGCGCATAGAAGGCGCCCGGCAAGAGCACGGCGACCGTGCCTGACTTCGCAAGGGCTACAGCGCCTTCTGCGTCGAGATATTCGAGGTGGTCGGCCGAAAGCGCGCCGTAAGAGGCCGCGAGCTTTGCGCCGCCGAGATTGGAAAGCTGTTCTGCGTGCAGTTTGACCGGCAGGCCAAGTGCCTTGGCGCGGTCGAAGACACGGGCGATCTCGGTGGTCGAAAAGGCAATGCCCTCGCAGAAACCGTCGACCGCATCGACCACGCCCTCGGCATGGGCGGCGTCTAGTCCAGGCAGCACGACGTCGGTGATGTAGTCACCGTTGCGGCCCTTGTAGTCCGCAGGCGTTGCGTGTGCGGCGAGATAGCTCGTGACAACGCGCACCGGCCGCAGTGTTTCGAGCTTGCGGGCCGCGCGCAACATGTCGAGCTCGGCCTTCACATTCAGTCCGTAGCCGGACTTGACCTCGACGGTCGAGACGCCCTCGGCAAGTAGCGTGTCGAGCCGCGGCAGCGCGGTTTCGACCAGTTGGTCGACCGTCAGCGCATTGGTCGCCTTGACCGA
Source organism: Ensifer sp. ENS09 (assembly GCF_014852425.1). Taxonomy (NCBI): domain Bacteria; kingdom Pseudomonadati; phylum Pseudomonadota; class Alphaproteobacteria; order Hyphomicrobiales; family Rhizobiaceae; genus Ensifer; species Ensifer sp. ENS09. Next base: position 546,524 of record NZ_JACVBP010000004.1, read on the forward strand.
CGAGACGATGCCGCCGCCGGCGCGCGCGATCTCTTCGTAGGTCGCGCCTTCCAGCCGCATCTGGAATTCGCGGGCGCGGTTGCCGCCGTGAACGAGATGGGTGTGGCAGTCGATGAGCGCGGGCGTCATTACGCGGCCCTGGCAGTCCGCAGCTTCGAGGCTGCGTGCGAGTTCGGCGGGCACCCCGTTCTCCGGCCCGGCATAGGCGATCCGCCCATCGACGACCGCCACGGCCGCATTCTCGACGAGGCCAAGGCCGTCAACGGATTCGCCAAGCGTCACGAGACGCGCATTGCGCCAAATGCCGGATGCTGGCTTGCGGGTCGAGAGTTCGTTCATCAGGTCGCCTCCACTGGATATAATGTATATACATATTAACTTGCTCCACAAGAGGAAATTTATGGAGCCTGCGGAAAAGGAAAGGGCGAACGGCCGAGTGAAGCAGAGCGGGAGCTTTGAGAAAATGGCCGTAGAACTCTGACTTCGCTGGAATTTCTTCTCGTGGGTTCGTCATCACGGCAGGTAAAAAGAAAAGGCTCCGAACCCTGAGGTTCGGAGCCTTCGCCTGTCCTTGTAATGGAGATCGCGATGCATGCCCGCGACTCGCAAGCCTGCCGGGCCGCAAAGGTGGATCACGCTAAACCGCGTGATCCACCTTTGCGCGCAGCCGTTCGACCACCTCGACGAAGCGGTTTCCGGCAATGTCGAGGCGCCCGCTGTTGTCGATGACGCTGACATCGGGGCCCGAGGTGACGTCAGGCGCCTGGCGGCTGAGGCGCCGCAAAACTTCCTCTTCACTCTCGCGACCGCGCTCGGCAAGTCGTTTTGCAAGCACCGGCGTCTCGGCTGTAACAACGACGACGGCGATCTCACCGAAGGCTTCGCGGAACGCCGGCAGGGCACCGCGGCTGCCATTGACGATCGCCGTCATGCCGTCCCTGACATTCCTGAGCACGACGGCGGGGATGCCGTATCTCAGCCCATGCGCATCCCAGAAGACGGCGAAGGCGCCGTCCTTCTGCATCTCGACGAACTCGTCTTCCGAGACGCTTTCATGCACTTCACTGCCGGCATCCGACGGACGGGTGATGACGCGGCGGACGAAATGCACGTCGTGACAATCGGCAAAGTGCCGGGCGGCAAAGCCCATGACGCTGTCCTTGCCGGCGCCGCTCGGTCCGACAACGACGACGAGCGCGCCGCCCTTTTCGGTCGCGCTCATGCGACACGCCGTCCTTCGCGCCAAACGGAGCGCACGACCGGGATGCCTTCTTTGCGGTGCACGCGGGCGATATCGGCGCGAAGGCCAACCGCGATGCGACCGCGGTCATCGAGACCGACGGTGCGCGCCGGCGTCGACGTCACCATGGCGATTGCTTTCGGCAGGTCGACGGCGTCGAGTTCGTCGGAGAGCACGAAGGGGGCGTGAATCAGGCTGAAGGGCACATAGTCCGACGACAGCACGTCGAGCACGCCGCGCTCGGCGAGATCGCGGGCGGCGATGTTGCCGGAGTGCGACTTGCCGCGCACGATGTTCGGCGCACCCATCAGCACGCTGAGACCCGCGCGGTGCGACGCCTCGGCGGCCTCGAAACTCGTCGGGAACTCCGCAAGCTTGATACCGAAGCCGATCGATTCCTCGACGTGGTCGACGGTCGCGTCGTCATGGCTGGCGATCGTGATACCGCGGGCCGCACAGGCCCCGGCGAGCGCGGTGCGGTGCGGACCGGCATACTTTGCCGACAATGCCTGCTGCCGCTCAACGAAGCGCGCGAATTCCTCGTCCGAGAAGCCGCGCTTGGCTTTGTAGTAGAGCGTGTACTGGTCCATCGTCTGGAACTGCCGCTGGCCCGGCGCATGGTCCATCAGCGAGACGAGCTTGACCTGCGGATCGTTCTGGAAGTCCTCGTAGTGATCGAGCACGTCGGACGTTGAAACTTCGCAGCGCAGGTGGATCAGGTGATCGGCGCGAAGGCGACCCTCTTCCTTGGCCTGGGCCAGCGCGTCGGCCATGCTGCGCATCTCGCCCTTCTGGAAGCCGCCATCCTCGTCGGAGCCAAGACGCAGGCAGTCGAAGACCGTGGTGATGCCGGAGGTGACCACCTGTGCGTCATGGGCCTGGATTGCCGCGATCTTCAGCCAGCGCACGCCTGGGCGCGGCGAGTAGTGGGCTTCGAGGTGGTCGGTGTGCAGCTCGATGAGGCCGGGGATCAGATAGTCGCCTTCAAAGTCCTCGCCGCTGGCAACCGTGCCCTCGGAAATGTCGGCAATCTTGCCGTCGCGGATCAGCACCGAACCATCGAGGATGCTATCCTCGAGGACGATGCGGGCGTTGGTCAAAACCTGTTCTTTGCTCATCTCATGCGATCTTTCGTTGGGTGTCGCTGCCGAGCGGCAGCAGGGAGCGGACAGTAAAGGGTGCGCCGCGCTCCGGTTCGACGAAAAGCGCGACTGACGTAACGTGAAGCGGCTTGCCGATATGTTCGGCAAAGGTGGTTTCGAGCGCGGTACGCATCACGCCGCTGGTTTCCGTGGGCACCGGGCCGGTCAAGGTCAGGTGGAACTGGAACTCTTCGAAAACATAAGGATACCCCCATTCTCTGAGGTAGCGTCTCTGTCGTTCCGGCAGGCTGTTTGGATTGCGGCGGGCAAAGTCGGCGTCCGACAGCGGCGCACGGAACGGGTCGAAGCGGTGGACGGCGTCTTCAGCCAAATCCTGCAAGTCGGCGCAAGGCGCGGACGGCACGAGAGCGAAGAACGGGCCCAACTGGTGCAGCACGATCTCGGGGACCTCGAACGGGTCGAGGTCGGCGGCAAAGCACTCGAAAATACTTAGAAGCTCGCCTTCGTCCCGACCTTCGGCAAGTTCGAAAGGCGCTTTCAGCGTGCCGTGAAAACCGTAGCGCCGAGGGTCGGCCGTCAGTGCGCGTTGCGTCTCTTCGTCAATCCCGGCGATTGTCGGAAGCGTGAGGTCTTCGCTGGTAAAGGCGTCGCGCCCCAGCCAACGGGAGGCGACCTGCGACAGCCGGCTGTCCGCCGGCGGCGCGAAATAGATGGCATAACGCACGGTCTTCACTTTCTTGTAGCGACCGGCCCGCCTGGGCGGCGGGTCGATTGTTTGCGGGATGCGATGCGCAGCTAGCCGATTTCCATGACAACATCATGATGGCGGACACGCAAATGCTTGGCTGTCGTCAATGTGCCTTGCTGCCCATCAGGCGCGAACGGCACGCGTTCGAGATGCTGTCGAAAATAAAGACAACCAGCAAGATCAGAAGCACCATATAGGCGACATTTTCCCAATCGGAATTGGTACGCATCGCTTCCCAGAGTTTGAGGCCGATGCCGCCGGCGCCGACGGCGCCGATGATCGTTGCCGAACGGGTGTTCGATTCCCAGAAATAGAGCGCCTGGCTGGCAAAGACCGGCAACACCTGCGGAAGCACGCCGAAGCGTTGCACCGCAAGCGGCGTCGCTCCGACCGATTTCACGCCCTCGCGCTGCTTGTCGTCGATGTTTTCCAGCGCTTCGGAGTAGAGTTTTCCGAGTGTGCCGGTGTCGGTGAAAAAGATCGCCGAGATGCCGGCAAGCGGTCCGGGGCCGAACGCGCGGGTGAAGAACAGTGCCCAGATGAACATGTCCACCGATCGCAGGAAGTCGAAGAAGCGCTTGACCATCTGGTTGGTCAGGAAGCTCGGGGTGATGTTGCGGGCGGCCAGGAAGCAGAGCGGGAAGGCGATCAGCGACGCAAAGAGCGTGCCGACGAAGGCCATAACGACGGTCTGTAGCAGCTTCGTCCAGACGTCGAGATGCTGCCACTCGGCATTATAGAGGATGTTGTTCCAGGCAAGCGACAGGTTGGAACGGGCCGGATCGATGCGCTCGCCGGAGGCGATGAGCGAGGCGACCTCGCCGTAGCTTTTGCCGAAGAAGGGCGAGTTGGTGTCGAAGAGGAAGTTCGCCCAACCGAAGAAGCGGTTTCGGACGGAAACCTCGTCGCCTTCGACTTCCGCCCAGCCGGTGGCGCCGAAGGCAAGCACGATCTTTTCACCTGGCCGCTTCTGCGTCGCCCAGGCCGGAAGTGCGCCTTGCGGCCGCACCGTGTCGGCGCCGTCGACGGCCATGACAAGCGTGTCGCCACCATGGGTCGCCTTTACCAGGCCATCGGCGATCTCGATCCTGGTCGAGCGGTTGTAGGTGACGACGACGCGCGTCAGGACTTCTTCCGTCCGGGTTTCGACACGCGCTTCCGCCTCAGGCGTTGTAGTGGAACCCAAGGCCGAGCCGGGCGTCATGAAGCTGAAGGACGAACTGGCCTTCGGCTTTGCTGTCTGTGTCGTCGATGCCGGTATCTCGACTTTGCGGGTCACCGTCTCCTTGTCGAGTTCCACCCAGTCAGGATCGGGATTGGGGCCAAGCGGCGAATTGCGCTGATAGTTGAGGCTCATCGTCCGGTCCGGGGCGACGTGGATCTCGGGGCGCACCTCGTAGGAAACCCAGTCGGCAAGGTAGGTCCCTGCAATGCCCCAGTTGGCGTTGCCGAGCACTTGGCCGATCGAGAAGAACCACCAGCTGAAAATGAGATAGACGATGACGCCGCCGGTGATTGCGGCCGTGCGCACGCGCTGCGAGGTCGAGGATTTCAGGAGCTCGGGATGGCGGCTCGCGATCGCGTCCATTTCCATCGGGTTCAATCGTGTGGTCGTGGTCATGGTGCGCACCTACTGGGCAAGCTGGAAGGCCTGCTCGCCAACAAGGCGGCGGCGAAGCCAGGCGGAAAACTGGTCGACGGCGAAAATGGTCGCAAACAGCAGGAGAACAATTGCAAGGGTCTTGGCCTGGTGTCCCTGGCCGATCGAAAGGCGGAGAAGCTCGCCAATGCCGCCGCCACCGACGGCGCCGATGATCGTCGAGGCGCGCACGTTGATCTCGAGGCGCAGCAGGAAGTAACTCGCGAAGTTGGGCAGCACCTGCGGCACCATGCCGAACCACACGCGCTCGATCCAGTTGCCGCCGGCAGCCCGCAGGCCCTCGTCCGGCTTCATGTCGGCGTTTTCCACCACTTCATAAAAGAGCTTGCCGAGCGCGCCGATCGTGTGGATCGAGACCGCGGCGATCGCCGGAATGGGGCCGAGCGAAAGGATCGCAAGGAAGAAGCCGGCGATCACCACCTCCGGAAAGGCGCGAAGAACTTCCATGATGCGGCGAACGATGCCGCGGATCCACGGATTGGGCATCAGGTTGCGGGCGGCGAGGAAGCAGAGCACGAAGCCGAAGGCCGTGCCGATCACCGTCGAGAAGATCGCGATGTTCACGGTCTCCAGCATCTTGTGCACGTATTCGGGGATGTAGAAGCTTTCGGTCAGGTACAGCCGGCCCTCAGGATAGTTGTACTTGAAGCTGCCGTCGTCATAGGGCGAGGGCAGGTCGAACATGGCGCGGAAAATCTCCAGCCCGTCGCGCGGCGCGAGATCGCCGACGAAATCGAAGAAATGCGGCAAACGGTCGAAGAACTTGCCGGCATTGGAATCGTTGGCGAACCAGAGCGAACCCGACAGCGCCAGGAGGAAAACGCCAAAGCCAAGCCAGGAATAGAGCCGGCGGCGGGAACTGAGTTCCTGCCAGTGACGCTCGATGACGGCGCCGTTGTCGCTCAGATGTCGCGGGAGCAGGGAAGTTGCCATGACCGTTCCGGCTTTCGCCGGCCTCTAGAGCATTTCCAGGAAATTTGCGAAGCGGTTTTCCGCCCCGGAAATGCGTGAAAAAAAATGCGGCGAAGGATGCGAAAGCACCCCTTCAAACAGTGAAACGCTGGCCGTTTGGGCGGCCAGCGTTCCCGAGTGGTGCGGGTCTATCAGCCGCCGATCGTCGCCTTGCGGGCGTCGATGATCGGCTTGTAGAAGTCGGCGTTGACTTCGGTGTAGCCGGTGAAGTCACCGCCCTGGATGGCCGAGAAGCAGGCCGCGTCAGTCTTCGGCAGGTCCAGCATGAACTGCTTGAACTTCGCCTTCATGTCGTCGTTCATCGTGTTGCGCACGACGATCGGGCCGTTCGGGATCAGCGGCGACTTCCAGAGCTCGACCAGGTCGTTCATGTCGAGGATGCCCTTGTCGACCATCTTCTTCAGGTTGCCCGAGGTGTAGCCGTCCTTGAATTCGCCGACGCCCGAGCCGAAGGTCGTGCCGGCATCGAAGGTGCCCTTGACGACTTCGAGAACGAGGTTTTCGTGACCGCCGCCGAAGCCGGTTTCACCGAAGAATTCCTTGACCGGGGCGCCGATCGCTTCCGGGAGCGTGACGAGCGGGACGAGGTAGCCCGAGGTCGAGTCCGGGTCGGCGAAGCCGAGCTTCTTGCCCTTCAGGTCTTCGATCTTGGTGATGCCGGAATCCTTGCGGGCAACCATGATCGAGTGGTAGCCGGTCGAACCGTCGGTCTGAACGGTCGTCAGGATCGGCTCGACGGCGTCAGCCTTGGCGAGGTAGATCTTGGCGTAGCCGGAAGCGCCAAGTTCGGCGTAGTCGAGCGTGCCGCCGAGCAGGCCCTGGATAACGCCGTCATAGTCGGCGGCCGGGAACAGCGAGACCTTCTCGACGCCAATGGCGGCCGGCAGCTTGTCGACCAGGCACTGGAAGTTGCGCAGGCGGTCGGCTTCGTTTTCGCCGCCGAGGATGCCGATGCGGAATTCCTTCAGGTCTTCAGCCTGGGCGTGGCCGACGAGGGCGAGGAGCGCTACGGCGCCCAGAAGAGCTTTCTTCAGCATAAGGTTCTCCCGTGTCCGGCTTGGCCGGATCCTATTGGGTTTCAAAGAGGTGCCCTTGACGCGGGCTTTCGATCATGGCGGGCGTCAGATGCCGGCCAGTGCCAGCGGCTTGAGGCCGGCCGATGCCGTTTCTTCCTGCGGTACTGCCGCCGGAATGTTGATGCTGGTGGAGGTCATCGATTCCTCGATGCCCGTGTCGGCGCCGTAGATCTCGGCAACGGCTGCTGCCGTCAGATCCTTGGGCTGGCCGTCGAAGACCACGCGGCCGTGCGCCATGCCGATGATGCGTTCGCAATAGTTGCGCGCGGTATCGAGCGTGTGCAGGTTGGTGATCACCGTGATGCCGTCGCGCTCGTTGATGTCGCGCAGCGCATCCATGACGATCTTGGCGTTCAACGGATCGAGCGAGGCGATCGGCTCATCGGCAAGCAGAACCTTCGGTTGCTGCATCAGTGCGCGGGCGATCGCGACGCGCTGCTGCTGACCCCCCGAGAGTGTTCCGGCCGGCTGCAGCGCGGTCTGCTCGATGCCGAGACGCTCGAGCGCGCCGATCGCCATGATGCGCTCCTCGCGGGTAAACATGTTGAGGATGCTCAGGACGGTCGAGCGGTGGTTGAGGCGGCCGAGAAGCACGTTGGTGAGCACGTCGAGGCGCGGCACCAGGTTGAACTGCTGGAAGATCATCGCGCAGTCGCGCTGCCAGGTGCGAAGTGCCGACCCCCGAAGCGACGAAACTTCCGTGCCGTCGAAGACGATCGCGCCGGAAGACAGGTCCACGAGGCGGTTGATCATGCGCAGGAGCGTCGACTTACCAGCGCCGGAACGGCCGATAACGCCGACCATCTGGCCTTGCGGGATGTCGAAGGTAACCGAACTCACGGCTGTCTTCTTGCCGAACTGGCGGGTTACATTCTTCAACTGAAACATGTCTAGCAGGTCCTCTTTCGGGGAGACCGGTCATCGGTATGACCCTGCCATATCGCCGCTTCATGAAGCCGGAATGTCAGTTTGTTGTAAGTTCTGTTACAGTTCACAGCCCCCGCATGGTTGCTTAACCAAATTTGAATGCCGGCGCGCAGGCGCCTGCACTCCCATCAACTTTCAGGGGGAGTTCGCATCAACATCGAGCGGATACCTGTGGTCGTCGGCGCAGGACCGGTGAGGGGCGCTAGTTCTGCGGACCGGGGTCCAGCGTCGCGCCGGGAATGTAGAGTGCAATCGGCCGGATTTCGTAGATCGCGCTCGGATTGGAGCGACGCAATTCGCGTGCGGCGTCAACGGCAGCGTCGATGGCTGGGAAGTCGACGACGTAGAGGCCGAGCAATTGCTCCTTGGTTTCGGCGAAGGGGCCATCGGTGACGATGCCTTCGCCCTTGCCCCTCAGCGTCACGGCACCTTCGGCGGGTCCGAGCCGGGCGGCCGGGCCAAAGGCCTTCTGCTGGACGAACCGGTCATGAACCTGAAGCAGGTCGGTCATCAGCGCTTCGTCCTCCTCCTCGGTCCAGGATTCGACGACGCCTGCGGCGTGGTAGGCCAAGATTGCGTAATACATGAACCGTCCTCCCGCGTGTATAACTGTCAGGTTTTGCCGGCCGCATCAACGTCTCGTCGCGCGGACGGCATCACCGGGCGTGCCGCCGGAGAGGGGCGCGTGTTCGTCGGATCAGCCCCAGGCCGTCGCCGCCCATCGACAGGCCTGCCGGGCGATCCGCGAACTGCGTGTGAGCTCGCCGCGGGTCGCCGCATCGCGGGCCCTCCAGACGAGGCCGCGCGCGAGCGAGCGGGCAACTTCGCGCCCCGACGGATATCGGCGGCTGAGTGCGCGCAGGCCCTCATCGATCGCGGCATTGCCGAAGACCTCGTCACAATCGTATTTCGATCCCGTTGCGCGCCGCAGGATGCGCTTCTCATGGCCGGTCAAAGCGCTGCGGCTTTCCTCCATCGCGTGTCCGAAGTCGGTGATCGCCACGTCCCAGCGCTTCTTGCGGGCCATGATGGCGCCGCGCTGGAGAAGGGCTCGGCGTCGCTCTTCGGCGCTCTCGATCCGCCGTGTGGGTAGGTACTCCGCCAGCGGCAGTGTCTGGTGCAGGCGGTCGAATATGAGGGCGTCGTTACTGATCCAGTTTTGATTTCGGCGATGTGCCTGGAAGCGGCTTGCCGCCGGTCCTCTGTCGCCGTCGTGCAAGCGCTGGTGAAAGATGATGTTGCGGGTCGACGTCGCCCTGCCGAGAAGCGACAGCCGGATCAGCATGTCATAGTCGACGGATCGCGGCAGCGCTTCGTCGAAGGGGCCCGCCGCTTCGTAAAGCCGGCGGCGCACGAGCATGCCCGGCTGATGGACGAAAAAGTCTTCCAGTGTGGCGATCAGGAAGTCGTCCGGCGAGCAGTCGGTCCAGTAGCCGGTGTCGAGGAAACGGGCAGGGGTGTCCAGCTCGTGCTGAAAGCGGACATAGCGCCCATAGGCGATGTCGGTTGATGGATCCGCCTCGAAGACCCGCAGGAGATCGGAGAGGGCCGTCGGACAGACGATGTCGTCATCGTCGACGATCCAGACATATTGGCCAGTGCTCTGTTGCAAGCCGACATTGAGGGCGCGTGCCTTGCCGGCATTTTCCTGGTTGAGGACGCTGATCCTGTCACCGTATCGGGACAGCACATCCATGGTCTCATCGGTCGAACCGTCGACGACGACGACGATCTCGTCATCCCCCGCGATCTGCGGCAGCAGCGCGTCGATTGCAGCCGGCAGAAACTGCGCGCGATTGTAGGTCGGAACGATGATCGACACGCGGGCGCAGTTGCGAGATTCTTTCGACAATTTCATGCTTTATGCTCCTCCTCGATCGCTGCCTCCCCTGCAGCGCATTCGCTCGATGAACCGGGTGTCACCCGGAAAACGTGCACAACCATGACGCTTGAAACGTCCACAAAAAGGCGGCCTGCCCTCAATTTCGACAACAAGGCAAAATCTATCGTGAGATGGAAAGCAGGCTTGCTTCGGCTAGTTTGCGAGCCGAACGACGGAAGGCAGATCTATTGAGCCGTGCAGTAAAACTGACCGGGCAAGCCATCTGGGCGTCATTGGGCCAACTGGCGCAGGCGTTGCTTGCAACCATAAGCACCATCATCCTGGCACGAATTCTTGGCGCTGAGACTTATGGTGTGTTCGCGCTCGGTTTGTTGATCGTCGGCTTCGCGGAGATCTTCGTCGGCGGTCATGCCGCCGACATCGTGGTGCAGAAACCGGATGTCACAGCCGGCCATCGCAATGCCGCCTTCGTCGCGCTGAGCGTGATTTCGGTTTTCTCGGCTGCCGTGATCTGGGCGGGTGGGACCGCTGCGGCGGACTTCTTCGAGGCGCCGCAGCTGCAGGCGCCGCTTCTTGCGATGACGGTTCTGCCCGTTCTCACCGGGCTTGCGAGCGTTCCCAACCAGATCCTCGTGCGGCGGCTGCAATTCAATGATCTCGCTCGCATCGGGGCGGTCAGCGGAACCCTGGCCGTTCTTGTTGGCGTGCTCCTGGCCTTCTCGGGCGCCGGCATCTGGAGCCTTGTTATCATGGAGATCGCGCGGCGCGCGATGAACCTCGCGATGCTCTTTCCGGCAGCGCGCTGGCGACCCGGCCTCGGCTTTCAGCGGCAGGAACTCGTCGAAGTCCTGCGCTTTGCATCGCGCCGGGTCGAAAACAACGGACTGACCTACATCTCGCAGAACGCGCTGCCGCGGCTCTTCATCGGCCAATCGCTAGGCACCGAAGCGCTCGGCCTGTTTGCTGTCGCCCGCCGGCTGCTCGACCAGTTGCACAACATTCTGAGCGGTCCCGTTGCGGCAGTCGCCTTTCCCGCCGCCGCGCAGCTGCAGCACGACCGGGAGCGCCTTGCCCGGCTGATCGAGACATCCGTGCGGTTGACGACCTGGGTGTTCTGGCCGGTCGTCCTTGGTGTCGCAATGGTCGCCCCGGTCCTCGTGCCGTTGGCGTTCGGCGACGGATGGGCCGGCGCGATCCCCGTGCTTCAAATCCTTGCGCTTGGAACCCTGCGCGCGCCGGTCTCGAGCTTCAACACGGCGGTGCTGGTCGCGTTCGGCCGCATGGGGGCCGTATCCTTCATTTCCGTTCTGTCGATTGTTCTGGGCGCGGCCTTCCTCGCAGTCGGCGTCCAATATGGCCTCGTCGGCGTTGCCGCCGCGCTGTCGCTCCGGCAATGGGCGCTCTGGCCGGTCGGCGCGATGCAGGTCTATCGCGTCTCCGGTCTGCATCCCCTCGGCCAGTTGCGCATGCTTTTCATTGCAGCGCTTCCGTCCTTGATCATGGCCGGTTCCGTCTGGTTTGCCAGCGAGACCATTCATGGCTTGCAGCCGGTGCCGTTGCTCTGCTCACTGGTTGCGATCGGCGTGATCGTGTACGGGCTGGCCTGGGCCGCCTTCAATCCGCGGCAGACGATCCTGTTGCTCAAGGCCATGTCCGATGTCGTGCGTGGGGATTGGGCTTCGGCGAAATCGCGCATCCCGCTGATCCTCGGAACGATTGCCGACCCGCAGGCATCGCGCAACGGCTGATCGGACCGCTCGTCAGGCAGCGAAGGCGCGCAGGCGCTTTACCCGGCGGGGGCTGATCGTGCCCTTGGCAGCGAAGAAGTCCCGCGCCTCTTTGCGAAGCAGCATCGGCTCATGGAATTGGATGAGGTTGGGATTGGCCAGCGCGGCATTGCCCTCGATCACGACCGGGCCGGCTTCGGTCGACACGATATCCCAGCCGACATAGCTGAGACCGGGGATAGCGCGCGTGCATTGCAACGCCAGCGTCTTGATGTCGTTCCAACGTGGGATGATGGTTCCAACGATGGCAGTGCCCGTCTCGGGGTGACGATCGAAGATCGTCCTTTCAGGACCGCCATCATCGGCGATCGCAGCGGTCAGCTGACCACTCTTGAGATCGACCAGCGCAACGATGCCGCCGGCCTTGAAGTTGTCCGTCGGGCGCGAGCGTTGCGTTCCGAAGCGGTGTGCGGCACCGAGCAGCACCGTCTTCCCGGTCGCCTCGTCATGGCCGACAAGGACGCGGATCGTGTTGACCGCGTGCGGGTAGATGGCGGAAGCGTAGGGATGCTGCACGACGGCGGCTTCGATCAGATAGCGGCCAAGTCGGTCGACGTCATCGATCGACGCTATGCGCTTGACGCCTCGCCCACCGCTGCCGTCGACCGGCTTTGCGATCATCGCGCGGCCGTCGGCTTCGGCGCGCGGCAGCGGGCCGCCGTCGAGCCGTCTCGCGACACCATCCTCGACGATCCCGATCAACTCCGGACAGGATGCGGGAAAGGTGCCCGTGCCCGCCCATTGGTGGAACCGCAGCTTGTCGCCGAGAAGCGCCATCGCCTCCGGGCTGTTCAACCGCGGCAACCGCGCTTCCGCCTCTAGGTCGGTCAGAAACAGGTGCTGGTGGAACTGGTCGAAAGGGTAGAGCCAGGCGCGGTTGGACAGGAACCCGCGGGTCAGGAGCTGCAACTTTGGACGACCGGCATTTCCACGTCGTTCCAGCGCCCAGAACTGCCGCAGCAAGGAGACGCGGTGCCGGATGGTGCCGACGATCGGGAGCACGGCCATCAGAGTGGCTCACCGTTGGCTCGGGGGATATAGCGGGCAAAGATGCGGCGTAGTCGTGGATCGTCGAGCAGGCGATCATAAAGCTGAAAGAAGCGCAGGCTCGGATGCGCATTGCCCTCGATGACAGTCGGTCCATCGGGCGTCACCGCAATGTCCCAGCCGACATAATGCAGATAGGGAAAGGCGCGGCCGAGATCCTCGACCAGCCGCAGGACCACCGGCCAATGGGCGATCTCGACATCGGTCATCGCTACCCGCGTATCCGGATGCAAGTCATGATGACAGACGTGATTGTCCTTGCCGATCGAAACGGCCCGCGAAAGCCGCCCCGTTTTCAGGTCCACCTTGGAGACGAGGCCGCCGGCGCTGAAGTTGTCGACCGGCACCGAACGCGCGCTGCCGAAGCGATGGATGGCGGCGGCCGGGACCGGAGTGCCATCGTCGTCGCGCAGCATGAGCAGGCGTATCGTGTTCAAGGCGTCCGGAAAAATTACCTGGGCATAGTCGGCCTGCTGCACGAAGCCGGTGAGAATGGCGTCTTCGCCGCGATAGCTGTCGACGGCGTCCGGGGTCGTGCCGATCTGCACCGAACGCCCCTTCGATCCGAGTGTCGGCTTGATGACGAAACGGCCGCGAGCGGCGAGTTCGTCGTGGTAAGCGCTTCGTCTTTCATCGCGCCAATGCCACCGATCTGCGAAGTAGCAGGCGAAGATCTGCGGCGTGGGCAGTTGAGCCGAGACGAGAAGCTCGGTGAACACGGCCTTGTTGTCCAGCACATAGGCATAGTGGCCGTTTAGGCCATGCAGGTGCTGCTCTCTTTCGCAATTGGTGACGACGCCCCTGACATCACCGCGGATCTGGCGATACCAGTCGGCCTCCTTGGGGTCGAAGCCAGCCAGAATGTCCTGGATGCGCTGCAGCGGCGCCAACTGCCGCACCTCGGTGGAAGCGCTGTCTGACCAGTAGCGCCGCGCGTGGCTTTTCAGAAAGCGAAGACGGCGTGTGTCGATCGTCTGTCGAACCAAAGTTTGCAGCATCAGGTGTGGGCCTCCGCTCCTGGTTCCGCTGTCGGCAATCGCAGCAGATCCCCGAAACGCAGTTCCCACTCATAAGGTTCGAAAACATCCATGCCGCCCTCCGGGAAGAAGGTGATTTCTCCGAACAGAACCCGACCGAAATTCTCGTAGAGATCGACGCGGCTGAAAGCGAAGGGTGCAGCGAGTTCCGTCGCGACATCGAGCAGGGTGCGAAGGGACTGGGGTGCGGCGATCGCTTCCCGTTCGCTCGGCGCGCCGCGCCGACGCACCGGCAACGGCTGCCAATATGTGTCGAAGACCGTCTTGGTGCGCACGCCGTCCTTCTCGCGGATGACCATGATGAAATTTGGCCGACCGTGGAAACAGAAGATCTTGAACTCGCGCAAGCCATCGGGACTATCTGCGTGGAGAAACTCTTCGACGAGGACGCCCGGCCGGATGTCCCGATACACCGGCTCCCGGTGCCGATACCAATGGTTGAACGCCAGATGGTCGGCGAGCTTCGCTCGGGCGGCACCCCAGTCGAAGGCGTTCCTGTCCCGGCAGATTACCACGCCGCCGAAGTCGTGGTTCGTCTTGAGGACAAAAGCATCCTGCCGGATGTTACGGGGTGTTAGGTCCCTCAGCCGATAGGTTGCGAGGATGGCGGGGATGAGCAGATCCGCGCCGACGCGCTCGGCAACGTAGTCGCGCACCCGGATTTTGTCGGCGCAGATCGTCTGCAAGTCCGTCGCAGGCAGAAGCTTCAGCGCATTGAGCTTTTCGCTCAGTCCCCGCGGCCTGTCGACTTCGAGCACCCGTCCGGTTTTGCCGCGATACTGCGCCTCAATGAAGGCGCGCGTGCTGGTTCGGCGCTCGTCGCGGAAACGGCGGGAGCGGCACCAGCGGTAGAGTTGCGTCAGGAGATCGGGGGCCTGCCGCGCCAGCAGCCGGCGGGAATATTCCTTCATGGTGGACATCGTTTATCCGTCACTAAGAAACCTCGGTGCCGGCGATCCGCTTGGGCGCGCGACGAGGCGGAGGTTTCCAGAACGATATGGCGATACGGTGGCCGGGGCGCCGGCAGTCGGCTCGGCGCGTCGTTTGCTTTGGGGTGCCCGGGCGCAACCAGCCCCCGACGGGAGATCTGCGGTTGGGTCCGCAACCCTGCTCGAGTTAGCGTTCCAGCCGGGCCGGGCTGAACGTCGAGGCGTCGAGCCCGGCCGCTTCGAAGCCCTCGGGCGCGGGTGCACCGACGAGAAGGCTTGCGGCGAATGCGCCGAGCGCCGGTGAGGTGAGGATGCCATAGCCGCCCTGGCCGGCGAGCCAGAAGAAGTCCGGGCGCTCGCGGGCAAAGCCGATCACCGGAAGCTTGTCCGGCGAGAAGCTGCGCATGCCGGCCCAGCTCTTGAAGATACGGCGCACCGGCACGGTTGTCGCCTCCTCGACGTAGTGCGCGGCCCAGGCGACGTCGATCTCCTCCGGCTGGACGTCGGCCGGCTCGCACGGCGTTGCGTCGGCGGGCGAGGAAAGCAGTCGCCCGCCTTCAGGCTTCATGTAGAAGTCTTCGTCGATCTCGTTGATTTCGGGCAGCGTCAGCGCGTCGACGCTTTCGGGCAGGTCGACGGTGATCGCCGTGCGGCGATGCGGCACGATGCCGACGGGGGCGACGCCGAACGATTGCGCGACGGGATCGGCCCAGCCGCCGGCGGCATTGACGATCGTCTTGGCGCCAACCTCGCCGGTACTCGTAGCCAGAACCCAGCGGTCGCCGTCTCGGCGCGGTGCCAGCACGTCCGAGCGCTCGATGATCGCGGCACCATGGCGGCGCGCGCCCCGGACGTAACCCTGCAACAGGTTCTCGACTTCGATGTCCCAGAACTGCGGATCGTAAAAGGCCGCAGCCACATAGTCGCCGCGCAGGATCGGCACGCGTGCGATCGCCTCATCGACGCTCAGCCGTTCAATTTCGGCGTTTGCACGGCTCTCCGCGGCAAACACCTCTTCGAACCGCGCAAGCTTTTCGGCATTGGCGATCATCACGCCGCCGCGCTGCTTGAGCAATGCGATTTCGGAGAAGCCTTCGGGCGGGTTGTCGAAGAAGCCCTTGGAAATCGCCGCGAGCGCACAGACTTCCGGCGCATTATAGCGAAGCACGAACTCCGCCGCCGAGCGACCGGTGCTGTGATAGCCGAGCCCTTCCTCCCGCTCGATCACCACGACGGAGCGATGCGGCGCCAGGAAATAGGCCAGCGACAGGCCGGCAATTCCACCGCCAATAATCGCCACATCGTAGTCCTGCATGTCCCGCCTCCGTTGGTTGTCGGTCGGACCATAGGCAAGGCGACATCCGCGTTCAAATTTATAACCGGAAAGGTGACTATCAATTCTGATGATGGTCAGGCGGCGTCGAGGCAGTGATCCAGCGGCTCCGTGTCGGCCACATGGGCAAGAAATGCGGCTTCTGCCGGATTGAGGATCGCGTTCGGATTGGAAATGCGAAAGACGTCGGTGGTCGGCAGATCGCTATAGGGTGGCAGCTGCCAGAGCTGGCCCGCCGCGACGGCAGGTGATGCCAAGTGATCCGGCAGCATGCCGATGCCGACATTGGAGGCGATCAGTCGCATCACCTCTTCGACATTGCAGGAGACGGCGCGGACCTGCTGGCCGAAAGACCCGACCGCGCGCACGGCCGTTACCGAGTTCATGTGCTGGCCGCCGAGAACGTCGGCGATGAAGGCGATGTAGGGATTGCCCCTGAGATCGTTGAAGTCGACGCCTTCGACCCCGAATAGCGGATGGCTTCTGCCGCAATAGAGCGCATAGCGCTCGCGCACATGAAAGCGCCTGTTCAGCCAGTCGGGAATGTTGCCGTCGCAAAGGCCCATCGTCGCGACATTGCGTTCGACGGCACTCAACACATCCACGGTCGTTGCGACCGTGACCGACAGGGTCACCTTGGGGTGCAGGCGAAAGAAGCTTTCGAGCTTGCGGTCCCAGGCGGGATTGTGGGCGTGGCTGACCGAGTGGATGTTGAGATGGCCGGTAATCTCCTCGCCGGCGGTTTCAAGAACGTTCGGCAGACGGATGACCGCTGCGAAGATATCGCGGCACTGGGCATGCAGCCGGGCACCGGCATCCGTCAGGTTGAAACGTCCGGGACGGCGGTCGATGAGCTTCTGGCCGACGGTCTGTTCCAGCCGCTTCAGCGCCATGCTGACGGCCGGCTGTTGCAGGAGCAGCCGGTTGGCCGCTGCCGTGATGCTGCCTTCCTCGACGAGCACGACGAAGGTGCGCAGCAGGTTCCAGTCGAGATTGTGGGCGAAGCGTTCGAGGCGGTCATTGGCCATGGTCGTGGCTTGCTTCTGATCTCTGGCGTTGCACTGGCATTCGGTCTGCAAGGAGGGCAGGCAGAGCGAAAGACATCTCTTCTTCTCGTCATATTCCAGCGATTTTGCAACAAGGCCGCGCAAAGCCGGACGAGGGGCCATTCCCCGGACGCATGAGGCGGTGCCTCAATTTCGTTTGAAACGCCATGCACCCCTTGCGATAACGTGAGCTGAATAATCCGATGGGAGAGAAACATGGCCGGCAAGACGCAATTTCAATGGGATGATCCGTTCCTCCTCGACGATCAGTTGACCGAGGACGAGCGCATGATCCGCGACACCGCGCGGGCCTATGCGCAGGACCGTCTGCAGCCGCGCGTCATCGACGCCTACCGCGAAGAATCGACCGATCCGGAGATCTTCCGCGAAATGGGCGAGCTTGGCCTGCTCGGCGTCACCGTTTCGGAAACCTATGGCGGCGTCGGCGCTTCCTACGTTGCCTACGGTCTGGTTGCCCGCGAAGTCGAACGCGTCGATTCGGGCTACCGTTCGATGATGAGCGTGCAGTCGTCGCTGGTGATCTATCCGATCTATGCCTATGGCTCCGAGGAGCAGAAGCAGAAATACCTGCCGAAGCTGATCAGCGGCGAGTGGATCGGTTGCTTCGGTCTGACCGAGCCGGACGCTGGTTCTGACCCGGCCGGCATGAAGACCCGCGCAATCAAGACCGAGAGCGGCTACCGCCTCGTCGGTTCGAAGATGTGGATCTCCAATGCACCGATCGCCGATGTCTTCGTGGTGTGGGCGAAGTCGGAAGCGCATGGCGGCGCCATCCGCGGCTTCGTGCTCGAAAAGGGCATGAAGGGCCTTTCCGCCCCGAAGATCGCCGGCAAGCTGTCGTTGCGTGCGTCGATCACCGGCGAGATCGTCATGGACAATGTCGAGGTCGGCGAGGAGGCACTGCTGCCGAATGTCGAGGGCCTCAAGGGTCCGTTCGGTTGCCTCAACCGCGCCCGCTACGGCATTTCCTGGGGTGCGCTGGGTGCTGCCGAATTTTGCTGGCATGCGGCGCGCCAGTATGGTCTCGACCGCAAGCAGTTCAACCGCCCGCTCGCCCAGACGCAGCTCTTCCAGAAGAAGCTCGCCGACATGCAGACGGAGATCACGCTCGGCCTGCAGGGGTCGCTGCGCGTCGGCCGCCTGATGGACGAAGGCCGCATGGCTCCGGAAATGATCTCGATCGTCAAGCGCAACAATTGCGGCAAAGCGCTCGACATTGCCCGCATGGCCCGCGACATGCACGGAGGCAACGGCATCTCCGAGGAATATCAGGTCATGCGCCACATGGTGAACCTCGAGACCGTCAACACCTACGAGGGCACGCATGACGTTCATGCGCTGATCCTCGGCCGCGCCCAGACCGGCCTCCAGGCCTTCTTCTGAGCGGCGCCGTCATGGAAGCGCCGCTGAAGGGCATTCGTGTGCTCGAACTGGCCCGCATTCTTGCAGGCCCATGGATCGGCCAGACGCTGGCCGATCTCGGTGCCGACGTCATCAAGGTGGAAAGCCCTGATGGCGATGACACCCGCACCTGGGGCCCGCCCTTCGTTGCGGGCGAGGACGGCGAGACGCTGGACGCCGCCTATTTCCACGCCTGCAACCGCGGCAAGCGCTCCGTCGTGCTCGACTTCACGACCGAGGAAGGGAGGGAGGCCGTGCGCCGCCTTGCCGCCCAGTCGGACGTGCTGCTCGAAAACTTCAAGGTCGGCGGGCTTACCAAATATGGGCTCGACTACGAGAGCCTGAAGAAGATCAATCCGGGGCTGATCTATTGCTCGGTCACCGGCTTTGGCCAGGATGGCCCCTATGCCCATCGCGCCGGCTACGATTACATCGTCCAGGGCATGAGCGGCATCATGGACCTGACCGGCGAGCCCGATCGCGAGCCGCAGAAGATCGGCGTCGCCTTTGCCGATATCTTCACCGGGCTCTATGGCGTGATCGCCGTGCAGGCGGCGCTTGCCCAGCGCGAGCGCACCGGCGAGGGGCAGCAGATCGACATGGCTCTGCTCGACTGCATGACTGGCGTGCTCGCCAACCAGGCGCTGAATTTTCTGGTCTCCGGCAAGGCGCCGCGCCGGCTCGGCAATGCGCACCCGAACATCGCGCCCTATCAGGTCTTCCCTACATCCGATGGTCACCTGATCGTTGCCGTCGGAAACGACCGGCAGTTCGTGAAGTTCTGCACCTTGCTCGGACGGTCGGATCTTGCGACTGACGAGCGTTATCTGACCAATGCGCTTCGCGTGCAGAACCGGGACACGCTGACGCCGGAACTGTCAGCCGAAACGGCGAAGATCGAGCGCGACACGCTGTTGAAGTTGCTGGAAGATGCCGGTGTGCCCGGCGGGCCAATCAACACGGTCGCCGACGTCTTTGCCGATCCGCAGATCGAGCATCGGCAGATGCGGGTGGATACGCCGCATTCGGGTGCTGCTGCCGGTACCTCGCCCGGGGTCCGGACGCCGATCCGGTTTTCGGCCGCCGAGCTTGCGCTTGAGCGTGGCGTGCCGCGGCTTGGGGAGCATACGGCCGAAGTGTTGGCCGAAATCGGGATGGACGCGTCGTAGCGTGACTAACGCTACGTGAGATGCTGAGCGTCTCGTTGAGGCGCGACCTGAAGAAAACAGCGAAAAGCCCTGGAAATCGGAGAGATTTCCAGGGCTTTTCCGTTAAGCCTTGAGGGCGCGGTCGAAGACGCGCGACAGCCGTTCGGCGAAGCCGCGCGGGTCCTGCGGCTTGTCGCCGTCGAGCACGCGCGCCTGGTCGAGCAGGAGTTGAACGGCGTCCGTGCGGAACGCCGTATCGCCGGCGGGGCTTGCGGCCATGGCGGTGATCAGCGCGTGGCTCGGGTTGATTTCGAGGATCGGCTTGGGGGCATCGTCGAGACGACCGGCGCCCTGCAGCATCTTTTCGAGCTGGCGGTCGGGGCCGTGTTCCGGTGCCACCAGGCAGACCGCACTTTCAGTCAGGCGGTCGGAGGTGCGCACGTCCGAGACGGCCGCGCCGAGGGTTTCCTTGGCAAAGGCGACGAAGTCGATGACCAGCTGGCTCGCCTGCGGCGCCTCTTCCTTGCTGCCTTCGGGCTTGGCGATGGCGCTGAGATCGGCCGCCCCTTGCGTAATCGACTTCCAGGGCTTGCCGTCGAAATCCGGTGCTGACGTCACCCAGAAGCTATCGACCGGATCGGTCAGGAGAAGCACCTCGATGCCGCGGGCGCGAAAACCTTCGAGCTGTGGCGAGGCCTTGAGTTGGGCGAGATTGTCGCCGGTCAGGTAATAGATCGCCGACTGGCCGTCCTTCATGTCCTTGACGTAATCGGCAAGGCTGCGCTGGCTCTCATCCGACGTGGTGGTACGGAAGCGCGACAGCGCCACCAGCTGTTCGCGGCGCTCGTAGTCTTCGTAGATGCCTTCCTTCAGCACGCTGCCGAAGTTTTCCCAGAGTTTGTCGAAGGTCTCGGTCTCGTTTTCCGCAAGCTTCTCGATCGCCGTCAGCACACGGTTGGTCACGCCCTTGCGGATGCTGGCGAGCAGCGGGCTTTCTTGGATCATCTCGCGCGAGACGTTCAAGGGCAGGTCGGAGGTATCGACGAGACCGCGCACGAAGCGCAGGTAACGCGGCAGCAATTCCGCTTCGTCGGTGATGAAGACGCGCTTGACGTAGAGTTTCATCCGGCCCTTGCGGTCCGGGTCGAACAGATCGAAGGGCTTCGAACCAGGCAGGAAGGCAAGGGCCGTATATTCGTGCCGGCCTTCGGCGCGGAAATGCACCGTCAGCGCCGGATCGTCATACTGGCCGGCGACGCCTCGATAGAAATCGGCGTAGTCTTCCTTGCTGATCTCGCTCTTCTGCTTCGTCCAGAGCGCGGTGCCGTCGCCGACCTGGACCGGTTCCGCATCGGGCTTTTCGAGAATCGAGATCGGCACAGGCACGTGGCCGGACTGGTCCTTGACGACGCGCTCGACGGTCCAGCGCGATGTGTAGGTCTTCGCGTCTTCCATCAGGTGCAGCGTGATGCGCGTGCCGCGCGCCGGGGCGTCGGCAAGCTCTGCTGCAGAAACGGTGTAGCTGCCCTTGCCGTCGGACGACCACAGGAAGGCATGCTCGGAACCGGCGCGACGCGATACCACGTCCACCTTGTCGGCGACCATGAAGGCGGAATAGAAGCCGACGCCGAACTGGCCGATGAGCTGCGCGCCCTCCTTGCCCTGGGCGGCTTCGATACGCTCCATGAAGGCGCGCGTGCCCGAGCGGGCGATCGTGCCGAGCGCTTCGACCAGCTCGTCGCGGCTCATGCCGATGCCGTTGTCCTCGACGACGAGCCGGTTGTTTTCCTCGTCCAGCTTCAGCGTGATGCGCGGGGTCGGGTCACCGGCCAGAAGCTCCGGCGAGACGATCGCTTCGTAGCGCAGCTTCTCGCAGGCATCCGCGGCATTCGAAATCAGTTCGCGGAGGAAGACGTTCTTGTCGGAATAGACAGAATGCACCATCAAATGGAGCAGTCGCGCCACATCGGCTTCGAAGACATGTTTCTCTACGGACATTTCGATTTCGCTCATTGCCTGGCAACTCCTTTGGGTTTCGCCCCAATTGGCAAGCGGTGTTCGGAATTTCAAGGCCTGACTTGCGCGCTCCCCATTTCTGGATAATGCTGCAGTGCGAAAGATCAGTGAACGCTGGCGAAACGATGCTTCTTCAACGGGGTCCACGGCGAAGAATTCGCGCGGGCGACAAATCGCCGTAACACTCCGCAGTTATGCTGCTTCGACCCGAGCAATGGCCTTGGGTTATCATGCCGAGTTCATATCGCGGCCTGCCGCCTGTCTCTTTGACTAAGGTCAATGCGAGACGAATTGCGTTGTTCTATTGGCTCTGGAAACGGGGCCGACCTTCAATCGCACCGAGGAGTGGACATCATGCCCAAGCATTCCACGAGCCCGACCATCCCGACTTTCGCAGATGCCTATTCCTATTCGCTCGATGCCTGGCAGCGTTCGGTCCTCTTTCTCGATGTGATGCGCCAGCGTGGGGCGCAATATGAGGAACACCGCACCCAGACCGCGCCGAATGTGCTGGAGTTCGAGGCCCAGCTTGTTACCGATGGGCGCACGCTCGCCCGGCCGGTGAACTATGCTCTGGTCAGCATCGTTCCGCCCGAGGGTATCACGATCGATCCGACGAAGCGTCCCTTCGTTGTCGTCGATCCCCGGGCGGGGCACGGCCCCGGCATCGGCGGCTTCAAGGCTGACAGCGAGATCGGCGTGGCGCTGAAAGCGGGCCATCCCTGCTATTTCATCGGCTTCCTGCCGGATCCTGTTCCGGGCCAGACGATCGAGGACATCGCGCTGGCCGAAGCCGGTTTTCTCGAAACCGTCATCGCCCGCCATCCGCAGGCAGATGGCAAGCCCTGCGTGATCGGCAATTGCCAGGCGGGCTGGGCGGTCACGATCGTTGCGGCGCTGCGGCCCGAACTCTTCGGCCCGATCATCATTGCCGGCGCGCCGCTTTCCTATTGGGCGGGCGTGCGCGGGCAGAACCCGATGCGTTATTCCGGCGGGCTTCTCGGCGGCAGCTGGCTGACGGCGCTGACCGGCGACCTCGGTGGTGGCATTTTTGACGGCGCCTGGCTGGTGCAGAACTTCGAGAACCAGAATCCGGCGAACACGCTCTGGACCAAGCAGTACAATCTCTTTTCGAAGATCGACACGGAAGCGGCACGCTACCTCGGCTTCGAACGCTGGTGGGGCGGCCATGTCACGCTCAATGCAGAGGAGATGCAGTTCATCGTCGATGAGCTCTTCGTGGGCAACAAGCTCGCGGCCGGCGAAATACGAACCTCCGACGGCACCGCGATCGACCTGCGCAACATCCGCTCGCCGATCGTGGTCTTCTGCTCGACGGGCGACAACATCACCCCGCCGCAACAGGCGCTTGACTGGATCCTCGATCTCTACGACAGCGTCGACGAGATCCGCGCCTACGGCCAGACGATCGTCTATACCGTGCACGAGACCGTGGGCCATCTCGGCATCTTCGTCTCGGCGGGCGTCGCCAGGAAGGAACACGATGAATTCGCCTCCAACATCGAGCTGATCGACGTTCTGCCGCCGGGGCTTTACGAGGCGGTGCTGACGCCGGTAAGCGAAACGGTCGAGGGCCGGGCGCTCGTCTCCGGCGAATGGCTGATGCGCTGCGAGTCGCGCACTCTTGAGGACATCCGCGCACTCGGCGGCAACGACATCGAGGACGACAGGCGTTTCGCCGCCGCGGCGAAGCTCTCGGAGATCAATCTGGCGCTCTACCGCACCTACCTGCAGCCGATGGTCAAGGCGGCGGCGACGCCGCCCGTGGCAGAGGCGATGCGCAACATGCATCCGCTGCGCCTGCAATATGCGCTTTTCGGACCGGACAATCCGTTCATGGCCTGGACGTCGGCGCTGGCGGACCATGTGCGCGAAAACCGGGAACCTGCCGCCGCCGGCAACCCGTTTATCGCCTGGCAGGAGGCGCTGTCACAGCAGATCGTCGACGGCCTCGAGACCTGGCGGCGGACGGCCGAGTACCTTTCGGAGCAGAGCTTCCACGCCCTCTACGGCGCTCCGAGCCTGCAGGCCGCACTCGGTGTCGACACCAACACAAAGCAGCCGCCGCGAAAGGCGGAGAAGAGCCTGCTGCACCGGGAACTCGTCAAGGCGCGGATCGCCGAACTCAAGGCCCGGATGGCAGAGGGCGGAACGTGTGAAGGCCTTGCCAGAGCTCTGATTTTTGTCGGCATGGCGCGCGGCGGCGCTGATGAACGCGGCTTTGAGGCCATTCGCCGGCTCCGGCTTTCCCATCCGGAAGCAAAGCAACTGAGCCTGGCCGACTTCAAGACCGTTATGCGGGAGCAGTATTTCATGCTGCTGATCGACGAGGCGGCGGCACTCGCCGCTCTTCCGAAGCTACTGCCGGAAGCGGTCGAGGAGCGTCGCACCGCCTTTACGGCCCTTCGTGTGATCCTGGAGGCATCCGGGGCCGTGATGGGCGTGGCTGCCGAGCGGTTGCAGCAGGTTGCCGCGCTATTTCGCCTGGACAGTGAGCCGCCGGTTCCGATCGCAGCGGGTAAGACCATTCGCAACCGCACTGCATCCTGATAGGGGGAATCGACTTGTCCGAGGTAACTGAACTGCCGGTTGGGCAGTCCAAATACGATCTCCTGATCGCCACCGCGCGAGACGAAACGCCGGCGGTCACCATTGTCGTGCATCCCTGTGACGAGACGTCCCTGCGCGGTGCGCTCGAGGCTGCGCAAATGGGCTTGATCGCGCCCGTTTTGGTCGGGCCGGAGGCAAAGATCCGCAGCGTTGCCGCAGAATATGGACTCGACCTCGGCCAGAGTGAGATCGTAGATGCGCCGCACAGCCATGCGGCGGCGGCCAAAGCGGTGGCGATGATCCGGGAAGGGTGGGGCGAGCTGTTGATGAAAGGCAGCCTGCACACCGACGAGTTGATGAAGGAGGTCGCGGCGTCGGCAACCGGGCTCAGGACTGACCGACGGATCAGCCACGTCTTCATCATGGACGTGCCGGGGCATAGCGAAACGCTATTCATTACCGATGCCGCCATCAACATCTTCCCGGACCTCGAAGCCAAGCGCGACATCGTGCAGAACGCCATCGATCTTTGGGTGACGATCGGCCTCGGTGAGCCGCGGGTCGCCATTCTTTCGGCGGTCGAGACCGTGACGACGAAGATCCCCTCGACGATCGAGGCGGCCGCACTCTGCAAGATGGCCGAGCGCGGCCAGATCACCGGCGGCCTGCTCGACGGTCCGCTTGCCTTCGACAACGCGATCGACCCGGAGGCAGCAAGGATCAAGGGCATCACCTCCGCCGTGGCCGGTCGCGCCCAGATTCTGGTGGTGCCGGACCTTGAGGCGGGCAACATGCTCGCCAAGAACCTTACCTTCCTGTCGCACGCCGACGCTGCCGGCATCGTGCTTGGAGCGCGCGTGCCCATCGTGCTGACGTCGCGGGCGGACTCCGTGCGCACGCGTCTCGCCTCCTGCGCCGTCGCCTCGCTCTACGCGGCGCGGCGCCGGGCCGCGCAAGTTGCGGCGGTGTGACCATGGATGCGCTTCTCGTCGTCAACGCCGGATCGTCGAGCCTGAAGTTTCAGGTGTTCGGGATCACGGATCAAGGGCTCGAACGCCAGATCAAGGGCCAGATCGGTGGCATCGGCACGCGTCCCCGCCTGCAGGCGAAAGCGGCCGACGGCAGCACGCTGACCGACAAGAGCTATGATGCCAACGTCGTTGGCGATCTGCCGGCGGCGATCGCGGCGGCGCGCGATTGGCTGCTGACGCTGGAAGGCTTCACCCTGCGGGCGGTCGGCCATCGCGTGGTGCACGGCGGTCCCGATTATGCCGCGCCGGTGCTGATCGACGCGAACGTCCTTGATCGCCTCGCGAGCTACCAGGATCTGGCGCCGCTGCACCAGCCCAACAATCTGGCGCCGATCCGCCAGGCGATGGCGATCAATCCGGATGTGCCGCAGGTCGCCTGTTTCGATACGGCCTTTCACCACGGTCACCCGCAAGAGGTGAACTGCTACGCGATGCCGCGCAGCTACTATGATGAAGGCGTGCGGCGCTACGGCTTCCACGGCCTTTCCTATGAATACATCTCCGAGCGACTGCGGGATGTAGCGCCTCAGGTCGCAGGTGGTCGCGTCATCGTCGCGCATCTCGGTAGCGGTGCCTCGATGTGCGCCCTCAGCAATGGTCACAGCGTCGAGAGCACGATGGGCTTTACCGCCCTCGACGGTCTGCCGATGGGAACCCGGCCCGGCCAGCTTGATCCGGGCGTCGTGCTCTATCTCATCCTGCAGCGCGGCATGAGTGCCCGGGCCGTTTCCGATCTGCTCTACCACGAGGCCGGCCTCAAGGGTCTCTCGGGCGTGTCGAACGACATGCGCGATCTGCTTTCAAGCGCGGATCCTCACGCCAAGCTTGCCATCGACCACTTCATCTATCGCTCGGGGCTCAATGTCGGGATGCTGGCAGCCGCGCTCCGTGGCGTCGACGCCTTGGTTTTCACGGCGGGCGTCGGGGAAAACTCCGCCCAGATCCGCGCTCGCATCGCCGAGAACATTGCCTGGCTCGGCGCCGAACTCGATCGTGTCGCCAACGAGGCGGGCGCCACGCTGATTTCGACGCCTTCGAGCCGCGTCGCGCTCTACGTCATTCCGACGGACGAAGAACTGATGATCGCTCGCCACACGCTTTCTCTGCTTAAATCCCGCGCAGCCTGATCCATCGGAGACGATTGATGTCCATTCCTGTCGCAAAGGCCAAACTTCTCGATGGCCGCAAGGGCTTGATCGTCGGCATTGCCAACGATCGGTCGATCGCCTGGGGCTGCGCCCGCGCTTTCCGCGCTTTCGGGGCGGAAGTCGCCGTGACCTATCTGAACGACAAGGCAAAACCTCATGTCGAGCCCCTGGCTCGCGAAATCGAAGCGCCGATCTTCCTGCCGCTTGACGTTGCGGTGCCGGGCCAGATGGAAGCGGTGTTCGAAGAGATCGAGAAGATCTGGGGCGAACTCGATTTCGTCGTCCATTCGATCGCCTTTTCGCCGAAGGACGCGCTCGGCGGCCGGGTGGTCGATGTCCCACGCGAGGGTTTTTTGAAGACCATGGATATTTCCTGCTGGTCCTTCATCCGCATGGCGCATCTCGCCGAGCCGCTGATGAAGAACGGCGGCACGCTCTTCACCATGACCTATCATGGCTCGCAGGTGGTGGTGGAAAACTACAACATCATGGGCGTCGCCAAGGCGGCGCTGGAAAGCGCCGTGCGTTATCTTGCCTCCGAACTCGGCCCAAAGGGGATCCGCGTGCATGCGATTTCGCCGGGCGCGCTGGCGACTCGCGCCGCCTCCGGCATTCCGGAATTCGACGCGCTGCTCGAAAAGACCAAGGTCAAATCGCCGAGCCGCGAGCTGATCGACATCGACGACGTCGGCGCGGCCACCGCTTTCCTTGCGCATGACGCCGCCCGTCTGATCACTGGGCAGGTGCTCTATGTCGACGGTGGCTACCACATCATCGACTAAGCTCGTCGCGCAAAAGTGCGCAGCGGTTTTGCGGTTGCGACATGCGGCAAATCAACGGCGTAAAGCGCGGGGGCGATCCTGAAAGATCGCGACGCGCTTTAGCCGCCGGGTCTCCGCACGGGTCAGATATTGCCCATGCAAAGATATTTCATTTCCAGATAGTCCTCGAGCCCGTGGCGCGAGCCTTCGCGGCCGATGCCTGATTGCTTGATGCCGCCAAAGGGCGCGGCTTCCGAGGACATGCGGCCGGTGTTGATGCCGACCATGCCGTATTCCAGCGCTTCGGCCACATGCCAGACCCGCTTCAGGTTCTCGGCGTAGAAATAGGCGGCAAGACCGTAGATCGTGTCATTGGCCTCGGCGATGACCTGCTCGGCCGTCTCGAAGCGGATGATCGGGGCGATCGGGCCGAAGGTTTCTTCCTGGGCGACGCGCATGTCGGTTGAAATGCCCGTGAGAACAGTCGGCTCGAAGAAGGTGCCCGACGCGCCGATCCGGTGGCCGCCTGCGCGCACCTTGGCGCCCTTGGAAACGGCGTCGGCGACGTGGGCCTCGATTTTCTCGATCGCGTGCTTGTCGATCATCGGGCCGAGTGTAACGCTAGGCGTAAAGCCGTCGCCGACGGTCAGTTCGGCGACGCGCCTGACGAACTTCTCGGCAAAGGCATCGTGTACGCCCGATTGCACATAGATGCGGTTGGCCGAGACGCAGGTCTGGCCGGCATTGCGAAATTTTGCCTGGATGGCGCCGTCCACCGCTTCGTCGATGTCGGCGTCGTCGAAGACGATGAAGGGGGCGTTGCCGCCGAGCTCGAGGCTGACCTTCTTGATCTGGTCGGAGCATTGCCGCATCAACAGCCGCCCGACCTCGGTCGAGCCGGTGAAGCTGATCTTGCGCACCTTGGGATTGCTGCAAAGTTCGCGGCCGATCGCGGCACCTTCTGCGGCATAGAGCAGGTTGACGACGCCGGTGGGGAAGCCGGCTTTTTCGGCGAGCACGAACATCGCGCCGGCAACGAGCGGTGTCTGTTCGGCCGGCTTCAAGACGATGGTGCAGCCGGCGGCAAGGGCCGGAGAAATCTTGCGGGCGACCATCGAAGCCGGGAAGTTCCACGGCGTGATCGTACCAACGACGCCGACGGGCTGCTTGATCACAAGCATGCGCCGGTCGTTGGCCGGGGCCGGGAAGGTTTCGCCATAGATGCGC
This sequence comes from Ensifer sp. ENS09, assembly GCF_014852425.1. NCBI lineage: Bacteria > Pseudomonadati > Pseudomonadota > Alphaproteobacteria > Hyphomicrobiales > Rhizobiaceae > Ensifer > Ensifer sp. ENS09. The sequence continues at coordinate 574,596 of NZ_JACVBP010000004.1, forward strand.
TTGGCCTCTTCCGCATACCACTCGACATAGGCAGCTGCATGCAGCACTTCACCCTTCGATTCGCCGATCGGTTTTCCCATCTCGGCCGTCAGGATGGCTGCAAGATCGTCCGCATGCGCGACGATCAGGTCGTACCAACGGCGAAGCACGGCGCTCCGGTCCTTGGCGGGTTTTGCCGCCCAGAGAACCTGCGCTTCGGCAGCAGCTTCGATTGCCGCATGGGCCTCGTCGATGCCCATGTCCGGAAGCGTTGCCAGCTTTTCGCCGGTCGATGGATTGAAGACATCGAAGGTCGCGCCCGCCCAGTTTCTGCCGGCCTCCGGAACGGTATGAAGCGATGCGAACAGGTCGGCGTCACGCAAGTGCTTGGTCAAGGCGGGGGTCAAGGTCATGGGCATCCTCCGGCGATGGCCTGCCGCGAGACGGCAGGCCCGCTTTTGCTTGTTCTTGCGGGCACCGACTTATCCCGGCACCCGAGCATTGCGCGTCTGAAATTGGCGCGCAGCACCCACAGCGACGCGCGTCCTTCAAGACGCGCTAAGGTCGCCGTAGCACTTTGAATTGCTGCATAATTTTGCCCTCAAGTCGATCCCGAATTGAGGAATTATGCACCGGGCAACCGCGTTGGCGGGCGCCCGGTCGAGGATCAAGCGCGCGCCGCGAGAATCGAGGCTTCGAGAATGTCGAGCGCTTCGGCGAAGACTTCGTCCTGGATGGTGATCGGCGCCAAGAAACGAATGACGTTGCCGTGCACGCCGCAGGTCAAGAGGATCAGGCCCTTTTCCAGTGCGATCAGGCGCACCTTGTTGGCAAAATCGGCGCTCGGCAGGTGGGTCTTCACGTCGTTGAACTCGACGGCGTTCATGAAGCCGGGGCCACGGATGTCGACGATTTCAGGTGCCTGCTCGCGGATCGCGGCAAGGCGCTGCTTAAGGCGGCCGCCAAGCTGTTCGGCGCGTTCGCAAAGTTTCTCCTCAGCGATGACGTCAAGCACGGCATGGGCTGCAGCGATGCCGAGCGGGTTGCCGCCATAGGTGCCGCCAAGGCCGCCCGGAGCCGGTGCGTCCATGACTTCAGCGCGGCCGGTGACGGCTGCGAGCGGGAAGCCACCGGCAAGGCTTTTCGCCATGGTGATGAGGTCGGGCGCGACATCATGGTGGTCCATCGCAAACATCTTGCCGGTACGGGCAAAGCCGGTCTGGACTTCGTCGGCGATGAGCAGAATGCCGTGCTGGTCGCAGATTTCGCGCAGCGCCTTCATGAAGGCGGCGGGCGCGGGGTAGAAACCACCTTCGCCCTGAACCGGCTCAAGGATGATCGCAGCGACGCGGCCCGGATCGACGTCGGCAGCAAAGAGCTTCTTCAATGCGGCGAGCGACTGTTCGGTGGTGATGCCGTGCAGTTCGATCGGGAAGGGGGCGTGGAAGACGTCGCCCGGCATCGCGCCAAAGCCGACCTTGTAGGGAACGACCTTGCCGGTGAGCGCCATGCCCATGAAGGTCCGGCCGTGGAAGCCGCCCGAGAAGGCGATGACGGCCTGGCGGCCGGTCGAAGCACGGGCGATTTTGACGGCGTTTTCGACAGCCTCGGCGCCTGTTGTCACGAAGATCGTCTTCTTGGCGAAGTCGCCCGGGGTCAGCGCATTGAGGCGCTCGGCGAGGTGCACGTAGGTTTCGTAAGGAACGACCTGATGGCAGGTGTGGGTGAAGCGATCGATCTGCGCCTTGACCGCTTCGATGACCTTCGGGTGGCGATGGCCGGTGTTGACCACGGCGATACCGGAGGCGAAATCGATATAGCGATTGCCTTCCTTGTCCCAGATTTCCGAATTTTCCGCGCGATCGGCGTAGATCTGGGTGGTCATGCCGACGCCGCGCGAGATGGCGGCGTTCTTGCGGTCGGTGAGGCTGGTCATGGCGCGTTCCTGTCGTCTGGAGTTAATATATTGCATTTTTTCTGCAAGTTTATTGTGGAAGTGGTACACCTTTCACAGTCGATTGCAAATCAAATTTGGTGATCGAGACACCACGGTTGCTGATGCGCCGTTCTTGTCAGATCTCGATCGCGGCGGCTAAGGTTGCGGACACGCCGGAATTGCAAGGATTCGGGCAGCGCCGCTGGGCGGTAAAGGGAAATTGGAATGGGCGCAGTGCGCTACAAGGTCGCCGAAGCGGCACGATTGGCGGGGGTTTCTGCCTCGACGCTGAGACTATGGGAGACGCAGGGTCTCGTTGTGCCCGAGCGCTCGCCGACGGGACATCGGCAGTACACCGAGAACGATCTTGCCCGATTGAAGCGCATCTCCTGGTTCCGGGCCGAGCGCGGTCTCAATCCGGCTGCGATCCGTGAGGCGCTGGACGCTGAAGGGGCTGCGGACGACCAGCCCACATCGGCGGCGAGCGACGGCCCTGAAAACCAGGTGGGGCGCAAGCTGCGCAGCCTCAGGCACGCCGCCGGCAAGACGCTGGAGCAGGTCGCCGGTGAGATCGGCATCGCCGCCTCGGTGCTTTCGACGCTGGAGCGCACCTCGCAGGGCGTCTCGGTCGCGGTGCTGCACAACATCGCTGAATTCTTCGGCACCACCGTTTCCAGCCTCGCCGGTGAAGAGGAGGCGGATGCGCGCGCCGTCGTTCGGGCCGGCGAATGGCGGACATGGCCGCGCACGACCCCCGGCGTCACGGTGCAGCTTTTGGCCGATGGCCGCAACCAGATGGACTGCCACCGCTTCGTGCTGGAGCCCGGCGCGTCCAGCGAAGGCGCCTATGGGCACGAGGGCGAGGAGTTCGTCTATGTCCTCTCCGGCCGGGTCGAGTTCATTCTCGACAGCGACCAATTCTACGACCTCGGCGTCGGCGACTCGCTCTATTTCGAAAGCAAGCGGCGGCACGCCTGGGCAAACCGTCACGACGGCGAAACCGTGCTTCTCTGGGTCAATACGCCGCCGACATTCTAGCCGGACGCTCACGCGTTAACCGACCCGCCGAGCCCCTGGGTATCCGCGATCCTTGCAAGTGCCGCGTCTTCCGGCAGCAGGTAGACCTTGTCGATCATCCGGTCGAGCAGCTCGCGTTCGACGCGCAGGACGGATTTCCGGCAATCGGGCAGGACCTCCTCGAGATTGTCGATCATGGCGTGCAGCCTTCGCGCGATCTGCAGGTTATCGGCGCCGTAGATCCTGATCTCGCGGCATGTCAGCTGTACGAAATCTCCCCAATCCGGAGTCCTGAACATCACGCGCAGGCGGCCCTGCGGGTCAAAGACGCTGTCGTTGCGCAGGTTACGGTTGCCGACGCTGCGCAGCAAACGATGCAGCTGGTCAATGGCCAGAACCGCCGTCGTCGGGTCATTGATCGCCTTGGAAAGCGCCTTGGTGGCGATGTCGACAATGATCCTGAAGGCGAAGGTCGGGTCCTGTTCGACCGTCCGCTCGCGCCCGAAGGCCACGCTGCTGCGAAGATCGTGGGACGAGATCGTCTTGGCACCGCCATAGAGCCGAAAGAGCGGCTGCCCATAGGAGACGAAGTCACCAATACGGGCGACCAGCTCGACGATACCGCCAGCCCGCGTCGCCCGGCTTGCCAGAAACTTCATGTCCACGGCGAGAACGATGTCTGAGGAGCCGATATGCGTGACCACACGATCGGGCGGGCCAAGTGAACCGTTTGGCGGCGGCTCTTCGCTCGTCTCCCTGAGATTGTCGGGGTACACGGCTTCGATCATGGCGAAACCCTGCTCGGCAACACGGTGGATGATGCTGACCGGACGCAAGAGACGGGCGGAGTAATCGATGAAATAGAGGAAGGCGGCCAATGAGAGGACGCCGAGGACGCCGGAGATCCAGACGATCGAGGGCGGGGCCGATGCGTTTACCCGACTGATCACCCCGATCGCAAAGAGCAGCGTGAAGATGAACAGGCCCACGGTGAAACGAATGACGTTGTCGCGCAGAAGCGTGATGGCGATGATGCGCGGCGTCAATTGACCGCTGGCGATCTGGATCGCAACGAGCAGCGACCCAAACGTGAAGACGATGAAGGAAAGCGCGAGGCTGATGATCGCTTGCATCGCAGCGACGGTACCCTCGACGCTCAAGGGCCACGGCGGCACCCAAGTTGTCCAGTCATCGTGCGCCATCACCGTGCGAAACAGAACCTGCTCCACGATAAGCGCAAAGAAGGGGATGATCCAGAGCGAGGACCGCATGTAGTTCTTGAACCGATACAGCCTGCTCCAGTTCATGTGACCTTGCCCCCGACGATGGCCGACGCCATCACCTCGAAACCGAAGCCGTCTTGCGCAGTCCTCGCGGCGCGCCACGTCTCTGCCATGCCCGATCGCCAGCTTGCCCCGCATGAGATAGGAGACATGATTATACGCTAATATTCAGGATTGCGCGAACTCGAACAACCCGGTTGGCGGGTGCCGCAGTCTGCGCGGCACTTCTGCCGGAAGGCGGTCAATCACGTGTGCTGCTGAGCGGCGCACCCGCTCAGCAGTCTGTCGTTCCCTCAGCAATCGAACCGTTTCTAGCAGTTATAGACACCGGCCGCGCAACGTCGAGTCGTGCGACGGGCAACGCCCGCCACGCTGACCGGCGTCAGCGGTCGTCCTACCCTGGCAATGGCAGGAGAGACGAAGGTGGGGATCGCTATGCTCAGCGCTTCGCTCGTCAAGTCGCCCATGATGAGTGCGGCGGCCAGAAAGAGCCAGATGATTCCCGTGCGTTTGCAGAAGCTCATTTTTTATCTCCCACAACGAAGTTGTCCGGCAGTTCGCTCAAGGTCTGTTTGAGGTCGGCGACATCAGCCTTTTCGGCATTCGTCGCGTTCTTGAAAGCAAAGTCATCCGCGGGCACGCCGTCTCCGGATTTCCAGTCCCTGATCTGGAGGCTGTATTCCGGCCCGCCCTTGACCTTGCTGGAGGTGATGACCAACCGGCAGGGATACGGTTGTTCGCCATGTGCGACCCAGATCTGGAAATCCACGTCGTCCTTGCGAAACGCCAGGGAGTCGCATTCCTGGCCGTTAATGACGCCGCTTCCCAAATCCTTGGCGTCATAGACGCCCTTCATCAGTTCGTCATAGGCATTGGTCATCAGCAGGTCTGCAGCCGGCAGGGGCAGCCCATGCTTGTCCTTCAACTCGTCGATCAGTTGATCGACTGTCCCTTGCATTTCCACCTGGGTGTACTTGTTGACGTTCTTTCCGAGAAGCGTGAGCGTTTTCCCGTCAAACAGGGTCTCGGTATCGACAAACCCACCGGAACGGGTCGTATGCACCTTGTCCGGCCGGCTGAGGTTCACGGTGCCGGAGCTCGATAGCCCAAGCTTCTGGTCTGCGCTGGTGATGACCTGAAGATTGGAATCATAGCTGAACGACAGGGCCTTCTGAGCGGCCAGGTAGTCGGACATCGCCTTGAGCAACTTCTTGGCTTCCGGCGAGTCGGTCACTCTCACGAGCTCGACCCGGCGATTGAGCGCCCGACCTTCCGCCGTATTGTTGCTGGCAACCGGCATCATCTGACCGACACCGGAGGCTATCAGCCTGTCGGCGGGAACCCCTCTCTTGACCAGAGCGGCCTTGATCATTTCGGCACGTTCCTGCGAGAGACGCTGGTTGGCTTCCTCGCCGCCGCTCGCATCGGTATGGACGACGATCCTCAAGCTCCAGTCAGGGAACCTCTTCAGCACGGCGGCAACGTCGTCGAGAAGTTCAGCGCCGGCCCGCAAGGTGGACTTTGCGATGGCGAAGCGCAGGCCAGAGAGATCGTACTGTTCTCTCGTCTGCAATGCCTGCTGCAAGGCTTCCTTGCTGTATCGCATATTTGCGCCATCCGGGCCCTGCGCCCACGTGACGGTGCTTGGCATTGCAGTCAGAACGGCGAGCGCGAGCATTCCCCGCGCGAGGCGTCTGCTGATCGATAGGTCTGTTCTGGATACCCTGCCGAGGTTCGAAACTTTTTTGTGCTCAGGCAGGACGGCTGGCGCTCTGGACATCGCAACAATCCTTCTCGTTCGGTTGAGAATTGAATCACAATGCGCTTGCAACGCTACGTCGTGGCATTCCTCGAACGCGCTGGCCGATAGGGCTCGCTCTGCGCGAAACTACGACCAGACAAATCAGATCCAGGGGTAACTCTCGGCCCGACACTATCGACCGAGCAGTGGCCGCTAGAGACAGGGGCCTCTGCCAACTGAGCAGAGGCTCAGGGACACCGTGCGATTGCGACGCCTTCGCCGCAGCCGCACGCGCACATGGTACATCCGCGCGATTTGCGCGCAATTCATCCTAACGGATTAGGGCAGAGGCAGCCCTTGTCCAGCGTGGTGCGTGACTGATGCCGGCGCTCTTTGAGCGGTTGCGGCCAGATCGGGCGGCCGTTGGCGGAAACGGAGATTCTAGCGTTTTCCTCTTGTCCGCGATGAGCGGACAGCACCACCGAACGAGATCGGCGCGCGCCCCGGTTTGCGGGGCGCGCGCCGATCGTCGGTTTTTTACTCACATCACCCCGCTGAGACTGCCGACAGCGGCGGGGCGACGAGCGGCGGATCAGCCAGCCGCGTAACGCTTTGCCATTTCCGGCAGGCGCAGCGTGCGGATCTTCGAGGCCTTGCCGGCGGTGCGGAAGGCTTCGAAGCGCTCGCGGCACACTTCGGTCATCAGCGCCGTTGCCGGCTTCAGATAGGTGCGCGGATCGAAGTTCTCCGGGTTTTCGGCGAAGTTCTTGCGGATCGTGCCGGTCATGGCGAGACGCAGGTCGGTGTCGATGTTGACCTTGCGCACGCCGAGCGGGATCGCCTTCTGGATTTCCGAGACCGGAACGCCCCAGGTCGGCTTCATCTTGCCGCCATAGGTGTTGAAGAGATCCTGCAGATCCTTCGGTACCGACGACGAGCCGTGCATGACGAGGTGGGTGTTCGGCAGCTTCTTGTTGATCTTGGCGATCGTTTCGATCGACAGGATGTCGCCATCGGGCTCGCGGGTGAACTTGTAGGCGCCGTGGCTGGTGCCGATCGCGACGGCCAGCGCGTCGACGCCGGTCCTGCTGACGAAGTCGAGCGCCTGGTCGGGGTCGGTCAGCAGTTCTTCACGCGACAACTTGCCTTCGAAGCCGTGGCCGTCTTCCTTGTCGCCTGCGCCGGTCTCAAGGTTGCCGAGGCAACCGAGTTCGCCTTCGACCGAAACGCCGGCCGCATGCGCGATCTTCACGACTTCCGCGGTGACGGCGACATTGTATTCATAGCTGGCAACGGTCTTGCCGTCCTTCTCCAGCGAGCCGTCCATCATGACGGAGGTGAAGCCGTTGGTGATGGCCGAGATGCAGGTCGACGGCTGGTCGCCGTGGTCGAGATGCAAACAGACCGGGATATGTGGATATTCTTCCGCGGCACCCAGGATGAGGTGGCGCAGGAACGCGTCACCGGCGTAGGAGCGGGCGCCACGGCTTGCCTGGAGGATGACCGGGCTGTCGGTCGCATCGGCGGCGCGCATGACGGCCTGAATGTATTCCAGATTGTTCACATTGAACGCCGGCAGCGCGTAGTCGTTCTCCGCCGCATGGTCGAGCAGTTGCCGCAATGTGATCAATGCCATTCGCTATCTCCCTTTGGATACTCGGTGCAACCTATGCGGCGCACCACAAAAACAATCCGGCCGTTGAACCGCACGAAATGCATCGATGGCAAAGTCGATGGCCGGCTTTTTCGTGCGGCGTGACGGCGCGCGCGAATTGGTCGCGCCCACCGAAGTCAGGCGCACAATAGTTCATCGAAGTGGTTTGACAACCGGGCAAAAGGCAGGTTGCCAGAGGTCGAAACTCGCTTCAATCGATTTTACTGTGGACTGGATGCAACACCTTCAGTGTGAAGTGTTTTCACTTTCTGGTGGTGGCTGAGAGGAAGGGGAGTCGAGGGGTCTGAATGCAACCTCTGGGCGCTGATTTCGTCTTCTGCACTATAGTGGTAGATGCACTGTCGGAAACAGTCTGTCGACAGAAGTTGAACGGCTCGCAAGAAGATTGCGGCAACACCCTTCTTTCTTTGCGCAGATTACGTAAACTGCCGCTAAAATTCACAAACTTTGCATCGCGGGCGATTCGAGGCGCGATACGGCCGAGGAAAAGCGCGGACCTAAAACGTTGCAGTAGATTTCGCAGAAATGCCCTGTTCACGTCATATGTCCGTCGCAAAGGCGATGAAAAGAATCGCAAACAAAATACAACCTATGGGGTAGGTCGATCCCCTGCCTATAGATAAAGATGCAGACAGTCGCAGAATCCGCCTTGCGTTCGCGAACGATTTGCACTTCTCTCCTGCGATCACAAACCCAAAAAAGGGGAAGGAGAGAAACAAAATGGCATCACTGAAACTCAACCTGAGCGCTGCTGCGCTACTCGGCTCTTTGCTTATCACAGCGAGCCCGGCGCTTGCCGAAGCTGTCCTGCATCGCGGCAACGCAGGTGAGCCGCAGACGCTCGACCAGCACCACACCTCGATCAACATCGAAGCGTTCATCCTCAAGGACCTCTATGAAGGCCTGACGATCTATGACGCCTCTGCCAAGATCGTCCCTGGTGTTGCTGAGACGTGGGAGCTTTCGGACGATGGCACGGTCTACACCTTCAAGCTGCGCGCCGATGCAAAGTGGTCGGACGGTTCGCCGGTAACGGCTGAAGACTTCGTCTTCTCCTTCCGCCGCGTCGAAGATCCGAAGACCGCAGCCGGCTACGCCAACATTCTCTTCCCGATCAAGAACGCTGAAAAGGTCAACAAGGGCGAACTGCCGGCCGACCAGCTCGGCGTAAAGGCCGTTGACGAAAAGACCGTCGAAATCACGCTTGAGCGTCCGACCCCCTTCTTCCTGGAACTGCTCGCACACCAGACGGCACTTCCGGTCAGCAAGGCAAGCGTCGAAAAGAACGGCGCCGACTTCGTCAAGCCGGGCGTCATGGTTTCGAACGGCGCATTCACGCTGCAGGCCCACGTTCCGAACGACAGCCTTACCGTCGTCAAGAACGCCAATTACTGGGATGCCGCCAACGTCAAGCTCGACAAGGTCATCTTCTACCCGATCGACGACCAGGCTGCCTCGGTTCGCCGCTTCGAAGCCAAGGAAATGGACCTCGTCTATAACTTCTCGGCTGACCAGATCGACCGTCTGCGCACGTCCTACGGCGAGCAGGTCCACGTCTCGCCGTCGCTCGCGACCTACTACTATGCCTTCGACACCCGCCAGGAGCCCTATAGCGACGTTCGCGTCCGCCAGGCCCTTTCCATGGCTGTAGACCGCGACTTCCTTGCCAAGGAAATCTACGCTGGCTCGCAGCTGCCGGCCTACTCGATGGTTCCCCCGGGCATTGAAAGCTACGGCGAGCCGTCCAAGGCCGAGTTCAGCACGATGTCGCAGCTCGACCGCGAAGACAAAGCCATCGCTCTGATGAAGGAAGCCGGTTACGGCGAAGGTGGCAAGCCGCTCGACATCGAGCTGCGCTACAACACCAACCCGAACCACGAGCGCGTCGCGACTGCCGTCGCCGACATGTGGAAGAACACCTTCGGCGCCAAGGTGTCGCTGGTGAACCTCGACGTGTCCTCGCACTACGCCTACCTGCAGGAAGGCGGCAAGTTCAACGTTGCCCGCGCCGGCTGGCAGGCTGACTACGCGGACGCCGAGAACTTCCTGGCGCTCAGCGTCGGTTCCAACAAGACCTTCAACTACGGCCACTTCGAAAACGCTGAATTCGACGGCCTGATGAAGAAGTCCTACGACGAGCAGGACCCGGCAGCCCGCTCCAAGCTGATGCATGACGCCGAAGCGCTGCTGATGAAGGAACAGCCGATCGCTCCGCTTCTGACACAGGCCGACCTGTGGCTGGTTGCCAGCCGGGTCAAGGGCTGGGCGGACAATGCTCCGAACGAGCACCTCAGCAAGTTCCTGAGCATCGCCGAATAACGAACAGAGACGACGCGCGGTCGGAAGGCCGCGCGTCGCCTCCGGAGTACGTCCATGATTTCCTTCATCCTTCGCCGATTGGCGAGTGCGGTGCCGACCTTGTTTATCGTCGTCACCATTTCGTTTTTCTTGATGCGGTTCGCCCCTGGTGGCCCCTTCAACCTCGAGCGTCCTCTTCCGCCACAAACGATGGCGAACCTGATGAAGACGTACCAGCTCGACCAGCCTCTTTGGCGCCAATACACGCACTATCTCAGCAATGCGGTGACCGGCGACTTCGGGCCGAGCTATGTCTACAAGGACAACAACGTCGCTGAACTGATCGGCAAGGGTCTGCCCTATTCGATGGAGCTCGGCTTCTACGCGTTGCTGATTGCGCTGATCGGCGGCGTCACCGCCGGAACGATCGCCGCGCTGCGGCAAAACAGCGTGCTTGATTTCACCATCATGTCGTTTTCGACGATAGGGGTCACCGTGCCCAATTTCGTCGTCGGCCCGGTGCTGACGCTGGTCTTTGCAATCGTGCTCGCATGGTTGCCAGCCGGTGGCTGGGGTGATGGATCGTTGCGCTTCCTGATCCTGCCGATGATCGCGCTGGCGCTGCCGCAGCTTGCAGTTTTCGCGCGTTTGACGCGCGGCTCGATGATCGAGGCGCTGCATACCGATCATATCCGAACGGCCAAGGCCTATGGCCTGCCATCTCGAACGGTTGTCGTCACCCATGCCATGCGTGGTGCGATGTTGCCGGTCGTCTCCTATCTGGCGCCCTGCGCTGCGGCCCTTCTGACCGGCTCGGCCGTCGTCGAGACGATCTTCACCATTCCGGGCGTCGGCCGCTACTTCGTCCTTGGCGCTATCAACCGCGACTACACGCTGGTGATGGGCACGGTTATTCTCGTCGCCATCTTCGTCATCGTCTTCAATCTCCTGGTCGACATTCTCTACGGCCTGCTCGATCCGAGGGTTCGCCATGACTGATATCGCCCAGACCCCGGCGTCGACGCCGGAAACGAAGGGGCGCAGCCTCTTCCAGCTTGCCGCCATGCGCTTCCGCCGCAACCGCGCCGCCATGGCCGGCTGCTTCATGCTGGCGCTGATCGCACTGTTCTCGTTTCTCGGTCCGTTCTTCGTTCCGCACACCTATGACCAGGTGTTCCCGTCCTACGTCTCGATCAGCCCGAGCCTCGAGCCGCGGCCGGATACGTCGACGCTTCAAGACGTGATGGAAGGTGTCGCCACCCGGGCACGCGTCACGCTGAAGGAGTTCAATCTCGAGGGTGAAACCTTCACCGCGACGATTACCTCCGAACAGCCGATCGATTCCCGTGCCACGCGCTACTTCGACCGCGCCAACGAATTCCGCGATACCCAGGTGGTGGCATCGGAAAACGACGGCAAAACGCTGAAGGTGACCGGCCAGGTCGACCGGGAATATTTCCCCTTCGGCACGGATTCCAACGGCCGCGACCTGCTCGTTCGCGTCATGCTCGGCGGCCAGATCTCGATCGCCGTCGGCCTGCTCGCGAGCCTCGTGTCGCTCGGCATCGGCGTCGTCTACGGCGCGACATCGGGCTATATCGGCGGCCGTGTCGACAACGTCATGATGCGCCTGGTGGAGATCATGTATTCTCTGCCCTTCGTCTTTCTCGTCGTCGTGCTCGTCGTGTTCTTCGGCCGCTCGTTCATCCTGATCTTCCTGGTGATCGGGGCGGTGGAATGGCTTGACATGGCCCGTATCGTGCGCGGCCAGACATTGGCGTTGAAACGTCGAGAATTCGTCGGCGCCGCTCAGGCGCTCGGTCTGACGGACTGGCAGATCATCCGCCGGCACATCATCCCCAACACGATCGGCCCGGTCATCGTTTTCGTGACCGTCGTCGTGCCCAAGGTGATCCTGCTCGAGAGCTTCCTCTCCTTCCTCGGCCTCGGCGTTCAGGCGCCGCTGACGAGCTGGGGGGCGCTGATCTCGGAAGGCGCAAACAACATCCAGTCGGCGCCGTGGCTTCTGATCTTCCCGGCCATCTTCTTCGTCCTGACGCTGTTCTCGCTGAACTTCGTCGGCGACGGCCTGCGCGACGCGCTCGACCCGAAGGATCGCTGACATGGCAGATACCAAGGAAACCATCCTGGCCGTTCGCGGCCTCAAGGTGAACTTCTCGACGCCCGATGGCACCGTCGAGGCGGTCAAGGGCATCGACCTCGATGTGCGCACCGGCGAAACGCTTGCCGTCGTCGGCGAGTCCGGCTCCGGCAAGAGCCAGACGATGATGGGCATCATGGGACTGCTCGCCAAGAACGGCACCGTGACCGGCTCGGCCCGCTACCGCGGGCAGGAGCTCGTCGGCCTGCCGCCGAAGGCGCTCAACCAGGTGCGCGGCGCGAAGGTCACCATGATCTTCCAGGAGCCGATGACCTCGCTCGACCCGCTCTACCCGATCGGTCGCCAGATCGCCGAGCCGATCGTCCATCACCGGGGCGGCTCGTTCAAGCAGGCGCGGGCGCGCGTGCTCGAACTGCTGGAGCTCGTCGGCATCCCCGAGCCGGGACGCCGTATCGACAGCTACCCGCACGAGCTTTCGGGCGGCCAGCGGCAGCGCGTGATGATCGCCATGGCGCTTGCCAACGAGCCGGATCTGCTGATTGCCGACGAACCGACGACGGCGCTCGACGTGACGATCCAGGCGCAGATCCTCGATCTCCTGAAGTCGCTGCAGCAGCGCTTCGGCATGGCGATCGTGCTGATCACCCACGACCTCGGCATCGTCAAGCACTTTGCGGACCGCGTGGCCGTGATGCGCCGTGGCGAAGTGGTCGAACAGGGCACGACGGCCGACATCTTCGAGCGGCCGCAGGCCGACTATACGAAGATGCTGCTGGCTGCCGAGCCGAGCGGCCGCAAGGCATCTCCGCCCGACAGCGCGCCGATCATCCTGGAAGGCCGCGACGTCTGCGTCGACTACCAGATCGGCGGCGGTCTCTTTAAGGGCGGCAAGTCGGTCTTCCGCGCGGTCGACAGCGTCAATCTGCGCCTGAAGGAAGGGCAGACCATCGGCGTCGTCGGCGAGTCCGGTTCCGGCAAGTCGACGCTCGGCCGGGCGCTCCTGAGGCTCCTGCCGAGCAGCGGTCACTACCGCTTCGGCACGACGGATATTTCCGGCTTCGACCGTGGCCAGATGCGGCCGTTGCGCCGCACCCTGCAGCTCGTCTTCCAGGATCCCTACGGCTCGCTTTCGCCACGGCGCACCGTCGGTGAAATCATCACCGAAGGCCTGCACGTGCACGAGCCCGAGCTTACCCGCGCCGACCGCGACCGCCGGGCGTCGGAAGCGTTGAAGGAAGTGGGGCTCGATCCCGCCTCCCGCAATCGCTACCCGCACGAGTTCTCGGGCGGCCAGCGCCAGCGCATCGCAATCGCCCGCGCCATGATCCTGAAGCCGAAGGTCGTCATCCTCGACGAGCCGACTTCCGCGCTCGACCGTTCGGTCCAGGGCCAGGTGATCGAACTGTTGCGCGACCTGCAGCGTTCGCACGGGCTTTCCTACATCTTCATCAGCCACGACCTTTCGGTGGTGAAGGCGATGTCGGACTATGTGATCGTCATGAAGAACGGAAAGATCGTCGAAGAAGGCGAGACCGACGCGATCTTTGAGGCGCCGAAGCAGCCTTATACCAAGACGCTGATTGGCGCTGCCTTCAACGTCTGAGCCGCCGGGCCTTCAAAATTTGGCGGGGACGCGAGCGATCGCGTCCCTATTTCCGTTCTCGGCGTAGCAAACGTCAGGTCTCGTTCTCTGCGGAGAAGTCGGAAGCCACGAGTTTCTTGTCGAGCCCGAACTTCTGCATCTTCTCGTAGAGGGTCTTGCGCGAGATGCCGAGGGTCTCGTAGACCGGCTTCAGCGCGCCGCCATGGGCCGCGATGGCGCTGGCGATGAGACCCTTTTCATAGGCTGCGACCTTGTCGGCAAGACGGTTGCCGTTCTCCGATCGTGCGCTGTCGTCGGGGGCCGCATCGAGCCCGAGCACTAGCCGCTCGGCGGCATTGCGCAGCTCGCGCACATTGCCAGGCCAGTCGCGCTCGGCGATTTCGGCCAGCATCGACTGGGAGATCTCCACTTCATCCCGGCCGTAGCGCGCAGCCGACTCCCTGACCAGTTGCAGAAAGAGCAGCGGAATGTCGGCGCGTCTTTGCGCAAGCGAGGGGACGCGGAGCGTTGCGACGTTGAGGCGATAGAGGAGATCCGCCCGGAAGCGTCCGGCTGCCACTTCCTTCTCGAGATCGACCTTGCTGGTGGCGATGAAGCGCACGTCGAGCGGCACCTGCTCGTTCGATCCGAGCCTCGTGATGACGCGCTCCTGAAGAACCCGCAGAAACTTTGCCTGCAGGTCGAAGGGCATCGAGCCGATCTCGTCGAGCAGGATCGTGCCGCCGCGACCATGTTCGAACTTGCCGTAGCGCGGACGAATGGCGCCCGGGAAAGCGCCGGGCTCATGGCCGAAGAGTTCGCTTTCGATCAGGTTTTCCGGCAATGCGGCGCAGTTGATGGCGATGAACGGGCTGTTGGCGCGGGTGCTGAGGTCATGCAGCGTCCGGGCCAGCACCTCCTTGCCGACGCCGGTGTCGCCGATAATCAAGGTATCGGCATCGGCCGCGCCCAGTGCGCGGATACGGTAGCGCAGGTCGACCATCACCTGGCTTCGCCCGGGCAGCCGTTGCTCGATGTCGTCGCGCTTGCCGGCAACCGCCTTCAGCCGCCGGTTCTCGAGAACGAGCGCGCGCCAGTCCAGCGCCCGGCGGATCGTGCCGGCGAGCATCTGGGCTGCAAAGGGTTTCTCGACGAAATCATAGGCGCCTTCGCGCATGGCGCGAACGGCAAGCTGCACATCGCCATGGCCAGTGATGAGAATGACCGGTACTTCCGCATCGATCTCGCGGATGCGCTGCAGGAGCGTCATGCCGTCCATGCCCGGCATACGGATATCGCTGATGACCACGCCCGGAAAGCTGTAGCTGATGAATTCGAGCGCGTGTTCGGCGGCCGAAAAGGCGTCGACGCGGAAACCGGCGAGTTCCAGCGCCTGGGCGCTCGAATGGCGCACATCCTCTTCGTCGTCGACGAGCAGGATCCTGCTCTCGATCATTCGGCGGCCTCCCGGGCATTGCTGTTTTCGGCAGCGAGTTCGATGCGGAACTCGGCGCCGCCGCCCGTAGGGTTGGTGGCGATCAGGCTTCCGCCGAAATCCTTGATAATGTTATAGGAAATCGAAAGGCCAAGGCCCAGCCCCTTGCCGACGCCCTTTGTGGAAAAGAACGGATCGAAGATGCGCTCGGCAATCGCCGGGGCAATCCCCGGTCCCGGGTCGCTGACGGTCAGCACGACTTTGCCGTCTTCCTGTCGCGCACGCAGGCGGATGGTGCGGTCATCGAGCCCTTCGACAGCATCGGCGGCATTGGAAATGATGTTGACGAGCACCTGCTGCAGGCGCACCGAGCCGGCGCGAACGACGAGCGGCTCGTCGCCGAGATCGATATCGATGCTCGCTGCCGCCGCCTTCAGCCGAACCGAGACGATCTCCATCGTATCGCGCACCACGTCTTCGACGAGAACGGGCCCGAGTTTCTCGTTCGGCTTGCGGGCGAAGTTGCGCAGGTGCTTGCTGATCGCCGCCATGCGGTCGACGAGCCCGGAGATGCGGCGGATATTGTCGGTCGCCTCGTCGGATCGACCCCGCTCGATCAGCAGTGCGGCGCTGTCGGCATAGGTCTTGGCGGCGGCAAGCGGTTGGTTGAATTCGTGCGAGAGTGCGGCCGACATCTGCCCGAGCCCTGCCAGTTTCCCGGCCTGGATCAGATCGGCCTGCGTGCGGCGCAACTGCTTCTCCGTCAGCCGCCGTTCGGCGATCTCTTCCTCGATCTGGGCGTTGACGCGCGCGAGGTCGGCGGTGCGTTCGTCGACCCGGCGCTCCAGCTCGGCCCGGGCCTCCGCCTGCATCGACAGGCGCTCGTTGAGCCGTGCCCGCCGCTGAAAAATGATGGCGACGCCGAGGCCGGCAAGGCAGAGCAGAAGCAGGGCGGCGATGACAGTCGTCAGCGCCTGTGTTCGCACCGACGCCGTATCGACCAGCACGTTCACGGTCCAGTCGGCGTCGGGCATCCGCTGCGAAAGCATCAGGTATTCGCGGCTCGAGTTTCCGGCCGAGACGGTGAGGAAGTGACGATCGGACGAGACGCGCTCCAAGACGGGAAGGGCGTGCACGGTGGCGTCGGCGTAGCGCCTGGAGGCCTCGGTTCGTGCCAGCCGGTCCGATGTCAGCGGCAGGACCGACGCGTAGCGCCACTCCGGATCGCCGGACATGAAGATGATGCCTTCCGGGTCGGAGACGAAAATCTTGTACTCACCGCCCTGCCAGGAGGCTTCGATGCGCTCGACATCGACCTTGAACACCATGACGCCGCGGATCTCGTTTCCGACCCGGATCGGGGAGCCGAAAAAGTAGCCGCGCTTCAGCGATGTGGTCCCGAGCGCATAGAACCGCGATTGCTGCCCGCGAAGCGCTTCCTGGAAATACGGCCTGTAGCTGAAATTCTGTCCGACGAAGCTCGTCGGCCCGTCATAGTTGCTGGCGGCGATGGTGTTGCCATCCGGCGTGATCACGTAGATGTCCGAGGACTGCAGCAGGCCGTTGATGTCCTTGAGGTAGCTGTCGACGGCCTCCCGTAGCCGCCGGTCGCGCGGGCGGGTGACGAGCTCGCGGACGTCGTCATGATCCGCAATTAGCGCCGGCAGCGCCTGGTATCGGTTGAGGTGGCCGTCGAGCGCGGTGACGGCGAGGCGCAGCGCCGTCGTCGCCTGGGCGCTTGCCTCGCGCAAATAGCTGTCGGTCGTGACCGCATAGCCTTTCCATGCCAGCATGGCTGCAAGCAGCGGCAACAGCAGGAACGCCAGGACTAAGCGATGTTTCACAGATATGCGCACCCCCTCCTCGTGCTACCGCCGCAAATGCCGACGATCGATCTTAAGCATCGCGGCGAGGGCTCACAAGTCGCCTCCGGAATTCGTGTCCGTTGACGAATCCCGGGTGTCGTCAATGCCGCGTTGACAATGCGTTTGGTCGCGGCCGTCTTTCGCGGAGGAGCGGATAGGCGCATCTAAGACCCAACGGAGCGCCCGGTGGCGCCGGAGAGAAAGGATCACGGCAATGCTCAATCAGATCAAGGGTCTGCATCACGTCACTTCGATGGCCGACGATGCGCGCGAGAACAACCTGTTCTTCACCAGGTCGCTCGGCCTGCGCCGGGTCAAAAAGACGGTCAACTTCGACTCGCCCGATGTCTATCACCTCTATTACGGCGACGAAGCCGGCACGCCTGGCACGGTCATGACCTATTTCCCATTCCCGCAGATGCCGCGTGGCCGCGCCGGTACCGGCGAAGTCGGAACCACCGTCTTCTCTGTACCTGAAGGCTCGCTCGGGTTCTGGAAGGAGCGGCTGGCGACGCTGGGCGTCACCGGTCTCAAGGATGAGGAAACCTTCGGTGAAAAGCGCCTGAATTTTGCCGGTCCTGACGGCGACGGCTTCGCACTCGTCGAGGTCAAGGACGACGGGCGGGCGCCCTGGACGGAAGGCGGCATTTCGGCGGACCATGCAATCCGCGGCTTCCATTCCGCAGCCCTGCGTCTGCGCGACGAAGGGGCGACGGCCGAGCTTCTGAAGTTCATGGGCTACGAAGAACTCGATCGCAAGGATGGCGTCACCCGTCTGATCGTGCCCGGCGGCAACGATGCCCGCGTCATCGACCTCGAAACGATGCCGAACATCGGCCGCGCCGCGCAAGGGGCAGGCTCGGTGCATCACATCGCCTTTGCCGTCGAGGACCGCGAAAAGCAGCTCGAGGTGCGCAAGGCGCTGATGGACACGGGCTATCAGGTGACGCCGGTCATCGACCGCGATTACTTCTGGGCGATCTACTTCCGCACGCCGGGCGGCGTGCTGTTCGAGATCGCGACCAACGAGCCGGGCTTCGAGCGGGACGAGGATCTCGCCCATCTCGGTGAGGCGCTGAAGCTGCCGCAGCAGCACAAGCACCTGCGTCCGATCCTCGAAAGCCACCTTGAGAAGATCGACTAGGAGACCAAGACAGAGAAGGCTCGCCGCTGCGGCGAGCCTCCGGTACCAGCACTTGCACAGAACGGTTCACAGTTTCGTCGAAACCGTGAAGCCAACGCTTTGAAATCAGGCAGGTTCGAACGCGGCATCGACTCGTTTGGAAGCCTGCTCCAGGAGACAAAAATGGTAGATCATGGTTATGTTCACAAGCTGAAGGCCGGGAAGCCCGGCCAGCCGATATTTTTCGTGTTCCACGGGACTGGCGGTGACGAGAACCAGTTCTTCACCTTCGCATCCGAGCTTCTACCCGAAGCGACGATCGTCTCGCCGCGTGGCGACGTTTCGGAATATGGCGCCGCACGCTTCTTCAAGCGCACCGGCGAGGGTGTCTACGACATGGCGGACCTTGCCCGCGCCACCGAGAAGATGGCGGCCTTCGTCAAGGCGCTGGCTGCGGAGCATCAGGCTTCACAGGTGATCGGCCTTGGTTATTCCAACGGCGCGAACATTCTCGCCAACGTTCTGATCGAAGGCGGTGTTTTCGACAAGGCAGTGCTGATGCATCCCTTGATCCCGTTCCGCCCGAAAGACAATGCGGCGCTGAATGGGCGTCGCGTCCTGATTACCGCCGGCGAGCGTGACCCGATCTGCCCGGCGCCGCTGACCCAGGCGCTCGCGGACTACTTCCAGGGGCAGGGTGCCGCAACCGAGACCGAGTGGCATTCGGGTGGGCACGACATCCGTCAGAATGAGATTGCGGCGATCGCGCGCTTCCTGAAGGACTGATCACTCCAGCCGGCGACGGAAGAGCCAGGAGGCGGCCGAGAGGGTGACGATGGCGATCAGAAACAACGGAATCGTCTGTCGCGCCACCTCGACCGCCGGAATGTCCTTGAGGAACACGCCCTTTACGATCACGAGGAAGTAGCGCAGCGGATTGATATAGGTGATCGGCTGCAGCCAGGACGGCATGTTCTCGATCGGCGTGGCAAACCCCGAAAGCAGCATCGCCGGCACCATGAACAGGAATGCGCCGAGGATCGCCTGCTGCTGCGTCATCGACAGGGCCGAAATGAACAGGCCGAGACCGACGACGGAGGCGAGGTAGAACACCGCGCTGCCATAGAGCAACAGCAGCGAGCCGCGCAGCGGCACCCCGAAGATGAAGACGGCCGCCAGAATATAGATGGTGATGTGGAAGAGCCCGATCATCATCGGCGGGATCAGCTTGCCGATCAGGATCTCATGGGTTCGAAGCGGCGACACCATGAGTTGGTCGAACGTCCCCAACTCGCGTTCGCGCGCGATCGACAGCGCGGTCACGATCAGGCCGATCAACAGCGCGATGCTGGCGACGAGGTTCGGGACCATGAACCACTGATAGGTAAGGTTCGGATTGAACCAGTTGCGGGCGACGACGGTGACCGCCCCCGATGCCAAGCGCTTGCCGGCGGGCGTCTCTGCGGCAAGCGTGCCGACGATACGGCCGAGATAACCGGAGACGATCTGCGACGCATTGGAGCGGCGGCCGTCGAGGATGACCTGCACCTCCGCCGGCCGGCCTGCTTCGATATCGCGTGAGAAAGTGGGGCCGATTTCGATCGCCGCAATGACCTGCTGGGTGTCGATCGCCAGGCGCACCTCCTGCGGACTGTCGGTGAAGCGGATGCTTCGGAAGGTGGGCGAGCCGTCGATCCCCTCGATCAGATCCTGGCTCCAGTGGCCGTTGTCGCGGTTCAGCACCAGCACGTCGACATTGGTGACCTCGAGCGTCGCGGCGTAGGAAAATACCAGAAGCTGCAGGATCGGCGGCACGATCAGCACGGTGCGCCCCTTGGGGTCGCGCAGCACCGCCAGCAATTCCTTGACGATCAGGGCTTTTAGCCTCGTCCACCACATCTCAGCCGATCCTCTTGCGGGTGCTGCGAGCGGCGAGCGCAAAGAACACGCTGCCGATCAGGAGCATGGCGGCAATGGACTTACCGAACATCGGCCAGATGTCGCCGGCCAGAAACACCGTCTGCAGGCTCGGGATCAGATAGCGCGCCGGCACGATGAAGGTGATCCACTGAATGACCGTCGGCATCGAATTGATCTCGAAGAGAAAACCCGAGAGCAGGAAGGCCGGAAGAAACGCCGAAATCAACGCGAGCTGCGAGGCGAGGAACTGGTTCTTGGTCGCCGCGGAGATCAGTAGGCCCTGGCCGAGCGCCGGCATCAGAAACGTCGCTGACAGTGCATAGAGCGCTGCGACGGAGCCGCGAAAGGGGACACCGAAGAGGAAGACGGCAAGCAGTACGCAGAGCGTCATCGAGGTGAGCCCGAGGATAAAATAGGGCAGGAGCTTGCCGGCAAGGAGCTCGGCTGCCGAAACCGGCGTTGCCATCATCGCCTCCATCGTTCCGCGCTCCCATTCGCGCGCAACGACGAGGGAGGTGAGCAGCGTCCCGACCAGCGTCATGACGATGGCGATCGAGCCCGGCACCAGGAAGTTCCGGCTGGTGAGCTCCGGATTGAACCAGAAACGCTGCTCGGCGGAAATCGCCGGCGGCCGACCGGCGCCATCGCTCAGCCGCTGGCGCTCCCAGTTGGCAACGGTCGCCTGCGCATAGTTCTGGACGAAGTTTGCCGTATTGGGATCGGAGCCATCGACGAGCACTTGCACATTCGGGTGCCGGCCGGCGGCGTAGTCCGCCATGAACCCAGCGGGAATCACGATGATGCCGCGCACGCGGCCGAGCACCAGATCCTCCTCGAAATCACGCCGATCGCGCCCGACCGTTACAAGGAAGTAGCGTGACGCCTGGAAACCGGCGGCGAGATCGCGGGTCAACGGCGCTTCTTCCTCGACGACGAGGCCGATCCGGGTCTGCGTCGTGTCGAGCGAAACGCCGTAGCCGAAGAGAAACAGAAGGATCATCGGCAGCACGAAGGCGATCAGGATACTGCTCGGGTCGCGAACGATCTGATAGCTTTCCTTGAGCACCAGCGCGGCAAAGCGTCTGGCTCTCGTGGCCCGGCCCTCGGTCGTTGTGGCGCGCGCGCTCATGCGGCCTCTTTCTCCTCCGAGCCCTGAACCAGGGCGATGAAGGCATCCTCCATCGTCGGGTCCGGAAGCTCGGGGCTGGCGACCTGCGCCTTCAATTGGTCCGGTGAGCCCAGCGCGATCGACCGGCCGCGATAAATCAGCGAAATGCGGTCGCAATATTCGGCCTCGTCCATGAAGTGGGTGGTGACGAGGACGGTCACGCCTTTCTCGACGAGGCCGTTGATATGGGTCCAGAACTCGCGCCGGGTTATGGGATCGACGCCGGAGGTCGGTTCGTCGAGAAACAGCGCTTCCGGTTCGTGCAGCACGGCACAGGCGAGCGCCAGCCGCTGCTTGAGGCCGAGCGGCAGATCCTTCGCCGACATGCCGAGCAGGCGGGCGAAGCCGAAGATTTCCGTCATCAACCGGATGCGCTCGCGTTTGCGCGCGCCGGATAACCCGTAGACGCCGGCAAAGAAGCTCAGGTTCTGGCCGACACTCAAATCGCCGTAGAGCGAGAATTTCTGCGCCATGTAGCCGAGCCGGTTGCGCGCCTCGGCGGCATCGCGGCGCAGATCGAAGCCGGCGACGCGGCCTTCGCCGGCGGTTGGCTTCAACAGCCCGCATAGCATCTTGAAAGTCGTGGATTTGCCGGCCCCGTTCGGACCCAAGAGCCCGAAGATCTGGCCGCGTGGTATGTCGAAGGTGATTGCGTCGGCGGCAGTGAAATCGCCGAAGCGCTTCGTCAGTCCGCGCGCTTCGATGACCGGGCGCCCGTTGTCGGTCGGGAAAGGTGTCTGGGTTTCCGCGAGCTTCGAGCGGCCGCCGGGGCCGCCGCCGAGCATGTCGATGAAGGCATCCTCGAAACGTGGCGTGGTGGTCGCCACGCCCGCTGCTGCGGAATGTTCGTCCGGGGCCGGCGGCTTGGTCCCGGGCTTCATGACCAGACGGATCGCTTCGCCCTGGATGACGCCGTCGACGACATCGTCGCCGTCGAGATAGCTTGCGAGCTTCTGGCGTCGCGCATGCGTAATGCCGGAAACCTTGAAGACGCGATCGGCGACCCTGGCGGTCAGTTCGGCGGGACTGCCCGTGAACAGGAGCTTGCCTTCGTTCAAGAGCAGAACGCTGTCGCAGGCTTCCGCTTCGTCCAGATAGGCCGTGGACCAGACGACGCCGATGCCTTCCTTCGTCAGGTTCTCGACCATCTTCCATAGATCGCGGCGCGAGATCGGGTCGACGCCGACGCCCGGTTCGTCGAGCAGGAGCAGCCTCGGCTTGCGCAGCAGGGCGCAGGCCAGGCCAAGCTTCTGCTTCATACCGCCGGAGAGCTTGCCGGCAAGGCGCGTGGTGAAGCGCTTGAGGTCGGTGAATTCGAGCAGTTCGTTAAAGGTCGCTGCACGCTCGCCAAGCGGCAGGCCGCGCAGATCGGCGTAGAGATTGAGGTTCTCCTGAACGGAAAGGTCCTCATAGAGGCCGAAGCGCTGTGGCATGTAGCCGATGGCCGCCTGGATATCGGCGGCATTCGTCACCGTGTCGAAACCGAGAACCTCGACCTTGCCCTCGTCCGGCACCATGAGGCCGGTCATCAGCCGGATCAGTGTGGTCTTTCCCGCGCCGTCAGGGCCGACGAGCCCGGTAATCCGCCCGCCGAGGATCTCGCCAGCGATATGGTCGAGCGCTGGCGGAGCATCGCCAAAACGCTTGACCACATCGGCGATGCGAACGAACGGCGCCTCGTCGCTCATTGCGCGGCTCCAGCTTTCTCCGGCAGATGTACGGTCACCGGCATGCCCTGCCGCAGATCGGCCCCCGGCTTGTCGACCACGATGCGCAGGCGATAGACGAGATCGGTGCGCAGTTCCGGCGTTTCCACCGACTTGGGCGTGAATTCGGCGACCGGTGAAATGAACCCGACTGTCGCCTTGTAGCGGTGGTCCGGCGCACTGTCGGAGGTGACCTCGACGGTCATGCCGGGATGTACGCGGCCAAGGTCCGGCTCCGCCACATAGGCGCGAACCCAGACGGGCTCGTTCAGCGAGACGACGTAGACGGTGTCGGAGGGCGCGACGATGGCGCCGGCTTCACGCACCCGCGACAGGACCGTGCCGGCGCTCGGCGCATACAGCTGGGTATCGGCAAGCGAGGTGCGGGCGCTTTCGAGCTTGGCTTCGGCGGCAAGCACCTGCGCTTGGGCCGCTTCGATATCCTCGATCCGGCTTCCCTCTTCGATGAGCGCCAGGGCCTCGCGGGCGGAAGTGGCGCGCGCTGCGGCCGCTGCCCTGTTGGCGCTCGCTTCGTCGAGATTGGCCTGGGAGATGGTGCCGTTCGGGCGCAATTGCCGGGCACGCTCATAGGCGAGATCGGCGTTTTCGAGATCGGCCAGGCGCTCCTCATGGGTGGCGCGCGCCTGGGCGATTTCGGTCGGGCGTGCGCCCGCCCTCAGTTTTGCAAGGTTGGCTCTGAGCGCGCCGAGATCGGCCTGCGCCGCGGCGACCGCCTGCTCGAACGGGACGGCGTCAAGCGTCGCCAGAACGTCTCCGGGTTTGACCGTGTCGCCCTCGTCGACGCCAAGGCTTGCGATGCGGCCGCTGACGCGGAAGCCAAGCGAAACCTGCCGGATGTCGATGTTGCCGTAGAGCACCGAGGTCTGCTCCTTGCCGATCCAGCCGAGCCGCTCGGGAACGTCGAACCACCAGGCGCCGGCCGCGGTACCGGCGATCACGATCAGCGCTATTGCTGGCTTGTTCATGACCGGTCCTCCCGCTTGCTTTCAATGGCCGCGACCAGTTCGGCGGCATGCCGGCGCAAGAGGTCGAGCTCGTCGGGGCCGACCGCCTGCCATTTCATCTGCCGAAGAACGGCTGCGTGGGCCATGCGGAAGACGAGGATGCTGCCGACGAAGGACAGGGTTTTCAGCCGGACCTGTTCCGATTGCGGAGCCTCGCCAAGGATGGTGGCAACCAGTCGGCCGGCCATGCCGATCATCGGGCCCATGACGTTGGCATAGACGCGCTCGAAGGCTTCCGTCGGCTCCATCTGCTCGCGGATGATGAAGCGCGCCCAGCTTTCGGACTGACGGCTGACGAAGAGGGCGACCATGTGCTGCGCCAATCGGCTGAGCATGTCGCGGGCTTCGTGGGCTTCCAGCGGCTGGCCCTGGCCGTCGAGATGGGCAAGGCGGGCAAGAACCGCGTTTCGAAGGTCCGCGACGTGGTCGATGATGATCGAGGCAAGGTGTTCGGCAGCGGCGATGTAGAGGCCTTCCTTGCCGCCGAAGTAATAGGGGATCGCCTGGAGGTTCACGCCGGCCGTTTCGGCGAGCATGCGGGTGGTGGCGCCGTCAAAGCCATAGCGGCCGAAGACGTCGATGGAACTGGTCAGCAGTTTCTCGCGGGTGGCATCTCCGCGGTCCTGCTTCGTCGGGCGGGGCGAGGTTTCTTTTTTCATGACATGCTGAATTTATATCATTCCATTGATTAAGTCAATCGAATGAATATTGTTGGCAAGCGACGACGTGCCTTGGGTCGATAGGGGAGTATTGCCGAAGGCATGTCGTGCAAAGTTCGCGCAGCCGGTTCGTGCTACCGGCCGCTGTGCTGGCGAAGGATTTTCAGGCCGGCCCTGCTGCTTAAGCGACGTCGCGCTCTTCGCCCCGTTCGAGGCGGCGTTGGAAGAGGGCGGCGATGAGGTCCGATTGGGTCACGACGCCGAGCAGCCGGTTGTCCGGATCGACCACCGGCATATGGTGCAGCCCCATGTCGGACATCGGCGGCACGAGTTTGGCGATCATGGTTTCCGGCAAGGCCGATTGCACCTTGCGGGTCATGATGTCGGACACGAGCCGCGGCGTTTTCGGGCCGAAACCGATGACGTTTCCGAGCCGCTGGCGGATGCCGCCCTGCGGCGTGACCATCGCGTGCTTCATGAAATCGGTTTGCGTGACGATGCCGACAAGTCCGTCCTTTTCGGTCACGACCGGCAGCGCCTTGATGTGATGCTTGATCAGGGTCTGCCAGGCCTGGCGCAGGGTCGTCTCCGGCGTGGCCGTCGCGACGTCGCGCGACATGATCTCGGCGCAGGTGATTTCGCCGGAGCGGCGGTTGAAGGCGTGGATCTGCGCCTGATGGATCAGCGCGTCGAGCTCTTCCGGGCTGACGTCGACCACTTCGCCATATTGGGCGAGGACGGCCTGCAGGTCTTCGGGAACGATGCCGAGCCTGTGCATCGGCGCGGGGTCGCTTGTTCCATGCAGCGTCGGCGCCTGCGCGAGGTGCGGGTAGCGTCGGCCGGTCACGTTGTTGAACGCCAAGGCGATCAGGAGAATGACGACCGAATTGATGGCGACCGGCGAGAGGACGAACCAGTAGCCGGCCTCATGGATCGTGGGCCCCCCGAGTACTGCGGTCAGCGCCACCGCTCCGCTCGGCGGATGAAGGCAGCCGAGCAGCAGCATGATCGCGATGGCAAGGCCGACGGCGACTGCGGCAGCAATCACCGGATCCGGGATCAGCAACGCCGCGGTCACGCCGATCAGCGAGGAGACGGTGTTGCCGCCGACGATCGACCAGGGCTGGGCGAGCGGGCTTGCCGGGGCGGCAAAGAGAAGCACGGCCGAGGCGCCCATCGGTGCGATCAACAGCGGCAGGCTGGCGCCGGCGCCCAGCGCATAGGTGCTGATCAAGCCGGTAAGCAGGATGCCAAGAAGCGCGCCCAAAGACGCACGCAGGCGCTCCAGATGGCTGATCGGAACGAGGGAGGGAACGAAACGCTTGATGTAGGCGCGGGCCTTCGACATGGAGCCTCTCGGGAGGGGAGGTGCAAACTTGGGCAGCCCAATAGCACATGGCACGGCGTTGGGCATGAAATCCGCATCCAAAAACCGGCGCTGGATTGAAATATATGCATCGCGCCTAAAAAATGTGCGCTGCACACGCGGGCGCGTCAGCCCGACACGGCGGCGGAAAAATCGATCGAGAACCGAGTGCCGCGGCCGGGCGTGGTGTCGACAGCGACGGTTGCCTGGTGCAACTCGCTGATGCGCCTAACGATCTTCAGGCCGAGGCCGATCTGGCCGGAGCTCTTCACAAAGCCGAGGTCTTCGTTGTGTTCCGGCAGGTCGATCATCCCCTTGCCGTCATCCTCGACGGAGACGACCGGGCCGGGGCCACAGGTCAGGACGATCCGGGTTCCCGGTGGGTTATGCTTGACGGCATTCTCGATGAGGTTGCGCAGCATGTTTTCGACCAACGCCGGGATGGCGGTGACCGTCGGCGTGCCTTCGTCTACGAACTCGAGGGACTTGTCGTGGTCGAAGACAAAAGGTGCGATCGCCTCCGCAACTGCGGCGCCGATCTGAGAAAGGCTGGTGCGCTGGTAGGCGGAAGGATCGACGGCGTCGGCGCGCGCGAGCGAGGTCAATTGCTCCAGGATATGGGTAAGCGCGTCGAGATCGCGCTCCGCGTTGCGCGCTCGCGGGTCGTCGATGCGGCTCAGCTCCATCTTGGCGATCGACACCGGGGTGCGGATTTCGTGGGCGATCGACGACGAGAACAGCTTCTGCGACTGGATGAGATCGGCAACGCGGGCCAGCATCCGGTTGACGGCGGTGACGAGAGGGGCGATCTCCTGTGGCATTCGTGTCAGCGGCAGGCGCGCATTGCCGTCGCGAGGGTCGAGGGCATCGGCGGCCTGGGCGGCCATGGCGACCGGCCGAAGGGCGCTGCGGACCGACCAGATGGTCGCGCCGACCACCAGGCAGAACATCAGCGTCATCGGCACGATCATCGAATCGAACATCTCGTGCAGCAGGGCGCCGTACATGAAACCGTTCGGGTCGTTGAGGATCGCCAACTCGACAAGGACGACCAGGCCGCCCCGTTCGAAGGTCTGGCCGCCGGCAACGCTGAAGGGTTTGCCCGGTGCGATCAGGCGTTTCCAGAATTGCGGCGCGTCGACATTGAGCGGCAGGAAGTGCTGGGCACATTCGGCCGTGCAGTTCGAATGGATCATCTCTCCGGACGCCGTGCGGATGCGTAGGAAAATTGCGCCGTTATCGTCCGATCGGTCGAGATAGCGTTCGCGTGCGTCGCGATCTGGCTCGTAATGCGCCACGCCGTCGCGCACATGGACATACTCGATCAGCTTTTCGGTTTCCTGCTGCAGCATGAGCACGCTCAGTTTGTCGTCGTCGAACCAGTAGTCGGCGAAGACGACGCCGATCTGGATCGCCATGGCCAGCAGCGAAAAGGCAACGATGCGCCGGGAGACGATACCGATCAGCGAAGGGTTTCGGCTCCTCATGGGGCTTGCCTGAGGAGATAGCCGATGCCCCGGACCGTCTCGATCTGCACGCCGGTTTCGAGCGGCTGCAGACGCTTGCGCACCCTTGAAACCGCCAGTTCCAGGGCATTGGGCGTGACTTCCTGGCCATATTCAGAAAGGGCCGTTTCGAGCTTTCGCTTCGGCACGACACGGCCGACCTCGCGCATCAGGATCTCGATCAGTGACCGCTCGCGCGGCGGTAGCGGCACCACCGTGCCGTCGCAGGTGAGATTGGCGGTCGCCGGGTCGTAGCGCAAAGCTCCGGCTTCGAGCACCGGCTGTACGGCCTGTGGGTTGCGCCGGAGCATGGCGCGGCAGCGCGACAGCAGTTCCCGGTGGTGGAACGGCTTGACGAGATAGTCGTCGGCCCCGGCGTCGAGCCCGGCAATGCGCTCGTCGACGGAGCCCTTGGCCGTGATGATCAGCACCGGCAATCCGGGATATTCCTGGCGGACACGGCGAAGCAGCGACAGCCCGTCGCCATCGGGCAGCCCGAGGTCGAGAAGCACCAGGTCGTGCTCGCGCGCCGCGATTGCCGTTTCGGCATCGGCCACGCTTGAAACCGCATCGAGGCGCCAGCCCGCATCCCGCATGGTTTCACCGACCAGTTCAACCAGTCGCGGACTGTCTTCGACCAAGAGCAGGCGCATTGATTCGTCTCGATATTACAGGGGCCACTACCGACCATATGGACTTTCGCCGGGGCTGCCAACTGCCTGCGCGATACCTACCAGCGCGCGCATACGCGGGACAAAGAGCAATCTTGACGGGGTTTGGACAGCTTGTCCGTCGTATCTCAACAGCTGAGGGGGAGGCTGCAACCTAGCAGGTGGCCGCCACGCGGTCTCCGTCTCGATTGAATGGCCGTGACTGCAACGTCCCTCCCAGACGCTCTTGCAGTCGCCGCAGGAGAGTACAGTTTTGAGATTTTCAGGTATTCGCCGCCCCGAAATCGGCAGTATTTCGCTGAGCGCTCTCGTCAGCGCCTATCTGCTGCTTGCCACCAATAATTCCTTCTGGACACACACGGTCGCCTATTTCGACGATTCCGTCACGGCGCTTCTGTCCTTCAGCGCCGCTCTGTGTTTGCTGACCCTCGCAGGCCTCACACTCGCCTCCGTCAAATATGTGATGAAGCCGGTGATGATCTTCCTGATCATGGTGTCGGCGGCCGCCTCCTACTTCATCGACACCTTCGGCGTCATCATCGACAAGGACATGATCGGCAACGCGGCGGTAACGACACAGGCCGAAGCCAGCCATATCTTGACCGGCAGTCTGGCGACGCACCTGCTGCTTTACGGGGTGCTCCCGTCGCTGGTGGTGATCTGGTTCAAACTGCGCTACCGGCCCTTCCTGTCCAATGCCGCGATCAACCTGGCGGTGATCATCCCCTGCCTGCTCGTCAGCGGCGGGCTGGTCTACGCGAACTTTGCAAACGTCGCCTACGTGATCCGCGAACACAAGGATCTGATGAAGCGGTTCAATCCGACGGGGCCGGTCTCGGCGGCGGTCCGCTACGCATCCTCGACTTACAAGGAACGCAACATCGTCGTGCAGCCGCTCGGCACAGACGCACGCCAGGGTGCGCGGATTGCCGCGGCCGGCAAGCCGGTGGTGGTCGTCGTCGTGGCCGGCGAAACGGCGCGCGCGATGAACTTCTCACTGAACGGTTATGGCCGCGAGACCAATCCGGAACTGAAAGCGCTTGGCGTCGTCAACTACACCGACACCACGAGCTGCGGCACGGCGACCGCAACGTCGCTGCCCTGCATGTTCTCCGTCTACCCGCGCGACGAGTACAGCGACTGGAAGGCGCGCTCGACGGAAAACCTCATGAACGTGCTGACGCGTGCCGGCGTTTCGACCACCTGGTGGGACAACAACACCGGCAGCAAGGGCATCGCCGACCTCATCAATTTCGCCAGCATGACCGACCAGAAGAACAGCCCGCTCTGCAAGAACGGCGAGTGCCTGGACGAGATCTTCCTCGGCGAACTCGACAAGAAGCTTTCGGCGACGAAGAAGAACAGTGTGATCGTTCTCCATCAGCTCGGCAGCCACGGACCGTCCTACTATCTGCGCTACCCTGAGAAGTTCCGGCGCTTTACGCCCGATTGCCGCACGCCCGAACTGATGAAGTGCTCGGTTGAAGAAATCACCAACGCCTATGACAACACGATCCTCTACACCGACCATGTGGTGGCGAGTGTCGCCCGGTTGCTGGAAAAGCATCAGGATCAGATCGCGGGCGCGATGATCTACATGTCCGATCACGGCGAGTCGCTCGGCGAGAACGGCATCTATCTGCACGGGGCGCCCTATTCCATCGCACCGCGCGAACAGACGCAGGTACCGTTCGTCGCCTGGTTCTCGAAGCCTTACCAAGCGGCAATGGGTGTCGACACGGCGTGCCTCGCCAAGGATACGGCGCAGCCGAAATCCCACGACAACCTGTTTCATACCGTGCTCGGCATGATGAATGTCGAGACCAAGGTCTACAAACAGGGCCTCGATGCCTTTGCGAGCTGCACGAAGAAGCCGGGCGTCGGGTCGACGTTCCAGGCGGCGGATACGGCCAACGACTTGCCGCCAAGCCCCGTGCGTTCCTTAAGCGGTCCGGGCGCCCTTTAGCACCAAGCGTAACCTCAAAATTCGCCCGTGGCCGGAACAAAAACCGGCCTCGGCGCTTCCTTGAAAAGATGTCCCGATTCCGTCCCGGCGCCGCCGAAACCGCCAATGCAACCTCGGGACTACTCAAGCCCGGGACTACTCAAGGAAGGAGAGGTTCCATGCGTATCGTCGGCCTGCAGGTCACTGCCGAAAGAGCCGGTCGCTCAGGTTTCACGGTGGAATTCATAGGCGACGGCGACGAGGTGGTGACGGTGATGTGTCCCCAGGACG
Organism: Ensifer sp. ENS09; assembly: GCF_014852425.1. Lineage (NCBI taxonomy): Bacteria > Pseudomonadati > Pseudomonadota > Alphaproteobacteria > Hyphomicrobiales > Rhizobiaceae > Ensifer > Ensifer sp. ENS09. The sequence continues at coordinate 604,908 of NZ_JACVBP010000004.1, forward strand.
GGGCCGGCTCCCTCAACCGGCTGAACGCGATTGCGAAGGCCAAGGAAATTCTGCAGGCCGCCATTGCTGCCGACGAGGCGGTCGCGGGTTCTAGCGGCCAAGCAGGAATGCGCCGCGGAACTTTGCCAAACGCGCGCCAGGCGCATGACCGCGATGCGATGGAGGAGCAACTGGACGAGGGGCTCGAGGATACCTTCCCGGCAAGCGATCCGGTGTCGATCGCCAGTTCGACCATCGCCAAGGGTAATTCCCGACGCTGAGATCAGGACGTCATTGGCGTAGCTGCCACCTCCCGGTTATCTCGCCCGAGGTTTCCGCCCTCAAGATCCGCATTACCAACTGTCGCACGCGTCCGCGTCGCGGCCGATGCATCTTGCATCCTTTCGGCAAAAGGCATGTTATAGCGCCTTGATCTGGCGATGTTTTCGGCCTCGATACGGCCATCGCCCGCCATCGGAATTTGGAGAGTGAATGCATGGCCGTCCGGCATCTGACGTTCGCCGTCGGCGATATTCACGGCTGCCTCGATCAGCTGCGCGCGCTGCTGGATGAAATCGAAGACTATGCGCCGACGGGGCGGGTGATCTTTCTCGGCGACCTCATCGACCGGGGGCCGGACAGCCGCGCTGTCATCGAGCTGATCATGGCCGGCCCGACCAAGCCCGGCTGGACCTGGCAGACCCTCAAGGGCAATCACGAGGAAATGCTCTGGGGCGCAAGCAGCGGCGAAAGCGACGTCGACTGGTGGCTGGTCAACGGCGGCCGCGAGACGCTGATCTCCTACGACGGCACGGTTCCCGGGCGGCACCTGAAATGGATCAAGGAACTGCCCACGATCCTGGTCGAGCGCTTTCGCATCTTCGTGCATGCCGGCGTCGACGACACGCGGCCGCTGGAACAGCAGGACGACGGGGTCTTTCTCTGGATCCGGCCGCCCGAAGATTATTCCGGCGAATACTGGGGCCGGCATCTTTGTCACGGGCACACGCCGAGTACGGCCAACCCGCGAACGGTCGGAAACCGCACCAATGTGGATTCCGGCGCGGTGTTCAGCGGTATCCTTTCCTGCGCCATCTTCGACGACGATGAGCCGGGCGGACCGATCGATTTCCTGACGGCGAGCAAGGCTGCCTGGCGCGTCGAGTGAGTGGTAGCATCGGTGGTGTAAATGGCATTGTGCGGGCGGCTCTGCGGTAGTAGGTGTGGCTTCTCCGCTGGGCGAAGCCTTTGCCGCCCGTCTCATCATCTCAGGGGATTGCCTTGGACGCCGCGCCTTCATCCGTTTTCACGAAGAATTTTGCTGCCCTGCTGTTCGATATGGATGGCACGTTGCTGAACTCCATGGCCGTGGTCGAGCGCGTCTGGGGCGCCTGGGCGGAGCGCAACGGTCTCGACCCGGTCGAATTTACCAAGACCGTGCATGGCGTGCGCGCCGTCGATACGATCCGTAATCTCGAGCTGCCGAACATCGACCCGGAGAGGGAAGCCTATGACCTGGCTCTTGCGGAAATTGCCGACGTCGAAGGCATTGTCGAGATCCCCGGCGCGGTCGACTTCCTGAATTCGCTGCCGCCGGAACGGTGGGCGATCGTGACGTCCGCGCCGCTGGACCTCGCCGTGCGCCGTCTCGCCGCCGCCGGCATTCCGACGCCGCAACTGTTGATCACCGGCGAGGATGTTTCCATCGGCAAGCCCGATCCGCAGGGCTACCGGATGGCGGCCGAGCGGCTGGGCGTGCGTGCGGAAGACTGCCTAGTGTTCGAAGATGCGCCGGCCGGAATCCTGGCCGGGCTCGCCGCCGGGGCCGATGTCGTCGTCGTCACCGGCGCGCATGCGGCCGCCGAAGGCACGCCGCACATGACGCTCGCCCGCTACCACGACATCGCGGTGGAGCGCGCAACTGACGGCACGGTATCGTTGCGCCCGACCGCTTGAAATACCGTCGTTGAGGCCGGGAGGCCGCTTGCCGACCTCCCGTCATTTGCGTCGCCAGCTTAGGCGTTGAGCCAGCATTTCGTCAGTGCGTGCCCGCCCATCAGTTCGCCGTTCGGATCGTCGATCCAGCCGCCGACCTTGTCGTTGGTCGCGTCGATGTAGTTGTTGAACATCGGCACGATGACGCCGCCTTCGTCGCGCAGGATCACCGTCGCCTGACGGTAGAGCGCCTTGCGCTTGGCGTTGTCGAGTTCAGCGCGCGCCGCAAAGATCAGCTTGTCGAAGTCCTCGCGGAAGAAGCGGGTGTCGTTCCACTCGGCCTTGGAGAGATAGGCGATCGAATAGACCTGGTCCTGCGTCGGCCGTCCGGTCCAATAGGACATGCTGAAGGGCTGCTTGTTCCAGACGTCCGACCAGTAGCCGTCGCCCGGTTCGCGCTTCAGGTCGATGGTGATCCCGCACTTGGCGGCGCTCATCTGGAACAGCTGCGCCGCATCGACGGCGCCGGGGAAGGCGACATCGGAGGTTCGAAGCAGCACCGACCCGCTGTGGCCGGATTTCTTGTAATGGAACTTTGCCTTCTCCGGATCGAAGACGCGCTGCTCGATGTCGTTGTCGAACAGCGGATAGCCCTTGATCATCGGCGTGTCGTTGCCGACCGTGCCGTAGCCGGCGAGGACCTTCGACACCATTTCCTCGCGATCGACGGCATATTTCAGTGCCAGGCGCAGGTCGTTGTTGTCGAACGGCGACGTGTTGCAATGGGCGATGAAGACATAATGGCCCTTGCCGGGAACGTTGCGGATGACGACGCCCGGAAGGCGGCTGATCAGGGCGACGACCTTGGGCTCGATGCGGTTGATCATGTGGATCTGGCCGCTCTGGAGAGCCGCGGTGCGCGCGGTCGAATCGTTGATGACAGCGATTTCGATCTGATCGGCATGGCCGCGCTCGGCCGAGCCCCAATAGCCTTCGTGCCGCTCGGCGATGTGTTTGACGCCCGGTTCGTTGGAAACGACCTTGTAGGGACCGGTGCCGATGCCCGCCGTCGGGTCGTCCTTGCCGCCGTTCGGCTGGATCATCAGGTGGTAATCGCTGACGATGTAGGGCAGGTCGGCATTGGGCGCGCGCAACGTGATGACGACGCTGTCGCCATCGACCTTGATCGTCTCGAAGTCCTGAACGAAGGGCAGGGCCGCAGACTTGGAGTCCGCGTCGCCATGCCGCTCCAGCGTCGCCACCACGTCGGCCGGGGTCAGTTCCTTGCCGTTGTGGAAGGTCACGTCCTTGCGGATCTTGAAGCGCCAGGTCTTGGCGTCCGGCGTCGCCTCGTAGGCTTCCGCAAGCCGGTACTCGATCTCGCCGGTCGGCGAGACTTCGACAAGCTGTTCACCCCAGCAGCGCCCGAGCGTATAGGGAACCTGGCTTGCCCACGTTGCCGGGTCCAGGCTGTTTGTCGATTCCCCGCCGACGAGGCCCGCCTTGAGTGTTCCACCCTTGACTGGCCCTGCGGCGCGGGCCGCCTGGCCGAGCAGCAGGTTCGCCGAGGCGGCCGTTATCCCCAGTGCTGCGGCGCGTCCGAGAAACTCCCGCCGCGACAGCCGGCCCGCGGCAACCTGCTTGCTCATGAATTCCAGTTCAATTGGCATGCCTTACTCCCTCCCTTGCAAGACCCACCCGGCGTAACCGGTAACGTTGCAGATATTGGAGGCAGATGCCGCGCCTGGTGTGTTGCCGCGCGACAGATGGTGCCGCAGATCGGCGAAAGAAAGTCGTATCCGCGACCGCCTGCGCCGGAAACGGCGGGTGCAGCGTCAGCCCTTGCGGGCGTAGCGCTGCAGGATCGCGGAGATGTCCGGCTCGGTCTTGTCGGTGTCGAGTTCGGCGCGAAGCTCGACCGCGTCGAGGTGTTCAAGCATGATCCGCTCCGCCGTGGCGGTGTCGCGCGATTGCAGGGCACGGATGATCTGGACATGCTCGTCGACGGCGCATTCGGGTGAATGCAGCCGCGCGAAGCGGGCGAGGATCAGCGAACAGCGCGAGACGATCTCGCGGACGAACCGCGTCAGCGCCTGCGAACCTGTGAGTTCGGCAAGCAGGATGTGGAATTCGCCGGCCAATCGGATCGAAAGCGGTCCATGGTCGGAAAGTGCAGTCTCCTCCTGCTTCACATGCTGCTGCAGCCGCTTGACGCCGGCAGCGTCGAGATCGGCGACGAGCCGCCGGATCACCTCGGCTTCGAGCATGCGCCTTAGCGCGAAGATGTCACGGGCTTCCTCCAATGTCGGCTCGGCCACGCAGGCGCCCTTGTTGGCGCGCAAATCGACGATGCCTTCCGCGTTGAGCCGGACCAGGGCCGCCCGGACGCTGGTGCGGCTGACCTTGAAATGGTCGGCGATCGTGTCTTCGGAAAGCTTCGTTCCGGGCCTCAGAGCCTGTTCCAGGATCGCCTGGCGCAAGAGCTTGTAGACCACTTCGCTGCGGCTAGATTTCTCAGACAAGGTTGCCTCCCCCAACGGGCCGATCGGAGACCGGCCGAACATGTCCCTCGTCTTCGATAACGCCCGTCGAAATGGTCGTCAATATTGTATACAATAATGTTGATGTTTGTATTCTCTTGTCGTATGCAATTGCAGGCGCCGACAAACAATGCGGCGCCGGCCGGTTCGGGAGGAGGCGTGCGGAGAGGGCCGTGCGACCTGAAAAGGCCTGAAAGGGAACAGCCAATGGGAGGGAATTCATGAACAGCAGGATTCTGCAGCTCTGTGCGACAGTTGCCGGCATCGCCGTCGGCCTGGTGGCCGCGACCACTGCCAACGCTGCGACGACGCTCGAAACCGTAAAGGCGCGCGGCAAGCTGATCTGCGGCGTCTCGATGAGCACGCCGGGCTTTGCGACGGCCGATGCCAAGGGGCACATGGAGGGCTTCGACGTCGACGTCTGCCGCGCCGTGGCGGCAGCCGTATTCGGCGACCCGGAAAAGGTCGACTTCGTCCTCACCAACATCAATACGCGCTTCCAGGCGCTTCAGTCCGGCGAGATCGACATGCTGTCGCGCCAGACGACCATGACCTTCTCGCGCGAAACCTCGCTCGGGCTCGATTTCGGTCCGACCGTCTTCTACGACGGCCAGGGTCTGATGGTGCCGAAGTCGCTCGGCGTCAGCAGTGCCAAGGAACTCACCGACGCGGCGATCTGCACGCTGCCGGGCACCACGACCGCCCAGAACCTCAGCGACTTCTTCCGCTCGATCGGCGGCAAGTTCGAACTGGTCGTCTTCGAAAGCCCGGACGAAAACCGCAACGCCTTCTTCTCCGGCCGTTGCGAGGCGATCTCGTCCGACCGTTCGGACCTTGCCTCGATCCGCGCCGTTGCCAACAACCCGGATGATTACGTCGTCCTGCCGGAAACCATCTCCAAGGAACCGCTGGCGCCTGCCGTTCGCCAGAACGATTCCAACTGGCGTGACATTGTCTCCTGGTCTGCCTGGATGCTGATGGCGGCCGAAGAGCGTGGGATCACCCAAGCCAATGTCGACGAGATGACCAAGAGCGAGGATCCGGAGATCCAGCGCATGCTCGGAGTCAGCGAAGAACTCGGCAAGATGCTGAACCTCGACAACAAGTGGGGCTACAACATCATCAAGGGCGTCGGGAACTACGGCGAAGTCTTCGAGCGTAACCTCGGCACCAAGACCGCACTCGGCCTGACGCGTGGTCCGAACACGCGCTGGAGCGAAGGCGGACTGCTCTACGCACCGCCGTTCCGTTGAGAATTGACGGGCCCGCGCGTCTCGCGCGGGTCCACGTCTCCACATGGTGCTCCCTAAGCGGCCTATGGAGAGTTCGCGCGGCATGCCGCCCGTACTATAAACGATGGAAATCGATCAGGTTATGATCTTGGGTCGTGCCGGCCCGAGATCATTGTGCTCCAAGGGACGGGTGCCGATGCCCCTGTTTTATGATGCGCGCATTCGCGCCTATCTTTATCAAGTGATCGCCGTCGGCGTCGTGCTGCTCGTCGCCTGGGTGATGTTCAGCACCGCAAGCGCCAATCTTGCCAAGCAGGATATTGCGACCGGTTTCGGCTTCCTGGCCCGCCAGGCCGGATTCGTCATTACCGAATCCGCCATCACCTATGAGCCGACCGATACGATCGGCCGCGCGATCCTCGTCGGCATCGCAAACACCGTCAAGGTTTCGCTGCTCGCCGCCCTGTTTGGCACCGTTCTTGGGCTATTGGTCGGCATCGGGCGGCTGTCGCACAATCCGGTACTGTCGCGGCTGATGCTTGCCTATGTGGAAGCGCTGCGCAACGTGCCGCTGCTGCTTTACCTGCTGCTCTGGTACTCGCTGATCATTTCCGTCTTTCCGCCGGTCAAGCAGGCGATCGAGATGCTGCCCGGCGTGTTTCTGTCGAACAGCGGTCTGGTCACGCCGGCTCTGCACTGGCAGAGCGGTTTCGCCGCGCTGGCCGCCGCCTTGGTCGTCGGCGTTGCCGCCGCCTTCGTCACCGTGCGCGTTCTCGGCCGCCGCCGCATCGTCACCGGCATGGAGCGGCCGATTGCTCTGTTCGCAGCGATCGCGTTTCTGTTGCCGCCCGTAGCAACCCTGCTCTTTGCAAACATCTCGGTCGCTTGGGATGTGCCGGAACTCGGCCGCTTCCGACTGAGCGGCGGCTACCACCTGCGCCCCGAATTCGTGGCGCTTCTGCTCGGCCTGACGCTCAGCGTGTCGGCCAATGTCGCGGAAATTGTTCGCGCCGGCATCCAGGCGGTGAGCAAAGGGCAGTGGGAAGCGGCGACGGCTCTTGGCCTGTCGCGGGCACGCACGCTGAAGCTCGTGATCCTGCCGCAGGCGCTGCGTATCATCATTCCGCCGCTCACCAACACCTATCTGACCGTGTTCAAGAACAGCTCGCTTGCGATCGCCATCGGTTATCCGGATCTGGTGATGGTCTCGAACACGATTATGAACCAGACGGGCCAGGCGATTGAAGCCATTGCCATTTTTATGGGCGTCTATCTCGGTCTGTCGATCCTGATCTCGCTGGTGATGAACTGGTACAATGCGCGGGTCGCGCTGAGGGAGCGCTGAGCCATGACACAGGTCGACACCCTCGTGAGCAGCGCGGCACTTGCGCCGAGCCGCGAAGCGCCACCGGCATCGCGCAGCCGCTGGCTCAGCGCCTATTTCGGCACGCCCGGCAATGCGCTGATCACCATCCTTTGCCTCGGCACGGTCTTTGCGCTCGCCAAGCTCGCAATCGGCTGGCTCTTCGTCGACGCCACCTTTGTCGGCACGCCGGCGGAATGCAAGGCGACGAGCGGCGCCTGCTGGCCGTTCCTGTCGGCGAAGATGCGCTACATCTTTTTCGGCTTTTATCCCTTTGAAGAGCAATGGCGCCCGCTGACGGCGATGCTTCTGTTTCTCGGCGCCTGCCTCGTCTCGATGGTGCCGAAGGTCTGGGGGCGGGGGCTGCTGGTCGCCTGGGTGGCCGTCGTCCTGCCGGTGCTCTATGTGCTGATGGCGGGTGGCTATTTCGGCCTGACGGTCGTGCCCACGACGCAATGGGGCGGGCTGCCGCTCTCCTTCATGCTCTCCTTCATCGGGCTTTCCTGCGCGCTCCCACTTGGCATTGCGCTGGCGCTCGCCCGTGCGTCGAACCTTCCGGCAATCCGCGTTCTCGGCGTCGGTTTCATCGAGATCGTGCGCGGGGTGCCGCTGATCAGCATCCTGTTCATGGCGACCGTCATGCTGCCCCTGTTCATGCCCAATGGCATCACCATCGACAAGCTCGTTCGGGCGCAGGTGGCGATCATCCTCTTTGCCGCGGCCTATATCGCCGAGATCGTGCGCGGCGGCCTGCAGGCGGTTCCCAAGGGGCAGGTCGAGGCCGGCCATTCGCTCGGTCTGCATTACTGGCAGATCATGCGCAAGATCGTGCTGCCGCAGGCGCTGAAGAAGGTCATACCGCCCTTGGTCAGTCTGTTCATCGGCTTCTTCCAGGATACGACGCTGGTGACGATCGTCGGCCTGCTCGACTTCCTCGATACCGTCCGCACCGCCATGCGCGACCCGCAATGGCAGGGTATCGCAGTGCTGGAGGGTTATGTCTTCGCCGCTGTCGTATACTTCGTTTTCAGCGCCCTTATGGGGGCTTACAGCCGTTTCCTCGAGCAATATTTCAGGACCACGCATGACTAAAGAGATCCACGTCATCCGCAAAGCGCATACGCTCGTCGCCTTCGACCGCGAGCTTAATGGCCATGTCTATCTCAACGACGCCGACGTCGCCTATGACGACGCGGGCTTCGTGCATGTCGGCGGCCATTATGACGGTCCTTATGCCAGCGAGAGTTCCGGCCGCGACCGGATGATCATGCCGGGCTTCGTCAACGTGCATTGCCATTCCGGCGAGGAGCCGATCTCCAAGGGCATCTTCGAGGACATGGGGACGGCAGCGCTTTGGGGCAACGCGCTCTACGAATACTCCAACCTTCTGGAAATCGACGACGACGCGATCGAGGCGTCGCTGACGGTCATGGTCGGCGACCTGATGCGCAGTGGTGTCACCACGCTGCTCGATATTGCCGGCCCGCATGCGAGCTGGCTGCCGACGCTTGCCAAAAGCGGCGCACGCGCCTTCGTCGCGCCGGGTTTCCGCGAAGCACAATGGCACGTCGAAGACAGCCATCGTCTCGACTTCGGCTGGGACAAGGCGCGGGGGCGCGAAGCCTTTGCGCGAGCGCTTGAGGTCGTCGATACGGCGAATGCACACCCCTCGGGGCGCCTTGGCGGCGTCGTCGCACCGTCGCAGATCGAAACCTGCTCGCCGGAACTGCTGCAGGATGCGGTGGCGGCGGCGCGTGAGCGCGGCATGCCGATCACCATCCACGCCGCCCAGACCATGACCGAGCACGAGGAGCTTTTGCGCCGGCATGGGCTGACGGCCGTGCAGTATCTCGAGAAGCTGGGTCTGCTCGGCAGGGACCTGATCCTCGGCCATTGCATCTTCGTCGACAGCCATTCCTGGACGCGGCAGCGCACGGAGATCGATTTGCGCCTGCTTGCCGATCGCCAGACGACGGTCGCCCATTGCCCGGTCACCTTCTCGCGCAGCGGCATGGCGCTGGAATCGGTCGGCCGCTATCGCCGCGCCGGCGTCAACGTCGCGCTCGGAACCGACAGCTACCCGTTCAACATGCTTGAAGAAATGCGCCAGGCGATGATCTGCGCGCGGCTCTCGGGCAAGTCCGTCTTCGACGTTTCGACCGGCGACATCCTCGAGGCGGCAACGACTGCCGGTGCCCGGGCGCTCGGCCGCGACGACATCGGCCGGATCGCCGTCGGCGCGAAGGCGGATTTCCTGGTGGTCGATCTCAGGCACCACGCCATGCAGCCGGTCTACGACCCCTTGCGCAATCTCCTGCATTGCGCGGCCGAGCGGGCGATCGAGCGTGTCCATGTGGACGGCGCTTGCGTCGTCAGTGATGGCCGCCCGACCTTGATCGATTATGACGGCGCGCTCGCAAAGCTCCAGGAAGCGCAGGACTACGCTTGCCGCAAGGCGGCTGAGAACGACACGAAGGGTCGCGCAATGGGGACACTTGCGCCGCTCTCACTGCCGCGCAGGTAATTCCGGCCGCGGTCCGTCAGGACAGAAAGCGGTGTGCGGCGAAGAGGCAGATCAGGACTGTCGCCGCCGCGCCCGCCAGCGCGCCAAGACGCCTTTCGAGGAAATCCCGGATCTCTTCGCCGAAACGGCGCAGCAGCCAGGCGAGCAGGAAGAATCGCGCGCCGCGGGCAATGATCGCCGAGACGATGAACAGGCCGAGATTGATGTTGGCGGCGCCTGAAAGGATGGTCACGACCTTGATCGGCGGCAGATGCGCCAGGCCCGAGGTGACGAGCAGCAACGCCAGCATCTCGCTGTCGACCGAGGCCTTCAGGTGCTCGAACGTGTCGAGCTTGCCATAGAACTCGAGCAGCGGTTTGGCGAGCGTGTCGAAGGCGTAATGGCCGAGATACCAGCCGGCGATGCCGCCGAGAACCGAGCAGACAGTTGCCACGAGAGCATAACGCCAGGCCCGCTCCGGGCGCGCCAGCGCCATCGGGATCAGGAGAAGATCGGCCGGAACCGGGAAGATCGAGCTTTCGACGAAGGCAATGATGCCAAGCCAGACAATGGCGGTCTCCCGTGTTGCGAGCGACATTGTCCAATCGTACAGGCGTCGGAGCATGAGGTGCGGTTCTCTGTTGGCCCAGGGGCCGTTTACAGGCCCCAAGGCTCGTCTATAGGCCCGAGAGCAGGGTGTAAATGTGACTGACTTCTGTATTTGAGATAATTCTCACGAAAAGCCGTGCCGGCGTTATTGGGCGGCCACGGCCAAGCGCGCGTAGCGCCCTGGCGGTTGCCCGACATGGCGGCTGAAGGCGGTGCTGAAGGTACTTGCCGAGCTGTAGCCGACCCGTTCAGCGACAGCTGCAAGGTCCAGTTCGCGTTGCCGCAGCAGGTCCTTGGCGATCGCCATGCGCCAGACGAGCAGATACTCCATCGGTGGCAGCCCGACGGCGCGGGTGAAGCGCTCGAAGAAGACGGATCGGGACAGTGCGGCCTCGTGCGCCAGTTCCGCCACGGTCCAGGCACGGGCCGGATCATCATGGAGCTGGCGAATGGCCGCCGCCAGCCGCGCATCTCCCAGCCCGCGAAAGAGGCCGGGTGCAGCGCTCTCCCCTTCGATGGATCGCAGCGCCTCGACGAGCATCACTTCCACAAGCCGCGCCAGAACCAGATCGCGGCCGGGACGTTCGTCGCGTGCTTCTTCGCCCACAAGGCGCACGAGTGTCGAAAGCCGGTCCATCCCGCGCAGATGCATCAATGCCGGCAGCAGCGAAACCAGCAGTCCGGCGTCGGGCGAGTCAAGAACGAAATAGCCGCCGAGCAGGCGCACGTCCGGTTCGCCGTCCTGCCTGCCATGACGAACTTCGCCGACCAGTGAAGGCACCGCCTTGGGATCGATGAAAGTCGGCTGCACCGCGTCAAAGCCCGACATGGTGAAGCCGGGCGTGCGCGGCAACAAGACGAAATCGCCTGCCTGCAGCGTCACCGGCGCCTCGCCGTCGACTGCCAGCCGGCACGATCCCTCGATGACGGTACAAAAACTCGGATGACCGAATTCCGAGTAGCGAACCGCCCAGCGGCCGGCGCCGCTGATGCCCTTGGTGAACACGGTACGTGGGTGGAGAAGCTGAATGAGTTGCGAGAGGGGATCTGTCATGTCAGGACGATAGCAAACGTAATCCGGACTTCAAGTCGTAGATCATCCGAAATCCCCGCGGTATTCCGGTTTCATCCCAACCACGAAGGAAAACGTTATGAAGACCGTACTGATCACTGGCTGCTCTTCCGGCTACGGACTGGAGACTGCGCGCCGTTTCCATGCCGAAGGCTGGAACGTCATTGCGACGATGCGCTCTCCCCGACACGACATCCTGCGGCCGGCGCAGCGGCTTCGCCTGCTGACACTCGATGTCAGCGACCCCGACAGCATCTCAGCCGCCATTGCGGAAAGCGGCCCGATCGATGCGCTTGTCAACAATGCCGGCGTCGGCGTGGTGGGTGCCTTCGAGGCGACGCCGATGTCTCATATCCGCAAGATCTTCGACACCAACACCTTCGGCACAATGGCGATGACCCAGGCGGTGATCCCGCAGTTCCGCGCCCGCCGGTCCGGCGTCGTCGTCAACGTCACCTCGAGCGTAACGCTTGCTTCCATGCCGCTGGCCGCCGCCTATACCGCAAGCAAGACCGCGATCACCGGCTTTACCGGTTCGCTTGCCCATGAGCTTGCGGCCTTCGATATCCGCGTCAAGCTGGTCGAACCGGGGTATGCGCCGACCACGCGCTTCGCCCACAACACCGCGGTACGCGTCGAGGACCTGATCCCCGAGGCCTATGCCGATTTCGCAGCGCCAATCTTCGCCCAATTTGCAAAACCGCCCCTGGTGACGACCGAGGCCGATGTCGCGGAGGCTGTCTTGCAGGCGGCAAACGATGTGTCCGCCCAACAGCATTTCCCGGCCGGCGCCGACGCGGTGGCGCTGGCACAGGTACGCTGACGAAACTGGCTCCGACAGCTTGCGCGTGTTCAAGCAATCTCGGGGTAACCAAGGCGGTGTGCGAACCGCGCCAGCTCGGCCACGGGCTCGTAATCCGCATCGGACAGAACCGCGAAGTCTTTTAGGGAAAGCACATCGCGGGCCTCGGCCAAAGTGGGCTCCTTGATCCCTCGTCCCAGTGAGCGGCGCAGCAGCAAAAGCTCGTCGGCCGAGGCATCGCCGCGGGTGATGAGAGGTAGGCCCGGCGTTCTTGCGGTGGTGGTCAAGACCCGTAGCCCGGCCACGCGTTCCGGATCAAACCGTTGCGTGTTGCCATAGGTCACGCAGTCGATGGCGGCTACGTCCGCAGTGCCCGATGCAACCGCATCTATGCTTGCCAGATGGCTGCCGGTTTCGGCGATAAAGGAGAAGAACTGGCCATTGCGGCTGAGGGGCGCGATCGCCGCGCGCAACAGGTTTGTTCCGGAATTGCTGGCGGGATCGTTGATGGCAGCCCGTGTCCCCCGCAGATCTTCGAGGGAACGGGCCGGGCCGTCTGCTCGCACGATGATGAAGCTGCACATGTCGGCGCCGTCGCAGCCCGGATGCCCGTAGACCGGTGTGGCGACAAGGCGAACCTTGCCGCGTAGGTGCCGGACGTAGGGATAACCGCAGGTCTGCGCGAGCAGCAGCGTCGGATGAAGCCAGGCGTCGGTATGAGAGAGGGCAGCGTCCAAGCGGTCGGGCACATGCGTCAGGCCCTCGCGCCGCAGGTCGTCGCGCAGGAACGCCCAGAGCGTTGCCGTTGCCGCCGCGAGCGGCGGAGGGCTGACATACATCGCAAGACTGGCTATCCGCATGATTTCCCCGCGCTCGATGAGCACTCTCGTTATGGGCGTAAAATGCGTTCGGGGAAGCGTCAAGACCATGGCCGCCGCGCCAAAGCGGGTGGCATGTACGCATATGGATGGCGGCCACCTGAGTGGCGGAGGTCAGGCCGTGCGCCGAAGGTGGACCGGCTCCAGGGCGTGCGTCTCCGATCGACCTCCGTCGGATGCCGTGTGGAAGCGCTCGACGAGATCGAACAGGCCCGACGCCTGGCTTGTAAGCCTGTGGGTCATGGCCGTGCTGTCCTCGACCATCGCATTGTTCTTTTGGGTCACAGCGTCCAGCGACAACATGGTCTGGTTGATGTGCTGCAGGTCGATCGCCTGGTCGCGCGCGTCGCCGGCGATCTGCAGCGTCTGCTCGTTGATCGCGTGGATCTGACCGGAGATCTCGTCGAGCGCGTCGCCAGCGGCCCGAACCAGAGAAACGCCCTTCGCCACTTCCTCGGCCGACGTCGTGATGATCGCCTTGATCTCCCGGGCGGCCTGCGCCGATTTCTGCGCCAGTTCGCGAACCTCATGGGCAACGACCGCAAATCCCTTGCCCGCTTCGCCGGCGCGCGCCGCCTCGACCCCCGCGTTCAGCGCCAGGAGGTTGGTCTGGAAGGCGATGTCGTTGATCGTGCCGATGATCTGCGAAATGGCGACAGATCCCTTTTCGATCTGGGCCATGGCCCCAACGGCATTCATCACCACCTCACCCGAACGGTCGGAACTCGCCTTGGCGGCGGCCGCGATCGCGGTCGCCGATGTGGCATGCTCGGCGGTGCGACCGATGGTGGCGGTGATTGCGCCGAGCGCCGCGGTTGCCTCTTCCAGCGTCGCCGCCTGATGTTCGGTGCGCTTGGCGAGTTGGCCGATGGCGTCGCGCATCTCACCGGTTTCGCCGTCGATCTCGGCACTTCTCGCCTTCACGTCGCCAAGCGTGATCGCGAGGCTCTCCAGCGACAGGTTGAAATCCGAGCGCAGGCGATCGAAACCGGCGCCGAAGGGGCGGTCGATGCGGGCTGTCAGATCGCCATGGGACAAGCGTTCGAGCCCCGAAGCCAGAATTTCGACGGCATCGTTGATCTGGCGGGACACCTCCGCCTGCGCCGTCTCGCGGCCGTGCCGTTCCGCTTCGATCATGGTTCGCGTTTCCGCGGCCTCGGTTTCGAGGCGGGCGCGGTCACGGAGGGCATCGCGAAAAACGAGGACGGAGCGGGCCATGTCGCCGATCTCGTCCCTGCGGGTGCCTCCGACACCATCGATCGTCGTGTCGCCATCGGCGAGCCGGCTCATGTCGTGGACGAGACCGGTGATCGGGCGCGTCAGTCGGCGCGAATACCAGACCGAGATCGCCAGCGCGGCCGCAAGGACGGCGAGTGCCGTCACGAGCGTCCAATTGCGCAAGGCGGTAACAGCAGCAAAGGCCTCCCGCGAGGTCATGACCGCGGCCATGGTCCAGCGCGTGCCGAATGCATCAAGGCTGGTCGCCGCCATCTGCGCCTCCTCGCCACGGAAATCCGTAAGCCTGCTGCTGATGATGACACCGTCTTCCTCTGGCTGGTCGGTCGCGATCCGGGCCTTCAGCATATCGTTTTCGGCTGTGGCGGCGCTGTCGGCAAGGAAAAACCCGCTGGTGTCGAGCAGGATCGTCTCGCCGGTTTCGCCAAGGCCGGTGCGGTTGCCGACGATTTCGCCAATGCGCCCGTCCGGCATTTCAAGGATCAGCGTGCCGATCTTGCCGTCGATCGATTCCAGGGGGATGGCGATGAACGCGGCGGGGCTGCCGCCAAGCGGCGCATAGGCCCCGTAGGATGCAAAGGCGAGCTTGCTCTTGTCGGTTCCCTCGGCCGTCTCCCGGAAAACGCGGCCAAGGCCGGTGTCCTTCCAGGCAGCGTTCTTGAGGTTGACGCCAAAATCGCCCTTCTTGTTGAGGGCGTAGACGACGTCGCCGCTGAGATTGGCGAGCAGCACGTCGCGATAGCCGTGGGCTTCCGCGAAGCGCCGGAAGAACGGGTGATAGCGCGCGTGCAGCGTATCGTAGTCGTCGATGCCTGCGGAACCGTAGAGCGCGCGCTTGTCTTCGGCGTTGGGGTTTTCCGCCAGATAGCGGCGCTGCAGTTCGTTTTCGGTCTTGTCGCCGAACTTGGCAGCCGCACCATTCAGATCGCTGAGCGCCTTGGCGACGGACTTCTGCGCCTGCAGATTGCGCAGGTCGTTTTCCACGGTTGTAAGGTAATGGCGAAGCTCGTTGCGGCGGGCATCGGCAAGCGCCTCCAGCTTCTCGATCGCCGCGCGTGACGAGAGATTGCCGCTGACCGTCAGGCTGGCAAGGCTGGTTGCGGCAATGGAAAAGGCGGCCAGAGCCGCCGCAGCGAGAGGAAGCTTCGCGGACAAACGCATAACAATCACCGGACGTGCAAGGGAGAGGCCATGCCGAAGGCTGGTCGCGACGCCTCATGCGTCCGGCGGAAGGGCTTCCGCGCGGAGAGTTATACGGCCCCACGTTACAGCTTGATGACAGCTGGATGACATCGGCAAAGTTTGCCGTGGAGCGAAGGGCTTATCTCGGCAAGGCGCCCGTCAGGAAGATGTCGGCGCAGCTTTCGGCCCGTGCCGTGATCGTCGCCTCGTCGATCGTGCCAAGGCACCCCATCATGACGGCGCGTTGCGGCTCCATCGCCATCATGCCGCGCAGCATGCCCGCGGCCAGACGCGGGTCTGCGACCGCGAGCCGGCCCTGGGCCACTTGTGTCCTCAGCCATCGCTCCAAGGTGGCACTCGTTCGCTGGATCGCCTGTTCCCAGAAGGTGGCGGCAACTTCCGGAAAGCGCTCCGCCTCGGCGAGCACCAGGCGGATGATCGCGATCGTGTCGCGCGAGAGCACGAGATGTCCGTAGGCGGCAAGCAGGTGCACCAGGCCACCCCTCACGCCCAGATCGTCCAGGTTCTCTTCGGCCGCCTCCAGCACGAACTCGGCGATCCTAAGGGAAATGACGCGCTCGAACAGATCGGCCTTGGTCGGAAACAGCCGATAGAGCGTCTTGGTGGAAACGCCGGCGTTCTGGGCGATGATATTGATGTTCGCCGCCTCGTAGCCGAGGTCGCAGAACTGCCGTTCGGCGGCGAGGACGATCACCTGGCGCGTCTCGTCGTCCGGCCGGACCTGGGGACGGCCGCGCGAGCGTGGCGTCTTTTGCTTTTCGATCATGGCGGCTTTCCAAATTCTTCGAATTTTTTAGTCGGACCGAGTTGCGAAAGCAATTGTTTTCCGAAATTTCTGGGCTGTGCGTCCCTGCCGTGACGGATATTGCGACCTTTGCGAACACGTTCTAGCTTTGCCGCATGGCGACGTCGAAACTCACGACCTATCGTGCGAAGCGGGACTTTTCCCGGACGCCTGAGCCTGCCGGAAGAACCGGTGGGCAGGGCAATCGTTTCGTTGTGCACAAGCACCATGCCACCGCCGATCACTATGATCTGAGATTGCAGGTGGGCGACGTGCTCAAAAGCTGGGCGGTCCCCAGAGGCCCCTCGCTCAACCCCGCCGACAAGCGGCTGGCCGTCGAGACCGAAGATCATCCGCTCGACTACATCGACTTCGAGGGCGTGATCCCGGAAGGCGAGTATGGCGGCGGGCCGATGATCGTTTGGGACACCGGCGTCTGGGCGCCGATGGACGATATCGAGAAAAGCCTGAGAACGGGCGCATTCAAGTTTCGTCTCGCCGGCGAGAAGCTCAATGGCGGCTGGATGCTGACGCGGCTGAAGCCGAAAACGGACGACGACGACAAGCGCAACTGGCTGCTGTTCAAGGAGCATGATCCCGCCGCCGATCCCGATGTCGACATTCTGACGGCGCGTCCGGAGAGCGTGAAAAGCGGGCGGCGGATCGAAGAGTTGGTCGAGCCGCCGAAGAAACCGACGAAAGCGGCAAAGCCGGCCGTCCTCAAGCCCGGTTCGCTAACGGGCGCCGTTAAAGGTCCGAAGCCGCAGCGGATCGAGCCGCAACTGGCCAGCCCGACCCCGAAGCCACCCGGAGGGCCACCGGAAAAACAAACCTGGTTGCACGAGATCAAGTTCGACGGTTATCGCACGATGGCGGATATCTCGGATGGCTCAGTGCGGCTGATCACACGTAGCGGGCTCGACTGGACGAAGCGCTACGGTGATCTTCCAGACGCATTCGGCAAGTTGCCCTGTCGGGAGGCGATGATCGATGGCGAGATCGTCGCTCTCGACGACAAGGGCATCAGCCGCTTCTCGCTGTTGCAGGAGGCTCTATCGTCCGGGACGGATGGCAAGCTCGTCTTCTATGCCTTCGACATCCTCCATCTCGACGGCTGGAACCTTGCCGAAGCTCCGCTGGAAAAGCGCAAAGCTCTGCTGGCGCAACTACTCCAAGGGCAGATATCGAGCCGCTCAGCCATTCAGTTCAGCGACCATGTGAAGGGCGATGGGCGCGGGCTCTACGATCAGGCGGCCGAGCTTGGGCTGGAAGGGATAGTCTCAAAGCGCGCTTCCTCGCCCTATCGTAGCGGACGCACTCAGACCTGGACCAAGACGAAAGCGCTCAAAAGCGAAGACTTCGTGATTGCGGGTTACACAGTTTCGGAGGCGGCCGAAGGCCTTGCGGCACTGGCGCTTGGGGAATGGGAGAACGGAGAACTGCACTACCGCGGCAAGGTCGGGACCGGCTTCGATGCGGGGACAGCCAAGCAGTTGCTCGCGCGGTTGGAAGCCTTGCGCGGTGGCGAAACCGCGCTCGATGGCGCGCCCAAGGAAATCCTCTGGGTGCGGCCGGTGTTATCGGCCCGCATCCACTACTCCAACCGCACGACCGACAATGTGCTGCGCCACGCGGTTTTCAAGGGGCTTCGCGATGTCGAGCTTTCGGCTCCGGCGACGGCGCCGCGCAAACGGCTGATCACCGACGCCGACCTCGCGACGATCCAGGTGACCAATGCCGACCGCCGGGTCTTCGGAAGATCTGGACCGACCAAGCTCGACATTGCCGTTTACTATGCGCTGGTCGGCGATTTCATGCTGCCGCATATCCTCGGCCGCCCGGTGTCGCTTTTCCGCTGCCCGACGGGAAAGCAGGCCGATTGCTTCTTCCAGCGCCATCCCTTCACCGGCATGCCGCCTTCGATCGTCAGCTTCAACGCGGCCAATTCCGAGGGCGAGAGCAAGTCCTTCCTCTCGATCGAGGGTACGAAGGGTTATCTGGCGCTCGCCCAGTTCGGCGTGATCGAGCTTCACAGTTGGGGTTCGCGGCGCGCGCGGCTGGAGAAGCCCGATCGCGTCGTCTTCGATCTCGATCCCGGCGAAGGGGTCTTGTGGCGCGACGTGGTCGAAGCGGCCGTCCACATACGCGACGAGCTCGAAGCGCTCGGCCTCGTTCCCTTCGTCAAGACGTCAGGCGGCAGCGGCATCCATGTCGTGGTGCCGGTCAAACCGAAGCTGGACTGGAAGAAGACACACCAGGCAACGAGCGCGATTGCCACCCGGTTGGCGGCGACCGCGCCTCAGACTTTCACCACGACCATGGGCAAGGAGAACCGTGTCAGGCGGATCTTCATCGACTTCCACCGCAACGCGCGCAGCCATACGGCGGCCGCTCCCTATTCGCTGCGCGCACGCACCAATCTGCCGGCTTCGGCGCCGCTTCAGTGGGCGGATCTGGAGACTATCGACGCTCCGGAGGATTTGAACTATTCTTCGCTGCCTGGACTTCTGGATACTTTCGGCGATCCCTGGGCGGATATCGACGACTTTGCCAAGGAACTGCCGCTTCTGTCCGAAACGAGGACGTAATGCGTTTGGCCGCGTAGGAGACATCAATGGCGCCCAGGGCAAGTTGGAAAGGTTACCTCAAACTCAGTCTCGTCAGTTGCCCCGTCAGGCTCTATCCGGCGACCAGTTCGAGCGAGCGCATCAGCTTCAACCAGTTGCACAAGGACACCCATAACCGGATCAACATGAAGCCGGTCGACCCGGAACTCGGGCTCGTCGAGCGTTCGGATCTGGTCAAGGGCTACGAATACGAAGACAAGAAGTACATCATCATCGAGGACAGCGATCTCGACAGCGTCAGGATCGAGTCCAATCATACCATGAACATCGAGGCCTTCGTCGACGAAGGCTCTGTCGATGTGATCTATCAGGACGCGCCATACTATCTCGCCCCAGACGGCGCGATGGCTGAGGAGACCTTCGTCGTGCTGCGCGAAGCGTTGAAAAAGAGCGGCAAGGTGGCGATCGCGCGCCTCGTGCTTTCGAGCCGCGAACGGGTGGTGACCATCGGTGCGCGCGAAACCGGGATGTTCGTGTGTACACTGAGAAACCCGAGCGAAGTGCGCGGAACCGCTGAATATTTCGGCAATGTACCCGTTGGTCACCCGGACCCGGAAATGCTGCAACTCGCCGAAGCCTTGATCCAGCAGAAGATGACGGTCTTCGATCCGAAGAACTATGAGGACCGCTACGAGATCGCGCTGATGAAGATGATCCGCGAGAAGCTCAAAGGTCACAAGCCGATCATTGCGGCAGCCCCTGAGCGTGGCAACGTCATCAACCTCATGGATGCGCTGAAGGCGAGCCTGTCGCAGTCGAAGCCGCCTGCAAAGAGCAAGCCCAAGGCCGAGCCGGCAGCGAAGCAAACCTCCAAGGCGGCAGCGCCAGCCAAGCGCACGGCGGCAAAACCGGCCGCGAAGAAGAAAGCCTAATGGCTGTAGCAGGCCAGACATTCGGTATCGTCGGGGCGCTCTCGGCCTTCCCGCGCCGGCTGGTGGCGCGCGAGGTCGAGCGCCAGCACGGACACCTGCGTCGCGGCGTCACGCGGCAGACGACCTATCTGGTGTTCGGCCGTAGTCTGCTTGCCAAATCGAGCGAGGCGGAGATCGAAGCCCGCTTCGATGGCGAACGCGAAAGCGGGCGATGGCTTGTCAGCGAAAACGGCTTTCTTCGCCTTCTGGGGTTGATGTCCGTGCCGGTGGCATCCGCGCTCAGTCGCCAATCGCTGATCGATCAGGCGAGGCTCTCGCCGCGGGTCTTCGACCTGCTCTCCCTGTTCGACGCTTTCGAGCATGACCGCGAGCCTTATTCGTTCCGCGACCTCATCCTTGCCCGGAAATATGCCGAGCTGATTGCCAGCGGGGCGAGTTGGAGCGCGATCGCCCGGTCCGTCCATCGCTCCGGACCGGTCGCCTCGCTGACGGCGCTTTCGCTACACCATGGCGGCACCGATGCGATCTACGCCCGCAGCGCCGAGGGCTTGAGCGAGCTGAATGGGCAATTGCTCTTCGATCTCGATACACCGGACGATGGCGCCCTCGAAGATCTCTTCGATCTGGCCGAGGAGGCGGAAGCCAATGGCGACTACCTGGATGCTGCGGCTTTCTATCAGCGCTATCTTGCCATGGACCGGACGGATTCGGTCGCGGCCTTCAACCGCGCCAATTGCCTGAAGGCAGCGGGACGGGAGCTTGATGCGGCCCATGATTACGCCCGTGCCATCAAGCTCGATCCATCCTTCGTCGAGGCCTGGTTCAACCTCGCGGGGCTGATGAACGAACGGGGCCGGATCGACGCCGCGCGCCGGCATCTCAGGAAGGCGATCGAGATCGACGACGACTATGCCGACGCCGTCTTCAATCTGGCGAAACTCGAATTCGATGCCGGCGATCTCGCGGAGGCGAGACGCTGGTGGAGCCGCTATCTCGAACTCGATAGCGATAGCGAATGGGCGCGAACGGCGGAGCGCGGCGTGCAATATGTCGACCTGCAGGACCGCCCGAGAACAGCAGGCTGATATGGGCGACAAATTTCTCTTCGACGGACCCGACGATGCCGCGGTCACCATCCTCCTTGCCCATGGCGCCGGCGCCCCGATGGATTCGGCGTCGATGACCGCGACCGCAGGGGCGCTTGCTACGGCAGGCTTTCGCGTCGCGCGCTTCGAGTTCGGCTATATGGCGGCAAGGCGCACGGTGGAGGGGCGCAAACCGCCGCCCCGCGCCGACACGCTTAATCCGGAATACCTCGCCGCCATCGACGATCTGGACGTCAAAGGCCCACTTATCATCGGCGGCAAGTCGATGGGGGGACGCGTCGCGAGCATGGTCGCCGATCCGTTGCATGCGGCCGGCAGGATCACCGGGCTGCTCTGCCTCGGCTATCCCTTTCATCCGCCGGCCAAGCCCGAGCAGCTGCGCACCAAGCACCTGGCCGACCTCAAGACGCCGACGCTGATCTGCCAGGGAACGCGCGACGAATTCGGCACGCGCGAGGAAGTGCAAAACTACGTGCTTTCCAATGCGATCGAAGTCCTGTGGCTCGAGGACGGAGACCATGACCTCAAACCGCGCAAGAGCATTTCCGGCTTTTCGACTGCCGATCATTTAAGGACCTTGGCCGATGCGGTGGCAGCCTGGGCTGCCCGGCTGACACGCTGATCCGATCGCCGGGATGAAGATCGCCAGCTTCAACATCAACGGCATCAACAGGCGGCTCGATAACCTGATCGCCTGGCTGGGCGAGGCGGAGCCGGACATCGTTTGCCTGCAGGAGTTGAAGGCGACCGATCGGCAGTTCCCACGCTCGGCGATCGAGGCGGCCGGTTATGGCGCGGTCTGGCAGGGACAATCCGCATGGAACGGTGTGGCGATCCTCTCCCGCGGCAGCGAGCCGGTGCTGACCCGTGTCGGGCTCGACCATGACCCGTCGGATGCCGAGGCGCGTTATATCGAGGCTGCCGTCAGCGGCCTCCTGGTCGCCTGTCTCTACGCGCCCAACGGCAACCCGCGGCCAGGCCCGAAGTTCGTCTACAAGCTTGGCTGGCACGAGCGTTTTGCCAAGCATGCGGCCGAGCTCTACGCGCTCGATCTGCCTGTCGTGCTTGCCGGCGACTACAACATCGTTCCGGAGCCGCGCGACATCTACCCGACGACCTCCTATGACGACAACGCGTTGGTCCAGCCGGAAAGCCGCGCCGCATTCCGCGACCTTCTCGATCAGGGCTGGCTCGACGCCTTGCGCAAAAAACACCCGAAAGAAAAGCTTTTCACCTTCTGGGACTATCGCCGGAACCGTTGGCAGCGCGACGCGGGGCTTCGGCTCGATCATATGCTCCTCAGCCGGAAGCTTTCCCGCAAGCTGACCGGCGCCGGCATCGACCGCGAGGTTCGTGGCATGGAGGGCGCGAGCGATCATGCGCCGGTGTGGATCACCCTCCGCGATTGACATGACAATGCCGTGGGGAGACTGCACGTCCCTGCGCGACGATGATACCGTTTCGCCTCGCAGGCTGCTATTCGCAGCGCCGATCCGGGATAAACCCCGTCCGGCCTGGCGGATGAACGCGGCAACGCGACATTCAGCCTAGCCAACACGGAGGAGAACCGCATGAAAATCAGCGCACGCAACCGCCTCAAGGGCAAAATCGTCGAAGTCGTCAAGGGCGCGACCACCGCCCATGTCCGGATCGATGTCGGCGGCTCGATCGTGACGGCTGCGATCACCAACGAGTCGGTCGACGAACTCGGCCTGAAGGTTGGCGGCGAAGCCTACGCGGTCATCAAGGCTTCGGACGTCATGGTCGGTATCGACTGATAGGCTTGCGGCAAGGGCGCGCGAGCCGACCGTAGCGCCTCGCCAAACCGCGGCCGGATTACGACTTCTGGCAATGATGCACGTTGCCGTCGCCGGTCTCAAAGTCGCCGCGTTGCGGCGGCGCAATCGGCTTGAACAGCGTCCGGTCGGGCTTGAGATCGATGAGCGGCGTGCCGTCGAGGCAGTCGAGACCGCGAACGAGAAGGCTCGAGCCTTCCACTGCCTCGAGCTTGACGATCGAGTTCGGCCGAACCGGCGAGCGTAGCGAGAATGTTCCGTGCACTTCGCCGTTGCTGGCGGGGCTCTGCAGCACCAGGTCGCGCCGCGAGCGATCGAGCCAGTAAAGTACTTCCAGTCGCTCGAACGCTTCCACGCCTTTCAAAGCGAGAACCCAGGGTTCGAAGATTTCCATGCGGCAGACCGGGCCGTCATGCCGCCCCTGGCGTGGGGTTTCCATGCGCGACGTCCAAGGCGTGGAAATGCGGCCGATAAAGACGAGACCGGCGTCGGTTGGTGCGGGCGGCGCCACGGCCACCTCGTTCTCACGGATTTCGTTCTGGCGAACCATGGTCTGTTCCTTTCCTTGCAGAGGGGGCGGTGAGGCGCGGCGCACAGAGGCGGGCCTCGCTGCCGTCGATCGAGCCGATCACCACATCGATGTCGTAGAGTTGTTTGAGGGCGGTGGGCGTCAACACGTCCTTGGGCAAGCCGAGCGCGATAAGCTTTGCTGCATGGAGAAGGGCGACCCGGTCCGCAACGAGGAAGGCGTGATCCGGATTGTGCGTCGAAAGCACAACAGAAAGCCCCTGTTCCGCCAGCGCCCGGACATGCGAAAGCACCCGCATCTGGTTACCGTAGTCGAGATTGGCGGTCGGCTCGTCCATGACGAGGATGGCGGGTTCCTGCGTCAGCGCGCGAGCGATCAACGCCATCTGGCGCTCGCCACCGCTGATCTCAGTATAGGCGCGCAGGGCAAGGTGGGACATGCCAAGGCCGACAAGCGCTTCCATGGCTATCCGGCGATCGCGGGCGCCAGGCGAGGAGAACGGCACGAGGTGAGGGGCTCGTCCCATCAAGACAACCTCCAGCACCGTAAAGGGGAAAAGTGCGGCATGCGCTTGCGGCACATAGGCGATCTGCTTGGCGCGCTCGCGCCGTGGCCAGGCGGAAAGCGGTCGCCCGTCCAGGAGAATGTCTCCAGCCCTGACTGGCAGAAGGCCGAGGACGGTCTTGAACAGCGTCGTCTTGCCGGCGCCGTTGGGGCCGAGCAGGGCCAGAACCTCGCCGGATGCAAGCGACAGGGAGACATTCTCACCCACCGAGCGTCCGCCATAGCCGAAGGCGAGATTCGTGATCTCCAGCGTCATTGCCAGGCCCTCCGGCCGGAGGCGAGCAGCCAAAGGAAGAAGGGCGCGCCAACGGCCGCCGTCAGAATGCCGAGCGGCACTTCGACGAGCGCTATGCTGCGCGCCAGCATGTCGACAACAAGCAGATAGGCAGCCCCGGCGATCATCGACGCCGGCAGCAGGCGGCGGAAGTCCGGGCCGACCAGCATGCGCGCGATGTGCGGGATGACAAGGCCGATCCAGCCGATGACGCCGCTGACGGAGACGGCCGCCGCGGTGATGAGCGTAGCTGCCGCGATCAGCAATGCGCGGGTCGTACGCGTGTCGACGCCCAGGGTCTGTGCTTCCTCGTCGCCGAGCGTCATCAGGTTCATGCGCCAGCGAAAAAGCATCAGCGGCACCAGCCCGATCAAAAGCGCCGGCAGGATCGAGATGACCTCGAAACGGGTGATCGCCGTCAGGCTGCCGAGCAGCCAATAGGTGATCGCCGGCAGCTGGTCATAGGGATCGGCAAGGATCTTGATCAGCGATATGCCTGCACCCACAAGGGCGCCGATGGCAATCCCCGCCAGGACCAGTGTCAGGGCCGGATCGCGTCCGCGGATCGCCAAGCCGACAGCATAGACCGCGGCGACCGCAAGCAGCCCACCGGCAAAGCTGATCGTCTGGATTGCGAGGACCGGCAGCGACAGAAAGATGCCGATCACAGCGCCGAGACTGGCGCCGCCGGAAACGCCGAGGATATCCGGCGAAACGAGCGGATTGCGGAAAAGCCCCTGATAGGTGGCGCCGGCTGCGGCAAGTGCCGCGCCGATCAGCATCGCGCCTGCAACGCGCGGCAGCCGCACATTCCAGAGCACGGTCGAAAGAACGGGATCGCTCGGCTGTCCCGACAGGGCCGCGCGCAGTGCCCCGGCGATTTCCGCAGGGCCGGCATATTTGCCGACAGACATCGACACCAGGGCCAACAGCAGGAGGGGGCCGACGAGGAGCCAGAGATTGCCCTTGCGCCCGTCGACCGTCATTTCCGATGTTTCCTGTCTCCGGTTCATCTCGAAGCCGGCACCGCCCCCTTCAGGAGCGTGGCCACTTGTTCTTCCGTCAGGTCGACCTGGTAGAACAGCTTGTAGAAATCGCGGGTCTCAGCCTTCAGATCGCCCTTGAAGCTATCGGGATAGAACAGCTTCTGCAGCCAAACGACGCCGATCAGTCGGTTTATCGCAGGCGGCGAGTCGAACCAGCCGTAGGGCAGGGACGGCGCAGTGAACACCCGGCCTGTGGTGATTGCCTTCACATCGGCCCATAGCGGGTCCTTCTTGGCAGAAGCTGCGAACTTGCCGCTTGCTGCGATGATGACGTCCGGGTTCCAGGAGAGGATCTGTTCGAGCGATACCTGGGTCAGGCTGCCCTTGCCGGCTGCCGCCGCAACGTTTTCGGCGCCGACGGCTTCGAGGATCTCGACATTGATCGAGCCGGCAAGTCCCGTTTCCAGGCCTTCCGGGCCGCGACCATAGTAGACGCGTGGCCTTTGATCGACCGGTATCTTGGCGAGGTTGTCGTTCAGATCCTTGATCCGCTGGTCGGCATAGGTCGCGAGCGTTTCGGCCCGATCTGCCACGCCAAGCAGGGCGCCGACGTCGCGCAGCGTCTTGCCGCTATCGGTGAAGCGGCCGTCGATCAGCACGTAGGGAATGCCGGTCTGCGCCTGCACCTTGTCGGCCAGTGAGCGGTAGGTGTCGTTGACGGTGCCGACGTCGAGAATGATGTCCGGCTTGGCGGCCAGCACCGCCTCGACATTGGCGCTGCCGCCCTTGCCCGTGAGCTGGCCGTAGGTCGGCAGGTCCCGGACCGACGGCATCAGATATGCCTTTTGTTCCTCCGTCGGCTCCCGCACCCAGCCGGCGAGCTTGTCCGGTGCCAGCACGTAGGTGAGTACCGAGGCCGGCGGGCCGGCGGCAAGCACGCGGGTGATGGTGTCGGGAACCTCGACCGTCCGCCCGGCGGCATCGGTGATCGTACGCGCCTCGGCTGCGCCTGAGGCAAGGCCGAGCATGGCGGAAAAGATTATCGCAAGAGATTTCAACATGGAGGCCACGATAGCGAGAGGGATCGGTCGGGCCGCACTATGGCATGCCGTTATATCTCATGGAATATATTGATTGCGCGAATTGCGATGATCGGGGACGACCCTGATGCATTGAGATACAAATCCGCTCCTGCCAGAAACATCCGCGATACGTCGCGATGGTCCTCTGCCGCACGTGATAAGCGATCTGTGCCTCGGGCATCGATCCCATGCGGAGAGACGATGATGATCCTCTTTGTTGTAGCCTATCTTGCCGGCGTGCTGACGATCGTCAGCCCCTGCATCCTGCCGGTGCTGCCATTCGTGTTTGCCCGCGCTGGCCAACCCTTTTCCACCAGCATTCTTCCGATGCTGCTCGCCAAG
Organism: Ensifer sp. ENS09; assembly: GCF_014852425.1. Taxonomy (NCBI): domain Bacteria; kingdom Pseudomonadati; phylum Pseudomonadota; class Alphaproteobacteria; order Hyphomicrobiales; family Rhizobiaceae; genus Ensifer; species Ensifer sp. ENS09. The sequence continues at coordinate 631,222 of NZ_JACVBP010000004.1, forward strand.
ATCGTGACCTTTGCGGGTATCGCTTCGCTTGCAGCCCTTGGTGGCAACTGGGCTGTGCAGGCAAACGCCTACGGCCGCTACGCAGCGATCGCGATGCTCGCCGTCTTCGGCGTGACACTGCTCTCGACGCGGGCTGCCGCCTTTGTGACCGGTCCGTTCGTGGAACTCGGCAACCGACTGTCGCGGAAGGCTGCGACCGGGGAGAAGGGCAGCGTCGGCGGCTCGATCCTCCTTGGCGTTGCGACCGGATTGCTCTGGGCGCCGTGTGCCGGGCCGGTGCTTGGCCTGGTGCTGACCGGGGCAGCGCTGAACGGCGCGAATGCGCAGACGACGCTGCTGCTTGTCGCCTATGCGGCCGGTGCTGCGACCTCGCTGGCGCTCGCCGTTCTGGCCGGCGCCCGAGTATTCGCGGCGATGAAGCGCTTTCTCGGCCTTGGCGACCGCATCCGCCAGAGTCTCGGCGTCGCAGTGCTTGCCGGCGTTGGCGCGATCGCGCTGGGGCTCGACACCGGTCTTTTGGCGCAACTTTCCTATGCGAGCACGGCGGGCGTCGAACAGTCGATCCTCGATCGCCTGCGCAGTGGTGCATCGCCCGTAGGCGTCGCAAGCACGCGCATGACCCTTGCCGCAAAGGATACGCGACAGGCGGTCTATCGCAGCGACCTTCCGGTCGAAGGACAGTTTCCGTCGCTCGACGGTGCTGTTCAATGGCTGAATTCCAAGCCTCTGACGTCGGCAGAACTCCGCGGCAAGGTCGTGCTCGTCGATTTCTGGACCTATTCCTGCATCAACTGCATCCGCACCATCCCCTATGTCCGGGCCTGGGCTGAGAAGTATCGGGACCAGGGTCTCGTCGTCATCGGCGTGCACGCTCCGGAATTCGCCTTCGAAAAACAGATCGGCAATGTCGAAAAGGCCGTGCGCGATTTCAAGATCACCTATCCGGTGGCGATCGACAACGATTTCACCATCTGGCGCGCCTTCTCCAACAGCTACTGGCCGGCCCACTATTTCATCGATGCCGAAGGGCAGGTCCGCTACACCCATTTCGGCGAAGGCGACTACGAGGGCTCCGAGCGGGTGATCCAGGAGCTGCTGGCGGAAGCCGCCGGCAAGAAGAAGGCCGAAGGAGATCTGGTGAAGCCGGATGTGAAGGGCGCTGAGGCCTCGCCGGACCTGGCACGCCTCGGCTCCGGCGAGACCTATATCGGCTATGCGCGCGCCGCAAACTTCGTCTCGCCTCAGGGCGTTTCGGCCAACACGTCCGCGCGGTACACGGTCGGCAAACCGGGGCTCAATGAATGGGGGCTGACCGGCAACTGGACGGTCGGCGCCGAAGAGGCGCGCCTCAACGAGGCTGGCGGGGGTATCACCTACCGGTTTCGCGCACGGGACCTGCACCTGGTGCTCGGCGCTGGCGCCGGCGGCAAGCCGGTCCCGTTTCAGATAACCATCGATGGGGTGGCGCCCGGCGCGGACCATGGCGCGGATATCGATGCGGCCGGCAAAGGTACCGTTACGGGGACCCGTCTTTACCAGCTCGTGCGCCAATCGGGCGAAGCCCGGGAGCGGACCTTCGAGATCCGCTTCCTCGCGCCCGGCGCAGAAGCCTTCGTCTTCACCTTTGGATGAGAGCGCGCCGTGGGCGGTAGAGACGAACTGCCAGTGCGCAACTGGTTACGCCCACGATACGTCCAAGAAAATCTCTGGCCGCGAGCACGAGCCCTTGGTGACGAAACGCCGCTGCCGACATCAATAACGGAAGGAGCCACCATGCGTATCTTCGCAACAATTTTTGCCATCGCCGCGCTCGCAACGGCACCGTGCGCCTGGGATAGCGACCCGAGAGAGCCCTCGCTTCTTGCCGCGCTCGTTTCCGGTTCCGGATCCGCAACGGGGGCCGAGCAGGGGGCAGGATTGCCGCAACAGGCGCCGCACGAGGAGCTTGCCGATCCCTTCTTCAACTGATGATAGTATCGCCGTGACGAGCGGCCTGAACCTTTGACACCAATCAACCTGGAGGAAAGTGACATGCTGGAGAAAACGAGAGAGCGCCAGACCACCGGGGCTCGGACGGTATTCGTCAACGAATTGACCAACGGGATCCTCGATCCGGCCGAGCCGATGCTGGGGCCGGTTGCGGATGGCGGTGTCATTATCGCGAACACAGCGCCGGGATGTTGGGGGCCGATGATCACGCCGGAGATCCGCGGCGGACATGAGGTGACGCGCCCTGTTGCGGTCGCGGGCGCGGAGATCGGCGATGCGATTGCCATTCGGATCCGTTCGCTGATCGTCACGTCCGCGGCGACGGCCTCGGGCAACGACGAGGTGGTGGCCGGCCGCTTCAACGGTGATCCCTTCTGCGCGGCCGTTTGCCCGGGCTGCGGCACGGAATGGCCGCGCACGCGCGTGGAAGGCATCGGCCAGACGGCGATCCGCTGCGAGAACTGCGGCGCGGATGCGACGCCCTTCATTTTCACCAACGGCTACACGATCGCTTTCGACGATGAGCGCCAGGTGGGGCTGACCGTCGGCAAGGCGACTGCCGAGACCTTCGCCACGGAGGCGGAACGGCTGCTGGCCCTGCCGGACGGTTCGATCCAGCATCCGATCCTGACCTTCGCGCCGGCGGACCTCGTCGGTGTCGCCACAAGGCTTCGGCCATTCCTCGGCCAATTGGGCACGACGCCTTCGACGGCGATGCCGGACTCGCACAATGCCGGCGACTTCGGCCAGTTTCTGACAGGCGCACCACATGCCTATTCCCTGACCGCGGACGAGCTCGTCCGGCATAAGACCGACGGCCACATGGACGTGAACACCGTTCGGGAGGGCGCGATCCTGATCTGCCCGGTCAAGGTCCCGGGGGGCGGTATCTATATGGGGGACATGCATGCCCTGCAGGGCGACGGCGAAATTGCCGGCCATACCTGCGACGTCGCCGGCACGGTGACGCTGGAGGTCCATGTCATCAAGGGGCTCAAGATCGACGGGCCGATCCTCCTGCCGGTGCTGGATGATGTACCGTTCCTTGCGCGTCCGCTTAACGAGGCGGAACGCACGCGCGTGGCGGCACTTGCTCGCAAGCACGGTGTTCGCGAGGTCGAGGCCGACGCTCCGGTCACCTTCATCGGCACGGGCGCGAACCTCAATGATGCGACCACGAACGGGCTGGAACGGGCGGCGGACCTGCTCGGCCTCAGCGTTCCCGAAGTGATGAACCGGGCGACGATCGCAGGTGCAATCGAGATCGGCCGCCATCCGGGCGTCGCGCGGGTGACGTTCCGCGCGCCGCTCAGCCTGCTCGACGCAAAGGGCATCGGCGCGTTTGTGCGCAGCCTCTACAATCTCTGAGCTACCTGTACTTTCAGGGAGTTGATTTCAGAAGAATGCGGGGCCGGCGTCATGTCGGCCCCGTTTTCGTTTTCTGCAGCTATGGCGCAGCGGCAGAGGCCCCCAGGGCATTTCGTATCGGTTTGCCGCCGTCCGCGGCCGTTCAAACATTGCGATACACAGACGCCGCTTCCGAACACATCGCGGATACACCGCACACGCATGGTCACCGTGAAGTCGGGCTCGAGTCCGCCCAGGGCGGTCAATCGGGTATGGCATAAAAAGACGGAATTACGACATTTGAGACGCTGTCTTTCAGCCGTACCATCGAGGCTCCAACCCAAGGATAGGAGCTTGAAATGAGCAACTCAAAAGGCACTGCACTGATCACCGGTGCTTCATCCGGTATCGGCGCGATCTACGCCGACCGCCTGGCGCATCGCGGATACGACCTCATTCTCGTCGCGCGCAATCGCGGGCGCCTTGACGAACTCGCCCGCCGGCTGGCGGACGAAACCGGTCGCGCCATCGAAGTCGTCGCCGCGGACCTCGGCAAAAAGGATGATGTCAGGCGGGTCGAGAAGGTCCTTCAGGACGATGCGAGCATCACGGTGCTGATCAACAATGCCGGGGTCGGCGCGACCGCGCCGCTGCTTGCCTCCGATGTCGACAAGATGGACGAGATGATTGCGCTCAACGTCAGCGCGCTGACGCGGCTGACCTATGCGGCGGCGCCCGGATTTGCCGCGCGCGGTGCCGGCACGATCATCAACATCGCCTCGATCGTCGGCGTGGCGCCGGAAGTTCTGAACGGCGTCTATGGCGGCACCAAAGCCTTCGTGCTGGCCTTCACCATGTCGCTGCAAAAGGAACTTACCGACAGGAATATCCGCATCCAGGCCGTGTTGCCGGGTGCAACCGCCACCGATTTCTGGGGCATCGCCGGCACGCCGATCGAACACGTGCCGAGCGAGATCGTGATGCGCGCCGAAGACATGGTGGACGCTGCACTTGCCGGCCTCGACCAGGGCGAAGTGATCACTATCCCGGCGCTGCCGGACGCCGCTGACTGGGCAGCCTATGAGGCTGCACGCCAGAAGCTGATGCCGAACCTTTCCAGGAATATGCCGGCCGCTCGCTACCGTATCGGAAGCTAGCGCCCGCTCACCTTCCGGGGACCTCCCAACCCGGACTTTCGAGGCGCTTCCTCGCCTCGCCAATCGAACTAGGAGAATGATGATGTTCAGACGTTCTATGCCCATTGTCCAAAACCGCCAACTGGCCGCATTGGCACTGTCGGGTGCGATCGCGATCCTGCTTCCTCCGCTCGCCGCTCAGGCGGCGGGTGTGTCTGCCGGCGGCGGCGTCCAAATCGCCTCGGCTGCCAAACCGGCCACGGACGAATCCATCCGGCCCTTCCAGTTTCATGCCACTGATGCCGCACTTGCCGACCTCAAGCAGCGCATCGCGGCGACCAAGTGGCCGGACCGGGAGCTTGTGCCCGACGGCGCCCAGGGCGTTCAACTCGCCACCATGCAGAAGCTCGCCGACTATTGGGCGACGAGATACGATTGGCGCCGGGTGGAGAAGACACTCAACGACCTGCCGCAATTCGTGACCAACATCGACGGCGTCGACATCCACTTCATTCACGTGCGCTCCAAGCATAAGAACGCGATGCCGCTCGTCGTCACCCACGGCTGGCCGGGCTCGATCATCGAGCAGTTGAAGATTATCGATCCGCTGACCAATCCGACCGCCCACGGTGGCACGGAAGCCGATGCCTTCGACGTCGTCATCCCCTCGCTCCCCGGCTACGGCTTTTCCGGCAAGCCGACAGAGCGCGGATGGGATCCGGTCCGGATCGCGCGCGCCTGGGCGGTGCTGATGCAGCGCCTCGGATATACCCATTACGTCGCGCAGGGTGGCGACTGGGGTGATGCGGTTACAGAGCAGATGGCTCTGCAGCAGCCGGCGGGCTTGCTCGGGATCCACACCAACATGCCGGCGACCGTGCCTGACGAGATCCAGAAGGGCCTCGACGCCGGCCAGCCGGCGCCGGCGAACCTTTCGGCCGACGAGCGCCGTGCGTATGAGCAGCTCGCCTTCTTCTACGGCAACGGGCTTTCCTATGCGCAGGAGATGAGCAAACGGCCGCAAACACTTTACGGGATTGAGGATTCGCCGATCGGGCTCGCGAGTTGGATGCTCGACCATGACGCCCGCAGCTACGAGCTGATCGCCCGCGTCTTCGATGGCAAGCCGGGAGGGCTGACGCGCGATGACGTGCTCGACAATGTCACGCTCTACTGGCTGACCAACACGGCCGTGTCGTCGGCGCGGCTCTATTGGGAAAACAAGCTTGCCTTCTTCCAGCCGAAGGGCATCCAGATTCCGGTGGCCGTCAGCGCCTTCCCCGACGAGCTTTATCAGGCGCCGAAGTCCTGGGCGGAGAAGGCATTCCCCAAGCTCGTCCATTATAATCGCCTGGCCAAGGGCGGACACTTTGCAGCCTGGGAACAACCGGCGGCCCTGGTCGACGAGTTGAGGGCTTCGTTCAAGTCACTGCGTCAACCGAGCTGACAGGAAGAGGCCTGCGAAAGCGCGCCCCACCGTCGCAACAAAGGAGAAGTGTCATGACAGATGCAGATAGCAACAACAGAGCACCATCGGTCGATCTGAAGTTCGAGGTCGCTGTCATTCCGGTCGCGGATGTCGATCGCGCCAAAAATTTCTACGGTCGCCTCGGTTGGCGGCTCGATGCCGACTTTCCCGTTGGCGATGCGTTTCGCGTCGTGCAGTTCACGCCCCCGGGTTCGCCGGCATCGATCCACTTCGGCACCGAGCTGACTTCGGCCACGCCCGGTTCGGCGAGCGGCCTCTATCTGGTCGTTACGGATATCGAAGCCGCCCGTGCGGAACTCGTCGAACGGGGCGCCAAGGTCAGCGAAATCTTCCATCGCGAAGGCCCCGGCAAGCCGCCGATCAGCGGGCCCGATCCCGCGCGCCGCAGCTACCGCTCCTATGCCACCTTCAGCGACCCCGACGGCAACGGCTGGCTGTTGCAGGAGGTGACCGAACGTCTGCCCGGGCGCGTGGATGGCGACGTTACGGACTTTGCCTCCGTCGGTGACCTCGTGGCGGCCCTGCGCCGCGCGGCTGCCGCCCATGGCGAACACGAGAAGCGCAATGGCGGCGAGCACGACCATAACTGGCCGGATTGGTATGCGGCCTACATGGTGGCCGAACATGCGGGCAAGCCGCTTCCCGAATGAGCCCCGGCCATGACCGTCGCGTTCCCTCTATGGCGCAAATCTGCTATGAGCGGGCATTCCGGACAGGATCGGCAGAGGTGGTGTAAGATGCACAGGATCGGCTACGTGGTCTTTCCGGGATTTCAGCTGATGGGTTTCGCGGCGGTCACCGCCTTCGAGATCGCCAACCTGACGCTTGGCGAACCCGCCTATGCGATCGAGTTGCTGTCGGAGGCGGGCGGCGAGGTCAAGGCGTCCGCCGGCTTCGGCGTGCTCACGAAAGCCTTCGACGATGCGGTCTATGACACCGTCATGTTCGGCGCGGGCACCGTGATCGAGCCGGTAACGCCGGGGCTTGCCGCCTTCGCGCGCCATGCCCTGGAGGTCTCGCGACGGGTGGCCGCCCCTTGCACAGGCGCCTTCATCCTCGCCGAGTCCGGACTGCTCGACGGCCGCCGCGCCACCACCCATTGGGTGTTCGCCCGCCAGCTGCGCGAGCGCTTTCCCGAGGTCAAGGTCGAGGAGGATCGCATCTTCATCGTCGATGGCAGCGTGTGGACCTCGGCCGGCATGACGGCCAGCATCGATCTGGCGCTGGCGATGATCGAAAAGGACCATGGCGAGGATGTCGCCCGTCAGGTGGCGCGCAAGCTCGTCGTCTATCACCGGCGTGCCGGCGGCCAGTCGCAGTTTTCCGCCCTGCTGGAGCTCGATCCGAAGTCGGACCGCATTCAGAAGTCGGTCAATTACGCCAAGGCCAATCTGCGCAACGTCCTTTCAGTCGACGAACTCGCGGACGCCGCGGGCTTGAGTGCGCGCCAGTTCAGTCGTGCCTTCCGTTCCGAGACCGGCCAGTCGCCGGCAAAGGCCGTCGAGCATCTGCGGGTGGAAGCCGCGCGCCTGTTGATGGAGCAGGGGCGCCACTCCATGGATGTGATCGCCGAGCAGACCGGTTTTGCCGATAGCGACCGCATGCGCCGGGCCTTCCTGCGCACGCTCGGGCAACCGCCCCAGACGATCCGCCGCAATGCCCGCGAGGGCGTTGCCTGACGGCAGTGACCTGCCTCGAAAAGCGATTGTATCGCCGTGTATCCGTTCCCTGCCATTTCTACACGTGCTTTCAATAGGGCGCCGCCAGGCACACGCCCCGGATACGTCAGCACTTCATTGCTGATGCCAGTTCAGTTCGCCGGAGGGTAGTCAATGTCGGACGAAATCAACCACCCGCGCCGCCGTTTCATCGGCGCAATCGCACTCTCGCTGGCGGCAACGCAGTTCGCTTCGGCCGGCGCGGTCAGAGCGCAAACGGGAGCCGGCGAAGCGCTGCGCCTGCCGGCCGTCGCGCGGGGCACGAACAAGTCCTTCCCGGTCCTCAAGCAGATCGATGCCGGCGTGCTCAATGTCGGCTATGCCGAACTTGGCGCGAGCGACGCTCCGGTCGTCATTCTACTGCACGGCTGGCCCTATGACATCCATACCTATGTGGACGTGGCGCCGGTGCTCGCCAATGCTGGCTATCGGGTCATCGTTCCCTATCTGCGCGGCTACGGTACGACCCGGTTCCTCTCTGCCGACACTCCGAGGAACGGCCAGCAGGCTGTGATCGCGACGGATATCATTGCCCTGATGGACGCGCTCAAGATCGAAAAGGCGGTCATCGGCGGCTGTGACTGGGGCGCTCGAACCGCCAACATCATCGCGGCCCTGTGGCCCGAGCGCTGCAAGGCGCTGGTCTCCGTCAGCGGCTATCTCATCGGTAGCCAGGAGGTGAACAGGAGGCCACTCTCGCCGCAGGGCGAGCTTGCCTGGTGGTACCAGTTCTACTTCGCCACCGAGCGGGGCTATGAGGGCTACAAGCAGAACCGCAAGGAGTTCGCCCGGCTGATCTGGAAGCTTGCCTCGCCCAAGTGGAACTTCGACGACGCGACTTTCGACAGAAGCGCCGAGGCGCTCGAAAACCCCGATCATGTCGACATCTCGATCCACAATTACCGTTGGCGGCTAAGCCTGGCCGAGGGGGAGGCACAGTACGACGACCTCGAAAAGCGGCTGGCGCAGTTCCCCACCATTGCCGTCCCGACCATCACGCTCGAGGGCGACGCCAATGGCGCGCCGCATCCCGATCCCGCCGCCTACGCCAAGCGCTTCTCGGGCCGATACGAGCATCGGCTGATTACCGGCGGCATCGGCCATAACCTGCCGCAGGAGGCGCCGCTCGCTTTTGCCGAGGCAATTGTCGCCGTCGATCGTTACTAGTTTTTCTCCCGCGGATTGCGTGGAGGCGCGGGGTTCCGGTTCGCCGGCCCCGCGCTTTTTGTGCACGGTGATTAGGAGATGAGGCCTGCCGGATGCGGCGTCCCGCCATGCTGGCGAGACGCGATGGGGCGACAAGCCGCGTCCAGATCGGCTTAGCATCAGCGTGTATCTGCGCCGGCCGCTGGGCAGGTTTCCATACATTTGCGGGCCGCCGGTGAAACATCCGAGACACCTTGAAGGCGCCAGATGCGTCTCGACGGCCGCAGGGCAATCGGGCCCGGACGGCAAACCTGTCGGAAGGAAAAAGACCATGAGCGCAGCTGAAAAGGTACTCTACACCGGCAAGACCCACACGACCGGCGGCCGCGACGGCGCCACCCGCAGCGACGACGGACGCCTGGACATGAAGCTTTCCGGCCCCGGCAGTTCCCGCCCGGGGACGAACCCGGAGCAGCTTTTTGCCGCCGGGTGGTCTGCGTGTTTCATTGGTGCGATCGGTCTGGCGGCCGGCCAGTCTAAGATAGCACTTCCCGCCGACGTGGCCGTCGATGCCGAAGTGGATCTGCTGAACCGCGACGGCGGCTACTTCCTGAAGGCACGGCTGAATGTCAGCCTGCCGGGGATCGACGCCGACGTTGCGCGTCGTCTCGTCGATGCCGCTCACCAGACCTGCCCCTATTCCAAGGCGACGCGCGGGAACATCGACGTGACGATCAATCTCGTCTGACCCGCACTACCTCTCGTCACCTCCGGAGCGGTGACCATCAGCGTCGCCGCTCTTTTTCATCGGCCATCAGCATGCCGGGGCCCGGCAAGCCTGGTCTTGCGATCTCACTAACGACATTAGGAAAATTCGATATACAATTGTTTTATAGCGCATTATATGGCGAGAAACGAAGCTCCCCTTTACTGAGGTCGGATCACTAGCTCGCCCAAGAGGCCGCCGCCGTCGCGATTGCGCAAGGTCAGCGACGCGTTGATGGAGGCTGCCAACTGCTGGGCGATGGCGAGCCCAAGCCCAGTGCCGCCGGTTTCACGATTGCGGGAATCCTCCAACCGGACGAAGGGTTTCAGCACGGCGCCCAGTTGATCTTCCGGGATGCCCGGCCCGCGGTCGAGCACGCTGATGATCACTGTATCGTCGGCAAGCCGCCGCGCCTCGATTTCGGCGCTGCCTGCGAATTTGAGCGCGTTGTCGACGAGGTTGGTGAGAATGCGCCTGAGCGCCTGCGGCCGGGTCGTGATCGTGCCGCCATCGATGTCGCTCGCGCTGACGGACTTGCCGGTGTCCTGATAGTCGTAGACGAGGCTTTCAATGAACGAGGCGAGATCGACGCGCGTCGATTTCTCGACATTGCCGTGAGCGCTGCGAGCATAGGCGACGCCCTCCTTCACCAGGCTCTCGATCTGGCCGAGGTCCTGGATCAGTTTCTCGCGATCGGCGAAATCTTCGGCCATTTCCGCGCGCAGCTTCATGCGGGTGATCGGCGTCTGCAGGTCGTGGGAAATGGCGGCCAGGATCTGGACGCGCTCTTCGAGGTACTGGGCGATGCGGTCGCGCATGGCGTTGAATGCGGTTGCCGCATAGGCGACCTCCGTCGGGCCGGTTTCGCTGAGCCGCGGCGTGTTGCGGTTCGGGTCGAGCGTGTCGGCCGCTGCCGCAAGGTTGACAAGCGGGCGGACGGCCTGGCGCATGGCAAACCAGCTGCAGAAGAGCAGGAGCGCGAGCTGCGCCAGCAGCACGTAAGGCAGCCAGTCGGCAAGCGGCATGATCCCCTTGGGATAGACGTCGATCGTCAGTGGCGAGCCGTCGCTCAATGTCAGATGCGCCTGCACGTGGCGTCGATCGCCGGGGATCGTTTCGACGGTGACCGGATACTTCGGGCCGGTCGCGCGCTGGATGTTGGCGGAGAGTTCCGCGGTGGCCGGATCGACGGACGGGTTGCCGGGCAAGCCCGGTCCGAGAATGAAGCCGTAATTGTCGCGGCTGAGGCGATTGAGCCAGGAGGCACGCTCGTCTGCGGGCAGGCGGTCGAGGATCGCAATCGAGGTGGCAATGTCGTTTTCGAGCGTGTTGAACATGACAGACTTGGCTGACACGTAGCGCTCGAAGAACAGAACTGTGAACGACATCACATGTGCGATGGCGAGGCCGGCCAGCAGAATAACAAAGAGCCGCGCCCTGAGCGTGCGCGGCCATAGTCGAAAGCCTCTTTCAGCAGCGTTCGCGGTCATTCGCGCGCCTCCACGATCTCGATCGGCACCGAGAAGACATAGCCTTCGCTACGCACCGTCTTGATGTAGGCCGGCTCGCGGGCGTCGTCGCCGAGTCGCTGGCGGACCCGGCTGACGAGCAGGTCGATCGAGCGATCGAAGAGATCGGCCTCGCGGCCTTGCGTGAGATTGAGCAGTTGGTCGCGGTTGAGCACGCGCTGGGGGTGGTCGATGAACACCTTCAGCAGCCGATACTCCGCTCCGCTCAGCGCGATCACGGTGCCATCGGCATCGATCAGGTGCCGCGCCGTCGTGTCGAGCTTCCATCGGCCGAAGCGCAGCAACTGGCCGGCCTCCGAAATCTGCAGGTTGGGCGGCAGCATGCGCGCGCGCCGAAGAACGGCCTTGATGCGGGCCAGCAGTTCGCGCGCGGAGAATGGCTTGGAGAGATAATCGTCGGCACCCATTTCGAGCCCGAGAATGCGATCCATCTCGTCCGAGCGGGCGGTCAGCATGATGATCGGGATCGCTTTATGCTTGCCGGCGCGCAGCTCGCGGCTGAGCACCAACCCGTCGTCGCCCGGCATCATCACGTCGAGGACGATCAGATCGACGGTATCGCCTTCGAGGAAGCTGCGCATCTGTCGCCCGTCGGCGACCGCGGTCGCGCGCAGGCCGTTTTTCTTCAGGTAGCTCGACACGAGTTCCCGGATCTCGCGGTCGTCGTCGACAATCAGCACATGGTCGATATGCTCCATCGAGCAAACTCCTCAAGTCGGTTTGGTCTTCGCATGGTGCCGCCGCTTCTGGGTGAGGGGGCTGTGCCACTTGCTCTGTCTGGTTGACGCTCCGGATATGTCGTCGGTGTGTTCGCAACATCCAGACTTGCAAGCAAATGTAATGCAAGCGCCTGCCGATACATTTCGACACAATTTCACAAAGGAAACCCGCCGCTTGGTGTTAAGCGGCGGGTGGCGGGAACTGTGGCTGGCGGCGTCAGGCTTTCGTTTTTGCAGCAAGCCGTGCGCGATACTGGGCGGTGGGCAGGCCGCCCCAGCCCCAATTGTCGAGGTCGACTTCCTCGATGACCACATAGGTGGATTCCAACGGCTTGTTGAGCACGTCGAGCAGCACCTGGCTGACGCCCTTCATGATCTCCGCCTTTTCTTCCGCCGTCACCGCTTGACGCTCCCGCGTGGTGCCCTCGCGGGTCACCTGAACTGTTACGATCGGCATTGCCGTCTCCTTTCTGGAGCTTGATGGCACCCAAGGTGCCGCGTTTGTTGGGAGAGTTGCGGGCCTACCAGCGTCCGGCGTTCTGGCCGCCGTCCACATGCAGGATCTCGCCGGTCACGAAGCCGGCACCCTCCAGGTATAGAACGGCGTCGACGATATCGCGGATCTCGCCCATGCGGCCGACGGGGTGAAGCGTCGAGAGCGCCGCATGCGTTTCCGGCGCGTGCATCGGCGTCTTGATGATGCCGGGCGAAACCGCGTTGACGCGAACGCCCGAAGTCGCGAATTCGATCGCGAGCGCCTGGGTTACCGAATTCAGGCCGCCCTTGGTGATGGAGGCGAGCGCGGCGGGCACGCCGGCGATCGGCTGGTTGACAAGGCTGGTGGTGATGCTGACGATGTGGCCGGAGCCCTGCTTCAGCATCTCGCGGGCGGCGTGCTGGGTAATATGGAAGAAGCCGGCGACATTGACGCTCATGTTCAGGTCGTAGTCTTCCTGGGTGAAGTCCGTGAACGGCTTGGCGGTGAAGACGCCGGCATTGTTGATCAGGGTGTCGATGCGGCCGAACCGTTCGAGGCCCTGGCGCACGACGCGCTCGGCGGTCTCGGGATTTCCGATATCGCCTGCAACGGCGAGGATGCCCGCATCCGCGCTGGCCCTAATCGAGCGCGACGTGGCGATGACACGGTAGTTGCGATCGCGGTAGGCCTGCACCAGGGCGGCGCCGATACCCTGCGATGCACCGGTGATGATGACGACCTTCTGTTCGTTGCTCATGGATGTGATCCTTCTTCGATTGCAACGGGCGCTTCGTTCGGCCCGTCCTCCGCCCTCGGCGTTGGTACAATCAGATTTAGACCCATCCGATATGAGGGAGAATTGACGCCAATTGGCAGTCAATCAACCGAAATTCGGCATAATCAGCGAAGCGTGCCAGCTTCCTTCGCCATGCGTGCGAACTCGGTCCTGAGACGCGGCAAGGCGAAATCCGCGAAGGCTCGGACCTTCGGAACCGCCATGCGGCCCTGCGGCGCCAGAAGATGAACCGGCATCGGCGGATGCTCGGCATCGGCCAGTACGATCTTCAGCTGCCCGTCATGGACATGGCGCGCCACATGGTAGGAATAGAGCCGGGTAAGGCCCGTGCCCGCAACGGCGGAATCGACCGCTGCGCGCACGCTGTTGACGATGTAGCGCGGCGTAAACTGCACCGTGCGCGGGATCAGCGAACCCTCGACCGGCGTAAAGGCCCAGGAATCAAGGCCGAAATTGGTGAAGGCGACGATCTGGTGCTTGGCGAGGTCGGCCGGCTCGTCGATGCGGGGATGACTGGCGAGATAGCGTGGGGAAGCGACGACGACGCGCCTGATATCGCCGCCGATGCGTGTCGAGATCAGCGAAGAATCCGCGAGGTGCCCTATGCGCAGCGCGATATCGACGCCTTCGTCAACAAGGTTCACGAAGCGGTCGAGCAGCAGCAACCTGGCCGAAACCGCCGGGTAGAGATTGAGGAAGTCGTCGAGGATCGGGCGCAGCATCTCTTCACCGAGGATCGGCGGCGAAGAGATCGTGACCGTGCCGCGGGGAGCCGCGCGCTCGCCGCCTGCGAGCATATCGGCCTCTTCGAGATCGACCAGCACCCGCCGGCAGGCGGCTGCATAGCGCTGGCCCGCTTCACTGAGTTTCAGCGAGCGGGTCGTCCGGTGCAGCAGTTCGACACCGACATGGGCTTCGAGCAGGTTCAGCGCGCGGCTGACGGCCGTTGGCGATCGCTTCAGCCGACGGGCCGCACCCGCAAGGCTGCCTTCGTCAATCGCCGTGACGAAGACCTTCATCGCATCGATACGATCCATTGTGCCGACTTTCGCAAGGATGGCTGCCGATGAGCAAGAATTCACCGGCAAAACGGCGGAAGTAAAGAGGAGACGACACTGCGTAGGAGAGGCTCTCGCTTATGGGGTCGCCGGAAAAAGGCGGGCGATCAGATCGGACGCGGAGCCTTGCCAAAGCTCGCCCTTGCCGGTGCCTGACCATAGCGACAGAAAATCCGGCGACCCCTTCGCCGTGGACGCCGCCCTGATGTCGCGCGTGAACTTGTTCTGCGCCGGAAAGGGCATGACGGCGGCGGCGTCCACCTCGTTCATGAAACGGTTTTCGACGCCACGCGCAAAGCGGCCGGAGAAGGCCCGCGTCGTTCGCGTCTTCCGCTCCGAACCCTCCAGCGCTGCGCGATAGGGCGCCGATGTCCCAGCTTCGGCGGTCGCGAGGAAGCCCGTACCCATCTGCACGGCGCTAGCGCCTTTCGCGAGAACGGCTTGGATATCGGAACCCGTCATGATCCCGCCCGCGGCGATGAGTGGTACCTTGATCCTTCCGAGGCTCCGGGCGAGCAGGTCTTCAAGGCCGGTTTCGCTGTCTTCGGCGGACGGATCGAAGATGCCACGATGCCCACCGGCCTCATATCCCTGCAGCGTAATGGCATCGACGCCGCTCTCTTCGAGCGCCAGGGCTTCCTCGGGCGTCGTTGCCGTGCCGATGATCAACATTCCGGCGTCACGAGCGGCGCGCATGTGCTCAGCAGGCAGGACGCCGAAGACGAAACTCAGGACAGCAGGCTTTGCCCGCAGCACCGCCTCGAACTGCCCGTCGAACTCCTCTTCGTAGGGCGCTGCAAGGTCAGGTGTCGGCAGGCCGAGTTCGGCGCGGTATCCCGCCGTCGCACGCACGGCGCGCTCGAGCGCCGCGGCGTCGACCTTCGGCTGCGGATGCTGGATGAAGAGGTTGATGGCGAAGGGACGATCCGTGCGGGCGCGCACGGTCTGGACGAACTCTGCGATCGCCGCCGGGCTCGAATAGGCCGCACCGACGGAGCCCAGCGCGCCGGCGGCCGAAGAGGCTGCCACCAGCGCAGGCGACGAAGGGCCTCCGGCCATCGGCGCGACGATCAGGGGATGTCTCAGGCCGAGTTTCGAAAGGGTGCCCTGCATAGTGATGTCCTCGCTGCATATTGCCTGCCATCCGGCAGCGCTGCAGAGGTAGGGTGAGTGGCTAGAGACGCAAGGGGAGGATCGACACTTCACCCTAATATCTCGTGGGGTCACACGATGCGGGTGGGGCCGGTTGGTTCAGCGGCTGTGTCGCCGGCGTACCGTGGCGACGGTTGCGGTGCGTGCGATTGACTGGCACTCTGCCTGGGTGGAGACGTTCCAGGGGGCTCAGATGTCGCAACGGACGGATAAGCAAGAGATACTTCCGAGCCTTGTCGAGCACTACCGGCCGGTCCAGCTGAGGGCCGTTCTTGCGGTTCGCGCGATAAAGCACCGCGAGCCGCCGCCACCGGAGGAGGAGCGCCACTACGGATCGCAATTGCCGGAGGGGTTTCACCTGCCGCAATCCGTCTACGACGATTGAGCGCCGGCTCCGTCCTCAGTTCGTTGCCAGCGTCCAGGCCATGCCGGCGAGCGCGCAGGCAAGCAGCGTCGTTATCACCGACACATTGAAGCGAAAGATAGCCACGCCTGCCGCGAGCGTGAGCAGCAGCGACGGCAGCACCAGCGACCTTAGAACCGGAATATCGAGCGCCAATGGCCCGAGCGTCCAGGGGGCGACTTCGGCAAACAGCGTGTGCAGGCCGAACCAGACCGCAAGGTTGAGGATGACCCCGACGACGGCGGCGGTGATCGCCGACATGGCGCCGGTCAGCGCGACGTTGTTGCGCAGCCGCTCGATGAAGGGCGCGCCCAGGAAGATCCAGAGAAAACAGGGAACGAAGGTGACCCAGGTCGTTAGAATGGCGCCGAGTGTCGCGGCCGTCATGGGCGAAAGCGTGCCGGGATCGCGATAGGCGCCCATGAAGCCGACGAATTGCACCACCATGATCAGCGGGCCGGGTGTGGTCTCGGCCATGCCGAGCCCGTCGAGCATCTCGCCCGGCTTCAACCAGCCATAGTGCTGCACCGCTTCCTGCGCGACATAGGCGAGTACCGCATAGGCGCCGCCGAAGGTCACCACCGCCATCTGGCTGAAGAAGAGGCCAATCTGGCTGAAGACGTTGCTCGTGCCGAGGACCGCGACCAGCAGCGCCAGCGGCACCAGCCACAGGGCAAGCAGGATGGCGGAGATCCGCAGCGACCAGGCGAAGTTCGGGCGCGCATGCGCGGGAATTTCGTCGCCGAGCGCGGAGTCTTCGTCCTTGAGGACGGGACCCGTGCCGGCCTTGTGGCCGCCACCAATGCGGAAGAACTGTGAGCCGGAACGCGCACCGATATAGCCGAGCACACCGGCCGCAAGAATGATGATCGGGAAGGGGACGCGGAAAAAGAAGATGGCGATGAAGGCGGCTGCGGCAATGCCGATCATCACCTTGTTCTTCAGCGCCCGGCCGCCGATGCGGAAGACGGCCTGAACGACGACCGCGAGCACGGCCGCCTTCAGCCCGAAGAAGAGGCCCTCGACGACGGTGACACTGCCGAAGGCGGCGTAGATGTAGCTCAAGCCGAGGATCGCGAGAAATCCCGGGAGCACGAAAAGGATGCCGGCTACGAGGCCGCCGGCGGTACGGTGCAGGAGCCAGCCGATATAGACGGCAAGCTGTTGCGCCTCGGGTCCCGGCAGAAGCATGCAGTAGTTGAGCGCGTGCAGGAAACGGTGTTCGCCGATCCAGCGCTTTTCATCGACGAGGATGCGGTGCATGACGGCGATCTGTCCGGCCGGCCCGCCGAAGCTCAGTGCGGCAATGCGCGCCCAAACCCGCACCGCTTCGCCAAAGGAGATGCCGTGGCTTTCCCGTTGCCGCGCCGGTCCCGTCGCGGCTTTGTCTGCGATGTCGGTCATCTCAGGCGTCCTTCTTGGCCGAAGGCCAGTTGTGGGTCTCGTTGGTAGCATCGCGGCACCAGCGATAGAAGGCGTCGTAGAGCAACATACCGGCGTCCAGCTGTTCCAGATCGTCCGCATACATGCGCGAGAGCCCGAGCGAGGCTGCAAGTAGACCCGAAGCCTCCGGCGCGAGTTCGAGGCGCGCGGTATCGGCCGCACGCACGATCGTGGCGAGCCGCAACAGCGGGGCGGTGGCAAGCCCGAATTCCTCGATCATGACGTCGAAGGTGCAGCGTTCGCCGCGATGGCTCCAGCGCACGGGCGCGTCGATGTCGAACGGTGTCGCCCCGAAGCGCTCGCCGACCATCTCCACTTCCGACGGCGCCACATAAAGGAAAACGGCATGCGGATCGACGAAGCGTCGGATCAGCCAGGGGCAGGCGATGCGGTCGATCTTTGGCCGCGCCCGGGTGACCCAGACCGTCTGCCCTTGGGCATTCCGTTCCGGTATTGCCGAAGATGGCACGGCGGGGTTGCCGCCTGCGACCCAGGCCTCGAACCCTCCTTCGAGCACATCGGCGGAGATGCTGGCATTGCGGAGCCAGGCGGCAACGCCGTGGCTGAGCTTCTTGCCCTGCTGGCAGATGATAATCGCCGATGCTTTGTCGACATCGTCCGCCCAGTCCCGCACGCTGCGATAGTCGCGCCGGACGGATCCGGGGACGAGACGTGGATCGGCGTCGAAGTCCTCGTCGACGCGAACGTCGAACAGTGCGGGACAGTTCGGCGTTCCGATAAGGCGAGCGAATTTTTCCGATGAGATTTCGAGATATGACGACATGACGCGTCCTCCGGATGAGCGGTTCTGTGGACGCGATGCTTCGGCTGGCGCCTCATGGGGTGATCGCAACCCCATGAGCGAAGTTTGCAGCCGTTGGCCGCAAGCTGTCAAGCCACGCTTCGGCGGCGAGTTTACGGGACATGGCGAGAGCGCTTCGCGCTGAGGCGTGATCCCAGGCAAACTACCGAAGGATTGTTACAGGTCTTTGGCGCCAGATGTAGGTTACCGTCAAGGGAAGCGACCTGAGTGCCGAAGGTTACATTCAGGTCGCGGAGGACGGGATTCGGGCTACTTGCCGGCCTCCCTGGCTGCGGCCTCGATGATGCCCGCAACCTTCTCCGGTTGCGAGGCAAAGACAGAGTGGCTCGCCTTGATTTCGGTCACCTCACTGCCGGCGCGCCTGGCCATGCTTCTCTCCAGGTCCGGGTTGATGGCGCGGTCATCGGTCGCGACGATCGACCAGCTTTTCTTGGTGCGCCAGGCGGGGTCGCCGACCTTGGCGGCGAAGACCTCCTTGGCGACAAGGACCTGCGATTTTGCCGCAAAGGCCGCCTCCGCCGCAGGCAAATCGGCGGCGAAGTCGGCCGGAAACGCCTTTGGGTCGAGATAGAGATACTTGCCGTCCGGGGTTTCGCGCACGCTCATGGCGGCCGCAGGTTTCGATCCGGCGAGCGTTGCAAGGTTTTCGCCCTTGTCGGGCTGAAAGGCGGCCACATAGACCAGGCCTTCGACCTTGCTACGGTGTCCGGCCTCGGTGATGACCATGCCGCCATAGCTGTGGCCGACGAGCAGGGTCGGGCCGTCCTGCAGATCGAGGATGCGGTTCGTCGCCTCGATGTCGGCGGCGAGCGACGTCAGCGGCTCCTGGACAACGGTCACGTTGAAGCCGCGGCGCCCGAGGATTTCGGAGGCCTGTCGCCAGCCGGAACCGTCGGCGAAGGCGCCGTGAACGATGACGATGTTCTTGATCTCGGCTGCTTGCGCTGCGAAGGCGACGACGCTTGTCGCCAAGGCAAACGCGATGGTCGGGAGGATGCGGTGGCTCATGCGATCGTTCCTTCTTCTGTTCGTGAGGCAACGATCGCAATCTGTTCAGGCGAGGTATCCCGGGTGTGTCGGTCTTCGCCGCAATATGTACCGCATTGTAGCGGCTCAATCTCGACGCCATGGCGAGAGGCCGAAGCGCGGTCTTTCACCCTACATGGCAAGGTACGGAGGCACGCCGCGCGAAGGGGCGCTACGATTCGACCAGGATCACAAGCGACGACGGTACAACTCCGTCATGGGCCATGGCGTCCGCCGCGGCCTGGCTTTGCATCGCCTGTGAGAGGGCGCCGATATCGGGAACATCCATCATGACGGCCACACGCGTCGGATCCTTCGGGTCGACGAAGGTCCGGATGTTGGTGATGCCGAGCGCGCCGAAGAGTTCCTTGCGTCTCGGCGATTTCAGCCAGTGATCGGCGCCTTTGGTAATGTTGTGATGGGCGATGATGGTCGGCATCGGATCCTCCCTTTTATGACGCGAGCCCCGACGTTGTTGCAACTTTCCCGGCGCATCCGCGTTCTCTCAACGGAACGGCCTGAAGGACCGGCTGTCAATTAGCCCGTCAGAGCTAGGCGCGTTTCTTCTCTGGCGACTTGAAGGAAGAGGCTCATGCCGAAATTCATCACCATCGGATACGGCGATCGCGCCGGCTACGATCGCACGGCGGCAGTGGTGCGCGATGCGGCGCACGCGCATGACGCGCGGCTTCAGGCCGATGGCGTATTGATGGGAATTGCCGGCGCGCCGGTGCAGGTGCGCAATGCGGATGCGGCGCGGGTCGAAACCAAGGATGGGCCGTTCCTGTCATCCCCCTTGCCGGTGGCCGGTTTCGCGGTGATCGAAGCGGCCGATCTCGACGAAGCCATCGCCCTGGTGTCGCAGACGCCCTGCGCCGTTGCCCACGGCGTGGTCGAAGTCTGGCCGCTTGAACTACCTTAAGGGGCCGCCCAGGAGACCTGCGCGGCGAGCATGGATTCCGCCTCGTCTGCCGTCTGGCGCTGGGGTTCCGTGGCGCCGGCAGGTGCGACCTTCGCTTCCGGTCGGCCTTCCCTGAACAGCTTCCACTTTGTCGGTCGGAAAGCGATGCGGGTGTGGTCGCCGGCGGCGGCGCGTTCGGGGGAGAGTTCGATCTCGACATGCGGATGGTTGCGGCCAAGGTCGAGTTCGAGATGGCGGGTGCCGGCAACGCGGCGGCTGGCGGCAACCAGACCGGCAAGGCAGCCGCCACAGCCGTCGATCAGCTCGATGTCGTGCGGGCGGAAGTGCAGTTTTCCCGGGCCGTCGGCTTCGGACGGCGCGCGCAAGCCGATCGGCCGGTCCTCGAACCAGATCTCGCCGTTCTGGAGTGTCACCGACAGGCAGTTCGACTGGCCGATGAAGCCGTAGACGAAGGGCGAGACCGGATGGTCGTAGATCTCGTCGGGCGTGCCGACCTGTTCAATCACGCCCTTGCTCATGACGACGACGCGGTCGGCCAGCTCCAGCGCCTCGTCCTGGTCGTGGGTGACGAAGATGGTGGTGTGGCCGGTGCGGTCATGGATGTCTCTGAGCCACTTGCGTAGCTCTTTTCTCACCTGCGCATCGAGCGCGCCAAAGGGTTCGTCGAGCAGAAGCACGTTGGGTTCCACCGCCATGGCGCGGGCAAGCGCCACGCGCTGGCGCTGGCCGCCCGACAGCTGCGCCGGATAGCGCTTGTCGAGACCGGAGAGCTGCACGAGGTCGAGCAGGTCGAGGGCGCGCTTGCGGATTTCGGCCGCCGGCGGACGGCGGTTGGCCGGACGCACCTTCAGGCCGAAGGCGACGTTGTCGAGCACGGTCATGTGGCGGAACAGGGCATAGTGCTGGAAGACGAAACCGATGTTGCGCTCCTGCACGGTCTTTTGCGAGGCATCCTCGTCGCCGAAGAAGATCGTGCCTTCGGTCGGGCTTTCGAGACCGGCGACGAGACGCAGAAGTGTCGTCTTGCCGGAGCCGGAGGGGCCGAGCAGCGCGATCAGCTCGCCGGAGCGGATATTAAGCGAGACGTCGTCGAGCGCCGGGAAGCGGCCGAATTCCTTGCGGATGTTGTGAACGCGCACGTCCATGGCGATACCTTTCGAATGCTGGTCAGTGTCTGCGGCTGGCGGCGATCTCGGCGCTGTAGCGGATCTCCAGCGCCGTCTTCAAAATCAGGGTGATCAGCGCCAGCAGCGCCAGCAACGCCGCCACCGCGAAGGCGGCGACGAAGTTGTATTCATTATAGAGGATTTCCACCTGCAACGGCATGGTGTTGGTCTCGCCGCGGATATGGCCCGACACGACCGAGACGGCGCCGAACTCGCCCATGGCGCGGGCGTTGCATAAGAGCACGCCGTAAAGCAGCCCCCATTTGATGTTGGGCAGCGTCACATGCCAGAAGGTCTGCCAGCCGGATGCTCCCAAGGAAAGCGCTGCTTCCTCGTCGCTCGATCCCTGTTCCTGCATCAGCGGGATCAGCTCGCGGGCGACGAAGGGGAAGGTGACGAAGACGGTGGCGAGCACCAGGCCGGGCACGGCAAACAGGATCTGGATGCCGTGGCTCTGCAGCCAGGGGCCAAGCAGGCTGTGCGAGCCGAACAGAAGCACGAAGACGAGGCCGGAGATCACCGGCGAGACCGAGAACGGCAGGTCGATCAGCGTCGTCAGGAACGCCTTGCCCTTGAACTCGAACTTGGCGATCGCCCAGGCGGCGGCGACGCCGAAGACGAGGTTGAGCGGCACGGCGATGGCGGCAACGATCAGCGTCAGGCGGATGGCGGAAAACGTCTCGGCATCGCCGAGCGCCAGCACGAATTCGGTCACGCCCTTGCGCAGCGCTTCGGTAAAGACGGCGG
This sequence comes from Ensifer sp. ENS09, assembly GCF_014852425.1. NCBI lineage: Bacteria > Pseudomonadati > Pseudomonadota > Alphaproteobacteria > Hyphomicrobiales > Rhizobiaceae > Ensifer > Ensifer sp. ENS09. Next base: position 653,075 of record NZ_JACVBP010000004.1, read on the forward strand.
CGAGCGGCAGAAGCAGAAACAGCGCGACGAAGGCAAGGGCTGCGATCGTCAGCGTCAGCCTTGCAAATCGGCTTTCGGAGGTGGCGGCGGCCAGTTCCGGCAGCGCCGGCTTCGGACCGGAGGCCGGACTGAGACCGGGACTGGCGGTGAGGCCGGCTGCGGTCAGATCATGCGACATAGACATATCTCCGCCGGCTCCAGGCCTGGATCGAGTTGATGAGGAGCAGCATGGCGAACGAGATCGCCAGCATCACAGCGGCAATCGCAGTCGCGGCCGCATAGTTGAATTCTTCCAGCCTTATGACGATCAGGAGGGGCGCGATCTCGGAGACGTAAGGCAGGTTGCCGGCGATGAAGATCACCGAGCCGTATTCGCCAACGCCGCGGGCAAAGGCGAGCGCAAAGCCGGTGAGGCCCGCCGGTAGCAACCCCGGCAGAAGCACCCGGCTGATCGTCTGGAAGCGGCTGGCGCCAAGGGTGGCTGCCGCTTCCTCCACCTCCTTGTCGATCTCTTCCATGATCGGCTGCACGGTCCTGACGACGAAAGGCAGGCCGACGAAGATCAGCGCGATGACGATGCCGGCGGGGGTGAAGGCGATCTTCAGCCCAAGCGGTTCCAGGAACTGGCCGATCCAGCCGTTCGGGGCATAGAGCGTCGTCAGCGCAATGCCGGCAACCGCGGTCGGCAGGGCAAAGGGCAGGTCGACCATGGCGTCGATCACCCGCTTGCCGGGAAAGCGATAACGCACCAGCACCCAGGCGAGGATGACACCGAAGACGAGGTTGATGATCGCCGCGATGAAGGCCGTGCCGAAGGAGATCTTCAAGGCGTTCAGCGTGCGCGGATCGAGCGCCAGCTCGAAGAACTTGGACCAGCCGAGCCCGCTGGCGCGAAACACCAGGCCCGACAACGGGATCAACACGATCAGAACCAGCCAGATCAGCGTGATCCCGAGCGACAATCCAAATCCAGGCAAAACACTCGGCTGGCGAAATCGCCACCGGTTCCCATTGCGTCGCTCCGTCACCTCTCGGTCACCTCTTGGCCCCGCAGCCGCGAGCGGCTGCGCTATCCCCTCATCCAAACCGATCTTCAAACCGCCGGTTGGCCGGCTTGTTTGAGCGCCGGTATATTTCGGCGCCAAACTACCAATTTCATGGGCTCCAACAACGCAATTTTTTGACGCTTCGGCGGCCGTAAGAGAAACTGATTTCGCTTCTGACCGCGTCTGAAGAAACACTCTGCTCTCAAGATTGTTCCATGCCTGACATCTAAAATGATGGTGCGTGAACGATGCGGCTGAAAAGTTATGCTATAGAATTTATAGATATTGAATGTTCCTTGCTTACGCGCTGCATTTCGCTCTTCCATAATTGAGCCATGAACCGGGCGCGGCAGAATGCGCGGCCGTCACTTTGAAACATTCTCGTAAGCGGTTGATGTCATGGCAACAACGCTCATCATTCCCGGGTTGTTCGGATCAAACAGCGGCCATTGGCAGCGCCATTGGCTGAATGACAATCCGCACGCCGTCCTCGTCGAACAGGACGACTGGGACCGACCAAGGCTCGATCTCTGGCGCGACAGGCTCGAACACGAGATCTTCCGGCATGGTACCGTCGATCTGGTGGCCCACAGCCTCGGTTGCCTTCTGGCCGCCAATCTGGTGCGGCGTCCGCTCGCCCGGCAAGTGCGCAGCGCCTTGCTCGTCGCACCGTGCGATCTCGTTCCGACCGATCGGCTTCATCCGGGCGCCATCGACTTCGGGTCGATGCCGGATCTGCCTCTGCCTTTTTCGAGCCTTGTCGTCGGGAGCCTGAACGACCCCTATATGCCCTTCGACCGCCTGCGCCATTTTTCGACCCGCTGGGGCAGTCGCCTCATCGATCTCGGCCATGCCGGGCATATCAACATCGCCAGTGGCTATGGCCGCTGGTCGCATGGTTATGACCTGCTGAGGGTGTTGAACGGCATTTCGCGCCGGGAGACTGCACGTGGCCAGCCGGGGGAGTTTTCGGAGCGGTTGCCCTTGCCAAACGGCGTGGCCTGACCGCCCCAGAGTGCAACGCCGAAGACCGCTTCGGGCGGCCATTGCCACACGGCCCTTGATGTCGGCGCCGTTTCACGCTCTAATAGCGCATAAAGTTTATAGAGTATACCGTCTAGGGATGCGCATGCGCCAAGGTGCCAAGCCAGCCGGGATAGGACATACAGGCTCGACCGGCGATGCGGCGGACGATATCTTCACGCAACCCTGCGGGTGGTTGCCGATAGCCTTACAATTCGGTCGGTGTCTGCGTTGAGGACCGAAACAGCCATGCATTTCAAACTTTGCCGGCGAGGCCGGCCATAGGAGAGTGCACATGACTGTCCATGGATTGTTTGCCAAGATGTCTCCGACGGAAGGGGCCCCCAAGGGCAAGCCGCATATCGCCATCGTCGGCCGCGGTTTTTCCGGTGTAATGATGGCTATCGCCCTGATGAAGTCCGTGCGGGCCGCCTTTCACGTCCATCTCTTCGACCCGCAACCGACGATCAGCGGCGGCCAGGTGCTGGCCACCGCCCAGAGCGGCGAAATCCTCAACAGCCGCGTTCGTGATCTTTCAGTGGCCGCCGGTCAGCCCGAGGATTTCAATGATTGGCTCTCGGCCAATGCCGAGTTTCGCGCCGCCGTCCCGGCGGCCATTCCCGGCTTTCAGCAGATCTTCGTGCCGAAGAGCATCTTCAGCGACTATGTCTACCAGCGTTTCTCCGAGGCGCTGACGCGTCGTCCCGATATTTCGATGCAGCTCTCCTGTCAGGCGGTGCTTGGTCTACGCAAGCAGGCCAATGGGCGCTTTCTGGTGGTGCAGGAGAACGCGACGGTGGAATGCGACGCCGTTGTGCTGGCGACCGGATTTGGTTTGCGTCGCGGTGAGATGGAAGTTGCTGAAGAGGAAAAGCCGCTGGTGCGCGCGCGCCGTCTCGTCGTGCCGCGCCACACGGTGCTGCTCGGAAGTGGTGTTCGGGTGGTCGACCGCCTGCTGCAGCTTCGCGACAACGGCTTTGCCGGCGAGGTCACCATCCTCTCCCGTCACGGCTTCCTGCCGCAGCCGCATACGCGTCTTTCGGCAGCGCCGACCTTTCCGGTCGAGCCGATGCCGACACGGCTCGGCGAGATCGTTCGCTTCGTCCGGCAGGCCTGTGCCGAGGCTGAAGCGGCGGGGCTCGGCTGGCAGGCGGCCATGAACGGCCTGCGCCGCCGGGCGCGGTCGCTGTGGCAGGCGCTGCCCGAGGAAGAGAAACACCGCTTCAACAGGCACCTTCGCTCGATCTACGACAGCCACCGTAATCGCCTGCCGGCACCCCTCTACCTGCGTCTTCGGCAGGAGCTAGCGAGCGAGCGGACCGTGCTGCGTAAGGGCTGGGCCGGCCGGCGCCGTCCGGAAGGGTTGATGGTGCGCTTTGCGGGTGAAAGCGAGGAGACGCTGCTATCAGCCGATCAGGTGATCGATTGTCGCTGCTCGGCACCCGATCTTCAGGCGCCGTTGATGCAGAGCCTTTTTTCCGGCAGCCTTGCCGAGCCCGACGAACTCGATCTCGGCATTGCCGTCAGCCCGGCGGGCGAAGTGCTTGCTGGCGGAGATCCGACGCCCGATCTCTACGCCATCGGGCCGCTCGGCGTCGGCAGCCTGCCGGATATCGATCTGGTGCCGGAGATCGTCACGCAGACCTATGCCGCGGCGCGGCTGATCGCGACCCGCAACCGGGTCACTCTGAAAACTGGCTGACGCTTGCCGCTTACCGCCGCGTTGCCCAGGGTACCAGCCAGCGTTCGATCAGGCGTGCCGCCAGTTCGAACAGGAAGGCGACGGCGGCGATGACGACGATGCCGGCGATAACCACGTCGGTCACGAGGAACTGGGCTGCGGACTGGATCATGAAACCGAGGCCGCGGGTTGCGGCGACAAGTTCGGCCGCCACCAGCGTCGACCACCCGGCGCCGAGCGCGATGCGGGTTCCCGTGAGGATCGAGGGCAGGGCGCTGGGCACGATGACGTGGCGCAGCACCTGCAGCCGCGACGCGCCGAAGGAGCGCGCCGCGTTGACGTGATCGGCCGATGCGGAGCGGACGCCCGTTGCCGTCGAAAGGATGACCGGCGGTAACATCGCCAGTGCAATCACCGCAATCTTCGACGCCTCGCCGATGCCGAGCCAGATGATCACCAGGGGCAGATAGGCAAGCGGCGGCAGCGGCCGCAGGAACTCGACGATCGGATCGAGGATACCCTTGCCGACACGGCTCGCTCCGATGGCAAGGCCGGCGGGTACGCCGACGACGAGAGCGACGGCAAGCGCCCCGAAGATCCGCAGCAGGCTGGCGCCGACGTGCTCAGCGAGCGTCGCATCGACAAAGCCGGTGACGGCAAGGCTCCGCAGTGCCTGGTAGACGGCGACCGGTGACGGCAGGAACAGTGGCGAGACGAGGGTATAGCTGGAGGCAAGGCTCCAGAGGAAAAGCAGAGCCGTGATCGTCGCGAGCGAAATCCAGACAAGCGGCAACGGCGGTCGCTCGGCGCTCTGTTCCCGTTGCTCATCCACGTGGCGCGCCGCAGGCATGATCGGCGGCAGGCCTTCAGCCGAGATGCTCATGCGGCAATTCCTTCTTCTTCGGCATGGATGAGCACGGTCAATTCGTCCTGCAGGCGGCGAAAAGCGGCCGAACTGCGGATTTCCGAAAGCGGCGTCCCGGCGAGGTGATCACGGCCGAAGGTCGTGAAGATTTCGCTGGTGATCCGGCCGGGGTTGGGGGCAAGCACGATGACGCGCGTTGCGAGCAGCAGTGCCTCCTCGATGCTGTGGGTGATGAGGAGGGCGCCGACGCGGTTCTGTTGCCAGATGTCGAGAAGAAAGCCCTGCATGCGGCTTCGGGTCAGGGCGTCGAGCGCGCCAAGCGGCTCGTCCATCAACAGGAACTTCGGGCTGGAGGCGAGCGCGCGGGCAATGCCGACACGCTGTCGCATGCCGCCCGACAGTTCCCAGACATGCCGCTCGGCTGCATCGCTGAGCCCCACCTGGTCGAGAAGAGTTCGCGCCCGCTCGAGCCGATCCGCCCTGGACAAACCGCGCAGGCGCAGGGGAAAGGCGATATTGTCGAGCGCCGTCAGCCACGGATAAAGGGCATCGTCCTGAAACACGACGGCGCGCTCTACGCCGGGGCCGGTGACCGGCGCGCCATCGAGCCGAATACGCCCGCCGCTCGGTTTCACGAAGCCCGCCGCCAGATTGAGAAGGCTGGTCTTGCCGGAACCGGAGCGTCCGATGACGACGACGAATTCGTCGTGGCCGATCGACAGATCGATTGACGCAAGCACCGGCGTGTTACGGCCGGCATCGGCTCCATATCGCAATGTGACATTTTCAAGCGAGAGGACGGACATGCTGTTCTCCTGGCATGCTGCCGTGTGCCCGCCCGAAGATTTCACCCGGGCGGGCAGCAATTGGGTGACCGTCAGAACGAGAGCTTTGCCGCTTCCTGTGCCCAGCGGGCGGAAACATAAGGCGCGTAGTCGGGGAGGACTGCCGGGATTTTGCCCTGTTCGAGCAGGAAAGCAGAGGTCTGGGCGATCGCCTTGACTGTCGCGCCGCCGAGGAGATCGGCGCTCGCCTGTTCTTCGAGCGAGGGGAAGTAATAGCCCTTAAGCAGGTTCGGCACTTCTTCAGGCTTTGCGCCCGTGAGCCGTGCGATCTTCTCGGCCTGCGGCGATCCGGCGCTCCAGGCTTCCGGCTTGGCGCGGTAATCGGCATAGGCGTCGCCGGTCACCTTGACGAATCCGGTGACGATTTCAGGATGTTCTTCGGCAAACTTCTTGCTGACGATCCAGGCGTCGAAGGTCGGTCCGCCCCATTTCGCGACGTCGCTCGATGTCGCAAGCACGGTTGCAGTCTTCTTGATTTCGGAGAGAACCGGATCCCAGACATAGGCGCCGTCGATATCGCCGCGCTGCCAGGCGGCCGCGATCTCCGGCGGTCTGAGATTGAGGATCTCGACCGACTTCGGGTCGACATTCCAGTGTTTCAAGGCGGTGAGCAGACTGTAATGCGCCGTCGAGACGAAGGGCGTTGCAATCTTCTTGCCGGCAAGCTCTTCCGGCTTGTCGATCCCCTTGACGGCCAGCGCCTCGGCGTCACTGATCAGGCCGACGACGAAGATGGTTTCGAACGGGATCTGGCGGCTTGCGGCGGCGGCCAGCGGCGAGGATCCGACATAGCCGATATCGATCGACCCGGACGCAAGGGCCGCAATGACATCGGCCCCACCGTCGAACTTCTGCCAGGTGATCTTGGCGCCGGTCACCTTCTCATAGGTCCCGTCTGCCTGCGGCACGCGCGATGGCTCGACGATGGGCTGGTAGCCGATGGTCAGCGTGGTTTCGTCCGCATGGGCTGGAAGGGAGAGTTGGCTCGCCGCCAAGAATGCGGCACTTGCGGCAAGAAGGGTGCGTCTGCGGATCGTCATCGTATGCTCCTCAACGGGTTGCGGCTTCCTTGGGAAGTCCTAACGTTATGCTGATTAAAAGCATGGATTTTATATAGATAAATTATTCCGCTTTTTGCCGCTTTGCAGAGAGCACGTTCCAAAATTGAAATCCGTGGCGGCGCTCTGTGCCATGCAGGGAAAGCCGCGTCAGAACTGCACGCCGCCGTAGCGGCCGTTGTGGTAGACGATCGGTTCGCCTGTCCCGGCCGTAATCGCCACCACCCGGCCGAGGATGATCGCATGGCTATGGCGCTCGATGATCTCCTCGACCTCGCAATCGATCGCTGCAAGCGCGCCGGCAAGCGCCGATGCGCCGCTGGCAAGCCGGATCCATTCGGCGCCATCGTAGCGGGCCGCACCCTTGGCGCCGTCGATGCCGGAGAAGCGCTCGGCGACTCTCTGCTGCTCGCGCGACAGAAGGTTGACGCAGAAATGCCGGTAGCGCTCGATGACGGGCCAGGTGGAGGACGTGCGGTTGATGTTGACGATCATGGTCGGCGGATCGACGGCGAGTGCGGTCGCGGAGGTCACGGTGGCGCCGGTGCGCTCATCGCCTATCCCTGCGGTAATGACGGAGACGCCACCTGAGAAGTTGCGCATGGCCGCTTTCAGCGCCGGCGTGGTGATCGACCCGTAGGCATTGGCGGTCGGAACGATGGCATCGAATGCGGGAGAAGCGGCAAGCGCGATTGTCATGGCCAAATCCTCGAAAAATTTGAATCTAATTCCCGGTCGCTGACAGCTGCTCTGGGAAAAATTTTTCCTCTTACCAAGGATGATCGTACGAATTCTTATTGTCAATAAATTTTATAGAGTTTATGCTTTTTACAAAATGGGACGGCCGTGACCGTTGTCCAAACAGTCCGTGAGGAGGCTTGCGCGAATGGGAATTGTGCCCAACGAAATCCCCGAGAAGATCCCGGAAAAGATCAATGTGCTCTGGTTCCTGCCGACCCACGGCGACAGCCGCTACCTCGGAACCACGCGTGGCGGGCGAAACGTTGATCTCAACTATCTGAAGCAGGTCGCGCAGGCCGCCGATACGCTCGGCTATTATGGCGTGCTCATCCCGACGGGGCGGAGCTGCGAGGACAGCTGGGTGGTTGCCTCAGCGCTGGCACCGCTCACCGAAAAGCTGCGGTTCCTGATCGCGGTTCGGCCCGGCCTGCTCTCGCCGACGCTCGCGGCCCGCATGACGGCGACGCTGGACCGTCTCTCGGGCGGGCGGCTGCTGATCAACGTCGTAACCGGCGGCGATCCGATCGAAAACAAGGGCGACGGCATTCATCTGGCGCATGGTGAACGCTACGAGGTGACCGAGGAATTCCTCAACATCTACAAGGCGGTGCTTCGCGGAGAAGAAGTCGATTTCAAGGGAAATCACTTCGACATCGAAGGCGGCAAGCTCCTGTTCCCGTGCGCGCAACAGCCCCACCCGCCGCTTTATTTCGGCGGCTCCTCCGGCAAGGGGCAGGAGGTGGCAGCGCGCACGATCGACAAGTACCTGACCTGGGGCGAACCGGTCGAGGACGTCGCCAAGAAGATCGCCGAAGTTCGCGCCCTGGCCGATGCCGAGGGCAGGGAGGTCACCTTCGGTATCCGTCTTCATGTCGTCGTTCGCGAGACCGCAAAGGAGGCCTGGCAGGCGGCCGACGAACTGATACAATATGTGGACGACGACACGATTGCCGCCGCACAGAAGGTGTTCGAGCGCATGGATTCGGTTGGTCAGAGCCGCATGAGCCGCCTGCATGGCGGCCGGCGCGATAAGCTCGAAATCGCTCCCAATCTCTGGGCCGGCGTGGGTCTGGTGCGCGGAGGGGCAGGCACGGCACTCGTTGGCGATCCCGATCAAGTCAAAGCGCGCATGGAAGAATACCGACAAGTCGGCATCGACAGCTTCATCCTGTCCGGTTACCCGCATCTCGAAGAGGCCTATCGCTTCGGCGAACTGGTACTGCCGCATCTGCCGCTGGCCCACGCCATCCCCGCGCGCGCGACGTCGATCAACACCGGGCCGTTCGGCGAAACCATCGCCGGCGATCATCGTCCGAAGCTGAAGGTCTCCCAGTCGTGACAGCTGTGCGGCGAACGCTCATTGCCATCGTCGGCGGCGGTTTCACCGGCGCGGTGGTCGCGGCAAACCTTGCGCGCAATGCCGCCAGCGACGGCGCGGCCATCGTGGTCTTCGAGCCGCGAGACTGCCTGGGCGCCGGACTTGCCTACGACACCGGCAATCCCGCCCATCGCACCAATGTGCCCGCTGCCCGCATGAGCCTCGTTCCCGATGATCCCGACGACTTTCTGAACTGGCTGGAGGCCAATGGCGAGCCGCGCGGTGACCCGGAAGCACGGGCAGCCGACGGCCATCTCTATGTGCGGCGGGCGGTGTTCGGGCGGTATGTCGGCGCGTTCGTCGCGCCGTTCGTGCGGAGCGGCAAGGTCGTGCACCGGCGCGAGCGCATCGCTCGTATCGAGCGGCGTGGAACGCGCTGGAAGCTGACCTCCGATGCCGGAACGGACCTTTTGGCCGATATCGTCGTGATCGCCACGACGCATCCCTCGCCTTGTGCGCCGAAGAGCGTCGCGCATGCGCTCGAAGGCCACCCGCGTTTCGTTGCCGACACCACCGTTGCGGGCTCCCTTGCCTGTCTTCGTCCCGACGATCATGTTCTGGTGCTTGGAAACGGCCTAACGGCGGCGGATGTGATTACGTCGCTCAAGCTCGCCGACCACCGCGGCTCGATCGTCGCCCTGTCGCGCCGCGGCCTTCGCTCGCGCGGCCATGCGGGAAAGGCACAGGAACCCTTCGGTGATTTCGTCAGCAACCCGGCGCTAACCGCGCTCGAGCTGCTTCGACGCGTGCGTCTGGCGGTGCGGCAGGCCGCTTTGGCGGGGTTCAGCTGGCATGCGGTTTTCGATGCGCTGCGCAGCCAGGGTGGACAGGTCTGGCGCGCGCTGCCGGTGGCGGAGCGCCGTCTGCTGGTGAGGCGCCTGCGGCCCTTCTGGGACGCACACCGATTTCGCGTGGCGCCGCAGATCGACGACGCGATCCGGCAGGCAACCGAGACAGGGCAGTTGCGCATCCTCGGCGCTTCGATCGAAGGCGTCGAACGTTATGGTCAGGTCATCGCGGTCGACATCCGTCACCGGCAGACGCGTGCCCATGAACGCCTGTTGTTCGATGCCTGCGTCGTGACCACCGGCCCGGCGCACACGGGCATTCTTTCAAGCGAGGACTGGCTCGCGGATCTGGCATCGAAGGGCTGGCTGCGCCTAGACAATGTCGGACTGGGACTTGCGTGCGACGAGGCGAGCCGCGCGATCGGGGCGAGTGGCGTGGCCGAGAGATCGCTGATCGTTGCCGGCCCGCTGGCGCGCGGCACCTTCGGCGAACTCATGGGCCTGCCGCAGGTCAACGATCACGCGATCTTTGTTGCCGACGAGATCGCCGAGATGCTGGCGAGGGCGCACAGGGGCGCCACCCGCCGGAGGGCGGCGTCATCCGGTCGGCAGCGAGCGGTCACGGCCATCGACGGCGCCATCAGGCGTTGAAGCCGGAGCCTCGCCGTCGAGCCGGCGGGACCAATCTTCGACCGCCCGCGTCTGCAGGCGCTTGGCGGCATAACCCCGCCAATTTGGCGGCAGGATGGCGAGATCGGCGATAGCGGACAGGGCCTCGCGGTTGAGCGTATCGACGTAAAGATAGTGCCACAGCCTGGCGATCGTCCATTCGGGATGGCGCCGCTCGACGCGTTGCATCCGGTCGTCGGGCGAAACAATGCCCGTTTCGATGACCCGGTAGTACCATCCGGTGCGGCCGGTCTGCTGGACGCGGCGGGCCATGTCCGGCAGATCGAAACGGCGGTTCAGCTTCCAGCACGGCTGCCGGCCCTGGCTCACCTCGAGAAGGGCTTCGCCGAGGCGGAACCGGTCGCCGATCGCGACATCGCTTTCGGTCAGCCCCAAGGCCGAGATGTTCTCGCCGAACGCGCCCGGCTGCTGCAGCCGCGCAACGCTTCCGATCTCGTCAACCCATGTCTGATAATGGTCGCGTGGGTAATGGTGCACGGCCTTGTCCGGGCCGCCGTGCCTCTTCAGATCGCCCTGATGGTCGCCGGCAAAGCCGGTTGTGCCAAGATGCACCGGGCCGAGAGCCGGGTGTTTGTCGATGCCGCTTAGGGTTCCTCGTTCGTCGATCGGCGAGAGGCTGCCGATGAGCAGGGCGTCGAGCGCGATCGGGGCCGGCTCAACCATCGATGTTCTCCAGCCATTCGCCGATCACCGAAGAGGCCGCCGCCTCAAGACGAGGCCCGAGACGTCGGGCATCGGCGCGCAGGCCCGGAACGCTGAGCCCGGCCGCCGCCAGCTCGCAGGCGTGACCGACGAGCCAGCGTTCGAACGCCGCGCCGGCTTGCGCCTCCGGGTGAAACTGGAGGGCGAGCACGGTCTTGCCGCGCGCAAAGCCTTGTTGCGCGATCAGCGGTGTCGAAGCCAGAAGTGCCGTGCCGGCGGGCAGGTCGTAGGTATCGCCGTGCCAATGCAGGACGGAGACGTCGGCCAGATGGCGGAGGGAGGAGGCCTGGCCTGCGGCGGTCAGGCTCAAGGGCGAAAATCCGATCTCCTTCAGGCCGGACGGGTAGACGCGGGCACCGAGCGCACGGGCGATCAGCTGGGCGCCGAGGCAGATGCCGAGCGTCGGCCGGTCGCCGGCAAGACGTGCCTGAAGCATGGCGATTTCCCCGGCGACGAAGGGGTAGGCCTCGTCTTCATAGACGCCGATCGGGCCGCCGAGCACGATGACGAGATCGGGCTCCAAGGGATCGAAAGAGAGGTAGTTTTCGTCGCCGACATCGCGATACTCGATTTCGAAACCCGCCGCTCGCAGCGGTCCGGCAAAGCTGCCGAGATCTTCGAAGTGCACATGCCTGAGGGCGAGCGCCTTTCTAGTCGTCATCGTCTGTTCTCCATGCTCAGAGGTTCTAGCCGGCACGCGCGTCGGGGACGCAGCCTTCGCTGGTGCAGCCGGTGGAGGTGGTGGTCACCGCGGCAAAATCGGGGATCGGCGCGGAAAGGAGTGTGGCAAGACGCGCGCCGATGACCATGTCGTCTTCGATGCCGAAACGATGGTGTTCGATGTGACCGTCGCGTCCGATGATGATGGCCGTCGGCGTGCCGCGCATGCCGTAGAGTTCCATCGTTTTCGGTATCGCTCCCTGGTCGGAAGGCTGGTCGACGGCGATCGGGAAGGTCAGGCGATATTCATGAATGAAGGCCTTCAGCGCTTCCGGTGTCATGACCGCGTGATGCTCGAACACCGAATGCAGGCCGAGGACCTGAAGATCGGTGTCCCGAAAAATGCTCTGGACGCGCTGCGTTTGCGGCAGTCCGTGCGAAACGCAAGCCGGGCACAGTATCTGAAACGCGTGAAGGAAAACGACCCGGCCGCGAAGCTGCGCAAGGCTTGGACGTCCCTGTGTGTTGAACCAGGTCGAAACGGCGAGTTCCGGAGCCGTGATCCTGCGATTGCTGTTCATTGTTCTCATCTCCAAGAGGGCCGGGCGAAGGCTTGCCGCCCGGCCACTGCAGTGTGTGCGGGTCAGGCGGCTTCGCGAACGAGCTTCACGCCGGGGAAATCGACGGGAACGGCAAGCGCGACGTTGATGTAGTTGGTGAACAGGTTGAGCGCGACATGGGCGACGATCTCGACCACGTCCTCGTCATCGTAGCCGGCCTCGTGCAGGGAGCGCACATCGGCGTCGGATACCTGTCCGCGCGCATCGACGAGCTTCTGTGCGAAGGCGAGGGCCGCTGCCGTCTTCGGATCGGCAGACTTGCCGCGTTGCGCAGCCGTCATCTCCTCGGCAGTGGCGCCCGCCTTGCGGCCAAGAGCCGTGTGGGCCGCCAGGCAATAGTGGCAATCGTTGCGATCCGCGACGGCAACGGCGATCTGCTCGCCGAGCTTGGCGCCGAGGCGACCGTTGCCGAGTGCTCCGAAGGAGCCCCACATGCTGGCAAGGGCCGCCGGCGAATTGGCGACGGCGCGGAACATGTTGGGTGCGACCCCGAAGGCGGAGCGGATTTCGCCAAGCAGTTCGGCGCTGGCACCGGTTGCCGAAACGGGGTCGACTAGATTAATTCTGCTCATGGTTTTCTCTTTCTGTTTGCTGGAGGGAGAAAATTGCCGGTCCGCCGATGGCAGTCGTCGGACCGGCGCCGACATCATCGTCTGTCCGCTTGCGACGCAGGAAACAGCGCTCGCGAATTCCGATGGTGAAGCTTGTTGAAAAGGCGCCGGGGATGCTCGATGACGCCTTCAGGACCGCCGGCTTTGGCGCCGGCGGCTGGATCGTTTCGCATGATCAGACCGTCTCGCGATTGAAGAGGCGCCAGGCGGCCCGTTGCGCCTCGGGTTCTGCCGTTTCGTATTCGCCGCAATCGACGCGCAGTTCCGCCGGTCCGAACGCAGCATCGACGAATGCGCAGTGATGCGGCGCTTTCGGATCGTCGTAGACATGCGGCCGGAAGTATCGACAGTTGACACACATGCGCTGTTCCGGAATGGCGCCGGCCGTCTGCAGGCCGCGGATGATCTTGACGAGATGCATGAGCAGGTCCTGCTGCTCCAGCCTCGAAAGCGAAGCGATGGCATCCTCCGTTGCGGAGGCGAGCCGGCCCGCCTGTCGTACCGCGTCCTCGCCGGCCGGCGTGGTGGCAACCGAAAGCGCGCGTGCGTCGCTCGGATCTGCGCGCTTTTCGACCAGCCCCTTGCGCAGCAGTGCGTTGATGGAGTCCGTCGTCGTCGGCTGGCTGACGCCGAGATAACCGGCAATCTGTTTCACCCGCATTCCGCTGCGACCACGGGCGACGAGGAAGGTCAGGATCTGCAATTGCGTGGGATTGAGGCCGATCGCGTCGGCGCTCGACCAGGCCTCCGTGCGCATGGCCGTCGCCACGCGGGATAGCCCGTCGCCGATGCGGTCGACCAGGGCCGGTGTCGTATCAGGTTCCTTGCTCATGAGGCGACTAATATAGGAATCCTATGTATTGTCAACGCCGATAAAAAAGCGACGCGAATTTGACGCGCATCAAAGTGGAGGGGGCGTCTCAGGCTTAATCCTCCTCTCGAACAACCCGAACACGGGCTGGTCGCTCAAATGGAGAAGACGATGTTGAATGCAATCAAGAGCGGATTTGGTATCGCGATCGCGGCAATGCTGGTCGCCGCGCCGGCAGCCGCCGCGGACTTCGAAGTGCACATGCTGAACAAGGGCAAGGACGGCGCGATGGTTTTCGAGCCGGCGTCGCTGAAGGTTGCGCCCGGCGACACGGTCACCTTCATTCCGACCGACAAGGGACATAACGTCGAAACCATCAAGGGCATGATCCCCGATGGCGCCGAGGCCTTCAAAAGCAAGATCAATGAAAACTACAAGGTGACTTTCACCGCACCCGGCGTCTACGGCGTCAAGTGCACGCCGCACTACGGCATGGGCATGGTAGGCGTCGTCCAGGTCGGCGATGCGCCGGCCAACCTGGAAGCGGTCAAGGGAGCGAAGAACCCGAAGAAGGCCCAAGAACGCCTGGACGCGGCCCTCGCGGCGCTGGGCAACTAAGCGACTTCTAGCGCTTCGGAGCGGGGTGGGGACAGGCCGCTCCTGGCGTCTGCGCACTGGGTGAGGCGCGGGCGCCATCATGCGGAACCAATGCGAAGCATTCGCGTTGGTTCCGCATGGATCAGATCACCGCCGAATTGTTCCCACCGTCGCAGATCCCCTATACGGTCATTTTTGCGCGCATCCTCGGAGCGCTGCTGATGGGCGCGGTCATCGGCTTCGAGCGCGAAGTCAAGGCACGCCCGGCCGGCCTCAAGACCCATATGCTCGTCTGCCTCGCAGCCTGCACTTTCGGCATCATCTCGATCGAAAGCGTCCGCCTCGGCGGCTTCTTCGACGAACGCGTCCGCATCGACCCGCTGCGCGTGGTGGAGGCGGTAACCGCAGGCGTCGCCTTCCTTGCAGCCGGAACCATCGTCCTGTCTCGCGGCGAGGTCCAAGGCCTGACGACCGGCGCGAGCCTCTGGCTCGCAGGCGCGATCGGCATCTCCGTCGGCTTCGGCCATTGGATCGTCGCCGGCCTTGCGGTCGGCTCCGCCTTCGCCGTTCTTACCATCATCGGCCATTTCGAGGGCAAGGCCATGCGGCACGAAATGCCCGACGTGGAACCGGAGGGCGAAGGAACTGCTGCGTCCGACAAGAGACGTCCGAAGCGATAGGTCCGCTGACCCACCACACGCGTGCTTTCGCACAATTTTCGACGCCAGCCGCTTTCGTCCTCGATCGCGTTCGAGGTCGCCGGTTGGCCGTTTTCGCGGGATGGAGGCCAGGTTTTCAACCGAAGGGCTTCTCATGTTCAAACCATTCGTTTTCGTTGGCATCCTGTGGCTTGCTTCCGCAGTGCTCGGTCACGCCAAAGACGCGGTCGGCTTTCGGGAGGCCGACATTTTCAAGGACAGCGCTCGACCACTCCACGTTGCGCTCTGGTATTCCACTCAAGACCGCGCGGCGGCCTCTACCGTTGGCGACAACCGGGCCCTCGAGGGTATCCAGGCTATCAGAAATGCGGCGACCACCAAGGGAGCGCGCCCGTTGGTCGTGCTCTCCCACGGTTACGGCGGCAGCTGGCGCAATCTGAATTGGCTGGCGGGCAGGCTGGTCGAGCAAGGCTATGTCGTCGCTGCCCCGGATCACCCGGGCACGACCACGTTCGACAGGACCGCGAAGCAGGCGGCGGAGTTGTGGGAGCGCCCACGCGACCTCAGCCGGGTCATCGATGCCCTGATTGCCGATCCGGCGCTTGCCGGGGACATCGATGAAAGCCGCATTTCAGCCATTGGCCATTCGCTCGGGGGATGGACCGTAAGTGCACTGGCCGGGGCGGCATTCGACGGGGACCGCTTCAGGCGTGACTGCGAGACAAATGCCAGTCCGCGCGCCTGCAGCCTCAGCGCAGAGCTTGGCCTCGATCGGCCCGAGCTCGAAAAAGACCTGAGGGACCCTCGGCTCGATGCCTTCGTGTCGCTCGATCTAGGTCTGGCGCGGGGTTTTGATCCCGACAGTCTGGCGCGCGTTCGCCTTCCATCACTGATCATTGCCGCCGGCACCGATATCGGTGACATGCCGGCCAGGTTCGAGTCCGGCTATCTCGCCGAGCGCTTGCCGAAAAATGCGTCCACCTATGTCGGAATCCCCGATGCGATGCATTTCAGCTTCATGCAGACTTGCAAGCCGGGCGCTGCGGCGTTGATCGAGGCGCAGACGCCCGGGGACGGCATCGTCTGCAAGGACGGCGGGGTTCGTGGACGCGACGAGATCCATCGGGAACTCGCTTTTCTCATCATCGGTTTTCTGGCCGAGGCCCTTCCGGCCGGCCCGTGAGGCCTCCGACTGACCCTAAAGCGGAATTCTCCTGGCGGTATTCACGCGGCGTCATGCCGGCCACGCGCAGGAACTCGCGGTTGAAGTTGGACTTCGTCTGGAAGCCCGACTCCATCATCGCTGCCGTGATCGACAGGTCGGTTTCGTTCAACAGACGCATGGCTTCTCGAACACGGTACTCGTTGACGACCTGCGACACGTTTCGCGACGAGGTCCGGTTAATGGCAACGGAGATTTGCCGGGCGGGTATCGCCAATTTGCGTGACAACCGTCGCAGGGTCAGATCCGGGTCACGAAACAGCCTTCTTTCGCTCATTGCCGTGTCGAGTGCTTCGAGGATGCGGCGGTGGTCGTCTGTCGGCTGGCATTTTGCTTGCTTCATACGGAAGGCAGACGTCGTTGTCAGGCACGCTCCGGCCCATGACGGCGATCGCGAAGGCGACAAGCGGGAGCGTCAACATGTGAGCTGCGGCAACGATGGAGGCGGCGTGGCTTCCGCGATAGAACTCGAAGTCTGCAGCTATCACCAGATCGATTATCCCTGATGTCAGCAACAGACCGGCAACGGCAAACGCGGCGCTGCGAGCACCGCGGGCCGCCGCCAGCCGGGCGTTTTCGAAGTTGCCTTCGGACGCATTTGCTTGGTGAGCAAGCAACGCCGCGTAGGTGAAGTAGAGGAGGGCAAGGAGCAGGTCGATCGGAGACTGCCAATACTGCCACAGTGCCGAAAGGATCAATATCGCAGCGGGGGCGAGAAGGTGGGGCCAGTATCGTTGTCGATGGGAGCCTCTGAGTTCTGAAAAACAGAACCATGCAATGGGTGGAAGCAGAGCCGCGACCACGGGCTGAAGGAACCGCACCCATTGCAGATCCGCAGTCCAGCGCAAGCCGACCGTTACGACCAGAAAGATGCATGCGGCGATGAACACCGTGGCTGGCTGAAGAATTCGGTCACGTTGGAAGAGCGCACGCATGAGCAGAATGGTCAGCAGAAGCGCGACGACAAACGGCAGCGGGATCGAAGGTATCATGTAATCGTCGCATTCATGTTGGGCGCTGAAATGAAGGCTCGATATGGACACGTCCAAAACGGTGACGCAACGCCGTTCCGCACAGAAAGGTTGCATCCGGCTGGCGTCCGCGGCCTCGCGTCGCTATCGTGTCTTGAGGGGCGATGCCGTCCATTCCTGGTCCGGTGAACGCCGGGTGCGCAATCTCGCGTGGGGAGGAAATCTGTTCGGGAATCCCGATCGAAACGGCTAAGCTCGGAAGCGGCCTGTTTCCAAGGAAGGTTCGATGGACGCCACCGGTTCCCTTGCTGCCAAGTTGTTGTCGGAGACCCTCATGTTCGACCAGACGTCGCTGGCCGCGCTGGAAGCCTTGGCAGCCAATTCCGATCGCGGCATCGTGCGACGCGGTGAGGTTCTGGTCCGCCAGGGCGAGCCGTCGGACCGGTTTTTCGTGGTCCTCTCCGGCCGCTTCACCGTTCACCGGGATGACGTCTCCGAACCTGTTGCCGAAATAGGACAGGGCGAACTCGTTGGCGAGGTCGGCTTCTTCGCCGGCCTGCCGCGCATGGCCACGGTCGTTGCGGCGCGCGATTCCATTGTCCTTTCGATCTGCGACCACCAGTTCGAAAAGGCGGCGCGCGCCCTGCCGAGCTTGCGCCAGTCGGTCACCACGTTTCTGGCGCGACGGTTCGCCAAGCAAGCGCCGGTTTCGCCGCATGCCAAGGGTGCCTGCCGGATAAGGACGCTCGCAATTGTTGCGGCCGGAAGCAGCCGGGTTTCTCCTCGCTTTATCGACCTGTTGCGCAATGCTTTCGCCGGGTCCACGCGCACCGCCTTCCTGGCGAGGGCCGACATCGAGGATCGCTTTCCCGGCATTCCGGTCGATGATCAGCCGGTGCTGGACTGGCTCAACCAATTGGAGGCCAAGGTCGGAGGCATCGTCTACATCGCCGACGAAGAGCCGAGCGACTGGACACGGGTCTGCATCCGCCAAGCCGATGGCGTCCTGTTGGTCGGTGAGGCGTCCGGCTCTGAAAAACGCAACCCGTCGGAGCAACTCGTACTGTCGGTGCATTCGCCATCGAGCGTGCGGCTGGTTCTGGTTCACGACAAGCGCGCCGCAACGGTCACCGGCACCAGCGCCTGGCTGAACGAGCGCCCCGGCATCCGGCAGCATCACCATGTGGCGCTGGAAGACGGAGAGGATGGTCAGCGCCTGGTCCGCTTCATTTCCGGGGAGGCGAGGGGCTTCGTCGCCGCCGGCGGAGGCTCGCTCGGATGCGCGCATCTTGGCGTTCACAAGGCTTTCGTCGAGGCCGGCGCGTCCTTCGATTATCTGGGAGGCACCAGCTCGGGAGCGGCGATGATGGCGGGCTTTGCTCGCGGCATGAACGCCGACGAGATCAATCGTGGGACGCACGAGATCTTTGTCCGCAGTCGCGCGTTTCGTCGACTGACCGTGCCGCAATATGCGCTGCTGGATCACAAGGTGCTCGACCGCACGCTGCAGGCGGAATATGGCGACGTACTCATCGAGGATCTCTGGCTGCCCTTTTTCGCGCTGTCGACCAATCTCAGCACCGGGCAGGCGCATGTCCATCGGCGCGGAAAGCTGTGGCAGGCCGTCAGAGCGTCGGGCTCGATCCCCGGCATCCTGCCGCCCTTCTTCACGGCCGACGGAGACATGCTCGTCGACGGGGCGATCATGAACAATCTGCCGCTGGAGCAGATGAAGGAATTGAAGACGGGCCCCAACGTCGTCGTAAGCCTGGGCGGGGGCGGTCCTGGAAAACAGCACATCGACTATGACAGCATACCCGGCGCATCCGAACTGACCGTCCGGCTGCTGAACCCCTTCGGCCGCTCGGGCTTGCCGAAGATCCCCAACCTGATCCAGGTCATTGCCGCAAGCATGCTGGCGCATCGGCCGCAGGAGATTGCGCTTGGCGAAAGGGACATCCTGATTTCCCCACCGGTTTCGGCCGCGATCAGCTTTATGGATTGGAGCCGGCACTCCGAACTGTTCGCCGAAGCCTATCAATGGGCAAGGTCATGGATCGATGAGCGTATCGGGGAGAACGACCCGCGAATGGAGGCCATCTTTGGCCTGTCGGCCCACTCCGGCTCGCTGGAAACATATGGCGGGGCAACGGGGCGTTCCGCACTCTAGGATGCGCCACATATCTGCGGCGCGAACTTTTCAGTCGGCTTGGACGCGCGCGGATTTTCGACTGATATTGTCGCCCCTGTTGAGTTGTCACTGTCCTCTTGCGGTCGTAGTATTTTAGGATAGCCTTGTGTCGGGAGAGCCAGCGGCGGCTCCCTCGGTTTGCTGTGAAAAGACCAATAAATAGAGGGTCATCGGAGAAACAGCGGCTCGCATTCAAAAATGTTTCGTCCCCGAACTGCACTCCGTTCGGGTTCCCTTGGGTGTAACTGCGGGACGTTCCTGGTCATGCGATGTGCGGAAAGCGTGTACCGCCTGGTCACAGAGCGCCCAATAGCTTGAAGTGGATCGATGTGATGTCTGACAACAAGAATGCAGGCGCACCTCCGAGTGCACAGGACCTTAGAATGCAGATGCTCCAGCGTGAAATGGACGAGATGGACAAGGAGCGGCGGCTGAAGGCCATCGAAGAGCAAAAGCACGCTGACTTTGCAGCGGATTTTCTCAAGAAACAGGTAACGGAAGAGGAAATCGCCATCGTCCGCCGGCTGGTCGCGAACGCCGTGAAGGCCGGCAAGTTCGAAGCGATGGTCTACAGCTTCCCGTCCGAGCTTTGCACCGACAGCGGCCGCGCGATCAACAGTGGCGACCGAGATTGGCCGAACACACTGCAGGGAAAAGCAAAGGAGTTCTTTGACCGCTACCAGAGCTTCGGCAAGCCAAGTGGCTATAAGTTGAAGGCGATGATCATCAACTTCCCGGGCGGGGTACCCGGTGACGTCGGGTTCTTTCTGAACTGGGCTCCCGATAAAGCCTGAGGCCAGCCAACCCGGACGCGGATCGAGCAACAGCGCGCTCCCCGCCCCGGGCGGCCGATCGACAGCTGAGCGCCCGCACTTCCAGTTGCGGGCTTTGCCGAGCTAGAAAACGTCTGGCACATTCCTGCGCACATGATCGTCCTCCGCAAAACCATCCGGCCGCTTCTGGCGCTTGCCGAGGTCGGGCTCGGTGAATTTGACGCGCTCATATGGAATGGACGAGAGAATGTGCGAGATGCAATTGATGCGGGCTCGCTTCTTGTCATCCGACGGCACGATCCACCAGGGCGCAAATTCGGTGTCCGTCATGCGGATCATCTCGTTGTAGGCACGAGTATAGTCCCACCAGCGGCGATAGGATTCAACGTCCATCGGGCTGAGTTTCCATTGGCGCAGCGGATCGGCAATGCGCTGCCGAAAGCGCTTTTCCTGTTCCTTCTCGCTAACGTCGAGGAAGTATTTGAGCAGGATGATGCCGCTTTCGACCATGGCCGCTTCGAAACGTGGCGCGAGCTCGAGGAAGCGCCGGGCGCTGTCGTCCGAGCAGAAGCCCATGACGCGTTCGACGCCGGGACGGTTGTACCAGGAGCGGTCGAAGATCACGATTTCGCCGGCGGCCGGCAGGTGCTGGATATAGCGCTGCATGTAGATCTGCGACTTCTCGCGGTCGGTCGGCGCAGGCAGCGCGGTAACGCGGAAGACGCGGGGGCTGACACGCTCGGTCAGCCGCTTGATCACGCCGCCCTTGCCGGCCGCATCGCGGCCCTCGAAGACGATCACGATGCGCGCGCCGGTTTTCTTCACCCAGGCCTGCAGATGGGCGGTCTCCTGCTGCAGCCGGGCGAGCTCCTTGGCATATGCCTCGGACGACGATTCTTCCGAGGACGTTGCGTCCGCGGCTATTTCGCCTTCGTTCTTGTCTTTGCCCTTCTTCTTCTTGCCGTCATGCTTGCCCATTCTTCCCTCCCGTTTGGACATGGTCATCTGGCTTGATTTCGACGGAAGCGGCCGGCTGGTCGGCGTTCCGCCCGTATTTGGCCTCGTAGGCGTCGAGCGCATCTTCCATCCCCTCGAAGATCATGCCCGGGCCGATCTTCTCGACGACCCCGGACCGCTCGAGCAGGGCGCGCGCATCGGTGTGCAACTCGGCAAGGCCAAGCGTGATACCGCGGCTCGTCAGGTCGTCTTGCAACTCGCCAAGCATGTCCGCGGCGGTGCTGTCGATTTGCGGGATGGCGCTCGCATCGATCACCAGCCAGCGAGTAGGTTTCGGCAGGCTCTCGGCGATCACCTCGAGGCGCTCGCGGACGTAATCGGCGTTATAGAAAAGCAGACTATCTTGAACCATGCAGGCACCGAAGCCTGGAACCGGGCGTGCCTCGGTCATGCGATGCAGCTTGTAGAAGCCGTCGCGCCCGGGGATGCGGCCCAGCATGGCGTCGTGCGGATACATGGTCTGCAAGATGAGGTAGACCAGTGTTGCAGCGATGGCGATGACCACGCCGTTCAGCACGCCGAGGCCGATCGGTCCCCAAAGGGCAATCAGCGCGAAAATGAACTCGATGCGGTTGACGGTCCAGATCCGTCTGAGGCCGTCGATGTCGATCAGGCTGAGCGCCGTTGCCGCAAGGATCGCCCCGAGCGCGGCGACCGGCAGAATGCGAAGGACGTCACCAAGAAAGAGCAGCACCACCATCAGGGTCCCTGCCGCAACGAGGCTCGCGATCTGCGAACGCCCACCCACGGCGAAGTTCACGGCCGTGCGTGAATCCGAGGCGGTCACTGGAAACGTCCCGAACAGTCCTGCCGCAATGTTGGCGGCGCCGAAGCCGCTCAGTTCACGGTTCGGATCGACGCGGTAGCCGCCGAGCGCCGCAAAGCTGCGCGCTGCGATGACGCCGGAACCGAAACTGACGAGGAAGATTGCCGCGCCGCCGGTCAGCAATCCATCGATCGGCAGACCCTCCAGACGAGGCAGGACGAAGGTCGGCAAGCCGTCGGGAATGTTGCCGACGACCGTCATGCCGCGCCCTTCGAAGTCGAAGAGATATGACAACAACACCGCGACGAAGACGACGATAACAGGACCTGGAACGGGTGAGCGATAGAAGCGGGCGACCTGCAGCAGCGCAAAACACGCCAAGGCAAACACCAGAGTGGGCCAGTGGATGGAGCCGGCCTGCCTCAGAAGTTCGAGAATAGGGCTGATCAGCCCGTCCGACTCGATCTGGACGCCGGTGACGCGCTTGATCTGTCCAACCAGAATCGAGAGGGAAATTCCAGCAAAGAAGCCTGTGAGGATCGGGCGCGAAAGAAAGGTCGCGAGCACGCCGAGACGGACGAGGCGTGCAATCAGGCAGAGGATGCCGACGATGAGGGCCAGCAGGGCCGCCGCCGTTACGCGGTCAGCGCCACCGGCAGAGGAGGCGAATACCGTCGTTAGCACGGCCGCCAGCACCGTCATCGTCGCCGCATCCGGTCCGACGATGAGTTGCCGCGACGGACCGAAAAGGGCGTAGGCGACAAGCGGCGTGATGCTCGCATAAAGGCCCGTCTCGGGCGGCAGCCCGGCGATGGCGGGATAGGCGATGGCGCTCGGCAATCCGACCGCGGCAATGGCGACGCCTGCGGAAATGTCACTGCGCAACCAACTTCCCTGATACCCCTTAAGGTTGTCCAGAAGCGGCAGGCGAGGCAGGTTCAGCATGCTGACGGTCCCCGGGGGCACAGCCCTCTTAAAGTGCTCTAAACGCTACAAATCAGGCCGCGCGGGAAGCGCAAACAATGCACTCTACCATTGCGTACATTAGGGTTGCAAAACTTTCCTTTCATCGGCTTCGACAAAAAGAATAAAAGTTGCAGACAATTAGAGGTGGCCTGCCGCGTCGATCCGGCAAGCGCCGGACCGAGGGATCTGCACGAAGTCATGAATCCCGTGTCAGCCGGGCGTCAACGCTTCAGTAGTAGGGGGAGACACACGCCTGGCGCGGACCGTAATACGGCTGGAACGTGTCGTCATAGGCCCTGTAGGACCGGTAACGAGCGTAGCACCAGCGGGTGTGCGCGCTGCCTCCATAATAGGTTTGGCGATAGTAGCGCGGCGCATAGTAACGCGGGGCGGAATAGGTCGGGCCGTAATAGCCTTCGTCATAATAGCCCGGGCCATAATAGCGAGGCCGCGCGAGCAGCCCGCCGATGATCGCGCCGGTTGCCAATCCGCCGAGCGCCCACGCCCAGTCATCGCCACCGCCGTGGTGATGCCCGTGGTTGTAGCCGCCGTGATAGCCGCCGCCGTGGTGCCTGTACTGAACCGGTTGGGCTTGTGATGCCTCGATCTCCGCCGTAACGGCTGGAGGAAATGCCATGGCCGGCGGAACACTCGTCTCTACCGCCGCCAGTGACAAGGCAAAGATTGCTAGCCTCTTCATTGGCTTCACCTTCTTTCCACCCCGCGCCCGATTATAGCGCGGAACCGGTTCGATAGCACTTCGTTTTCCAGGTGCTTCCGCCGCCCGACTAAGCGGCTGTCTATTTGACGACAGTCACGCTCAATACGCCTTCTTCGATCTTTCCGGCTTCATAGGGGGAGCGAATGATGAGCCGGTCGCGGCCGGTATAGCCGGGGTTCGGCGTATAGTAGGCGACGACGCCGTTCACCTTGGTCGTAGCGCATTTCGACTGCTTGCCGTCCAGTTTTGGATAGACCGGTTCGTGGACGATTTCGAGGCGGCCATGCTTGGGCTTTTCAGCAATTGTCATCGCAGGATAGTCGATCTGGCTGCAATCGTCGTTGATGTGCCAGTTCTTGGCCACAGGCGTCTTCACCCCGCTGCGCACGGTGATCGACAGTGTCTGCTGCCGGGAACGCTCGGAGGCCGTCGTGCAGGCCGATAACGTGACAGCGGCCGCGGCCAATAGAAGATATCTAACGGTTTTCACTGGGATCCTGAGGTTTCTTTGAGGCCGGCTTTAAGTTTCGTGAGGCGAGAGCGGTCTTTTCTCATCGAGATGTGCCCCTCGGCCCCACGCGTTTTACGTGTGCGATCATGCATATCTTCGTGCCGCGACATAGAGGCGCGCCTAAGCCTTTAAAAGATGCCACCAGACTTTTCGTGAGAATCTAAGCGGCGTCGGCCATTGCGACGGGCTGGCGGAGGCGGTTCGTGCGCTTCTGGAAGCGGGTGCCGACATGACGCTCGTCGACCACTTCATGCGCGCCCACCCGGCGCACAAAGCGGCCTATATGGGCAGGTCCGATGTCATAACGGCGCTGGTGGCGCATCCGCGCTTCGCCGAGATCGCGGATATCCAGGGGCCGTTCAACGGTTACACCGCGCCGCACGATGCGGTGTGGATGGGGCATGCCGATACCGTTGCCATCCTGTTCGACGACGGCGTGTCTCTCGCGCCACGCGGCCATGACGGCCAGACCGCGGCCGAGATGGCGCGTGCCTTTGGTTTCGAGACGGTTCGCGCGATGCTGGACGAGGCTTCGCGACGCCGCACCGTGCCGGATCAGTTGGGGGCCGAGGTCATTTCACCCGCTCTTGCCTGATAGCGCGCCACGACGGCGATAAACGCCGTCGTGGTATTGTCTTGCCGCCTACCTTTCAAATCTGTCTGGCAAACCGGATGAGGGCCTCGCTCACGATATCGGGGCGTTCCTGCGGCAGCCAATGGCCACTGCCGGGCACGATGATGTTCTCCTTGAGCTGTGGGACGAGTTGCGGCATTGCATCGACGATAGCCCGCATCCCGGGGATGGCGAGGCCCGTATCGCGTTCGCCAGTCATGAACAGGGCGGGAATGCCGACCTTCACGCCGGCGAAGGCGGCCTGCAACTGCCAATTGCGATCGAGGTTTCGATAGTAGTTCAACCCGCCGCGAAAACCGGTCGTGGCAAAGGCGCTGATATAGGCGTTGAGATCAGCAGCGGTCAGCCAACGCGGCATGCTGTCGGGCAGGGCCCCAAGCAGTCCATGCCGGCGCGATACCATGCCGAACGGATTGGGCGTCTGGTCTCCGGGCTGTCGCGGGCCGGCGTCGCCGGAAGCGGCAAAGAGGATCTTTCGCAGCGTCTGGCCGACGTCACGCTCCAGTTCCGCCTCGGCGACGCCGGGCTCCTGAAAATAGAGCGTGTACAACTCGGCCTCGTCGGTCTGCGGGAAGATCCGGGTGGGCGGAACGGGCGGCTGGCCCATCATCGGCACGCTCAAGGCGACGACGCCATGGAAACGGTCGGGCCGCATCTGTGCGGCCTGCCAGGCAACGGTCGCGCCCCAGTCGTTGCCGACGAGGATGGCCACCGGCACATCAAGGGCGTCCAGCAGAGCGATCAGATCGCCGACGATGTGAAACAAGCTGTATTCGTCGACCGAGGACGGGCATTCCGTGAGGCCGTAGCCACGCAAGTCAGGCGCGATTGCGCGAAAGCCGGCCTCTGCAAGTGCCGCTACCTGGTGTCGCCAGGCATGCGAGGTCTCCGGGAAGCCGTGGCAGAGAAGAACGGCTGGCCCGTTTCCCTGTTCGATAAAGCCCATGCGGATGGTTCGGGTCTGGATTGTCCGGGCCTGCATCTTCGTTCCTTCTCGACACTCTTATACTGTAATTGTATAAGTTACGGAAACGGATGGCGTCAAGAGTGCGTAACTTACAATGTTACGCTATGGGGAATGGAATGAAGCAAGATAGCCGGTTGGCGCGGATGATCCATGTGCTCATACACATGGCATTGCTCGGGGGAAGGGAGACGTCGGAGACCATCGCCAAGATGCTGAACACCAACCCGGTGGTCGTCCGCCGGACGATGGGGGCGTTGAAGCGCAAGGGCGTCGTCGGTTCCGAAGGCGGTCGGGGAGGGGGCTGGGCGCTCCTGGTGCCGCTTGAGGCGTTGACGGTGCTGGATGTGCAGCGGGCGCTCGATGACGGGCAGGTTTTGGCGGCCGGCGTGTCGGAGGACCATCCGACCTGCCCGGTTGAGCGCGCAGCGAATGCGGCGCTGGTGGACGCCTTCGAACAGGCGGAGCGGACCCTGCTGCGGGAGTTTGCCGAACTCAAGCTTTCGACGATTGCGGAGCGGGCGATGCAGGATGCTGCGGGGTCTCAGCGGGCAACGCACCTGGATCATCAAGCCTGAAGGCTCCACGCATGTGGGCGATGAGCAGGCGAAGCGGCAGCATCGAGCGAGATTGTGGTCAGGCCCTTTCGCCAAAACTGAGCGGGCGGCTCTGCGTGATCGTCCGGTAGGACAAGCGGCTTGATCTTGGCCTTCGCAAAACGTTGGCTGCTCTCAAATCCCTATCGGCGCCAGAGCGGCCAATGAGCGAGCAGGACTAGGGGCGCGATGCCGACGACCGTCTCGTCAGTTGATGCTCGCGCCAGATCGTGAAGAGACCGGCGCCGACGACGATGAGCGCGCCGACGATCATGTTGTGGGTTATCGTCTCGCCGAAGAGCATGACGGCGAAGATCACGTTGAGGACCAGCTGGAAATAGGTAACGGGCTGGACTTCGGCCGCTGGCAGCAGTCCGTAGGCTTTGATGAGGAAAAAGTGGCTGAGGGTGCCGCAGACGCAAAGCGCGGCAAGCGCAAACCAATCGGACGGCACCACCTCTGTCCAGTAGAACGGGCCGATCAACGAAATCGCCACGGCGCCGACAACACCGGCATAAAACAGGCTCGTGACGGCCGAGTCCTCGTGACTGACGGCGCGGGTGGCGATGCTGTAGAGCGCGAAAAGCACGGATGCTGCGAGGGGCAGAAGCAGCGACATGTCGAAGTGTACGTTCACGGGATTGATGATCACCAGAACGCCGATCAGGCCGATCAGAATGGCCGCGCCGCGCCGCCATCCCACCGTCTCCCCGAGAAGCGGGATCGAGAGGATGGTGATGATCAGCGGCGTCGCCTGGAAGATCGACTGGCTCATGGCGAGCCCGGCGTGAACATAGGAAATGACGATGACGACGATTTCGGCGACGAGCAGCAGGCCTCGCACGACCTGCAGCCAGGGATGACGCGTCTGAGCGGTCTTGCGAAGTCCACCCGACGACGAGGCGGCGAAGGCGAAAACAAAGAGCGCGAACGCCCAGAACCGGATCATCGTGATGAACAATGCGGGGTAGCGGTCGCCAAGATACTTGGTGATGGCGTCCTGGCCAGCAAAGATGCAAATGGCAAGGAAGGCAAACAGATAACCGCGGGTCTTGGGGCTCATCGCATTACAAACTCAGAATCACTGTCCCCTTGATTAGCATAGTCTTGTCGCTGCGGATTGAACCAAACGTCATCGCGAGCCAAACGACTTCCGTTTTACGATCGGGGATCCGCGGCAGCAGTCGGTCAGGCGAGGGGCGCGCCGAGCCGGGGCTGCCCCTGCGAAGGGGCAGCCTGCCTCGCCTCAATGGTATTTTTCCTGCTCGCGCGTGAGGATCGCAGGGGCGTTCAGCCCGGCGATCGGCTGGTTGACATCCGTCGGAATGTCGCCAGACAGCTGCAGGTCGAGGTAGCGCGCGCAGCAGACCCTCAGGAACGACGTGAAGTTTCCGAGGTCATGCCCGGCATCGATGGACTCGTGGTGCAGCTTGGTGATCAGCTGCGTGACGTTCATGCGATCGCGCCGGGCGATTTCCTCAAGCTTCGACCAGAAGAAGTTCTCCAGCCGGACGCTCGTCACCATGCCATCGATGCGCAGCGACCGGGTGGTGCTTTCCCAGAGCCGCGCATCCGCCTTTATGAACAACTCGCACATCTCGCCCCTCCCGTGGCTGCCGCCTCAGGCGGCGTCTGTTTGTAGCAGGGCCGAGGCGTCGAGCACAGCCATGAACTGGCGCAGCCACGACGGGTGGGCGGGCCATGCCGGCGCGGTAACGAGGTTGCCGTCGGCGACCGCGTCGCTGATCGCGATATCCGCATAGATGCCGCCGGCAAGTTCGACCTCCGGGCGGCACGCAGGGTAGGCTGAGCAGGTGCGGCCCTTCAACACACCGGCCGCCGCCAGCAGCTGCGCGCCGTGGCAGATGGCCGCCACCGGTTTTCCCGCGGCGAAAAAGTGCTGGACGGCCTTGATGACGTCCGGGTTGAGACGCAGATATTCGGGCGCGCGGCCGCCCGGTATGACCAGCGCGTCGTAATCTTCGGCACGAATGGCGGAGAAGGTGGCGTTGAGTGCGAAATTATGGCCGCGCTTTTCGGAGTAGGTCTGGTCGCCTTCGAAATCATGGATCGCGGTCGCGACCGTCTCGCCGGCATTCTTGCCGGGGCAGACGGCATGCACCGTGTAGCCGCACGCAAGCAACGTCTGAAACGGGACCATCGTTTCATAGTCTTCGGTGAAATCACCGGTGATCATCAGAATTTTCGAGTTTGCCATTTGTTTCCTCCCAAAAACCAATGGGCGGAGCTTAGCAACGCGGGCAAAGCAACGGGTACTAGCGGAATACTACAAAGAAAAATTCTGCCGCCTGCAGATTACTTCACCGCCGTCGTTATCCTGGCGATACCTTCGAGCGTGCGATGGACCGGGCACTTGTCGGCAATCTCTTCGATCTTGCTGCGAAGCTCGTCCGCGACCTCGCCCTCAATCGATATGAGCCGCTCGAACCGGTCGATCTTCCCGCCGTCGGCACGCTCCGATGCGGCGCAGTCTTCGCAATCCCGCGCATGGATCTTGGAATGCGAGACCTCCACCTTGATGCGCCCGAGCGGCAGCTTCTTGTGGTCGGCGTAAAGGCGCAGCGTCATCGAGGTGCAGGCCGCGAGCCCGATCGACAGGTAATCGTAAGGCGATGGTCCGGAATCGAACCCGCCCACGCTTTGCGGCTCGTCGGCAAAGAGGCGATGCCTGCCGGCTTGAACCGAGTTCTGAAACTTCCCTTCGCCCGTTTCCGTCACCTGGACCTGTTCCACTGGCTTCGTGCCCTGCGGACTGTCGGCCACGAGATAGCGGCTCAGCCACTCTGCAATCACCCGGGCGGCGTATGCGGCATCGGCAGGATCGGTGAGCAGATGGTCGGCCTTGTCCAGTGAAACGAAGCTCTTGGGATGTTTGGCCGCATGGAAGAGGTCGCTGGCGTTTTCGATGCCGACCGTTTGATCCAGCGGCGCGTGGAGAATGAGAACGGGTTTCCTGAGCGTCGCCACAGCCTCGTGAAGGCGCTGGGCGCAGGCGTCATCGACGAACTGCTTTTTGATCAGGAACCTGCGACCGGCCAGATCGACCTCGGCGGCGCCGTTCTCTCGGATCGCCTCAAGGCTCGCTCCGAAGTTCTTCAGCACATGGCCGACGTCGGCGGGTGCGCCGATCGTGGCCACGGCGCGGATTTCGGGAATTTCCTTGGCAACCGCAAAGACGGCAGCCCCGCCAAGCGAATGGCCGATCAGGAGCGACGGCGCTTCGAAGTGTCGCCGCAGATAGTCGGCGGCCGAACGAAGGTCGGCGATGTTGGAGGAGAAATTCGTCGAGGCGAACTCGCCCTCACTTGATCCGAGGCCGGTGAAATCGAAGCGCAGGACGGCGATCCCTTCGCGCGCAAGCTCGGCCGAGATCTGACGCGCCGCCGCCAGATCCTTGGAGCAGGTGAAGCAGTGGGCGAAAATCGCATAGGCCCGTACCGGGCCGTTTGGAAGGTCGAGGCGGGCGCCGAGAGTTGCGCCGGAATGTCCGGTAAATTCAAGTCGCTGACTGTTGAAGTTCATGTGATGCTCCAGAAAGGAGAACAATCATCCCAAGGGCGCAACGACTGTCCTGAACGCGAATGATGCGGCCGGCGTCCATGTCCGCAGACCCTGGCGGTTTCATGCGGACATGGCTCTATCAGGTGCTCGACCGGCGTCGGTTACTCCGCTGCGGACCGTCGCGGCAGCACCCAGTTCGGGCGCGGGAAGTGGCAGGTGTAGCCGTTGGGATAACGCTCCAGGTAATCCTGGTGCTCCGGCTCCGCCTGCCAAAAATCGCCGACAGGTTCGAGCTCCGTCACCACCTGGCCCGGCCACAGGCCGGAGGCTTCCACATCGGCGATGGTGTCCTCGGCAATGCGCTTCTGTTCGTCATCGACATAGTAGATCGCCGAACGATAGGAGGTGCCGATGTCGTTGCCCTGGCGGTTTTTCGTCGTGGGGTCGTGGATCTGGAAGAACAGTTCCAGAATCCGCCGATAGGAGGTCTTCGCCGGATCGTAGAATATCTCGATGCCCTCGGCATGGGTTCCGTGGTTGCGATAGGTGGCATTGGGCACATCGCCGCCGGTGTAGCCCACGCGGGTGCCGGTGACGCCGGGAAGCCTGCGGATCAGATCCTGTATTCCCCAGAAGCAACCGCCGGCCAGAACAGCTCTCTCGGTCATTCAGATATCCTCCACCTGTTTCATGAGCGCTTCTTCGCTTTTGTCTCGCACTGGCCGCGGCCAGCGCCGGAGACGGAACCGTAATATAGGAACGCATGCCGCCAAGATCACGGGGTTGGTTCCAAATCTGCGTTTCGGCTCGGCACGTGTGGGGTTTCCGAAGCCACGGGTTCAACAGGCGATCGGTATCGCTTCCGGAAGCTGCAGCGCGCGATCGTCTCTCTCGTAGTCGAAATGCTCATTTGGATATGCGGCAAGCTGCGGCAGGCGCTCTTGCCAATTGTCGCTCCTGACATGCTCTACTAGCCATCGGATGGCGGGTTTGACCGATTGTTCGTAGGTGGCAGTCGGGTCTGCCGTGCCTGCAACTATCATGGGCGAGGGGATCGACCAGGGCGTCGCACCAAAAACAGGTGGATAAACGGGCGCCTCCGGCAAGCCGATAAGCTCTGCCCGCCGACCCAGAATGTTCATGATGGCGTGGCCGATTTCCGCAACGGTGGGGCTGTCGGCGTCGGAAACATTGGCGATCGGCGGCAACTGTCCATCGGCTGCCTGAAGCACGGCGTTGGCGATGGCGGCCACGGATGTCGTCTGGAACTGGCTCCGGCCACCATAGGCCAAGGGAATAGCGGTTCGGCCGTCCAGCAGCCTTTTGACGAACCACCATTCGCGGGCGTGTCTGCTTTCTGGGCCGTGAATGGCGCAGGGGCGCAGGATCGTGACCGGGCAGCCGGCGCGGCCCAGAAGTGTCTGTTCCATCGCCGCTTTTCGCGTCGAGTAGGTCTCCGGCCCGGGGGCAACAGTTGGGCTCTCTTCGGTCAACGGTCCGGCGAAAACCGGAAATCCGCAGTCCGCGGCTTCGTCCAGTGTTCGCCCTTCGAGGTCTCGATAAACACTTGCGCTTGAGATCGCGACGATGCGACCGGCGGATTTCCCCGCCTCTGCTAAACATTCGGCATCGGTCGCGTCGAAGGCGACGCAAGACAGCAGTGCATCGGTGTCCGAACCAACGACGGCGCGCAGTCGATCGACATCCCGAGCGTCGACTTCGACGTGGTGGCAGCCTTCCGGCAACGTCGTGGCGCGCCGGCTGGCGACTGTCACATCCCAGGCTTCGCCGACCAGCCGGCGGGCCGTCGCAAGGCCGATCTGTCCGGTTCCACCAACAATGACGGCTCTGGGCATCGCGAGGTCCTTTGCGCGTTTTCCACGTTTCACCACCCATTCGGCCAATGTCGGCGGCATCCGAGCCATAAGGAGATCGGGCAGCGCGCATTGAAATAGACCGTCCTGCCGACGGCAAGGCCTTTGATAAGCGGATTTGTTCCGACATGTGGCCGCAGATGTGCCGATCGGCGAACAGGGGCTTTGCGCGGCGACGCCACTTCTCGCTCAGCGGCTCGTCAAACCCCTAAAATTAACCTATGTTTAAGCATGCACTTTAAAATTGAGTTCTTCTGTAATAGTATTTGAGGATCGGAGGGCGGGGAGGTCATTCGAACCCGCGCGTACCGAATGAACGAGGATGCGCGAAGCTTTGTGCGGGGCGCCTTAATTTTCGTATGTATTGATATTCGATATCGAATGTATTCGTTCGTAACTGCATAAATTTGAATGCGTAATTTCTCTGCGATTTTGCAATGTAATTTTATTACTGTTTCTAATTTCGGGCTGGTTTCCATGTGTATTTCCGTGGCATTTGTCGATGATCACCCTATTTTGCTTGACGGCTTAATCAGCGTATTTTCCGCAAAGAGCGATCTGGAGATCGTTGCGAAGGGTGAGAACGCTGTCGACGCTTTAAGAATTGTCGAAGATCATTCGCCGCGCGTGCTGGTCCTCGATCTCAGCATGCCGGGGGATGCGGTTGCGGCCATTGAGTTGATTGCTCGAAAATACCAGGGCACGCGCATCATCGTTTTCACGGCAAATTCAAGCATAGAAACGGCGATCCAGGTGCTAAACTACGGCGTTGCCGGCTATGTGCTCAAGGGCAGCAGGGCCAGCGACCTGCACCAGGCGATCCGCATGGTCTATGACGGGGAGACTTTCATTTCGGCAGGCTTTGCCACCAAGGTCATCATGGCGATGAAGACCGCGGAGATGCGCCGGCGCGAACAGGCCCAGCAGCGCCTCAGCCTTCGCGAAGAGCAGATCGTCCGTCACCTGATGCGTGGCAGCACCAACCGAGAGATCGCGCGCTGTCTCGATATCAGCGAGAAGACGGTGAAGCACTACATGAGCGTGCTCATGCAGAAGCTCGATGCCAGGAACCGCCTGGAAGTGGTGCTGGCGGCTCAGCGGCTGGATGTGATCCCGAAGGGTGCCGGCGAGGGCGAGCGGATTAACTAGAGCATGTCGCCCAAACGTGCGCCGCGGTTTTGCGATAACGGCATTCGCCAAATCAACAACTGAACGCGCACCGATTGAGCCTGAAGGATCGCAACGCGCGTCAGGGCATCATGCGGCTGGAGAACCTGTGACCTGCCAGCGAGTTCGTTTCCGAGTCCGCGGTTTCGGCCAGATGCATGCACCAGCCCTGCCGGCGCTCCGGCTCACGTCTTGCTGTTTGCCGAAAGCTTCAGATGTCGCTGCGCCAGGAGTGCCGCTTCGACCCGGTTCTTGGCGCCGAGCTTGATGAGCAGCCGGCCGACATGGAATTTCACCGTCTTGATCTGCACGCTCATCTCCTCGGCGATCGTCCGGTTGGTGCAGCCGCGCCCCAGCAGGCGGAAGACGATCGCCTCCTTTGGCGTCAGCTTGTCGACCAGCCGCTCCACCCGATGCCCTTCGGTCCGATTGCGAATGACGCCGAACAGGCGCATGCCAAGTGCTGGCGAAAGATAGGCTCGCCCCTCGGCAACGGTCGAGATCGCCGTAATCAGGTCCAGCGCCGGCGCTCCCTTGAGCACGTAGCCGGCCGCACCGGCATCGAGTGCCTCCAAGACGTCGTCGTCCTCCTCCGACACGGTCAGCATCACGATCTTCGTCGTTGGCCATCGCGCCGAGATTTCACGGGCGGCGTCTATCCCGTTGCCGGGCATGGAGATGTCGAGCAATGCCACGTTCGGAAGAAAGTTTTCCACGAGCCGGAGCGCGTCCTCTTTCGAACCTCCTTCGCCGACGACGGCAAAGCGCTTGTGCGCTGACAGTGCCTGGAGAACGCCCATGCGAAAGAGTGCGTGGTCGTCGACGACGATGACCGACGATCGTTCATCCATCGAGCATTCCTCCCCCGAGATCCAGCGTCATCTGCAGTTCCGCCCCATCGCCTCGATGCACGAACTTTAACGTACCGCCAAGGCTTTCCACCCGTTGCTGAAGGCCGTGAATGCCTAGACCGCTGCCGTCCGGCTTGTCGCCGGGGCTGCGCTTGGCTGAAGGGCCGCCATGGTCGCGAACGCTGAGGTTCAGAACGGTGCCGTCGATGCGACAGCGCACCGCCTGGCCCTGGCCGTTCGCATGGCGGTGGGCGTTGTTCAGCCCTTCCTGAACGAAGCGGTAGATGCAGGTCTTGATAACCGGCGGGAGCGGCAAACTGCTGCCGCTACCCTTGATGGCCACTCGGGTTCCCGTTCGCGCCTCGTGCAGTTTCACTGCCCGCTCGATCACCCGGTCAAGGTCCAGATGCTCGATATCCGGGAGCAGCAACGACCGCGCGATCAGGCGAATTTCCTTCAGGGCTTCCTCCAGCGTGCCACAGATCACCTCCAGCGCCTCCTCACGCTCGGACTTGGACCGGGCGACGCGGACGGGCTCCGTCTGGAGGATGGCAAAGCCGATAAGCTGCGCGGGACCATCATGCAGATCCGCGCCAATCCCGCGAGTCAGACGTTCGTTGGAGTCCGT
The DNA here is from genome assembly GCF_014852425.1 of Ensifer sp. ENS09. Classification (NCBI taxonomy): domain Bacteria; kingdom Pseudomonadati; phylum Pseudomonadota; class Alphaproteobacteria; order Hyphomicrobiales; family Rhizobiaceae; genus Ensifer; species Ensifer sp. ENS09. The sequence goes on from NZ_JACVBP010000004.1 coordinate 687,224, forward strand.
CATGCGCAAGGAGGCGATCCTTGCGCGATCACGCAGGACGCGGATTTCTTCGGAAACCCGCTCGGCCTCCTCGGCGCGCTGCTCCAGCCGCAGACGCTGCCGTTCGATCGTTGCGCTGCCGCGATGCACGATCGCGAGCAGTCCGAGCATGATGAGGGTGGATGCGCCGGCAACGACCGTCCAGCCCATCAGCCGCACTTCGAAGATCTCCCAGTGCAGGGTATCCGTGTCCTCGTGTATCTCCGCGACGGCAACCACGTCGCCGGTATCGGACCGGCGCAGCGGACTGTAAATTTCCAGATAACGTGTGCTCAGGCTGCGCAGCGTATGCTCGCTCGCCGTCAGGTCGGCATACTCTGCGGCAACCTCTCCCTTGAGTGCGCGCAGAAGCCCCGGCGGCGGATTGAAACGGCGGCCGATCAGTTCCTTGGACGTGGAGTAGGCGACCGACCCATCCGGAAGCCAGAGCTCGAAGTAGGGGAAGCGATCCTTGAATTGCGGTTCGGCAAAAAGCTCGTCGAGACGAAGCCGGCGCTCCGGCGAAAGCTGGCCCGTCTGGGCAAGGTCGTTGCCGGCGGGTTCGAGAATGCTCTGCATGAAGAGAGCCGTCGCGGCTGCGCGATCGACCGCCGCATTGTGAGACACTTCGCGAGAAATGAGATAGCCGGAGACGGCAGCGACCAGAAAGATCAGTACACCGCAGGCGAGCAGGAACTGCATGGAGAGGGTCTGCCGGCCAAACCATTGTCGTAGCGGCAGCAACAGCCGACGGCGGCCCACTAGCGCCGGCTCCGCTGGCGCGGCGATCTCATGCGAAATACCCCCTGAATGCTCCGTCACGCTGCGCGGTTTCCTCTCGGATTGCGTGCCGCGGAATGCAGTGCCCCGGCCAAGCCGCTTTCGCGATGATCGCACTATTCTGAAAAATTGAAAGAGCTACTCCAGTCAATTTCTACGGGAGAAAGAAGAACTGGACCTAAGTCCAGGTTTTTCATTGGACCAATGCCATCGGCGCACGTCCACTAGTCCGAAATCCGCTCCAACCTTCGTCGACAATCTCGTCCGACCTTGCGCCGTTTCTTTCGTCGGCGCCGAGGCTCACCATACGAGCATCAGAAGGCCTATTCGGCTCACCAACGAGACACGAAAAGCAACCGGCGCGCCGCGGAGGACAGCCTCACCGCTGGACGGTGGAACTTTGTTTGAAAACGGGCGACCGCGACCGCGGGGTGCTCCGATGGAGGGAAAAATGGTAAAGCTTAACCGGAACGACCTCGACTTCATCCTGAAGCAGATCAAGATCGCAGAAGCCCATACGGCGGCCATCGACGGCGGCGCCGATCCGCGCGCTGCCCTTGCAGAGCTTGTTTCCAACCCGCTCCTTCCATACGGCCTTCGCACGGTCGACGGCTCGTACAACAACTTCCAGCCGAACATGACCCATCTCGGCTCGTCGGACCAGACGATGGTGCGCCTGCTCACGCCGAACTACGCGCCGGCCGAAATCAACCCGCGCAACGGACAACAGACGAGTTACGCCGATCCATCGGGTACGGTTTACGACAGCCAGCCTCGGCTGATCTCCAACATCGTCGCCGACCAGTCGCTGGACAATCCGGCAGCGATAGCCGGGGCGCTCGCGTCCGTCGATATCAAGGGGGCGGAAGCCCTCGGCATCGTGCGCACGGTCATGGATCTCCAGGCCGTCGCACGGGCGGCGCATGCCGCAGTCGCGACCGCTGCTGCGAATGCCGCTGCCGCGGTCGCTGCCGCCAATGTCGTCGTTGCCAACGCCCAGGCAGCACAAGCAACGGCGCAGGCGACCTATGACGCGGCCGTGGTCGTACAGTCGGGAGCGGCGCAGGCACTCGCAAGCGCCAATGCCGCCCTGGCCTCGGCAATCGCGGCGCGCGATGCCCATGCGCCTGTGGTCGTAAGCGCCCAGGCGGCTGCCGCCACGGCACTTGCAGCCAGCCAGGTTGCTGCGGCGGCGGTCGCGAACGCGACCGATGCACGCAACGTCGCCTTTGCCAATCTTGCCTTGGCCGAGCAGGCGGAGAGCGCCGCCCTTACGGCGTTTCAGAACAATCCAACGCCGGCAAACAGCGCGCTCTACATCGAGGCCGTGGATGCCCGGGAAGATGCCGAAATCGCCTACAATCTGTCCGTCGAGAATCTGGAAGACGCCTCGGCAGCCCTGACGGCGGCGCAGGCCGAGCACACGATGGCAGTGGTCGCCCTGCAGGACGCGGTGGCCGAGCAACAAAACCTGGCGAGCGCCGTCGACAGTGCCCAGAGCACTGCGGCAAGCGCCTCTTCGGCACTCGCGAGCGCGGACGCTGCCCTGGGTGTGGCAGCCGGGGATCTGGCGGACGCGACGGATGCGCTCAATGATGCGATTGCCGTGCGCGACGCAATCCCGACCGGAAGTGCGGCGACGGCAGCAGCCGAGGCTGCGGCTGCGGCGGCCGATGCCGCCGTCATCGACGAGCTTTCGTCTCACGGCGTGACGATGGATGGCGACAACGTCTTCATCAAGAACGTCGCCGCCGACCTCGGGGACACCGCCTCGTTCAACGGCTTCATGACCATCTTCGGCCAGTTCTTCGACCACGGCCTTGACCTGACCTCGAAGGGGGGCAGCGGCAACGTCATCATTCCGCTGCAGCCGGACGATCCGCTCTACGTCGTGGGTAGCCAGACCAATTTCATGGTCCTCACCCGCGCGACCAACGATCCCGGTCCTGACGGTCAGCTCGGTACGGCCGACGACATCCGCGATCATCAAAACGAGACCACCCCGTGGATCGACCTCAACCAGGTCTACACATCCAATCCGTCGCACCAGGTCTTCCTGCGCGAGTATGTGCTGGTGGACGGCAAGCCCCTGGCAACGGGTGAGATGCTGCAGGGCGCCACCGGTGGGCCGCCGACTTGGGCCGACATCAAGAACCAGGCAAGGGACCTGCTCGGCATCGAGCTTAGCGACCTGAACGTCCATAGCGTGCCGCTCCTGGTGACGGACCTCTACGGCGAATTCGTTCGCGGACCCAACGGCCTGCCGCTGATGATCACCGTCAACGGACCTGTGGAGGGCAATCTTGCGAACCCGCTCGATGGGGTCACGGGGCTGAGCGCCGGCCGCGCCTTCCTCAACGACATCGCCCATAGCGCCGTACCGAGCGGCCCGGTCGATCACGACCGGAACCCGCTAACCGCGCCCGTTGCCGTTGTTGCGGACGACGACGACGTTGCCGGCAACACGATCCTTCCGAACGCGTTCGGCGTCAACGTCACCTATGACGACGAACTGCTCGACGCCCACTTCGTCGTCGGCGATGGCCGCGGCAACGAGAACATCGCGCTGACGGCGACCCATTCGGTCTTCCACAGCGAGCACAACCGCCAGGTCAGCGCGATCAAGGCGACGGTGCTGGCCGAAGGAGACCTGGCGCTGCTCAACGAGTGGCTGTTGGTCGACGTGACCACGTTCCCGACCAGTTCCGCAGGCCTTGTCTGGGATGGCGAGCGTCTCTTCCAGGCGGCGCGTTTCTCGACGGAAATGGTCTATCAGCACCTCGTCTTCGAGGAGTTCGTCCGCGCCGTCGCGCCGCAGATCGATGCCTTCGTGTTCTCCCATTCCGTCGAACTCGACGGCGCGATCTTCGAAGAATTCGCCCAGGTCGTTTATCGCTTCGGCCACTCGATGCTTACCGAAAACGTCGAGATGCTCACGCTGAACGCTCAAGGTGCTGCAACACCGCAAGAACTCGGCCTGATCGAAGCCTTCCTGAACCCGCTGGCGTTCAACAACGCGGGTGTCGATGCGCATGCTGCCTCCGGCGCCATCATTCGCGGCATGACCCAGCAGGTCGGCAACGAAATCGACGAGTTCATGACCAGCGCGTTGCGCAACAACCTCGTCGGCCTGCCGCTGGACCTTGCGGCGGTCAACATCACCCGAGCGCGCGAAACCGGCATTCCCTCGCTCAACGAGGCGCGGCGCCAGATCTACGAACAGACGAACGACAGCTACCTCAAGCCCTATGAAAGCTGGGCGGATTTCGCCCTGCACATTAAGAACCCGCTTTCGATCGTCAATTTCATCGCCGCTTACGGCACCCATGAATCGATCGTCGCTGCCACCACGGCCGAAGCCAAGCGGGATGCTGCCTGGGATCTCGTTTTCGGCACGACCGGCGAAACGGCGTCGGAGCGCCAGGCGCGACTGGACTATCTGAACTCCACCGGCGCATGGGCAACGCGGGAAACCGGCCTCAACAAAGTGGACTTCTGGATCGGTGGCCTAGCCGAGGCGCTGATGCCCTTCGGCGGCATGCTGGGCTCGACCTTCACCTTCGTCTTCGAGCTGCAGATCCAGAACCTCCAGAACGCCGACCGCTTCTACTACCTGAGCCGTACGCAAGGGCATAACCTGCTCAACGAGCTCGAGGCCGACAGCTTCGCCGACCTCATCCGCCGCAACACCGACACCGAGGACAGCGGCCTCCATATCAATGGCTCGGCCTTCCAGACGGCCGACTACATCATCACAATGGATCAGACCAAGCAGTGGAACCATAGGCTCGGCAATGCCGACCCGACCCGCGAGGCCGACGTGATCTCCGCGGTGACGGGCACTGATTCCCTCGTTATTCGCGGCACGAATTACCTGCGCTTCACCGGCGAAGAGCACGTGGTGCTCGGCGGCACGAACACAGGCGAAACCCTGATCGGGGGTGCCGGCGACGACACGATCTGGGGCGAGGGGGGCGATGACCGCATCGAGGGCGGCTTCGGCGTCGACCATCTGCACGGCGGCGACGGCGACGACATCATCACCGATAGCGGTACCGACATCGGCGCCAGCGATGTCATCAAGGGCGAAGCGGGCGACGACGTCATCAACGGCGGCATGGGCCTCGATCTGATCTTTGGCGGCGACGGTAACGACGTGCTGGCCGGCGGCGAGGATCAGAAGACGCTTTCCGGCGGCCAGGGCAACGACTTCATCCGCGCGCCCACCGGCGGTGGCGGCGCCATTCTCGGCAACGAGGGTGACGACTGGATGGAAGCCCAGGGCAACATGACGACGCTCACGGGCGACAATTCGGAACTGTTCTTCAACTCGCGCATCATCGGCCATGACGTGATGATCGCCGGCGAGAACGACACCGATTTCGATGCCGAATCCGGCGACGACATCATGGTTCAGGGCATCGGCATCAACCGTTCGAACGGCATGGCCGGCTTCGACTGGACCACGTTCAAGAACAACAACTACGACGCCGATGCGAACATGAACATCAGCATCTTCGTCAACCAGCAGAACAACATCCTGCGCGACCGCTATGATCTGGTCGAAGGGCTGTCCGGCTGGGATCGCAACGATACCCTCACCGGCCGCGACGTGGTCATCGGCGGGTACGATCCAAACGGCAACGCCGCCCAGGTGGACGCCGATGCGCCGATCGAGAGCTTCTCGAACGCGCTGCTCGAAAAGAATGTCGACCGGATCGCGGGCCTGCGCGAGCTTGTCGCCCACCTCCAGCGCTTCGACCTCTACAATCCGCACAACCTCGATGCGAACGGCGTTCCGATCAACCCTGCGGGAGCGAAGGAGGTCGCCGTGATGGATACGTCCGACGGGTCGGACATCATCCTCGGCGGGGGCGGTTCGGACACGATCCGCGGCATGGGCGGCAATGACATCATCGACGGCGACAAATGGCTGAACGTACGCATTCTCGTCTCGCCGCGTGAAGGCCAGGGCTGGTCGGCCTTCAGCGTCGACTCGATCGCCGACATTCAGAGCCGTCTGTTTTCGGGCGAGATCAAGCCGAGCCAGTTGCAGGTCGTCCGCGAGATCGTCGATGGCGGCAAGGCCGGCGATGTCGATACGGCCGTCTATTACGACAACTTCGAGAACTATGAGGTTACCTTCAACGCCGACGGCAGCGTGACGGTCGCCCACACGGACCCGACCGCCGGTGTGATCGACCCGGTGACCGGACGCAATCTCGAAGCGGAGGGGACGGACCGCCTCTTCAACATCGAACGCATCCAGTTTGCCGACCGGGTTCTCGACCTTCGCGGCCCATCGCTCGACCTGCACGCCTTCGACAGCGGCAACTATCGCGATGCCTTCGGCTCCGCGAACTACGCCAACTCCAATGGATCGGCGGCCTGGACTTCGTCATGGACGGAGACGGGCGATCGCACGACCAACGTGGCGACCACGGGCGAAATCCGCATCAATGGCGGCCAGCTTGAATTCCGGCAGGACACCGGTTTCGGCTCGACACCGGCGGGCGCGACGATCACCCGAACCGTCGATCTTTCCATGGTCGGCACGGGCACTGCGACGCTGAGTTTCGACTACGACGAAACCGGCCTCGACAACGGCGAAAGCCTCCAGGTCCTGTATTCGAGCGACGGCATCACCTTCACCACAATCCGCACGATCGACGGTAACGCCAACGACGGCAGCGCCAACCTCACGCTTGCCGGCCCCTTCTCGGCCTCGTCGGCCATCCGCTTTGTCTTCAGCGGTGTGAACAGCAACGCCGAGTCTGTCTTGATCGACAATGTGAACGTTCAATACACCACGCCCGTGGACGACGGCACGAACAATTGGAGCAGCACGTTCACCGAAAACCAGGCTGCCGTCGGCATCTCCAGCCTGTCGGGCATTACCACGAACGAGATGATCGCTTCGGCCCGCGTCGTCCTGAAGAACATGGCGGCCGGCGACGTACTGACGGCGACCACGGCGAACGGGCGCCCCACCGCTATCACGGTCACGCAAGCCATAATTGGTGGTGAAATCGTCCTGCAGCTCACGGGCCAGGCGAGTGCCGCAGATTACCAACGCGCGCTGGACTCGGTTCGCTTCTCCAACTCCTCCGATAATCCGAGCACGACGCCCCGGACGATCGAGGTGACGGTGAACGATGGCATCCGCGACAGCCAGCCCGCGACGGCGACCGTCAGCGTGGTTGCCGTGGACGACCCCATGATCGCCAATAACGATCGCATCGTGACGAACTGGACAAACGGCAACCCGTTCACAATTCCGAGCTGGGCGCTGCTTGCCAACGACGTCGATCCGGACAGCCCCTTGGCGATCTCGGCCATCACAGGAACGAACAGCGTCGCGGCCACCCTTGGCCCGAACGGTGTCACGGTTACCGACAACGGGCTCACCAACGGCGGTTCCTTCACCTACCGCGGTACGGGAACCGATACGGCAACCGTCGATGTGGTCCGCGACGCCGGCGGACCGATCGACGGCGGGACCGGCAACGACATACTTGTCGGCGACAATGCCGCCAACACGCTGAACGGAAACACGGGCAACGACATCATTTTTGCTGGCGGCGGCGACGACAACATCAACCAAACCAGCAACCAGGGACGCAACATCATCGATGGCGGCGCCGGCAGTGACACTTACACTCTGAACGGAGTTCAGGCAGCCGAACTGTTCCGCATCTATGCGGTTACCGCCGGGCAGAATGCCGGTCTGGCAACAAGCCTGAACACGACCTTCCTTGCATCGACGGAGATCGTGATCACCCGCACGGTCAACGGTACCGAAAGCGTGATTGCCGAACTCGACAACATCGAGGAGATCAGCGTCAACACGCTGAACGTGACGAACAACAACAACAATGGCGGACCGGATGGGGGCGCAAGCGCGGGCGACACGATCCAGGTCATCGGCAACTTCGACACGACCAGCCTGAACTACTCGACGATTACGATCGAAGGGTCCGCCGGCAACGATGTGGTCGATATTTCGAGCCTGTCGTCCGCCCACCGCGTCGTCTTCCGCAGCAACGGCGGCAAGGACACGATCGTCGGTGCATTGCGTCCCCAGGACGTGATCGAGATCCCTGTCGGCGCGGACCCGGCGAGCTACGAGGAAACCGACAACGGCGACGGCACCACGACGCTCTCGAATGGCGGGCATTCCATCACCTTCGGCGGTGATACGCCGACCCTCGTTGCCGGCGACGACGATGATGATGATGATGACGGCGGTGATGGTGGCTCGGACGACGACGGTGATGACGACGGCTGTGGTACGGACGGCGGATCCGGCGATGGCAACGGCGTGCCGTTGCCGGTTGCAGCCCGCACCCTGGTCGGCACCTCGGCGTCGGACGTGCTGTTGGGCGGCGCGGGTTCCGACATCCTGCTCGGTGGCGCAGCCTCCGACATTCTGTCGGGCGATGGTGGCAACGACGTGCTGCGCGGCGAGGATGGCGACGATGTGCTATCCGGCGGCGATGGCGATGACGTCGCCTCCGGTGGAGCCGGCAACGATGAGGTCCATGGCGGGGCCGGTGCCGACACGCTGTTCGGCAATGGCGGCGACGATCTTCTCTACGGCGATGCCGGTAACGACATCATCGAAGGCGGCGCCGGGGCGGACAAGGTCTGGGCCGGCGACGGCGACGACACCGTGCTTGCCACGCTCAACGACGGTTCCGACAGTTACTGGGGTGGCGATGGCGTCGACACGCTCGACTATTCGGTGGCGACCGGCAACCTCAAAGTGGATCTCGGCAACGGCTTCATGGGGCGCGGCCAGGTGGTGGGGGCCGAGGTCGGCACCGACACGATCTACGGGTTCGAGAACATCATCGCCGGTTCGGGTCACGACGAGATCACCGCCTCGACAGCCGTCAACATCATGGACGGCGGCCTTGGCGACGACGTCTTCCGCTTTACCTCGGTGGCGGCGGCCGACGGCGACACGATCTACGGCTTCTCGCCGGGTGACCGGATCGATTTCTCGGCGTTCGATGCAAACAGCGGGCAGGCCGGCAAGCAGAGCTTCACGCTCTCGAGCGGTACGACGCTTTCAGGGGCCGGCCAGATCGTGGTCACGCACGAGACCCGCGACGGTGCGGACGTAACCGTGATCCGCGGCAGCGTCGACGGCGACCCGGATGCCGAGTTCGCCCTGACGCTCGACGGCACCCACAACCTCAAGGTCGCCGACTTCAACGGCGTCTCCTGAACATGAAGCAAAAAATCCCGGTCGGCTGAGGCCGGCCGGGATGGAATGCGGGGCGGGCAAAAGGGGTTCTCATCATGAGCAAGAAGAAAGAGCCGCAACACAAGATTGGCGGCATGCGCGGTATCCTCATCTATCTCTTCGGTCTATCGGGCATCATCAACATCCTGGCGCTGACCGGCGCCTTCTACATGCTGCAGATCTATGACCGGGCGCTGACCAGCGGCAGCATCTCGACACTGGTGGCGCTCTCCGTTCTGGCGGTCGGGCTTTACCTGTTCCAGGGTCTGTTCGACGTCATCCGTTCGCAGATCCTGGTGCGTCTCGGCGCCCGGCTCGACGCGGAACTGGCACCGCTCGCCCACAAAGTGGTGATCGAAATGCCGCGCTTCGGCTATTCGACGGCGGAGGCGACGGAACGCGGCCGCGATGTCGACACGCTGCGCGGCTTTCTCGCCGGCCAGGGACCGGTGGCGCTGTTCGACCTGCCCTGGATCCCGATCTATCTCGCCTTCGTCTGGCTGCTGCATCCAATGCTCGGCTACCTCACGCTCGGCGGCGCCTTCGTTCTGGCGCTGCTGACGGTGATTGCCGAGGTCATGACGCGGCGCCATTCCAGCCCGACGATCAAGGCCTCGGTGGCGCGCAGCTCGATTGCCGAGAGCAATGCCCGCAACAGCGACGTGCTGCACGCAATGGGCATGACCGGCCGGGCCGTGGCGCGCTTCGAGAAGGCCAACCGCCGCCACCTCGACTGTCAGACCAAAACCTCCGACATCGGCGGCACCTTGTCGGGCCTGTCGAAGGTGCTGCGCATGATCCTGCAATCGGCGATCCTCGGGCTCGGCGCCTATCTGGCGATCCGCGGACAGATGTCGGCCGGCTCGATCATTGCCTCGTCGATCGTGACCGCCCGGGCGCTGGCGCCGGTCGACCTGGCAATCGCGCAGTGGAAGGGCGTCGTTGCCGCCCGCCGCAGCTTTCACCGCCTCAACGAGACGCTCGGCGTGCTCGACGAACGCAGCGGCAATCTTGACCTACCGGCGCCGCAGCAGAGCCTTAGCCTCGACAAGGTGACGACGGTCGCGCCTTCGACAGGTGCTGTGCTTCTGAGCGAGGTGAGCCTGGAACTGAAGGCCGGCCAGGCCGTGGGGCTGATCGGCCCGTCCGGTGGCGGCAAGACCACACTCGCCCGCACCATACTCGGCATCTGGCCGGTGCTGCGCGGGGCCGTGCGCATCGACGGCGCCGATCTCAGCCAGTGGCCGGAGGGGCTGTTCAACCAGCATGTCGGCTACCTGCCGCAGGACGTGGCGCTGATGGATGGTACCGTGTCCGACAATATCTCGCGCTTCGCCGAAGCGCCGAATGCGCGGACGATCATCCGCGCCGCCAAGGCCGCCGGCATTCACGAGATGATCGTGCATCTGCCGAACGGCTACCAGACCGAGCTTGGTCCCCATGGAACCGCCCTGTCCGCGGGCCAGAGACAGCGCATCGCCTTGGCACGCGCACTCTATGGAGACCCTTTTCTCGTGGTGCTCGACGAGCCCAACTCCAACCTCGATGCCGAAGGCGAGGAAGCGCTCAACCGGGCGATCCTCAATGTGCGCGAGCGCGGCGGCATCGTCGTCATCGTCGCACATCGCCCGAGCGCGCTGCAGACGGTCGACATGATCGGCCTGGTGCAAGGCGGTCGGTTGGTCGCCTTCGGTCCGAAGGAGGAGATCCTGCCGTCGCAGAAGACCCGGCCATTGGTGGTCGAAAAGACGCGGCGCGCGGATGCTGGCGGGCAACCGCCGCACCGGGTGTCGGCGGCGGCCGAGTGAGAGACCTTGAGAGGTTCGGCCGCAGGCCGAGGAGGATGTCATGGACGAAAAGCTCATCCTGAAGCGCCCCGACAGTCAGCAGGCGATCGCGCCGATGAACCGGTACGCGATCGCCGACAAACCCGAGCGCAAGCGTGGGCGGCTGGTGCTGTCGGCGCTGTTCCTCGGCGCACTCGGTTCGGTGTTCGGCAGCAAGGAAGGCGAAAGCGAACCGGCAAAGCACGACCCGGATCCCGCACCTGTCGGTCCCGGCCAGCCGAGCGACGTGCTCGACATGTCCGGGGCGCTCGGGGCGATCGAGGATGCCGCCGCCTACGTTCAGGCGCTGCTGCAAGACCTGGCGTTTCCGGACGAAGCCATCCCGGCAAAGCTCGGTCGCCTGCGCTCATCGGTGCGGCTTGCCTTCGACGACGGCCAGCCCACGACCGACCTCATCGACGAGCGGCCCTACAAGACTAGCGCACGCCCCGCCAACGACAACGGTCCGCTGGATTTCGACTTCCCCGGTCTGGCGTCCTTCGGCAGTTCGCCACCCGGCGGCGAGGAGGGCGATGGCGGTGACGATGAAGGTGGTAGCCCGGGCGATGACGACGACGATGACGAGCCCGGTGGTCCTGGTGGTCCCGGCGATGGTGACGATGACGACGACGGCAGTGCCCGCAGCAATCGCCTGCCTGTGGTCACCGGACGCAATGTGCTCGCCAACGGCCTGATGAACCTCTCGGCCGTCATCCTGTTGAACGACCTGCTCGCCAACACGGTCGATCCGGATGGTGACGGGCTGTCGATCGCCAACCTGACGGTATCCAATGGTTCGATCCGCTCCTACGGCGAGGGCATGTGGCTCTATACGCCGGAGCGCGGCGATCTCGGCGAAGTGACCTTTACCTATTCGGTTTCGGATGGCACCGGCCGTACCGTCAATGGCGCGTCGATGACGCTGATGGACTGGCCGGCGAACGAGATCCGCGGCACCGAGGGCGACGACGTGATGCGCGGCACGCCGCAGAAGGACATCATCGCGGCCCTTGGCGGTGACGACATCGTCTATGGCCGCGAGTCCGACGACATCATCCTCGGCGGCAGCGGCGACGACACGCTGCTCGGCGGCGATGGCAACGACACGCTTTATGGTGAAGCCGGCAACGACCGCCTCTTTGGCGGGCGCGGCAACGACATCCTGTTCGGCGGGGCGGGGGACGATCATCTCTATGGCGAGGAAGGCGACGATATCCTGCTTGGCGAGGCCGGCGACGACTATCTCTCCGGCGGCGCTGGCAACGATCGCCTGTTTGGCGAGGAGGGTCGCGATGTACTCGATGGCGATGCCGGCAACGATCTCGTCGACGGCGGGGCCGGTAACGACCGGCTGACCGGCGGTTCCGGCGAGGATACAGTGCTTGCCGGTGCCGGCGACGACGTCATCGTCACCGGCCTTGCCGCCGAGGAAGCGCGCAGCGCATCGCCGCCCGCCAGTGACGGTAACGACCACTATTCCGGTGGCGAAGGCCATGACACGCTCGACGCCAGCAGCGCGCAGGAGACGGTTGTCATCGATCTCGCCGCAGGCACTGCGACAGGTACGGAAATCGGCTCCGATACGATCGAGAGCATCGAAGGCGTGATCGGCGGTTCCGGCGACGACCGGATCACCGGCGACGAGGGCTGCAACACGCTGATCGGCAATGACGGCAACGACGTGATTGCTGGAAATGCCGGCGACGACACGCTGATTGGCGGCAAGGGTGACGATGTCGTCTCCGGAGGCGCCGGCAACGACACGATCCTGGTGCTCGCCTTCGATGGCAGCGGCGACGCTGACGATGACGGCGATGACACCTATAGCGGCGGCGATGGCATCGACACGCTCGATCTGTCCGCGCTGGTGCAGGCGGTTCTCGCCGATATGGAGACCGGCATCGCCGAGGGCGAGGAGATCGGCGAGGATCGCATCGAAGACTTCGAGATCATCGTCGGCGGGCGCGGCAACGACCGGATTTCCGGCAGTCGCGGCGACGACATGCTGTTCGGCGGAAACGGAGACGACAGGCTGCGTGGCCGCGACGGCGATGACGTGCTCGTCGGCGGTGCCGGCGACGACGAACTGAAGGGTGAGGACGGCAACGATACCTTCGTCGTGGTCCTCCTGCCCGGTACCGACGACGGAGACGATACGATCGACGGCGGTGATGGCGATGATCGCTACGATGCCTCCGCAGCGACGCAGGCCGTGGTGATCGATCTCGACCGCGGCATTGCCACGGGCGTCGAGATCGGCAACGACAGTCTGAGTTCCGTCGAATCCGCGATCGGCGGCAAGGGCGACGACATCGTCGTCGCCAGCAATGCCGTCAACTTCCTGGCGGGTGGCGCTGGGGCGGATATCTTCGTCTTTCGCAGCCTCGCCGCTCTTGCCAATGGCGGGGAGGGGCGCGATGAGATCCGCGACTTCCAGGTCGGCGATCGCATCGACCTGTCGAAGATTGCCGAAGCCATCGGCGGCCTCGTCTTTGCGCCCTTTGCCGACGACGGCAGCCCGGCGCCGGTCAACCGCATCACCTTCTATCACGAGACTTTCAGCGACAGCGAGCGCACGGTCGTGCGCGCCGTCATCGATCTCGAGCGCGACGAGGACCTCGAGTTCCTGATCGCCGGCCGCCACGCGCTGACCGAGCGGGACTTCATTCTCGCCGCCATTGAGACGGCCGGGGAGCAGCATAGAGACGCCGTCTAAGCAATCGCAAACAACACCACCCGCATCAACCAGAGCTGTCACGCGTTACCGGGAGAAGGCCATGATCAGCAGAGAGAACGAGAGCAGGACCACCAAGGCCGAAGACAAGATCGTGAAGCACAGCAGCCAGTTCGGCATCACCTCGCGCATCGTCGTCTCCGCCGCCTTTGCCGCCACTCTGCTCTTCGGCGTCGGTGGGTGGGCCGCCCATGCCCGGCTTTCCGGGGCCGTGATCACCCAAGGCCAGGTGGCTATCTCCCAGCAGGTCAAGCTCATCCAGCACCGCGACGGCGGCATCGTCTCCGAGATTGCGGTGCGCAACGGCGACCAGGTCAGGAAGGGCGACGTGCTCATCCGCCTGGACGAGACACAGACCCGGGTAGAGCTTGCGATCGTGCGCGGTCAGTTGCAGCAGTTCTACGCTATGCGAGCCCGGCTGAAGGCCGAACGGGATGGCGAAACGGCCGTCTCCTTCGATGGCCTCGATGTCAGCGAGGTGCTGAAGGTCAGCGAACTCAAGCTGTTTGAGGCCAACCGCCGGATGATCACCAGCCAGGAAGAACAGATGCGCCTGCAGATCACCCAGCTCGAGGAGCAGATCCGCGGCCTCAAAGCCCAAACCGGCTCGAGCGACGCCGAAAGGGAAATCGTCGAGAAGGAGATCGCCAAGCTCGAGACCTTGCTGAAGAGCGGCCTGGTGCCGGTCTCCGAACACCGCGATCTCCTGCGGCAGATGGCCCGCATCGATGGATCCAAGGGCGAACTCGTCGCGCGGATCGCGGAAGCAGTCGGGCAGATCAGCGAACTGCGCATCAAGCTACTCGCCATCGACCAGAACATCCGCAAGGAAACCCAGACCCAGATCGTCGGCATCGAGGCGAAGATCGCCGAACTCAGCGAGCGCGAGGTCGCCGCCCGCGACCGACTGTCGCGCATGGACGTGCGTGCTCCCGTCGACGGTCTCGTCTACGACCTGCAGGTCCACACGATCGGCGGCATCATCGCCCCCGGCGCCAGCGTGATGTCGATCGTGCCCGAGGACGATGATCTTACTGTCGAAATCCGCATCCCGCCGGCCGACATCGACCGCATCGCACCGGGCCAGGCCAGCCGCCTGCGCTTCACCGTCTTCAACCAGCGCACGACCCCGGAACTCGATGGCCGGGTCGGTGTGGTCGCCGCCGCAACGACGATCGATCGCGCCACCGGACAACCCTACTATCTCGCCACGGTCGACATCACCCAGGCGCTGGACAAGCTCGGCGACCGCAAGCTGATGCCGGGCATGCCGGTCGAAGTCTATGTCCAGACGGACGAGCGCACGGCCATCTCCTATCTGACGAAGCCCTTCACCGACCAAATGCTTCGAGCCTTCCGCGAGGAGTGACGTTTACTTCATCACCGGAAGCTACCGCACTTTGCCCTGGAAGAGGGGCGTTGCCGGAGAGGCGACCGCGCACGGTCGCCTTATCTTGAGCGTGCCTATCAGAGTCACGCCTTGTGCACCTTTTCCCCTGGAAAACCGGCCCGCAGGTCGGCAATCACGAATTGCATGGTCGCGGGAAATAAATCTTCACTTGCCGCTCTGCTTCCGATAATGCGCGAGGGTCTGCGCATAGAACCTGCGCGCATGAGGAGAACCATCTTGAATGTCGATGAGAAGCTGGAACCAATTCTGACGGAAGTGCTGAGGCGCAACGCCGGCGAGCTGGAATTTCACCAGGCCGTACGCGAAGTGCTTGAAAGTCTGGGGCGTGTCATTGCCAAGCATCCGCGCTATGCGGAACAGGCCCTCATAGAACGGATCTGCGAACCGGAGCGGCAGATCATCTTCAGGGTGCCTTGGGTCGATGACGCCGGGCAGGTGCAGATCAACCGCGGCTTCCGCGTCCAATTCAACTCGGCGCTTGGGCCCTATAAGGGCGGGATACGTTTTCACCCTTCCGTCAACGTCGGGATCATCAAGTTCCTCGGTTTCGAGCAGACCTTCAAGAACGCCCTGACGGGCATGCCGATCGGCGGCGGCAAGGGCGGTTCGGACTTCAATCCGAGGGGCCGTTCGGATGGGGAAATCATGCGATTTTGCCAGTCGTTCATGACCGAGCTCCACCGACACCTGGGCGAATATACCGACGTTCCTGCCGGCGATATCGGCGTCGGAGGCCGGGAGATCGGCTATATGTTCGGCCAATACAAGCGGCTCACCAACCGCTATGAGGCCGGCGTGCTGACAGGCAAGGCGCTGATCTACGGCGGCTCACGTGCGCGCAAGGAGGCAACGGGCTTCGGCGCGACCTACTTCGTCCAGCGGATGCTTAGCACCAAGGGCCTCGATTTCGAAGGCAAGCGCGTGACCGTATCGGGATCCGGAAACGTAGCCATCTACACCATGGAAAAGGTTGCGGAGTTCGGCGGCAAGATCGTCGCGTGCTCCGACTCCAACGGTTATGTCGTCGATGAGGATGGGATCGATCTCGAACTGGTCAAGCAGATCAAGGAGGTTCGCCGCGAGCGGATATCCGAGTATGCCAGGCTGAAAGGCTCCAGGGCGCATTACGTCGAGGGCGGCTCCGTCTGGGACGTTCCTTGCGATGTCGCGATGCCCTCGGCGACGCAGAACGAGCTCACGGGCAAGGATGCCCGCATACTGGTAAAGAACGGCGTCATCGCAGTGGGTGAGGGGGCAAACATGCCGTCGACCCCAGAAGCGGTTCGCATCTTTCAGGATGCAGGGGTCATGTTTGCCCCTGGCAAGGCCGCCAATGCGGGCGGTGTTGCGACATCGGCTCTTGAGATGCAGCAGAACGCCTCACGCGACAGCTGGACGTTCGAGCAGACCGAAACGCGGCTTGCCATCATCATGCAATCGATCCACGACCGTTGCGCCGAGACCGCCGAGGAATACGGCAACCCCGGCGATTACGTGCTCGGAGCCAACATTGCCGGCTTCGTCCGGGTCGCCGAAGCCATGGACGCGCTCGGCGTGATCTAATGCTTCAATCTGTAGGGAGCCAGCTTGCGCTGGCTTCCTTCGACAATTCGGCTCGGGCCTGAGGACGCTGAAGATTGGTCCCGATCTCGCGGGGACATACCCGTGCCGCCCGCTAATGCGCATCGCGAGACGGCAACTAGAGCCAATTCGGCGAAGGCTGAATTTATGAGGCGACGAGACCGTCGAAAACCTCGAGCATGGCCTCACTGATCGCCTTGCCGAGGGCAGCCGCGGTTTGCGACAGGGCTTCTTCGTCTGCGCCCTGGGCTGCGATTGCGAAGGCTGCGCCTTCTCCCGTCACGATTTCCTGTGCGCGCTGAATGGCCCAAAGGGCAAAGTCGTTGCGATCGCTGATTTCTACCGTTTCCATGGTGTCCTCTGATTGTCGGCGTGGAAGAATTCTTGTGGCTTTGCCGGGTGGCCGAGAACCCGGGGTCGGCTTTATAACCGGTTTGGCCCATCTAACCGTCAACGGCATCGCTGCCAAAGCCCTAGAACCGGAAGCAGGGTGCTTTGAAGCCTTAAATGGCATCCGGGCTATCCGCCCATTTCTGTCGACTGTCAATCCGCAGTCGATGCCGCTTTGCAATTGGCTTGCCTTATCAGAGGCTTCGGGTCATCTTTTGAGAGAAGTCGGCCTCCGTTGCGCAGCTGAAGCTGACAATCGCAAGCGCCTGTTTGCGGAGCATCTTTTAGCTTTACGTCCCGCTTTCAACGCTCATCCGGCGCGCGCTCGACGACCGACCGAGCCACCACGCGCCCTTTAGCCGATCTTCAGGGGAGCTCGAAAACGACATGTCTTAGGAAGATGCCGAACATACGGTGCGCACGGTCATAGCGTGCGGCCGGATCGACGCCGCACCGCCAGTGCTGCCCCGATCCAGCAACCGGCGAACCTGCGGGTGCTCAGCTCAAGCACGTGCGCCGGCGACATCAGCGTCATGCGTCCGGCGATCACATTCGACAAAACCTCAATCCGCTGCAGATCGCGCTCGCTCATCGCAATCAATCCCATCCGCAATCTCCCAGCTCATCAAAACCCGGGGAGAGTGACATTCCAACTTTGCAGGATCAGGACGCTCTAACTTTTCGGTGGTGGTTCCAGATTGAATGCAACGATCGCGAGAAACCTACATGCTTTGACCCTTCATAGCCAACAGGTACTGGCTGAAGATCTCCTTCGGCGTCTGGAGCCCCGGGGCACTTGCGCGGGGTGGTGTAGCTTCCGGTAGCGCCGACGCCGGTCCTCAGCCATCTGTTGAGCCGTCACGTGCCAATAGCCCTCGGCAATGGGGACTTCACGATCGTGCCAGAAATTCCGTCGTAGCTCGCGGCAGATGGTCGAACGGTCGCGACGAAGCGTCCGCGCGATCTCCGCCTGGCTGATCTTCTTCTCATGCATCCGCGCAATGACTCGGCGTTCATCCATACTCAACTGCACAAAAGAGCGGGCCACATCCATCCCCCTGAAACGATGGCCAATTTGCCTCCGTTGCATTTGAAAATGGAATCCGCCCCTCTACAAATTTAAGTCGCATAACATACATTATGGAACTCGCCTGCGGGCGTCCTTTCGGACTGTTTTAGCGAGACGCCCTGAAAGAAACGACCACAGGCCAAAGAGCTACGTTCCCTGTGGTCGTGACCATAGCCCCCAATGTTTTCCAACAATTCAACAGTTTACGCTCGCGAGATCAACGAACCTCTGCTGATCTCGCGCCGACCTTCCGGCTATCATCCATGCCGGTTCCCACTACCATCAAACATATGGAGCGCTTCGGTGCTCGCCCCAACCTTCACCTCGTCACCGATCTCGTTGCGCGCGCGCCCGGAAACGCGAAAGACCAACTCGTCTCCGTTTTGGAGGCGACCGTGTATGAGGCTTTCGGCGCCGACCAGTTCGATGCCGTCGATGCGAACCGTCGCTTCGAAGGCTCGCGCCGGGGCGTCGGCTGACATCGGCGAAATGTCTTCCGGACGGACGCCGAGCGTGTAATCGCCATTCGGGCGTGCCGCGTCCGAGGCGAGCGACCATCCTGCCAACAAATTCTTGCCGTGCAGCAGGTTCATCGACGGCGAGCCGATGAAAGTGGCAACGAAGGTGGTTGCGGGCTTCTCGTAAAGCTCCAGTGGCGTGCCGACCTGCTCGATGCGGCCGGCGCTGACGACGACAAGCCGGTCTGCAAGGGTCATCGCTTCCATCTGATCATGGGTGACGTAGACGCTCGTCGTTGCGAGTGAACGCTGCAACCGCTTGATTTCGATGCGCATCTGCCCGCGCAGCTTCGCATCGAGGTTCGACAGCGGCTCATCGAACAGAAACGCGGCGGGTTGGCGAACGATCGCCCGCCCCATGGCAACGCGCTGCCGTTGGCCGCCCGAAAGCTGCCGTGGCTTGCGGTCGAGATAGGGCTCGATTTCGAGCGTCCTTGCGGCCGTGGCAATGCGCTGGTCGATCTCGGCCGCCGGGGTCTTCCGGTTCTTGAGCCCGTAGGCAAGGTTCTGGCGCACCGTCATGTGTGGATAGAGCGCATAGTTCTGGAAGACCATCGCAATGTCGCGTTCCGCCGGCTCGACATCGTTGACCCGACGTCCGCCAATCAGGATGTCTCCACCGCT
This sequence comes from Ensifer sp. ENS09, assembly GCF_014852425.1. Lineage (NCBI taxonomy): Bacteria > Pseudomonadati > Pseudomonadota > Alphaproteobacteria > Hyphomicrobiales > Rhizobiaceae > Ensifer > Ensifer sp. ENS09. The sequence goes on from NZ_JACVBP010000004.1 coordinate 706,426, forward strand.
GATGTTCTCGAGCCCGGCGATCATGCGCAGCAGCGTGGACTTGCCGCAGCCGGACGGTCCGACAAGAACGACGAACTCTCCGTCCTTGATGTCGAGCGAAACGCCCTTGATCGCTTCCACCGTGCCATAGGTCTTGCGGACGTCCTTCAGGGTAATTTCAGCCATTACTTTTCTGTCTCCACAAGACCTTTGACAAACCAGCGCTGCATCAGCACGACGACGAGGATCGGCGGGATGATCGCAAGGATCGCCGTCACCATCACATAATTCCAGGGCGTCGAGGCGTCGGTAAAATCGATCATCCGCCGGAGCCCGATGATGATCGTGTTCATCTTCGCGTCGTTGGTGACGAGCAGCGGCCAGAGATACTGGGTCCAGCCATAGATGAAGAGGATAACGAAGAGCGCCGCGATGTTCGTTGCCGAAAGCGGCAGCAGGATATCCTTCATGAAGCGGAACGGACCGGCATTGTCGATGCGCGCCGCCTCCACCAGCTCGCCCGGTATCGTCAGGAAGAACTGGCGAAAGAGGAACGTCGCCGTCGCCGAAGCCATCAGCGGCAGCGTCAGCCCCGCATAGGTGTCGATCAGGCCGAGATCGACGATCACCTTGTAGGTCGGCAGGATGCGCACCTCGACCGGCAGCATCAGGGTGATGAAGATCATCCAGAAGAACAGCATCTTCAGCGGAAAGCGGAAGAACACGATCGCGAACGCCGACAGGAAGGAGATGACGATCTTGCCGACGGCGATCGCGATCGCAACGACGGTGGAATTGAACAGCAAACGCTCGAGGCTGACGCCGACGACGCGCTCGACGCCGCCGCCGACGGCCTCCCGATAGTTCTCTACGAGGTGATCTCCGACAGCTAGCGACATCGGCGGCCGCACGATCTCGATCGAACTGTGGCTCGAGGCGACGAAGGTATAATAGATTGGCAGCGCGACGATGATGATCCCGATGACGAGTATCAGGTGGCTGATCGCAGTTGATATGGGACGATTCTCGATCATCGGCGCCTCACGAATAGTGGACCCGCTTCTCGACGAAGCGGAACTGGAACGCTGTCAGCGCAATGACGATGACCATCAGGATCACCGACTGGGCAGCCGAGCTACCGAGGTCGAGATTGACGAAGCCGTCGTTGTAAACCTTGTAGACGAGCGTCTCCGTGGCCTTGGCGGGGCCGCCTCCGGTGACCGCGTGAATGATGCCGAAGGTATCGAAGAAGGCGTAGACGGTGTTGACGACAAGCAGGAAGAACGTCGTCGGCGCGAGCAGCGGGAAGACGATGGTCCAGAACCGCTTGGTGCCGCGGGCGCCATCGATGGCTGCCGCTTCTATGAGCGACTTCGGGATCGCCTGCAGGCCTGCGACGAAGAAGAGGAAGTTGTAGCTGATCTGCTTCCAGGCTGCCGCGACGATCACCAGGAACATCGCCTGGTTGCCGTTGAGCAACGGATCCCACGCAAAGCCATTGCGGCGCAGAATGTAAGAGAAGGTTCCCATCGCCGGGTTGAACATGAACAGCCACAGCATGCCGGCCACGGCCGGGGCAACCGCATAGGGCCAGATCAGGAGCGTGCGGTAGACGTTGCGCCCGCGCACCACCCGGTCGGCCGCCGTTGCGAGCAGCAACGCGAGCGCCATCGACAACAGCGCTGTCGCAACACTGAAGGCCACCGTGACCTTGAGCGAATGCAGATAGTCGGGATTGGCGAGGATCGCCCGGAAGTTGGCGAGACCGACGAAGCCGGATTTCAGGCCGAACGGATCCTCGCGCAGCACCGACTGATAGAGCGCCTGGCTTGCCGGCCAAAAAAAGAAGATGATCGTCAAGACGATCTGCGGTGCCAGCAGAAGATACGGCAGCACCTTGTTTGGAAATACGACGGACTGCATGGTCTCCCCTCCCCATCAAAAACCAGTCCGCACCGCCTTGCGGGCGATGCGGACATTTCGTCTGGAGGTCAGTTGCCGATCGCAGTCTTGATCGCAGCGTTTGCCTTCACGACACCTTCGCTGAGCGCCGTCTTGGCATCCTTCTGGCCGGCAAGCATCGCTTCGAACTCTTCGTTGAGGATGTCGCGAACCTGCGGAAGGTTGACCAGGCGGACGCCCTTGGAGTTTTCGGTCGGCGCCTTGCCCATCATCTGCTTGATCGGCGTCTCCCGGCCCGGGTTCTTTTCATAGAAGCCGGACTTCTTGGTTTCCTCGTAGGCTGCAAGCGTCACCGGCAGGTAGCCCGAGACCTGGTGAAGCTGCGCCTGGGTTTCCGTTTTCGAGAGGAAGTGGAAGAACTCGGCCACGCCCTTGTATTCGGCGTCGCTCTTGCCGGCGAAGACCCAGAGGCTTGCGCCGCCGGGGATGGTGTTCTGCGGGCCATGGCCTTCATAATAGGGAAGCTCGCCGACACCGTAGTTGATGCCCGACTTGACGATGTCGCCGAGACCTCCGGAGGATTCCGTCAGGATCGCGCACTCGCCCGACATGAACAGCTGCTTGGCCTCGGAGGTGCGGCCGCCGTAGCGGAAGGTGCCGTCCTTCGCGAGATCGGCAATCGACTGGAAATGGTCGACGAAGAGCGGCGCGTCGATCTTCAGTTCCACTTCGAGCCCGGCAAGCCCGTTTTCGTTCGTGCCGTAGGGCACGTTGTTCCAGGCCGAGAAGTTTTCGGTCTGGATCCAGGTCAGCCAGGTCGAGGTGAAGCCGCAGTTTGCCGCTCCGCTCGCCTTGATCTTCTTGGCCGCTTCGAAGACCTCGGGCCAGGTGGCCGGTGGCTTGTCGGTATCGATGCCGGCTTTCGTAAAGGCGTCCTTGTTGAAATAGAGGATCGGGGACGACGAGTTGAAGGGGAAGGACAGCATGGTCCCGTCAGCCTTGGAATAATAGGCGACGATGCCCGGCAGGTACTGGTCCTTGTTGAACTCGTAGCCGCCCTTCTGAAGCACTTCCGCCACGGGGACCACGGCACCTTCGGCGCCCAACATCACGCCACTGCCGGCGTCGAACACCTGCAGGATCGCGGGAGCCTGCTTGGAGCGGAACGCAGCGATGCCCGCATTCAGCGTCTCGCCATAGGTGCCCTTGAAGACGGGGACAATCTTGTATTCCGACTGGCTTTCGTTGAATTCCTTCGCAAGCCGTTCAACGGTTTCGTTGTTGGCGCCCGTCATTGCGTGCCACCAGGCAAGCTCCGTCGCCGCGAAGGCGTTCGGGGCGGCGAAGACTGACATCGCAGATGTGGCCGCAAGCGTCCATTTCAAAACTGTCATGGCGATTCCTCCCAATATTGAGACGACAAGTCTCGGTGCTCAGTCGCGTTGATCCTCCTCAATCAGTCGCGCCTGACTTTCGCAGCGAAAGTGCGCTGATTAAAAACGAACGCTAACGAACCTGCAAGAGAAAATAGAATGCAGAATTCGCAAATTTCCACCTTCGGAATATTCGTTCTGTTTCATATAGGAACGCTCGACGCTCGATCGTCCCAGGCGAGGTATAACTTGCCAATCACGCACAGCCTGCGCGAGCGTCTTGCGGAGGATGGGCTTGCCTATCTCCTCGCCTCGATGCCCGTCGCCCTCCTGCTCTGCTAGGGACGGCCGCGCGGGTTCCGGGACTGCAGCCTATCGACGTACCTTGGGGCGTGTCGCAAGAACGTTGCGGATCGCAAAGCTCGAATGGATTCTGGAGACCCCCGGTAAGGCCGAGAGAATCTCCTTGTGGATGCGCTCGAACTCGCCGGCATTGGCGACTTCGACGCGCAGCAGATAGTCTGATCCACCGGTCATCAGAAAACATTCGCGTAGCTCGGGATGTCGTCGTACCGCCGCCTCGAACCGGTCGAGATAGTCCTCCGTCTGGCGGTCCAGCGTGATGTTGATGATAACGGCAATGGTGGCCTCGACGTTCGAGGTGTCCACCAGGGCGGTATAGCCGCGAATGACGCCGGACTGTTCCATCAGTTTTATCCGCCTCAGACAGGCGGAGGGCGAGAGCCCGACCTCGCTTGCGAGGCTGGCGTTGCTCCGGCGCGCATCCAGGCGCAGCAGCCGCAGGATATTGCGGTCTATGGTGTCGAGCGCAGTCATTGCAGATTATTCCATTTCGTGATCGTTTCATTCAAAGATCACGAACTAGCGCAACGATCAATCGATAATTCGTCGACAATTCTGCGATCGTTTCACTACCCTCCGGACAGGTTGGGAGGCTCGGCCATGGACGGCGCAGTCAGGGAAAATACGCAGCAGAAAGCGATCAAGGGCGGCGCCTCGGGCTACCTCACGATCGATCTTGCGGCGCTGGTTCGCAATTACGACCGGCTGGTGTCTGAAATTGCGCCGGCGCGGGCCGCAGCCGTCGTCAAGGCGGATGCCTATGGGCTTGGCGCAGACCGGGTCGCGGCGCGCCTTTATGACCATGGCTGCCGGCATTTCTTCGTGGCCCAGTTCGTAGAGGCTCGGCGCCTGCGACCGCAGCTTGGCCGCGATGCGATGATCTTTGTCCTGAATGGCCTGCAGCCGGGCAACGAACTCGCCTGCGCCGACGACGGCATCGTACCGGTGATCAATTCCCTTGAGCAATTGCGGCAATGGGCCGGTGCGGCGGTAAATCTCAACCGCCGGCTCCCGGCGGCGCTGCAGTTCGACACGGGCATGTCGCGGCTCGGCGTCCCACCGCAGGAACGACCGGCGGTCGCCTCAATGCTGCGGACCTGCGGCATGATCGACATCCAGTTCGTCATGAGTCACCTGGCCTCTGCCGACGACGTCTTGAGCGAGCAGAACGGCAGCCAGCTTGCCGAGCTCCGGCGCATCGCAGCGGAGTTTCCGGAATACGAGCTGTGCTTCGCCAATTCCGGTGGCATTTTCCTGGGTGAAGCCTATCACGGCGTGCTGGTTCGGCCGGGGATCGCGCTTTATGGCGGGGCTCCGACGGATGGTCACCCAAACCCGATGGAGCCGGTCATCAAGCTCGATGTCGCGGTGGTGCAGACGCGTGAAGTGCCGACCGGTGCGCGCGTCGGCTATGGCGGCAGCCATGTCGCCGCAAGCCCGACCCGGCTTGCCACAATTGCCGCCGGCTATGCCGACGGCCTGCCGCGCAGCCTGAGCGATCGGGGTGCGGTCTATTGCGACGGTGTTCGCTTGCCGATCGTCGGCCGGGTGTCGATGGACAGCATCACCATCGACATCTCCGCCTTGCCGGAGGAGCGCCTGCAACTCGGCAGCCTGGTGGAGGTCCTCGGGCCCAACCAGACACTCGAAGACATCGCACGCGATGCCGGCACCATCTCCTACGAAATCCTGACCGGTCTCGGGCATCGCTACGAACGGCAGTATCGCTGAGCTTCCTTTCCTTTTGAGGACATCATGAAAGTTATCGTTCTCGGCGCCGGCATCGTCGGCGTCACCTCGGCCTACCAGCTTGCCAAGAGCGGACACGAGGTCACCGTCATCGATCGCCAGCCCGGGCCGGCGCTGGAGACGAGCTTTGCCAATGCCGGCGAGGTTTCCTTCGGCTACTGCTCGCCCTGGGCGGCACCCGGCATTCCGATGAAGGCGATGAAATGGCTGTTCATGGAGCATGCGCCACTCATCCTTCGACCGAAGGTTGATGCCGCCATGATCTCCTGGATGATCAAGATGCTCTCGAACTGCACGTCCGGGCGCTACGCGATCAACAAGAGCCGCATGCTCAGGCTTGCCGACTATAGCCGCACCTCGCTCGCCGCGCTGCGCGCCGAAACCGGCATCGCCTATGACGAGCGCATGCAGGGAACGCTGCAGCTTTTCCGGACCCAGGCCCAGCTCGACGCCTCCGGCAAGGACGTCAAGGCGCTTGCCGCCGACGGCATCCCCTACGAGGTCCTGGATCGCGACGGCTGCATTCGCGTCGAACCGGCGCTGAAACATGTGCGCGAAAAGATCGTCGGCGGCCTGCTGACACCGAAGGACGAGACCGGCGACTGCTTCAAGTTCAGCAACGAGCTTGCGAAGAAGGCGGAAGCGCTCGGCGTGCGCTTCAACTATGGCAGCATCATCCGCAGTCTCGACGTGGAAGGCGGTCGGATCAAGGGCGTCGTCACGGCGCACGGCACGCTCAAGGCCGACGCCGTCGTCGTGGCGCTCGGCAGCTTCTCCCCTCTCCTCGTCAAGCCGCATGACATCCGCCTGCCGGTCTACCCGGTCAAGGGTTACTCTTTGACGATCCCGATCACCGACGCGTCACGCGCGCCGGAATCGACGGTCATGGACGAAACCTTCAAGATCGCCATCACCAGGCTCGGCGACCGCATCCGCGTCGGCGGCATGGCGGAAATCTCCGGCTACACCAACGATCTCGGCGAACCCCGTCGCCTGACGCTGCAGCACTCTGTCACCGACCTCTTCCCGGGCGGCGACGTGTCGAAGGCAAGCTTCTGGTCCGGCCTTCGGCCGATGACGCCGGACGGCACGCCGGTCATTGGTCCGACGAAGGTCGCCGGCCTCTATCTCAACACCGGTCACGGTACGCTCGGCTGGACGATGAGTTCCGGTTCGGCACGGGTGATCGCCGATCTCGTCAGCGGGCGTAAGCCGGAAATCGACGCGACCGATCTCGCGATCGCCCGCTACGCATAAGCGTGCTCAATTCAACCACCAATCTCGGAGACGGATCATGATCCAGGAAATCCACACCACCGACGCGCCGGGCGCCGTCGGTCCCTTCTCGCAGGCGATCAAGGTCGGCAACCTCCTGTTCGTCTCCGGCCAGCTTCCGATCGATCCGGCCACCGGAGAGTTCAACTCGGACGACGCGATCGCGCAGGCCGAGCAGTGCCTGAAGAATCTTGCTGCCATCGCGACTGCCGCGGGCACTACCCTTTCGAACACCGTCAAGACCACGGTTCTGCTGACCGACCTCGGGCAGTTCGCGGAGATCAACAAGGTCTATGCGGGCTTCTTCGCCAAGCCGTTCCCGGCCCGCGCCTGCTACGAAGTCAGCGCGCTGCCGAAGGGCGCGAAGGTGGAGATCGAGGCTGTCATCGCCATCCCGTAAGGCCTACTGGCGCCGGACGCTGACAGGCAATCAGCGTCCGGGAAGCCAGGCATCGCGATGCCGCTAAAGGTACACCATCGGGAATCAATCCGCGCGTCGGGGGCGACGTCGTTCGTCAAGCCGTGGCTCGCGGCTGTGCTATCGGACCTTACGTCGGAAGCAGACGGTTCGTGCGCTCGACGAATGCGATCTGCTCCAAAAACTGCAGCCTGAGTTTCTTCAGCGTCCAGAGACGAAAGCGATCCGGGGCTGGCCGCGCCTGTTCCTCGGCGATTCGAGTTTCAATGATCGTCTCGCGGCTGCGGATAGACTTCAGGAACTGATCCATTTCGAGATAGCCTTAAATCGAATCTATTGGTTGCGGCCGGGCGCTCTCCCGGTCATGCCAACGAGAGTGCAGTCTCGCCGTCTAACAGAGCCGTACTTGCGATCACTGGTCTTGGCCAAATGTAGCGCGGACAAGGCGTTGTCGGCCACGAGACACACCGCGCAGGCGCACGCCTTCTCCTCCCTCCCCCCACGTAAACTATGAGTTGACCGCTTTTGATGGCGAGGCGACACTTGTCAGGTGCAGCAAGGCAGGAGGTAAGTGATGGCTGAGGCGGACCACTGGCGTCATATGGCAAGCGCTCCGAAAAACGGGAGCCGGATCCTCGTCACGATCCGGCCGTCCGAGCAGGGCGCCGCGGAAGTCGATCTCGCCTATTGGTCGAAGGGTGATCAGTTCGGGACTGAAGGCTGGCGCGCCTCCGATTCCTCGCCCGGCCGCATCATCGAGTATCCCGAGCCTGAGTTGAAGTGTTGGATGCCGATGCCCACGGCCAATCTCGATCGCGCCGCGATGCCGCTGCCCTGGGAAGGCGAGGACGAGCAGGAACTGGACGGCTCCGGGATCTAGTAGCGCCAGCGCCGGGTCGTTGGCTGGGCCCTGCTCGTCAGCGACGGCATAGGCCGTCGCGTGGCCGATTGCCTTCGCTACGGCGACACCACTCGGCCGAAGATCGTGTCGATGTGCTTCATTTCGTAGGGCACGGCCGCGGGGGTTCCCACCGCGGCCGCCCATTATTCCTCTATCGCATCATCGCCGCGACATTGCCGCCATCGACGGTGATGACCGCGCCTGTGCTTGCGCGCGCCTTGGCAAGGTGCACGAAGGCTTCGGCCACATCCTTGGCGGCGACTTCGCGGTGGACGAGGTTGCCGCGCATATAGGCTTCCGGCGTGATGCCGCGGGCGCGGCTGCGCTCCTCGACCATCTGGTCGGTCATGAGGCCGGTGCGGATGCGATCGGCGTTGACGGCGTTCGAGGTGATGCCGTCCGCACCGTGTTCGACGGCATATTGCCGCATCAGTGCCATGAGCGCCGCCTTCGACGTTCCGTAGGGACCGAAATCGGGGCCGGGATTTACCGCCTGCTTGGAGACGTTGAACACCAGTGCGCCGCCGGTGCGTTGCGTCTTCATCACCCTGGTTGCTGCCCGGGCGACGTAATGGTGTCCCCAGAAGTTGAGGGCGAAGGCTTTCTCGAAGAGTTCGTCGGCGACCTCGATCATGGCGCCCTGGAAGGCGGCACCCGCATTCGAAATGACGATGTCGATACCGCCGAAATGTTCGGCAACGCTGGCGATAGCGGCGTCAACGGCCTGAGGATTGGTCACGTCGCAGGCGACGCCAAGCCCTCCGAGCCGGGCGGCCTCCTTCTTGACCGTCGCTTCGGCAAGATCGACGAGCGCGATTTCCGCACCTTCCGCGCGCAGCGCCTCGGCAATCGCAAGGCCAAGGCCGCCGGCACCACCGGTCACCACCGCAACTTGGCGGCTGAGCGGCTTCTCCACCTGTTTCGTCAGTTTGACTTGCTCGAGCGACCAGTATTCGATGTCGAAGAGATCATGTTCCGACAGCGCCTCGAAGCTCTCGATTCCTTCAGCGTTACGGATGACGTTGATCGTGGCTTCCGCGACATCGGCGCCGACGCGTGCGGCCTTCTTACTGGGGCCGGCCGCAAAGAGGCCGACGCCGGCGACGTAGAAGACGCGGGGCATCGGGTCGAGCATCTTCTTGTTGCCACCGACGCGCGCGTTGTTGCGCTCGAAATAAGCGCGGTATTCGGCGATGTAGTCGGCCACGGCCGTGCGCACCGTCTCCGCCCAGGCGGCCATTTCATCGGCAACCGGCGCCGGCAGGACCAGCCCGAAGCGCTTGATGTGGATGACATGCTCCGGTGTAGCATTGCCGCGGCGCGAGAGATCGCCGGCATTCTGCGCATTGCAGAACGCAAGCACCGCGTCGCTTGCCCGGTGCTCCAGCACGAAGCGTTTCGGGCAGCCTTCGACACCGGTGTCGATCGCGATGGCACCGCGCAGGACCGGCGCAATTTCCGCAGCCGTTGCAAGCGCTATTGGCTGCTTCACCTGGACGAACGGACGCGCATTGCCTTCGGCAATGCGGCGTTCGGCCCGGTCGATTGCGGCGATCATCTTCTCGTAGGATTCGCGCGGGTCTTCCGACCAGGTGAAGATGCCGTGCTTCAGCAGGATCATGCCGTCGGCGGTCGGATCGGCGCGGAAAGCCTCATCGCAGGCTTTCGCAAGATCGAAGCCGGGCATGACATAGGGAACGATGATCGCCTTGGGGAAGAGTTCGCGCACGATTTCTTCGCCGTGCGGCTGGTTTGTCAGCGACACGATCGCGTTGGCATGGGTGTGGTCGATGTGCTTGAACGGCAGGTTGGCATGGAGGATCGCTTCGACCGACGGATTGGGCGCTGCCGGATCGAGCAGCAAGCGGCGCTGCAGCATGACCATGTCGTCGTCACTGAGCGTTTGGAAACCGACCATCGCCTGGAGCGGTTGCAGGCGGACGGCCGGCAGGCCTGGCGGTTCGATCGTGCCCATGTCCCAGCCGCTTCCCTTGACGCAAAGAACCGGAATTTCAGAGCCGTCGAGATCGGTGAAAACGGTCTTTACCGACGTGTTTCCGCCGCCATGCAGCACCAGCTCCGGGTCGGATCCGAGCAGGCGCGTGGTGTAGGTGCGGATCGCCAGATCACGGTTGACGCCGTTGCGGACGTAGGCGTCGACGACATCGGCATATTCGGTTTCGGACCATCTCGATTTCATGCAAAGGCTCCTCAGCTTCCGGCGGACATCACCTGCGACGGCTCCGGACAAAAATGACATGGCGGGACCGTGCCCGCCGAGCCGTGGAAGGCTGGCAGGAAAGGCCGCTTGGGAAATTTGGGATCGGCGTCTGGCGCGGGCCGCGTCGAAGAAGGCGCGGATCCGATCCAGTCTGCCGCAGTCTCGTCTGCCCATGCGGCCGCATTCGTGGCCGCGTGCTCAAACGCGATTCCGTTGTCGATCGCCCGTTACAACGGGGCATAAACAAATGACAACATCATGTGTCAAATGTCAATTGAGCGTTCGAATTTGTTTGACGGCGGCCTCATTTCCGGTTTGAGGTGGCGCAAACAGTATCAGGCGGAGTGACGGATGGCGGAGAGCGCACGGGCAAGTTGGATGATCGGCGAAGGCAAGTCGTTGCCGCCCGAGTTCGATGACGGGGTCGTTTGGGCCGCCTGGCTCTACTACGTCGATCAACTGACCCAGAGCGACATCGCCAAGATCCTCGGCATGTCGCGCGCGACCATCGTCAATTACCTTCAGGAGGCCCGTGAACGCGGCCTCGTTACCATCCGCGTCAACACCGATGTCGGCGGACGCGTGGCCATCGCGCGCAAGCTGAAGGAGAAGTTCGGGCTCGAAGGAGCGCTGGTCATTCCAGCCGGAGAGCCGGCGTCGCTGGTCACGCGGCTCGGTGAGGCCGGCGCCCGCCTGCTTGCCGACATGATCAAGCAAGGCGACACGATCGGCGTTGCCTGGGGACGGACAGTGCTTGCCGTCGCCGACCAGATCTCGCTGGCCGAACCGCTCGATGGGCTCACTGTCGTCCAGGTTTCGGGCAGCTCGATCGCCAATCCAGAGTTCTCGCCGGAATTCTGCACCTCGCTGATGTCCCAGCGCATTCACGCACGCTGCGTCAACCTTTTGGCGCCGGCGCTGCTGTCGACGCCGGAACTCAAGCGCTGGCTGCTTTCGGAACCGGTGCTCGTCAAGCAGTTCGAGCTTATTCATTCCACCAACATCCTGGTCTTCGGCGTCGGCGATATCGGCCCCGACACGCTGATCCGCTCGGCCAATGTCGCAAGCCAGGAGGACTTCGATTCCTATCAAGCGCACGGCGCCGTCGCGGTGCTGATCTGCCGTTTCATCGATGAGGCGGGCCGACAGGTGAGCGGTGAACTCGACGATCGCATGGTGGGCATCGAGCTCGACGAACTCGTGCGTATCCCGAGCCGCGTTTGTGTCGCCGGCGGTGCGAACAAGGTCACGGCGATCCGCGCGACGATGAAGGGCGGCTACGCCACCCACCTCGTCACCGACATCGCAACCGCCGAGATGCTGCTGGCCGAATAGGCCTGAGGCGCTCCGACAGGAGCGCCCCGCCAGCCTATCAGTTCGTCTTGACGCGCGCCGTGCGCATGAATGCCTGCGTCGCCTCAAAAGAGGTGATGCCGGCATCCGAACCGAGACCGGTCGCCACCAGCGCGGCCGAGGCCTGCGCGAACTTCAGCGACGTCTCAGTGTCCATCTTGTGGTGCAGGCCGGCGATGAAGCCGGCGTTGAAGGCATCGCCGCAGCCCGTCGTATCGACGACGTCGATCTCGAAGGCTGGCAGTTTCACGGTCTTTCGGTCCGGATCCATGAAGTAGACGCCGTCGCCGCCGAGCGTGAAGACGCAGTGCTTCACACCGAGATCGCAGAAGAAGAGCGCCGCATCCTCGGCGGTTTTCCGCCCGGAGATCAGCATGGCTTCCTCCACCGACGGCATGAAGTAGTCGATATAGGGGAAGAGCGGGCGGATGAGGGAGAGCGTCTTCTCGCTGGCACCGAGCAGATCGAAGGTGACGGTGCGGCCCTTGGCCTTGGCTGCTTCGAGAAGCACGCGGCTCGGCTCGCCGTCGAGGCGGTCGAGCAGTCCCGTGCCGCCAAGATGAACGATCGGCGCCTCTGTCACGCGATCGAGCGCTTCGGCTGCGATCTCGAAATGACCGGACGCGCCGCGGACGTGAAGCGCCGGCCGTTCGCCGTTGCGGCGGATGTTGAGGATCGTGGCGGACGTCGGAACGCCGGCGATCCGCTGCATCTCCGCGGTGTCGACGCCGAAGCGCTGCAGGGTCGAAAGCACGAAGTCGGCCTTCTCGTCGTCGCCGACGGCGCCAACCGCAAGGCAGTTGAGACCGAGCTTTGCAAGGTCGACCACTGTGCCGCCGGCGGTACCGGCAACCGTCAGGCGGATCTCGTCGATGAACTCGACATTGCCGCCCTCGGGAATTCGGTCGACGGGGCGACCGAGGATGTCGAGAATGTAAAGTCCGATGACCGAAACATCGTGCGCCATGCACTCAAACCTTTCTCAAAGAAACAGGGGTGTCGAAAGACACCGGCCCCGACCGCGGCTTGGCGGCCTCAAGGCCGGCCGTCAGGATTGTCGGCCGCGGATCGAGAAGATCCCGCCGGCGAGAATGATGAAGATGCCGACGATGACGAGCTGCCAGGTGCTCGGGATGCCGACAAGAATGAGGACGTTGCTGACCAGTGTGATGAGAACCACGCCCAGAAGCGTGCCGATGACACTCCCGGAGCCGCCGGTGATGCGCGCGCCGCCGAGAACGACCGCGGCAATGATTTCGAGTTCGGCGCCCGCGAGGTCGAACGGGTTCGCCAGCCGGTTGCTGGAGACGTGAATGATCCCGGCGATGCCGGCGAGAAGCCCCGCATAGGCAAAGACAAAGATGCGGACCGTGCGCAGGTTGTAGCCGAGCCGCTCGGCCACACCGGCATTGCCGCCGACGGCATAGACCGCGCGGCCGATCAGGGTGCGCTCGAGGATCCACCAGGTGACGATCGCGGCGACCGCAAGGATCAGCACGAAGGCAGGCAGCGTCGAGGTTGAGCCGTTGGCACTGTGGTGGGTGAAGAGCGCAAGCTTTCCGAACGCGTCCATTGCTGCCGGAATGTTCATGAACAGCGCTGTGCCGACAAATGTGAGCAGGAAGCTGCGAATGACATATTGCGTGCCGATCGTCACGATCAGCGACGGCGCCTTGAGCGCATGAACGAGAACACCGTTGAGCGCGCCGAAACAGGCGCCGCCGACAGCGCCGAGCGCAAGGATCACCACGATCGGCATGTCGGGCACCACGTTCACGACCAGCATGGTGACGGCGTACATGACGAAGGCGGCGATCGCCGTGAACGAGACGTCAATGCCACCGGAGGCCAACACGACGAGCACGCCGAGCGCGAAAAGGCCACGCACGACGGACGCGCGCAGGATGTCGAAGAGATTCGATACCTGCCAGAAGTCCGTGTTGATCGCGCCGACGACCAGCGAGACGGCGACGATCAGGATCAGCGTGAAGGCCGGGGGATGCCGCATGAGCCACGCCCAAATGCCGGCAACCGCGCCTGCGCTTTCAGACCGGGGTGCAGCCGAGGAAAAGGTGGTTTCGCTCATTGAAGCCTCGCAATGGTATCGTCGGTCAGCGCGCGGGAGAGAACGTCTTCCGCCAGCCCTTCGGCGGCAAAGGTTTTGACGACGCGACCCTTGCGCATGACCATGATGCGGTCGCAGTTCTGCAGCAGTTCGGGCAGGTCGTCGCTGATGATGATGACGCCCATGCCGTCGCCGGCGAGCCGCTGGATGATCCGATAGATCGTGTCTTTGGAGCCCACATCGACGCCGACCGTCGGGCCGTGCAGGATCAGAAGTTTTGGCTCGATCGTCAGCCAGCGCCCGATCAGCACGCGCTGCTGGTTGCCGCCGGATAGCGACTGCACCGGCTTGTCGACGCCGGCCGAGACGACCTGGAGATCGTCGACCGTGCGCTCGGCAAGCGCACGGCTGCGGCGTCCGTCAACGATACCGAGGGCATTGCGCAGCCGGTCGAGGACCGGAACCACGATATTGTCCTTGATCGATTGCGAGAGGAACAACCCCTCCGAGAGCCGGTCCTCGGGAACGTAGCCAATGCCAGACGCTATCGCGTCGGCGGGTTTGCCAAGGCGGATCTCGTCGCCCTCGAGAAAAATGCCGCCGCCGTCAGCCGGCGAAACGCCGGCGAGCGCAAGCGCCAGTTCGTTGCGCCCGGAATCGAGCAGGCCGGTAATGCCGACGATTTCGCCCTTGCGCAGCGACAAGGACACGTCGGCGAAAAAGCCGCTCCGCGAGAGCTTCTCGACATTGAGCAACTTCTCGCCGAGCGTGACGGCAGAGCGCTGGCGCTTATCGTCCAGCACCTTGCCGGTCATCCGGAAGGCCAGATCGGTCTTCGAATGGCCTTCGACATCGCATTCGGCGACCTTCTGGCCGTCGCGCATGATGATCGCCCGCCCGCCGAGCGATTTGCACTCGTCGAGCTTGTGGGTGACAAACAGCACGGCAACGCCCTTGGCGCGCAGGCGATCGACGACGCCGATAAGATTGTCGACCTCGTGTTTGGTCAGCGCCGTCGTCGGCTCGTCCATAATGACGAGGCGGGCGTCGGAGGCGATCGCACGGGCAATGGCGATCAACTGCCGCGTCGCCATCGGCAACTCGTCCGTGCGCGTCGACAGAAAGGCCCTGCTCGCGGGCAGGCCGACGGCCGCAAGGGCGCGCTCGGCCGTCGCCCGCATTTTCGGTATGTCGAGCCGCCGCGCAAGCTTGCCCGACGAGGATACGAGCTGCTGCGTCAGGCCGATGTTCTCTGCGACGGAGAGGTTGGGGAGCAGCGAGAAATCCTGATAGACCGTTTCGATGCCGGCAGCGAGGGCGGCGACTGGCGTCAGTCCGGTGACCGTCTTGCCGTCGATCAGGAGTTCGCCTGAATCGGCCCCTTGAGCCCCGGAAATGATCTTGATGAGCGTGCTCTTGCCGCAGCCGTTCTCACCCATCAGGTGATAGATGTTGCCGGCCTCGATCGAAAGGCTGACGCCCTTCAGCGCTCGCACGCCACCGAAGTGCTTCTCGATGTTGCGCACTTCCAGAAACGGGGTCGCGGGCTTGAGATGCGGTTCACCGCCAGTGGGCTGGGGCTGCATGGCTTTGTCCTGACGGGGCATGAGGGCGTTCGAGTGTCCTGCCGCCGCGCCGGTGGGCGCGACGGCATTGATCGGCTGAACCGATCAGAACGGGTATTTGCTGTAGTTCGACTTGTCGACGTCGACCCAGGCTTCGCCGACGACAATGATGCCGTCACCTGCACCCTTCTTGACCGTCACCTTTTCGTAGCCGGGCACGCCGAGATCCATGCCGTCCTTGATCTCTTCGCCCTTGATGACCATGTCGGCGACCTTGTTCATGACGTAGCCGGCATCCTTAGGATCCCAGAAGCTGATGCCATCCACAGCACCGGACTCCAGATAGGATCCGGTATCCTTCGGCAGGCCGATACCGAATACGCAGGTCTTGTCCTGAAGGCCAGCCTCTTCGACGGCGCGGCCGATGCCGATGACGTCGATGGCAGAGCCGCCCTGGAAGCCCTTGATATCGGGGTATTTGCGCAGGATCTCGCGGGCCTTCTCGTAGGCGCGGTTGGCGTCGTTGAAGGATTCGTTCTTCTCCGAGACCAGTTCCATGTCCGGGTACTTCTTGGCGTTTTCAGCGCCGCCGTCAGCCCACTGCACGTGCGTCAGGCTGCCGAGCGAACCGACGAAGGAGGTCCACTTGCCGGACTTACCCATGCACTCGGCGATCTTTTCGTTGAAGCGAGCGCCGAAGGCCTTGTTTTCGAAGGCTTCGATGTCGACGAGCGTGTTCTTCATGCTGTCGGCTTCGTGGGTCACAACCTTGATGCCGCGCTGGGCGGCGCGCTTCAGCACGCCTTCGAGCGACGCTGCATCCATCGGCACGACGGCAATCGCGCTGACCTTCTTGGCGACGAGGTCTTCGATCAGGCGCGCCTGCTGGGCAGCGTCTGCCTTGCCGGGGCCAATCTGGCTCGTGGCAACCGTATCATTGTCGTTGCCGTAGGCGACAACGCCTTCCTCCATGCGGGTAAACCAGTTCTCGCCGGTGACCTTCACGACGGTCACGATGCTCGGCTTCTCCTCGGCAGTGGCCGCCGTTGCGGCCCAGATGGTGCCGAGGGCCACGGTGCAGGCGGCAATTTTACGAAAATCAGGCATAGTTCCTCCCATTGCGCCTTCGAAGGGAAAGAGCTGTGGCGCGCGAAGGCTCGCGCCCGGCCCTGGCGGAAACGGGGTTAGCTGCGGGTCGCCCTGAACCAGGCTTTGAGATCGAAGCCGGAGGTGGCGATGAAGACGAGCAGAAGAACGCCCCAGGCGAGATCCCGGAAGAAGTTCGAGATGTTCATGAAGTTGAAGAGGCTGGAGAGCATCTGCAGCGATGTTGCCGAAAGCACGACGCAGATGACCCGCCCATAGCCGCCCTCAGGGCGAACGCCAGCCATGACCGCGATCAGGATCGCGATGAGGACATAGGAGGTGCCGTAGTCCCACTTGACGCTCGAGGTGCGCGCGGCGATGACGATGCCGGCAACCGATGCCAACAGCCCGCAAACCGTATAGGTCAGGAACAGGATGCGCTTCTCCGGGATGCCGGCGTAGCGCGCCGCCTTGGCATTGTTGCCGAGCAGAAGCAGACGCTGGCCGAAGGGAGTGAAACGCAGGATGGCGCCGATCGCAAGTGCGACGACCAGGAACAGAGCGAAGCATTGGGGCACGCTCAGGATCGTGGCATTGCCGAAATCGTCGAGCGGCTCGACATAGCCGATGCTGAGCGCCGAACCGTTGGTGAGAACGATCGCCAACCCCGTGAAGAGCAATTGCGTGCCGAGCGTAGCGATGATCGGCGTCAATCCGACCTTCGCGATCAGGAACCCGTTCAGCATGCCGCCGACAAGGCCGACGCCAAGCGCAAGGCCGATCAGGCTCCAGGTGAAGAGAAGCGGAGCGTCGTCTGCGGAAATCACATCGCGCAGGAAGAAGTAGGCGGCAACCCCGGAGAGATTGGCCAGCGCGATGCCGGAAAGGTCGATGCCGCCATTGCCGGACATCATGGCCAGCATGACGCCAAGCGCGAGGAAACCCAGTTCGGGAACCTGCGACGCCATGGACTGGAAGTTGTAGAGCTCGACGAAGCTGGCGCCGACGAGCACCGCACCGGCGACAATCGCGGCAACGTTCACAGTGGCAAGAAAGCCGAGCTGCCGATCCATCTGAAAAGCCACGATGTCCCCTCCCATGCTGGCATCTGTGCAGACGGATATGCTTCCCGGCGCTTCGGTTTCAGGCTCCTGTCTCCCCTGAAACCAGCCGGCAGCCGGCGTCCTCTGTACATTTCTGACATTTGCCAGTCATCGGTGTGTTTTGTCAACAGCGTTCTTCACGCTGTTCTGTTACGTCCACGGGAGGTGAGCGGACGTGGCGAGTTAGTGGGCCGCTTAAGCGACGTGCGCGACCCCATCGGAACGTTCATTGGGCACGCCCGCCGCCTGGTGAGAGATCCGCTCGATTGGCAAGAGGAGCAGGCTGGAAATGGAAAAGGTTGAGACCGTGGCCGCTCGAACGGGCGCCCATTGACTGCAGCGATCGTTAGGCGCCGGTGTTCAATTGATCAAGCCAATCCCGAATGACGGCCGCAAGGCGTTGCGGCGCTTCCATCGGAACCATATGGCCGGTCTCAGCGACGACCTCGAAGCTTGAGCCGACGAGCCCGTGGTGCAGTTCGAGCGCCTCAGCGCGCGATCTCAAGCGATCCTCTTCACCGGCAATGACGAGGCTGGGGCATCGGATCGAAGCCAGGGCATCCCGCTCGTCCTTCCGCTCGACGAGCGACTGGCGGCGAAAGGCGTCGCCTCCCATTCGCTGGCCGGCTGCCTGAATGCGCTCAAGGATATCGATCCGCCCGGCATTGTCGGGGTGCAGGGACGAGAGGATGGCCAAACGGCTGAGGCCTCTGAATGCCGTGCCGGCCGACTGCCCGGCGACGGCTGCCTTTCGTTGGCGCTCTACGTCGCTGTCACCGCGCGCGGACGTGGCGATGAGGACAAGTGCGCTCACCCGCTCGGGCGCCTGGCGGACGATTTCCCGGGCGACGTAGCCGCCCATGGAGAACCCAACGAGTATGAAGCGATCCGGCGCATCCAGCAGTGCGCGACGGGCCATGGCAGCGATCGAGGCATCCTGCGACAGGTCGGCATGGATCGCAGGCCCGTAGTCGCCAAGCGCGGGAGCAACGTCGCGCCAGAGATCGGCGTCCAGCATGAAGCCGGGAACCAAGAGCATTGCCACCGTCGCCACCTCGCCTTGCATCTGAGCGTACATTGACCCTATCGGAAGAAAAGGTGGTGGTCGTCAAGCGAGATGCCCGCCTTTGGGCGGACAGCCTGTTGCGCTGTGGCAACCGTGCGGCGCCAACCGTGCAGTGCGCCGGCCCTTCAGTCTGTTTCCAGCGATCGGCCCAAGGCCGATTTCCAGTTGGCGATGAAATCCGCCGAAACGCGCGCTTGCGGCACCATCGTATCGAAGCCGTGATAGGCCCCGGGAACCACGGACATTTCGCCTTGACCACGCGTGAATGAGCCGGCTCCGCGGTAGCGCGGCGGGCTATCCGACGGTTCGTTTCCGATCGGCTGGTTAAGGACCGATAACCTCGGCCGGCCGAGCCCCTGGCGATCGGTGTTTTCCTCGCGATCGCGGACCTTGCTACCGAAAGCGAGAGCGCCGTGAGACCGGTTTCAGACACGAGGCCTGAGTCGGCGCGAACGAGTGCATGCGAGGCGGGAACCGGACGTTGACGGCAAGCGCCGAGGTGCCCGCTGTCGGAGACAGACGAAGAAAGCGCCCGAACGGGCCTAAGCTTCTGCCTCGATAACCCATTTTTTCGCGCGCGACGTCATCCGGTGGTTGCCCGCCTATCGGAGGATGCATAAGCTCCCCGCCGCGCGGCTTCGCCGCAGGCCGTTTCACGGCATCCTGGAGTCTAGAAATCTACCATGACAGTTGCCATCCCTGCCGTGACACGCCCGAAGACGCATCTTGCCGTCCTGGTCGTTCTCGGGGTCACCCATCTCCTCAACGACCTCATGCAGTCGCTGATCCCGGCCGCCTATCCGATCCTGAAGGACGCCTACGCGCTCGACTTCGTGCAGATCGGCATGATCACGATGACCTTCCAGATTGCCGGGTCTCTGCTGCAGCCGGCGATCGGAATGGTCACGGACAAGCACCCTGCCCCCTATTCGCCGGTTGTCGGAATGATGTTCACGCTGTCGGGCCTGGTCAGCCTCGCCCTTGCTGACAGCTACGCCATGATCCTTGTCTCGGTCGCACTGATCGGCATCGGGTCGTCCATCTTCCATCCCGAAGCCACGCGCATGGCGCGCTATGCCGCCGGCGGACGGCAGGGCTTGGCGCAGGGACTGTTTCAGGTCGGTGGCCAGGCAGGCGGTGCGCTCGGCCCGGTCTTTGCCGCGGTGATCATCGTTCCCTGGGGGCAGCCGAGCCTTGCGTGGTTCGCCGCCCTGGCGTTGCTGGCCATGATGCTTCTCGCCTGGATTGGCAGCAAGCAGCGCGAGATCAGCGCTGCATTCATGGCGCTGCGGGCGGAGAGCAAGAAGGCCGGCAGCGTCCGTCACGCGCCGGCAACGATCGCTGTCGCTCTGGTGGTCCTGACGCTGCTGATGTTCACCAAGAACGCCTACGGCGAAAGTTTCCGTTCGTTCTACACCTTCTACCTCATGGAAAGGTTCGGACTTTCCATTCCTTCCGCACAGATGATGCTGTTCATCTTCCTGCTCGCCTCGGCCGCAGGCGCACTGATCGGCGGCATTATCGGCGATCGCATCGGGCGGTACCGGATCATCTGGATCTCGGTTCTGGGGCCGCTTCCCCTGACGCTGATCCTGCCCCACGTCGATCTGTTCTGGACCGGCGTGCTGACGGTGATGATCAACCTGATCATGGCAAGCGCCTTTGCATCGATCCTGATCTACGCCATCGAACTGCTACCGAACCGCATCGGACTGATCGGAGGGCTGTTCTACGGCCTGAACTTCGGCTTGGGTGGCATTGCCGCAGCGCTTCTCGGCATATTGGCCGACCGCTACGGTGTCGAAACGGTCTATTATATCTGCTCGTTCCTTCCGCTTGCGGGGCTTCTCGCTTGGTTCCTCCCGAAGATCGAGGAGGGGCGCCATTGACGGATACATCTTCGGTTTCCCCGCGGAGCAGGCAGGTGTGGCACGCGCCCGATTGAGGAACGACGCGACGCATTACATAATCACCCCGCGCTGGCGGCAGCGCTCCAATGAGAGGATAGCGACATGCATGAACTTGCAATTCTTGCCTCCATCCTGGGCGTCTTCCTGCTTGGAGCCATGAGCCCCGGCCCAAGCTTCATCGTCGTGTCGCGGATCGCGATTGCGCGGTCGCGCGCCGATGGATTGATGGCAGCGGTCGGCATGGGCATTGGCGGCTTTTTCTTCGCCTGTATTGCGGTCGCTGGCCTGACGGCGATCCTTCTTCAGGTCGAATGGCTCAACATCCTCCTGAGGCTCGCCGGCGGCGCCTATCTTGTCTGGATCGGCATCGGCATCTGGCGGGCAGCACCGCAGAAGATTACGATTGCCGAGACGCCAGCCGACCAGCCGAGCACGCTCTGGAAATCCCTGCTACGGGGGCTCTTCGTTCAGATCTCCAACCCGAAGACGGCGATCTTCTACGCCTCGATGTTCGCCGCGCTGCTGCCGTCGCCGGCGCCCACCTGGATGCTTCTCGCTCTCCCCCCGCTGCTCTTCATCAACGAGTTCCTGTGGTACGCGATCGTCGCCCTCGGCTTTTCCTCCCATGGGCCGCGGGTCGTCTATCTGCGCTCAAAGACCTGGATCGACCGCGCCGCCGGCGCCGTGGTGGGCGCACTTGGGCTGAAGCTGATGACGGATAGCGCACGAACGATCGCCTGACGCGCTTGTTCGCAGCGTTGCCTTATCCGAACGGCCGGTCGGTGCTGGTCGTCGCCGGTGCCAGTGGCATTGCGGCTGCATAGCCTCGCGGCGCCAGGCGTGCGGTGAGCGCGGCCGCGATGAGAATAGAACCGAGGTGCCACTTCCAGCCGGTGGCAAAGCTTCCGGTCAGGTCGTGGAGTGCGGACACGATCATCGGCGGTGTGGCCGCCAGCAGAAAACCACCGCCTTGCATCACGGCCGATAGCGCAGTTGCCTGTGCGGGGTCGGCCAGATGATCGAGCGCGACCACCATCGACAGGGCGAAGCAGCCGCCGAGCCCGGCGCCGGTCAGCGCGACGAACGCAAACGGTGCTGCATGCGGCGCGAAGGCAAAGCCCGCATAGCCTGCGAACTGGCACCCGAGCGTGAACCACAGCCACGGCCGCCGGTCCATCCCGTTGCGGCAGGCCAAGACCGGCAGGATGAGCGCAGCCGCTGCCTGGAAGACCGCCATGACCGCGAGCAGACTGCCGCTCGCCGAAAGGCCCCAGCCAAGCTGCTGGTAGTGTGGAGCGAGCCAGACCACCACCGAAGTGTAGCCGCCATTGACCAGACCGAAGAACACCATGAGGAGCCAGGCCCGCGGCTTCGTGAGCAAATTTCGGACGAGATTGCCCTCCGGTTTCCGTGGGCCGTCGCTGGGAAGCGCGACCCAGGCAACAGCGACGGCGACAACGCCGAGCGCTGCCAGCGAACCGAGCCCGATGCGCCAACTGCCAGTCAAGTCCGAGATGACAGGAGACGCCTGCGCTCCCAAGGCGCCGCCGCCCAGCAGCATCGCCGAGTAGAGCCCAGCGATTGGGCCCGCCTGATCCGGAAACTGCCGTTTGATGATGCCCGGAAAGACAGCCTGAATGACAGCGACACCGGCGCCGATCACCGCAGCGCTGGCAATCATCATCCAGCCGCTGGAAACGAAGAGACGCATGATCGTCCCGAGGCTGATGGTGGCGAGCGCAGACAGGATCACCGGGCGTGTGCCGGCGATCCGCTGCAGACCCGGGCCAAGGAAGGCAGAGCAGCCCATCAGCACCATCGGCACGAATGTCAGCATTGCCAGTCCATAGGGCCCGAGGCCGGTACCGGCACGAATACTCTCTGCCAAAGGCCCGACACTTGCGATAAACGGGCGAAGATTGAGACCGACGGCCGCCACGGCGACCAAAAAGACCCAACGCAACCCGCCCTGGCTCTGCATATGTTTTCCTGTCGTCGAATTGTTGCCCGAACGGGAAATCCCGCAACAGGTCTTGCTTTGTGAGCGCCCGGAAGGAGCGCTCGATCTCCGAGGCTGAGTGCCCTCTCAGGCTAGCCGCGCATAATGCTCAAAACCCACCGCCTTCAAGGCTGGCGTCTGGTGGACGTAGCCTGGCGGACGGATCGGGCTGCGCAATTCCCGCGCGCCGAGGGTTCGGCTGCGACGTTGATCGGGATGCACGATCGGCACTGCGGACAACAGTTGCGCCGACGCAGGATGCCTTGATCGCCCGCAAAGTCGGTTCCATCCCGCTCGGCTTGTTCGCCAGCGCCGACTACATCGCGCGCCGGGGACGGCCGGGCTCCTTGGCCGATCTCGCCAGTCACGACGTCCTCGGGCCGGATCGCTCCCCCGTCGACATGAAGATCGGCAAGAGCGCCGCACCAGAACTGCCCCCGATACGCTATGCGATGCGGACGGATTGCCATCCCGCGCGCATTGCCGCGACACGGGCCGGCCTCGGCATCACGATCATGCAGGTTCCGATCGGAGAGAGGGACCCAGGACTTCAGCGTCTCCTGCCGGAGGTCGTGGTGACGTCACTGGATACCTGGATCGTCGCCCACGAGGATCTCAGATCGGTGGCAAGGATTGCTGCCGTGTTCGATCACCTGGTCGTAGCTTTTGCGGATTTCATCAAAGGGGATGGCGAATCTACACATAGCGCAAGCTGAGGTCGTCGGCGTCGACCGCAACCCTGCCGGCGGCCAGCACGAGGGCGCGGACGCCGGCGGCTAAAGTCCGATCACCGGGTGGGTCGCCGCAACAAGTTGATCGTGTTGAGCGCGGTGACGACGGCGAGCGGGAATTGGGCAATCCCCGTCAATTCAAAGAGAAAATCGTCCGGCAACCGGTACACCGGCTCGGGAAACAGGAACCGTGCCGCGTCTGTTCCGAAGCCGAAATAGGCGATGTTCTTGATCACATGGTTCCAGCCTCCCTCGTAGATACCGATCATCGCGACCGGGAAGGCGAGCACGACAAGGGCCGCCAGCCATATCGCGACACGTCCGGCCATGGTCCCGCCCTTTGACCGACCGACATACAGAGCGGCTGTTATGATGATCGCCGCCGGCACGGCCAAATGGACGATGTGGAGGCGCCACGGTGTTTCATAGATATAGGCGCCATAGGCGTGGTGCAGGCTCGTCAGAGCGAGCAGCAGAAGCGCACCGGCACCGGCTTTTCGAAAAGGCGAAGAGAGATGCGACGTTGCGGAAAGTTCAACCATGGCTGTTCCTCGATGTTGACTAGACGACAATCGGCTAGCACGATCCGGAACATGGTGTTCGGAAGTTGCGAAACAGACGGGCACCACCTGTACCGAATTGGACTGGAGCGCGCGCTCGTCCGGAAAAAGGAGAGCAAACTTGGCGATCGATCGACGCGTGGCCCGAACGCGCACGGCGCTTTATGAAGCGCTTCTCGCCTTGATACGCCGCAAGCACTACGAGTTGATCACCGTCGAAGACATCCTGACCGAGGCGAACATCGGACGATCGACGTTCTATGCGCACTTCACGTCGAAAGACGACCTTTTGAAACGCAGTCTGGAACGTCTTCGCGATCTGCTGGTGACTGCAAAGGACAAGGCGATCTCGTCGGCACGCCATGAAGAAGCATGGGATCCCAGCCGCGCCTTGTTCGAGCACGTCGCCGAACACGCCGACATCCAGGTCGCGCTTGCAGGCGGACGCGGAGGCGGCATCGTGCGCGATGCGGTCGATGATGTGCTTGCGGAAGTCCTCCGCCAGTCACTTCCTGGCACAATGCATGCCGCTCTTCCCCGCGACCTCGTGATCCGCCACATGGTCTCCACGTTCAACGCCGTTTTGCGGTGGTGGCTGCAAGAGAGACCGGAAATGCCTCCCCGCGAAGTCGACGCTGCGTTCCGAAAACTGCTGCTTGATGGCCTGCCGTCGGAGACGTGCCGGCCCTTCATCATGACGTCGTGACCGGCAGCCTGCGCGCAACCGGACTTTGCTCCGCCGCGAACACGACGGGTACTCAGAGAGAAGATCGAGCGCCTAGCCTGTGCAGTCGAAGGCGCTTTGCGCCTTGATGAAGCGCGCCGCGATGGCATTCTTCAAACCATCCGGGTGCACTTTAAGCACGCCACCGGACTCACCGCCCTCGGCCCGCCTGAACGACCGTGACGGCGATCATGTGGAAGACGTCGTTGGCGTTGCAGCCGCGCGAGAGATCGTTGGCGGGCTTGGCAAGACCTTGCAGGATCGGGCCGATCGCGGTCGCGCCGCCGATGCGTTGGGCGATCTTGTAGCCGATGTTTGCCGCGTCGAGGTTGGGGAAGACGAAGACATTGGCCTCGCCATGTAGCGCCGATTGCGGCGCCTTTGCCGCGCTGACGGCTTCGACGAAGGCGGTGTCGAACTGCAATTCCCCGTCGATCACCAGCCCTGGTGCCGAGGCATGGGCGAGCCGCGTCGCCTCCACCACCTTCGAAACGCGCTCATGCGCAGCACTGCCGGCCGTCGAGAAGGAGAGCATTGCCACCTTCGCCGGCTTGCCGGAGAGCGCCTCGTAGGAGCGCGCCGAGGTTACCGCGATATCAGCAAGGCCGGTGGCATCAGGATCCACAACCAACCCGCAATCGGCGAAGACGAAGGCACCCTTCTTTTCGTGGTGCGGCGCGCAGAGCATCATCAGGAAGAAGCTCGACACCAGACCGACATCCGGTGCCCGGCCGATGGTCTGGAGTGCGGCGCGCACCGTATCGGCGGTGGTGGCGACAGCCCCCCCGACCGTTCCGTCTGCGTGATCCTCGCGCACCATCATGGCCGCAAAAACGAGCGGCGAGCGAACGGCTGCGGCGGCTGCGGCTTCATCGACACCCTTGCCACGCCGGAGGTCGTGGTAGGCGGCGGCAAGATGCTCAGTCAGCGGAGACGAAGCCGGATCCTCGATGCAGATTTCGTCTGGGCTGCCGCCGGCGGAGTGCAGCTGCGCCGCGACGATCTTCCTGTCGCCAACGAGCGTGATCGCAGCAATACCGCCACGCGACGCACGCAAGGCGCCTTCGACGATCCGTGGGTCTTCGCCCTCGGCGAGAACGATATGGCGCGGCGCGGCTTTTGCAGCCTCGAGTATGCGGTCGAGCGGTTTCATCAGGCGTGCCCCAGATAGTGAATGCCGACGAGGATGAAGAGAGCGATGAAGACGGTTTCGGCGACGATCAATGCGACGGCGTCGCCGCCGACATCGAGCACGCGGCGAAGTGACGTGCGCATGCCGACGGCGACGATGCCGGCGAGCAGCGCCCAGCGCGACGTCTCCATGCCGGCCTTGGCCACCATTTCCGGAACGAAGCCGAAAGAGTTGATAGCCGCAAAGATCAGGAAGGCGACGACAAAGCCCGGCAAGAGCGGCGGGCGCTTGCCGGTTTCGCCTTCGGGCTGCGGTACCCTACGCAGCGACAGGGAGAAGATGAGGACGACGGGCGCGAGCATGGTGACGCGGATCAGCTTGACGAGTGTGGCCGTCTCGCCCGCCTCCGGCGAGACCGAGAAGCCGGCGCCGACGACCTGCGCGACGTCATGGATGGTGCCACCGAAGAAGATGCCGGTGGCGCGCGCGTCCAGCCCCATGGTCTGGGCAAGAATCGGGTAGGCGATCATCGCAAGCGTCGAGAGCACCGTGACCGACAGCACGGTGAAGATCAGATTACGCTCGGAGAACTCGTTCTTCGGCAGCACCGCTGCGATCGCCATGGCCGCCGACGCGCCGCAGATCGCGACCGAACCGCTGGTGATAAGCGCAAGCCGCCAGCCGCGACCGAGCAATTTTGCGGCAACCAGTCCGAAGCCGATGGTCGCGGCGATGGCCGAGATGAGCAGCAGGATCGTGCTTGCGCCAAGGCCGATCAGGAGGTCGACGCTGATGCGCATGCCGAGCAGCGCCACGCCGATGCGCAGCACCTTCTTGGCGCAGAAATCGATGCCGGCGACGCAGCGCCCTTCCTCGGACAGGAAATGAAAGGCGATGCCGAGCAGCAGCGCCATCAGCATGGCCGGTGCGCCGTAGTGATCGGAAAGGAACTGTGCGGCGACGGCGACGGCCGCGGTAACGGCAAAGCCCGGCCAGTAGGCCGCAAAGCCGGAGGGTACGCTTCGGAAGCGTTCGTGGACGGAGGCGACGAAGGTCATGGTTCTGTTCCGGTCATCTGCGGGAGGCTTCGCCCCGCCCGGGCGCACCGGGCGGGGCTTGAGGTAGAGCGAAGATCAGGCCCGCTTCTGCGGACGCATGTCGGCGCGGTCGATGCCGGCGACCGGCACGGGCTTCTTCATCGCGTCACGGCGGAAAGGTTCGCCGAGCTCTTGGTTGAGGATGACTTCGATGAATGTCGTCACGCCCTTTTTCTGGTCGGCGATCGCGTTGGACAGCGCTTCGGTCAGGGCCGCGGTCGTGTTGACGGCCACCCCCTTCAGGCCGCAGCCCTCAGCCACCTTCGCGTAGGAGAGGTTGGGGTTGAGCTCCGTGCCGACGAAGTTGTTGGCGTACCAGAGCGTCGTGTTGCGCTTCTCAGCACCCCATTGGTAGTTGCGGAAGATCACCATGGTGATCGCCGGCCAACCCTCGCGGCCGATCGAGCCCATTTCATTCATGGAGATGCCGAAGGCACCGTCGCCAGCAAAGCCGACGACCGGCACGTCAGGGCAACCGATCTTGGCGCCGACGATCGACGGGAAGCCGTAGCCGCAGGGGCCGAACATTCCCGGCGCCAGATATTTGCGACCGACTTCGAAGGTCGGATAGGCGTTGCCGATGGCGCAGTTGTTGCCGATGTCGGTCGAGATGATCGCTTCCTTCGGCAGGGCCGCCTGGATCGCCCGCCAGGCCTGGCGCGGCGACATGCGGTTCGGCTCGCGCGAACGTGCGCTTTCGTTCCATTCCGTGCCCGGATCGTCGTCCTCGTGATCCATCGACGAGAGCTGCTGCTGCCAGGCCGAGCGGGTCTGGTGGATTGCAGCCCTGCGCTCTTCGCGGCCGGTGTCGCCTGCCGTTGGCGAGAGCAGCTCGAGGATCTGGCGGGCGACCTGCTTGGCATCGCCGCAGATGCCGACCGACACCTTCTTGGTCAGGCCGATCCGGTCGGCGTTGATGTCGACCTGGATGATCGAGGCGTTCTTCGGCCAATAGTCGATGCCGTAGCCCGGGAGCGTCGAGAATGGATTGAGCCGCGTGCCGAGGGCCAGAACGACATCGGCCTTGGAGATCAACTCCATCGCCGCCTTCGAGCCGTTATAGCCGAGCGGGCCGACCGAGAGGCGATGGCTGCCGGGGAAGGCGTCGTTGTGCTGATAACCGCAGCAGACCGGCGCATCCAGACGCTCGGCGAGCTTCATGCTATCGGAGATGGCATTGCCGATGACAACGCCGGCGCCGTTGAGAATGACCGGGAACTTCGCTTCCGACAAAAGCTTGGCGGCTTCGGCGATCGCCTGCGGACCGCCCGCCGGACGCTCGAAACGAACGATCGCCGGCAGGTCGACGTCGATCACCTGGGTCCAGTAGTCGCGCGGAATGTTGATCTGCGCCGGAGCACAACCGCGCCAGGCCTTCTCGATGACGCGGTTGAGGACTTCCGGGATGCGCGAGGGATCACGCACTTCTTCCTGGTAGCAGACCATCTCCTCGAACATCGCCATCTGGTCGACTTCCTGGAAACCGCCCTGCCCGATCGTCTTGTTGGCCGCCTGGGGCGTGACCATCAGAAGCGGCGTGTGGTTCCAGTAGGCGGTCTTCATCGCGGTGATGAAGCCGGTGACGCCGGGGCCGTTCTGGCCGATTGCGACCGACATCGTGCCGGTCGCGCGGCTGAAGCCGTCGGCCATCATACCCGCATTGGTCTCGTGGGCGCAGTCCCAGAACTTGATGCCGGCCTTCGGGAACAGGTCCGACACCGGCATCATGGCCGAGCCGATGATGCCGAAGGCATGTTCGAGGCCATGCATCTGAAGAACTTTGACGAAGGCTTCCTCGGTGGTCATTTTCATGGGGTGGTTCCTTTCCTGGTATTATTTCAAAGAGTTAGAGGATCTCGTCACGGAGGTAGTACCAGCGGTACATTCCCCATTGGCCAAGCCGTCGGAACGGCGTCAGAAGCCCGTGGCCCGGCAAGGGTGATGTGAAGATGGGAAGGTCGAGGCCGCCGCCTTTGCCAGCGACCATCTGCGCCATGCGACGGCCGGCCTGGGCGGAATACATGACGCCGTTGCCGCCATAGCCCATGGCGTAGAACAGCCGCTGGCTCGGGTCCGGCTGGAAGATGCGCGGCATCATGTCGTGGCTGACATCCACCCACCCCCACCAGGAGTAGTCGATGTCGATGCCGCGAAGCGCCGGGAACTTGCGGTAGAGACCGGCAAGCAGCAGCTCGAGGTGCTTCGGGTTGCTCGCGTCGCGTCCGGTAATGGCGCTGCGGCTGCCGATCTGCACGCGTCCGTCAGGCAGCATGCGGTAATAGTGCCGCAGCGTGCGTGTGTCGGTGAGCGGGATGCGCGTCTTGAAGTTCAGCGCCTGCTGCTCGCTTTCGCTCAGCGGCCGCGTGACGATCGAGTTCGACAGGATCGGCATCAGCCGGTGACGGGTGAGCGCATTCATCCCCGGCGAGGTATAGCCGGCCGTCGCAATGCAGACGGCACGCGCTTTGACCGTTCCGCTAGGCGTCGTCAGGTAATGCACGCCGCCCTTGGCGGTGCAGTCAAGCACCGGGCTCGACGTATGGACCTTGGCGCCGAGCTTGCGGGCAAGCTTGAGGTAGCCGAAGGCGAGCTTGGCCGCATGAATGCCCATGCCGTCGGGCTCGTACATCGCGCCGCGCGCTTCCTCGTCGCGGACGAAGTCGCGGTGGATCTCGTCGCGCGAAACCATGCGGGCGCGATAGCCGAAGGTATCGTTGAGGACGCGGACCTCGCTTTGCAAAGCCGGCAGCATCTTGTCGCGATGGGCGATATAGAGGTGGCCGCCATCCTGCGGATCGCAGTCGATTTCTGGTTCACGAACAAGCGAGCGGAAAAGGTCGAAGCCCTCAGAGATCTCCGCGTGCATCTTGCGGGCAACGTCCACGCCCCAGCGGGCGATCCATTGCGAGCGCTTCAGCCGGCCGGCGGAGATTTGCGCCTGCCCGCCGTTGCGGGTGCTGCAGCCCCAGGCGACACCATTGGCCTCGAGCACCGTTGCCTTGATGCCGTGCTCGCGCGCCAGATGGATGGCGCAGGAGAGGCCGGTATAGCCGGAACCGATGATCGCGACGTCGACATCGATATCGCCCGTGACCGGACCGTCGTCCTCCGGTTCCGGACCGGCCGTGCCGATCCAGTAGGTCGGCGCATAGTCCTTGCCCGTGCCGGGGCTGCGGGTATGGTTAGGGTCATAGGCCGGATCAAACGGCTCTTTGGCAGGCTTGATAGGGGTGGCGCGCAGTTGCATGGCTTTCGCTCCAGGCCATCAGTAGCGGGGCTGCAGGACCGGGCGGTTCTTGCGGAACGCCTGCTTGCGCACGATCTTGCCGTCGCGGAAGGTGAAGAGGTCGCAGCCTTCGGCCTCGATGCGGCTGCCGTCGGCAGCCGTGCCGGAAAACGTCCACTCGGACACGCCGCGGTCACCGTCGACGAAGTGGCTGTGGTTGGCCCATTCGGCATCCGGCATCGATTTCCAGACGCCGCTGAAGGCATCGGCGATCGGACCAGTACCGACGAAACGGTTGCCGTAGACCTCGGGGCCGCCAACCGCGTTGAACACGCAATCCTCGGAAAAGAAGTGCATGACCCCATCGATGTCATGCCGGTTGAAGGCATCGAACAAGGTTTTGAGATCGGTTGCCGTCAGTGTCATGGTTCTGTCCTTTGGCTTGGTCGTCAGGCATGGCTTCGCCGGAGACGGGAAAGGCCGTCTTCAAAAGGCCGCCAGGCCTTATTCAGTTGAAGTGTCGGAGGTGGTCGCCGGTTAGAGGCGGCCCTTCCAGGGGATCAGCGCCTTTTCGAGGTAGCGGATCAAAAGATCGAAGGCGAAGGCGAAGATGCCGATGATGAATATGCCCATGATCACCGTATCGCTTTCGAGGTTTTCGGCGGCGTTGAGTACCATGAAGCCGAGGCCTCGGTTGGCCGCGACCATTTCGGCAGCCACCAGAGTGGTCCAGCCGACGCCGATGCCGATGCGCATGCCGGTGAAGATCTCGGGCAAAGCCGCCTTCATGATCACCTGGCTGATCACCTGTCCGCGGGTCGCGCCCATCGCATAGGCCGCATGGATCTGCTCGGTAGAGACAGAACGCACCCCTGCCCTCGCGGCAATCGCCATCGGGGCGAAGATCGCCAGATAGATCAGGAAGACCTTCGGGAACTCGCCGATGCCGAGCCAGATGATGACGAGCGGCAGGTAGGCAAGCGGCGGCAGCGGCCGGTAGAATTCGATGATCGGGTCGAACAGTCCGCGAACGAAGCGGTTGACGCCCATCAGTACGCCGATCGGCACAGCGGTCACCAATGCCAGCAGGAAGGCGCCGAAGACGCGGCCGATACTGGCGAGCGTGTGCTGCATCAAGGTCGAGTTCGAAACGCCGTCGGTCATCGCCAGCATGAACTTGTCCCAGACCGCCAGAGGCGACGGCAGGAAGAGCGGCTTGACCCAGCCGCCCTCGGTCACGAGAAACCAGAGCGCGACGATCACGACCGTTGTCGAAAAGCTGATGAGGCCGCTGTTTCCGTCACCGGGAGCGCCAAAGATCTTGCCGGCCTTTACGGGCTTGGCCCGGGTCACTCTGTCAAGCATGGGCCACCTCCGGGTTGCCGGACGCGCGTTCGTCGCCATAGATGATGCCGAGCACCTCTTCGCGCATGCGGATGAATTCCGGGCTGGACTTGATCGCGCGCGCATTGCCCTCGGCGAGGAAACGCTTGTTGAAGTTGAGCTCGTAGGTGTGGGTGATGCGGCCCGGGCGCGGCGACATGACGATCAGCCGCGAGCCGAGGAACAGCGCTTCCTCCACACTGTGGGTGATGAAGAAGAACATCTTGTTGGTGAGCTGCCAGACCTTCAAGAGCAGTTCCTGGATGGTCTCGCGCGTCAGCGCGTCGAGCGCTGCCATAGGCTCGTCCATCAGGAGCATCGCGGGGTCGCAGGTCAACGCCCTCGCTATGCCCACACGCTGCTGCATGCCGCCCGACAGATGATAGATCATGTGGCGGTGAAAGTCCTGCAGGCCGACAAGTGCCAGGTTCTTGGTGGCAAGCTCCCGCCGGGTCGCCTTGTCGACGCCACGCAGCTTGAGGCCGAATTCAGTGTTCTCCATGACGTTCAGCCACGGCAGAAGCGCGTGTTTCTGGAAGACGACGCCGCGTTCGGCGCCCGGGCCATTGACCTGGTGGTTGCCAAGCGTGATGTCACCTTCCGAAGGCGCCATGAAGCCTGCCATCAGGTTGAGCAAGGTAGTCTTGCCGCAGCCCGAGGCACCGAGGGCGACGACGAAGTCGCCGCTGTTGATGGTAAGATTGACGCCTTTCAGGGCGATGATCGCCTGGTCCGAGTAGAGGCCCGGATAGGTCAGACTGATGTTTCTGACGCTGAGTGTTTCCATGAGAAATGCCTCCCTGCACCTCGGTCACGGTCTATGATGGTGCGCCGGCCGCTCCTCAACGGCCGGCGCAATCGGCAGCTTAGCCTATTGTGCGGCCGCCTTGGCAAAGTCGGCGTTCACGTAAGGCGCATAGTCGTCGAGCGACTGGCTGATCTGCTTCTGCTCGACGAGGAATTTGGCGCTTTCGGTCAGCGCACGCGTGGCGCCGCCGCCGAGCCAGACCTCGGAGGCTTGCTCATCCGCATTCGGGAACGAAAGCAGGCGTAGGGCTTCGACCGTGCTCGGACCATCGCCGCCGATCAGCTTGACGATGCCTTCGACCTGAGGCGATTCCTCCGTCCATGCCACCTTGTTGGCGTTGTAGTCGGCATAGGCATCGGCCAGAACCTTGGTGAAGGCTTCCATGAGTTTCGGATTTTCCGCGGCCCAGGCCTTGTCCACCACCAGCCCGTCGAAGGTCGGGACGCTCGCAGCGCCGATTACTTCAGAGTCGGAAATCGTCTTGCCGGTCTTCTGGATTTCCGAGAGCGCCGGCGGCCAGACATAGGCGGCGTCGATATCGCCACGCTGCCAGGCGGCCACGATCTGTGGTGGCTTCAGGTTCAGAATTTCCACCTCGCGCGGATCGACGTTCCAGACCTTGTTCATGCCGACCAGCAGGTGGAAATGCGACGTCGAGACGAACGGCACGGCAACCTTCTTGCCTTTCAGGTCTGCCGGCGTCTCGATGCCCGAACCCTCACGGGCGACCAGCGCTTCCGACTGGCCGATATTGTCGAGGATCCAGAAAAGCTGCAGCTCGACACCGCGCGTTGCGGCAGATGCCGTGCCGGTCGAACCGAGAACCCCGATCGGCACGTCGCCCGAGGCGAGCGCCGTGGTGATGTCGCCGGCCGAGCTGAACTGGCGCCAGTCGATCGAATAGCCGGCCTCCTTGGCGGCTGCATCGAAGCGGCCATCGGCGATCGCGGCCACGAACGGGCCCACGATCTGCTGATAGCCGACGACGAGTTTCGTTTCGGCATAAGCGACGCCGGACGCGGCGAGGCTCGCGACTATACTGGCCGCCGCGGCCAGTCGTCTGAAATGTCCATGGAGCATTCGTCTTCCTCCTCTTTGTTTATTCCCTTTTGTTTATTCGCTGACCGTTTCTCCGGTCTTGTTGATGACGATAAGGCCGAGATCCGGCTTGCGTTATATCCAGTCTGGAAGTTGAATAGATCCAGTTTAACGTCGCCAAGGGGAGCAGGCGCCGTGCAGATGAACGTTTCAGAAACCATTTTTTTCATCGACCGTGAGAGCGGTATCGGCCTGCAGGCGCAGCTGCGTGAGACAGTCGTTTCGGCCGTGCTCGCCGGACGGGTGCAGCCGCGCGCGCATCTGCCGTCGAGCCGAAAGCTCGCCGACTATCTCAGGATTTCGCGCATCACGGTGACGCTCGCCTATCAGGAGCTGATCAACCAGGGTTACGTCGAGGCGGTCAACCGCAGTTCGTATCGGATCTCCGGCAATCCGCCGGGCATGGATGTGGAGGGGGAGCGTCCATCCGCCGGCTCCAATCCGGTCGACTGGAGCCGTAAGATCAAGATGAGCTTCGGCGTCGTGCGCCAGGTCGCCAAGCCGCTGGACTGGCGGCGCTACCCGTTCCCCTTCCTCTATGGCCAGATGGATCCGACGCTCTTCGACCTCAATGCCTGGCGCGACTGTGCCCGCCGCGCTCTGGCGCGCGAGGACTTCGTGCTGATGGCGAGCGACTTTGCCGCGGCCGACGACGTGCGGCTGGTGAACTATATCTGCTCGCGCACGCTGCCGCGCCGCGGCATCCACGCCACGCCGGACGAAATCCTCGTTACCGTCGGCGCGCAGAATGCGCTCTGGATCGTGACCCGCCTGATCCTGGAGAAGGGCTCCGCCGCCGTCTGCGAAAACCCTTGCCACCCCGATATCAGCGCCTCGCTGCTGTTGAGCGGTGCGGATGTCACGACCGTCGATGTCGATGGCGAGGGCCTGTCACCGGATGCCTTACCGGAGAAGGTGGACGCCGTTTTCGTGACCCCGAGCCACCACTCGCCAACCGGCGCGACCATGCCGGTCGACCGGCGAACGCAACTGCTGCAGGCTGCGGAGGAACGGGATTTCGTCATCGTCGAGGACGATTACGAGTTCGAGATCAGCTACCTCGCGCCGCCCTCGCCGGCGCTCAAGGCGCTCGATCCGTCGGGTCGGGTGCTCTACATCGGCAGCTTCTCGAAGTCGCTGTTTCCCGGGCTTCGGCTTGGCTACCTCGTCGCACCTGCCCCCTTCATTCGCGAGGCGCGCGCGCTTCGCTCGCTGATGCTGCGTCATCCGCCCGGGCATCTTCAGCGCACCGCAGCCTATTTCCTCGCGCTCGGCCATTATGACGCCGTGCTCCACCGCATGCGGACCGAATATCACAAACGCCATGTGATCATGGCCGAGTCCCTACGCAGGGCGAACTTGAAAGTCGCAGGCTCCTCGACCTTCGGCGGCACGTCTTTCTGGATGGAGGGACCGGAAGGGCTCGACGCCGACCGGCTGGTCAGCGAATTGCGGCAGGACGGCGTGCTGGTCGAATCCGGCTCGCCCTTCTTCCCCAGAAGCGACCAGCCCTGCCGCTACTTCCGGATGGGATATTCGTCGATTCCGAGCACAAGCATTGCCGAGGGCGTTGCCCGCGTTCGCGCCCGCATCGACACGCTTTGCGGCGGGAGCGAGCAAACCTACATCGCAAAGTGATAAGCCGGTGCGCGCCCTGGCCTGAAAGCCATCTCACTTGTTCAGAACGTTGCGAGCGACAACCGTAGCGGGCCGATCAGTCGCCATCAAGATTGTCGCCATAATCGTATTCATGATTGTCGACAAAAGCGTTGACAAATACTTTTGGCGTGCGATGGTGCCGCCTAGCAGCAACGAGCTAGGGAGGAGCAGGTTGATGCAAGGGCTTCAGAAGACAGCGTACTCGCACGTCTTTTCGCGATACCAAACATACCCGCCTGCACCGCCGGGCCGGCACGCCTGACATCTCCTCATTCGCACGCCATTCCAACGTCCAGCGCCGAACATCGGGTTTCTGAACCGCATCCATAAGCGGCGCAGAGATGTGTCCCTGTTTGAGTCGATGCCTGGCGTTGGCCATCGAACGATCGCTATCGACAACAGGACATGGCGCTTCAAGCATCGCCTGGAGGTTTTCGCTTGAGTGCATCGCTGTCCGAGAACGCCAGTTGATCAGGATCCCCGCGTAGGCCCTCGAAAGTCTTTGCGGTGATTAACGTAACCAAGAAGGTCATGCCCGCGCCAACGATAGATCATGCCACTGGCCGCCCCGACCGGGCGGCGAGACGGACGGCCTGTGCGCCGTTCTTGCCTCTTAAAAAGAAGATTCCCGTTCAAGGGGACCGGTGACCTCAACAAAGGAGAACAGCAGAATGCTCAAGAAACTGATCCTCGCAGCCGCCATGTCGACGGCGCTTTCCGCGGCGGCTCACGCGGAGACGCTCAAATGGGGCTCTTCGCGCGATATCTACTCGCTCGACCCCTATTCCTATGGCGACAGCTACACGCTGTCCTTCCTCAATCACGTCTATGAGGGGCTCGTCCGCTTTGACGCCGACCTGAAGATCGAGCCGGCCCTGGCGACTTCCTGGGAGACGGTATCGGACACCGTCTGGCGGTTCCATCTGCGCGAGGGCGTCAAGTTCCACAATGGCGCCGATTTCACGGCCGATGATGTGATCGCCTCGCTCACGCGGGTTAGCGATCCGGCATCACCGCTGCGAGGCAACCTCCCTGCTTACAAGTCGGCGAAGAAAGTCGACGACCGCACTGTCGATATCGAACTGACCGGCCCCTATCCGCTGCTGTTGAACGACCTGACGAACATCCACATTTTCGACGCCACATGGCTCGCCGACAACAACTCGCTGAAGCCGACGGATGTCGGCAAGAAGATCGAAGGCTACGCCACCTATCACACCAACGGCACAGGTCCGTTCAAGCTCGAGAGCCGCACGCCCGACAGCAAGACCGTTCTCGTCAAGAACGACGAGTGGTGGGACCCGGCGAAATCCAACATCGATCGCATCGAGTTCACGCCGATCGTCTCGGCCGCGACACGCGTGGCGGCACTGTTGTCAGGCGAGATCGACTTCACTGAGAATGCGCCGGCGCAGGATCTCCCACGCCTTCTCGCGCAGCCGGACCTGAAGGTCATGGAGCGCACGGACCTTCGCACCATCATGATGGGCTTCAACCGCAAGCCGAAACTGGCCGACGGCGTCGACAACAAGTTCAACGACTTGCGTGTCCGCCAGGCCGTCGCCCATGCGCTCGACACAGAGCTCATCCAGAAGCGGGTTATGCGCGGCAAGTCGAGGACAGCGGGTGCGATCGTTGCGCCGGAGATCCCCGGATATGTCGAGGCACTGGACAAGGTCGTGCCATACGATCCCGAATTGTCGAAGAAGCTGCTGGCCGAGGCCGGCGCCAGCGATCTCCCCTTTACGCTCGTCTGCACGAACGAGGCCTATGTCAACGAAGAGGAGCTTTGCCAGAGCATCGTCAACATGCTCAGCCGCGCCGGCTTCAAACCGCAGCTCGACATCGGCCCGACGGCCGCACAGGCACCCAAGCGCACAGGTGGTCTGTCGGACGTCTACATCATCGGCTGGGCGAACGAGCCGATGCTCGACAGCTATTCTATCCTGCTTCAGATGATCGAGACGAGGAGCGACAAGGCGGGCGTCTTCAACTGGGGCGGCTGGAGCTATCCTGAGATCGACAAGCTGATCATCCAGGCCTCGACCGAAATGGATCGGTCGAAGCGGCTCGATCTGCAGACCAAGGCAATGCAGATGGTCAAGGACGAGATCATCATGCTGCCGCTGCACCAGCAGCCAATGGCCTGGGTGATGAGCAACAAGATCGATAAGGTCGCTCAGCTCGCCGACAACAAGCCGCGCCATTGGCTCACGCATATCGCCGAATAGCTCTGTTGCGGAGCTGGAACGGCGGAGCGTTGCAGTTCCCCTTCACTACCAGATAGGCTCAGCCGGAGCCGGCAGCGTGGATGCTGCCGGCTCCCTTCGTCTCTTGTCCGTCTAGATCAGCCAGTCGGCGTCGAGCGCATAGGCGTCGATGGAATCAATCTTCATCTCCGCCCCATCGTCAAAATCGCCATCGGGCGTACCGGCCATTCCGCCGACCGCCAGATTGACGAGCATATACATCGGCTCGTGCATGTCCGCTGGGGTATCGGCGCGGGCGATCTCCGTGTCGTCGAAGTACCAGACGATCTCGTCTTTCGTCCAAAGCACGCCGTAGTCGTGGAACCCGTCGGTATCGGTGACTTGCGCGCCGTCTCTGACGATCGTGTGCTCGCCGTTTTCGTTGGAATGGGCGGTGGTGATGACGGTGTTGGCGTCCTGACCGCGCATTTCGACGACATCAAGCTCCGGCGGCCAGGAACCGTCGGCGGGGAGCAGCCAGAACGCGGGCCAGGCGCCTTGATCGTCCGGCATGTCGGCCCGCATCTCGAAGTAACCGTAGGTCTGGGCAAAGGACGAATAGGTCGTCAACATTCCGGACGTGTAGTCATAACCGCCGATCTCGGACTGGATCGCCTCCGGTGCACGTTCTGCGGTGATCGTTAGAACACCATCCTCGACCGAAAACGGGTTGGCGGATGCGGTCGGCCCGTAGCCCGGATTGATGTACCATTGCAGTTCACCGTTTTCCGAGAGCGTCGCCCCCTCCTCCGGCGCCCACCAGTATTTCGCATCCCAAATGCCGCTCGTGCCGTCGGTGAGCTGAAGCATCTCGAAATCGTCCGAGAAGGTCTGCGTCAGGCCGGATCGGTCCAGGCTCAACTGGAACTGGCCTTCTTGCAATTCATCGGCTGTCGTATCCGCCAGGACCAGGCTTTCGCCATCGTCGAGATGGAGGCGGAGATCGTTTCCCTCCTGGGCCGCACTCGCCAGCACCTCTTCGAACGAGGTGATCCCGTATCCGTCGAGGCGGATGGTATCGTTGGAGCTGAAATCGGCGACAAGGTCGCTGCCGTTGCCGCGCTTGAGCGCGAAGGTATCCGCGCCGCCGGAACCGATCAGCACGTCGTTGCCGGCGCGTCCATCGATGGTCTGGCTGCCGGAGCCACCGGCAATGATGTTGTCGGCGGCATTGCCGAAGGCGTGTCGGCCGTCACCGGTGACGGTCAGGTTTTCGAAGTTCTCCGGCAAGATGTAGCTCATCCAGGTATCGATCGTGTCGATCCCTTCGCCGGGCGCCTCTTCGGCCCGGTTCGCCGATGAATAGAGGTAGTAGATGTCGTCGCCCGTGCCGCCGAACATGGTCACATCGACGGAACTGTCGCCCCAGATCGAATCGTTACCGGGTGTTCCGTAGAGCGTAGACCCGGATCCGGTTGCGGAAAACCATGCGGTCGAACTTCCGCTGTAATGAAGCGGTTGTCCAAGGGCGTTCATGGCTGTTCTGCTCATCGAGAAGTCTCCTGTTTACTGGAGTGCCCCTTCCCGATGAACACCTCTAGCATCTAGAGCTGTGGCCTGTCGCCCACACCGGCGACATTTGCGAAGAATCTCGAATGAAGGCCTTCGGCTTGGAAGCCGAAAGGGTGTCAAAACCACCAACCGAAAGCGAGCGCATCGTTCGGACCGACCTAGGCGTATTTGGACGCGAGAAGGGCTGCGAGCTCCGCCTGACAGTTCACGAGCGGGCGCGTGTCCTGACTGGCTTTTGCCATCGCCATGGCGCCGGAATAGGCGGCGATGATGAAGGTCGCGAGACTGTTAGGTTGAATGTCCGCGACGCGTTTCAGGCGGATGTCTTCGTGGAATCGCGCCGCCAGCGCTTTCTCCCAGGCGTCGAAAATCGCACCCAGTGCCTCCTGCATCTCGTCATCGTGCTTGGAGACTTCGATCGCCATATTGTTCAGCGGGCAGCCGGAGACGGAACCGTTCTCGGAGAGTTCTTTGATGATCTCGGTGAATATCCGATCAATTGCTGCAGGCGTATCGCTGGCGGTACGCAGCGGGTCGATCCACGTCTCCTGCACCGCCTCAGCGACGCGATCGCGGATAACGGCCAATCCAAGTTCTCTTTTGGCCGGGAAGTGGTGCGCCATTGCACCGCCCGACACGGAAGCCGTCGCGCGCAGTTCCGACATTCCCGTCGCGAGGTATCCTTGCGTGACAAAGGCCTGATAGGCCGCATCCACGATCCTGCGGCGCACCGCTTGCGGGTCGTTGGTTCTTTTGTGTTCGATCATGACCGTCGCCTGACAATTCGATTCACATAGTGCCTTGACAAAACAGGTCGATCAACCTGTTATTAAAAACAGGACAATCGACCTGTTTTGGAGGAATCATGAAACCGCACGCCGTTTACGAACTTCGCCGCTACCGACTTCATCCCGGCGGAAGGGAGCGCCTGATCGATCTGTTCGACCGCGAATTCGTCGATCCGCAGGAAGCGCTTGGAATGCGTGTCGAAGGTGAATTCCGCGACTGCGGTGATCCCGACGCCTTCGTCTGGGTACGGTCCTTTGCGGATATGGAGACGCGAACGGAGGCGTTGGCGGCCTTTTATTCGGGGCCGGTCTGGAAGGAGCATGGATCTCTAGCAAACGAGACGATGCTCAACTCGGACAACGTGTTGCTGCTGAAGCCTGTCGCCGGCACACAGCCGTTTGCCCGCAATCTTGCAAGGGAGAAGCAGGCACGGTCGACCAAAGGTCTCGTCACTGTGAACATCTGCTCGCTGGCCCCCGGCACGGAGGACCGTTTCGCCGCATTCTTCATCGCCGAGGCGCTGCCGATCTTCGAAGAAGCCGGCGCTCGAATCGATGCGGTTTTCGTCACCGAGCGCAGCGCAAACGCCTTCCCGAGGCTCCCCGTCCGTCAAGGCGAGACGGTGCTTGCCTGGTTTGAAATGCATGAGGACGAGGACGGCCTTTCACGGCATCAGGAGCGGTTGAGCAACGACGTCAGATGGACCAATGAGGTCTTTCCTCGAATGGATAGCCAGTGCTGGCGAAGGATCGAGGTTTCGAGGCTGACCCCGACGTCGCGCTCGCTCTGCACCCTGTAGCCGTCGCTCATCCACTATGGCACGGCACGCATAGGCGATAACCGCCGGGAACCTATCCTGGCGGAACCAAACCGGCCTCCAAACGTTGTGTTGGGTTAGGGGAGGCACGGGATGAAACATACGGATGTTCGAACAGTCGACGGCTCCCAGATCAAGCATATCTGGGACGTCGCGGATTATTGCCGGCGGACCGGAATTCACAAGACCGAAGAGCTGCGCCTTATCAAGGTGCTTGGCAGATACGCAACCAGCCACGAGCTTCAGATGAACATCGTGCGCGTTCAGACGCGCATCCGCTGAAGTTTTGACTTGGGAATTGCGGGAACGATCACCGGCGTGTTCGGTGGCCCACTTCGGCTTTTGACCATTCGGAAATTCCTGAGCGTCTTCCGTAGCTTAGTCGACGAACTTGACGATGACGCCAGGCTTGACCATCGCCGCCAACTCCTCCGCATCCCAGTTGGTCAGGCGAACGCATCCGTGCGATCCCGACTTGTCGATCATCGAAGGTTCGGGCGTCCCGTGGATTCCGTAAGTGGGCTTCGAGAGATCGATCCAGACGGTGCCGACCGGCCCGTTCGGGCCACCCGGCAAGGTCAGGACCTTTCGGTTATCGCCCTGCTTGAAGTTGATCCTCGGATTGTAGACGTAGGGCGGCATTCGGGCGACGCCTTTGACCTTGTGCGTTCCCGAAGGAGACGGTGTCTCCCTGCTGCCGATGGTCGCCGGATAGGCCGCGATCAGCGTACCATCAGCGCTAAGCGCCAAGATTTGACCGGTGCGCCGGTGTGCTTCGATGCGTTTGACCGTTCCTTGCCTCGGCTCCCCTGGGTTCACAACGGATACCGTATCACCGACCGAGAACGTTGAAATCGGATTGAGTGCCTTGAGGAGATCGATATCCATGTGGAAGCGCTCCGCCAGCCTCTCGGCGACGCTCGTGTATGCGAGCTGATCCATCTTCGCCTGCTCGGAATAGTCTTCGGGAATCTCAGCCACCAGCCCTTTGACGTCGTCCTCGGAGATGACATAGGGCTCGACCACCGTCGTCTGGT
The DNA here is from genome assembly GCF_014852425.1 of Ensifer sp. ENS09. NCBI lineage: Bacteria > Pseudomonadati > Pseudomonadota > Alphaproteobacteria > Hyphomicrobiales > Rhizobiaceae > Ensifer > Ensifer sp. ENS09. The sequence goes on from NZ_JACVBP010000004.1 coordinate 747,576, forward strand.
CCGACAGTCGCTCGATCACGTCGGCGTCCAGTTTTCCGTCAGCGGGGAGGCCTTGCATGGTCTCGAAGGCGGCGATCGCCTTGGCGACATTCTCGCCGGCGAATCCGTCGATCACGCCGGGCGAAGTCCCTGCCCGATCGAGAAGAACCTGAAGCCGGACGATGGCCGCATCCGGCGTGTCCGAGACCTCGGTCGTCCGCTCCAACGTGGTGGGCGTGATCGAAGCGCGGTCGATGGCTTCGGGCTGAAGCGTCTGGGCATTGGCCAGCACGGCGGGGGATAGCAACATCAGCGCTGCCCAAAGAACTTTGTTTTCCATGATCGCTCAATCGATCAGGGCGCTGATTTGTTCCCGCCTCGCGGCGCCAAGATGCTGTTTTCTCAAGAGCAAACGGTATCGGTCTCTCGGTCTTTTCGCCGCCGCCAATCGTCCCAAATCCGTGGCCAGATGCGCGCGCCACCGCCGCGTCCGAGAAAGTCTCTTGACAGAACATGAAACTCGAAATCTTATTGTAAAGCGTTTTAGTAAATCGGTTTACAACGGCAAGGGATGGAGCCAAGGTGACCACACGACGCGTCACAGGTCTGAAGGATGTAGCCCGAGCTGCCGGCGTTTCAGTGACGACGGTGTCGCGCCTGCTGAACGGATCGCTCGACCTGCCCTTCGAGACGAAGAAGCGGATCTCGGATGCGATCCGCGACCTCAATTACCAGCCCAACCCGCATGCCCGCCGGCTTAGCCGCGGTCGCTCCGACACGATCGGTCTTGTCGTTCCGGATATTGCCAACCCCTTTTTCGCAACCCTCGTGGCAGCCGTCGAAGAAGAGGCGGATACCCGCGGTCTTGCCGTCTCTCTTTACGCCACCCTGAACCGGGCCGGTCGTGAGGTCGCCTATCTCCAACTGATTGAACGCAATCACGTCGACGGCCTGATCTTCGTCACCAACCACCCGGATGACGGTCAACTCGCCACCTTGATAAACCGCACCGGCAAAGTCGTGATCGCCGACGAAGACGTCCCCGGCGCCCAGGCACCGAAGCTGTTCTGCGACAACGAGATGGGTGGATCGCTCGCCGGCCGGCATCTGGCCGAATTCGGGCATAGGGATGTGCTCTTCGTCGGCGGCCCCGAAGCGATGATCAGTTCGCATCGACGCTTCAACGGTCTTGAGCGGGCGCTGCGCGATGCGTTCGGCGAAGATTTCCGGCTGTCAAAATACGCGGGCGACTACACCGTGACCTTTGGTCGGCGGGCGGCGAAACGCTTCATCGAGGAAGGCCGCCCAGCAACGGCGATCTTCGCCAGCTCGGACGAAATCGCCATCGGCATGATCGAGGTCTTCCGGGACCAGGGGGTGTCCGTTCCCGACGATGTCTCTGTCATCGGCTTCGACGATGTCGGCCCGCTGCATCTTTTCGGTCCGCCCATGACCGCCATCCGCCAGCCGGTCCGCGCGATCGGCGAGCGTGCCCTCTCCCTTCTTCTCGAAACAAACTGGCAGGGCAAGCAGGCTCTCGTCGAAGAGCTCCTGCCAGTCGAAATCGTCGTGCGGAAATCCGTTGCTCCGCCGGCGAAACGATAAATCACGCAATGGAGAACCAACAGAGGATGAGAACATGAACTGGAATTTGAAACGCAGGACCCTAATCGCCACACTTGGATTCACGGCGTTGACGACCCTCGGCGCGGCTCTCTCGCCGGCCCTTGCCGCCGAAAAGACCTTTGCACTCGTGCAGATCAACCAGCAGGCGCTTTTCTTCAACCAGATGAACGAAGGCGCGCAGAAGGCAGCTGACGCTGCCGGCGCGAAGCTCGTCATCTTCAATGCCAACAACGACCCGGCCGCGCAAAACAGTGCGATCGAAACCTACATCCAGCAGAAGGTCGATGGCATCGCCGTCGTCGCAATCGACGTCAACGGCATCATGCCGGCTGTCAACCAGGCGGCCGAAGCCGGGATCCCCGTCGTTGCCATTGATGCGATCCTTCCGGAAGGCCCCCAGAAGGCGCAGATCGGCGTCGACAACGCCAAGGCGGGCGCCGACATGGGCAAGTTCTTCCTCGATTACATCAAGGCCAACGCCGATGGCAAAGCCAAGATCGGTGTCGTCGGCGCGCTCAACTCGTTCATTCAGAACGTTCGCCAGGAAGGATTTGAAAAGACCATCAAGGATGTCGACGGCATCAGTTCGGCCGGCGTCGTCGATGGACAGAACGTGCAGGACAACGCGCTTGCGGCCGCCGAGAACCTGATTACCGGCAACCCCGACCTGACCGCGATCTATGCGACCGGCGAGCCGGCCCTGATGGGTGCCATCGCCGCGGTCGAAAGCCAGAGCAAGCAGGATAGCGTGAAGGTCTTCGGTTGGGACCTTACCGCCCAGGCGATCGCCGGCATCGACGCAGGCTATGTCACCGCCGTGATCCAGCAGGATCCTTCTGCAATGGGCGCCGCTGCCGTCGACGCCTTGAAGAAGGTCTCCGACGGCGGCAGCGTCGAGAAGACCATCGCTGTGCCGGTAACGATCGTCACCAAGGACAACGTCGAGCCATATCGGGCGATCTTCAAATGATGACGACTGAAAGACAGCATCCTCCCGCTGTCGCTGGTGTCGGGGGGGCTTTGCCCTCCCGCGCCGGTGTCAGCCCCCGCGTGTCCCTGAAGGGGATCGTCAAGACGTTCGGATCGCACCAGGCGCTGCGCGGCGTCGACCTCGATATTTATCCTGGCGAATGCCTTGGCCTCGTCGGTGACAATGCCGCCGGCAAGTCGACGCTGACCAAGGTCATCTCGGGAACCTATATTCCCGATGGCGGGACCATTATCCTGGAAGGCGAAGAGGTCCGGTTCTCAGGACCAGCAGATGCGCGCAACCGCAATATCGAAATGGTCTTTCAGGACTTGAGCCTTTGCGACCACATCGACGTGGTCGGCAATCTCTTCCTCGGCCGAGAAATCAGCAAGGGACCATTCCTCGACACGAAGACCATGCTCGCCGAAGCACGCAAGATGCTCGACGCGCTGGAAATTCGCATTCCGCGGCTGACCGGCAAGGTCGCCCAGCTCTCGGGCGGACAACGGCAGGCGATCGCGATTGCGCGTGCCGCATCGTTCAATCCGAAGGTCCTGATCATGGACGAGCCCACCTCGGCACTCGCCGTGGCGGAGGTCGAAGCCGTGCTCGCGCTGATCAACCGCGTCAAGGCAAAGGGCGTCTCGGTCATCCTGATCACCCATCGCCTCCAGGACCTGTTCCGCGTCTGCGACCGCATTGCCGTCATGTATGAAGGCACCAAGGTGGCCGAGCGCGAAATCGGCAAGACCAATCTGGAAGACCTCGTCAAGCTGATCGTCGGGGAAGGAGCCAAGCAATGACGGCCTACACCGAACGCGCGAAAGGCTCACCCGCGGCAGACTTCCTCTCGGAAAACGCCCAGGTCCTGTCGATCGCCTTCTTCTTCCTGGCCTGCGTCGTCTTTTTCGCGGCCACGACCGATACCTTCATGACGCTCGGCAACATTCTGAACGTCATCCGCCAGGCAGCGCCGATCCTCATCGTCGCGGTCGCCATGACACTGGTGATTATCACCGGCGGCATCGACCTCTCAGTCGGTTCGCAGGTCGCCCTGGTCAATGCAGTCGCGGCCATCGTCTTGGCGATGGGGTATCCCTGGCCTCTCGTCGTCATCGCGATGCTCTTCTTTGGTGCCTTCCTTGGCTTCGTGCAGGGATGGTTCACTGCCTATCAGGGGATTCCGGCCTTCATCGTCACGCTTGCCGGCCTGTCGATCCTGCGCGGCTTGGCGCTCTATCTGACGCAGGGCTATTCGATCCCGATCAAGGATGCGCCGGGCTTCTTCATGCTCGGCCGCGGCGAATTGCTGGGTATTCCGATGCCTGCCCTGATCGCGGTTGCGGTCGCGGTCGCTGGTTATGTCGTCATATCCTCGACCAAGTACGGCCGCCAGGTCGTCGCCGTCGGGTCCAACATGGAAGCCGCCCGCCGCGTCGGCATGCCGGCGAAATGGGTGATCGCTTCAGTCTATATGATCGCTGGCGTCGCCTGCGCCCTTGCCGGCCTCTTGATCGCTGCGCGCCTCGGCTCCGGTTCCTCGAATGCTGCCGTCGGCTTCGAGCTTCAGGTCATCGCCGCGGTGGTGCTTGGCGGGACGTCGCTGATGGGGGGCCGCGGAACGATCCTGGGCACCGTGCTCGGCACCATGACGATCGCCGTCATCGGCAACGGCCTCATCCTCATGCATATCTCGCCGTTCTTCACGCAGATTGTTACCGGCGCGATCATTCTCGTTGCGATCTGGCTCAACACGCGGATCTTCACCGCCAACTTCCGCTTCGGCGGCAAGAGATGACCGCCATGAGCAAGGAACTGTCCGAAGGACATGTGCGGTCCGGCAAGGTGATGACGGTGCACGGCGCGATCGGTGCGGATCAACTCGGCATCACGCTGATGCACGAGCATATCCTCAACGATTGCCGCTGCTGGTGGAACGCGCCGCAAACGAAGGAGCGTCAGTATCTCGCTGAAGGCTTCGTCTGCATGGAGATCCTTGGCGAACTGCGCCAGGACCCCTTCGTCAACAAGCATAACATCACGCTTGACGACGAACCCCTGGCGATCGCCGAATTGCAGGCTTTCGCGGCTGAAGGCGGCCGCACGGTGGTTGAACCCACCTGCAAGGGCATCGGTAGAAACCCGCTCGCCTTGCAGCGGATCTCCAAGGCGACGGGCCTCAACATCGTGATGGGAGCCGGATACTATCTCGCTTCTTCGCATCCCGCCGAGGTCGCCGACATGAACGTCGACCAGATCGCCGATGGCATCGTCCGCGAGGCCATCGACGGTGTCGACGGCACGGGCGTCAAAATCGGACTGATCGGCGAGATCGGCGTCTCCTCCGATTTCACCCCAGCGGAGGAGAAGTCCCTGCGTGGGGCCGCCCGGGCGCAGGTCCGGACCGGCTTGCCGCTGATGGTGCACCTGCCCGGCTGGTTCCGGCTCGGCCACCGGGTGCTCGATGTCGTCGCCGAGGAAGGTGCGGATCTGCGCCACACCGTGCTTTGTCACATGAACCCGTCCCACGGCGACTTCGCCTATCAAAGCGAACTCGCCGAGCGCGGGGCGTTCATCGAATACGACATGATCGGCATGGACTTCTTCTATGCCGATCAGCAGGTGCAATGCCCGAGCGACGAAGAGGCGGCACGGGCGATCGCCAGGCTGGTGGACGCCGGCCACATGGACCGCATCCTGCTTTCGCACGACGTGTTCCTGAAAATGATGCTCAGCCACTACGGAGGCAACGGTTACGCCTACGTCCTGCGCCACTTTTTGCCGCGCCTGAAACGGCACGGACTGGGCGACGGCGCGCTCGACAGAATGATGCGGGACAATCCCCGCTCGGTATTCCAAACCGGGGCCTGACATCGGCTCCCAACGCAATTCAAGACATACGGATAGACCATGACAAAGAAAGTGCTTCTCGTCGGTGAGAGCTGGGTAAGCTCCGCCACCCACTACAAGGGTTTCGACCAGTTCGGCAGCGTCACCTTCCATCTGGGCGCGGAACCGCTCGTCAAGGTGCTCAAGGACAGCGAATTCGAGCTGACCTACATGACCGCGCACGACGCCGTCGACCAGTTCCCCTATGAGATGGCCGGCCTCGACCAGTATGATGCGATCATCCTTTCCGACATCGGCGCCAACTCGCTGTTGCTGCCGCCGGCAGTATGGCTGCATTCGCGCACCGTTCCGAACCGCTTGAAGCTCATCAAGGCCTGGGTCGAGAAGGGTGGAGCGCTGCTGATGGTCGGCGGCTACTTCTCCTTCCAAGGTATCGACGGCAAGGCCCGCTGGCGCCGCACGGCCGTCGAAGACACGCTTCCGGTGACCTGCCTTCCTTATGACGACCGCGTCGAAATTCCCGAGGGTGCCGTTGCCGACGTCGTCAAGCCGGATCATCCAACCATGGCGGGGCTTTCGGGCAGCTGGCCGCTGCTTCTTGGCGTCAACGAAGTGGAGGTACGCGATGGAGCCGAGGTCATCGCCCGGCTGCCGGAAGACCAGGGCGGGCACCCGCTGCTCGTGCTTGGGGGCTTCGGCAAGGGGCGCACCGCCGCCTGGACGTCCGATATCGGCCCACACTGGCTGTCGCCGGCATTCTGCGAGTGGGAAGGCTACGGCCGCCTCTGGAAGAACATCCTTGGATGGATGACGGAGACGGCGCGCTAAGCACGGCGAGGACCGCGCGCTGGGAAGAGCCTCAGCGCGCGGCGAGGATCGCTTGCAACTGCTCGATCGACGGAAACGCCGAACGGGTTCCGGGACGGCTGACAGTGATGGCGGCGGCCCGTGTTGCATGTTCGATCGCGGTGCGATCGAGACGACTGCCACGAAGTGCAGCGGATGCGAGCGCCACCGCCATGAACGTGTCGCCGGCGCCCGTGGTGTCGACGACGTCACATTCGACGGCGCCGATCCGGACACTGCTTTCGGCGGTGACGAGCATGGCTCCGTCGCCGCCGAAGGTCAGAACGACTTCGCGAACGCCGGCCGCAAGCAGCTTGCGGGCAGCCTCTTCGCCGCTGGTGCCGGTCATTGCCTGCGCCTCGCCCTGGTTGAGGAAGGCGATGTCGATCAAAGGCCACAGGGTGCCGAAATAAGGACGCAAGGGAGACGGATTGAAGGCGGTGATCATGTGGCGAGCGCGTGCAGCTTCAAGGATGCCGCGTGTCGTTTCGTCCGACAGGTTTCCCTGGAGCACCGCAAGGTCGCCGGGAACCGCGTCGGTCAGCGGAGCGATGGCGTCGGCAAGCGTGAGGTTTTGTGCAGAGTCGGTGGTCGTGATGTTGACGTTTTCGCCATCCGGCGTGGTCAGCACGATCGAGAAGTCGGTGGACTTCCCGAGGACCGGCACAAGCCTGCTGACCACCGGCTCGCTCGCCAGATGCTGGCGGATCATGTCGGCGCGAAAACCGTCGCCGAAGGCTGCGACAAGGCTCGTCGGCAGGCCCGTGCGGGCCATGACGACAGCCTGGTTCGCGCCCTTGCCACCAAGGTCCCGGGACCGCTGGCTACCGTGGATCGATGCGCCCGCGGCCGGCATTTCCGACACGGCGATGGTCTCGTCCACCGTCACATTACCGATTACGTAAGCGTGCATGAACATACCTTCGAAAGGGAGAGAAATGCAGGAAATATCCCACAAGTCCTCAAGCGCCATAAGGGAAATATTCGGGACTGACAAGGTTCTGATCGGCATGATCCATTGCCCGGCCTTCCCCGGTGCGCCGCGTTATCGGGGCGCCGATATGTCCGCGATCTACGACGCCTGCATGCGCGATGCCGAGGCCTTGGTCGAGGGGGGGCTGCATGGCCTGATGATCGAAAATCACGGCGACGTGCCGTTCTCCAAACCGGAAGATATCGGTCACGAAACGGCCGCCTTCATGTCCGTCGTCACCGACCGGATCGCGCGGGCGACGGGTGTGCCGCTCGGCATCAACGTTCTTGCCAATGCGCCGATCCCGGCCTTTGCCATCGCCATGGCTGGCGGTGCCAAATTCATTCGCGTCAACCAGTGGGCCAATGCCTATGTCGCCAACGAAGGCTTCATGGAAGGGCGGGCCGCAGAAGCGATGCGCTACCGATCGTTGCTGCGCGCCGAGCACATCAAGGTCTTTGCCGACAGCCATGTGAAGCACGGTGCCCACGCCATCGTTGCCGATCGCTCGATCCAGGAACTGACGCGCGACCTCGCCTTCTTCGACGCCGATGGCGTGATCGCCACCGGTCAACGCACCGGCAATACGGCCACCATCGAGGAAATCGAGGAGATCGGCTCGGCGACAAACCTGCCGCTTCTGGTCGGCTCGGGCGTGACCAAGGACAACATCCTCGAAATCCTCAAACGCACCAACGGCGTGATCGTTGCCTCGTCGCTGAAGCACGGCGGGGTCTGGTGGAACCCGGTCGATATTGAGCGGGTGAAGGCTTTCCGCGCCGCTGCCGAACCCGCGCTGGAGGCGTGACGATGGCGGCTGAAACGCTTTCGGAACAGATCCTGCGGGAGAACGCCGCCGTCTTCGAAGCCATGGTGAACCATCGCTTTGTCGATGACATTGTCACGGAGCGCCTGCCCACGCCGGTTTTCGAACGCTATCTCGTCTATGAGGGCGCGTTCGTGGAAACCGCGATCTCGATCTTCGCCTTCGCGACGGCCAAAGCCGAGACGATCGAACAGAAGCGCTGGCTGATTGCCGTTCTGGACGCGCTCGCCAACCAGCAGATCGCCTATTTCGAGCGGATTTTTGCCGAGCGCAACATCGATCCCGGCGCCTATGATCTCGATGTCGCCGAGGTCGAGGCTTTCCGGGCGGGCATGCTGGAGATCGCCCGAAACGGCGGTTTCCTCGATATCGTCGCTGCCATGTTCGCGGCCGAGTGGATGTACTGGACCTGGTCGAAAAGGGCCGTCCGGTCATCGTTTGCCAATCCGCATTTGAAGGAATGGGTGGAAATGCACGCCGATGATGAGTTCGCGGCCCAGGCGATGTGGCTGAAGCAAGAACTCGATGCGGCCGGCAACACGCTCGACGCTTCCGAGCGCAAGCGCCTGAGCGCGATCTTCGGGCGAGCGCAGCAGCTGGAAATCGCCTTTCATGATGCAGCCTACGGCTGATCAAGGCGACATGTGAGAACGACCATGACCTCTCGAACAACGATCAACGGCAAGCGCCTGCTCAAGCGTCTCGACGATTTCGCAAGAACCGGCGGGACGCCGGCCGGCGGCGTGAACCGGCAGGCTTTGTCGCCGGAGGATCGGGCCTCCCGCCTGATGCTTGCGGAACTCGCGCTTGCGCGCGGTTTTCGTGTCTTTCAGGATCCGATGGCCAACCTGTTCATCAGGCGGGAGGGCCGTTTTCCTCGTCGCCCGCCGTTCGTCATCGGCAGCCACCTCGACAGCCAGCCGACCGGCGGGCGCTTTGACGGGGCACTCGGCACCCTGACGGCCTTTGAGGTTATGGAGAGCCTCGAAGATGCCGCTATCGAGACCGATCTTCCGCTTGAGGTCGTCGCCTGGACCAACGAGGAAGGAAGCCGTTTTGCCCCGGGCACGATGGGGTCGATGGCTTTTGCCGCCGGCGCCATCCCCGAGGCCTGGTCCGATCTTCGCGGGCGCGACGGAGCGTCGTTCGTCGACGAGTTGGAGGCAACACTGAAAGCCTTGCCGGACGCCGAATTGCGCCCACTTGGCTTCCCGATCTCCGGATACCTGGAGCTTCATATCGAACAGGGCCCGTCGCTCGAGCGGGAAAACATACCGGTTGGTATCGTCTACGGCATCCAAGGCACGCGGTGGTTGGAGGTCACGATCGATGGACAGGCAGCGCATGCCGGCACGACGGCGCTCGAATTCCGTCGCGACCCGATGGCCACCGCCGTGGCCGCGCTTGAACCACTTTACAAGAATGCCATGCCGAGCGACCCGCGCGCACGCTTCACCGTCGGCCGCTTCGCAGTCGAACCAGGTTCGGTGAACGCGATACCTGGTTCGGTCACTTTTACCGTCGATCTGCGCCACCCGGAGACCAAAGCCATCGACGACTTGGAGGCGCGGGTCCGGCAGGCATGTGACAGCGCCTCAAAAGCGAACGGTTGCCAGAGCGCAGCGCGGCAAATCTTCGACATGCCGCCCGCCCTGTTCTCGGACGGCCTGCTCGCCTGTCTCGATCGCGCCGCCGCCTCGCTCGGATTAAAGACCAAGCGCATGCTCTCCGGTGCCTTCCACGATGCCCTGTTCGTCAGTCGCGTTGCGCCGGCAGCCATGATCTTCGTGCCTTGCCGCGATGGGCTCAGCCACAATGAAGCGGAATATGTCGAGCCCGCGCATTCCATCGACGGTGCGCGTATGCTGCTTGCCGCGACCCTCGAAGCGCTTGACGTGAGCGCATAGGCGCAGCGCCCGGGCGACCAAAGCGCAAGCGCGCTCCGTTTATGTTGGCGAATATGCCATCCGAATGTGCCGCATCCGGTGGATGAAATTTTTTTCGTCGACCATGGATGAGAAATCGCATCGGCTCCGTATATGCGGGTATGGATTCGAAAAAGGGTGCTTTCGACGTTATTGGGCAGCTGGCCGCGCTGCGGCGCTATGCCCGTTCGCTCGCGCGCAATTCGCCCGACGCCGAAGATCTCGTCCACGATGCCCTGGTGAGAGCCTACGAGCGGCGCTCGACGTTCCGGTCAGGTGCGAACCTTCGGAACTGGCTCTTCGCCATCGTTCGCAACGCCCATATCGATCGCGTGCGGTCGGCGATGTCGCGCGGCCAGCGTGACAGCCAGACGGCGCAGGAAGCGGCGGCGTCCTACCCGGCCCACCAGGAACACAGCGTCCGGCTCGCTCAGGTTCGCGAAGCGTTCATGCTGTTGCCGGAAGAGCAGCGCGAAGCCCTACACCTCGTTGCGGTCGAAGATCTCTCCTACCAGGAAGCGGCCGACATACTCGACATTCCCGTCGGAACCTTGATGTCGCGCGTCTCGCGCGCGCGGGCGGCGCTCAGGGATTTCGAAAGCGGTCGGAAGAAGCCCAACCATCTGAAGCTTGTCGGAGGCGACAGTGACTGACGTCGATACGATTACCGATGGCGATCTCGACGCCTACATCGACAATCAGCTGGATGCGACCGGTCGGCTACGGGTCGAGACCTGGCTTGCCAGGAACCCGGATGCTGCGGCGCGCGTCATGGCCGACCTTGGCATGCGCACCACGCTCAAGCTGGCGATGACGTCGGACGCCGTTGCCGGTCGTCCGGAAACGCGCGAGGCGGCTCGGCGCCTTTCATCTGGCCTGGCCAATGCGCGCGTTTGGAACGCGCTGCAAAAAGTTGCGGCGGTCGGCTTGCTGGTGTCAGTCGGGTGGATTGCGCATTCGGCGGTCGGCCCGAGCGAAGTCAACGCCTCGGCCCATCCGCCGGCTTTCGTGGAGCACGCCATCCGCGCCCATCAGACCTCGGTCGTCAGGGCGGGAATGCCGTCGCAGCCGGAGGTTCAGACCTATGACCGGGACGACATTCGTGCCGCGACCGCCATCGTCATGCCGGAGCTCCCGAAGGGCTGGAACGTCGTCGATGTCCAGGTGTTCCCCTCGGAATTCGGACCCAGCGTCGAGATGAGCGTCAAGACCGATGCGGGCACAGTCATTTCAGTTTTCGCCGGCAGGCCCGGTCGCTTCGCGGTCGAACCCGTGAAGGACCTCAACCTATCCAATGCCGAGGCTGCCTGGTGGCAGGTCGGCGAGGTTGCCTATGCCGTCGTTTCAAGCACGCCGGGCATCGGCCTCAGCGACGAGGCCGAGCTTCTCAAGAACTCACTTTACTGAGGAAACCTTCATGTATCAGAATCAGAACCGCTTCGGCGGTATGAGCCAGGCTTCGGCCGCCGCCCTCGACGAGGGCCTTCGCCAGCACATGCTGCGCGTGTTCAACTATATGGGCCTCGGCCTCGTGGTGACGGGCCTCGTCGCCTTCATCGTCGGCACAACGCCGGCGCTTTACGTGCCGATCTTCTCCACCCCGCTGAAGTGGGTGGTGATGCTGGCGCCCCTCGCCTTCGTCTTTTTCTTCTCGTTCAAGATGCACTCGATGTCGGCATCTTCGGCGCAGATGACCTTCTGGGCTTTCTGCGCCGTCATGGGTCTGTCGCTCGCCTCGGTGTTCCTGGTCTTCACCGGCGCCAGCATCGCCCGCACCTTCTTCATCGCCGCCACGATGTTCGGCGCGACGAGCCTCTACGGCTACGTGACGAAACGGGACCTTGCGAAGTTCGGTTCGTTCATGATCATGGGCCTGATCGGCGTGATGATCGCTTCGATCGTCAACATCTTCCTCGGCTCCAGCGCTCTTCAGTTTGCCGTCTCGGTGATCGGCATTGTCGTTTTCGTCGGTCTGACCGCCTGGGACACACAGAACATCAAGGAGCAGTATGCCGACAACTTCGACCAGGAATCCCAGCAGAAGCTGGCGGTCTTCGGCGCCCTCTCGCTCTACCTGAACTTCGTCAACATCTTCCAGCTGCTGCTGAATTTCACCGGCCAGCGCGAAGAATAACTGTCGCCGATATCAAGGACATATCTCATGGATCGCAATGATCAGCAGGCCATTGACGGCCTGTTCTCCAAGCTTGCCCAGGCGGAGCGCCAATCCGCTCCGCGCGACGCCCAAGCGGACCGCTTCATTCAGGAGCGGATCGGCCAGCAGCCGGGCGCGCCCTATTACATGGCGCAGACGATCGTCGTGCAGGAGCAGGCGCTGGAAGCGGCTCAACGCCGCATTGAAGAACTGGAAGCGCACGGCACACAGAGCCAGCAGCGCGGCGGCTTCTTCGCCTCGATGTTCGGCAGCAATGCTGCCCCTCCGCGCCCGGCGCCGCAACAGGCCGGGTATGGCCATGCCGCGCCGAGCTCGCCATGGGGCAACCAGAGCCAGGCTTACGGCCAGCCGATGCAACAGCGCGCCGGCGGCGGCTTACTCGCGGGCGCCGCTCAGACTGCGATGGGCGTTGCCGGTGGCGTCCTGCTCGGCAACGCCATCGCGGGCATGTTCGGCGGTAACGAGGCCCAGGCCGCTCAACCCGCCGCCCCGGCCCCGGAGCCGGAAGCGCCCGCCGACGACATGGATTTCGGCGGCGACGAAGATATTTGACGCCGCTTTTGGCTTCCGGGGATCATCCCCCTCCCCCGGAAGCCAGCCTCCGACCAAAGCCATCCTCTTCTCATGATCCCAGCTGCACCGAGCCCATTGCCTGTCCCCCATCCGGTCACGACGACCCGCCACCTCTCCGGTCGCGCAGGATGGGCCGCGTTCGGCTTGCTGTTTGCAGCGCCTTACCTGGCCTGTCCGACAAGGCGGACCACGCGGCATGCCTGACGACGCCGACCCTGACCAACCTTTATCAGACCCCACAATCGCGGCGCCGCTGAAGCGGTTTCGCAGTCACTTCCGTTGCGCTCGCAGCCGTCTGCCAGACGGGCGGGCGACGCATTTTCTTTTCCCCTTAACAATAGAAGGATTGGCCTTGCCTTGAGGGCTGGCCTTTAAACCCAATGATGTTCGAATGGATGTCTGATCCGGCCGCCTGGGCGGGTCTCGCCACCCTCATCGTTCTCGAGATCGTGCTCGGTATCGACAACCTCGTCTTTATCGCCATCCTCGCGGACAAGCTTCCAGAGCATCAACGGGAAAGAGCCCGACTGATCGGTCTCGGACTGGCGCTGGGCATGCGTCTCGTCCTGCTTGCCTCGATCGCATGGATCGTGACGCTGACCACGCCGCTGTTCACGGTGCTCGGCGCCGAGATCTCCGGGCGTGACCTGATCCTTCTGTTCGGCGGCCTGTTCCTTCTGTTCAAGGGAACAATGGAGCTGCACGAGCGCCTCGAGGGCCATGCCGGTCACAAGGAAGGCAAGGTGGAGCACGCCGTCTTCTGGCAGGTCCTCGTGCAGATCGTCGTCCTCGATGCGGTCTTCTCGCTGGACAGCGTCATCACCGCCGTCGGCATGGTGCAGCATCTTTCCGTGATGATGATCGCAGTTATCGTCGCCGTCGGCGTGATGCTGCTTGCGTCCAAGCCGCTGATGGCCTTCGTGTCGAAGCACCCGACCGTTGTCATCCTCTGCCTCGGCTTCCTGATGATGATCGGCTTCTCCTTGATCGTCGAAGGCTTCGGTTTCCATATCCCCAAGGGCTACCTCTATGCGGCGATCGGCTTCTCGGTGCTGATCGAGGCCTTCAACCAGATCGGCCGCCGCAATCGCGAGCGGTTCATGACAACGGGTGACTTGCGCGAGCGCACCGCGAATGCCGTTCTTTCGCTCCTCGGCCGACGCAAGAGCGAAACGTCGCTCGGCGAAACGGCCGATGTCATCGCGGAGCGGGCGACCGAGGACGAGTTGTTCACGCCGGTCGAGCACGAGATGATCGAAGGCGTGCTGACACTTGCTGAGCGCCCGGCGAAGTCGGTCATGACCCCGAGGCTCGATGTCGAGTGGCTGGATATCGAGGAGAGCGATGACGAGCTGCGTCGCAAGATCATCGAAACAGGCCATTCGCGCTTCCCGATCGGACGCGGCAATCTCGACGAGTTCCTGGGCGTCGCGCTCGCAAAAGACCTTCTGAGAGACCTGCTCGAAACCGGCAAAATCGACTTCAGCCGCTCGCTTCGCCAGCCACTGGTCGTGCATGAAACCGTGAGCGCCCTGCGCCTGCTCGAGCAGTTGCGACAGTCGCCCCTTCAGGTTGCGATCGTGCTCGACGAGTATGGCTCGATGGAAGGCCTGGTGACGCCGACCGACCTGCTCGAAGCCATCGCCGGCGACTTTGCCGACGATGATGACGACCAGTTGACGGTCGAGCACGAGGAAGACGGCGCGCTGCTCGTCGACGGATGGATCGATATCCGCCATGTCTCAAAGCTGCTGGACGTCGACCTCGTGGATGAGGCCGACCGCTACTCCACGCTGGCGGGCCTCGTTCTCTGGCGCCTGGGGCATCTGCCGAATCAGGGTGAAAGCGTCAGCTTCGGTGGCCTGACCTATGAAGTCGTCGCCCTGGATGGCCGCAACGTCGACAAGGTCAGAATCAGAAGGCCGCAGTTGGAGGAGATGGCGGGCGCGCAGTTTCGCTGAGCTTCCGCCAGGCTGCTTCCGCATCGCGAGTTAAGCAGCCGCTCCGCCAGTTTTCACGTCCGACAGCGGCTATTCCGCCGGTTCGGGCGTGAAAAACACGTCGGCATGCATGTCCGAGCGGTTCAGGCCACGCGCAAAGGCGACCTCCATCGCCGCATCCACCATCGGCGGTGGGCCGGCGACATAGGCTTTCCATCCGTCGAGGTCAGACAGATCCTCGGCCACGGCCTCTGTCACAAACCCACGGCGGTAGTGCGCCGAATCCGCCTCCGACAAAACCGCCTGGAAGACGAGATTGGCGTGCCACTCGGCGAGCGCGCGGAAATGATCGACGAGATAGAGATCGCGCTCGCTGCGTGCGCCGAAGTAGAGATGGATCGGCTGCTTCATGCCGTGGGCAAGGGCCGTTTCGACGATCGACTTGATCGGTGCTAGACCGGAGCCGCCGGCGATGCAGAGGATCGGACCGGAATGGTTCTCCCGCAGATACGACGATCCCATCGGGTATTCCAGCGCCACCCTGTCGCCTGCCTTCAGAGCGCCGTGCACATGTTGCGAGGTCGCGCCGCCGACGACATGACGAATGTGGAACTCCACACCGCCATCGCCGTGTCGATTGGCCATGGAATAGCTGCGGGCCGGGACCCCTTCAAAGCGGACATCGGCATATTGCCCCGCGACGAAGCGCGAACTCGCCCCACCCACGGCATCGATGCGCACCAGCTTGATGTCGTGCGTGAGGTCCTCCAGATGCGTCACGATGCCGTTTAGCAGTTGGGGCGACTGAGGCGCATCTTCTTCGCCGTTTCCAAGCCATGCCACGGCAGTGTCCGTTACGGGAAGCGCCCGACAGGCGAGGATAAGGCCGCCGGCTTTCTCCTCATCTGTGAGAGCGAAGGGCGAATGCTGGAGCAGCTCCACCTCGCCTTCGATCAGCCGAGACTTGCAAGCGCCGCACCGCCCGGACCTGCAGCCATGGGGGTAAGGAAGCTTGGCCGCGAGCGCGGCGTCGAGAATGGTCTGGTCGGCATGCACCTCAAGGTTTGTCCGCGCCGATCGTATGTCTATGCGTTTGACGGTCATATCAAATGTTTCCTCATGAGAGTTCGGATCCGCTCGCCGGCCGGCTTCTGACGGAGGCAAGCGGAAATGCCCGCAGGCTGCGGCTTCCAGCGCTGGTAAGGTCAAGGGGTGTCGGATTACGGCCGACGCTTTGGGGTTCGGATGCCGTAGGCTCTGAATGCGACGGCGAACCTGCACCGATCGCCTGGCCGGACTTTCGGCGCGACCACACCAATGAGAGTGGCGTCGTGCCCAGCGGAGAGCACGGCTCAATCGTGCGCGGCGGCTCCCCCATCGGAATGCCGGCCGAGGAGAACACACAAGACGAAAATCCAGATTTTCCAATCTCTTTCCGGCAGATCCTGATCATTCGCATCAGGGTAAGCGAAAGAAATTTCTGGAGGCCTTGACCTTTCCATCGTTGGAAACCGCACCTTCGCGAAGAACTGATCGCTGCCGTGGCCACTCCGGCCGGACACGTGAACAAATGAAGGTGAACGAGAATGCGTAAAAAGGCCGCCGCCCTGTTTCTAGCCGGTATCGCAGCCGTTGGAGGGCTTGCCCTTGTCAACGACGATGGAGCGGGAACCTTCGCCAAACGCCTTCTTGCGCTTGCCTCCTCGACCAGTGCGTCCGAGGCAGTCGCGGCGACCGGAACCACGGGTGCGCCCATGCCCAAGGTCCCGGTCGCCGAGGTCGTCACGCGTGAGGTCGCGCCAGCCATGGAGTTCACGGGGCACTTCGAGGCGGCAAAATCCGTTGAATTGCGTCCGCGCGTCGGCGGCGCCGTCGACCGCGTCAGTGTTCCCGAAGGCGCGCTCGTGAAAGCAGGACAGGTCCTGTTCCAGATAGATCCGCGACCGTTCCAGGTCACCCTGGACGCCGCCACGGCGCGGATGAAACAGGCGGTCGTTCTGCTCGATCACGCCGACATCGCGTTCCAGCGCGCCAAAACCCTGGTTCCGAACGGAACCGTTTCGCGCAAGACCTATGACGACGCCGAAGCCGTACAGCGCCAACGGCAGGCCGAGGTCGAAATTGCCAAGGCGGCAGTGGCTGCGGCCGAGCTCGATCTCTCCTTCACCCGCGTCGCGGCTCCGATCGGCGGGCGGGTCGATCGCGTGCGGGTGGCCGAGGGCAACCTGGTTTCAGGGGGCAATGCCGGCGCCGCCACGCTCCTGACCACCATCGTTTCGACGGACCCGCTCTATGTCTACTTCGACATAGACGAGGCGACGTTCCTCGATTTTGTCGGGCGAGCGCGGCCTGACAAGGGAGAAGGCGCCACCGAGACGCTGCCCGTCGGGATTGGCGTCATGACGGATACCGGTTTCCCCCATGCCGGCGTTCTCGATTTCATCAGCAACCAGGTCGAACGCAGCACCGGCACGATCCGGGCCCGCGCGATCGTCGCGAACCCGGACGGACTGCTCGCGCCCGGCCTTTTTGCACGGGTGAACCTGGTGACAGCCGAGCCCGCCCGCACCGTTCTGATCGACGATCAGGCGATCGGTACCGATCAGGGGCGCCGCTACGTGCTGGCCCTTGGGCCTGAGAACAAGGCTGAATACCGGCCGATCGAGCTGGGGCCGATGATCGACGGCTTGCGTGTGGTCTCAAGCGGTCTCAAGCCGGGTGAAAAGATCATTCTCAAGGGCCTCGTGCGACCCGGTATGGAGGTGGACCCGCAGGCGGTATCGATGGTGTCGGGCGAGGCGGCCGAAGGTGATGTGGCAGCGGCCGCTTCGCAGGAGGCGCGTCGATGAACATTCCACGCTTTTTCGTCGACCGCCCCATCTTCGCGGTCGTTCTTTCGGTGCTGATGCTGATCGGCGGTGGCCTGACCCTCCTGAAGCTGCCGCTCAGCGAATATCCCCAGGTGACGCCGCCGACCGTGCAGGTCACCGCAAGCTATCCGGGCGCGAGCCCCGAAGTGATCGCCGAAACGGTTGCCGCCCCGCTGGAGCAGGTGATCAACGGCGTCGAGAATATGCTCTACATGAGCTCGCAGGCTGCAACCGACGGACGCATGACGCTGACGGTGACCTTTCAGCAGGGCACCGACCCCGATATGGCGCAGATTCAGGTTCAAAACCGCGTCTCCCGCGCGCTTCCGCGCCTACCACAGGAAGTTCAGCGCATCGGCGTCGTGACGCAGAAGACCTCGCCGGACATCCTGATGGTCGTGCATCTCGTCTCCCCCGACGACCGCTACGATCCGCTCTATCTGTCGAACTTTGCCACGCTGCAGGTTCGCGACCAGCTCGCGCGCCTGTCCGGTGTGGGGGATGTGCTTGTCTGGGGCGCCGGCGAATACTCCATGCGGGTCTGGCTCGACCCGGCCAAGGTCGCAGCGCGCGGATTGACCGCCTCCGATGTGGTCGCGGCAATCCAGGAACAGAACGCCCAGGTGGCCGCCGGCTCCGTCGGCCAGCAACCGGACGCCTCGGCAGCGCTGCAGGTCACGATCAACGCGCTCGGCAGGCTATCCAACGAGGAGCAGTTCGGCGCGATCGTCGTCAAGACCGGCGCCGATGGCCAGGTCACACGGCTGCGCGACATTGCCCGTATCGAACTGGGCGCGGACTCCTACGCGCTGCGCAGTCTTCTTGACGGCAAGCCGGCGCTGGCGCTGCAGATTATCCAGAGCCCCGGCGCCAACGCACTCGACGTGGCAAGCGCCATTCGCGCCACCATGGAAGACCTGCAGAAAGGCTTTCCAGAGGGCATCGAGTATCGCATCGCCTACGACCCCACCGTCTTCGTGAAGGCCTCTTTGGAGGCCGTGGTGATGACCCTGCTCGAAGCGATCGTTCTGGTCGTCATCGTGGTCGTGCTCTTTCTTCAGACCTGGCGAGCGTCGATCATCCCGCTGGTTGCCGTGCCGATCTCGTTGGTCGGCACCTTTGCGCTGATGTACATGTTCGGCTTTTCGCTCAACACGCTCTCGCTCTTCGGCCTGGTGCTGTCGATCGGGATCGTGGTCGATGACGCCATCGTCGTCGTCGAAAACGTTGAGCGTCACATCGCGCTTGGCGAAACGCCGAAGGAAGCGGCGCGCAAGGCGATGGACGAGGTGACCGGACCGATCATAGCCATCACGTCCGTGCTCTCGGCCGTGTTCATTCCGTCCGCCTTCCTGTCCGGCCTGCAAGGCGAGTTCTATCGCCAGTTCGCGCTCACGATCGCCATCTCGACGATCCTGTCTGCTGTCAATTCCCTCACGCTTTCCCCGGCACTTGCAGGCGTACTTCTGAAGCCACACCACGGCGAGGTGAAGCGCGATCTCTTGACCCGGGTGATCGACGGCCTGTTCGGCTGGTTCTTCCGGCTTTTCAACCGGTTCTTCAAACGCGCTTCGGATGCCTATGTCTGGTCCGTCCGCCGTGCCGTCAGGCTCAGCGCGCTCGTCCTACTCGTCTACGCCGGCCTGGTCGCCGTGACATGGCTGGGCTTCCAGACCGTGCCGGCCGGTTTTGTGCCGGCGCAGGACAAATACTACCTCGTCGGCATCGCCCAATTGCCGACAGGCGCTTCGCTCGACCGGACCGAGGCGGTCGTCAAGAAAATGTCGGAGATCGCGCTCACCGAACCAGGCGTGGAAAGCGTCGTCGCCTTCCCGGGGCTTTCGGTCAACGGCATGGTCAACATTCCCAATGCCGCCGTCATCTTCACTATGCTGAAGCCGTTCGACGAACGCAAGGATCCCTCCCTGTCCGCATTCGCGATCGCAGGACGCCTGATGGGCAAGTTCAGCCAGATACCGGACGGCTTCGCCGGCATCTTCCCACCGCCCCCCGTTCCGGGCCTCGGCACGACCGGTGGCTTCAAGATTCAGGTCGAGGATCGGGCCGGGCTCGGTTTCGAGGCGCTTGCCGAAGCACAGGGCGCGATCGTGGGCAAGGCGATGCAGACACCGGAGCTTGCCGGCATGCTCGCAAGCTTTCAGGTGAATGCGCCACAGGTGCAGGTGGATATCGATCGGGTGAAAGCCAAGTCTCAAGGGGTGCCGCTCAACACCATCTTCGAAGCGCTGCAGGTCAACCTCGGTTCGCTCTACGCCAACGATTTCAACCGTTTCGGCCGGACCTATCGCGTGGTGGTTCAGGCGGACGCGCCATTCCGAATGCAGCCGGAAGATATTGGCCGGTTGAAGGTGCGCAACGCGGCGGGTGCAATGATCCCGCTGTCAGCGCTGCTGACGGTCAAGCACAGTTCGGGGCCAGATCGCGTCATGCATTACAACAGCTTCCCGTCGGCCGATATCAGCGGCGGACCGGCGCCCGGTTATTCCTTCGGACAGGCGACCGCGGCCATCGAACGGATCGCCGCGGAGACGCTGCCACCCGGCATGACCTTCGAATGGACAGAGCTCGCCTATCAGGAGAAGCAGGCCGGAAACACGGCGATGTATATCTTCCCCCTGTCGGTCCTGCTGGCGTTTCTCATTCTCGCCGCCCAGTACAACAGCTGGTCGTTGCCCTTCGCCGTTTTGCTGATCGCGCCGATGGCGCTGCTTTCCGCGATCACAGGTGTCTGGCTTACCGGCGGCGACAACAACATCTTCACGCAGATCGGCTTCGTCGTTCTCGTGGGGCTCGCGGCCAAGAATGCGATCCTGATCGTCGAGTTTGCGCGAGCGAAGGAGGACGAAGGCGCCGATCCGCTGTCCGCCGTGCTCGAGGCGGCCCGTCTTCGGCTGAGACCAATCCTGATGACGTCACTCGCCTTTATCGCCGGCGTCGTTCCGCTGGTGATTGCGACGGGCGCCGGCGCCGAGATGCGTCACGTCATGGGTATCGCCGTCTTCGCGGGCATGCTTGGCGTCACTGTGTTCGGCCTTGTGCTGACACCGGTGTTCTACGTCCTGGTGCGGAAACTGGCGATCCGACGCGAAAATCGCCAAGGCAGCGAGGCAGTATCGCGCGACCAGCACGCCTGAAAAAAAACGGCGATCGCCACCTCACCCATCGCCTGACCTCATACGACCTTTGAGCTCGCGGGTCGGCATCTCACATCCAGAGCATGAGGCTCGCGAAAATGAAGGTCAGGCCGACACCAAGCGGCGCCCAAATGCTGCCGCGCACGGCAACGGTCTCGTCCAACGGCTCGCCTTCTGCCAGGCGATCCAGCGCTTCCTTACGGTAGAGTTCCGCAGCGCCAGAGTTATGTGCGTCATTGCCCACAAAATTGGACCTTAAATGAGTTGATCGCGCCCACGTTGCTGTGTCTATCCACACCGTGGGATTGCTATTCGCCGATGCGCCCGCCGGCAAAAAGAGTCAAGCATGGGTTTCAACCAAATCTGGCGGTATCTTCAAAGGCCGTGCGGGCGCCACATCAGGATGCTCCGGATGAGACGCATCGCCACTCCGCTGCATTTGCAGGGCATGGCGGCCGAATGCGGCGTGGTTGCCCTTGCGACACTCATGGCGCATCACGGCCGGGATATCCCGCTCGATACGCTTCGACGGCGCATCTCCTCGCCACTGGCCGGTTCGACGCTGCGACAACTGCGCGAAACGGCGCGGGAAGAGGGTTTTTGCGCGATCGCGCGCCGGGTCGATCTAGACGGTCTCTCTTCGCTATCGCTTCCGGTCCTTGTGCACCTGCGTTTCCTCCATTTTGCCGTGCTCGAAGCGGTCTCTCAGACCGGAGTGCGGCTCAACGATCCGGCGGAAGGCATCGTTCATGTCGAGATGCGTGAGTTTTCGCGCCAGTTCACGGGCATCGTTCTCACGCTTGCGCCAGCAGAACCGGCTTCCGGCGCAAGACGCTCGGCGTGGCCGTCGAAGGAGACCCTTCGTGCGGCTTGCAGTCTTCCCGCGATACTGATTGCCGCTGGTGTCGTCGCCACCCCCCATTTTCTCGCCGCCGCCGAGGTCGGTCTCGCGCTCCTCGCGATCCTGCTTCTGCTTGCGGGCGACGCCCTTGCGATGCGCCGAACGCGCCTTGCCGCGCGAAGCCGGGCAGAGGCGCAGGCCGTTAGGTTGGAGCAGCAGGTGCGGCGCTGGCCGGCCGCAGACATGCTTCTTTCGGGGCGCTACAGGCTAGATGCGATGCTTTCGGCAATCGCTACGATCGCCGATCCACGTCCCCAGCGCAGCGCAATTTTTCTGCCGGCCCTGGTCGCGAGCATGCTTCTGCCGCCGTTCGTCGCCGGTCTGGCCGGCCTTGCCCAAAGCGTCGTCTTGTTCACCACCGTGCTGCTGTTCGTCAACGCATCCACCCTGCGTGAAAGATCGCCAGGCGCAAGAAGCGACCTGGAAGCCGAGCCCGGACCGCTGCCGGCGATGCTGTTCGAGCCCCGTGCGCGCTGGCGCCTTGGGACCGGCCCGCAAACGATGTTCATCCGCCTGTCAGGGTTGGCAGCGGCAGGCGACAAGCGGCTCGTCATGGCGGTCGAAGAGAGCCAGCGCCGTACTGTCCTTTTCTTCGCAGGCGTCGTGGCCAGCCTCGTTCCCGCCACCTACGGCAACGGCGAAGGGCTCATCGCCCTGTTTTGGTGCGGGCTTATGGCAGCCTTCCTGAGTATCCGTCTCATTGAAAGCCTGGCGAGCGGGCATACAACAGAAGCCGCCCATGCCCGCCTCGCGGACGTACCTCCGCCTGAACCCGCTGTCCCACGGCCACCTGCGACCCCGGTTGCACCATCGTCCGTTCGCGGTCCAGAACAATCCATCGCCCTGGAGTATCTCAACGTCTCCTGGGCACCTTTTCAACGGGCAGAGACCGTATTCGGACCCGTCAATTTGCAAGTACCCGTCGGCGACATGCTCGCCGTGGAGGGGCCATCAGGCAGCGGTCACAGTGTGTTCTGTCGCCTGAGTACCGGACTGTTTGCGCCATCCGAGGGCGAGGTCCTTGTGTTCGGTGAACGATGCTCGGGCCCACGCCCCGGCGTCATCCTTCTCGACGGCGAAGAGCCGATGCCGCGCGGCAGTGTACGGGGCTTCCTTTCGGCCGGTAGCGACGCAGACAAGGACCGCGTGCTCGACCTCGTGGAATTGACCGCAACGCTTTCGCCGCGCGGCGGGCTTGATCTCTATCTCTCGGCCGGCGCGCCGCAACTGAGCGGCGGCCAGAGGGCGCGGCTGCGCCTCGCCCGCGCCCTGCTTGCCCGCCCGGCGCTTCTCGTCGTCGACGGCCTGCTGGATTCCATTGAGCCAGAACTAGCCGAGCGCATCCTTATGCGCCTGCGTCGGTCTGGACTGACACTGCTCGTCTCGTCGCTGCGTCCCCTGCCGGCAGGCCTCACCATTCATCGTCTAGTTCTAGGCTCCGAGATGGTCCCATCATGAGCGGGCGCTATTGGCGAAGGCGCATCCGTCCGATGGCGAATCATTGGCGCGGCGAGGATATCGGCCCGGTTTTGAGCGGGGAGACGGTCGAGGATGAGCGCATCGTTCGACCGGGCACAACTGCCTATCGCCAATTGGCGGGGACAACGCGCGATGACCGGGCGCTCTATGCCTTCGCTGAGAAGGGGCAAGCTCCCCGGCTTCGCCCGCCGGCATCAGTCGCGTTCATGCATGCGGGCTGGCTTGCACCCGGCTGTGCGCTGTGGGTCTGGCAGACGGCGGATACCGCGAAACGGGCCGGTCCGATCGCTGCCGTGCTCCTTGCCGTCGGACTTCTGCTCCTGGCCCATGCCGGCCAGATCGCGGCATTGCGGGGACTGCGGGACGCGCGCATGGCCATCCGCCATCGCTCCTGGGACGGGCTGCTCACCTCTTCCGGTAAGCGGCGCGCCCATTCAGACCGGCGGGAGGGCCGTCGCAACCATGCCGCGTTGATCTGTTTCGCGGCGCGCATGGAGATCGCCGCCCGCGTCCCCGTGGTATTTGCTGCCCTGCTTGCTCTCTTCCTGACGATGGGGTTGCCCGGCGCTGCCGTAACTTTGGGCATTGCAATGGCGCTCGCCATCGCTGCCTCGATCTGCGAGGGGCTGGGAGCGGCGCAGGCCGGACGCTTGCGGGAGCGATCTGAGGCGGCGTCGCGACGGGCCGGTCAGCTCAAATACATGCCATGGGCCATCGGATACGGCGCGTTGGAGAGCCGCCTGCAGATCGGACGGAACTTCGTTTCTGATCAGATACGGCGCTTGAATCGCCAATCGCAGTTCGACGACACGGCACGCAGCATCGATCTTGTCGGCCTGACGCTGCCGCCGCTTGCGGGCTACACTCTGGCGCCGGCGGGTACTGCCTCCGTTACCGCCCTTTTCGCGCTAGCGCTCAGCACGGCCACGATATCCTTCGGGCGTGCCGCAGTTCGCCTGAGAATGACAAGGGCCACGGTTTTCCGCCCGGAAAGCGGCGCAAGCGACGGCGAGCCCCTGCCATTCATCCGCCTAGAGGCGTCAGCAATCAGCCACGCCCACGGAACGGGTGCGGCTCTGTTTCATCCGGTGTCGTTTACCTTGGCTCCGGGCAAGGTTCTGGCATTGGCGGGTCCGTCCGGCATCGGCAAATCCAGCCTCATGCATCTGCTGATGGGGCTTGAAACGCCTCAAGCGGGTCAATTGCTGGTGAATGGCGAGGCTCTCGACCACGGTCGCCTGCAGGCATGGCGAATGTCCGTTGCCTGCGTGATGCAGGACGAGGGCGATGAGCCGGGGACGATCTCCGCCGTCATCGGCGCAGGACTTGCCGACGTATCGCCTGAGACGATCGAGGCGGCCGCGCGAGCTGCCTGCGTGCACGACGAGATCATGACGCTGCCGATGGGTTACATGACATTGATGATTGAAGGCGCTGTGCCACGCGCATTTGGCGCACGGATCGCCATCGCCCGATGCTTCGCCGCCCAGCCAAAAATCCTGTTCCTGGATGAAACGCTCTCCAGCCTCGACCGCGAGCACGCCGCCCAAATCCTTGCCAACGCCCGCACGACCGCCATCGCCGTCGTCATCGCCTCGCACAGGCAGGACATTTTGGCGCTGGCCGATCAGATCGTAGCGCTGCGCCCGCCGTTCGAGGCAAAGGTGGAGTAAAGGTGCCGATCGTAGAAATCAGCAAATTCGCTGGCATAGCGCGAAAGGAATGCGGCCATCCCCGGATGCTCTGGCCCGGTATTGTAGCGCCACCGACCGGTCGGTCCGAAGGTGGCGTGGTGCCTGGCACAGACTTCCACGAGCAGCGGCATCAAAGCACCGGCGCTGGTCGAAAGCCCTCTGTTGTAAAGGCTGCACAACCAAACTTCGCTGGGACCGCTGTCCTGCACCACGATCCAGCCGTCAAGGTTGGCATTGCGGTACATCAGCAGCGACAGCTGCTGGTTGATATCATCATAGGGTTCGAAAGGGCGCCATTGAACGGGAACGCCTTCAGCTTGAAGGCCACTTTGGATCTGTGCCCGCTCGGCGGCGCCGACGGCGTCGAACGCGCGGAATACCATACCCGGGCGGGTGGTCATGCGCTCCATTCGGCGGCTATCGGACCAGACTTTCGTCTGCGCGGCATTGGCTGAAACGCGGACACAATCGAGCGCCGGCGCGCTCCAGCCAAGCGATTGGATGAGCCGCGAGAACGGCTCGGCGCCAGGCAGCGTATCGGACCAGAAGGCCGTCAGTCCTCCAATCCCGGCAAGCCGGTAGGTTTCCTGCGCATGGGCGAGCAGGCTGCGTGCCACGCCCTCTCCGCGCCAATCATGCGCCGTGAAGAGCGACAGAAGCCGTTGGCCGCCGTCCTCACTCTGGCGCCAAAGTGCCAACCCACATAGCTCGGCCCCTTGCGTCGCGACGAAGATGTCGTGGCCCGGTGCGCCGGATAGCAGCCGCCGATAGGCGGGAAAGGTCATCCGCTCGGCCTCGCGACCTGCGATCGTGTCTCGTCTTTCGATCGTGAACGACCGGTTCCTCGCGGCAAACATTGCAGTTACCATCTCTCTCAAAACCGGTATCCGCATTTCCGTTGCGGATACCGGCCGATTCGCCTTGCGGCCTTAAGGAAAGGCCGGGCGGTCGATCAGCGGCCGAAGACCGAACCCTTGCCCGACGGCTTCAGGCTCGAACGTACCGGATAGCCCCCCGAAACCATGTCGAGTGCAGCATCGGGCAGCTCGTCGTTGACAGTTGTCTTGACCACTTGGTCCTTCTTGTTATCGCTCATTTGTTTTCCTTTCAGCCCTGTCCTGCAGGGCGGTTGGTTGCATGCCGATCGCCGCAAGGGTCGAACGGCGGGTTGTCGTGAGGCGCAAAGGCCGGAGAAAAAGCGCACAGTTTTCCCTCCGCCGATCACGCGAGATTCATTCTCGCCGGTGATCGCCGTCAAACGGGTTCAGACCCTGCAAATTCTGCTTTTCCTCTAGGCAGATGAGGTAAAATCCTCCCGGCCCCGTTTCAAGAATTTTCGGTGAAACTCCCAGATTTGGACTTTCACCGGCCGCCCAGCATGTCCACGGCTGCAAGTCTTGCAAAGCAGCCGCCAGCGCGTGCTAGCGCGTCGAAGGGACCCACCTGAACGACCCTGCCCCGATCGAGCACGATGATGCGATCGGCCTTGCGGATCGTCGACAGACGATGGGCAATGACGATCCGTGTTGTGTTCAGCTCGGCCAGCCTCTCCGACACCGCTGCCTGGGTGCGGTTGTCGAGCGCGCTGGTCGCCTCGTCGAGCAGGAGAATTTTGGGCCGACCGATGAGCGCGCGGGCCACCAGAATGCGCTGGCGCTGTCCGCCCGAGAGGGTGTTGCCACCATCTGCCAGGATGGTGTGCAGCCCCATCGGCATGGCCGCGATGTCTTGTTCCAGGCCGGCAAGAATCGAGGCTTCGAGAACCGCCTCCGGTCCGCAGCCCGAAGCGCCGGCGATATTGTCGTAGATCGAACCTGCAAAAAGCATGCTGTTCTGGAGCACCACACCCATGTGGCGGCGGATGAAACTGGGCTCCAACGCGTCCACTGGTATGCCGTCGAAGAGAATTTCACCGCTTTCCAGCGTTTCGAACCCGAGCATCAGTCGCAGCAGTGTAGACTTGCCGCTGCCGGATGGTCCAACGATCGCGACGAATTCCCCGGCGGCGACCTCGAAGCTGACGTCCTCCAGGACTGGCGGACCGTCCGCGAAGTAGCGGAAGTGAACATTGCGGAAGACGACATTTCCCTGGAGGTCCGGATGAAGCGGAGCGTTACGGAGCGTTTCCTGCTCGGGTTGAGCATCCAGCACCGGGCGGGTGCGCTGCACGAGCGGGACAACCGCCACCAGCCCTGAGACGGCCCCGATCGACGCACGCAAGGCAGCCGTCAACTGGCCGAACGCCGTCGCAAAAGCTGCGAAGACGGCAATGCTCAAGGTTCCGCTGTTGTCACCGTCGGTCGGAGCTGCGAGCGCATGGAGCGGCTGCGTTTCATCGAGATTACCCAGCCACCCCACCGATGCGTAGATCAACAACAGGCAGAGCCAGGGCATCGAAACCTGCAGCACGCTCTGCCACGCGCGGTAAAGCCTCGCTTGCATGAAAGCCTGGCGCTGCCGGGCGCTCTTTGAGCCCCAGCGCGTCAGCGCACGCTCCTCGGCATTGGCCCCGCGCAGCCTGACGATGCCGAACAGCAGCTGCAGCACGAAGCCCTGCACTTCCCCTCGGGCCTCAATCTGATGGCGCTCTTCGAGAAGTTGTCGCCAAGAGACAACGGCCGAAACGAACGCAAGCAGCGCGGCGGCCGAAACACCAACCAAGGCGAGCCGCCAATCGGTCAGGAACAAGACGGCGGCACTGGTCAGAATGCCAAGTATGCCGAAGAGACCGGAGAGCATGCTCCCCGTCACCATCTGCCGCGCCTCCTGCAGGCTGAGAACGCGTTCGGCCAGATCGCCGGTCGTAAATCCCTTGAAGAAATGCGCGGGAAGGCGCAGCAGTCGATGGAAGACCGCGGCCTGCAAGGTCGCGTCCAGGCGCGTTTCTATTCGCGCCATCGCAAAGGCGCGCACCAGATCGAATGCCGTCTGTCCGAAGGCGATCGCGACGAGGCCGATAAGGATTTGCAGGAGAGCAGCCCGATCGCCGGAGGGGATCACATGCTCCACCAGCAGAATGGCCGCGATGGGCAACGCGATCGCCGAGAGGTTGGCGAGAGCGGCCATGATAGCCATGCGCGCGACGTCCATGCCCGCCCCGCGAAGACCGAAGCGCAACAGGCCGCCAAGCGTTGCCGGGGCGCGGGGCAAGAGCGGATAGATCTGGATCGCCCGTGAGCGTACTTGCGCGGCGGCACGCGCCGTGGCCCGTATGGATTTACCGTGCATGACAATGCGCCAGCCGCCCTGCGCCCCCGGAACCAACGCCACAGGCGTACCGTCCTCCAGTTCCGCCAGCATGGGCAAGCCATCATGACGCCACCAGTCCGCCGCAAGTTCCACCGGGCGGAAGGCGACGCCGGCGCGGGTCAGCAAGGCTGGAGCGTCATCCTCTGAGGCCTGCGCATTGAGATCGCACAACGCTTCTGCAGACACCGGATGCCCGGCTGCCTGCAAGGCCATTGCTATCGCTTCGACAAGCGGTGTGCCCGCGCCAGGGGCGCCGCTGCCGTCGTTGCCGGGAGGTTCGCCGAAAACCTGCATCAGGCCCGAATTGCTGCGCTCTTCGTCATACGCAATCGGCTGGAGAGGTCCCGTCATGGCGCAGACTCCTGCACGAGGCTGAAATATTCGCCTTGGAGCGCAAGCAGTTCGGCGTTGCTGCCGCGCTCGACAATCCGCCCGGCCCGCATGACGATGATCTCGTCGCAATCACGGATGGTGGCGATGCGATGGGCGATGATGAGGCAGGCACACCCTCTTTGTCGCAGGCTCTCGACGATCTTCCTCTCGGTTGCCGTATCCAGCGCCGAGGTCGCCTCGTCGAGAATGAGGACCTGTGGGTTGGCGGCAAGCGCCCGGGCGATTTCGAGGCGCTGGCGCTGCCCGCCGCTGAAGTTGCCGCCGTTCTCGTCGATCGGCGCGAAGAGCGCCCCGTCGCGGGCCAATACATCGTCAAGCATAGCCGCGTCGGCCAGCGCCCGCGTGATCGTATTTTCCGACACGCCCCTATCCCAGAGCGTCAGATTGTCGTGCACCGTTCCTTCGAACAGAAAGATGTCCTGATCGACATAGCCGCATAACGCAGCCCGCTGGTTCGTGGCGACGGCAATGAGGTCAACACCACCCAGCTTGAGCGACCCGCCTCCCGGCTCAAGCAGTCCGGCGAGCAGACGACCCACCGTGCTTTTTCCGCTGCCCGAGCCGCCGACGATAGCGATTCTGGCCGCTGGTCTGAGAACCAGCGAAAACCCTTCGATCAATGGCGGATCGAGTGGACTGTAACCGAAGCTGAGATCCCTTGCCTCAAGCACACCGTCCTTCGGCAGGACGCCGCCGGCCGGCGGCGTGAGGAGGGGCGCACGCATGACGTCGTCGGCCCGCTCCAGGTCGGCCTGGACCTGCTGGATCTGGCCCGTGAGGGCGAGCAGACCGCCGATCGGTGCGGAAAAACTGATGGCCAGGGCCTGGAAGGCGATCACCGTACCGAGCGTCGTTGCCCCATCCATGACGCGCAGCCCACCCACTCCGAGAACGATCGCCCCGGCCAGCGCCTGCATCAGCGCCGGGGCGGCGGCCAGGAGAACGTCGATATGGGCCTCGTCGCTGCGCAACCCGAGAAGCCGTGCCTGATGGCCGGCCCAGCGCCGGAACGCTTCGTTTTCGAGACCCGAGGCCTTCACCGTTTCGAGACTGCGGATGGGGCCGATGGTGGCGGCCACGAGCTTGCCCGCCGCGGCGACTTGCTGGCGGGCGTTTATCTGCTGACGGTGGATGGCCTCGCGCAGCAGCAGCAGATATAGGCCCTGCAAGCCGATGAGCAGCACCGCGAGGATGGGATCGAACACCAGCATCACCGCGGCATAGGTCAGGATGCTCGCGAGGTTGAAGACGTGCGTTGCGAGCTCGCCGGAGAGAAGGTTCGCGAGCCGTTCATTGGCATCGAGCCGGCTGGCGAGCTCGCCGGCATCGCGCTGCGTGTAAAACGCGACGGGCAGCCGCAGCATATGCCGGAGCTGCCGCGCCGTCGGTACGAAGGCGAGCCGCGTTTCCAGCTTCATCAGCAGCAGTTGCTGGAACATCGTCAGCCCCGCCTGAAATAGGATGACTCCGAAAAGCAACAGGCAGAACGGCAGAAGCCAATCCTTCTGCCTATCGACGAGAATATCGTCGATGAAGCTGCGGGAAAGAACCGGCAGCACCATGCCTGGCACGACGAGGATGAGCGAAGCGGCAAGGACGGCGAAAAGTGCCGAGCGCATCCCGGGGCCAGCCAACCGTTCGCGGAGCGAAGAGAGCGAAGATAGTCTCTTTCCACTCGGTCGAAACGCTTCGCCTTTTCGAAAAGTCAGAACGACGCCGGTGAAGCTTCCCGCGAGCTCCTGCATCGACACCGCCCGGCGGCCGTCGGCCGGATCGACAATGGTCGCAAAGCCGCCAGAAACGCGCTCCAGAACGACGAAGTGCTTGAACTGCCAGTGGAGGATGGCGGGGCCTTCGATATTACGCAGTTCCTCGGGCTCTTGACGAAGGCCGCGGGCCTCAAGGCCTGCCCAGCGGGCGGCGCGCAGCAGATTGCTCGCCTTGGTGCCATCGCGGGAAACGCCGGCGCGTATGCGCAACTCGTCGAGGCCAACATGGCGACCGTGCCAGGCGAGCACCATCGCAAGGCACGCGACGCCGCATTCGGCATGCTCGATCTGCAGGATGGTTGGAACCGATCGCCGCAGAACCGGCAAGAAACGGCGCATGTCAGGCCCCCGGCCGGGTACGCAGGAAAGGCAACAGGAAATCGACAGGCGCCCGTTCCTCGATCGTTACCTTGCCAGTGCCGACCGCGCCCCGCCCCAGCTGTGTCTGTGCGCCTTCGCCGCCACGCCAGACATAAGCGCCGGGCCGTTGCGGATCGGTTGAAAGCTCGACGACCGCAACGAAGGGCATGGCCTTTGCCGAAAAGCGTGACGCCAGGCCATCGTCCCCCAACGTGGCGAGCATGCTCTCGTGACTCACTGGTAAATCCGAGATCGACACGACCCTGCCAGCAAGCGTTCCCCAACGCTCGCGCGGCAGACCGGCGATCTCGATGTTGACGGGCATGCCCGGTCGTACCCGTTTGCCGCTCGCTGGCGGCAGATAGAGCTGCATTTCCAGCAAGGCCTTGCCCGGCACCGGAAGCAGAACGCCCTCGCCCTCGACCCGGGTCGCTATACGGCCAACGAAACTCCAGGCCGCAAACAGCAGGCAAAGCAGGAGCATGGCGAGAAGCCCGACACGGCTCGCCGCGGTGTTGATGCGCACCGCCTCTTCCAACCGCTCGGGCGAGAAGTTCCTTTCCAGCGCTTCCTTGCGGAAAAGCCCTTCATCCACCGAACCCATCGATCTAACTCCGCGACACGGCTCCCATACGATTGAAAGAACCCTAGCGGGCATACGAAGATGCGCCCGCGATGTTCAAGGGCCAAATCTGGGAGCATTTTTCTCGCCGCGCCGAACCATCGCCACGGCGGCATGAAAGGCCTCGTCGAGTGCTGCGAATTTCTGGGCCTGCCACCAGAGATAGTCGTCGAGAAACTGCCTGGAAAGCCAGAGGACCTTCCGCCCGCGGGAACCTTCCCAGCCCAGGCACTCCTGCTGCTGCGCCCGCTTGAACATCCGCTTGATGTTGGTGGCGGAAATTCCGTACTGTACCGCGAGCGAATGGACGTTGACGGGGCCGACGGTCACCCTGTCCCCCACGGCCGTAAAATCCGCGATCTCGAAGATGAATTCGTGGATGATCATGCCGCCGAACTCCGACGACAGAAAATGCCCTATACTGTCGGGCGGATGACGCCACACGGAGTTGGCAATCAGTGCCGCCGCGGCGCGCGGCTGCGCCAAGCGGAATAGCAGTGGGTCCTTTGTGCAGGCCGCGACACGCCCACCGCCGTCCAGACGGTCCAATCCGTTCATGTGGCCCATGAACCAGCCCTGCATCGCCGCGTCGCTGGCAGGCGTCGTGTCAAGGTTGCGGATCCGCTTGTCATGACGCGAGGGGATCTCCTGCAGCATCTTGTAGGCCAGCAGTTCCTTGAGAAAAGCATCGGCCGTGTTGCGGCTCGCGACGCCGATGGAAGTTACGGTTTCGATGAAACGGCTCGCATGCAGCCCGACGACGTCGCAGCCTGTCGCCCGTTGCATACAAAGCGCGTACATGGACTGCGTCATGAACCACTTGCGATGAGAAGCCTGGAGACGAGCCAGGCGCGGCGTCTGCCGATGAATCTTGATGAGATGAGCGGCAAGCTGCCGGTCGACGGCCGGGAACTCAGGATTTCGAAACAGTGCATCGGCCGTCTTCCAGCCAGCGGAGAACTCCCTCCTATCGATTAACTGTTCCATGGCTATCTCTATTCTCGTGTCCTTTTTTGGAAATTCTGGGCGTTACTTCGTAAGTAACAATCGGGCCGTGAAGCCTGCTTGGGCTCTGCCAGGGCGTGCGCCGGTCTTTTCGAACATTCGGGCTGATAATGAGTTCCTGGGAACGCGCCCTTCGCAGGCCGCAGGCTTCCCATGTCCGCCTGGACAACAAAATACGGCATATGCCGTATTTCGACTGGACGAGCCGAGAGGGCTGAGGCCATCAAGCATCAAAATCAGAAGCGCGCATGAGCACCTGCCTTCGCGCATCGCTTTCGATTCCGTAGAGCAATGAAGAAGCGAAATCCCAGTGGAGGTCGTTGGAGAGGTTCAGACCCGCGCTGACCGTTCCTGCCGTACCGTTGTTTGCGAGTGCGGCAAAGACGGCTATGCCACCAAAGCGTGTGGTCAACACCGCGCCGTTGTCGAGACGGTAGGCCCGGTCCAGATCCGCCTCAATGCTGGGCCGCAAGGCACTGCCGCTGCAGCTTCGTATCCCACATGATCCGGCGCGTATCCAACCAGGCAGTATCCGCGACGCCTGGAGCATGCGCAAGCACGGTTGCAACGTTCTCAGGAACGTCTTTGGGAACGCGAAAGAAGAAAACACGGGGGTGAGCGGCAGGCTTTTGAGCATTCGATTTTGCCTAAGGGGCGTTGTTGCAGGGGCAAAAAAACGGCGCAGAACGCCGTGGCCATGGCGCGCCTTGCGCGACGTGCATGGACCCTGGATGGACCGTTCGGTCAGTCGGCTACATCAAGCTTCGGCCACAGCGACGGTCGGCCTCGGCAAGCTGTTGGCTCAACCTGCGTGTAGACGACAAAGAATTGATTTCATGGTGTTTCCCCCAGAAGCTGGCCACTCATAGCGAGAGCGGCGGAACAGGATCAACACAAGAAGCAAATTGTGGGTGAGTGCACCCAAAATTGAGTCACACAGGTGACGGCGTGACATGGTGATGCAACAGTGGATGGGTAGTAATGCCGGGGATGCCATCAGCCGTGGTGCGACAGACACAATCATGCCTTTAGGATCGCAAGACGCTTTCAGTCCCATAACGCCACTTGAGGGGTCGGCTTTCTTGGCCGTCCTGCGCGATGCGGCAAGAGAGCTGCTCGCCATGCACGATGTCGCTCCGAGGGTGGTGCGCTATGTCGCCAGCATGCAGAAGTGGCTGATCACGCAGGCGATCATCGCGCTGCATTTTGAACGCAAACGGGATGAAACGCGTTCGCCACTAACGGCGGGCTCACTCATCGAATTCTTCGCGCCAAAGCTCCCCTTCAGCAAGAACACGCTTACGGCCCATCTGGCGGAAATGGTTGCCTATGGATTGCTTGTCCCGCAGGAAAGCAGGGACAAACGCATAAGACCATTGCGGTTGAGCGCCTACGGCGAAAGCATGATCGGCCAATGGCTGGCGAGCCATCTGGTCGCCCTCGATCGGCTCGATGGCGGTGATCGCGCGTCCAGGTTCGAGGGCGACCAGCGCCTGCTTGGACGGATCCACCCGCTGGCCGTTCGATCCCTCGTATTCGATCCGGGTTGGGCGCAGCCGCCGGCGAGCGTGGATCTGTTCGTGCGAACGGAAACGGGAAGCAATATCCTGCACGAACTCATCGGCCGGGTCCCGAGCGGCCTTGAGGTGTTTGATCGGCCGGTTTGCCTCGGAGCGCTCGCCGCAGGCGAGGTCTCGAACAGACACACCCTGTCGCGCGGCCACGTATTGCGGGTATTTGCCCGGGCCAAATCGGACGGGCTCCTCGTCTGGAGCCTTCCCGGCAATCGAGGCGACCTGTTCGTCTCCGAAACCCTGCTCAACGACTATGTTCGCTGGCAGGCGATCAAGTTCGCGGCCATTTCCGTGGCCTATCAGCGAGCGCAAGAGGACTTGGGGTGCGAACAAGCGCATGAGCCGGCGGTGGCGGAGTTCAGCGCCTGAGGGGATGCCACGACGAGGCCGCCAGTCGCGTCGCGCCGAGCCTTGAAACAATCCGCCCTCACGAATGGTGTGACGGACAGAAGCTGGTCGCGCCTCGCACGGCGTTCAATCGAGTTGCTTGGCTAAGACGATCGTCCCGGCAAGGTCTGCTTTCACGGGTTTCGCGAAACGCGTCGCGCCCAGTTCGACAAAGCCCCATTTGAGATACGCACGTCGTGCCTGTTCTGCCGACGCCATCACGTCCAGCCAGACATAACGGCTGCCTTCCTGCTTCGCCTGGGTGATGGCGCATTCCACGAGTTTACGGCCAATGGCCAGCCCCTTAGCGGCCCGCAGGAGATAGATTCGAGGGATCTCAGTGCCGCCGGGCTTTGACCGGATCGGATCGACGGCCCCAATAATCATCGTGAGGAAGCCGACAATTGCCTCATCCATCTGCGCCACCCAGACGCGCGCCTCCGGACGTTCGAGCAGCTTCGAGAATGCGTCCGAACTGAACGTCGCCAGTTGACGCGCCAGGGCAGCGCTGTCGTCCCAGAGATACGCATATTCTGCGGCATAGGCCGCTGGTCCGACCTAACCAAGCTCCTCCACGTCCGCCGCCGTCGCGCGAAGGATGCGCGGTTCCGGCCGATCCATAAGCCCCTCCCCCTCGGTGAACGCGCGGACTCTATTGCACCGCATTTCCCGGACTTCAAATCTCAAGCTACAACGAGTGGCCAAGCGGGCGGTTGAGCGCCCGCTTGCGAGTTGGCGTTCGGGCGCGCGGTTCGGACGGCTTGGCAGCGGCAGCTCACGCAAACGTGCAAGGACGTGACCGGCAACGCATTGCATCGGGTCCAAACCCTGCTAACACCCGGCTCGTCAAGCACCGCGTTGGAAGATCGACAACCGGTCGATGTCGGAATTTCGCGTGGGGGCCTGCTTTGCCTGGCGCCCTTCATTGATCCCGACCGACCTGTCTCCCATATGCGACGGGCCCGGCCCCTCCTCCCGGCGGGCTCGACAACAACGACCAAGGAAGAACAAAAAAATGAACAATAATGGGCGCCTATCGGGCAACTCCTTCGCTGCGCCGAACCTTCGCGATCGCCTGACCGCCGACGGTCTCGCCTATCTGGTCGCCCTGATGCCTGTATTCCTGTTGCTCTGCTAGCTTCGGCTGCCGAGCTTCGGGCCGGCGCCTGGCCCGTGAGCGCGCTGGAAGCGAGCCTCAAAGCCACCTTCGGCGCAAGAAAGAACCCCATTCCGCTTCAATTCTCAGCTTTCGCAGACGGTCGCCGCTGGTGACGTGCGCGGCGTAAGAATTGGTGAAGGTGACGAGCAGGATACGCGCCATCTTCGGATCTCCTCCGGTCCGCTCAAGTTCGTCGGCAATCTCTTGGTGGAGAGATTGGCTCGACGCCGGCTCGGCGATACGCCGCTCCGCCATCTCCAGCATCCGCTCGACAAAGGCGAGATCGATCACATAGGCCGGCATCGATTTGCCGATCATGACGATACCTCGCGGCCAGCAGAAAAGGCCCGGCATGGTGTCTCGCTCTTGGAAACGAGCGGGCGGTCCGTCCGAGAGAAGGTGGGCTTCCGAGGCTTCCGGGGCGTTTCCTGTCCTCTTCGGAAAAGCATGATGCTCCCTCTCCTTCTCACGCAGTAGGCCCGGCAAGGATCGGGCCGAACGACATCCGTATGGGAGCCCAACCGCCAAAGGCGCGAAGAGTTCCAAAGGAAAATCAATTTTTGCGATTAAAGGCCGGCGCACGTTCCGCGATCAACGCGAACCGCGCGAGCCCAGATGTCCGAACAGGTCTCGTGCCGGCGGGCTCAGTTCCTTTTCCGCCCGCACGCAGACGGACAGCCGCCGCGTCGCCCAGTCATCGGCAAGGCGCACGAACGCGGTCTTGGCGGATCTGCTGCCGCGCCGCGCCGCCGTCTCCGGCATGATGGCAAGGCCGACACCCGCCGAAACCATGTGACACAGGCCCTCGAAGCTGCGCAGGCGCGTGCGGATCTTCAGCGTCTGACCCAATCGGCGCGCGTGCACGTCGATGTGGCCCTGCAATGCGCCATCCGTCAGGCCGACGAACGGCTGGTCGACAATGTCGGCAAAGTCGACATGCCTGCTTGCCGCCAGTGCATGATCGCGCGGGATCACGACGACGAGGCGGTCGATCGCGAAGGGGCGCAGTTGCAGGCCGCCCGTATCGACCTGGTCCGAAAGAATGCCGATCTCCACGAGGTCGGCGGCGACGGCTCGCGCAATCTCGATGCTTTGGCGTTCCTTCAGATCGACGTCGATCCGCGGATGTGCCGCCATCCAGGCGCCAAGTCGCTGCGGCAGAAACTCCGTGAGTGCGGCTGTATTCGCCGCAAGCCGGATCGTTGCTCGAAGGCCATCGGCGTGTTCACCAAGCTCGCCGCGCATCCGCCCCATCTGCCGCAGGATCAGCTGGGCGTGATGCGCCAGCGCTTCTCCGGCCGGCGTCGGCCGCACCCCGCGGCGGCCACGTTCGAGCAGCTTGACCTTGCCGATCGCCTCCATGTCACGCAGGCGTTCGCTTGCCGCCGGCAAGGAAAGCCCGGCATCCGCTGCGCCATGGGTCATGCTGCCGGCATCCACTACGGCAAGAAACAGTCGAAGGTCGGTGAGGTCGAAACGCATGCAAACGAGGCTATCGGAAAAGCAGCCTTCGGACCAGCCGAAGTCTGATTGCGGATGATCCGCATTGTGCCGGTGCGGGTATGCGCTATGCCGGTGGCATGCTCGACCTTGCTCCGTCCCTCGCCGTTGCGATTGCCGCTACTTTCTTCGCCGCCGGCATCCTCAAGGGCGTCACTGGCATGGGGTTGCCGACCCTGGCGATGGGCGTGCTCGGCACGCTCATCTCACCCCTTGCCGCCGCCAGCCTGTTGATTGCCCCGTCCTTCTTGACGAACGTCTGGCAGCTTCTCGCCGGCCCGAGCTTCCACGCGCTCGCTGTTCGGCTTTGGCCGATGATGCTGGCGGTCGTCGTCGGCACGCTCGGCGGTTCATCGGTGCTTGCCGGTGGCAGCACCGCGCTGACGACGGGCGCGCTGGGTGCGGCGCTCGTTCTCTACGCGGCCTTCACACTCTTTGCGCGTCAGCTACACGTACCGGCAAAGTGGGAGCCGTGGCTGTCTCCAGTCGTCGGCGCGGCAACCGGGATCGTGACGGGCGCAACCGGCGTCTTCGTCATCCCGGCCGTGCCCTATCTCCAGGCGCTCGGTCTTGAACGGGACGAACTGGTACAGGCGCTCGGCCTCTCCTTTACCGTGTCCACGGTCGCCCTCACCGCCGGGCTCGTCTGGCAAGGTGCCTTCGAGGCTGACAATCTGCTCGTCTCCGGTCTCGCCATTGCGCCAGCGCTTGCCGGCATGTGGGCAGGGCAAGTCGCTCGCAACCGTGTCAGCCCGTCCGCTTTCCGGCGCTGGTTCCTCCTCTGCCTGCTCGTTCTCGGCGCCGAAATGCTTGTGCGGCCGCTTCTGTAAAGGGGTCATCCAGTCCGCTGTTTGGTCACGTTGGGACTGCGAACTCCCGCTACGGAATGCTGACCCGCCACACACGGTGGCGGCCGGCTGATTGTGACAACAGCATGGTCGAGAAAAATGGCTCAATCTATTGAAGAGACTGTGTTTTAAGGTCGCTCTGCCCTGGAGCTCATGCTGGCACGATTTTCAGCGCGATGACGCCGCCGGCGATCACCAGCATTGCGGTTGCCCGTGAGATGGTGATGGCTTCTCCGAAGAGCAGCACGCCGCAGAGAACGGATCCGACGGCGCCGATGCCGGTCCAGACCGCGTAAGCTGTGCCTAGCGGCAAGGTCTTGAGCGCCTGGGTAAGCAGGAAGAGAAAGACCACCAACGCGACGATCGAGACCAGCGTCCAGGACAGGCGGCTGTAGCCGTTCGAGAACTTGGTGCTGACAGCCCAGGCGACGTCTGCGACGCCGGAGAGAACGAGATAGATCCAGGCAAGCGATGTGGATGACATGGCAATTCTCCGGCGTTCGACAGATCGCGATCGGTTGCGGCTTCACACGAGTTTGATGATGGCGACACCGGCCAAGAGCAGCACCACGCCGCCCAGGCGCAGCCCCGACACGGACCTCTGCGGTAGGCGGAACCAGCCGTAGCGATCGACGAAGACGCTTGCGACCTGCTGGCCGGCCACGGTGAGGCCGACAGCGGCGGCTGCGCCAATCGCCGGGATCGCGGTAAAGACGGTGGTGACATAGGTCGCTCCGGCGAGACCCCCGAGCCATCCCCACCAGGGCATTGTCTGCACGCCGGCGATGTCAGGGCGGGATGTCTTTTGCCCGGCGAGCACCAGAAGCATCACCACGGCCATGGCGAGCGTGGCGACGAGAAACGAGATCGCACCCACCGCGAACGGCGCACCGCCGAGATCATGGCGCAGGAGCGCATTGACGGCGCCCTGGACCGGGAGCACGGCGCCTGCCATCAACGCAAGGGCGATCCAGCCAAGCCGGTCGGCTTTAACATTGTCTTTTCCGCCTTGCCCGAACACCACCATAGCAACCCCGAGGAGCACGACGAGCGTGCCAACGGCGGCCCCGACCCGCAGTCCCGTCGGCGGAACGCCCAGCAAGCCGAAACTATCGAGCGTCAGGGAAGCGAGCATCTGTCCGGCGATGAACAATCCGACGGAAACGACGGCGCCAAGGCGGGGGAAGAGAACGATGGTCGAGACGACATAGACGGCTGAGGCGGTGCCTCCTATGAGATGCCACCACTTGACCGCGGGAATTGCACCAAGCGCGGCGATTGTCCCCGTCAGGAGGGTGACGAGAAACAACAGGCCCGTGCCAATCGCGAGCTGAAGCGTGGTCGCCGCAAAAGGCGATCCGACCGCTTTGGAAAGTTGTGCGTTGGCACCCGCCTGGACAGCGAGCAGACCACCCGCAAGCAAAGCCAATGGAACGAACAGGGTCTCCATCACGGGACCTCCTGGATGAAAATGACGTTGAGAATGGAGGAAGTGTTGATCGGTGAATGCGCTTTAGTGCGGCGGCTCCTGAGGATGCGGGGCGGCCGAGTGAGCGCCCGTCCTAAGCACCCGATCGCCGAAGAGTGGGATCATCTCGTGTCGCTCCACCGACCGGCCCATCCGATCGTGAGACCAACATTAGCCGGTGCTCCGTTGCAGAACGATCTGTCGTTTTGCCTAGTGTCTCTGCGTATTTGCACAGCCGCATTCAATGACGGCTCCAGAGCGAATGGGTCGTCTAGACCGTGGAACTCAATTGCGAAAAGCGATTGACAATACGCGGTGGTGGCAGTGCAAATTCGCCCATCCGACGAACAACCTGTTTTGGGTTTGCGCAATCATGCACAGCCATCACCGTATCGACTGGGAAGATCTTCGCTTTGTTCTGGCGGTTGCCGAAGCAAACTCCCTTGCGGCCGCCGCCAGGGCGCTCGGCGTCAATCACACGACCGTGCTCCGGCGTGTCGGGTCGTTCGAGCGGAAGCTCGGGGTCCGGCTGTTTGACCGGCTCCCGTCCGGCTACACGCTCACTGCCGGTGGCGAGGAGCTCCTGGCGGTGGCCCGGCAGATGGCTGACACGGTCACGGAGCTCGAGCGCCGCTTGACGGGGCAGGATTTGCGGCTCGAGGGTAGCCTGAGGATCACCACCACCGATACGCTCATGGCGTCGATCCTGCCCTCGATCCTGGCCGATTTCCGTCAACGTCATCCCGGCGTCCTGCTCGAGGTCAGCACCTCGAATGCGCTTGCAAATCTCTCCCATCGCGACGCGGACGTCGCCATACGCCCCGCGGTCGATTCACCGGATGCCCTGGTCGGTCGGCGGATCGCCAAGGTCGCTTTCGCCGTCTATGCGGCGCCGTCCTATCTCGACATTCGGGGACTGGCCGCTGTCGATACGATCGATATCGCACGGGAACACTGGATCGGGCTTGGCGACGCGCTTGCGTCCACGAGCGTGGCACGATGGATGCGCGCGGCGCTCGCGGCGCCCGCGGTCTTGCGTTGCGATTCGCTGGTCACGGCGCGCGAGGCGGCAATGGCCGGTATCGGTCTTGCTGCCCTGCCCTGCTATCTCGGCGATACGACGGCCGGTCTCATCCGCATCGGCGCGCCAGTTGCCGAGATGACGCGGGAGCTTTGGCTTCTGACACACGAGGATTTGCGGCGCACGGCACGCGTCAGCGCCTTCACCGAATTTGTCGGCCAGGCGCTCGCAAAACACCGCCTGCTTCTCGAAGGCAACAAGCCCTCCACTTAGGAGTTCCCTCGGGAACGGCCAACGCGGACGGATCGCTTAAGATCCCCTCAGATCCAGTTGGTCAGGGACACGTCAGATGCCTAGCTCAGTTTGCGAAACCTATCCCGGAATATGCGAAAAAAGCCGCCTGAAATATTCGCGGCCGCGCCGTCTCCTGCGTGCGGCAAATGAGAACCTCCGGGGTGCGCCACGCCCAATACTATCCACGCCGGTCGCCATTCCGTTGGCCCTTGAAAGCGAGCGTGCATCGGCAATCCGGATCGGATCGGCCGTATCTATGCTGGGATTGCTCATTCTTGCCGCTCATGTCGGAACGACGGCCGTGGCGGGCATCCTTGCTGGCGCGTTCGATGGACTGTTGATCGAGGCGTCGTCGATCCTCTGGTGAGTACCACGGCGGAACGTACATCGCGTCGGGTCGTCAGAAGCGATTGACCACATTGCGGTTGGTCAGCGTTCCCGTCGCAAAAGCAAGGCTGGCCGCGGCGACGAGCGTGTCGCTGTAGGCGGTCGCCCTTGCGACTTTCGCCTGCAGCAGCGCCGTCTGCGCGATGCTGACATCGGTGATCGTGCCCAGGCCCTGCTTGTAGTAGTCGACCGCAGCATCGTAGGTCGTCTGAGCGGCGGTCGTCAGCTCGCTCGCTGCCGCATAGCCGGCCAGGCTGGTTCGCAGCAGATCATAGGCGACGACAACTTCCCGCGCTGCGGTGTTTTGCAGCTGCGCCATCTCCTGCTCGGCAGCGCCGACCTGTGCCATCGCCGATTGCAGCCGCGCATCGCGCAGCCCGCCATCGTAAATCGGGAAGCTCAGGCCGATCATCAGGTTGGCATTCGGCTGGTTGACGCGGATCGTCGAGCGCTGGTCGAAACGCGTGTCTTCGACGCTGAGCGACCCGATGTTGCGGTTCACGTTGCCCACCAGCGCAACCTTCGGCATGAACTCCGCGCGGGCGGCCGCAATACCGTTCTTGTCGGCCTGCAGGCGAGCAAAAGCCGCCTGCACATCCGGTCGACGCTGGAGCGATGTCGCAATCAGCCGGTTGAGGTCTTCAGGCACGGCCTTCGGCAGAGCGCGATTGCTGCCGTCGGCGATGCGGATCTCAAGCGTTGGCGAGACCCCGACCGCTTCGAGAAGCGTCATATAGGCATTGCGCTCGTGCCCTTGCGATTGGGTCAGGTTGAAGCGCGCCTGCGCCACCTGCTGGTTTGCCTGAGCGACTTCGATCGACGTGGCGATGCCGCGGCCCATGCGTGCCTTGGCGGCCGCCTGGACGAGCTCGGCATTCTGCACCGTCTGGCGGGCGATCTTCAATTGAACGCGCGCCGCCGTCAGGACGAAATAGGCGTTGGAAACATCGAAGATCAGCTTCTGGTGGGTGCCATTGAAGGTGACGTTTGCGGCAAACGCCAATTGCGTCGCCGCCGCTCTCCCCGCATCCCGCCCGCCGAAATCGAGAAGCAGCCACTTGACCGTAAGGGATGGAATGAACTGCGCGCCAGTTGTCGTCAGCGTGCCGGGGGCGATCGGTATGGGACCGCCGATGCCGGGCGCAGTCGCCGACGTCTGCTCCAGACCGGCGAGTACATCGGCCGTCAGGAGAGGCAGGTACACCGCTTCGGTGATGCCGACGGCAATCGCCGCCTGCCGGGCGCGCTGCCAGGCGGCACGGGTGATCGGATTGGTTCGCTGGGCGATATCGACCAGTTCCGGCAAGCTGTAATCGTGTTTCGGATCGATCGACGGCGTCGCGATCGTAATCGGGATCTCAGGGTTCGGCGCGAGAGAGAAATCCGGCGCGCCGGCACTCACCTTCGAGGCGTCCTTGGTGCCCGTTCCCGAAACGGCCGGCCGGTCGGCGCTCGGTGGCGCCAGATCATCGAGTGCAGCGGACGTGCAGGCTGCCGGGATCGACAATGCGCCAAGGAGAAGAGAGCCTCGGGCAGCACGGCACATGCTTCGGCAAAGGGCGATCCCCCCTACCGAAACCCACCTCGCCCCCGCAGAAACCATCATTCCAAGGCATCCCCCGCTGCCAGCCGCCGAACCACAGTCTCGATCTTCTCGTAGAGTGCAAGCCTCCAGGCGAGCTCGTCGCGGATTCGCCGGGGAAAACCTCCGGCATGTATGCTTGCCTTCCGGGCGCGGGCGAGACGCGCTTTCAGCCGCCGAAGCGCCAGGGACAGATCAGAATTGGGCTTCGGCCGGTGCCAAACCTCCAATCGCTCGGCCTGACCGTTCAGCCATTGCGCCACCGCGCGCTCATAGCCAAGGACAGCGCGTTTCAGCGGCGCCGGCGCGCCGCGCAACGGGCCGAAGGCGCGGTCGTGTTCGCGCAGTTCGATGATGGGTGCGGCCAGTTCCTGCAGACCGAGGGCAATGCGCTCCGTCGTCCGGGCATCGATGTCTCCCCGCCGCACGTTTGCAGGCTCGAAACGCAGCAGTTCACTCTGGCGCAATGCGCCAGCGACACCGCTGATCAGGTCGGCATAGTCGCCGGTGGGGCCGCCGCGGCGCGCTAACAGATTGGCAAGCGTGGCACCGCTCGTAGCAAGGCTCTTGCGTATTCCCTGCCCGATGCTGACCGGCCAGATCGTCGAGAAGACGACCGAAACGACGATGTTGCCGAAGACGATACCGATGATGCGATCGCGCGCCTCGTTGAGATCCAGGCTCGGGCCGAAACCGTGCAGCACGACGAGGAAGAAGCAGAGCGCCATCTGCCAACCGATGTAGGAAATGCGCTCCGAACCGACGGAAATCCATGCCGCAATGAGGCTGGCCGCACTGACGAGGAAAGCGAGTTGGCC
Organism: Ensifer sp. ENS09; assembly: GCF_014852425.1. Taxonomy (NCBI): domain Bacteria; kingdom Pseudomonadati; phylum Pseudomonadota; class Alphaproteobacteria; order Hyphomicrobiales; family Rhizobiaceae; genus Ensifer; species Ensifer sp. ENS09. The sequence continues at coordinate 790,795 of NZ_JACVBP010000004.1, forward strand.
GATATCCGTCATGTGCGGCACGAGCCAGATCGTCGAGCCAATCGCAACGGCGCCGCCAAGCAGGCAGCCCGTCAGCCGCAGCGTCAGCTTGTGCATGGTCTCGCCCGTCGTCCCAAGCGCCACCATGAAACAGGTGATCAGCGCCGTGTGGATCGCAAACCAATCGAGGGCCGTGTAGGTGATGTAGGTGATCATCACTGCAAGCAGCGCCTTCAGCGCGAACTGCGTGTAGAGCGGATTGCTGAAAGCATCCGGCAGGAAGAACCCTCCCATATGCGCATCTGACACCGGCCCGGGCGGGTCTGCCCCCGATAGGATATCGACGAGCCTTTCGACCTGATGCGCCGGGAGCGCATCACCGGCTTCAAAGGCGCGAAAATCGGGTGAGCTTAGCAGCGTCTGTTCCGGCGGCTTCCGCCTGCGGATTGCTTCGGCAATGCGGCGAAGAACCTCCGGCGCCGCAGCGTTTTCCCGCGGCCTTCGTTCATCAAGCGATAGGGCGAGTGCCAGCGTCAGCAAATCATAGGACGCGTCCGTCGCCGCGTGCATGCGCGGCACGTCGTGCTTGTCCATCAACGCCAGAAGCTTTGAGAACCCGGCATATTTCTTGAGCTCGCCATTGCCTTCGGCCAGCAACGTCGCAGCCACGCGTTTCGCCGCGTGGTCTCCATTGGCCAGGAGCTGGCCCGCCACCTCCAACCGCTCGGCGATCGCCGAGCGAAGCTTTCGCGCCGGGCTATGGCCGGCGATGACATGGATCGCGACCAGGTAGACGACCGGGAAGAACACGACCACCCACATCCAAGCGAGCCCTCGGATCAGCAGTTCCGGGATCGGCACGATATCGTAGATTGTCATGACGAAGGCAAAGACCATGGCGACCGTACCGATCGGCGGCCCGGCACGGCTTGCCTGCGTCAGGTACATGCCGCCGAAGGTAAAAAAGGCGACAAGTGCGAGGCGCAGTGCCGGTTCGTCCGCCACCACCGTCAGGCAGACGATGGCCAGCAGAATTCCGATCGTCGCCCCGACAAGCAAGCCGATGGCGATCAGGATGCCGGAGCCGGCATCGGCTCTGAAAGCGAAGAAGACGAGATAACAGGAGATCGCCGCTTCGGGGACCTGCAGCGCCATCGCCGTCACCGCAACCAACGTGGTGACCAGCGCCATGCGCAGGGAAAGGTCCAGCCGGCCCGGATATGGCTGCAACTCGTCCCAGAGGATCGACGTGTAGCGGACGCTACTTCGCGGCTGGAACAGCATCGGCGTCGTTGCGCGCGGGCCCGATGACGACGACGGCGGAGGCACCGACGCGCATCAGGTCCTCCGGCGGGTTTTCAAGCCGCACATGTACAGGAAAGCGCTTGGCGACCCGCACCCAGTTCAGCGAGTTGGAAACGATGGGGATGCCGAGGATCGTGGCGGAATCTTCCGAGCGCACGCCCCAGCCGACACCCTCGACCGTGCCGGAAATACGACGCTCCGGATCCGCCATGACGAAGACATCGGCGCGGCTGCCGATGGCGATCGCCTTGAGTTCCGTTTCGCGGAAGAAGGCGACGATCTCCCATTCGGCCGTGTCGATCAGGGTAAACAGCGTTTCGGCGGGAACCACGACCTTGCCGACCGTCGTGCGCAAGCCGACGATCTTGCCGTCGAACGGTGCCCGAACGATGGTGTTCTCCAGGTCCCGCTCGGCAAGCGCGACCGTCGCCCGCGCGACATCCGCCTGGGCCTTGCGGGTATCGAGGGTGCCGATCACCCGGTTTGCGCCATGGGCCGACTGCAACGCCTGAGCAAGGCTGACCTCGGCATCCTTGACGGCGGTACGCGCCTCGTCGACCTGCTGCGCGGTCACGAACCGCTTCGGCAAGAGCGGCTCCAGCCGCTCCTGTGTCTGGCGCGCGAGCATGACATTGTTCTTTGCGCGGGCGATCTGCCGGTCCGCGACGTCGGCATTGGCACGCTCGAGATCGAGATTGCGCTCTCCCTGCGCCACTTCCGACTGCGTCGCCTTCAGTTCGGCCTGCGCCTGCTCGAGGCGAAGGCGATAGGGTTCCGGATCGAGGCGGAAGAGCACGTCGCCCTTCTTCACGCTGGAATTGTTGCGCACTTCGACGGCGATGACCCGGCCCGGCACGCTCGCGGCGATCGCGACCGTCGGCGCATCGATTTCAGCGACGTCCGTGCGCGGGCTGCGATCGACCTGCCAGAAAGCGAAATAGACCGCGAAGGCCGCGCTGGCGATGATGAGCGGGCCGAGCACACGCGCGACCGCGCGCCGGAAGAGATCACCGCCACTCAATGCGGCGCTCCGCCAAAGGCCAGGTACCAGTAGATGATGCTGGTGGTGAGCGCGAGCGAGAGGTAGACGAGAAGCGGCGCCGGCAGGTGTTCGTCAATGCCGGTGTGCACGAGGATCAGCCGTGCGACGACTGTCGTGACGATACCGAGCCCGGCACAGAGCAGCCAGGCTGGAAAATACGAGCCGAACACCACGATCGAAGGCGCAAGCGGATCCCGGGCACAGCCCGCGACCGTCAGCATCCCCACCGACAAAAGTGCGCGCCCGATCGTCCGCCGCCGGCGGCCGGCACGCATGCTACGTCGAACCACACCATCCCCCATGTCATGGCCATTATCATGCAAGCGCCGATACTGGTGAATTACGCGATCCGATTCAACCGTTCATGGCGCTGCATCACCAGGGTTCGAGAGACGACCGGTCGTTGACGGGCTGGTGGTCACCTGTTCTTGGAGCGACCGGCAACCCTCCCCGTGTCAATGGCAAGGCGATCAAACCAGTGCGCAGGCCGGGCTAGTTGCCGGCACGTTCCGCCAGGCGCCGCAATCCCGGAATATCCTTCAGCGTCAGCTTCTGCCGTCCGCCGACGACCAGGCCCTGCCCCTCCCAGGCACTGAGGATGCGCGAGACCGTGTGCAGCGTCGTTCCGGTCATCTCGGCGATATCCTGGCGTGAGATCGGAAAATCGATACGAATGCCGCCGCTTTCCGGTTTACCGGCCTGCTCGGCCAGCCGAAGCACCGTGTGTGCAACGCGGCGCTCGACTTCTTCCGTCGACATTTCGCGGATACGGGTATGGGCCTCGTCGAGGCGCTGGCCGATCGTATGGAGGGCATTGACCGCAAGATGCGGATTTTTCTCGACGAAGATGTTCCAGAGTTCTGTCGGCCAGGCGAGGACCAGGCTTTCGGTCGCCGCCGTCGCCGTGCCCGGATAGTCGCTGCGTTGCAGCGCCCGGGCAAAACCGAAGAGATCGCCGGGATTGACGACCCGCACGATGATCTGCTGGCCGTCCTTGGTGACCTGGGTCACCTTCAGCCGACCATTCAGCAACAGGAAGAAGAAATCGGCCGTTGCACCCTGTTCGAACACGGCTTCGTTCTGCGGCACGCGCCGCACCGTGGCGCGCGTCAGCAGCGTGTCCAGTTCCAGGTCGCTCATCTTCTGAAACAGTGGGAGCGATTTGACGAGTGTGCGATCGAGTGCAGCCACGTTGGCCCTACATCCTGCCGATTTGAAATTGCCCTTGCTCTAGCATAGTGCCGGGTCCTGCAAAAGGACCCGGCATTTATGCGCTAGAGAGGGTTTTCCCAGCAATTTCATCGGCCGTCGCATCTCAGCCCGCCCCCTGAAACCGGCGTTCGAAGGCATAGAGATAGCCCGAATACCAGCGGTCGTCGCGCACGAGCCGGAAGCCGAGATTGTCAGGCGGGACGCCGACCGCACAGCCGCCGCTCTTCGGATCCCGGATGAAAAAGCTCATCGACGCCCGATGCTTGCCGTTGACGACGAAGATGCCGCAGGCGGGAGACACCTTCAGCACCTCGCCATCGTCGCCGATCGTGACGCGGCGGTGGCAGGTCTCGGTCCATTCCCAGACGTTGCCGTCGAGATCGGCAACACCGTACTCGTTCTCGCCGAAGGCCCCCGAGGGCTGCGGCATCGGGTTCTTCGCCCGCTGCCGGCTGGATTCGCGCTCGTAGTCCGCAAGCCAGCGCAGCGCCGGATTGTCCTTGGTACCGTCGATCCCCAGCGCATCGTCTGGGAATTTCGACCCGGCGGCAAAGGCCCATTGCTGGTCGGTCGGAAGGCGCCAGACCTCGCCGGTCTTCTTGGTCAGCCACGCCGCATAATCGGTCGCGTCTGTGTAGTTCACTCCAGTCATCGGCACACCCGACAGCCCGGCGCCATGGCCGCCTTCCGGTTGCTGGCAGCCGCCATCGGCGACGCAGCGCTCGTAGTCGTCGCGCGTCACCTGATACTTCATGATCTCGAGCGGCTGCTTGAGGGCGGCAACCACGACCGGCGCGTCGACGGCAAAGCCGTTCTTCAGGAAGTGGCCCTCGGCGCGATAGCTCATCTGACGCGGCGCAATCGTCATGGTCACCGGCGGTCGGATCGACGGATCGATGCCGTCCTTGAGATCGTCGAACAGCCCCACCTTTGCCGAAAGCACGCCGCCGATTGCCGCCAAAAGTACGGCCGGGGCTGCGAGCGAGAGGAGCGAAACCGCAGTTTTCTTGGTGCTGGGCATGGGAGGTCTCCGGGGAAATAGCACACGCCTGTTGGCGCGTACCTTTGTTCACGCGTGGGGTCGCTTTCAGTGCGGCCCCACGATCATCCGCTGTCACCCGGCTACATCGACGCCGGCTTGACGACCGATGTCATCAGATCGTCGTTCCATTCGCCGGTGACCTTGAAGTGGCCGGCGGCACCCAGCTCGAACGCCTCTATCAGGTTGTGGTTGACATAAGCGTACACACCCGGTTGGCGGAAAGTGTAGAAGGCAGCGGCCGCGGTACCACCCGGTATGAGCCAGGTTTCCTGGTCGAGGTCCGGCGGGTTGCGGAACTTGCCGGTCGCCCAGACATAGTCACCATGTCCGCCGATCAGGTGCGGCCGCGTATCGCGGTTGGCTTGCGAATGGACGACGAGCACGCGCTCGCCCACGGCCGCGGTCAAAGCATGGTCGCCGGTCAGCGCGCCGACCGCGCCGTTGAAGACGATGTGGGTCGGGGTCAGCGTGCGCATCGCCTTGACCGCATCTTCATAGGCTTCGCCGGGGGTTTCGTACTTCTTGTAGTTCCCGGCCTCGTCCTTCGGCACGTAGAAGTCCTGCTCGCCGACATAGTAGATCTTGTCGTAGCTCAGCGGCTGACCCTTCTCGTCCTTCAGGCCTTCGCGCGGCAGCACCATGATGGCGCCGTTCATGCCCGAGGTGACGTGCCAGGGCACCATGCCCTCAGGCGCGCAATGGTAGACGAAGACGCCGGGCTTGGTCGCCTTGAAGCGCAGCGTGGTTTCCTCGCCCGGGTTCACCTGCGTCAGCGCCCCGCCGCCGAGCGCGCCGGTTGCCGCGTGGAAGTCGATGTTGTGCAGCAACGTGTTGGTGTCGGGGTTGATCAGGCGCAGTTCGACATAGTCGTTCTCATGCACCACCATCAGCGGTCCGGGCACCGAGCCGTTGAAGGTCATCGCGTGGATCTCGGTGCCTTCGCGGTCGATCACCAGCTTCTTTTCCTCGATCGTCATGGTGAACTCGACGACGCGCGGTCCGGTCTTGGCGACCTGATCATGGGCGTGAACGAAAGGCGGCTTGACGAGATCGACCTTCACGCGCGGCAGCGTCGAGATGTCGACGGGGGCAGCACCGGCTGCCGCGGCGGCGCCGGCGGCATGCGCCTGGGCGGTATGGAGAAGCGGCGCAACCGCGCCCGCCAGGGCAGCGCCGGCAAGCATCGTCCGGCGGGTCATCTGAAGTTGTTCAGTCATCTTGCTCTCCTTCGGCGCGTTCCAGCGACCGGGATTGGCCTTCTGCGAAACGCGCCTGTATTCAACGAATTAGGGTGGGTGGCGCCGACTTGGGCGACCTCACCTCCGGTCTCGACCACCGGTCCCCCAGCAGTCACTAGAGAAGTAGAACCACAGACGAATCGCGTCTTTGTCTTGGAACAAATCGTTTCGAGCAGATCCCTTTTCTTTGCGCCTTGCGAAGCTGGCGGTTCGATCGGGCCGCGATACTTGCGTTTTCGCAAAGAGGGCCTTCGAACCCATTGATAGATCAAGCCTCATCCGCAAGTCCGCAAGGACGCACGACGAGGACCATGACCATGTTGGACAGACTGATAAGACCGAAACCAAGCGGCGGCATTCCGCGCGGGCTCTCGACCACCGGCCCGGTGCTCTTCTCCTATGGCTTCCGGCCATTCTTTCTCGCGGCCGCCCTGTGGGCGATCGGCGCCATGGCACTGTGGATCGCCGCGGTTACTCTCGGCCTGGACCTTGCGGGCGACTACGGCGCTGCCCATTGGCACGCGCATGAGATGCTGTTTGGCTTTTCCTCCGCCGTTCTCGGCGGCTTTCTGCTGACGGCGATCCCGAACTGGACCGGAAGGCTGCCGGTTTCCGGCCGACCGCTCGCTGCCCTCTTCGGGCTCTGGGTCATTGGCCGGGTTGCTCTGCTTTCAAGCGGCATCATCGGCCTACCTGTCGCAGCCGCTGTCGAAGCTCTGTTTCTGCCGGTGCTGTTGCTGATCTGCGCGCGCGAGGTGATCGTCGGTCGCAAGTGGAAGGACCTCAAGGTGATCGGCGGGCTCATAATTTTGTCCGCCGCCAACATCTGGTTCCACCTCTCGGTCCTCGGCAATCTCGATGTCGACGCCGCAGCGCGACTGGCGATCGGCGCCTACACCATGCTGATCATGATCGTCGGCGGACGCATCGTGCCGAGCTTCACCCGCAACTGGTTGAACAAGGTCGGCCGCACCGATTTCCCGGTGCCCTACAACCGGTTCGACACTGCAGCGATCCTGATCGGTGTTGCGGCGCTCGGCGCCTGGACCTTCGCGCCCGTTCACATCGTCACCGCAGCGATTGCCGTCGTCGCGTGCGCCTTTCATGCGGTACGCCTGCTGCGCTGGCACGGATCGCCGACCTGGCCGGAGAAGCTGCTCTTCGTCCTGCACGCGGCTTACGTCTTCGTGCCGCTCGGCTTCCTGGCGATAGCGGCGGGGGCGGTCGAGCTCCTCGGCGACTACCCGGTCATGCATGTGCTGACCGTCGGTGTGATCGCCTTCATGATGCTCGCCGTGATGACACGCGCCACACGCGGCCATACCGGACGGCCGCTGGTGGGATCGGCAGTCACCAGCGCCTCCTATGTCGCGATTGCGGGCGCGGCGCTGATCCGGCCGCTGGCCGAGGTGCTGCCGGCTCACTACCACCATCTAATTGCGCTTTCGGGTGTGTTGTGGATCGCCGCCTTCGCACTGTTCACGCTGGAATACGGACCGATGCTGGTGCGCGAACGCCGCGCGCCCCGCGCCTCGTCCTGACCGCACGCCCGAACCCCAATGCAAAAGGCGCCGCATCTGCGGCGCCTTTTCTTCGTTACAAGGCTGATCCTTAGAAGATGCTGCCGTGGGCAAATTCCATCGCACCGTCGGCCATCATGTCAGGCGTCCACGGCGGTTCGTAAGTCAGGCGGACCTCGGCATATTCGACGCCCGGCACGTACCAGACGCAGTTCTGCACCGCTTCCTTCAGGAACGCGGTCGCCGGGCAGCCCTTGATCGTCGTCGTCATGGTAACGCGGGCAATGCCGCCCTCCTGAACGTCGATGTCATAGATCAGGCCGAGATCGACGATGTTCCTGCCCATTTCGGGGTCTATGATTATGCGCAAGGCATCGCGGATCTTGGCTTCGAGGTCCAGGTTTTCAGCCGCCGACATGGGAGCGCCTCCCGCCGATGCGAATGAGGATCCGATAGGTCTCGCCGGTCGCATCGAAATTGCCCGCCCATTTGTGGCCGCGCTTGGCGAGCTCCGGATAGAGGAACAGCGGTTCGCGCGAGAGCAAGGCGAAGAGAACCTCGCCTTCGGCCATCTTCTCGGCCGTCGCCAGGATGCGCACCATCGGTTCAGGCGGATCGAGCTCCGTCAGATCGAGCTGCCGGCTCGGGTCGGGCCAGGTGTCGAGTTCCGTTTCACCGGCCGAAAGCCTGATCCCCTCGACCTCCCCTTCTGGCGTAAACAGAACCTCCCATTCGCCATTGTCGAGGGGGCGGTCCTGATGGGTGAAGCCGCGACCCGCCATGACGCTGAAAAGCGGAATGGGCCGGAAGGTTGCGATCAGCTTCAACGCCTGGCCCGGAGCGAGGCTGTCGACTGCATTCATAATGGCCTGGAACGGATCGCTGCCGCCGCGCAAGTGCGGCCGTACGTCGAGTTCATAGGGATCTTGGCTCATGGGAACCTCCGTGAGGAATGGATGGCAGAAACAAGCCTGGCCGAACTAGTCCGTCAGGCAATCGAAGCTCGGCCGGAACGTTGATCAGTCGCCGTGTTCGCACGAACTCGAGGATGAGCGCATTGACGGCAATCAACTGGCCGAGACTTGCAAAACGAAATAGAGGCGCGCTGCCGATCAGGAGCGCGAGCGTGCCCACCGCGACCGTCAGGTAGAAGAGCCGGAACCAGCGAAGGGCCGAGGCTTCGTTGACGAGATCCTGAACCCTTGGGGTCGGCATGCGCCCAAGCGCCGGCCCGTAACATTCGAGCCAGGTCATGAACGGCACGATCTTGTAAAGCTGGGCGAGGCCCATGCCCGTCAGCCAGCCAAAAGTGACGAGATAGATGACAGCGCCGATAGCCTCATCGAGGCGGCCGGCGACCAGCAGCGCGACGAAGAGCAGGCTCGCGGTGACGAGCGACACGAAGGCGCCGATGCTGGCGCGGCTGTTGAGCTCGATCGCCTTGCGCCGGCGTTCGCGATAGATGCGCTGGATATCGCCGACATGGATCGCGACCACGGCCACGCCGGAACCGACGGCAAGGAGGAGAAGCGGCGAGCGGCCAATGGTGCCCAAGAGAATGACGGGCACAGCTGCGGCCAGAAGGCCGAGGGAAAGGGTGCCGAGCGCGAAGACCAGCCGGCTGCTCGTCCGTTCCTTGTCCGGCGACAGCATGAACATGGTCAAAAGCCGATAACTGACACCCATCGTGGTGAAGCTCAACCAGCCGCAAAGGCCGAGCGAAGCATGTAGGGAAAGACCGTCGACCGTGAAGTCGATCGCACCCTCCGCGTCGATCAGACCCGAGAGCACACCGGCATAGACGCCGCCGAGCAGCATCGTGCCGAAGAGAGCGGCAAGGCCGACCCCGACGAACCGGGCCGGGAGTGGCAGCGGGCGCGCATACCAGAGCGTGGCTGCGAAGGCAAAGCCCAGTACCGAAAAGCCGACGATCGAAAAAGCAGCTCCCAGAGGAAGCAGCATTATCGGAAGATCGATCGCGCCGGAAAGGTTTATGAAGCCGATTGTCAGGGTGGCGATGCCGACGACGAGAAAGAGGAGCGCCGGTAGCGCGGCGCTGGAAAAGGAAAGCGGCCGGCCGACGAGAACAGGCACGAACTGCAGCAGCGCCCCGGTCATCAGCAGGCTCAGCCAGCCCAGAAGGACAACATGGACGAGCGCCAGCGTTTCAGGCGCCTCAAGGGCTAAGACCGGATAGCCGAAGCCGAGAGCCATCATGGTCTCGCCAAGCACGAGGAAAATCAGCGCGGCCGCGAAATAGGACATGGTCCAGCGGGATAGCGTGGCTGCGAACATGGTGGTTCAACCCTTGGATCACGATGGCTCTGGTCGAGCCGCGCAAGTGTGATCAATTCTGATAAGTGAGAGCGGAATGAGAGCGGAAAATGACGCACGCTTTTCCCCACCCCGCTCTTGAAGGACACCAGGGGCTCAGTGCCCGCCGCAGCAGCAGTCACAGCCGGAGGACTGCTGCCGGCCGATTTCCACACGCCAGACGTCCGGTCCCTGCTCAAGATATTCCCAGGTGAATTCGCCCGGATAGCGGGTTTCCAACTGGTAGTGCAGCGGGCGCGGGTCGTGGTCGTTGACGATGATGAAGGCGCCGCCCTCGTTAAGCGCGTTCAACATGCCGAAAATTTTCGGATGGCGTTCTACCGGCGGGATCGTCCGCACATCGATAAAGGGCTTGTCGGTCTCTGCAATGGTCATGGTCATCCGCTTCTGAGCGCCGTCGTTTGATGATGATCCGGGAAACGCCGGCGCACGCGCCCCGGATTTCCGCAACCTAGCGACAGCGCCGCCGCGACATTTTGTCGAAGCGCAAACAAATCTCGCTTTGGCCGAGACCGTCCCGTCCTTGATTTTTCGCAAAGAGATGCAGGCCCGCGGGTCCTAAAAAGCTGCATCCATCGCCACCCAGATGAGGACGAAATGTTAGCTTCTGCGCTGCTGAAATACGGTGAAATGCGCCTGCCGCGTTACACGAGTTACCCGACCGCCCCACGTTTTGCCGCTGATGTCGACGATCACACCTATGGCGACTGGCTGAAGGCGATCCCGGATGGGCAGGACGTGTCGCTCTACCTGCACATTCCGTTCTGTCGTTCCATGTGCTGGTATTGCGGCTGCCACACGACGATCACCAAGAAGGACGATCCGATCCTCGATTATCTCGAGGTGCTCCGGGACGAGATCCGCATGGTCGCCGATACCATTGGCCGGCCGCTTCCGGTCGCAGAGGTACATTTTGGCGGCGGCACGCCGACGATCATCGAGCCGCGTGAATTCCTGGCGTTGATGGCGCTGATGCGCGAGCGTTTCGCGCTGGCACCATCGGCCAATGTCGCGGTCGAGATCGATCCGCGCCGGCTGACGCTCGCCATGGCCGAGGCACTCGGCGAAGGCGGAGTCCGGCGCGCAAGCCTCGGCGTACAGAGCTTCGATCCCGTCGTGCAGAAGGCAATCAACCGCATTCAAAGCGAGAAGCAGACGGCCGAAGCCGTCGACCATTTGCGCGGCGCCGGTGTCAGTGGGATCAATTTCGACCTGATCTACGGCCTGCCGCACCAGACGGTGCGCTCCTGCGTCGAGACGGTCGATGTGGCCGTGGCGATGCGGCCGGAACGGTTGGCGGTTTTCGGTTACGCCCATGTGCCGAGCTTCAAGAAGCACCAGCGCATGATCGAGGAGACGGCACTGCCCGACAGTGCTGCGCGCGCCGAACAGGCGATGGCGATCAGCGAGGCGCTGGTAAAAGCCGGCTACAGGCAGATCGGCCTCGACCATTTTGCCTTGCCCGACGATGATCTCGTCACCGCCCAGGAGGCTGGGCAACTCCGCCGCAACTTCCAGGGCTACACGACCGACACCTGCGAGACCCTGATCGGTTTCGGCGCCTCGGCGATCGGCCGCTCGCGCGACGGTTATGTCCAGAACGAGGTGCCGCCCGGCGTCTATGCAAGCCGCATCGCCTCCGGTCGCCTCGCAACCACCAAGGGCTACCGACTGACCGACGAGGACCGTCTGCGCGCAGCGATCATCGAACGGCTGATGTGCGATTTCAGTGCGGATATTTCCGCAATCGCCGCAGCGCATGGCCGGGACTGGAAGTCGCTTGTCATAGGCAACTGCAAGCTGGCCGAACTGAAGCAGGACGGTGTGATCGATATCGAGGCCGGTGTCATCACGGTCCGACCCGAGCACCGTTTCGTCATCCGTGCGGTGGCGGCAGCCTTCGATGCCTATATCGATGAGTCCCAAAGGGTGCATAGCAAGGCGGCTTGATCGCTTCTTGCGCGACAGAATGGCTGCGTTTCAAGATGGTGGCCTTCGATGACTTGCTGCCTGAGGGTATCGGCGTGTATCCTCAGGCAATCTTTTATAGATTGGCGTGCTCGCAGCCGCCTTCAGCACAATCCCATGAGAAAGCCTGACGAAACAGAAAGCTTGGAAGCCGTGCGTTTTCAAGGCCTGCGCTCCTTCCTGGAGTTGACCATACGGCAATACGAATTCCCCAACGTCGAGGGTGATGAATCGGATTCGAACTGGCTGGTCGTTGAAGGCAGTGTGGATATTAACGGGACCAAATGGACGTTCCGAGACCCATACCTGACAACCTTCGAAGCAGAGCGTCTAGCCGACTGGCTTGAAGGCGTTTCGATCGGTGAGCCGTCGACGAGCTACTGCTTCTTCACCGAGCCGAACCTTGAATTCCGATATCAGAAGAATCGGCAGCTACGAATCCGCTTGGCACTCGAATCCGGACCACCGGGCCTCCACCCGCCAATTCGGTGGAACGAGCGAAGTTTTCTGGTGCGGGTCAATGCGGAGCTTGTAACTGCCGCAAGACAATTGCGGCAGCAACTCGTTCGGTTCCCGCCAAGAGGGCCTCGCTCTCGTCCCGGTCGCTAATCCACCGCACGCACAGCTAACCGACCAGATTGCGGTAGATCGCCGGCAGCGCTGCGGGTAGCCGCGAGATGTTGCCGATCACGGCATAGCCGTTCTGGCCGAACATGGCGGGCACGTAGGACTTCGCTTCGCGGTCGACGGTGACGGCGAAGGTGTTGATGCCGCTGCGCCGGGCCTCGGTGACCGCGCGGCGGCTGTCTTCAAGCGCGAAACGCCCCTCGTAGTGGTCGATATCGTTGGGCTTGCCGTCGGTCAGAACAAGCAAGAGCTTCTTGCGGTTCGGCTGCCGTCGGAGCTCGGCCGAGGCGTGCCGGATCGCAGCACCGATGCGCGTATAATAGCCCGGCTTCAGCGCCGCGATGCGCGCTTCGACCAGCGGTCCCATCGCCTCGTTGAAGGCCTTCACGGTTTCGACGCGCACCCAGTCGCGCCGCCTTGAGGTAAATGTCAGGATCGAGTGGTTGTCGCCGCAGGCCGAGAGCCCGTGCGCAAGGATGAGCAGCGCCTCTTTCTCGACATCGAGCACCCGCCGGTTGTCGGACCAGGAATCGGTCGACAGCGACACGTCGACGAGGATCGTCACCGCCAGATCATGCACCTGCGGCCGGCTCATCAGATGAATACGGTCGCTGCCCTGGCCGCCGGCGGCGAGATCGGTGCGGGCACGCACGACCGCGTCCAGATCGAGATCGGCGCCGTCAAGTTGTGCACGCAGCATCTCGTGCCGCGGGCGCAGCACTTCGAACTGGCGCCGCACCCGGCGGATCAAGCTCCGGCTTTCCTCGGTCAGTTCGCTCCGCTCCGCCTCAGCGGAAGCCGGCATCGCCAGCACGCGGCAATGGTCCTTGAGGTACTGCCCGGTCCGGTAGTTCCATTCGGGATAGGTCAGCTCGGCCGTCAGCGGCGTCGGATCGACGGCTTCCGGCGGCAGGTCGAGGTCGAAACGGAATCGCGCCGAGGGCCGTCCCTTGCGCTCACCGAGCGTCATGTCGTCGAGTTCCTCGGCAGCCTTGCTGTCGTGGTCGTCGCTGTCGTCGCCGGGACGGTCGACGTTGACCATCTCGGCCATGGCGAGGATCTTCTCGAAGCGGTTGAGAATGAAGGGGCTGCGCTCCCCCTTGCGGTTCTCAGGATTTTCGCGCACGGCGACGTAGCGTTCGACTTCGGCGACCGTCCCCTGCGTGCCTGCCGTTGCGGCGACATCCTCGTCGCGGGTGGTCTTCGTTTCCGCCCGAAGCAGCGTGTCCGGCCAAAGCGGCATCGGCAGCATCGGCAGGTAACCGGGCGGCGCGCGGTGAGGGAAAATGGACGGCAGCGTGGTGTCTGCTTCCCCGGTCGTCTTGCGCAACAGGCGCAGGATACGGTTTTCGAGATGTTGCTCGACCGACGGCAACGCCCCCCTTTGCCGCTCGGCCAGGGTCGCCTCGGCCAGGCGCCGATAGCGCCGCCTAAGGCCGGGAAACCGCTGGAAGACTTCCTCGACCGTTTCCAGCGCGCGCGATATCAGCGCCAGGTCGCGGCGGAGCGGATCGATCTCGCTGACGGGGTCGACCGGCATCGTCGCCATATAGGCAACGAGCCAGTGATAGAGATCCCGGTTCAGGTCTTTCGTCGGAAAGATGTCGATCTCGCCCGGCAGCATCAGCGACGCGTGGTCGCGCGCCGGCTGGACGAGCTTCTCTTCACCAAGCCCCATGCGTTGCCGCCACCGCAGCCGATGGGTCGATGTGCGTCCTCGGGCGGGCACGATCTGCACCGCCACCTCGCCGCCATGTCCGCGAAAGGAGACGCCGAGCACCGGCAACATGTCGGCGAGCTTCACCGCCTCTTCCGGATAGCGCCGCCAGGTTCTGGTGTTGCCGACGAAACGGTGCCAGGCCCGTCCGACGGTTTCTTCGAGCTCGAGGAAATCAAGCATGGTTCACCTCACGCGATCAGCGAACCGGCCACTTCGAGAAGGGCTGCGCGCACGTCCGGTTCGTCGGTGAGCGGTTCGATCATTGCGGCGCGCACGGCATCCTTGACCGGCATGCCGGCATCGATGAGCGATGCGCAGTAGACGAGCAGCCGGGTCGACACGCCTTCTTCGAGGTCATGCCCCTTCAGCGCGCGCAGACGCTGCGCGAGGTTAACGAGCGGCGCCACCTGGCCCTCCAGCAGCCCGCTCTCCTGCGAAACGACTGAAATCTCCGCGTTGCGCGGCAGGAAATCGAACTCGATCGCCACGAAACGCTGCCTTGTACTTGGCTTCAGGCTCTTCAGCAGATTTTGGTAGCCGGGATTGTAGGACACGATCAGCATGAAGCTCGATGGTGCTTCGAGCAGTTCGCCGGTGCGCTCCAGCGGTAGCATGCGGCGGTCGTCGGTCAGTGGATGCAGGACGACGGCCACGTCCTTGCGGGCTTCCACGATCTCGTCGAGATAGCAGACGCCGCCATTGCGCACGGCGCGGGTCAAGGGGCCGTCGACCCAAACGGTGTCGCCGCCCTTCAGCAGATAGCGGCCGGTGAGGTCGGCGGCGGCCAGATCGTCATGGCAGGAAACGGTCGAAAGCGGCAGGCCGAGCTTCGCCGCCATGTGGCTGACGAAGCGGGTCTTGCCGCATCCGGTCGGTCCCTTCAAGAGGAGCGGCAGCTGCCGCACCCAGGCGCTTTCGAACAGCGCGCATTCATTGCCGGAGGGGCTATAGGCGGGGATATCGAGTGCCGCGCGACTGACGGCAGATTGGACAGGGCTCATGGCAAGTCTCCATGCTGGGAATTCTTGAGGAGATGCCGGCGCGGCGAACCGCGCCGGCTGATCGGTCATTCGGCAGGCTGAACGACGCCGGCGAGCTTCTCGCTGCGCTCGCGGCCGGGCATCAGAACCGCCCAGATGAACATCAGCGCCGAGATCAGGACGACGGCACCCGAGCCGAGGCGGATCCAGTAGAACAGCGCCAGCTGGTCCTGGACGTCCATGTAGCTTTCGCCGAGCACGCGCTGCAGGTGCGCCTGGAGGACACCGGCGAAGGTGAGCGCGAAGGTCATGACCGACATGGCGGTGCACATGATCCAGAAGCTCACCATCGACAGCCACTGGTTATAGGGCGCACGGCCGCGGATTTCCGGGATGGCGTAGGCCATGACCGCGAGGTTCAGCATCACATAGGCGCCGAAGAACGCGAGGTGTCCGTGGGCCGCGGTCACCTGGGTGCCATGGGTGTAGTAGTTCACCGAAGACAGCGTGTGCAGGAAGCCCCAGACGCCGGCGCCGAAGAAGGCCATGACCGAGCAGCCGATCGACCAGAGCAGGGCTGCGCGGTTCGGATGCTTGCGGCCGGCCTTCCAGGTCATCACGAAGGTGAAGACCACCATGGTGAAGAAGGGGGCCACTTCCAGCGTCGAGAACAGCGAACCGATCCATTGCCAGTAACCCGGTGCACCGATCCAGTAATAGTGGTGGCCCGTGCCGAGGATGCCGGAGAAGAGCGCCAGGCCGACGATGACATAGAGCCACTTTTCGACGACCTCACGGTCGATGCCGTTGAGCTTGATCATCAGGAAGGCGAGCACCGATGCCATGATCAGTTCCCAGACGCCTTCGACCCAGAGGTGGACGACGTACCACCAGTACATCTTGTCGAGCGCCAGGTTGATCGGATTGTAGAAGGCGAAGAGGAAGAAGATCGCCACACCCCAGAGCCCGAAGATCAGGATGTTGGTGACGGTCGTCTTGCGGCCTTTCAGCACCGTCAGCGTGATGTTGTAGAGGAACATCAGCGCGACGATGACGATGCCCACCTTGATCGCGAAGGGCTGCTCGAGGAATTCGCGCCCCTCGTGGATGTGCAGGAGATAGCCGACGACGGCGACAGCCGCGGCGATCAGGAAGATCCAGAACTGCGCGACGGCGATCTTCGTGCTGTAGAGTTCGGTTTCGGCTTCTTCCGGCAGCAGGTAGTAGGTCGCGCCCATGAAGCCCATGAGCAGCCAGACGATCAGCGCGTTGGTGTGGACCATGCGCACGATGTTGAAGGGCAGCAGCTCGGAGAGCGTGTTGGGCAGGACGTAAATGGTACCGGCAAGCACGCCGAACAGCACCTGGGCGAGGAACAGGCCGAGCGCTCCGTAGAAATAGAGCATCGCGACCTTTTGGGTTTGATATTTCATGGTGTCACACTCCAATCGGTTCGCTTAGCCTGCCTCGTTCGGCGGCCAGTTCTGGGTCTTGATACGGCTCGTCCATTCGAGGAAGTCGGCGAGGTCGTTGAGTTCCTGTTCGGTGAGATTGAACTGCGGCATTTGCCGCCGTCCCTCGATGCCGGTCGGCTGGGCAGCCATCCAGGCTTTTAGCGTTTCGCGGGCGCCGGCCGGATCGGCCTCGCCGCCGAAGCGCTTCCAGACATTGCCGAGCTCGGGCGCGAAATAGGCGCCCTCGCCGAGAAGCGTGTGGCAGTTGATACAGGAGTTCTTTTCCCAGACGTGTTTGCCGCGTGCGACCGCATCGGTCAGCGTCGACTCGTCCGTCGAGGTCGTGCGCATGTAGTAGTGGCTGTGGGCGGTCAGCCCGACAAAGATTGCGAAGAAAAAGAAGGACCCGCCGTAAAAGACGTTACGGGCCCCGGTTTTGGTGAGGCGTTCTGCCATCACGTGGTCCTTTCGATTTCAGTTGGCCGCTGAGAGTGCGGCCGGCTGATCTGATCCCCTCCCCGTGCGGCGCAGCATTTCCTGCGCTGGCAACAATCGGGGCAAACCCATGTCTAGGGAAATCGGCGGCGGCTTCTTTGCGTTTCGGCAAACAAGTCCACGGGTCGTCTCAGCTGAAGAGAGCAGTGCTCAGGACCAGCTTCGCTGCAGCGGCAAGGACGAGCGCTGCGGGCCAGATCAAAAGGCCGAGACGAAGGGCCGACGGCGCCTGCCGGAGCCCCATGAAATCGAGCGCAACGAACCGGCTTTTGACGACGGCGAGCCCGAGCAACACGGCGATGACGAGGGTGGCCGGCCCGGCGACCACCATCAGCGCCATGCCCGAAAACACGGCTCCGGCAAGCAGAAGCCAAGTGTTGAACAATTGTCTGGGATTGCGATCGGTCATGGCACTCACACGAGATAGACGAGCGGGAACATCACGATCCAGACCAGATCGATCACGTGCCAGAGCGTGGTGATCAACGCGACATTGCCGGGTTTCGGTCGCCAGGCAACGATGATGAGCACGAAGGCACCGAAGACGACGTGCAGCAGATGGAAGCCGGTGACGAGAAAATAGAGCTCGAAGAAGGAGCCGAACTGAGGATCGCCGGCAACACCAGCCTCGGCGCTGTATTCGAAGAGCTTGATCGCCGCGAAGGCGAAGCCGAAAAGTGCTGCATTCACCAGCGCCCGCCTGCGCTGCTTAAGCGATGCCCTCGGCCTCGTCGCCAAGGCCGCCTGCCAGCCGCTTGTCAAAAGAACAAGCGTGTTGATACCGGCAAGCAGCGGATCGAGATGCGAGCGGGCGGCGGCAAACGCGTCCGGCTGGAGAAGACCCACAATCAGGAAGCCGACAAGCAGAATACCGAACGCGGCAAGTTCACTCCAGACGAGCACCCAGAGCAGCAAGGCGTCCGTCGTGTCCTCTTCCACCGTTGCGGCAATCGGATGACTGCGGGCATCCATGTCAGCGCCTCCGTAAGGTCTATTGGGTTAGAGCGGGATGCGGGCGGAAAACCGCGCACACTTTTCCTCTTCCCGCTCCCAAACATCGTTCGAGCTAGGCGCGAGGGCGCATCCTGTCTTTGCGATTGAGCAAAGAAGCGGCCAAGGGGCGGGGCTATTGGCTGACAACAAAGGAGCCTTCCGATGACAGACGCACAGATCGGCCTTTCCGTCGCTACCCCCATCATCATCGTCTTCGCCCTCGTGCTCCATCGCATGGGCGTGCTTCAGCGCGGCGCGACGCTGTCGGCGATCCTCTCCTCCGTTGCGATCGCCATCGTTCTCTTTCTCGATCGCTGATCCGCAGACTTTGAGAAATGTCAAAGAGGATCATTGCCGTCGGGTGTAGTTCGAACCAACACTCAACGGAGCAGATCGATGCAGCAGCAATTTTCAGAACATCACGAGCTGGGGCAGGCTTATCGCGAACTTTTGTCCCTGTGTGATCGCCTCGAGACGCTGGCCGATTCCATCCCGCGCCGCATCGACCTGACGAGCTGCCGCGTGATCCTGACGGAGCTGCCGGAAAAGCTCAGGCGCGTCCACGCGCTGGAGGAAATGATCCTGTTTCCAGCAGTCGAAATTCAGCGGTCAGACGACGGTCGTTACGCCTTGATCGCACGGCTGCGCGCCGAGCATGACCAGGACGATCGGGCAGCCGTCGAGCTGGTACGTGTGCTGAAGGCGGTTCTCGACAACAGGCCATCGCTCAGCTGGGATGCGATCGGCTACATGCTACGGGGCTTCTTCGAAACTGTTCGCCGCCATGTGGCAACAGAGCGCCTGCTTCTCTGGCGCCATGCGTGAGACAACCGATATGACCTATTTTCTCCTCGCCTTCGCCGTCTTCCTGCTGCTCCATCTGGTGCCGGCCTGGCCGGCGTTACGCCAGGGCCTGATCGACCGGCTCGGTCGCTCGACCTATTTCGCGGTCTATTCGCTTCTGTCGGTGCTTGCTCTCGGCTTCGTCTTTCACGCGGCCCTTCAGCTCGATTTCATCCCGCTCTGGGAGCCGGCGGCCTGGCAGGCCTGGGTGACCTTCGTCCTGGCGCCGCTTGGTATCTTTCTCGTGCTGGCCGGCCTCTTCAGCGAGAATGCACTGTCGATCTCCATCTATCAGGGAAACGAACGGCCGGGCGCCATCGTTGCTATCACCCGCCACCCGGTGCTTTGGGGCTTCCTGCTCTGGGCCGCCGGTCACATCGTGCCCAACGGCGACCTGCGCGCATTGGTGCTTTTCGGCGGTTTCGCGTTGTTTTCCGTCGGTGGTTTCTTCATGCTTGAAAGGCGTGCCCGCCGACGTTTGGGCGAGAGCTGGCAAGCCGCCTCGAAGGGCACGTCAGTGTGGCCCTTTGCAGCGATCATCCGGGGAGAAAGCCGTTTGCGGGCCGATCCTGTGATGATCATCGCCGCCTTTGCCACCGTCGCGATTGCCGTGTGGCTGCTGCTTGGCGGTCACGAGGTCCTGTTCGGCGCCGATCCGCTGCTTCAGGCCACCCTCTCCTAGATCACGATGATTTTTGGTCCTCACCCTGCCAGGCCATAGCCTGCGGGGTGATCGGCAGTGCCAGCAGGTCGATCGCTCGGGCCGCCAGATGGTCGACGATGGCCGAGACGCTCTCAGGCCGATGATAGAAGGCCGGCACCGGCGGCATGATGATCGCCCCCATTTCCGTGACGGCGCACATATTGCGCAGGTGACCGAGATGCAGCGGTGTCTCGCGTGCCATCAGCACCAGCCTGCGCCGCTCCTTCAGATGCACGTCGGCTGCCCGTACCACGAGGTTATCGGCCATGCCGGCAGAGATCGCCGCAAGTGTGCGCATGGAGCACGGCGCGACGATCATGCCGGCCGTCGAAAACGACCCGCTCGCAATCGTCGCGCCGATATTGCCGTGGTCATAGGTCCGCGCGGCCAGACGCAGCAGGGATGGAAGAGCGTCTGCGCCGACCTCGTGTGCGAGCGTGCGATGCGCCGCCGGCGACAGGACCAGATGCAGCTCGACGCTTTCGATTTCGCTGAGCCTCTTGGCGATGCGAACGGCAATCGTCGCGCCCGAAGCGCCGGTGACGCCGAGGACGATCTTCAACCGGTTCATCGCGTCAGCCCTCCAAGTCCGAGACCGGCCCACATCGCATCGACCTGGCCAATGACCTCGGGTGACATCGCCAGAACACGCCCCCATTCGCGGTCGGTCTCGGTGCCGATCTTGTTGGTGGCGTCGAGCCCGAGCTTGCCGCCGAGGCCGGATCGCGGCGACGCGAAGTCGAGATAGTCGATCGGCGTGCCCTCGATCACGGTCATGTCGCGGCTGGCATCAAAGCGGGTCGCAAGCGCCCACATCACGTCGGACCAGTTGCGCACGTCGATATCCGGATCGACGGCGATGATCAGCTTGGTGTAGCTGAACTGCGGCAGGACAGACCAAAGCCCCATCATCACGCGCTTGGCCTGCCCGGGATAACGCTTGTCGATCGCGACGACCATGGCTCTGTAGGAGCAGGCCTCCGGCGGCAGCCAGAGATCGGATATCTCGGGAAACTGCTTGCGAACCAGTGGCACAAACAGCCTGTTCATCGCCTCTCCAAGCCGCGAAGGCTCGTCCGGCGGTCGGCCGGTGTAGGTGGAAAGATAGAGCGGATTCCGACGCATGGTGATCGCCGACAGACGCATGACGGGGAACGGCTCCACCGAATTGTAATAGCCGGTATGGTCGCCATAGGGGCCCTCCTCCGCGGTCTCGCTCGCTGAGACCGTGCCCTCCAGCACGATCTCCGCATTGGCCGGCACCGAAAGCGGCACGGTCTTCGCGTTGACGAGTTGCGTCCTGCCGCGCCGAAGCAGCCCTGCGAAATTCAATTCGCTCAAGCCATCGGGCAGCGGCATGACCGCAGAAAGAATCGTCGCCGGGTCGGCTCCGACGACGACCGCGATCGGCATGTCCTGCCCCAGGCGTTGCCACAGGCGATGGTGACGGGCGCCGCCGCGGTGGGCGAGCCAGCGCACGATGGCACGATCGGGCCCCAGCACCTGCATGCGATAGATCCCGACATTGACATCGAGGGGATCATCCGGCGCGCGCGTGATCACCAGCGGCCAGGTAATCAACGGCGCCGGCTCACCCGGCCAGCACCATTGAACCGGCAGGCGCGCGAGGTCGATTTCGTGATCGCGCCAGACGACCTCCTGACAGAGTGCACGCGTTACCTTTCGCGGCCGCATATACATCGCCGATCGGAGCAGCGGGAGGCGATCCCAGGCGTCACGCAGCGACTGCGGCGCTCGCGGATCGCGCAGTTCTGCAAGTTCTGAGGCAAGGCCATCGAGCCCACCCGGCATCAGGCCGAAACCACGCTCGATCCGGCGCCCCGACCCGAAGAGATTGGTCAGAAGCGGGATCGGCTGTGCGGCGCCCGTCGCATCGACCGGCCGCTCGAAGAGAAGCGCCGGCCCGTCGGCGGCAAGCGCGCGGCGGTGGATTTCGGTCACCTCGTGCACCAGCGAAACCGGCCGCGAAATCCGTTTCAGATCGCCTTCGCGCTCAAGCGTTTCGACAAAATCCTGAAGCGTTGCAAAGCCCTTGGACGGGCGAAAAGTCCTGTTCATGGCGCCTGTTTGTGGCGGCGAATGGCGCTTGTCTTTGACGTGGCGCAAACAGCCGATGGCAGCGGGCAACTAGCATGGGCCGCATCGTCCGATTCCGACGCTCCACAGGTAGCAAATGACACTTCCGCTCGCGATCACCGCCCCCCTCCGCTTCGTTCCCATCATCGCCATCGAAAGCGTGGTGCAGCGCGTCTTTGCCCGCGTGATCGCGAGCCATCCGGGCCTCTTCGATCGTCTCGCGGATCATGCAGCCAAGCGCTACGCCTTCCAGCCGTCTGACCTGCAGATCGGCTTCCTTGTCGAACCCGCCGTGCCGCGCATCACCGTGCATCGCAAAGAGCGAGCGCCGGTATCCGATGCCTGCATGGAAGGCAAACTCGTGCTGCTTCTGACGCTGCTCGAGGGGCGCATCGACGGCGACGCCGTCTTCTTCTCGCGCGATCTTGCCGTCAGCGGCGACATGGAGGCGATGCTGGCGCTGCGCAACGCCCTCGACGACTGCGAGATCGACCTTCCAAGCGATCTCGCCGACATGGCCGGGCCGCTGGCGCCGCTCGTGCGCCGTGCGGCAGAACAGATCCGCGAGCGCGCGCTTGGCCGCGTTCTCAAGGAGGAGACCCCCCAATGGAACTGATCTGCCCCGCCGGCACGCCCGCCGCCTTCCGCGAAGCCGTCGATGCCGGCGCCGACGCGGTCTATTGCGGCTTTCGCGACGAGACGAACGCCCGCAATTTCCCGGGCCTGAACTTCTCACGCGACGAACTTCGGACGGCCATCGCCTATGCCAAACAGCGCAGGGTGATGACCTTCGTCGCGATCAACACGTTCATGCGAGCCGGCCAGGAGACACTCTGGCATCAGGCGGTGGATGACGCCGCAGCACTTGGCGCCGATGCCGTCATCCTCGCCGATTTCGGCCTGATGGCCTACGCGGTCGAACGCCATCCGCAGCAGCGGCTGCATGTTTCCGTCCAGGCCTCGGCCTCGAATGCCGATGCCGTGCGCTTCCTCGTCGAGGCCTTCGCCGCGAAACGCGTTGTGCTGCCACGCACGCTGACGATCGCCGACATTGCCCGCCTTGCCAAGCAGATCGATTGCGAGATCGAGGTCTTTGCCTTCGGCGGCCTCTGCGTCATGGCCGAGGGGCGCTGTTCGCTCTCTTCCTACGCCACCGGCAAGTCGCCCAACATGAACGGTGTCTGTTCGCCCGCGAGCCATGTGCGCTATCGCCAGGACGGACGCGAGCTGGTGTCCAAACTCGGCGATTACACCATCAACCGCTTCCCGGCGGGCGAAGCGGCCGGCTATCCGACGCTCTGCAAGGGCCGTTTCGACATTGCCGAGGAGCGCGGCTACGCCTTCGAAGATCCGGTTTCGCTCGACGTCATGGACCATATCGATGCGCTGCGCAGCGCCGGCGTCAGCGCGCTGAAGATCGAGGGTCGGCAGCGCGGCAAGGCCTATGTCGCCGAGGTCGTCTCTGTCATGCGGCGGGCATTGACCGCGGGCCCCGACGAGCGACCTGCCTTGGTGTCGCGGCTGAAGGCGCTCAGCGAAGGCCAGAAGACGACAACAGGCGCCTATGAAAAGCGCTGGAGGTAATCGGCCCATGAGCACACCGACGAACCCATCCAAACCCGTCTTGAGCCTCGGCCCGGTCTACTATCTCTGGGACGGCCCCAAATGGCGCGACTTCTACTTCCGCATCGCCGACGAAGCGCCGATCGCCCATGTGACGATCGGCGAGGCCGTCTGCTCGAAGCGGCTGCATTTCATCGAGCCCTTTGTCGGCGAGGTCATCGAACGGCTGGAAGTTGCCGGCAAGCAGGTGAGCCTCGCCTCGCTCGCGCTGGTGACACTCGAACGCGAAAGCCAGTTGGTGCGCGGGCTGGTGCGTGACAGCACCCATCCGATCGAGGTCAATGACCTATCCGCGCTGCACCTGCTTGCCGGCAGGCCGCATTCGATCGGGCCTCTGGTCAACGTCTATAACGGCGCGACGGCCCGACTCCTGGCATCGAGGGGCGCGACCAGCATCTGTCTGCCGCCGGAACTGCCGATGACGTCGGTGCACGGGATCATTGGCGAAAACCCCGGAGTGGATTTCGAGGTCTTCGCCTTCGGTCGCGTGCCGCTGGCGATCTCGGCGCGCTGCGCCCATGCCCGCTCCAAGGGGCTAATCAAGGACAATTGCCAGTTCATCTGCGGCGAAGACCCGGATGGCCTGACCGTCGAGACCCTCGACAGCCAGCCCTTCCTGGCGCTGAACGGCGTACAGACCATGTCGCATACCTGCCAGGCGCTGTTGCAGGAACTGCCGGAGTTCGTGGCCGCTGGCGTTTCCCGCATTCGGCTGTCGCCGCAGGACTGCGACATGGCAGCCGTGGCACACATCTTCGCCGATGCCATCTCCGGGCGGCGCTCAGCATGTGAAGCACAGGCGGATCTTGCCGACGTCTATCCGAACAGACCGTTTTCGAATGGTTTCCACTACGGCCAAACAGGAGCGGCCTGGATCTCCGTAGACGCTGGAGCGGTGGCACGCTCGCCGGTCACCTAGCAGTATTCCGACGCCGGCTCGGGCGATTGCCTAAGCTTCAGCCTGCCACTGCACCAATCGGGGTTGAGCTGGAGAAGAGGTTCAAGGCGGCATATTGCAACAGCATGATCGTCTTGCCGTCGCGAATGGCGCCGGAACTGATCATCGCGAGTGCTTCTTCGATCACAAGTTCGAGGACGGCGATATCCTCTCCTTCGTCTTCGTTGCCGCCACCTTGCGACGTGCGGTCGCCGGGCTGATACTCGCCGACGAAGAAATGCAGGCGCTCCGTCACCGATCCGGGGCTCATGAAGGCGTCGAAGACCTGTCGTACGTCGCGCACGCGAAAGCCCGTCTCCTCCTCCGTTTCCGCGCGGATGCGCGCTTCCGGTTCCGCATTGTCGAGCAGTCCCGCCGGCGCCTCGACAAGCAGATCGTCGTGGCCGTTGACGAAGGCCGGATAGCGAAACTGCCGGGTCAGGATCACGGTGCGGCGGACCGGATCGTAGAGCAGGATCGTCGCGCCGTTGCCGCGATCGTAGGTCTCGCGTGACTGCCGCTGCCAGCTCCCGTCGCCACGCAGAAAGGAAAAAGTGGTTTTCTTCAGGACGTACCAGTCATCCGAGAGAATGGTGACGTCTTCCACTTGAATCCGGTGTGCAATGCTCATCCTGCCCTCCATGACAAGGTTGTCGTTCGGCCGGGCAATTTCGTGCATTTTCGTGCAATGTCAAGATTTATCATGCATCGACATCGCCGTGCGACAGGTACTTCGGCGGCGCTTGTTTCGGGAACGGCGAGTGCCGCGGGACCGACCCCGCGGCACTCGCGTCAGCCGATTATGGCCTAACGGCATCCGCCTATCGCAACGGGAAGGCGACCGGCCGGATCGGGGCTGCATCCGCGCCGCGGAACTTCAGCGACGCGCCGACAAAGGCAAACTCGTAGACCCGGTCCTTGGACAGCTGTTCGAGATTGATGAGCTCGATGATCGGGGCGCCTTGCTGCGCAAGCAGGTAGGTGTGAACGGGAATGTAGTTGTTTTCGGTTTCGGCCGGGAAGGCTTCGAAGCTCAAGTTGTCGGCACCCACCACCATCGCGCCGCCTTCCTCGACGAGGAACTTTGCCGCGTCGATGCCGAGTCCCGGAGGGTTGCTCATATAGGCGGACTTGTTTTCGTAGTTCTGCATCCGCCCCGTGCGGATCAAGGCGATGTCGCCCTCCGCCAGCGTTACGCCCTGACTTTTCAGCGCTTCTTCGAGATCCTTGCGGGTGATCCGGTAGTTGTCGGGCAGCATCTGCATGCCCTTGGCGGCCGCAACGTCGATCATCACGCCGCGCGCGACGATCGGCGGCAGTTTTTCGGCGCCGGTGACGGTCCAGCCCTGGTCCCCGATGTGGTCGGCGGCGGCATAGCCATTCCAGATCTTGCCGTTCAGGCCGAAGTGATTGAGCGCGTCGATGTGCGTGCCCATATGCGCATACATCGAAACCGCCGAGCCGCTGTAGCTGACATGCGTGTTCATCTCCTTACCGACCTTCATCGGATCGGAGACCAGGGTGCCATTCGGCGTGTGCGTCATCCACATCTGATAGGGCGGGTCGCCAGCTGCCTCCCAGCTGGGCATGCCGATGAAATACTCGACCGCGAGGTCGTAGGACTTGCTCCCTTCGATCCGCGACAGAATGGCAGCGCGGGATTCCGGGGTAATCAGGTTGAGCCGACCGATCTCGTCCTTCGGCCCCCACGGGCTCTTGCCGACGTCCTGCGCGAAGGCCGTGCCGCCAAAGAGGCCGGCGACGAGAGACGCGACCAATACACGCTCCAGGGCTGTGGTGTTGAACATGATGAACTCCTTCTTCTGGTCTTCCCGCGACATCAGGAAGCTGGGTTCACCTTATTGCTGGCGCTGGAGCGAATAATCAGCGATGGATGGAAAACATATTTCACTCTGGAGAAAAAATGGACCTGTTGGCTGCCATGCGTTCGTTCCGACGCGTCATAGAGCTTCAGAGCTTCAACAAGGCGGCCGAAGAACTCGGACAGTCGAACGCCTCGATCAGCAAGCAGGTCCGGCAACTGGAAGAGCGCCTGGGGGCTGTGCTCATCGTGCGCACGACCCGGCGGATGAGCCTCTCGGAAAACGGACGCGCCTACTTTTCCGAATGCTGCCGGCTCCTGGACGAGCTCGACCATCTGGAGCGCACCACGTCCGGCGAAGCCGGCGAAATCAACGGCCGGCTCCGGCTCAATGCGCCGCTGTCCTTCGGCCTGACGGTGCTTGCGCCCATGCTTGCGCGCTTCATGGCGCTGCATCCGCAGCTGAAGGTGGATATGACGCTCGACGACCACGTGCTCGACGTCGTTTCGGAAGGCTTTGACGTTTCCATCCGGGTGCGCGCGACGCTGACGGATTCGTCGCTGATCGCCCGGCGGCTCGGCGACATCGGCCAAGTTATCTGTGCCGCCCCGTCGTATCTCGCGGACAACGGCACGCCTGCAACCGTTGGCGACCTCAAGAGCCACCATTGCCTGACCTATCGCCTGGCCGACCAACCCGGCAGCTGGCGGCTGGAAGGGCCCGACGGCGCGGTCATGATCGACCTGCCCGCGCGTTTCGTCGCCGACAACAGCCTGATGCTCAGCGAAATGATCCAGGCCGGCATCGGCATTGGCGTGTTGCCCTCCTTCATCGCCAAGCCCTTGCTCGCTGAGGGCAAGCTCTGCCAGCTCCTGCCGGGCCATAGGCTCGCCGAGCGCGGCATCTACGTGGTCTATCCCACCAATCGGCTGTTGCTGCCCAAGGTGAGGGTTTTCACCGAGTTTCTGGCGAGCGAGATGCGACAGGCCGGGCTTTAGGGGCCCAGCCTGTCGTTGCCTAGCAACCTCGGTGGTTCACGCGGAATGTGCGCTCGGTAGCAGCATCGAGAGAGAAGCGTTCATGTTCGGCCAATTGAAAAACGGGCGGGCACCTTCGATCCCGAACGCCTCATAATCATGTTACCTGGGTGACAGCCCAGCTTATGGAACATCCAAACTTTCCAAATTCGTTTGACAGCAATCGGCGGCGCGAATATTTTGGAAAGCATAAAGTTTCTTTATTTGGCCAGCCGTTCAATTCGACGCGCCACACCGGTGAAAGGAACCGGAAAATGAGCCAGCAGTCTTTCAGCATCGAAAATGCCCAGCCCGTGGAAACGCTGGAGGCCGTGCCCGGCATGGAGGCACAGCGGACGCTCACAGCCATCCCGACCGCGGCAGCCACAAACGCCGCGGGAACCCGCAAGCGCTGGCTTCGCAACCTGCTTTTCGCCTCCGTCGCCATCGCCGCAGTTGCCGGCGGGGTCGATTTCGGTTGGGCCTACTGGACGACGGGTCGCTTCGAAGTGGCGACAGACGACGCCTATGTGAAGGCCGACAGCACGACGATTGCCCCGAAGGTCTCGGGCCATGTCGCTGAGGTCCTGGTCACCGACAACCAGCAGGTCAAGGCCGGACAGGTTCTCGCCCGCATCGACGACCGCGACTTCAGGGTCAGCCTCGAACAGGCCAAGGCCGGGGTCGAAGCCGCGGAGGCCAACATCGCAAACAAGCAGTCGGCGCTCGTCGCGCAGCAATCCGCGATCGATTCGGCCAAGGCTACGGTCGAGGCCGACAAGGCCGACCAGACTTTCGCTGAACAGGACGACAAGCGCTACTCGGAACTCGCAAGGCAAGGGTTCGGCACATTGCAGAACGCGCAACAGGCGGCCTCACGCATTGCCGCCGCAAGGGCCGCGGTGACGCGCGACACGGCAGCGCTCGCAAGCGCGGTCAAGCAGCTCGACGTGATCAAAGCCGAGGTCGCACAGGCAAAGGCCGCGCTCGACAGCGCGAAGGCGGCCAAGCACCAGGCCGAGCTCAATCTTTCCTACACCGCGCTCGCAGCGCCGATCGACGGCGTGATCGGCAACCGCACCTTGCGTGTCGGCCAATATGTGCAGGCCGGGACGCAGCTGATGGCGGTCGTGCCGACGCACGCCGCCTACATCGTTGCCAACTACAAGGAAACACAGCTTGCCGATGTCGTTCCCGGCCAGACTGTGGCGATAGAGGTCGATACGTTCCCGGGCCAGGTCTTAGAGGGCCACGTCGACAGCATCTCGCCGGCAAGCGGCCAGGAATTTGCGCTGCTGCCACCCGACAATGCGACGGGCAACTTCACCAAGGTGGTGCAGCGCATCCCCGTCAAGATCGTGCTCGACCGCGACAGCCCGCTCAACGTGGTGCTGCGACCCGGCATGTCCGTCTACCCGACGATCGACACTCGGACCGCAGGAACGACGGTGGCCGCCGTGTCGGCAAGCCTAAACTGAAGGACGCTCAGGCGCCGTTCCCAGCCTCAAGCGCTGGAAGGAGGATGCAATGTCCACCACCACGATGCCCATGGTTTCGCCCAGCGTGCGGGAACCCGCAGCGACGTCACCCGACAGGGCAAGCACGACCGCCTGGATTTCCGTACTCGCCGGCCTGATCGGCGCCTTCATGGCGATCCTCAATATCCAGATCACCAACGCCTCCTTGCTCGATATCGAAGGCGGCATCGGGACCGGCGTCGACAACGGCGCCTGGATATCGACCTCGTATCTCATCGGCGAAATCGTCGTGATCCCGCTCACGGACTATTTGAGCCGCGTCTTCTCGTTCCGGCGCTACATGTTGTCGAACGCGATCCTGTTTCCGCTGTTTTCGGCAGCCTGTGCCTTTGCCCATGATCTTGGCTCGATGATCGCGCTGCGCGGTCTGCAGGGTTTTGCCGGCGGCGTGCTCATTCCAATGGCCTTCACAATGGTGCTGACCCGGCTCCCCAAGGCGCAACAGCCGTTCGGGCTGGCGCTGTTTGCGCTCTCGGTCACCTTCGCCCCGGCGATCGGCCCGACGATCGGCGGCTACCTCACCGAAAATTACGGCTGGCAGTCGATCTTCTTCGTCAACACCCCACCGAGCCTGGTGATGGTGATTGCCCTCTATTTCACCCTCGAGAAGAGGCCGATGCAATTGTCCCTGCTCAAGCAGGGCGATTGGGCGGGCATAGTTACCATGGCCATCGGCCTTTCGGCACTGCAGACGGTTCTGGAGGAAGGCAACAAGGACGACTGGTTCCAGTCGCCGTTCATCGTCAAGCTCGCTTTGACGGCGGCCGTGTTCCTGATCGCGTTCATCGTCATCGAACTCAAAGTCGAAAAGCCGCTCGTGCAACTGCGCCTGCTCAAGCAGCGTAATTTCGGGGTCGGTGTTCTCGTCAACGTTCTTGTCGGCGTCGCCCTGTTCGGCACGGTCTACATCCTGCCGCAGTATCTCGGCCAGGTGCAGCACTACAATGCCGAGCAGATCGGCCTCGTGCTGGCCTGGACCGGACTGCCGCAGCTTCTCATCATCCCGTTCGTACCGGCGCTGATGAAGCGCTTCGACGCACGCTACATCGGCTTCGTCGGCATCAGCATCTTCGCGGCTAGCTGTTTCATGAACACGACGCTGTCGCTCGACAGCGCCGGCGACCAGTTCTTCATTCCGAACATCGTGCGCGCCATCGGGCAGGCGCTGGTGCTGACGCCGATCACGGTGATCACCACTGCCCGCATCGCTTCAAGCGACGCGGCCGCCGCCTCTGGCCTGTCGAACATGCTGCGCAATCTCGGCGGCGCCGTGGGCACGGCCACGCTTGCGACGGTGCTGACCAAGCGTGAGCAGTTCCACTCGAATATCATCGGCCAGTCCGTGACCGTCTACCGCGACGAAGTCCGCGACCGCATCGGCGATCTGACCCGGTACTTCATGACGCACGGCGTCACCGACGCCGCCGTCGCGCAGCAAAAAGCGATCGCCGCGATCGCCGCCACGGTTCGCCGGCAGGCGCTTATCCTAGGGTTCAGTGATACTTTCGCGGTGATCGGGATCGTGCTCGTTCTCGCAGCCATCGCATTGCTCTTCACCTGCAAGATCCAACTCGGCGGCGCCGGTGCAGGTGGAGCACACTAAGTCGAAGGCGCAGAAAGAGGGACGTCAGCCGGACGATCAACCGGCAAGGCGAGGCCGTGCAGACCCTCAGGGCGAAGCTTGTGGTCGCGCGAGAGATGGGCTGAAGCGAGCGGCTGGATTTTCTGTTGTTGCGGTCGTATTTTCTCGGCCGATGCCGTGCTCAGCCGGACAACAAAAGAGCAGGCTGCGCAAGCAAGCCTGCAAATGACAAGAATGATCGATGCTACCGAACAGTCGTCCGTTGCTTGAGCGGCCCCTTTACCTTGTTGCTCTCTGGTGTCTTATCCTGCTGGTCGGGGCGGCAGCCCTTGGCACCCGCGAGCGGCAGGCGCTGGTTGCCGAACTGGAGCGGGAAAGCACCGTGCTCCATGGCCTGGCCTCCCAGCGCGCCGATCAGCACGATGCCCACCTGACCGCGCTTTCGGCCGTAGCGGTTGCGTCAGAGGGGCGCCGGTACGACCTCTTCCTCGATGTCGCCCGCACCATCACCCGCTTCTACCCGCGCATCGACGAAGTCCAGCTCGTCTCGCTCGATCCGGCACCAGAGACCATCGGGACCGGTCCGCTCGACGCAGCGACGGCCGAGCGCATTCGTGCTGCGGCCAAGGCTTCCGACGGCCGGATTGCCCTTCTGCCCCATCCGCAGCGCCCCGATCATTACATGATGATCAAGCGCAGCCCCAACACGAACGAGGCGCGCTACGGGTTGATGCTCGCCATCGATGCCGGCAAGCTGATCGGCGATGGAGGGGCTTTCTGGTCCCGGCCGAGCACCGCCGTCCGGCTTTCACTGTCCGACGGCCACAGCCTGCTTCAGCCGGCGGCACTCCCCGATGCCATCCGTTTTTCCAGGCCGCTCAGCAGCGCGTCGCAACCGCTCGTACTCGAAACCGGCATGGATATCGGCCTCTCCGATATGTTTCCGCCGGTGCAGACCGGTCTGACCCTCATTGCCCTCACGCTGGCCTATCTCGCCGGGCTGGCCGCCTTGCGCCAACGGGCAAGGACCCGCATGGCGGAACAGCAAGCGCGTCTCAGTGCGCTCGATTCACGGCTTAGCCACGCCTCGCGCGTCAACGCGCTTGGAGAGATGGCAAGCGGCATGGCCCACGAACTGACCCAGCCCCTGACCGCGATCCTCGCCCAGGCGCAGGCCGGGCGCCGCCTGCTCAACCAGGGAAACCACGCAGCCCTTGCCTCCGTGCTCGACGATACCGTCAGCCAGGCGCGCCGGGCCTCCGGCATTCTGGAGCGGTTCCGCAACTGGTCACAGCCGCACGCGACGCCGGTGACTACGTTTGACCTGCGCCGGGCGCTTGGCAATGTCGAAGCGCTGTTGGAGCAGGACGCCCGGTCGCGGCAGATCCAACTTGAGTTCCGCTTTCCGGAAGCGCCCGTAATCGTGACTGGCGATCCCGTTGAAATCGAGCAGGTCGCCTTCAATCTGGTGCGCAATGCAATGGAAGCGCTTGACGGCCACGCGAGCGAAACGCCCCGTGTCGTCGTGACCTTGACGCAGGAAGACACCGCGGTGGTGTTCGATGTCGTGGACAATGGTCCGGGTATTCCCGAAGCGCTGCGCCCGCGCCTGTTCACCCCGTTCATGACGACGCGGGCGGGCGGCACGGGGCTTGGCCTCGCCCTCAGCCAACGCCTGGTGGAACGCGCCGGCGGCGAGATCTCGTTGGTGGCCGGCGATGAGGGTGCAACCTTCCGGGTGACACTGCCCAAAGCGCGGGCGCGACAGGAAGAGACACAATGACCGTTCCCGTCTATCTCGTCGACGACGACGATGCGGTCCGCCGCGCGCTAAGCCTGCTGCTCTCGACGGTCGGCATCAAGGTCATCCCCTTCGGCGATCCGCAGGCTTTTCTCGGGCAATTGTCGCGCCTCGAGCCGGGTTGCCTGATCCTTGACATCCGAATGCCGGCGATCTCCGGGCTGAAGCTGCAGGAAAAGCTCCGTGAAAGTGGCGTCGACTGGCCGACGATCGTCATTTCCGGCCATGGCGATATCGAGGCCTGCCGGCGCGCCTTCCGCAATGGTGCCATCGACTTTCTCTCCAAGCCCATCGACGAGCAGGATCTGATCGACGCGATCCACAAAGGGCAGGAAATGCTGGTGCGCACCCTGCAGGCGCGGGCGGAAAAGGCGGAAACGCTTGCCCTCTTGGCGGCACTCACGCAGCGCGAGCGCGAGGTTCTCGACCGCATTGCGGCAGGCTTCACCACCCGCCAGATCGCCGAGGGGCTCGGCCTGTCGCCGCGAACGGTGGAAAGCCATCGCGCCGCGATCGGCGCCAAGCTCGGCAGCACCTCGCAGGCGGAGATGACCCGCATCTGGCTCGAAGGGACGCAAACTCCGTAGAACTACGGATGGTGACGGAAGAGCTACGAATATCGACGGGCGGCGTTCCGCAATAACCTTTCCATATCAACAGGAAAGGAACCCATTAATGATCCGCAATATCGTGCTTGCAGCCGCTCTTCTCGCTCCCGTTGCCGCCACCGCTCAGGAGCTTCCGACCGCTGCCTACCTGCCGCTCGACATGGCCGTCAAGGCTGCCGACGCGGCACTGAAGGCATGCGCCACAGAAGGCCACAACGTCAGCGTCGCGGTCGTTGCACGTGACGGTTCGACCAAGGTTCTCCTGAAGGCCGACAATGCCGGCCCGCACACCGGAAACAGCGCCCAGGGCAAAGCCTTCACCTCGGCCGCCATGGGTCGCGATACGGCTGGCCTCGGCGAGTTCATTGCTTCCAAGCCCGCCAACGAAGGCCTTCGCGACATGGACGCTCGCATGGTCATCCAGGCCGGCGGCGTGCCGATCAAGTTCGGCAAGGCGCTCGTTGGTGGCATCGGTGTCGGCGGCGCGCCGTCGGGCGACGTTGACGCAAACTGCGCAACTGCAGGGCTTGCTGCAATCGGCGCGAAGTAATTCGCTCCAAGGGAGGCTCCCGCCCTTGAAAAGGCGGCGGGTCTCTCCATTTAAAGGCCACTACCCGTTTCGAGTGCTCTCAGTCGTCGGCGCCTTTGGCGTGCGATAGCGGCACTCCGGGTTGAAAACAGGGCGCTCCCCAACACGGGTTGAGCGCCCTGTTTGCTTTTGGCAGATCGTCGATCAGCCTACCGGTCTCACCAGGTCTTGCTGAGCTTCAACGTGACCGTGCGCGCATCGCCGTATCCGCAAACAAGCAGGCCGCTGCAGCCGCTGACATAGTCCTTGTCGAACAGGTTGGTGACGTTGAGGGCAGCACCCCAGCCATCTTTCTCGTAACGCAGGGCTGCGTCGAAGACCGCCGATGCCGGCACCTTCTCGGTGTTTTCCTTGTCCGCCCAGCTCTCGCCGCGATAGCGCACGCCGGCGCCGAGGCTGAGGCCTTCCAGCGCGCCCTGCTGCACCGTGTAGTCGAGCCACAGCGAGGCCTGTGCATCGGGCGCTAGATAGGGCGACTTGCCGATCAGCGCCCGGTTTGCATCCTCGGTCACCTCGATATCCATGAAATCGAGACCCGCAATCAGCTTCCAGCTTTCGTCAAGATTGACCTTGCCCTCGAACTCGATGCCGCGGGAACGCACCTCGCCGGTCTGGGTGGAGATGCTGGTCAGCGGATCGGTGACAAGAGCGTTGCGCTTGGTCAGCTGATAGATGGACGCCGTCAGCACGCCATCAAAAAAGGTCGGTTCGTACTTGATCCCGGCTTCGAATTGCTCGCCCTCTTCCGGCTTGGTGTTGCCGGTCGCCGTTACCGCCACGACCGGATTGAAGAAGGTCGCGGCGCTGACGTAGGGGGTGAGGCCATTGTCGAATTCATAGGCAAGTCCGGCGCGGCCGCTGAGCGCGCCTTCGCTGTAGTCGAAGCTCGAATTCTGGGTCGGCGCCCAGAAGGTCGGTCCATTGTCGGTTTTGGTGTCGACATAGTCGTAGCGGCCGTTAAGCGTCACGAGCCAGCCATCGCCGAAGCGGACCTGGTCTTGCGCGTAAACGCCGAGCTGCTGCTGCGTGATCACCTGGTTGATATAGATGGCGTTGGCCGGCTGCGGCGCGCCATAGACCGGATCGGTGGCGCTGATCGGCGTTCCCGCCGACGACGCCTGGACGTGGTCCAGCCGGAAGAACTTGTAGTCGAGACCAACGAGGACTGTATGTTCAAGCGCTCCCGTCTCGAACTCGCCTTCAAGCCGGTTGTCGACGGCAAACGTATCCACCTTCGAGGTCGCCTCGAAGCCAAGGCGATAAAGCAGATTGCCCGGGGTCGCCGGCGTGTTCGAAACCGGGAAGGGAAGGCTCGGATCGTAGTAGCCGTAGGTGTAAGGCCCGTTTTCGTGCTTGTAGAGATGGCCGTAGCGCAGGTTCTGGCTGAACTGCCAGCCGCTGTCGAACTCGTGCTTGAATTCGTAGCCGAGCATCTGCTGCACGTAGGTTCCGGTATCGATGTCCGGTTCGCCGAAGAAGGCCTTGCGATCGATCTTGCCGAAGGATGCGTCGACGACGGAGCCGTTATAGGGCAGGAAGCCGCCGCCGGTATGGACCTGATCGAGGCCCTGCAGCAGGCCGTAAACGGTCAGGCTGGTCGCATCGTCGGGCTGGTAGGTGATCTGCGGCAGAATGAAGCCGCGCAGATCCTCCGAGTGATCGACATAGTTGTTGCCGCCGGAAACCTTGCCGGTGACGCGGTAGTTGATCGCGTCGTCCAGCTGCCGGTTCACGTCGATGCCGAGAAAGGCATTGCCGTTGTTGTTGATGCCGGTCTCGACATAGGTTGAGTTCTCCGCCTGCGGCCGCTTGCTGATGAGGCTGATGATGCCGCCCGGATTGGCGCCGCCATACAGAACGGAGGCCGGACCTTTGAGCACCTCGACACGCTCCAGCATGAAGGGATCGATCTGGAACCCGCCGAAACCGTAGGAGAAGAGGTTGAGACCGTCGAGGAAGACGCCGGTCTGCGTCGCGTCGAAGCCGCGGATGTAGAACCAGTCAGTATCCGGGTCGACGCCGAAGGGCTCGGCCATCACGCCCGGCGTGTAGCGCAACGCCTCGTCGACCTTGTTGACAACGCCACGGTCGTCAAGCTCCTCGCGTCCGATGACGGAAACGCTCTGCGGGATTTCGGCGATCGGCGTTGCGGATTTCGAGCCGGTGGCCGTTGCCTTGGCGACATAGCCATCGACCGGCCCGGTTGCATCGCTCTCTGTCCTGGCGCCTGTCGCCTCGATCGTTTCCAACCTCGTCGCCGGTGCATCCTGCGCGATAGCTGCGCCCGCCGCCAGAACCGCAACGGCGGCGACCCCGCTTGCCAGCCATTCCGTCAGCCGTATTGCCTTGCCTCTTACCATCATCTGTCTGTCGTCTCACCCGATCGACCGCAGGCCTTTTCAGGCGACGCGGCTTACACTCTCTGATAAGGTGAGTCTTTATATCAACTATTCGGGCAGCTCTTGTCGCGATCGGCGGAAATTGAACGTTCCTGGGCTCTTTGCTGCGAACAACTGCATTGGAAGATGGCATTTGCTCAGGCCGTTCGGTTGCGCTTCCACGCTGCCGGCGTGGCACCTACGACTTTGCGGAACACCCGGGTGAAGTGCGCCTGATCGGAGAAGCCGGTCTCGGCCGCAACCGTCGTCAACGACGCCTCGTTCTTCAGCAACAATTCCTTGGCTCGCTCGACCCGTGCATTGGTCTGCCACTGATGCGGCGCCATGCCGGTCGACGCCTTGAACGCATGGCTGAAATGCGACTGCGACAGTCCGGCAAGGGACGCCAATTCCCCCAGGCGGATGTTGCGCCCCCAGTTCTCTTCGATGTACTCAACCGCACGGCGAAGCTGCCAGGCCGCAAGCGGGCTGCGTTTGCGGCCATCGTTGCGGTTGAGTTTCATCAGGTCGATGAACAGGGCGACCGTGAGGCCATCGCCGTAGAGATCGTGCAAAGGCTGCGGGTTGACGCATTCGGCGGCGATCAATTGCGCGAGTTGCAGAAAGCGCTCGTCATGAAACATCAGCCGCGGCGTGTCGCAACGGCCGGCATCGAGATCTTCCGCCAGGCGCCGGCTGAGGACATCGAGATTGAAATGCAAATCGAGGTGGCGGATGCGCCTGACATCGACCATGTCGGCCCAAATTTCCATGCCAGCCGGAATATAGGAAAGCGCCTGCTGATGCGCGTTCTCGACCGCGCCGCGCCCGCCGGGCGAAAGTCTGACATTGCAACGGCTACCGCCCTCAGCGTCGAGCACGATGAACATGCGCGGATCATCCGAGAAATAGTGGCCACCTGCCCTCGCCTCGCACTCGACGTCCCAGACATCGGCGATGATGCCGTTCCACTCCCGCCGATTGAGCCCGCCGATCACCTTGAACCCGGAAATCTTGTTCTGCATCCGCGGTTGAAACGACATCCAGGCGTATCCAATGCTCTAGGGACGAGGCGACGCCTCCGGCTATTTCCTTCCTCTATTACTCATCTTTAATGTTTTGCGGAAGCCCCGTCGATAAGGCGACGTGGCTTTCCGCCGTCAGAACCGGACGCGAGCACCGACTTTCGCGCCGGCGGCTTGCGAACCGTCACCCTCGATGTTGAACAGCAGCGAGAAGTCGAGGTCCCAGTTGTCGTTGTTGGAAAGGGCAAGCCCAGCCGAGACCCGGCCAAACAGGCCTTCGCCATCGAGCGAGGCAAAGCCGACATCCGCTCCGACCGTCGGCGACAGGATCAGGCCGTTTTCCAGCTCCAGCGTCCGCTCGACATCAAAGCCGATGCTGAAGCGGGCCTGCTCCTCGATGAACCCCTTGAGGTCGATCGTCTCTCCGAGCGCGTTCTTGACGGTGTAATCGTCGACCTCTTCGTTGAAGTAGACGGCCCTCAGCTTCGGTGTCAGCACGGTGATCTCGTCGAGTTGCCACTCGCCGGTCAGCTTGACGTCCGCCATCCAGCGGGTCGTGTCGAAGGCGCCGGTGAAGATACCGGTGTCGATGTCGTTCGACGAGCCGCCATAGAGCAGGTTGGCATCGAGGAAGACCCCCTGGCCGATTTCGAACGAGGCATAGGGACCGGCGAGCCAGCCGTTGCCGGTCAGTTCGGCATCCTCGTCGGTCGGGTCGCTCATGTAGTCGTAGTGGAACGACAGGCCGACCAGCGTCCGCTCGTTGACGAGATAATCGGCGCCGATCGAGAACAGGGCGAAGTTGCCCCACGTGTCGCTATCGTCATCCTTGTCCTTGTGGAACAGGAAGCTGCCGTCCATCCAGACGTCGAAGGGCTGATCGGTCTTCACGAAGGTCTGGCCGGCTGCCGCCGCATCGGCGGCATCGCGCGCCGCCTGGATCTGCGTGAGGCTGGTCGAGAAGCCAAGGCGCGCGCCCCGTTCGGACGGTGCGACAGCCGTCGTCACCGGATCGGTGCTTGCCGCCGCCCGACGGCGCTCAATCAGGCCCGGAACCTTGACCGTCGACGACAGCAGGCTCTGCCGGTTGCGCACGAAATCGCGCACCAGGCCGTCGATCTCCTCGCCGGCTGCGACACGGTCGAGCGCGATCTTGTAGGTAACCCGGCCGAGATTGGACGCGCCGAGCGCGCTTCTCAAGGTGTAGCTGACCACCGCCGAACCGCAATAGGACGGATTCGGCGTGAACTTCAGGTAGAAGCCGACCGGCGTGAAGCTGCCGGCAGCCGCAAGCTCGCCTTCGATGATCTCGGCCGTGCCGGCAAAGGGCGGCGAGACCGAGGCGACCGATGCATCTATGAAGGGACCGCCGGTGGCGCCACCGTTCAGATAGACATCCTTCGGCGTCGAACCGGCCGGAACCTCGACGACGACATTGGGCACCGTCACCGCGCGGGCGTTCAGCTTCAGCGTATAGGCGGCCGAACCGCTGGCGCCGCGGCTGTCGGTCACGGCAATGGTGAAGCCGTAGGTGTCAGGCGCCGCATCGGCGGCAACCGGCCCGGTCAATTCGCCGGTCGAGATGTTGAGCACCATGCCCTTCGGCAACGCGCCGCTCTTCAGGCTGTAGACCAGCGCACCGGTGCCACCGGTTGCCGCAATGCGGGCCGAATAGGCCTCACCGACCATGGCGTCGGCAAGCCCGCCGGGCGACGGGGTAAAGACGAAGCTCGCGGACGCAACGGCGATCCGGTAGCTGGCCTGGCCTGTCGCGCCATGGGCGTCCGTCGCCGTCACGGTGAAGCCGAAATCGCCGTCGGCCGAAGGCCGTCCCGAAATCGACCCGCTCGATGCATCGAGCGTTAGACCGCCCGGCAGCGCACCCGACGAGACCGTGTAGCTGTAGGGGGCCGTGCCGGCGCTGGCGGCAATGCTCTGGCTATAGGAAACACCGGGCACGCCGTTGGCAAGCGCCCCGGCTGCCGGCGTCAACACCAGCACCGGCGGCGAGACCGTAACCGAAACAGTGGCCGGCGCCGACGTGCCGGTCGCATTCGTTGCCGTGTAGGTGAAGCTGTCCGCCCCCGAATAACCGGCCGCCGGCGTGTAGAGGATCGCCGTCCCCGTCACCGTGGCCATGCCATGCGCTGGCGCCGTGGCGATCGCAACCGACGTCGCCGCCCCGCCCGTCAGATTGAGGCTGATGGCATTTGCGCTGGAGTTCGCAGCGACAGTGGCGCCGACCGGGCCGGCCGATGGCGCCTCCACGGCAACCACGAGACTATAGCTTGCCGTGCCTGTGGCATTGTTCGCGTCGGTCGCCGTCACCGTGAACGTTGCCGGTCCATCGGCGGTAGGCGTTCCGGACAGGCGGCCGTCGGCTGCCAGCGTCAACCCAGCCGGAAGTGCACCGCCGGTCACCGCATAGGTGTAGGGAGCGGTTCCGTTGGCAGCGGTGATCGTCAGATCATAGGCATCGGCAACCGTTGCACCAGCAAGCGCACCCGCAGCTGGTGTGAAGGCGAATGTCGGCGGCGACACTGTCACCGTGACGGTCGCCGGGGCGGAAGTACCGGTCGTATTGCTTGCCGTATAGGTGAAGCTGTCAGCGCCGGAGAAGCCGGCCGCCGGCATGTAGTTGAACGTGTTTCCAGCCACCGTGGCCGTGCCATGCGATGGGGTCGCGACGATGGCGACCGAAGCGGCCGCCCCGCCCGTAAGATTGGGCGTAATCCCGTTGGCCGACGAGTTGGCGGCAACGGTTGCCGTCGTGGCGTTGGCGATCGGCGCCTGGATGCGAACCGTCAGGCTATAGCTGCCGCTGGTCGCGGTTGCGCCATGGGTATCGGTCGCCTCGAGCGTGAAGGTGAAGCTGCCGTCAGCAGTCGGCGTGCCGGACAGTGTACCAGCCGCGTCGAGCGAAAGTCCGGCCGGAAACGCGCCACTGGCCAAGGCGTAGCTGTAGGGCCCCGTTCCGCCACTGGCCGTGAAGCTCTGGCTGTAGGCCATTGCCACGGTTGCGGTCGGCAAAGCGCCAGCCGCCGGCGCGAAAGCGAAAAGCGGCGCGGAGACGAGGAAGGACTGGCGGACATCGGACGCGGCCAGGTAAGCGCTGTCACCGGCTTGCGAGACCTCGATGGTGCAGGTGCCACCATTGCGGAATGTGACGTCGCCGGCTGGCGTGACGACGCAGACGGGCGTCGTCAGCGACTGGAACGTTACCGGCAGCGCGGAGCTGGCGCTCGCCGAAAGCGTCACCGGCGTTGCATAGTCCTGCGGGCCGGGATTGGCGAATGTGATCGTCTGCGGCGCCTTGGGCGTCACCGTGTTCGACGCACCGGAGGCCGGTCCCGTGCCGACAGCGTTGGTCGCCGTCACCGTGAAGCTGTAGCTCGCGCCGTTGGTGAGACTGCCGACCGTGACCGGACTGGACGCTCCGGTTCCGACAAAACCGCCCGGACTGGACGTGATCGTGTAGCTGGTGATCGACGCGCCGCCGGCGCTTGCCGGCGCGGTAAAGGTAACGGAAACCTCGCCGTCGCCGGCCGTCGCTATGCCCACGGTCGGGGCGTCCGGAACAACCGCGTTGACGGTAAAGCTCTGGGTGACCGTCATCGCAGGCAGATAGGTGCCGTCGCCGCCCTGGTCGGCAGCAATCGCGCAGGTCCCCGCGCTGTGGAAGGACATGCTGCCACCCGGCGTGATCGTGCACACGGCCGCGGTCGAGGATGTGAAGGTAACGGGCAAACTCGCGTCCGACGATGCCGTCAATGTCGGCGTGGTCCCGAACGTCTGCGCGCCCGGATTGGCAAAGGTGATCGTCTGGGTTGCGCGCGGCGTGACGGCGTTCGAGGCCGCCGACGCAGGCCCCGTACCGGCGCTGTTGGTTGCCGTCACCGTAAACGTATAGCTGGTCCCATTGCTGAGACCCGTCACCAGGACCGGGCTCGACGGCCCTGTTCCGACAAAACCACCCGGGTTCGACGTCACGGTGTAGCCGGTGATCGACGCGCCACCGATGCTTGCTGGCGCGCTGAAGGCGACGGATGCCGAAGCGACATCGGCGGTTGCGGTTCCGATCGTCGGTGCGCCGGGTACGACGGCATCGACCGTGAACGTCTGTGAGACTGTCGGTGCAGCCAGATACGTTCCGTTCCCCACCTGATCGGCTGCGATGGTGCAACTGCCGGCCTGGTGGAAGGTCAAATCGCCCTCGGGCGTCACCGTGCACACGCCGGCAGTCGACGAGCTAAAGGTAACAGCCAGGCTGGAACTCGCCGTCGCCGTCAATGTCGGCGAAGTGCCGAACGACTGCGTACCCGGATTGGCGAACGTGATCGTCTGTGCGGATCGCGGCGTCACCGCATTGGAGGCGGCCGACGCGGTGCTTGTCCCGGCGCTGTTGCTGGCGGTCACGGTGAACGTATAGCTCGTGCCGTTGGTCAGGCCAGTCACCCTGACCGGGCTCGTCGTATCCGTGGCCGTCATCCCGCCGGGGTTCGACGTCACGGTATAGCCCGTGATCGTCGCGCCGCCGTTCGACGCCGGAGCGGTGAATGACACGTCCGCATAACCGTCACCCTCCACAGCGGTACCGATGGTCGGCACGTCGGGCACGGTCGGCGCAACGTCGAAAGTGAAGACCTGGCTGCCGGTCGCGCCATAGGCGTCCGTTGCCGTAACGGTAAAGGTGAAGGCGCCACCGATCGTTGCAGTCCCCGACAAGACACCATTGCTTGCGAGCGTCATTCCGCCCGGCAAGGCATTCTGCGTGACGGCGAATGTGTACGGGCTTGCGCCGCCGGACGCCGTGAGCGTTTGCGAATAAGCGGTGCCAGCAGTCGGATCGGGAAGTGTCGCCGGCGAGAGTGCAATCGTCGGGGCTGCGATGATGATGGAGAATGCGCGCGAGGCGGTCGAGCCTTCCGGATCGGTCGCTGTCACCGTGAAATTGAACGGACCGCTTGCCGTTGGGGTGCCGGAGACGACGCCGCTGCTCAAAATCGACATGCCAGCGGGCAGTGCACCGGCTGTCCGTGCAAAACTCAATGCACCCGATCCCCCGCTGGCACTCAGCGTTTGCGCCGCATAGGCCTGGTTGTAAACCGGATTTGGCAGCGTTGTCGTCGAGATCGCGATCGGGGCGTAGTTAACCGAATTGTCGGTGCTAGTGGATGGGTCGTTGGTAAAGCCCGCCACGCTCGTGGCCTTGCCGGCGGGTATGGACGCCATGACCGTGCCGGCCTGCGTCATCCCGCCGACCGAAACGGTGTAATTGGCGCCCGAACCCGAAACGCTCGCCGTCGTCGCGCCGGCAGTGCCGGAAATCTGGACGTCGCCGGCGGAAAAGCCCGTGACGGGTTTGCTGAACACCACATCGAAAGCGATGGATGTCTTGGCGCTGGGATCGGATTGCGAGCCTGCCTGGTTGATTGTGACCGTCGGCTTGGTGTCGACCCAATGGCTGGCGCCGGTCGCAGTGCCCGTGCTGCAACCACTGCCGCCACCGTAGCTGGCGGAAACCGTGTGTTGACCGAGCGGCAGCGTCGACGTCTGGAAGGTCGCGGACGATGCCGTGCTGACAGGCCCGGTCGGCGTTAACCCAAGGGTCGTCGACTGCGATCCGATCGTGATCGTCACGTTTCCGGGCGGCGACTGGCCGGCGTTGCAGCCCATCGACGATACCGTGGCGGTTACGGATACGGGGTCCCCCGGACGCGACGGGTTCGGCGAGGAAGCGACGTCGAGCACAACAGGGCCGCCTGTTGCGGCACGCACGACGATCGTCGGGCTGGTGGCGCTGAACCTTCCATTGCCCCCGATGCGCGAGCCTGCGATTTGCACGAAGTCGGAAAATTGCCCGGACATCACGTCGTTGGCATCGACCCGGTAGGAGCCGGAGCAGGTTATCGGCGACGTGCCGCTGCCGACCGGGCCGCACGAAACGGCAACACCCTTGATCGCGCTGGTGGCGGCATCAACACCTGTAATCGTGTAGGATCCGGGATTGATCACATAGGTGAAATTGATCGTGTCACCGAGCGCATTGAATGTCGTGGGGCTCGCGGATATTGCCACGGATTGAGCCGAGGCGCCGAAAGCCGAAGCCAACAGCATGGCCATTGCGCCGAACAACGACGGAAAAGCTCCACGCAAAAAAGCGGACGAAAACGATCGTCCGTCCGTGGCGTTGCCAGCCCACAGCCCCATGAACACCCCCAAAAAATGCCGGGCCCCACCCGGCCGAGGCAGCTAATGAAGCGGCGGGGAGAGAGTCAATCTTGCAACTCTTCATTGTTGCGGAAAGCGCGATGCGAACAATCCATGTGGCTTACTTGCCACAGTTTTTGACGTCTAGAAGGTGGATTTTCGCCGTTTCCGGACTCACCTTACGCCCATTGCAACTCATGGTAATTACGGTTTCTCGGTCGATGCTGTTACCCGAACTTTCAGCACATGACGGACCAGAATCATCGACCGACGCGCGCCTTTACAGCCCACCGCCCGCTGCAGACCCCTCGGCGACCGTCTGCCGTGGCCGGAATCGTGAACGACACCAACGCGCGGTGGCGCGACCTGACGCCTCACTAATGTGAACTCGTCGACCTTCGACGGACGATGTATACGCCCCCCACGCTCATGCCCGCCAGTGCGAACCAGGTCAGCGCGTAGACGAGATGGCTGTTGCGGAAGCTGACGACCGTGAGGCCGCCGATCGGCAGACCGCCTGAGTTTGGCGTCGCGTCTGCGTCAATGAAATAGGGGGCGACATCCGTCAGCCCTTTTGCCGTCGCGATTGCCGCAACATCGCGGGAAAACCAGCGATCGCCTGAGGGATCGTTGGATCGAAGAAAGGCGCCGCCCGGTTCGCTGATGCGCAAAAGCCCGGTTACCCCGGTCGACCCTAGTGCTTCGCCTTCCGCACGGTCAGCCCGACCACGCCGGTCGGCAGGCACGAAGCCGCGGTTGACGAGAACCATCGTGCCGTCTTCGCGGTGCAACGGCGTCAGCAGCCAGAATCCGGCACCCCGCTCGGTTACGGCCTGCACCAGCACCGATTTGTCATGATTGAAGGTGCCCGTCGCCGTGACGCGAAGATATTCGTCCTTTTCCCGGGTGATGCTGTCCCAATCCGGCCGCGGCGGGGCCGGCACTGCTGCCGCATGCACGCGCGCATCGACGCGAGCGATCAGGTCCAGTTTCCAGAAGAGCCGCTGGATCTGCCAGGTCCCGAGCGCGACGAAGACGACGGCGAGAAGCAGGAGCGCGCCCCTCAAAAGGAAACGGGCGCGGGAGGACGCCTTCGCACCCTCCACTTTCACGTCGTGGCCGCCGGTCATGTTCGCGTCCGTCCGCCCCTGATCAGGGCATGTTCTTCATCATCTCGTGGGTCATCGGCATCATGTTCGTATTGAGGTGATGCATGACCCAGAGCGAACCGGCCAGCGCGATGCCGACGATGATGATCGTGAAGATCAGCGCCATCAGCGTCCAGCCGCCTTCCGAACGGGCGTTCATGTGCAGGAAGTAGATGACGTGCACTACGATCTGCACGACACCGATGCCCATGACGAGCACAGCCGTCAGAAGCTTGCTGTCGAGCACGCCGCCCATGACCAGCCAGAAGGGAATGGCCGTCAGGATCACCGACAGGATGAAGCCGGTCATGTAGCTCTTGAACGAACCATGCCCGGCAGCGTCGCCCGGATGGCTGTGCGCGTGGTGAGGCTCGAACGCGCTTTCGTGGCCAGGATGCTGCGAACTCATCCAAGTACTCCCAACAGATAGACGAAGGAGAAGACGCCGATCCAGATGACGTCGAGGAAGTGCCAGAACATGGAGAGGCACATCAGGCGGCGGCGGTT
Organism: Ensifer sp. ENS09; assembly: GCF_014852425.1. Lineage (NCBI taxonomy): Bacteria > Pseudomonadati > Pseudomonadota > Alphaproteobacteria > Hyphomicrobiales > Rhizobiaceae > Ensifer > Ensifer sp. ENS09. The sequence continues at coordinate 835,132 of NZ_JACVBP010000004.1, forward strand.
TTCCGGATTCAGTCCATGTTTCTTGACCTGCACCATCAGCGTGATCAGCCAGATGATGCCGAAGGTGACGTGCAGACCGTGCGTGCCGACCAACGTGAAGAACGAGGACAGGAAGGCCGAACGCGTCGGACCGGCACCCTCGTGGATCAGGTGGTAGAACTCATAGAGCTCGAGCGCGAGGAAGATCGCGCCGAACACGCCGGTGACGCCGAGCCAGAACAGCGTCTCCATCTTGGCGTTGCGCTCCATCTGGAGCATGGCAAAGCCATAGGTAATCGACGAGAACAAGAGCATCGCCGTGTTGATGGCGATGAGGTTGAGGTCGAACAGGTCGGCCGGCGCCGGACCTGCCGCATAGTTGCGGCCAACCACGCCGTGCGTGGCGAAGAGAACGGCGAAGATCAGGCAGTCGCTCATCAGGTAGAGCCAGAAGCCCAGCATGGTGCTGTGCTCCGGGTGATGATCTTCCTTCAGGTAGAACTGCGGCTTTTCTGTTTCTTGGACTTGGGTTTGGCTCATCGTTTCAGATCCGTTCCGCAAGCAGCTTCGAGCGTGCATCTTCCGTCGCCGCGACGGTTTCCGCGGGAATGAAGAAATCACGGTTGTAGTTGAAGGTATGACCGATGGATACGGCGATCAGAGCGACGAAGGATACCGCCGCCAGCCACCAGATGTACCAGATCAACGCGAAGGCGAGCACGACGCTGAGGCCGGAGAGAATGACGCCCGTGCCGGTGTTCTTCGGCATGTGTATCGGCTTGAAGCCTTCGAGCGGGCGCTCGTAACCGCGGCTCTTCATGTCGTACCAGCTGTCGTGGTCATGCACGACGGGCGTGAAGGCGAAGTTGTAGTCCGGCGGCGGCGACGAGGTCGACCATTCGAGCGTGCGGCCTTCCCAGGCATCCCCCGAGGTTTCGCGCAGCTGGTCGCGGCGGAGATAGCTGACGACAAGCTGGATGATGAAGGACGCGATGCCGATGGCGATCAGGATCGCACCGAAAGCGGCGATGATGAACCAGATCTGCAGCGACGGGTCTTCGAACTGGCTGACGCGACGGGTAACGCCCATCAGGCCGAGCACATAGAGCGGCATGAAGGCGAAGAAGAAGCCGATCTGCCAGAACCAGAAGCTCATCGCGCCCCAGAAGTAATCGAGCTTGTAGCCGAAGGCCTTCGGCCACCAGTAGACGACGCCGGCCATCAACCCGAACAGCACGCCACCGATGATGACGTTGTGGAAGTGGGCAATCAGGAACAGCGAATTGTGCAGCACGAAGTCCGCCGGGGGAATGGCCAGCATGACACCGGTCATGCCGCCGATCACGAAGGTGACCATGAAGCCGATCGTCCACAACATCGGCAGTTCGTAGCGGATGCGCCCGCGATACATGGTGAAGAGCCAGTTGAACATCTTCGCGCCCGTCGGGATCGAGATGATCATCGTGGTGATGCCGAAGAAGGCGTTGACCGAGGCACCCGAACCCATCGTGAAGAAGTGATGCAGCCACACGAGGTAGGACAGGATCATGATCACGCAGGTGGCGTAGACCATCGAGGTGTAGCCGAACAGACGCTTGCCGCAGAAGGTCGCGACGACCTCGGAGAAGATGCCGAAGGCCGGCAGGATCAGGATGTAGACTTCCGGGTGGCCCCAGATCCAGATGAGGTTGACGTACATCATCGGATTGCCACCAAGGTCATTTGTGAAGAAGTTGAAGCCGAGGTAGCGGTCGAGCGACAACAGCGCCAGGGTCGCCGTCAGGATCGGGAAGGTCGCGACGATCAGGATGTTGGTGCAGAGCGAAGTCCAGGTGAAGACCGGCATCTTCATGAAGGTCATGCCCGGAGCGCGCATCTTCACGATGGTCGCAATCAGGTTGATGCCTGATAGCGTCGTGCCGACACCCGCGACCTGCAAGCCCCAGATGTAATAGTCGACACCGACGCCGGGACTGTAGTCCGCGCCCGAGAGCGGCGGATAGGCGAGCCAGCCGGTGCGCGCGAATTCACCGACGAACAGCGACATCATGATGATGACCGCGCCGCCCGTCGTCATCCAGAACGAGAAATTGTTGAGGAAGGGGAACGAAACGTCACGCGCGCCGATCTGCAGCGGCACGACATAGTTCATGAAACCGGTGACGAAGGGCATCGCCACGAAGAAGATCATGATCACGCCGTGCGCCGTGAAGATCTGGTCGTAATGGTGCGGGTTGAGGTAGCCCTCGTTGCCGTTGAAGGCGATCGCCTGCTGCAGGCGCATCATGATCGCGTCGGCAAAGCCGCGCAGAAGCATGATGATCGCCAGGATGATGTACATGATGCCGATCTTCTTGTGATCGACCGATGTGAACCACTCGTGCCAGAGATAGCCCCAGAGCTTGTACTTCGTGATCAGCGCAACGATCGCCAGGCCACCGACGGCCACGGCCGCGAAGGTCACGACAAGGATCGGCTCGTGATAGGGGATCGCTTCCCAGGTAAGCCGCCCGAAGATGAATTGCGTGAGGCTGGTGTCACCAAACATGGGTCTTCCAATATGTCTCGAATTGCGGCCCAAAAGGCCTTGGCGCTCGCTGGATCGAAGCCTGCGAGCGCGCGAAAGTCCTACTGCGTCTTGTGCATGTCGTGGTTCATCGGCTCTGCAGATGGTGCAGGCTGCTCTTCCTTGACGCCCTCGGCCGGTTCCTCGCTCTTGGCGGGATTGCCGGTTTCGGGGAAGGTCGCAGCCGGTGCGGCCGCTTCGGTCACACCGCCCACATGGCGGTTGTCGTGCTCGAGCTTGGCCCGGTTCTCATGGCTTTCGACACCGGCTCCGCCCATCATGTCGATGTGCATCATATCCTTCATGCACATCTGGCCTTCGCGCACGCACATGTTGAGAACGGCTTCATAGAGGCCGTCATCGACGGAAGCGTAGTAGCGCACCGGCTCCTTCACGCTCGGCTTTTCGAGCTTCAGGTAGGCGTCGCGATTGAGCATCGTGCCGTTCTGCTTGACCCGGGCAACCCAGGCGTCAAAGCCTGCCTGGTCCACACCGTGGAACTTGAAGCGCATGTGCGAGAAGCCGTCGCCGCTGTAGTTTGACGAAAGGCCTTCGTATTCGCCTGGCTTGTTGATGACGGCGTGCAGCTTGGTCTGCATGCCGGGCATCGCATAGATCATGCCGGCGAGCGCGGGAACATAGAACGAATTCATCACCGAGGAGGCGGTGATCTTGAAATTGATCGGCACGTCGACCGGTGCCGCCATCTCGTTGACCGTGGCGATGCCGTATTCCGGATAAAAGAACAGCCATTTCCAGTCGAGCGCGACGACTTCAACCGTGATCGGCTTCATCTCTTCGGTCACCGGGCGCGCCGCATCGATCCGATCGAGCGGTCGATAGGGGTCGAGCTTGTGGGTGCTGACCCAGGTGATCGCGCCGAGCGCGATGATGATGGCGAGCGGCGCCGACCAGATGATGACTTCGAGGCCGGTGGAATGGTGCCATTCCGGATCATACTTGGCGGCTGTGTTCGACTGGCGATAGCGCCAGGCAAAGAACAGCGTCAGGAAGAGGACGGGAACGATGATCAACAGCATCAGGACCGTCGAAATAACGATCAGATCCCGCTGCTGCGCGGCGATGTCACCGGAAGGCGACATCACCACCATGTTGCATCCCGAGAGAACGGAGAGCAACAGGACGGCAATCATCGATCGTCCGGCTAAACTGTATGGCTTCGGCATTGCGGCCTCAACTTGCGTTTTGTCTAGTCGGCATTACTCGGGCATGATCGCGCATGGAAGTGAGGTCCATCGTCGCAGCGCAACATTTTGCCGCAGTGCAGTGACGGCCGTATCGCTCTATGCGCGTTTGTACGGGCGCAAAGGCTTATTGTCGGTTCGATGCCGGCTGTTCCAGCGAACGTTAGGCACGAACTCGAATGAGGCATGTGCGCATGTACGTGCACGGCATTCTTGATATCAGACGCCAATTGGTCAACACTCTAACGACAAGACGTTCGTTCGTCGGAGAAATTCATGGTTTCGGTCGCTAACCCAACATCGTCTGGTCTCGAACGGGACGCACGTCGCATACACGAGGACGACAAGCCTCTGTCCCCCGGCAGCATCGCCATCGGCGTGGTCATTGGGCGAACCTCGGAGTTCTTCGACTTCTTCGTCTACGGCCTCGGCTCTATTCTCGTTTTCCCGAAGCTGATCTTCCCATTCGCACCCAATGCGGTCACCGCGACGCTGATGTCCTTCGCGCTGTTCCCGCTTGCCTTCCTCGCCCGCCCAGTCGGCTCCTTCGTCTTCATGTGGGTCGACCGCAATTACGGGCGCGGCACGAAGCTGACGATCGCACTCGTCATTCTCGGTGGCTCGACGGCGTCGATCGCCTTCCTGCCCGGCTATGACACGATCGGATATTGGGCCGTGGCGCTCCTGGCATTGTTCCGGCTCGGACAGGGCTTTGCGCTTGGCGGCGCCTGGGATGGCCTTGCATCGCTGCTGAACCTCAATGCGCCGCAGAATCACCGTGGCTGGTACGCGATGATCCCGCAGCTCGGCGCGCCGATCGGCTTTGCGCTTGCGAGCATCCTCTTCGGCTACTTCGTCAGCAACCTGTCGCAGGAAGATTTCCTCGCCTGGGGCTGGCGCTATCCCTTCTTCGTCGCCTTTGCGATCAACGTCGTGGCGCTCTTTGCCCGCCTTCGCATCGTCGCCAGCAAGGAGTTCGGCGCCGCCATGGAAGCCAAGGAGCTCGAGGCACGGCCGATCTTCGAGATGCTCAGCAAACACAGCATCGACGTCGTGCTCGGTGCCTTCGTGCCGCTTGCAAGCTTTGCGATGTTCCACCTCGTCACCATCTTCCCCTTGAGCTGGGTGACGCTCAACGGTGGCCAGTCGGCCGCAGAGTTCCTGTGGGTTCAGGTCGCCGGTGCTGTCGTTGGCGCCATCGGTATCGTGCTTTCGGGCGTGATTGCCGACCGGGTCGGCCGCCGCAACCAGCTGATGATCGGCGCGATCCTGATCGCGATCTTCAGCTTCTCGGCTCCCTTCCTGCTCGATGCCGGCGGCAAGGGCCAGGACGCCTACATCCTGATCGGCTTCGCCATACTCGGCCTTTCCTTCGGCCAGTCCTCCGGCGCCGTCTCCTCGCGCTTCACCCAATACTACCGCTACACGGGTGCCGCTCTGACGTCGGATCTCGCCTGGCTCGTCGGTGCGGCCTTCGCGCCGCTCGTGGCGCTCGGCCTTGCAAGCAGCTTCGGCATCATCTTCATCGGCGGCTACCTGATTTCGGGTGCAATCTGCACGATCGCCGCGCTGAGCCTCACCCGGGCGCTCGACCAGCAGTAAGGTCTAGAGGCAACCGGGGTGCCGTTCCAGGCGCCCCGGTTGCTCGTCCTTCCACCGCGTCGCCGTGATCGATAGCCACGAAACACTTGGCTCAGACACCGGCGGGTTCACCGGCGAGCCATCAAAGGCGGACCTCCACCTCAAAACCCTGCGTTCTGCCCCGCGCCGGCGAAGCGATCCGCAATTCGCCCTGCATCTGCTCGACGAGCCGCTCAACGATGGCAAGGCCGAGCCCTGAACCGGAGGCCTCGGTCGGGCCGCGAACGAAGCGTTTGGTCAGGTTGGCGCGAACGTCGGCGGCGACGACAGCGCTTTCGTTGGTGACACGGATACCCATCGGGTCGACATGGAGATCGACGCGGCTGCCCGGCGGGCTGTGGATCAGCGCATTTTCGAGAAGATTGCGCAAAACGATCGCAAAGGCGTCCACACGAATCGGGCGTTCGAGCACGGTGCCCTTGGCGACGTGAACATTCAGGCGATTGGCGCCGAGCGCCGAGCGCTCCAGGTCCTGCATCACCACCATCAAGACCGGCAGCAGATCATGCTGTTCGTCCGAAATGGCAATCTCCGCCTCGGCGCGCGACATCTGTAGCAGCTTCTCGGCAAGCCGGCTCAGATGCACGAGCGCCCTTTCGATCTGGGCGGTTCTCGGCTGGTATTCCGGCGGCACCTCGCGCGCCAGCCGTTGGGTTTGCGCGAGCGCGCCGGCAATCGGGGTCCGCAGTTCATGGGCGCTGTTCGATGTGAACTCCCGCTCCGCCTCCAGGCCTGCCTTCAGCCGCGCCAAAAGCAGGTTCACGGAACGGGCGATCGCGCGCAATTCACGTGGCAGCGTCGCCTCGTCGATCGGCGCCAGATTGCCGCTGTCCTTGGTCAGGATGTCGTCGCGCAGCTGAGAGACGGGCGACAGCGTGCTGCGGACGACGAAGACGATCGCAAGGATGCTGCCGGGTATCAGCACGAGCAACGGCAGAAGCAGCGCTGTTCCGCCTTCCATGAGCGCCTCTGTCCGATGCTCCATCGCATCGGCAACCTGCACGTAGAGCGATCCGTCGGTGGTCCCGGCCGTAAAGATCCGATGGGTGGCGGTCTGCGAGAAGCCGGTCGCAAGGGGAACGGCAAAGGGCTCCGGCGCGCCGTCGTCAAACAGGACGCGGCCATCGCGGTCGCGCACCTGATAGGTGAGATATTGCGCATTGAGCGCCGGTGCCACGACGGAGGCTTTTGGCGCGCCGTCCGCCGCGTCTCTGGCGACATCGTCGGCGATGACCTGCAACAATCGCTCGGCCGTTTCCTGCACGCCGCTGTCGAAGATTTCGGTGAACTCGTCCTGCATCACGTAGACGCCAAGTCCGAGCGCAACGAACCAGAAGAGGGCGACGATGCCGGTAAGGGCAATCGCCAGTCTGCGGGTCATGCTCCTCTTGTCGGACATGCGATCACCTAAGGCAGTAGCCGAGGCCGCGCACGGTCTCGATCCGATCGGGCCCGATCTTCTTGCGCAGGCGGCTGATATAGACCTCGACCGTATTGCTTTCGATCTCGGCGCCAAAGGCGTAAAGCGCATCGTGCAGTTGCGCCTTGGACACGAGCGCGCCGGGATGCGCGACCAGTTTGTCCAGCACGGCCCATTCACGGGCGCTCAGGTTCTGGCTGTCGCCGTTGACGGCGATCTTGCGGTGAACCTGGTCGATCTCGATGCCGGGCAGCTTGACCGTCGGCGCGGCGTTGCCGGTGTAGCGCCTGGAAACGGCCAGCATGCGGGCCGTCAGTTCATTGAGGTCGAAAGGCTTGACCAGATAGTCGTCCGCGCCGCTGTTGAGCCCCTCGATCCGGTCGGATATCTGGTCGTGCGCCGTCAGGATGATCACAGGCGTGCCGTCACCACGTGCGCGCAGCGAACGCAGAAGCATCAGTCCATCACCGTCGGGCAGCCTGAGATCGAGCAGGATCAGTCCGTAGGTTACCGTATCGGTCGCGGCCACCGCATCGAGGACGCGCTTGAACCAGTCCACCGCATGGCCGGCCGCGGCGACATGGTCGCGCAGCGCCTCCCCCAGAACCTGATCGTCTTCGACTAGTAGGACTCTCAAGATATCACCGGACACTTGTTCGTCCTTGCCTAGGGTCGATCGGGGATGGGCGTCAAGTCCTTGAGCGGCCAAGCGGAGAAATGCGGTGACGGCGGCCCGTTTCGGCCGCCGCCCTCAAGGCGCAGAAGAGCGAGGATTTCAGGAGGCGACGGGATCGCGAAAGGCCCCGCGTCGCTTCTTGTAGCTGATGACAGCCGTCGCGATCCCGACCAGCGCCATCGCGCCGCCGAGAACAGCCAGCACGCCGGCATTTTGGCTAGACGACTCGTAGGTCGCGAACTTGTACATCTCCGTCGCCAGCACCGCGATCATGGCCGCCGAGACGGTCGAATAGTCCTTGCCGACGACGCGCCTGATGTTGAACGTCATGCCTTCCGTCGACTGGCTGAAGTTCGAGAGGCGCAGCATCCAGCGCGGCACATCGCGGCAATAGGCGCGATAAGCGTCGCCGAAGGTGCGAAGCAGGAAGGCCTCCTCCGCATAAACGATGCACTGATACATGAAGGCAAAGAGCCCGATACCGACCACGATGAGCAGCGGGTTGCCGTGCAGCAGAAAGACGCCGGAGTAGAGCAACATATTGCCGACATAGAGCGGGTTTCGGCAAACGCCGAACATGCCCTCGGTCACCAGGTCCTTGGCGTAGACCTTCTTTTTCAGGCCACCACGCTGGATGTACTTGTAGCCGACGACCGTCGCGCGCAGTGCCAGGCCGGCCAGGATGACGAGAACCGCGACCGCGTCCTTGGCCAGCGTCAGCAGCGGATTGTCCAACACCAATGCCGGCGGCGGCATCAGCAGGAACAACACCACGATGATCGCGGGGAACAACTGGTTGCGGAAGCGGAAGAGAAAATTGCCGATCGCGATCATGGTCTGTCCGTCCTACTTGATCGCGATAATGCCGCAGAAATTGTACCAGCGGAAAAACACTTCGACGCTGCGGAAGCCCACCTCCTTCAGAAGCTGGAAATTTTCCTCCAGGCGATAGGGAATGAGGACGTTCTCAAGCGCCTCGCGCTTCTTGGCGATCTCGATCTCGGAATAGCCGTTGCGGCGCTTGTAATCGTAGTAGTGCTCGATGAACAGGCGGTTGAACGTCGAGTCCTCGCTGGTCAGCTTTTCGACGAGCAGCAGAGCGCCGCGCTCGTTGAGACCATCATAGATCGAGCGCATGACCCGCTCGCGATAGAGGGGGCGCACGAACTGCAGGGTCAGGAGCATCAGGACAGCGCTGGCATTGTGGATCTCGATGCCCTGGTGCAGGTCGCCTCCCCTGAGGTCGATCGCCCGGTTGGAGTTTGCCTGGGCGATCTTTTCCTTCGCCTTCTCGATCATGTCCGGCGCGTTGTCGATGCCGACGAAGCGCACGGCAGGATCGACGATGGCGTCCAGCCCGAGCAGCGTCGTCGCCGTCGAGCAGCCGATGTCGTAGAGGTTGGTGTCGGCTTCGGCAAAGTCGCTGGCGAGTTCGCAGACCATCCGCTGGATTTCGCCGTAATAGGGAACCGAGCGGCTGACCATGTCGTCGAAGACGGCAGCCACAGTGGCATTGAAGGCGAAGTCGCCGACATTCTGGTCCGGTGCGGCGAAAACTTCATCCCGGCGGTGGCTGTTGTCGTGCACGTGTAGATGCGGGGCCTTGCCAACCATTCGCATTTTCCTTTCTTTTCCGGAGCACGCCAAAGGAGAGGGCAATCGCCTCTGTCCCCGGAGCGATTGATGCACCACACAAGCCACCCTAACCTGACACCAACCTGAAAGGTTTGGCCGCGGCGGGTTCGCCAGATCGCGGCACCGAGGCGCGGCATCACGGCGCGATCACGCGATTTTGCCGGCAGCGACTGAGCATTGTTGGGAGGCCTGAGCGTCCAAGGAGGCTGGCCTGTCGGTCAGCGCCACCGACGTAGTTTATTGTCTACCTGCGCGCTGCTTGTTCCCTAATCTGGCGTATGGCGTCGTTGAATCCTTTCGGCGTCCCGCTCGAACCCGCCAGCTTTCCGACCCTGACTTGATCGATACGTCTACCTACAACGGCCTTCGGCACGGCGTCCGCGAATGCACGTTGGAGTTCTAGGGAGCGACGCACGTAGGCGTGCGGTGTTACAGCGACTGCCGTGATGACTCCGTCATTCAGCGTCACTCGGACGGTGATGTGAGAGGGCTGCCCGCCGTATTCGCCCGTCGCCGTATACTCGCCGTCGGCGTACTGCGGGGGACGTGCGCCCTGAGCGTCGGCTTGTCCTGAAAGAACCACGGAGAGTGCCGCAGCCATAAGAATATCGCTTTTCTGGTTTCGCATGGTCGATCCCTTCTCATATGAACAGTTCGCCTTCGAAGTCTTCAGACACTTCTACACGCCCGTCCGCAAACATGCGGACGTACGAGAAGTCGAACGTGGTCTTCAGACGCGAGGCGGAACCGAAGAAAAGCGCTGTTGCAAGGCCGTCCGCAGTCGCCGTGTCGGCGGCGATGGCCCAGGTTGCGATGACATCCATGGTGGGACCCCCCGTTCGGCCGTCGAGGACATGATGGAGGTTGTCGCCCCATCGTCTCCGGTTGGCTGCCGAAGCGCAGAGAGATCTGTTCAGCAGGCTCGCGACGCCGATCACCATTGTCGGATCGAGAGGATGTTCCAGACCGACTTCAAGGGCGGTTCCACCAGCGTGGCGCATGTCTCCGCTGCCGTCGACAATGAAGTCTCGGAACCCTGCCTTCTCCAAGACATCAGCTACTAGATCAACGAGATATCCTTTTCCGACAGCGCCGAGGTCGATCGTGAGCGGCTTCCGCGTCGATAGCTCGCTTCCATTCCTGAGCACGTCGCGCCGCCAGCTTGCGCGCTGCAGTCCGCAGTCGATTGGGAGTGGCAACAGCGAATACTCGCGGTCATAGCCCAGCAGTTCGAGATCCCGGCCGATCAAAGGATCCACGGCCCCATCCGTAGCTACGTAAAGCCGGTCGTAGAGATCGAACATCCCCGCCGCTTCGGATGGGAAGACGAACGAGCCACCGTCGACGGCTTCAGAGACCCTCGCGATCATCGAGTCCTTGCGGAACCGGGAATAGGTGCGATCGAAGCTAACGACCAGCCCCAGAATTTCTTCCCGGGTTCCGGCATCGAGTGGTGCAGGCGTGTCGACCTCCCAGGCCGTGCCTATGGCATCGAAACCGAAACGGGAGGTCGACATGCCGATACTCCGACCTCGGCTCAAAGCTTGCGGGTGCCGAGCCACTTAACTTTCTCCGGATCGCGATGATCGAAGAAGCTGCTGGTCTTCTGGTCGAGCGCGCTGATCGAGGCGACATCGTCCTGGTCGAGTTCGAAGTCGAAGACCGAGAAGTTCTCGGCCATGCGCTCCTTTCGGACGGACTTCGGGATCGCGACGATATTACGCTGGATCAACCACCGCAGCACGACCTGAGCGACACTCTTGCCATGTTTCTTACCGATCGACTGCAAGAGCTCGTTCGTGAACAGCCCGTTCTTCCCTTCCGCGAATGGACCCCAAGCTTCGGGTTGAACACCGTATTCCTGGAGGATCTTCTGAGCGTCGTCCTGGTGATGGAATGGATGGATTTCGATCTGATTGACCGCGGGGACGACCTTGTTGTGGAGTGCGAAGTCCACCAGACGGTCGGGATAGAAGTTGCTGACGCCTATCGCGCGGATGCGGCCCGCCTCGTACAACTCCTCCATCGCGCGCCAAGCACCGTAAACGTCGCCGTATGGCTGATGAATGAGCCAGAGGTCGAGATAGTCGAGCTGTAGCTTGTTCAGCGAACGCTCGAACGCGGCCTTGGCCCCCTCGTAGGTCGCGTCCTCGATCCAGAGCTTGGTCGTGACGAACAGTTCCTTTCGATCGATACCGTGGTTGCGGATCGCGGTGCCCACGGCCTCTTCGTTGCCGTAAGAGGTCGCGGTATCGAGCAGGCGGTAGCCGACATCGATCGCATCACGGACGCTGCGCTCGCACTCGGCGGGATCGGGAACCTGGAAGACGCCGAATCCCAGGATCGGCATCTGGAGCCCGTTGTTCAGGGTGACGGTGGGTACGGTGGTAGTCATCTTCATATCCTTTGTCTGGATGGGGGGCTTGTGGTCGTTGGTCTTATTTTCCGACGCGTGCCTGAAGGTGCGCGGGGTATCTGTCTCCGACGATGTCGATCTTCGCGACGGCGTCGGCGATTTCAGAAGCGTCGCTGGCGGTGAGTTCGACCGAGGCGGCGCCGAGGTTTTCCTCCAGGCGGTGCAGCTTGGTGGTGCCGGGGATTGGCACGATCCAATCCTTCTGCGCCAACAGCCAAGCGAGCGCGATCTGAGCGGGCGTGACACCCTTGGCTTCGGCGATTTGGGTCAGAGCTGCCACGAGCGCCTTATTCGCCTTGAGGTTCTCCGCCTGGAAGCGCGGAACCACGCTGCGGAAGTCGCCGGGGCCGAAGGTCGCCGTTTCGTCGATCTTGCCCGTAAGGAAGCCCTTGCCGAGCGGGCTGAACGGCACGAAGCCAATGCCGAGTTCCTCAAGCGTCGGGATGATCTCCTTCTCGGGCTCGCGCCAGAACAGCGAGTACTCGCTCTGGAGAGCGGTCACCGGCTGCACGGCATGGGCTTTGCGGATCGTCTGCGCACCAGCTTCAGATAGACCGAAGTGTCTGACCTTGCCTTCCGCAATGAGATCCTTGACCGTTCCGGCGACGTCCTCGATCGGCACGTTCGGATCGACGCGGTGTTGGTAGAGAAGATCGATCACATCCGTTCGAAGCCGCTTCAGAGATGCCTCGACGGACTGGCGGATGTAGGCGGGTTGGCTGTTCATGTGCTGGCCACCGTCGGGGCTTGGAAGTTCGAAGCCGAACTTGGTGGCAATCACCACCTTGCAACGAACCGGCCCGAGAGCTTCCCCGACGACGTCCTCGTTGGTGAACGGGCCGTAGACCTGTGCCGTGTCGAAGAAGGTCACGCCGCGGTCGTGGGCCGCCCGGATGAGCGAAACAGCATCCTTCGTGTCGGTCGCCGCTCCGTAGCCGTGGCTAAGGCCCATGCATCCGAGGCCGAGCGTCGAAACCTCGAGCGTTCCGATAGTTCGTTTCTTCATGGTCATTCTCCTTGATCAGGCCGCGCATTCGGTCGGCGCGACTTCTTCCTGGGATTTAGACTGCCGCCGTGCAGCAGGGATGATGGTCAGAAGCAAGATCACCAATGTCGCGATCAGCATGACGGTTCCTGCGTCGAACGCATGCGAAACTCGATATGCTGTCAGGTCAGCACCGTTGAGGCCATTCGATCCGATGGCGGCAATGGCGATGAGAACGCCGAGACCGACGGAACTGCCGATCTGGTGGGCGACGTTGACCGCGCCGGAGGCTGCTCCCGCGTCCGCATGATCGACCCGAACGACGCCAGACGATGTCAGCGGGCTGAGCGTCAGTCCCTGGCTGATACCGATCAACACCATCGGCAACGCCACGGCCGTCCAATAGTTCGAACCCACCCCCGCCCGGCTGAGCCAGGCCATAGCGACGATGCCGATCAGCATGCCCGCAATAAGAACAGCATTCCGGCCGAAGCGTCTGATGAGACGAGGCACGATCATCGCGACCGGGACATGCAGCATCGTGGCGGGAACGAAGGCAAGTCCCGCCAGTGCCGGGCGCAGACCCGCGACCTGCTGCAGGTACAGCGTCGTGAAAAAGAAGAAGCCGACCATGGCACTGATGTAGAGCGCACGGGCACCATAGGCGCCGGAGCGCTCGATGTCCGCGAACAGGCGAAGCGGAAGGATCGGCTGCCTTGCACGACGCTCGATCAGCACGAACGCCCCGAGCATGATGACGGCGAAAGCCAATGTCGTCAGGGTTATGATGTCCCATCCCGATTGGGCGGAACGGATGAATCCGTAGACGAAGGCGGCCATGCCGAGCGTCGAAGTCACTGCACCGAACAGGTCGAACGTTCCCGGACGCTTCTTTGTCTCGTGGATGTAGATGCGGGCCGCGGCAACCGTGGCGATGCCGATCGGGAGATTGATCAAGAACCCGACCCGCCAGGAGAGCCAGTCCGCAATCAGTCCGCCAACGACGAGACCGACTGTCGCGGACACGCCTGCTGCGGCACTGTAAAGCGAGACAGCTCGGACACGTTCTTCGCCCTCGTCGAAAGTGGTCTGCAAGAGAGCGAGCGTCGTTGGCGCGAGGATCGCAGATCCAAGTCCCTGGATTGCACGCCACGACAGCATCCATGTCGACGATTGCGAGGCTCCGACGGCGACGGAGGCGACCGTGAAAATCGTCATGCCGACGACGAACATCCGACGGCGGCCGAGTATGTCGCCGGCACGCGCGCCAAGCAGCAGGAAGCCGCCGAAGGTCAGCGTATAGGCGCTTTGAACCCACGCAAGCCCGGCGTCCGTGAAGCCGAGTTCGTTGTGGATCTTCGGCAAGCCTGTGAGGACGACCGAAATGTCGAGCACGATCATCACGTAGCTGATGAGGATGATCGCAAGGATCGCTGTCTTGTTCGATGGCGAGGTAGCTGTGTTTGCGTCAGGCATTGCAGTCCCGTTGACTTGCTTGCTTGACCGTCCTCCGCGGCAAGCTGCGTTGCGATGACGGAAAGATAGCTCTTGCTCACCATGTCGATTAGGGGCAGTAATCGGGATGAAGCTATAAGGATGCCTTATGAATGCCGCAGGAGAACTTCAACGATCTGGTTGCGTTCGTGACGGTCGCTCGCGAGGAGAGTTTCACGCGGGCGGCGGTGAAGCTAGGAGTGTCGCAGTCGGCGCTTAGCCAGACCGTCCGGGGACTGGAGGAGCGGCTGGGCCTCCGCTTGCTGACGCGGACGACCCGCCGCGTGTCTCCAACGGCGGCGGGAGAGCGTCTCCTTCAGACGGCCGGGCCGCGCTTCGAGGAGATACAGGCGGAGCTTGCTGCCCTCACCGAGATGCGTGACAAACCAGCCGGGACGGTCAGGATTACGGCGGGAGAGCACGCCGCGATCTCGGTCCTGGCACCCTGCCTAGACAAGTTCCTGCCCGAAAATCCTGATGTGAATGTCGAGATCACCGTCGACTATGGTCTGACCGATATCGTTGCGGAGCGCTACGATGCGGGGGTCCGGCTCGGCGAGCAACTTGCAAAGGACATGATCGCGATCAAGATCGGACCGGAGATGCGCATGGCCGTCGTCGGCGCTCCGTCCTACTTCCACCAGCACCCGTGGCCGGAGGTCCCCCAGGATCTCACGGCCCACAACTGCATTCAGATGCGCATGCCGACGCATGGAAACATTCTGCAGTGGGAATTCGAGAAGGACGGCCATGAACTGAACGTCCGCGTCGAAGGACAAATGGTGTTCAACAACATCGCGATGCGTCTCGACGCTGTCCGGCGTGGTCTGGGTCTTGCCTACATGCCGGATGACCTGGTGGCCGAGGATCTCGCCAGGGGCACTCTGATCCGGGTGCTCGATGATTGGTGCGCGCCGTTTCCCGGATATCATCTCTACTATCCGAACCGCCGCCACGCGTCCCCGGCATTCCAGCTCGTCGTTGATGCCCTTCGCTACAGAGGGTGACAACATGTATTAATAAGGAGGGCTAATACCCTCAATCGGAAATGCATCCCTAATCATCTGAATGATGCTCAGTTAGTCTCCTGCCAGCTCAATGTTCAAAGGCAGGTACCGACCATGTTCGCCAGACCTCTATCCGCGCTCGCGCTCTCCATGCTGCTCCTATCGTCGGGCGTGGCGGGAGCCCAGGGCGCTTCCAAGCAGGAGCCGCTGACAATTCAGGAGCAGGGAAGCTTCGCGGTCGGCGGCACGGTATCGAGCACGCCTGGAACCTTCGACAACAACGCTCCCACGGCGGCAGGGCAAACGCTGCATGGCGACCATGCCTACGTATTCTATCAGATTCCGCCGAATCCCAAGCCCCTGCCGATCGTAATGCTCCACGGAGCCTTCCAGTCCGCCCGAAGCTGGGAGACGACGCCCGACGGCCGCGAAGGCTTCCAGACAATCTTCCTTCGCCGAGGATACCCGGTCTATCTTGTCGATCAGCCGCGTCGCGGCCGTGCAGGCAACAGCACCGTCGCAACGACGATCGAGCCGACGCCATACGACCAGCTTTTCTTCGATCAGTTCCGTATCGGCAAGTGGCCGGAGTATTTCTCGAACGTCCAGTTCTCCCGCGATCCCGCGGCACTCGATCAGTTCTTCCGCTCCGTCACGCCCAACACCGGGCCTTTCGACCCCAACGTGATCTCCGATGCCATGTCCGCGCTGTTCGACAAGACCGGTCCGGGGATCCTGTTCACCCATTCGCAGGCTGGTGGCCCCGGCTGGTTGACGGCGATCAAGAATCCGAAGGTCAAGGCCATCGTCGCGCTTGAGCCAGGAAGCGGCTTCATCTTTCCGGAGGGCGAGGTTCCGGCCGACATGCCGAGCGCCGCAGGGACCCTCAAGGGCGAGGTGGTACCCGTCGCCGATTTCGAGAAGCTGACCAAGCTGCCGATCGTCATCTACTACGGTGACAATTTCCCGACCGAGCCGACGGCCGAACGCGGCCAGGACAACTGGCGTGTGCGGCTCGGGATGGCGAAGCTTTGGGTCGATGCGGTCAACAGGCACGGCGGCGACGCCACGCTCATTCACTTGCCTGACATAGGCATCAAGGGCGGCACCCACTTCCTGATGTCTGACCTCAACAACATCGAGATCGCCGACCAGATCTCCAAGCTCCTGGCGGAAAAGAAGCTGGACTAATCGATCGAGAAGTCCCCCCGTGGTGTCGCGACGAAAGACGCTCGTCGCGGCGCCGTTCCCTGACCCCGCTCAGATAGTCGATCGCATCGTCGACGATGCGATGCGACAGAGCCCGCAATTCAGCCCAGTCTTTCGGGTCGAGCGTTTCCTCCACCCCGCTGGACGTTGCCGACCGCTTGTCCATGGAAACCTCCCCTCCCCGTCGTTCCTTTCTTCTATGACCGCGTGCCGGCGATGATCGTTGCCGTCGAGCGTAGTTCCACCTTGCCCGCCCGCATCGCCTGGCTCGCCAGATCGAGAACCTCGCTGCGGATGCGGTTGCGGGTCTCGTCGTCCGCCTGTGCCAGTCCGGCAACGACGGGAGCGGCGATCTCGGTCATGAAGGCCCAGTAGTCCTCCGGGGTCTCGTGGACCATCGTGGTGGTGACCTCCTCCTGACGGACGTCCCGCAAGCCTGCATCCTCGAAGACGGCCTTCATCAGCCCCTCGGGCGCGCAGCGAAACAGGCCGGGCGCGCCGGCGGGTGGTTTCGGCATGTCGACGTTGCGGGCAATCGTCGCCATGATCGTCGTAGCCCAGGCGTTCTTTTCCGGTGCACCCCAGACGGCGGCGCAAACACGCGACCCGGGCTTCGCGACCCGCGTCAACTGCTGGGCAGCCGCTGCAACATCGGGAAAGAACATGAAGCCGAAGCGGCAGAGGACGGCGTCGAATGTCGCGTTCGGAAACGGCAACGCACCCGCATCGCAGATCCTCGTTTCAAAATTCGTCAAACCGCGATGCCAGGCATTTTCCGTCGCCACCTGCAGCATGCGATCGGAGAGATCGGTAACGGTCACGCGACCCTTCGGGATCGACGCGGCCACCGTCAGACCCGGCTCGCCGGTTCCGGCGGCAACGTCCAGCACCTGATCGCCGTCCTTGATCGTCGCCTGCCGGATCATCGCTTCGCCGAAGGGGGCAAGCCAGCCAAGCACAAGTGCGTCCCACTTCTTCCAGCCGGCGGAGAAGCGGTCCCAGGTCTCTCTTTGTTGGTCGCGGATTTGATCGAGATGCGCCGACATGCAGGTTCCTCCCTCAGTGCCGTTTTCGACCTCGTTCACAAAACTATGAACTCTCTGCACGCGGTTACAAATCAACTTTCTCAGTGCCGCGAAGGCAAGGACTTCGAAGCATATCGGTCTTTGCGGGGCGTGCAGTGACCGCGGTTACATGTGGGTGCAGACAATCCGCGCTAGGGAGAGAGGGTAAGGCAGGCTATATTCTCATTGAGGAGACCGGGAAGGAGAGATTCGCACCGATGTCGAACCGGACGAACGGCGAAGTTAGTGGCCGGATAGAGCCTAGCGACGAACAATCCCTCGGTGATCAATTGCGAATGATGCATCGGGCCTTCATGGCCTCGCCACTGCGCAACAAGATCATCTGGCTGAGCATAAGCATCATCGTTGTCATCGTTGTGACGGCCTTTGGTCAGATCATCCTCAACCGATGGTACAAGCCGTTCTACGACACGCTCGAGCGACGCGACCTTCCGGCCTTTCTCCATCAACTCGTCGTCTTCGCCCAGATCGCCGGCGTTCTTCTCGTCCTCAACGTCCTGCAAACCTGGCTCGGACAGGTCATCAAGCTGCGCCTGCGGGAAGGCCTGACCCAGGACCTGATTACCGAATGGATGCGCCCGACGCGGGCGTTCCGGTTGGCGAATGCCGGCGCCATCGGCATCAACCCGGACCAGCGCATCCATGAGGATGCGCGCCACCTGACCGACCTCTCGGCCGGACTTTCGATCGGCCTCTTCCAATCCGGCATCCTGCTGGTGAGCTTCATCGGCGTACTGTGGTCGCTATCGGACGGCTTCGTCTTCCATGTCGCGAGCTATTCCTTCGCCATCCCCGGCTACATGGTCTGGGCGGCGATCCTCTATGCGGGGACTGCTTCCTGGCTGAGCTGGCTGGTCGGCCGGCCTCTGGTGGCGCTGAATGGCGAGCACTATGCCCGGGAGGCGGCGCTGCGTTTCTCGTTGATGCGGGTCAACGAGCATATCGAAGCCGTGTCGCTTTCGTCGGGCGAAGCCAACGAGAAAAAGCGGCTACAGCGCGACCTCGCCTCGGTACTCGAGATCAGCTACGGCCTGCTGCGCGCGGTAACGCGACTCACCTGGGTGACCGGCGGCTATGGCTGGATCACCGTGGTTGCGCCGATCGTCATTGCCGCACCGGTCTACTTCGCCGGCGACCTCAGCTTCGGTGGGCTGATGATGGCCGTCGGCGCCTTCAACCAGGTGCATGCGTCGCTGCGCTGGTTCGTCGACAACATCGGCGCGATCGCCGACTGGCGCGCCACGTTGCTGCGCGTCGCCGCCTTCCGCTCGGCACTTCTGATGACCGACGAACGGCATGAGGGCGACAAGCGCATCGACTTCAGGACCTCCGATACGCCGCAGATGAGCTTCGACAACATCGAGATCGTCTCACCGACCGGCTGCATCCAGCTTCGCGAGCCGAGCGTCACCATCGATCCGGGCGAGCGCGTGCTCGTCACCGGCGCGCCCGAGGTGGAAAAGGCGCCGTTCTTCCGCGCAATCGCCGGGCTCTGGCCCTGGGGCCACGGCCGCATCGCACTGCCGGTGGACGATGGCCTGGCTTTTGTGCCGAAGTCTCCCTACTTCCCGCCGGGCACGCTTGGAGAAGTGCTCGCCTATCCGAGCCCACCCGACACTTATAGCAAGGGCGAACTCGCCGCCGTTCTCTCCAAGGTTGGCCTTGGCAGACTGAGTGGCCGGCTCGACCAGGATGCACGAAAGCAGATGAACCTCAGCGAGGCCGAGCAGCGCCTCCTCGCCATCGCTAGGCTCGGTCTGCACAGGCCGCGCTGGCTGATCATCGACGAAGCGCTCGATACCCTTGAGGATGACGCCTACCAGCGCGTGCTGAAGTTCATGGAGGACGAGCTTCAAGGCGTGGCGATCGTCAACATCGGACGCACTGAACGCGGCAGCGACTTCTTTACCCGCGTGCTGCACCTCGACAAGAACCCTACCGGAAGCACACTCAGGCGTCTCCAGCCGCGCAACCTGCAGCCGGCCGATCCGCAACTGGTAGATTGAGCAAGCGGACGCCGCTTCCATTAAAAAACGGTCTGCGGATGCCGCCATAACCGATTGATTGCAAAGAAGAA
Source organism: Ensifer sp. ENS09 (assembly GCF_014852425.1). NCBI lineage: Bacteria > Pseudomonadati > Pseudomonadota > Alphaproteobacteria > Hyphomicrobiales > Rhizobiaceae > Ensifer > Ensifer sp. ENS09. The sequence continues at coordinate 854,527 of NZ_JACVBP010000004.1, forward strand.
CCGCGCGTTTCGTAGAACGCGCGGTTTGCATACCCTGGCGTTGGTTCGCTTAGCGCGAGCGCAGCTTCATGTGGCGGTTCACGTCCTTGTAGAGCAGGTAACGGAACTTGCCCGGGCCACCGGCATAGCAGGCCTGCGGGCAGAAGGCGCGCAGCCACATGTAATCGCCGGCCTCGACCTCGACCCAATCCTGGTTGAGTCGGTAGACCGCCTTGCCTTCGAGCACATAGAGGCCATGTTCCATCACGTGCGTCTCGGCAAAGGGAATGATAGCGCCGGGTTCGAAGGTGACGATCGTCATGTGCATGTCGTGGCGCAGGTCCGTCGGGTCGACGAAGCGGGTCGTTGCCCACTTGCCTTCGGTGCCGGGCATCGGCGACGGGGTGATTTCGGCCTCATTGGTGAAGAAGGCCTCCGGCGCGAGCAGGCCATCGACATACTCGTAGGCCTTGCGCACCCAGTGGAAGCGAACGGTCGCTTCACTTGCATTGCGAACGGTCCAGTTGCTTGCCGGCGGGATGAAGGCGAAGCCGCCCGGCTGCATCTTGTGCGCCTTGCCGTCGAGCGTGATGGTCAATTCGCCCTCAACGACGAAGATCGCGCCTTCGGCGCCCTCGTCGAGTTCGGGCTTGTCACTACCGCCGCCCGGAGCGATTTCCATGATATATTGTGAAAATGTTTCAGCAAAACCGGAGAGCGGCCGGGACAGTATCCACAGCCGGGTCTTGTCCCAGAACGGCAGATAGCTGGTGACGATGTCCATCATCGTCCCTTTCGGAATCACCGCATAGGCTTCAGTGAAGACCGCGCGATCCGAAAGCAGTTGGGTTTGGGGCGGGTTGCCGCCATGCGGCGCATAATAACTACGGTTGGTCATATCTTCCTTCAGTCTGCTGGCAGGCACCGCCTCCTCTAAAGTGCGGTGCAATGGGTCGCGCGCGCCGCATCAGAGCAATGCAGTGCGAAGATCGCGGGGCTGGTCCTTCTCCTCGTCCAGATCCAGTTCCGCTTCCACATGGTTCAGGTGCTCGGCCATCTCCTTGATCGCGCTCGCCACATCGCGAGAAGCGATGAACTCGACCACGGCCAGATGCTCGTCCGGCCCGCAATTGTGCAGGTGGTTCGACCGGTACATCGCTGTGATCAGGGATGTCCGGGACACAAGGTCTCGCAGGATGCCGAAGAGGAAGGCAGAACCCGAAAGCTCCGCGAGCAACAGGTGGAAACCGCCGGAAAGCCGAACGATATCAGAAAGATTGCCGGACCGGCCGGCAATGCGCTCCTCTTCGATATGGGCGCGCAACCGGACGATATCCTTGGGATTGGCGCGCTCGCAAAGGCGCTCGACGACGCGCTGCTCGATCGCCCTGCGGGCAACGAAGACATCGCGTGCCTCGTCCACCGAAGGCTCGGAGACGAAGGCGCCACGGTTCGGCATGATCGTCACAAGGCCATCGCGCTCGAGCGCGGTCAGTGCCTGGCGGATGCGCGCCCTGCTGACGGAGAATATTTCGGCAAGTTGCTCTTCTTTCAATCGCGTTCCCGGCCGTAGCCGACGCTCTGCAATCGCAAGCCAGATCTTCTCGCAAATGATCGCCGTCGGAGCACCGGCGACTTCGTCCGCGTTATACATGAAATCTCCCTTAGCCGTTCGCTTACTCTCGCCGTGCGGCGCTCAAAGTCAATTCCATCCGCTGCAGTTAGATATTGACTACAAAATTGTAGACAATATTGTGTACCGCAACTTGATGTGCAATGGCAACCGCTTAAACACGACCGTGCGACCGGCACAAACCCGGGCCGCGGCGCCAATTGAGAGCTCCGATGGACTTCGATTTCACAGAACTGCCGGCCCAGGACCGTTACCGCCTGCTGACGAACTTCATCGGCCCGCGACCGATCGCGCTGGTCTCGACGCTCTCGCCGAGCGGACAGGACAATGCCGCACCGATGAGCTTCTTCAACGTCTTCTCGCACGACCCGCCGATCGTCATCCTCGGTATCCAGACCCGCCCGAACGGCGCAGAGAAGGACACGGTCGCCAATATCCGGCGTACCAACGAATTCGTCGTCAACATGGTGGACATGGCGATCGCCGACCAGATGCTGGTCTGCGGCCTATCCTTCGAGCCGGATGTCGACGAAGTGGCAATCGCCGGACTGACAGCGGCTGACGGCCTCAAGGTTGGCGCCCGCCGTATCGTCGAGTCGCCCTGCTCGATGGAATGCCGTGTCGAACGGCTCATTGAATACGACCGCCGCGTCATCGTTCTCGGCGAGGTCGTGCATATGCACGTGCGCAAGGACTGCCTCGACGAGGAGGGCCGCTACGTCGACCCGTCGCAATACCAGCCGATCGCACGGCTGCACGCCAACAACTACATCACATCGGATCGTCAATTCGTCATGCCGACGCCCGACATTGCCGCCTATGCCCCCCTTGCAAACGCCATGCGGAAGACGAGCTGATCCATGCGCATCCTGCTGATCAATCCAAACTCCACCCGCTCGATGACCGAACAGGCGCACCGCAGCGCCGAGCGCGTCGCTGCATCCGACACCCAGCTCGAATCGATCAACCCGACATCGAGCCCGGCCAGCATCGAAGGCCATGTGGACGAAGCGATGGCGGTGCCGGCCATGCTTGCGGAGATCCGCAAGGGCGAAGCGCGCGGCGTCGATGCCTATGTGATTGCCTGCTTCGACGATCCCGGCCTTGGCGCTGCCCGCGAAATCGCCCGAGGTCCGGTCATCGGCATCTGTCAGGCGGCCGTGCAGGTGGCGATGAACATCGCGACCCGTTTCACGATCATCACCACCCTGCCCCGCTCCGTGCCGATCATCGAGGATCTGGCCGAGGCCTACGGTGCAGGCCATCGCTGCCGCAAGGTGCGCTCGGTCGACATGCCCGTGCTGGCGCTGGAGGAGGATCTTGCCCACACCGAGGAGATGCTGGTTCAGGAAATCCTGAAAGCACGTCAAGAGGATGGCGCGGAAGCGATCATCCTCGGCTGCGCCGGCATGTCCGAGCTCTGCGATCGGCTGAAGGCGCGGACCGGCATGCCCGTGATCGACGGCGTAACGGCGGCCGTGAAGCTTGCCGAAGCGCTGGTCGGTGGCGGCTATGCCACCTCTAAGGTGGGCGCCTACGACTATCCGCGTGCCAAGGAAACACCAGCCTGCCAGTTGGTCGACGCCGGCTGAGCGCATCCCAATATGTCACCGGACGCACATGGCGCGCCCGGTGACATTATGTTCAGAAGCTTGACGCCTTCAGCGCGTCAGAGCATCGAGCTGCTCCTCGAGCGTCGCCACCTTGCGCTCAAGCGCTTCCAGTCGTTCTTCGAGGGCCGATAAAGCCGAGCCGCTCGGCGCCGAAGACACGACGGCCCTTTCGGCAGGCTGCTCGACGTCACCGCACAACAGATGCGCGAACCGGTCCTCGCGCTGGCCGGCACCCCGGTTCAGTTGAACGATCAGCGGCGGCCGGCGGCCCATCATCAGATCCAGATTGTCCTTCAGCTCCTCGACCGACGAGAACCGTGCCATGCGCTCGCTGCGCGCCCAAAGCTCGTAGGCCGTCTGGGGGCCGCGAAGAAGAAGCAGGCCGAGCACGACGATCTGCGGCGACGTCAGCGAAAAACGGTTGGCTGCGAGGTGCTCGTAGCGCTCGACCCGCGAGGCAAACGCCTGCCGGACCAATCCCTTCTGCGCCAGGGACGAGAGCGCGCGGTGGATCTCGACCTGCTCGAGCGCCATGACCGGATCGCGCGCCGTTTTCTGGTTGGCAGCCGAATGCGCCGAATTGAGCGTCAGCGGATAGACGTCGGGCGTCGTTTCCTTCTTCTCGATCAGGCATCCGAGAACGCGGGCTTCAACGGCATTGAGGATGGGGAAATCGGTGTCGGAGGTCGTGTTCATAGGCCAACTCTTCAAATCAACGCATTTCGATCCCGGCCGGATGTCCCAAGCGGGATGCGGTCCGGCCATCGGCCCCTACCCTAACGTGAGTGTTGGAGCCCGGGAATGGTCATCGGTCTATTTCGTTGAATTCCGGTTAGCAGCCTAGCATTTGCCTGACGACAGCGGTGCGAAAGGGGCGTGCGATTTGCCCGGAGCAAAGACTGAAACTTGCCGGCGGCAAAAAAAGAGGCTCCGCGACTGGCACGACACGGAGCCCAAGGCTTCAGGGAAAGAGGTCGGCGTTACGCTGCGTTGATCGCCTTCACCGTTTCTTCGATGCGGTGACAGGCGGCACGCGAACCGTCAGAAAAGCTGCGCATCTCCGGCCGCTCGCTCTTGCAGCGCTGGTCTGCAAACGGGCAACGCGGATGGAAGGTACAGCCGGACGGCGGGTTCAGCGGGCTCGGCACTTCGCTTGCCGCAATGCTGCGCCCGCGCTTCGGATGGGTGATATCCGGGATCGTCTCCAGCAGCAGCTGGGTATAGGGATGCCGCGGATTGGCAAAGAGCGTCTCGGTGTCGGCCTCCTCGACGATGCGTCCGAGATACATGACGGCGATCCGATCCGACATGTGACGCACCACGCTCATATCGTGACTGATGAAGAGATAGGTCAGCCCCATCTCGTCCTGCAGCTTGCGCATGAGGTTGAGGATCTGCGCCTGGACCGATACGTCGAGCGCCGAGGTCGGCTCGTCGCAGACGAGGAACTCCGGCTCGCCGGCAAGCGCGCGGGCGATCGATATGCGCTGGCGCTGGCCGCCCGAAAACTCGTGCGGAAACTTCGCGCCATCGGAGGGCGCAAGGCCGACGATCGTGAGCAGCTCGCCGACCCGTTCCATGATCTCGGCTTCGGAGTTGCGCAGCTTCAACTCGCGCAGCGGTTCGGCGATGATGTTGCGCACCCGCCAGCGCGGATTGAGGCTGGCATAGGGATCCTGGAAGATCATCTGAGCCGAGAGCGGCTCGCCGTTCTTGCTCGGTGCGAACCGCACCTCGCCTTCGCTGGCGCGATAGAGACCGGTGACCAGCCGCGCCACCGTCGACTTGCCGCAGCCGGATTCGCCAACGAGGCTCAGACAGCCGCCCATGGGTACGGTAAAGCTGATGTCATCCACGGCGCGCACGAACTGCCGCGGTTTGCGCTCGATCACCCGGTTCAGCCAGGGTGCCGAAACGTCGAAATTGCAGGTCAGGTCGTTGACCGTCAGGGCATCACTCATAGCACTCCTCCTGCATTGAGCCAGCATGCGGCGACGCCGGTCCCGACCGGCGCCGGTTCGGGCCGATCCTTGCGGCAGCGCGGTCCGGCATCCGGGCAGCGCGGATTGAAGGCGCAGCCGGCGGGGATCGCGTTCAGACGCGGCATGGAACCGTCGATCTGGTTCAGCCGCTCGACGCGGCGGCCAAGCGCCGGGATCGAGCCCATCAGGCCGCGCGTATAGGGATGGCGGGCATTTTTCAGTACCTCGGCCACAGGGCCGATCTCGACGAGACGCCCGGCATACATGACCGCCACGCGATCGGCCGTCTCGGCAATCACGCCCATGTCGTGGGTGACAAGCATGACCGCCGTTCCGTGATCGTCGCAAAGACGGCGAAGCAGCGAGGTGATCTGCGCCTGGATCGAGACGTCGAGCGCCGTCGTCGGCTCGTCGGCAATGATCAGCTTCGGCTCTGCAGCGAGCGCCAGGGCGATGACGACGCGCTGGCGCATGCCGCCCGAGAACTGATGCGGATAGTGATCGTAGCGTGCCTCGGGCGCCGGAATGCCGACTTCCTTCAGGAGCTGGATGGCACGCGCCTTGGCATCGGCCCTGGACAGTTTCAAGTGAAGACGGATCGTCTCGACAAGCTGCGCCCCGACAGTGAAGAGCGGGTTCAGCGACGTCAGCGGATCCTGGAAGATTGCGCCGATCTGCCGGCCGCGGACCTGCTGCATCTGCTTGTCGTCGAGCTGGTCGATGCGGCGGCCGCCGACCCAGACCTCGCCGCCGGAAATGCGGCCAGGCGGCTCCAGAAGTCCCTGGACGGCAAGACCGGTCATCGACTTTCCAGCGCCGGATTCACCGACGACGCCGAGGATTTCGCCGGGGCGAATGCTGAGCGAAACGTCGGACAGCGCCTGCACGGTTCCATGGCGACCAGGGAATTCGACGCAGAGACCGCGCACGTCGAGCACGGCCGATGAGGCATGTTCAGTCATCGCTGTACCTCCAATGGGTAGCTCGGCGGGAAGATCTCGCTGACCGGCGGATGGCCGAAGCTCCGCTCCGGATACTTGGCGATCAGGCCATCGAACTGGACCTGCGCCTGTGCGCGTGCCGCGTTCATATCGAAGCCTGCCACCTCGCCATCGCGCATCGACAGACGGCCATCGACGAAGACCGCCTTGGTGACGCGTCCGGAACCACCGACGACGAGCGTCGTGATCGGATCGATCGCCGGCGCCATGTGATGGTCCATGAGATCGAAGACGGCGATATCGGCACGGGCGCCCGCTTCCAGGCGACCGAGATCCGAGCGGCCGAGCGCCTTGGCGCCACCCAGTGTCGCGGCGTCGAAGAGATCGGCGCAGCTGACCGCGGACGGGTCGCCTTCGACGACGCGGGCAGCAATCAGGCCGACCAGCAGGTTCATCAGCATGTCCGGCGGCGTGGTGTCTGTGCCCATGGCAATATTCACACCGCGGGCCTTCACAGAGCGGAACGAGTTCAGCGTGCTGCCGCCGCGGGCCGAAACCAGCGGGCAGTGCACGATGCTCACGCCATTTTCGGCATAGAGACGCAGATCGTTGTCGGTCGCCTGCGTTGCGTGCGGCGCAATCAGCCGGTCGCTCAAGAAACCGAAGCTTGCCAGCCATTCCGGCGCCGTCTTGCCATGCAAACGGCGCACGGTGTCGACTTCCATCGTGCCCTGTGCGGCGTGGAGCCGGATCGGGCAATTGAGGTCGCGCGCGGCATCGGCGGTACGCACCAGCAGTTTCTCGGTACAGGTTTCCACCCGGTCGGGAGCCAAGAGGCCCTTCACCAGACCACCATGGCGACCTTCATGCTCGCGGATGAAGCCGATCGCGTCGTCGAGGCCCTTCAGGCCCCTTGCCTCGTCGAAGATCGCTTCGAGCTGACCCGGCGCCGTCACCATCATGCCGCCGGCGCGATAGGCCGGGCTCAGATAAACGCGAAGACCGAGGTCACCTGCGGCGTCGGATGCGGCGGCGAATTCAGCAACCGTCTCGCCCCATTCGCGATAGAAGAGCGAGGCGATGGGCGCTGCGGTGGTGATGCCGTTCAGGAGAAGCTGCGCGAAGGCGAAGCGCTTCTGGAACGCCAGTTCCTCTTGCGTGTACATCTCATAGGGGCCGCGCTCGATGTAGCTCAGCGGCCAGACGCGACCCTTGGCCCAGCCGGGCTGATGGTCGATCGCAAGGATCGTCGTGTCGAGATCTGAGAGCGCGTCGAGGTCGATCAGCCCGGGGCTGATCATGGCAGCGCCGAGATCGATGCGGCGTACCACTTCACCCTCAAAGCGGGGACCGACATAGAGCAGCGTGCCGCCCTCGATGACGACTTCGCCGTTCGGGATCAGCCGGTGCGAACCGTCGCGGTGCCCGAGCACCCATTGCGCTGTCAGAAGCGTGCGTCCTTCGGCGCGCTCACCGAGCGTCAAATCCTTGATGTTGGTCATGGGATCGCCACCTCCGCAACGCCGTTGCGGGCGACGACGCGGCCACGCTTGACGACCAGCGGCCGCGGCGCGACGTCGACGACGGCATGCGCCAGCGTCTCGCCGGTGAGCAGGGTGAAATCGGCATCGCAGCCAACATCGAGGCCATATCCCTTGATATCCATGACGTCGGCGCCGCCCTTGGAGCAGACGTAAAGCGCATGTTCGAGATCGACGTCGCGGCGCAGGCCGTTCTTCATGCCGAGGATGCGGGCACGGTCCATCATGTCGGGCTGGCCCCACGGACCCCAGGTGTCGCGGATACCGTCACAACCGGCGGCAACCTTCACGCCGGCATCCTTCAGACGCAAGATCGACGGCACGGTCGAAGACGGCGAACCGGTGGTGACGATACGGATATCGAGTTCGGCGATCTGTTCGATCAGGCCGCCGACGCGCAGATAATCCGGCGCGCCGAGTGCAAAGGCATGGCTGATCGCCACCTTGCCCTGCATGCCGAGCGCGCGGATGCGTTCGAACATCATTTCCATGCTGAAGGCGCCGAGCTCGCCCTGCTCGTGAAGGTGAATGTCGATCGGTTTTCCGTGTTTTTCGGCAAGACCGAAGATCGCGTCGAGATGGCCCTTTGGGTCGCGGTCGATGCCGCAGGGATCAATGCCGCCAAGGACTTCAGCGCCATTGCTCAGAGCCTGGTCGAGCAGCTCGACAGTACCGGGCCGGGTGACGAGACCCGACTGCGGGAAGGCGACGATCTCGATATCGATGACATCCTTCAGCGCCTGGCGGGTTTCGATGATGCCTTCCATCAGCCGGAGGCCATGGGTGGTGTCGATGTCGACATGGCTGCGGATGTGGCTTGCACCATTGGCGGCCAGCATGATCGCCTGACGCATGGACTGGCGGTGCGGATCAATGCCGATTTCAAGCCGCTTCTCGCGTTCGAAATCGATGCGTTCGCGCAGCGTCGCGGTTTTGGCGTTGACGTGCCAGGGCATGCCCCAGACCGACTTGTCGAGATGGGTATGCGCCTCGATCAGACCGGAGATCACGATATGGCCGTTGCCGTCTTCCGCGGCCACGCCATCGGAGGCAAGTCCCTTGCCGAAGGTGGCGATCTTGCCGTCGCGCACGAGAATGTCGGTCGCTTCGCCGGCGTTGGGCCTGACGTTACGGATCAGGAGATTGGACATCATTCACCTCAATTTCGGATTGAGCGCATCGCGCAGCCAGTCACCGAGAAGGTTGACCGAGACGACGAGAAGGCAAAGCTGGACGACGGGGAAGAGCACCACCCACCATACGCCCGAAAACAGGAACTGGTTGCCGAGACGGATCAGCGTTCCAAGGCTCGGCTGGCTCGGCGGCATGCCGATACCCAGGAATGAAAGCGTCGCTTCGGTCAGGATCGCCATGCCGAAGTTCAGGGTCGCAGCAACCATGATCGGCGTCAGCGTGTTCGGCAGGATGTGCTTCAGCATGATCCGCCGAGCCGGCGTTTTCAGAAGGCGCGCAGCCTGCACGTATTCCTTGCCGCGTTCGACGATCGTCTGGGCACGCACGGTACGAGCATATTGCACCCAGGCGCTGAGCGTGATCGCCAGCACCAGAACGGCGGCAGAGCCGACATCCCTGAGTTCCGGCGGCAGCATCTGGCGCGCGACGGCGCTGACGAGGATCGCGATCAGGATTGTCGGGATCGACAGAAGCACGTCGCCGATGCGCATCAGGAAGTTGTCGATGAAGCGGCCGAAATAGCCGGCAACGAGGCCGAGGCTTAGGCCGACGGCGAGCGAAAGCACGACCGAGGCGACACCGATCAGGATCGAGATGCGCGAGCCATAGAGAATGGCCGAGAGCATGTCGCGCCCTTGCGTGTCCGTGCCAAGCACGTAGGGCCATTGGCCGTCGGCTTCCCAGATCGGCGGCAGCTCGGAGTTCCAGAGCTCGAGCTGGGCCGGATCGAACGGGTTCTGCGGCGCAATCAATGGTGCTGCAAAGGCGGTCACGATCAGGAACGTAAGGATGATCGCGCCGATGATTGCCGAAGGCTTGTGGGTGAAGGACCACCAGAGATCGCTCTGGCGCCAGCGGGCAAGCCGCGAAGGCTTGCGCGCAGGTGTGGTTTGCTGGACGTGATCTGTCATGGCAACGACCTCAGCGGGTTGCATCGCGCAACCGCGGATCGATGACCGCATAGGCGATATCGACGAGCGTATTGAGCGTGACGAAGATGAAGGAGACGATGCAGAGATAGCCCGCCATGACCGGCATATCGAGGAAGGTGACCGCCTGGATGAAGAGCATGCCCATGCCCGGCCACTGGAACACGGTTTCGGTGATCAGCGCGAAGGCGATCAGCGAGCCGAAGTTCATCGCCGTCATGGTGACAACCGGCATCAGACAGTTCCTGAGCGCATGTCGGAAATATATCCGCCACCGCGGCACGCCACGGGCGCGTGCGAACTTGATGAAGTCCGAGCGCAGCACTTCCATCATTTCTGCGCGCACCAGACGCATGACCAGAGTGATCTGGTAGAGCGCGAGTGCGAGCGACGGCAGAAGCAGCGACGCGCGGCCCGACGACGTCAACAGGCCGGTGCTCCACCAGCCGAGCTGCACCACATCGCCGCGCCCGAAAGCAGGTACGAGGCCGAACGTCACGGCGAAGACGAGGATCAGAAGGATACCGACGACGAAGCTCGGCAAGGAGACGCCGATGATACTGACGAACTGCAACCCCTCGGAATACCATCGCCCTCGGTGGATAGCGGTCAGGACGCCGAGTGGAAGGCCGATCAGGAGCGACAGGACGGTTGCGACCAGCGCCAGTTCCATCGTTGCCGGGAAGCGCTCGGCAATGAGCTTCATCACGTCCTGGCCGTTGCGGTAGCTGATGCCGAAATCGCCCTGGGCGGCATTGCCGACGAAGCGACCGAACTGGGTGAGGAACGAATCGTTGAGCCCGAGTTTTTCGCGCAGCTCGATACGGTCGGCCTGCGACATCTGCTCGTTGGCCATCAACTCGACCGGATCGCCGGCGAAGCGGAAGATCAGGAAGGCGAGCAGCGCGACGGCGAGCATGACCAGCACGGCATTGGCCAGCCGCTTGATGAGAAAGACAATCATTGGGTTTCTCGCTGAATGAGGAGCCCCGGCAAAGCACGCTCTGCCGGGGCAGGAAAACTCAATCGCCGATACGGGTCAGCCAGTGACGCGGCTTGTTGTCGGCCCGAATGGTCACATCCGTGACGTTCTTCGACATTGCCCAGGCCATCGGCTGCTGGTGCAACGGGATCATGATGACCTCATCCTTGGCGAACTTCAGCGCCTCGGTTTCGATCGCCAGACGCTTGTCGTGATCCATCTCGAGCGCGGCCTTCTTCACCATCGCGTCGAGTTCCGGATAGGACCAGCCACCATAGTTGGCGACGCCGGCCGCGCCTTCACGGGTCGAGAGAACCTGAACCAGGATCGAATAGGCATCGAGCGTCGGCTCGTTGGCCCAGCCGATCATGTAGGCGTCGGACTTGCCGCCGGCGCGCTTCGGCGCTTGCACGGCGCGCGGACCGATGTCGAGGGTTGGCTTCAGGCCGACGCGCGACAGCATAGAGACCAGTGCGCTGCAGACGTCTTCCTCGTTGACGCTTTCGTCGTTCATGCAGACGAGCGTGAACTCCTTGCCGACGGCGCCTGCCTCTTCGAGCAGCTTCTTGGAGAGTTCCGGATCATAGGCGGTCGGCACATCGAGTTCGGCGCTGTAGCCCGGGATTTCCGGAGCAACCATGGTGCCGGCGACATGCGACTTGCCGCGCATCACGCGCTTGAAGATCAGTTGGCGGTCGATGGCATGGTCAATCGCCTGGCGCACCTTGATGTTGTTGAAGAAGTTTTCGCGACCGTCGGCGAAGGTCTCGTGACGGTTGAAGACCATGTGCACGGTGCGCAGGTCAGTGCGCTCGATTACCTTGATGTCCGGCGAGCTCTTCAGGCGCTCAAGATCCTGAACCGGCGCACCATCGGTCAGATCGATTTCGCCCGAAAGCAGCGCTGCAACACGGGTTGCGGCCGAGGTAATCGGCATGAATTCAATGCGGTCGAGATTGTGCTTCGGCGTATCCCACCAGCCGTCGTTCTTGATGAGAACGGTCTTGCTGTCGGGCACGCGCGATTCGACCTTGAACGGGCCGGTGCCGTTGGTGTTGTAGGTGGCGTAGCCTTCGACCTTGGCGCCGACATCGGTTGGCAGCTCGGACTTGTTGTCGACCAGCCAGTCCTTGTCGAACATGAAGATGTTGGTCATGTCGTTGAGGAAGAGCGGGTTCGGCGAATTGACTTCGATGTCGACCGTGTAATCGTCGACCTTGGTGGTCGAGACATAGGCCGGAATGTTGCCGCGCAGCGGCGAGGTCGGATGGCTGACGCGGGCCATGGAGGCGACGACGTCGTCAGCGTTGAACTCGGCGCCGTTTTGGAACTTTACGCCCTTGCGCAGATGGAAGCGCCAGACCTTGTCCTTGACCATCTCCCAGCTCGTGGCGAGCGCCGGCTCGACCTTGAACTCCGGCGTATAGCGCGTCAGGCCTTCGTACACGTGGTTGAGGAAGGCCAGGTTCGAGGTGCTGCCATAGGAATAGGGGTCGAGCGAGAAGATATCCCGCGGGCTACCCCAACGCAGCGTTTCGGCGGAGGCCGAGGATGCGAGAAAGGCAAATGCCAACCCCGCGAGGAGATGCTTTCTCAGTTTCATGTCGTTCCCTCTGTTTTCTCATCAGTCGCCATATGCAGGCGCCCTCACCCACTCGTGAGCAAGTTGCCCTAGATTTGAAGCTGTCGGCGACAATGTCAACTATTTTGTCGACAATTTTGTATGCATGATTGTTTAAAGTCGCATTCGACGGCAAAGACGCCCACTCGTCGACGAACAAAGGCATGGGGAAATTTCAGGGAACGCAGCAACTGTCGGGCGAATCGAAACCGCCGAGCCTCGGCAGGCAAGCCGCGCACGGACACGGTGCAAAATCGTCGCAAGAACCGGATTCGACCGAAAACACTGACGTTTACGCGTGTTTCTGCATGTAAACGTGACGGATACCGAGCCGGCAACAGCACGTGAGCCTTCTCAAACGGCGGTGCGCGCAACGGTGGCAACGGTTGCGATCACCTTCGGAGGAGACTTCTGCTGCAGATTTCAGGTTACCGGCATTTCAGGCTCGCCCGCGTGGCATGCTCAAAGATGCCGGGATCGGCCGAAGCTGATCTGGGCCAACGGCGTCTCCGCCGGCGCAGAACACGCCAGCCGGCCCGCCAGCCTCCCCCGCTCCAAAAATCCGTGGGCAAGCTGACGTCCATGGCTAGGCTCTTGGCTGCAGCTCTCCTAGATTGGCCGCTCGAAAATGTGAGGAGGAATGCGCGTGAAAGTCTATCTCGCTGGCCCGGAAGTGTTTCTGCCCAATGCGGCTGAGATCCAGAAACTGAAGGCGGAACTGGCGCGCGCTGCCGGGTTTACGCCGCTGGTGCCGGGCGATCTCGAGATCCCGCCGGCTCCGACCAAGCATCAGCGCGGCCTTGCAATCTACGCCGTCGACGAAGGCATGATGCTTGCCGCCGACATGATCATCGCCAACCTGACGCCGTTTCGCGGCATCAGCGCCGACGTCGGCACAGTGTTCGAACTCGGCTTCATGTGCGGCCATGGCAAGCATGTCTATGCCTATACGAACACCGCCCGCAGCTACTACGAGCGCATCCTGCATGACCACTACGGCGGAAACGCCGCCCTGCGCCCCGACGGCCGCATGGCCGGTCCGGACGGGATCAGCATCGAAGACTTCGATATGGCCGACAACCTGATGCTCGATGGCGGCGTTCTGCGACGGGAAGGCAGGCTCGTGCAGCGCGAAGTACCCGAGGCTGATCGCCTGACCGACCTACAAGCCTTCAAGGAATGCCTTGCGATTGCCGCCAAGCAGCATCTGGCATAACGGCCGGCCGGAAGCCGATGCTCTGTGACGGGAGTTAGTCGCTGGCGCAGGGCCAGCCCGCCGGCGCATTCATGCCGGTGGGAAGCTTGGTCGAGCTGTCGCCGCAGGTCATGTCGACCTGCTCCTGCTCAAGTCCGGTTGCCTCCGACAGGTCAACGCCCTCGATACGCGTCAGGAACATGAACGCGCCCTGGAAATCGATCGGGCCGGAAAAACTCGTGCTGGTCAGGTCCGCGCGCGAAAGATTGGCGTGCGTAAACCGGGTTCCTGTAAGCTCCGCCTTGTCGAAATTGGCTCGGCCCAGTTCGGCTTTCTCAAAGCTTGCGCCCGTCAAGCGGGCGCCGCTGAAATTGGCCCGCTGCAGCTCGGAGTTCACGAACGATGCCTTCTCGGCGGAGACGCCGGCAAAGTTGCAGCGATAGGCTTCGATCTTGGAGAAGTTCGCGCCATTCGCCGTCGCTCCCGCAATCGAGGATCGAACCAGAGTTGCCTTTTCCAGATTGGCCTCCGTCAGGTTCGCGCCGCGCAGATCCGTCAAGGTGAAGTCGGTGTTTACGAGATTGGCACCCTGAAGGTCGCTGCCGCCGAGCATAAGCGCTTTCTTGTTGCAGTCGGTCCAGTCGGCTCCGGGCGATGCCGAATCCTTGCAACTGGCCGCTTGCGCCATCGACGGCGCCGCGAACGCGACAAGGCCCAAAGCAGCCGCCGGAACGACCAGTCTTTTCATGACGTCGGCCACGATCCTCGATGCCGTTGCGCGAGCCGGGCGCAGCTTACCGCGCTCCTGGCCGAGATTGATTTTGAGGATGTTCATGGCGCCGCTCCAGGACCCGAAGGTCGAATCGATTGCATATCAGGTGCTTCGCGCGCCTTTCCGCCAACTGGCATCGCCGGTCATGCGCACGTCTTCGTTAAACGTATGACGTTGCTCGCCTTTATGCAAATGACAGAAATGAAAACGGTCCGTTTCAGATCGATACGTCCAGCAGCCAGTCGCGCAACGCCGCGCTCGGTCCGCGCTCGCCGATCGGCGCCGACGACAGCAGATGATAAGCCGAACCGTCTTCGAAAAAGCCGCACGGCGCGGCCAGGATGCCATTGTCGATATCGTCGCGAACAAGCTGCCAGGGCCCGATCGAGACGCCCATCCCGGCGATCGCCGCCTGAAGGCTGATGTAGAAATGCTCGAAGACTTGGCCGCGCTGCTCTTGGGCGGCACAGCCGACCATTCTCGCCCAAGTCTCCCACGCTTCTGGTCGCGTTCGCGTATGCAAGGGGACCGCATCCTTCCGCAATTTGGGCGAGGAGCCGGCTTCGGCTGCGTCGAAAAACGCGGTGACCTTGTCCGCGCGGCAAACCGGACCTATTCGCTCCGGAAAAAGCCGCACCACATGAGTGCCCTCCGGCCAGGGGAAATCGTCGCGACGGATCGCCAGATCGATACCTCGTCCCAAGGGTACCGGCCCGCCACCCGCAACAAGATGGACGGACACATCCGGGTGCAGCACCTGGAAATCCGGAAGGCGGGGTATCAGCCAGCGCATCAAAAGTGTCGGCTCGCAGGAGACCACCAGCGCCGGCGTTCGCGACACTTCCCTGATCTCCCGGACAGCATTCTCCACCAGACCGAAGCCTTCGCGCACGGCCGCCGCCAGCTTCCGCCCGGCCTCTGTCAGAAAGACACGCCGACTGCGGCGCTCGAACAGCGCCACGCCGAGATCGTCTTCGATAAGACGGACTGCGCGGCTGATGGCGCCATGCGTCAAATGCAGCACGTCCGCGGCGCGACTGAAGCTCTCAAGTCTGGCCGCCGCCTCGAAACAGCGCAGCGCCGCAAGCGGCGGAAGCCGTGGCGCTTTCATCTGTGAGTAAAAATCACCGAAATCGTCAGAACTCATCGTTAGTCGTTTCTCATCGATCAAACTATTGAAGCAGTAATGAAAGAGACGAACGGGAAAGACAATGACCGAACTGCTAGCTGTAGTGACCATTACAATCTTCGCCGTCATCAGTCCGGGGCCGGATTTCGCGATGGTGACGCGCAACAGCCTGCTCTTGTCGCGGCGGGCCGGCGTCCTGACGGCGCTCGGTATCGCCGCAGGCGTCTGGGTCCATGTCGCCTATACTCTGCTCGGCGTCGGCCTTCTAATCCGTCAGTCTCTGCTTCTCTTCACCCTGCTGAAACTCGTCGGCGCCGCCTATCTGATCTGGCTCGGCATCCGGATGCTGCGCGCGAAACCAGCCGAAGAGGCCGCCATGGCCGCACCTCCTGCGCTCTCCGATCTCGGCGCGCTGCGTATGGGGTTTCTGACCAACGCGCTCAATCCGAAAACGACGATCTTTGTCGTCAGCCTTTTCATGCAGGTCGTCGAGCCGACCACGGCGCTGCCCGTCCAAATGGCTTACGGAGCGTTCATCTCTGCCACACATCTGATCTGGTTTACGATCGTCGCCCTGTTCTTTTCGTCGGGCACAGTACGACGTCGCCTAATCGCGCTTCGCCATTGGATCGATCGCGCCTTCGGTGCCCTGCTTGTCGGCTTCGGCGTATTGCTGACAACGGTGAGCATGTCACGCTAGGTGACGCTTGCTCGCGGCCTGCCGCTTGCCTTATCCGCTACGAGCACTTGCCTGAACCGCGAAACACATGCAATATCCATACAATTCAGCAGGAGGTATTCGCGATGGCGGACGAACGCTTGGGAATTTCGTGGCAACCGGCAATCCGCAAATCGGATGGGCCGCTCTATCTCGCCATCGCCGACGCCATCGCGGCCGATATCGGCGAAGGGCGCTTGTCCGAGGGGATGCGGCTGCCGCCGCAGCGCACGCTGGCCGAGGCGCTCGGGATCGACTTCACCACGGTCAGTCGCGCCTATAACGAGGCCCGACATCGCGGCCTCGTCGAAGGCCGGGTCGGCCAGGGCACCTACGTGAAAACGCGACGTGTGCGTGCCAGCGGCACGCCGACTGGCGGTCTCGTCGACATGAGCATGAACCTGCCGCCATTGTTCGACGATCGAATTCTCGCCGCTTGTCTCTGGGATGACATGGCGGCGCTGCAGGCCGATCACGGTCTTGAACTGCTGATGCGATACCAGCCGCCGGGCGGCGCCCTGCACAATCGCGCGACAGGGGCCGCGTGGCTCAAACCCAGGCTGGGCGCGGTTCCGGCGGAGCGCGTGCTGATTTCCGCCGGCGCGCAAGGGGCTCTGCTTGCGACGCTTGGAAGCCTGACCAAAGCCGGTGACATGATTTGCGCCGAGGCGATTACCTATCCCGGGCTCCGAGCGCTCGCAGCACACCTCGGCATCAGGCTGCGTGGCCTCGCCATGGACAGCGAAGGCCTGTTGCCCGAGGCATTCGAAGAACTCTGCGCGAAGGAAGCGCCGAAAGCGCTCTATTGCAATCCGACGCTTCACAATCCCACGACGACGACACTTTCGCTCGAGCGGCGCCAGGCGATCGTCACTATCGCCGGGCGGCACGACGTAGCGATCATCGAAGACGATGCCTATGGCGCTCTTCCCATTTCCGCACCGCGCCCGCTGGCAGCGCTGGCGCCGGACCTCGTCTACTATGTCGGCGGCCTTGCAAAATGCCTGTCGCCCGCCTTGCGCATCGCCTATCTCGTCGTTCCGGACAGCCGAAGCTCGGTCCGCATCGAGGGCGCGATCCGCGCCACGGTCGGCATGGCGTCCCCTCTTGCGGCCGCAATCGCCACGCGCTGGATCGAGGACGGGAGGGCTGACGCCGTGCTCGCAGCCATTCGCAGCGAGACCGCGGCGCGACAGCGCATCGTCTCGGAGCTTCTTCCCGCCAACGTGGCTCAAACGAACCCGGACGCCTTCCACACCTGGCTGCACTTGCCATCCCCCTGGACACGCGGCGAACTGAGCGCGCGATTGCAGGCGGCCGGGATCAGCGTCGTTGCAAGCGACGCCTTTGCGCTCGGCACGCCACCGGAAGCCGTCCGCCTCGGTCTCGGCGCTGCTGCCAACCACGCGGAGTTGCGGCGCAGCCTTCTCGTCATCACTGACCTTATCGGCCAGCCCCCGGCCGCTTCCAGCTTCGTGGTGTAAACGCCGGTGGCGAAATTGTCGCACATATGTATGCATACAATAAATTGACAATGTATGTTTTTCGGCGCCTAATCTTGGCAAGCCTGAGACGGCCCCAAGAAGTGGCTGGCCGCCTATCCAGGCAATTTCGGCGCAAACCCCAAGCGCCAGCAAGAACGCCTGAAAGGAACATACATGTCTTCCGATAGTGACTGGCCGCCAATCCCACCCATGCAGACCGGCTTGCGCGGTCGCTGCCCCCGCTGTGGGCAAGGGCACCTCTTCAACGGCTTCCTGAAGATGCGCAAGGAATGCGAAGTCTGCGGCCTGGATTACTCCTTCGCCGATCCGGCCGATGGCCCTGCATTCTTCGTCATCTGCTTTGCCTGCGTGCCGAGCGTCTTTCTTGGCGTCTGGCTGGAAGTTCAATACAGCGCGCCGCTCTGGATACACCTGTTGGTGACCGGCCCCTTCATGCTGCTGACCTGCATTCCGCCGCTTCGCCCCCTCAAGGGCTGGCTCGTCTCAAGTCAGTTTTTCTACAAAGCCGAGGAAGGCAAGGTCGTAAGGCGAAACACCGATCCGTCTGCTGCGGCGACGACGCAGTAGATCTACGCAGGCCACTTCCCGGGCACCCGAGAAGCCCAAAAGCCTCCGAACACACCCCTAGAAAATAATTGCGCCGCCAACTGTTGATAGTTGACGGCGCTTTCACCGGAAGCCTCTCTTCTCAAAGGCCGGATCTACGTAAAATAACGAAATCAAGACGTCAATCTGCAAACTGTGAAGTTTTTATGAGAGCATTTTGTCATATGAAGACTTCGTCTTTAATATAATTCGGATTCATTACTATCGTTTGCAAGATAATCTTATTTTAGAAATATATTATAGTTGCCCATATGCAACAGTTTATAGTAATAGCTATTAACAAACGCCCAAAACGCGTTTGTTACATAACTGTCTTGTTTTTTGTGATAGCGGTGTCGCCGCTGCCCGCTGCGAGTCATCGCAGTGGTTCATTTCGTAGCAGCGCGAGCGAGGTAACCGATAAATCTCTGGGGGACACCAGGGCCGGGCCTTGTTGACCTTGATAACCATTAGAGAGATCGATCGAATGACTATCAAAAGCCTTCTTCTCGGCTCCGCTGCTGCTCTCGCAGCAGTTTCCGGCGCCCAGGCCGCCGACGCCATCGTTGCAGCCGAGCCGGAGCCCATGGAATACGTTCGCGTTTGCGACGCTTTCGGCACTGGCTACTTCTACATCCCGGGCACCGAAACCTGCCTCAAGATCGGTGGTTTCGTCCGCTTCCAGACCTCCTTCGGCCGCGACGCCGCTGACGGTCGTTGGAACCAGGAGCGTGACAACAACGGCGACGGCCGTCCGGATGGTCAGTCCACGTCGGACTGGGATTCGTTCTCGCGCGCTTACATCTCGTTCGACGCCAAGAGCGACACCGAGTACGGCACGCTCACCGGCTTCTTCGCTGCTGAATTCAACGCCGACAACGACACCGATGGTGGCGACAGCCTCATCGACGTCGATGAAGCCTACATCCAGCTCGGCGGCCTCAAGGCCGGTTTCTTCTACAGCTGGTGGGATAAGGGCCTGAACGGCGAAACCGACTCGATCGGTAACGTCACCGAATTCAACTCGATCGCCTACCTTTATGACGGCGGTTCGTTCCAGGCCGGTATCGCCGTTGACGAACTCGAAGGCACCTCGACCAAGGCCAACGGCGTTGGTGTTGAAGCCATCGTTTCGGCGACGCTCGGTGGCGTTTCCTTCGACCTGCTCGGCGGTTACGACTCTGAATACGAAGAAGGCGCAATCCGCGCTCTGCTCTCAGCCGACCTCGGTCCGGGTGTCTTCCAGGTCGCTGGTGTTTGGGCTTCGAACCCGAACGCATACTGGAACGCTTCGGAGTGGACCGTTGCTGCGTCGTACGCCTTCAAGGCAACCGACAAGCTGAAGATCACCCCAGGCGTTCAGTACTGGGATAGCCTGCGCACCGGCAACGACTTCAACAACGACCTCTCCAAGTGGCGCGCTGGCGTTACGCTTGACTACGCGATCACCGAAGGTCTGGCGACCCGCGTATCGGTTCAGTACGAAGACACCGACACCGTTGGTGGCGGCTCGAACGACCAGGTTCTCGGCTTCGTCCGTCTGCAGCGTAACTTCTAATCCGATTAAATTCGGACGAAAGAAGCCCGCAACTTCGCAAGAAGTTGCGGGCTTTTTTCCATGGCGAAAGTAAAATCGGCCACCATTTCTTGTTCAAGACTTAGGATAGGCCGGATTACT
Organism: Ensifer sp. ENS09; assembly: GCF_014852425.1. Lineage (NCBI taxonomy): Bacteria > Pseudomonadati > Pseudomonadota > Alphaproteobacteria > Hyphomicrobiales > Rhizobiaceae > Ensifer > Ensifer sp. ENS09. The sequence goes on from NZ_JACVBP010000004.1 coordinate 874,524, forward strand.
TCGCCCGGAGCCGGCATGAGCGTTTGCGTGTGAATGCAATCGTTTTGCATTGCCTGCCGCATGCTGCCCCCAAGGTTTCACCGCTAACGCGGAATCTGTTGCGCCCGCGCACAGCTGGGAGACACGTGGGGTGACACGCATGCAAAAGCCCGCAACATCTCTCGACATTGCGGGCTCTCTATGTGTGGTGCCGCCTGCGGCGGATCGCGTGTGCGGCTCAGTTTGCCGGTGTCGGCTCCCCAAGTGAGAGCATCAGCCGGTTTGCCCAGTTGAAGAAGGCAGCGCCGTGGATGACATCGGCGATGTCCAGCTCGTCGAGGCCCACTGCCGAAAGTCGGGAGATGTGCTCCTCCCCGAAGGCAGGCGGGGTCGCTGTCAGTGCCACCGATGCGGCGACGATTGCATTCCAGCGCTCGCCGAGATCGGTTTCGACACCTTCGTCGAGGAGCTTCTGCACATCCTCGCTGCGTTTGGAGTGATGCGAAGCAAAGCGCGAATGGACCGAAGCGCAGAAGATGCAGCCATTGTATCGCGACGCCGCGGTCGCAGCCAGTTCTCGCTCGGCGCGCGGCAGGCCCGAGTGGGTGTTGTAGAAGATGTCCTTGTCGGTTTTCGTGCGCGCCTCAAGCACTTCCGGATCGCGCACCAGCAGACGGAAGTAGGGCGACTTAGCCCGCCCAGCCTCGACCAGGCCTTTGAGGTGAGGCTCCGTCAACTCTTCCTCCGGCAAAGGCTGCAGCCACGGTGTCCAGCCGATCTCGGCCTGCGTGAAGGTAACAGGCGGATTTTCAACGATCGGAATGATGGCGTGTTCGGTCATTCGCATGTCCTCTTGAGTTCTTAAGCCGCAGCGCGCTTCGTGGCGGTCGACAGCAAGCCAAGACCGGTGATGACACGGATCTGAAACGCAACGAAGGAAACCAGCTGCGACAGGGTCACGACACCATTTGTCGTCCAGCCAGCGTCGAGCAAGGCTTGCAACGCCTGCGGGCTGGCATCACGCAAATGGAAGACGAGCAGGTGGGCGTGCTCCAGCGCCGCGGACAGCTTGGGGCCGAGCGCCTCGCGACTTGACTGCGATACTTGGTAGAGCGGGCCGGTTTGGTTCTCTCCATTGAGCGGCCCGTCGGGATAGTTGCCGTATGGCCCTGTTGCCCGTCCTGCCCCGATCTCGGCCTTGATGACCTCGATCAACCAGCGATCGGTGTCGCTATCCTCGAACGGGCTTGTGTAAAATTCGAAAATGTCGGCCTGACGGTGGAGGCCGGCAACGAAACTTGCGATCGCATGCCGATCCGCCGCCGACACGTCGCCGAAATCCGCGGGCTGAAAGAGTGCGAGATAGCTCTTCTGTGCCTGTTCGCGGGTTTCCGGCCGGTGGGCGCGAATGCGGTCGAGCGCCGATCCGGCAGTGATGCCGGCCAGCAGATCGATGATATCCGGTGACGTAGTGGTCATGACGTCGTCTCCTTTGCAAGATGGGAAAGCAATCCGTTTCACCCGACGGCGCCGAAACGCCGGGCATGGAATTTCTCCTGCGGCGACCAGCCGAGCGCGGGTGCGACCTTGGTGGCGATGAGCTCGATCGAGCGCAGGATCAGTGGGTGCGGCGGATCGACGGAATGGACCTGGAACACCAGGTCGGTGACACGCTCCAGCGTCTCGTCAGCGCCAAGGCTGGCGATGACGTCGTCAACAGAGCCGACGTGTACGTCGAAGGCCGCGATCAGATCGGCAAGTGAATTGCCTGGAACCGCGTGGCCGCTGGCGATCAGCCGTTCCGCGCCCCGTCTCAACCCAACCTCGGCAAGCCGCAACGCTTCGGCGCGGCTGTCGGCGACGAACAGGCTGCGAGAACCGAGGATACGCGGCGCGCGGCCGGAAGGAAGCGCATGCAGATAGGCGTCGATGATCGGGTTTTGCAGCTCCGCCAGTGAAGCATGCGGATTGCCCTCCGGCCGCGGCTGGGTGCGCGACAACATCAGGCCGTCGCCGGCACGCCCGGCCCGGTCACCGCCCGCCACGGAAAAGGTTGCCTGCCAGATGCGGTCGAGCAGTTGCGGTGCTGCAGGATAGACGCGATCGCCGCCGGGCAGCCCACGCCCTGCCCAAGCGTCGAGAACGGTTTGCAGATGCCTGCCGTAGATCGCGCCGCGATCGGCGCTTTGCAGGCCAAAGGCCGAGAATGAGGATGGCGTGCCGCCGGTCCCGAACCCGACCTCCAGTCGCCCGCCGGAGAGCAGATCGAAAACGGCGGAGTCCTCGGCCACGCGGATCGGATTTTCAAGCGGCAGGGTGATGACACCGGTCCCGAGACGGATACGCGTCGTCTCGGCTGCAACATGGGCGAGGAAAACCAGTGGCGCCGGAAGGCCGCCTTCGTCCGCGTGGAAATGGTGCTGCGCCACCCAGGCCGTGTCGAAACCGAATCGCTCGGCCGTCACGATCTGCTCCTTTGCGTAGTAGTAGCGAGTGCCTGCCGGTACGTCGTCGAGCAGTCGGGTGAAAAAGCCAAGGCGTTTGCGTGGCGTCGTCTCAATCATGGTCGGTCCTGTCTGTCGTCGGTTGTTCAGGCCGCGACCCGGCGCCTGCGTCCGGGGATGGCATTGATCAGTTCACGGGTGTAATCGCTGCGCGGGTTTTCGAAGACGTCGGAAGCGGTTCCGCCGTCGACCAGTCGCCCGTCCTTCAGAACCGAAACGGTATCGGAGATCTGGCGCACGACGGCGAGGTCGTGGGAAACAAAGAGATAGGTGAGCCCGAGATCGCACTGCAGTTCGTCCAGGAGGTCGAGAATGCGCGCCTGCACACTCACATCGAGTGCGGATACCGCTTCGTCGAGTACGACCAACTGCGGATCGAGCACGAGCGCCCGGGCGATGGCAACGCGCTGCCGCTGGCCACCGGAAAGCGCGTGGGGCCGCCGTGCAAATGCGTCCTCCGGCAGGCCAACACGGCCTAGGATCGCCCTTGCCTTCTCCTCGCGCTCAGAACGCCGAAGTCCCGGATAATTCGTCAGCGGCTCGGTAACGATCTGCAGCACGCTCTGGCGCGGGTCGAGCGAGCCGTAGGGGTTCTGGTAGACAAGCTGGACCTTACGGCGGAACTGCCGAAGGTCTTCTCCGGTCAACCCCGAAACTTCGGTTCCGTCGATCGAGATCCGGCCGGCAGTCGGCCTGTCAAAGCCGACAATGCTGCGGATCGTCGTCGTCTTCCCAGATCCGGACTCCCCAACGATCGCGTGGGTCGTTCCCCGCCGGACGCGGAAGCTCAGCTCGTCGACGGCCCGTAGCGGGGAACCGCCGTCCTTGCGGACGAACTCGCGGACAAGCCCCTCGACGACGACGATATCGTCCGGAGCCTCCGCAACGGGTGGTCGAACGGTTGCCAACCTCGGGGGCGAGGTAAAGGACGGCGCGTCTGAGAGCAGTTGCTTCGTATAGGGGCTGCGCGGTGCGGCAAGTATCGCACCCGTTGCGCCCTGCTCCTGGATCCAGCCGCCCTGCAAGACGACGATCCGATCGGCGCGGTCGGCGGCAACACCGAGATCGTGGGTCACCAGAAGCACGGCCGTGCCATATTCCGTTCGCAACTCGTCGATCAGATCGAGAATGTGCTTCTGGACAGTGACGTCGAGCGCGCTCGTCGGTTCGTCGGCAATGATCAACTGTGGCTTCAACGCAATCGCAATCGCAATTAGCACCCTTTGGCGCATGCCGCCGGACAGTTCATGCGGATATTGCCGCGCTCGAAGCGCCGGCTCGCTCAACCCGACCCGGGCAAGAAGGGAGATGACGCGGGCCTCGATCTCGTCGGAACGCAGCGCCCTGTGGATGCGAAAGATCTCGCCGAGTTGCGAGCCGATCGTCTTGACCGGGTTGAGCGAACTTCCCGGATCCTGCGGCACAAGGCTGATCCTCGCGCCGCGCACCGTGTCCAGTTGTCGATCCGTCCAGCGGGCAATATCGGTTCCGTTCAGCTTGATGCTACCTTGCTCCATCCGGCCATTCGCAGCGAGCAGACCGATGATCGACTGGGACGTCGTCGTCTTGCCGGAACCGGATTCACCGACAAGCGCCACAACCTCACCTGGATTGATGCGAAACGAAACGTCGTGAACGGCGCGGCGTTCGCCGCTACCGTCAGCATAGGCGATGCAGAGGCCCTCGACCTCGAGAACGGGCGGAAACGATCCAGGTATGACGGTCATGCTGCGGCCCTTCCGAAGGATTGGCTGACGCGATTGGCAGCCAGCACGACGAGGACGACCACGATGCCGGGTGCGGTGGTCAGCCACCAGGCAGTCGAGATGTAATTGCGCCCCTCAGCGATCAGCAGCCCCCATTCCGGGGTCGGCGGCGGCGCGCCGTAGCCGAGAAATCCGAGCGTCGAAATCTGCAGAACGGCCGATCCGAATTGCAGCGCGGCAAAGGCGACGACCGAGGTCAGGGAATTCGGCAGAATATGGCGCCACAGAACCGAGGCGAAGGTTCCGCCACTGCCGAAGGCGGCCTCGACATAATCGCTTCGACGCACGCGCACGACTTCCGCCCGCGCCAATCGGGCGAAACCTGCGACCGAGGTAACGCCGACCGCGATTGCCGCATTCACGGTTCCAAAGCCGAGCAGGATGATGATGCTGAGCGAAAGCAGCAGCGGAGGGATCGACAACAGCACGTCGACGGCGCGCATGATCGCATCGTCGAAGCGACGCCGCACCGAGCCGGCGACGACGCCGAAACCGGTGCCAACAGCAAGGCCCAGCCCGACGGCGACAAAAGCACCGGTCAGCGAATGAACGGCCCCGTAGACGATGCGCGCATAGAGATCGCGCCCGAGCGCATCGGTTCCGAGCAGATGGTCAGCGCTCGGTCGCTGCAACTGCGCGCCACCGACGCCTTCAACTGGGTTGTAACCTGTGAAGAGCGCAGGGGCGACCGCCCAGAGGAAGACGGTGCCAAGGATAAGCCAGGAAAAGGCCAACCCTAGGGGTACGCGGCGCAGCCGCGATGCCGCGCCATTGCGCCGTTCACTCTTTGCCCTTGGCGCCGCAACGGCGTCATCGTGAAGCGTATCGAAGGTCGTCATGCAACGGCTCCCGTTTTGGTCCTGAGGCGTGGGTCGAGCACCGGATAGAGCAGGTCCACAGCGAGATTGATGATCACGAAGGCCAGTGCCGACAGCACGACGATCGCCTGAAGCACGGCGGCGTCCTGGCTGCCGACGGCGCGTTCGGTGAGCCCGCCAATGCCGTTCAGCCCGAAGACGGTCTCCGTCACCACGGCCCCGGCGATCAGTTCGCCGAAGAGGACACCGGCGATCGTCAGCGTCGGCAGCAGGGCGTTCTTTGCGACGTGCCGCCAGAGAACCCAAAGGTGGGTCGCACCCTTTGCCCGCGCCACAGCGACGAAGGGGCGCGTTATCACCTCATCGATGTTGCGCACGAGCACCTGCGCCAGCGGCGCGGAAATCGGCACGGCAAGTGTCGCGACCGGAAGGATCAGTTCCTGCCAGGGACCAGGATTGATGACCGGCACGAGCTTCAGGCGGAAGGAGAAGATCTGGATGAGCATAATGCCGAGCCAGAAGGTGGGGACCGAAATGAAAAGCGAGGGAACCGATTGCAAAGCGCCACGCAGCCAGCCGAACGGCGCGAGACTGGAGAGGAAAGCGATAATGATCGCCAGGACCGCGGCTAGTCCGAAGCCGAGCCCCGCGAGCTTTAGCGTTGCCGGCAGATGCGCGGCGAGCAGGCTTGAAACCGGAACGCCGGCCTGAACAGAGTAGCCGAAGTTGCCGGCCAGGAAGTTGCCGATGGTCCGCGCGTACTGCACCGGCACGGAGCTGTCGGCGGCATAGGAAGCGCGGATTTCGGCGACCTGTTCGGCGTTCAGGCCGAGATCGGGGTTCTGGAACTTGATGAGGATCGCGTCGCCGGGCATTGCCTGCAGCAGCACGAACGAGATCGTGAATGCGGCCCAAAGCACAAATAGGGCCTGAGCGACACGGTTGAACAAATAGGCGGACATGATCCCTTCCTCGCAGGCGGATTTCAGAGACGGCGGCCACCCACTTTGGGTGACCGTCGAACCGATCAGTGTTCGGCAAGCCAGGTGCTGTAGAAGCTTGGGCGGCCGACAGCCTCGAAGGCCACGCCCTGGACGTAGGGCGCACCGGCATAGGCCTGCGGTTCCTCGAAGATCGGGATCGCATAGGCCTGATCAACGACGTAGTCCTGGACTTCGCCGGCGATCGCGAGGCGCTTCTCGCGATCCGGCTCGGAGGCGAGCGCATCGAGCAGACCGTTCAGTTTGGTATCGACGAAGCTCTGAACCTTGTCGCTGAGTCCGCCCTTCTGGCGCAGCACATCGCGGTTCTTCGGATAGTATTGGCTCTTGATCACATCGGGGTCCGCGCGGCCGACCATGGCCGGCGACACTGGCGTCTTCAGCGGATCGAGATCATCCACCGTCTTGCTGCCGCTGTCGCCGGCAAGAACGCTCAGCTTCACGCCCACCTTGCCCCACTGCTGGGCGACCAGTTGAAGCGTTTCCTTGTTCTGCGGCTGCGGCAGCGATTCATAAGCCGTCAGCACCAGTTCCTTGCCGTCCTTCTGGCGGAGGCCGTTGGCGCCGACCGACCAACCGGCTTCATCGAGCAGGGCCTTGGCCTTTACGGGATCAAAAGTGAGCTTGGCCGAGATGTCCTTGTAGCCGAGCGCCGACGACGCGATGATCGAAGTGGCTTGCGGATAATTGGCCGAGAACAGCGTGGTGACGATTTCCTTGGTGTCGGTCGCGTGCAGCAGCGCCTGGCGTACCCGGATGTCGGCCACCAACGGGTTGTCCGGGCGGAAGACGACGCTGTTGTTCACCCCGCGGGTGGAAGGCGCGTAGATCTGATAGTCCTGCGCCTCGACTTGACCCTCGTCATAGGCCTGGACCTGGCGGATGAAATCCGCCTGCCCTGCGAGCAGTGCACCGATGCGCACGCTGTCTTCGCCGATGATGATGTACTTGATGCCGTCGAGATAGGCGCGGCCCTGGTGTTCGAGCTTGGCCGGGCCCCAGTTGTATTCCTCGCGGGCCTTTAGACTTAGTTCCTTGCCGATCGTCTCGCTCTCGACGACAAACGGACCGGAGCCGATGATTTTCGTCGCGTCGCCAAGTTCCTCGAAAGGCAACGCCAGCGTGCTTGCGGCCACCAGGCCCGAGCCGATAACGGACGTTCCCTGAAGGAACCCCGGCGACGGTTTCTTGAAGTAGAATTTGACCGTCAGCGGATCGACGACTTCGCTACGCTCGTAGTTGTTGATCACCTCTGAAACCGGCTGCTTCAACGCCTTGTTGCCGAGGCCGAAGGCGTCGTAGTTCTTGGCAACGGCAGCCGCGTCGAGCGGCGAGCCATCGGAGAACGTTACGCCGGGGCGAATCTTGAACGTGTATTCCGTCGCATCGGCGTTGACCGTCCAGGACTCGGCGATCCAGGGCTCGATTTCCAGCGTCTTCGGGTTCTGATAGGTCAACTTGTCGGTGATCTGGTTGAGGATGCCACCGTTCGGATAGAAGCCGCCGGCCGGCGGGTAGAGGTTCGTATGGGCCTGCTGCTCCAGATAGATCAACGTGCCGCCCTTGACCGGATCCGTCGTTTGCGCCTGGGCACCGCTTAGAGCCAGGCCAGAGGTCGCAAGTGTGGCGAGCGTCAGCGCCAGGCGTTTCAGTTTCGTCGTCATGAGAGCCTTCCTTCAGAAATCTGGAGGCTATGGTACGACCGCGGCAGGCATAATCAATTAAATCTAGTAAATTAATATGCTATATGTTTTGCCCGAACAGAAAGAAGCATCTAGCGTGCGAACGCCCGGGAGATAATTGTCCCTTCTCGTATTTTTCCCACCGATTTTGATGGGCCGGGATCGACAGAAGTGTGGAAAGAAGCACGCTGGTAACCACCGCCACATACGCGACATGGACACGTGCTTGATTGCGCGCGGCATTGACACCATTGTCGTCATCCGTTGAAAAATCTTGGCAATTTCTCTGAACCTCCCAAGGATCGTAAGCATCATGGAAAGCAATAAAGTCCTCGTCGTCGGCGGTGCCGGCTACATCGGCTCGCATACGTGCCTCGAACTCGCCAACAAGGGTTTCGAGCCGGTCGTTTACGACAACCTTTCGAATGGCCACGAGGAATTCGTCAAATGGGGCGTGCTGGAAAAGGGTGATATCCGCGACCGCAAGCGGCTCGACGAGGTGCTTGCCCGTCACAAGCCACGCGCCATCCTGCATTTTGCCGCGATGATCGAGGTGGGTGAATCGGTGAAGGACCCGGTTTCCTTCTACGACAACAATGTCATCGGCACGCTGACCTTGCTTTCGGCCGCCCTTGCCGCCGGCGTCGAAGCTTTCGTGTTCTCGTCCACCTGCGCCACCTATGGCCTGCCGGAGAGCGTGCCGATCGACGAACAGCACCGCCAGGCGCCGATCAACCCCTACGGCCGGACCAAGTGGGTGTGCGAGCAGGCGCTGAAGGACTACGGGCAGTACAAGGGCTTGCGCTCGGTCATCCTGCGCTACTTCAACGCCGCCGGCGCCGATCCGGAAGGCCGCATCGGCGAGTGGCACGAACCGGAGACGCATGCCATCCCGCTCGCCATCGACGCCGCCCTCGGCCGGCGCCAGAGCTTCAAGATCTTCGGCACGGACTACGACACGCGCGACGGCACCTGCGTACGCGACTACATCCACGTGCTTGATCTTGCCGACGCCCATGTGCGCGCGGTCGAACACCTGCTTGCCGGCGGCGACAGCGTCGAGCTCAACCTCGGCACGGGCACCGGCACGACCGTCAAGGAACTGCTGACGGCGATTTCCGAGGTTTCCGGACGTGAATTCCAGGTTGATCTCGTCGAACGCCGCGAAGGAGATTCGACGACACTGGTCGCCAACAATGACAAGGCTCGCGACGTGCTGGGATGGGTTCCGAAATACGAGCTCACCGACATCACGCGCACGGCCTGGAACTGGCATTCCCGCCGCAATCAGGGTGTTTGAGGCTTTGATGGCGCTGGTGCGGCGGTCATCGCCGCACCAGGATCACTCCGACGCGTCAGGCCGTGTGCTGCACCGGCCTTGAGAAAAAGCCCGAGCGCAGCCGTGTGGCCAGCGGCTTTTCAATCAGAAGATAGGCGAAAGCGCCAAGCGCCGTCCCCGCAACGACCGCCACCAGCGCCGATGCGAGCGGCCCAATCCCCATCATTCCACAGGCCTTGACCACGACCGATATCGCAAAGGTGTGCCAGAGATAGATGGAATAGGATGCGTCGCCAAGCATCATCGGCAGCCTGCGCGGGCGGAACCAGCCCTTAGCCTCGAGCGCCAGCGTTCCCAAAACCAGCATGACGGCCAAGGGTCCGAGAATGAACTCGTCGAAAGGCAGGCGAAGCACGGCGACCGCCGCGAACCCTGAAAACGCGCCGGCGACAAGCACGAGGCCGGACGTTGCGCCCGGCACCCTGCCCCTCAGCCAGAGTTCGGCGACGACCATACCGGCCACGAATTCGAGAATAATCGGCCGTGTGTAGGTGACGACGAGCGCATTGTCGCTGTCGACGGCAAAGCCGATGGCCACCAGCGCCGAGAAACAGCCAGCGATCGCCAGCAGACGCCTCGACCGCGGCAACAGCAGCGTCAGTGCGAAGACGGCATAAAAGAACATCTCGTAGTTCAGCGTCCAGCCCTGCACCAGCACCGGCCAGATTTCGCCGCTGCTGGGTGAGCGCGTGGGAATGAACAGCAGCGAGGAAAGCACATGTCCATTGCTCAAGACGAGATTGGGAAACAGTCCGGCGAGGCCGCCGATGACCATTACCGCGGTCGCGAGCCAATAGATCGGCGCGATCCTTTGAACGCGGTCGCGCAGGAATGCGAGTGGTGACACCGGCCGCCGCTCGCTGATCACCCACATGATGAAGCCGCTGATGACGAAGAAGACATCGACGCCCGCAGCACCGATCGCGAAGTTATGTCCGGTGCGCTCGGCGGCATGAAAGACGACGACACCGAGCGCTGCGACGGCCCGCAGGTACTGGATGCCGTAGATCGTCGTCGGAGGGGTGATCATCGATACCTCAAGCGCAGCGGGATCTCCGATACGGTCGGCCCCGAACGATCTTCGACGCTCTGCTGCGGGCGCGCTTCCGGCAATGTCAGCTTTCCGGCGGCGAAATAGAGCAGGAACGAGCCGATATGATAGGGGTTCATGATGTCGATCTCGACGAAGGACCGCACTAGTAGCAGCAGCGCTATGCCGAAAAGCACCGAGGACTGCGTGTCGTGGTCCTGCGTCAAAAGCCGCTTGGTGTGTCCGAGCACGGTTATCAGCAGGATGCCGGACAAGAGAACGAGCCCGATTGCGCCGGTCTCCACCATCGCTTCGATAAAGGTGTTGTGAAAGTGGAAGCCGGAGCGTGTGGCGATGTAGAACTCCTCCCACAGGCGTTCAGGCTCGGAGAATCCCTGGACCCAATAGGCCTGATAGCCGACACCGACCAATGGTGATGACATGGCGGCCTCGATGCCCTGCTGCCACAGATAGGTGCGCCCGGTCAGGGTGGAATCCTTGCCGAAAAGGCCGAGGACAAGATCGACGCCGCCGCCATAGATACCTGCAACGGCAACCATGACGGCGCAAACGGTAGCTGCGAGGAAGAGACCCTTGCGGTGTGCTGGCGACAATAGGCCGACGACCCGCATGCCGAGCCAGAGCCCGAGGATGACCACGGTGGTCAACACCGACGTGGCCGATTGCGACGCAAAGAGGGAATAGGCCGACAGCATCGCGACCAACCCCGATGCCGCGAGCCACAGGCCGCGTTCGCCAAGCGCGATCGGCGCGACGAAGGCGAAATAGATGCCGAGCGAGGCGTAGAAGCCAAGCTGGTTCTTCGAGGCGAAGGCGCCGACGAAACTGTAGGTGCCGTCGAGCGGATCGAGGTGATAGACGCCGAAGAGCAGCGAGTAGACGAGAACGACGCCGGTGCCGGCAATCGCGCCGCGCACCAATGTCCTGATACCGACGACCCGCATGGCAATCAGGGCGCAGATCACGTGGGAGAGATACTGCACTCCCGTCCGCGCCGTCATACTTGGCGCTGCCGACCAGAAGACGGACAGGCAGGCGAAGATCGCGAAGCCAAGAATCCAGAGGCGGATGCCGTAGTTGCCGAGCACGCGACGATAATCGACCAGCACCAGCGGCAGCCAAAGGCCATAATAGAGCAGGATCGATGCCTGCCCGAAACGCGAGGAATAGGCGAAGACGAAGAGCGATAGCGCGATCGCAACGGTGCCATAGACACCATTGCGATCGGCAGAAATCAGGCTCGCCTTCGAAATCTTCACAGCCGGTCCTACTGCGTTGCCAGGATGGCTTCGACCTTGATCACGTCACCGGGCAATACAGGCGTATTTTCGTCGGCGGCGATCTCCGTCGGCTTGCCGTCGCGCTCGCGCATGATCGAATAGGCGATCGTGGCCTCCGCCGTATTGTCCTTCGACTGCGCGGCTTCGGCCGATTGCAGCAGCGCTTCGGCCATCAGATCGCGGCTGGTGCCGAGCTTGATCGAAAGCGTGTCGAGTTCGGCCTCGGTGTTCTGCAGGTCCTGGGCCAGTTGGGCGTCCCAGTCGTTGCGAAGATTGGTCTCGTCCTGCCCCGCCTTGCTGACATCCTGCTTCGCCTTCAGCGAAGCGGTGTCGATGTCGAGAAGAGCGGCCTGCAGTTCGGCGACGCGCTGCTCCAACGACAGTTTGCGCTGGCTGAGCGCCAGCCCCTTCTCGGCAAGGCTCTCGACTTTCTCGCGGTCTTCGACGACGAGCTCGAGCTGGCGATTCTGGGTTTCCGTCTTCTTTGCCAGCGACTGGATTTCGCTTTCGAGCAGGGACTTCAGATCGGCAAGCGCTTTCAATTGCAGCTTCTGCTTCCTGTCGCGCGAGGCCATCAGCGCCGTCTCGTTGGCGAGAAGCTTATCGATGCCCGGTACCCCTTGAAGGTCCTTCGGCAGTTCGATGCCATCCTTTTCGGCGATCTCGGCCTGAAGGCGGGCGCGCCGGATCAACAACCGGTTACGCTCGGACGTCTGGACGCTGGAATCGCCATGCGCATTTATGTAGTCGCGGGCAAAGCGCTGGCCGCTTTCGGAGCGACGCAGACCGCCGCCGAGGCTTACGGCTTTCAGCACCGTCAGATTGGGCGCAAAGGGATATTCGCCGGGCTTCTGCACCTCGCCCGCGAGATAGACCGGGCGGTATTGCGCAAGCTCGACGGAGGCGGACGGTCGGTCACGCAGACCGAAGAGCGTCTGCATCTTCTCGCCGATCGCTTCGCCGACTTCGGTCGTCGTCTTGCCGGCTGCCGGCAGGTCGCCGATGAAGGGCAAGGAAAGCGCTCCAGAAGGACCGACCGTGTACTCGCCGCTGACAACAGACCAGTCGCGGACGGCCCCTTCAGCGGTCTGCCATTCGGCCACGCGGATCCTCAGCCTGTCCATGGTGCCGAGTTGGTACTCGTCGGCCCAAGCCGGAAATGCGAAAGTGAGCGCCGCGGCGATGAGAGCGGCGCGGCGCAGGAAACGGGGCAGCGTGCGCGGCATGCGCGACTTTCCCGACAGATTGTGTTTTTTCATTTGGGCTTCCCGAATGAAGGGGCGCCGTCCCGCGACCGGTCGCGCGGGCTTTTTAGGCGCTGTTTCGTCAGTAGCTGCCGCGCGAAAGGCAAACGGCGGGAATGGTCCTGACAACAATGGAAAAGTCGCTCAGCAGCGACCAGTTCTGGACGTACTGAGTGTCGAACGCGATACGGGTTGCGTAGGAAACGTCGTTGCGCCCGCTGATTTGCCAAAGGCCGGTGAGACCGGGGCGGGATTGCAGGTAGTAGACGGCGGCGCTGTCGTAGAGCTCAAGTTCGTCCTCCACCACCGGGCGCGGGCCAACCATGCTCATTTCACCGCGCACGATGTTGACGAGCTGCGGCAGCTCATCGAGGCTGAGTTTGCGCAGGACGCTGCCAACGACCGTGACACGCGGGTCGTCCTGCAGTTTGCGCGTCGCGCGCCATTCCTCGTATGCGGCCGGATTGGCCTTGAGGTAGTCCTGCAGGATACGGTCCCCATCAGGCCGCATGGTGCGGAACTTAAGGCAACGGAACGACTTGCCGTTATGGCCGATGCGGCGGTGGCCGTAGAAGATGCTGCCGCCGTCGGAAAACTTGACCAGCGCCATGAGCATCAGGAACAGCGGGCTTAAGAAAACGAGGGCGAGGGAAGCGGCAAGCACGTCGAAGCCACGCTTCGAAACGCCACCCACGGGTGGGATTGCCGCAAACTCTGCGGCCCTGAAAAACGGCGAATTGGCCGATCTGGTCGCAGACTTCATAGAGGTGACTCCATTTACGTTTGGCGATTTGTCGGTCTCCCCAGGGGGGCCTACAGCCCACACTGGGGCGCGCTCATCGTGAATAATGAACGTCCGGTAAGGATTTGCTTTTTGAAGGCGAAATAAAGGCGAGTATCCGAGCAGGGGCCAAAATGCGTATATCACCACTTTCGAATATGAAATATTTTCCGTGACAGGCGCGGTTATATTATTGCGAGAAACAGTATCACCTCGCACGTATTCCTGTATTGTTTCTGGCGAGCCAAATTACATTTCCGGATAAGTGGCGATATCTTCGCAGGCCGATGTTTTCCTTGAGCTTCGGGAGTGTGATTTCCCCTGCTCCAAAATTATCGGTCGTCCGTATTTCCCAAATTTTGCTGCGTCGCACCAAGTCTTCGCGGCGCACACAAAGACTCGCAGCATCGTTCAAACTTGTAATAAAAGTTGATCAGCACGTGAGTGTGGCGGCAACCATTGGGCGACGCAGAGAGCGTCTCCCGACGGGAGGTGGAAAATCAGCTGCCGAGCGCAGGCTCGCGTCGCAATGGCGTTCGAGGCCAATCAACTGATTTTGATTCGATCAACGCTGCTCGAAACGCGACATAAAGATTTGCCTGTTTCTATGTGCCAAAGCGGCGGCTATTGCCGGTTGCAGCCGATGTCCGTCGCCAATATATTAACATTTGCAGAGGAAAGGCCGATTTTGCGATGACGTCTGCAGCGATAGAACCGATTGCGAGCTAGTGTCATGTACGCACCACGCGTCTTCGTGAGTATGATCGGCGCCCTAACGGTTTTTGCTGTCGTCACCTATTTCCTCAATGGCTCTCTCACATCCACGCTGATCCAGACGGCGATCTGTGCGGTCCTCATTCAGATCGGCTATTTCCTCGCGGTCGTTTTCCTCATCTGGAGGAAAGCGCGTGAGCGCGGAAAAAAAGCGGCTGAAGTGCTGCAATCGGCCAATGACGACAAGCCGGGCAGCAATAGCCACCGCCTCGACCGGCCCGGTCACTTCAATCGTTGACCGCACGGCCGGACAAGCCTGCCTCGCCATTCTTAAAAAAAATCGCCTTTGACTCGGTTGCGACATGATCGCCCTGCATGGTTCGGCCCGTTACGGCAAGATTCCATGCCGGGCTGCATGATCTAGCGGGTCGCCAATGACCCGGCTGCGTCATGCAGCGATCGAGAGCTGGTGCAGTCCACTTGGCCGATAGGCGCCGCGCTGCCCGCGAGACAGGATACTGGAGGCCCCCATGACCACAGTCGCCCGGACAGATGTCTGCGTCATCATTGCTGCAAAGAATGCCGAGGCGACCATCGCCCGTGCTGTCGCGTCGGCGCTGGCCGAACCGGAAACCGCCGAGGTGATCGTGGTCGACGACGGGTCCAACGATCGGACCGTCGCTGCAGCGCGGTCTGCCGACGACCATCGCGGTCGACTGACGATCGCACGCTTCGAAAGCAATCGCGGCCCTTCAGCGGCCCGCAACCATGCGATCGCCATCAGCCGCTCCCCGGTTCTGGCGATCCTCGACGCCGACGATTTCTTTCTGCCGGGCAGGCTCGGCCGGCTGCTCACAGAAGACGAATGGGATTTCATCGCCGACAACATCGCCTTCATGGGCGAGGCCGCAGCGACTGGTGTGGCTCCAAGGGTCGATGACTTCCCGCCACGGCCGCGCCTTCTCAGCCTCATTGATTTCGTCGAGGGCAATATCTCGCGGCCGGGCGTGAAACGTGGCGAGATCGGCTTCCTGAAGCCGCTGATGCGCCGCCGCTTCCTCGACGAGCATGGCATCCGCTATCAGGAGGCGCTTCGGCTTGGGGAGGATTACGACCTCTATCTTCGCGCGCTGGCCAAGGGCGCGCGCTACAAGGTCATTCAAAGCTGCGGCTATGCGGCGATCGTACGCGGCAATTCGCTGAGCGGCAGCCACCGGACCGAGGACCTCAAGCGCCTCTACGAGGCCGACCGCGTCGTCCTTGCCGCAAACGACCTTGACGGTGAAGCGGCGGCTGCCGTGCGACGGCACGAGCGTCACGTGCGTGGCCGCTACCAGCACCGCCACTTCCTCGACCTGAAGAACGAACGCGGCGCAATGGCCGCAATCGGCTACCTGATGCGCAGCCCAGGCGCCGCACCTGCCGTGACCGCCGGCATCTTCGCAGACAAGACGGAACGTTTCAGGCCACGCCAGGATGCGGTGCCGAGCAGCGGTGCGTCCGTGCGTTACCTTCTGCCCGTCGGCGCCGAGCACGCGGGCTAGCAGCAAGCTCTCCGCCGCCGCGCCGAACCATCGTGGGTGGAAAACGCTCCGGCATCCAATCCGGAGCGTCGTTTGCGACGTGCTAGAGGTAGGCGCGCCGCACCGCGGCCAACGCCTCCTGGAAGCGTTCCTTGCGTTCCGCAAGCCGGCTGTCGCTGCTCAATTGCGGCGCCACCCGGGTCGCCTGCCACAGTGCCAGCGTCGACGGCGCCGCGAGAACCTGCTTGGCAGCGCTGCGCAAGAACGTCTGACGCGGTTCTCTGGTCGCAACCATTACCTCGTCGTCAACGGATCGCAGGTTCGCAGCCTCCGGCACGGTCTGCGCCTCGAAGCCCATGCCCCAGAAACGCGCGCCCTTGATCATCGCTTCGGTACGGCTGGAAACCGGCACATGGCGGGGACGGTATTCGACACCGACGGTTTTTGCCCAGTCGTTCCACTTGAAGCTGTTGATGCTTTCGGATGTCGTCACCGCCACCCAGGGAACGCGGAATGCGTCGGCGAGAATCGCCCCGTGCATCGATTCGGCCACGATGAACTCCGATTGCGCGATCTCGCGGATCACGTTCTTGGCCTCTCCGCGCGGGTCGATGTAGTGCAGGCCGACGGTGCCGCAGGTGACAGGCCACATGCCGGCGATCGCACTTTCCCAATGGGGAATGAAACTGCGCTTGTACAGTTTCGGCAGGCCCTGGAATTCCGGCATGTCGGCGACCATGACCGCAGGATCGACAATGCCGCGCTCCGGCGCAAGGCCGATCTTTTCGGCCGTCAACGGCCCGCGCACGCAGCGAAGATCCCATTCGGCGGCATCGCGCATGTCCGGCAAGGTGCCGTAGCCGAAACCACTGCCGATCACGAGTTTGCGGACGCCGTCGGGCAGAAGCGCACGGTTGAGCACCGTGCCAACGCCGACGAGGAGGATGTCGTCATGGACATCGCGAAAACCCGGCAGCAGGAAATCCCAAAGCCAGAGGTTGAGGTCGTCGCCGAAATTGCCGTGCTGAGATTCCCAATAATAGGGCTTCATGGGCGGTCCCTTCTTTCAGAATGCGAGATAGGTTCGATGCCGCGCCTGGCGGCCTTGTTCTTCCTCCAAAGGAGTTTCTGTCCAGATCAGCGTGAACGGGAGAACTTGCCGACGGCAAGCTCGAATGCGCTCTGCAACAGCTTGGGATCGCGCAAGACCCAACGCGCCAGCAGCCGGAACTGCGGCGACTTGCGCCGCTTCAGACGGCGCGCCTGGCTCCAGAGCGCCTGGCGCCGGGCCGTATGCTGGTAGGACTGGATCGACGCGACGGCCGATGGCTTGCGCGAAAGCCGGTGCTCCAGCGTTTCGAGGGCAACGAAGGTGTTGAACTGCTGCTGCAGGAACTGTGGAGAATCGTTGTCGATCGAGTGGAAGATGTTGATGCCCTCCCCGCGCACGGCGCCGGCCGCATCGCAAAGCACGACACGGCTTGCCGCCAGAATGCAGTCGCAGAAGAACAGCACGTCCTCGGCCGCAAGACGCAGCTCTGCGTCAAAGCGCACCGTCTCGAAAAGCTTGCGGCCAATCACCATGCAAGAGAGGTGCAGGAAGCTCCAGTTCCGCAGCATGACATTGGAAAGATCGGGAATTTCCACGACAAGCGGGCTTTCCTGCAGGCGCACGACCGTATCGCTTGCCTCGAGATCGGCGATGCCGAAATGGTAGTAGAATGCCTCGCCGCCTGTTATTGACGCCCAGTAGCAGTCAGCGCCAAAGCGGCTCATGCTGTCGACGGCATTCTGGAGATGATCGGTGGTCCAGATGTCGTCGGAATCGAGGAACGCGGCGAACGCCGAGTCGGCCGGAACGTTGTCGAGCCCGGTGTTGCGCGCACCGCCGGGACCCTTGTTTTCCTGACGGATGACCGTCAGACGCGCTCGCTCGCTATCAGCAAGCGGGCTCAACTCCTCATCGATCGGGTAAGGAGATTGATCGTCTATCACCAGGACATGGAAGTCTTGATAGCTCTGGGCAAAGACGGACGCGAGCGCGCGCCGAAGAATACCCGGCTCCTTCTGATAGTAGGGAATAATAACAGTCAGCTTCGCCATCTTTTCGCCCCTGCGGTTTCTCTAAAAGAGTAGTGCGTGGTCTCCTCCCACCGGGTCGCGACCTCTAATCTAGCGCTTGCCCTTTGTCGGAAATCCTTCAAAGGCATCACGGGATGCTCACATGCCTTCAAACGTAAACGCCAAGTCTGTGACTCGGAACGTCGGCTGGAGCGTCCTTTCAAAGACAGGCACATTCGGGCTGAAATTTGTCACCGTGCCGATTCTGGCACGCATCCTGACGCCGGAAGAGTTCGGAACGGTCGCCGTTGCGCTCACCGTCGTGCAGTTTCTGGCGATGATCGGCGGGGCCGGTCTTGCCTCCGCTCTGGTCATCCAGCGCGACGAGGACATGGAACTCATCCACTCCGCATTCTGGGCCAATCTGGCGGTCTCGCTGTTGATGGCGCTTGGACTTTTCGTCTTCGCCGGACCGCTTGCGAGCCTGCTCGGCGCGCCGGAGGCAAGCCATCTGCTGCGGATCATGAGCCTGCTCATCCCGCTGCAGCTTGCGGGCGATGTTGCCTATGCACTGCTTGCCCGCCGGATGAATTTCAGCAAGGACGCAGTCTGGACGATGCTCTCGGAAATCCTCGGCGCGCTCGTCGCGGTCGGGGCAGCACTTCTCGGATTCGGGGTGTGGTCGCTGCTTGCGCAGCTTTTCGTTTCGGCGTTCATCCGGCTTGCCGGTCTCTATGCCGTCTCCGGCTACGTCCCGCGTTTCGTGTTTTCGGCACGGCGCGTTCTTTCGCTCTGCCGCTTCAGTTTCGGCATGATGGGCTCCGAGATCGCCAACTTCATCACCTTCCAATCGCCGATGGTCGTCATCAGCCGCTATCTCGGTCTCTCGGATGCCGGCGCGTACTCGGCGGCGAACCGCTTTTCCAGCATTCCCAACCAGATCGTCCTTTCGGCGGTCATGGGCGTTCTCTTTCCCGCCTTCAGCCATATGGGCGAAGACCGCCAGCGGCGCTCGCAGGCGCTGATGCTCAGCACACAGGTCACCACTGTGCTGCTTGCGCCGATGATGTTCGGCCTCTGGGCGCTTGCCGAGCCGGCGATGCTCGTGCTCTTCGGCCAGCAATGGGCTTCAGCCTGGCCGGTGCTTGGCTTGCTCGCCCTGTCGAAGGGCCTGCTTACCCCCTGCAGCACCTACATTCCCTATCTCAAGGGCATCGGCCAGGGCGCGACCCTCTTCTGGTGGGCGGTGATCCGGGCGATCGCCACCACCGCCGCCGTCGCCTATGGCGCGATCGGGGGATCGCTGGTCGAAGCGATGATCACGCTCTGCCTCGTGAACCTCGCGACGCTCGTCGGCTATTCCTGGGTTGTCTTTCGCGCCGACCAGCTGCCCTTCCTGCGCGGCTTCCTGATTTCGGTAAGGCCGCTGGCCTCGGCCTTCATCATGGCTGTCATCGTCAGACTGTTGCTGGACTACTACGGCGCGCTGCTTCCAAGCGCGGTGCTCCAGGTTCTTGTCGGTGCGGCAATCGGTGGCCTGATTTATCTGGTGCTGGTGCTCGCTACCGAACGGCCGCTGTTGGCGAAGCTCAACGATATGGTTCGTTCCCGGGGTGCTTCAGCCTCGGTGCCGGCCGCAGCCGAGTAGCGGCTGGAAGAGCGCCAAAGCCTGCCCCACCCTTGCCGTATTTCGGCAAGGAATAACGCTTGCGTGATCGTTTCTACCGAAAAGTTGAAGAAAAAACGCACAACTTCTCAGCGTAACACAGACGCTTCGACAAGCATAAGCGTCAGAAAATCAGTCGTTGGTAATATTCCCCAACTGACGCCCAGGTCGTGGTTTTTTCCCACTCCGTGCGAGTCTATAGGCCTATTTTCCTACCATCATCGCATTTCCTAATGCTGCACCGCAGCGGACCAAGGGCGATTCGTTTGTTGCGACGCCATATTTTGATCCGCGCCCGAGCCTAATCTTCTGGGTGCGGGCTCTGGTCTGCTCTGTTGAAACGGCCGCTTCAAAACGCGCTGCCAGATGGGGGTGACGGACATCGTTGATGTGAACGCGAATATCTCCTCGCGGATCAATCTGATGCGCATCGTGCTGATCTCGGGCATTGTCTTCGTGCATGTGCCCTATGATCCGGCGACCAGTCCGTATGTCGGCACCTATGGCGGCATCGACTGGTTGCGCATTTTCCTGGGCGACAGCCTCTTCCGTGTCGGTGTCCCGTGTCTCAGCGCGATTTCCGGTTATCTCCTGTTCCGTCGCGGCCTCGACAATTTCGACTATGGCCGGACACTGAAGGCCAAGGCCCGGACCGTGCTTCTGCCATTCCTGTTGTGGAACCTGGCATTTCTCGCGTTGGTCTTCGTCGCGCAGACCAAGGACATCAGTTCGGGCTACCTGCCCGAGGTCGTCGGAGCCAGCCCCAGAGAATGGCTGAGCCTGGCCTTCGCGCTCGAGGATCTGCCGATCAATCTGCCGCTCTATTTCCTGCGCGACCTCCTGCTTTGTATCGTTCTTTCGCCGGTGCTCGCCTGGCTGATCAAGCGCTATCCGGCACAGACGCTCGCCGTCCTCTTCGCCTATGCGGTTTTGCCCGTTCCGAACGGCATCTTCCTAAAGAAGTCGATCCTCTTCGGGTTTAGCGCCGGCATCTACATGAGCCTGCATCGCATCGACGTCCGCAGCTTCGATCGCTTTTCCTGGCCGATTACCATCGCGTTCCTGAGCGCAGCCGTGCTCTTGTCCGTCCTGCTCTTTCAGTTTGGGCCGAACTTTCCCGTGTGGCTCGAAATGCTGCGCAGCCTGATTGCGATTTCCGGCATCGTCGGTTCCTGGGCCGTTTCCGCACTGCTCGTGCGCACGAACATCGGCGCGGCGCTCTCGCGCGGCAGTGGCCTCAGCTTCTGGATCTTCTGCACGCATTTTCCGCTGCTCGTGCTTCTCTGGATGATCTGGAACCGATCGGACATCGGCTACTATCCGGCGTTCTACTGCGCGGTTCCGCTCATCACGATCGCCCTCCTCGCCGGTGCCTACGCGCTTTCCGAGCGCTGGCTGCCCGCCCTCACCGCAATTCTCACCGGCAGCCGGACCGGCTCCGCCCGCGACATGCGTGCGCGGACAGGGGCTGTTCGCACCGGTCCCTCCCCCCAGCAAAGGACCTGACCATGAGATCGAAACGACCTCACCGCCTCGCCCTGCTCACCCTCCTCGCCGCCGGCCTTGCCGGACCGGCCCTGGCCGAAGGAACCGCTACGGGTACCTCTTTCATCGACAATTTCGATATGCTCGACACCGCCGTCTGGTACGTCTCGGACGGCTGGAACAATGGCGCGCATCAGAACTGCACCTGGTCGAAGAAGCAGGCGAAGGTCGTCAACGGCATCGCCGAGCTGACATTTACCGAAGGAAAACTCGGCGAGCGCAATTACGCCTGCGGCGAAATCCAGACCCGCAAGCGCTTCAGCTACGGCACTTACGAGGCGCGGATCAAGACGGCCGACGGCTCGGGGCTCAACTCCGCGTTCTTCACCTATATCGGACCGGCCGACAAGAAGCCGCATGACGAGATCGATTTCGAAGTGCTCGGCAAGAACCCGGCGAAGGTTCAGATCAACCAATACGTCTCGGCCAAGGGCGGCAACGAGAAGCTGGTCGATGTGCCGGGAGCCGCCAACCAGGGCTTCAACGACTATGCTTTCGTCTGGGAGAAGGAGCGCATTCGCTATTACGTGAATGGCGAACTGGTCCACGAGGTCACCGATCCCGCGAAGATCCCGGCCAATCCGCAGAAGATTTTCTTCAGCCTTTGGGGAACGGACACCCTGACGGATTGGATGGGCGCCTTTGCCTACAAAGGCCCCTCGATGATGCAGGTCGACCGGGTGGCTTTCACCGCACCGGGGGACGACTGCCAGTTCCCTGAGTCGATTGCCTGCAAGACGAACTAGCCGACGAGCGGGAGCACGGTCGGCAGCCTGGCTCCCGCCGCTGCACGGCGCGAAATTTGAACCATGCCCGGCGCGGCCGGACAGAAAACTGGATGTTCATGCTGAAGATACTTTACTTCGCACAGGATCTTGCCGACCCCGCCGTTCGCCGGCGGGTGCTGATGTTGCTTGCAGGTGGCGCACAGCTGACGCTTGCAGGTTTCAGGCGCGACGCAAACCCGCTGGCGACGATCGAGGGCATCGTACCGGTCGAGCTCGGCACCACGCATGACGGTCGGTTCGTCCAGCGTGTCGGTGCGATCGCGAAAAGCTGTCTCTCGCTGAAGCAGGCGCTGCGTGGCGTCGAACGTCCAGACCTGATCATTGGCCGCAACCTCGACATGCTGGCCATCGCCAGAAAGGCCGTCAGCCTCTTCGGCGGTGACGTGCCGATCGTCTACGAGTGCCTCGACATTCACCGCCTGCTCCTGTCCCCCGGCATCGCTGGCAAGACGTTGCGGGCAAGCGAGCGCCTGCTTGGGCGCGACGCGCGCCTGTTGATCACCAGTTCTCCCGCTTTCGTCGAGAACTATTTCCGCCCGCTATCGGGCATTTCGGCACCGACCATGATGCTTGAGAACAAGGTGCTCGAGCTCGACGAAACCAATGCGCGGCCATTGGTGACCGCTGCCGCCGCGCCGACAGATGGCCCGTGGCGGATCGGCTGGTTCGGTGCTCTGCGCTGCCGCAAATCGCTGGCGCTGCTGGCGTCCTTCTCGCGCCGCATGGAGGGCCGCGTCGAAATCGTTTTGCGCGGCCGGCCGGCCTATCGCGAGTTCGACGACTTCGACGGCTTCACCCGCAACGAGCCTTTCATGACGTTCCACGGTCCCTATCGCAGCCCGGAAGAGCTTGGAGCGATTTATTCCGACGTGCATTTCACCTGGGCAATCGACTTCTTCGAGGAAGGCCAGAACTCCAAATGGCTGCTGCCGAACCGGCTCTATGAAGGCTGCCGCTTTGGGCGGGTGCCGATCGCGCTGCGCGGCACCGAGACCGCGCGGTTCCTGGCCATACGCGGCCTTGGCGTGCTGCTCGACGAAGCTGATCCCGCCGCACTTGCCGCGCTCATGGGATCGATGACCTCAGAGATTTACGACGCCACCTCCCGGCGGATCTCTGCCTGCGCGCCGGAAACCTGGATCTTCAATCGCAGCGATTGCCAGGGCCTCGTGCGCCGTCTCTCGGCCGTTACGTCCGCCGCCCCGCCGCGCGTCGCGCTCGATTTCCCGCAAGCACATCAAAATACCCCAACGCCCCAAAACGAAGGTGGATTGTCATGAGCATGCGTGTCCTCATCGTCATTCCCTGCCTCAACGAGGCGGAACATCTGCAAGGCCTCGTCGAAGCCTTGCTGCCCGCGGCAAGGCGCCTCAACGGCGCGATCCTGATCGCTGACGGCGGCAGCACCGACGGCACCCGCGAGATCGCCGCGCGTCTCGCCGAGAAAGATCCGGCCGTGCTGGTGATCGACAATCCGAAACGCATCCAGAGCGCGGCGATCAATCTCGCCGTCGCACGCCATGGCGCCGACTTCGACTACATGATCCGCATCGATGCGCACGGCACCTATCCGGACGATTACTGCGAGCATCTCGTCGAAGAGGCGCTTCAGACAGGCGCGGACTCGGTCGTCGTCGCCATGCAGACGGTTGGCTTCACGCCCTTCCAGAAGGCCACGGCCTACGCCCAGAATTCCAAGCTCGGCAATGGCGGAGCCAAGCACCGGTTGGGCGCGACGAGCCACTGGGCCGATCACGGCCACCATGCGCTGATGCGCATTTCCGCCTTCCAGGCGATCGGCGGCTATGACGAGATCTTCAGCCACAACGAAGATGCGGAGTTCGACTATCGCTTCCGCCAAGCGGGCTACCGCATCTGGATGACCGACCGGACCAGCATGGTCTACTACCCCCGCGCCAAGGTCGGGCCCCTCTTCCGCCAGTATTTCGCCTATGGCCGCGGACGGGCGCGCAATGTGTTGAAGCACCGCGCCTGGCCGAGCCTCAGGCAGCTGCTGCCGCTGGCCGTCGCCCCTGTCGCCGTCGGCGCGCTGCTCGCGGTCGTCAGCTGGCTTGCAGTCGTTCCGGTCGTGCTCTGGGCTGCGGCCTGCATCGGCTACGGCATGTGGATGGCGCTCGGCCAGAAGAACCCCTACGGCCCGCTCGCTGCCATTTCGGCAATGGTCATGCATTTTGCCTGGTCGGCCGGCTTCTGGCGGGAATTGCTCACCACGCGTAGCCGGAGGGTGGCACCATGACCAACACCGTCGCGCAGACGCAGATCGACATAGCGGTATGCACGTTTCGCCGGCCGGAGCTTGCAGAAACGCTGCATTCCCTCGCGCTTATCACCGTGCCTGCCGATGTGGCGATCCGCATTATCGTGGCCGACAACGACGTGACGCCGAGTGCGGAGGCGCTTGTCAACCAGATGCGCCCGACCATGCCTTGCGAGATCCTCTACGTGCATTGCCCGGCGTCGAACATTTCGATCGCCCGTAATGCCTGTCTCGACAACAGCACCGGGCACTATCTCGCCTTCGTCGACGATGACGAGACGGTGTCGAGGACCTGGCTCGTGCAATTGCTCGATACCGCGCAGACGACCGGCGCCGATGTCGTGCTCGGCCCGGTTCGCGCCGAATACACGCTGTCTGCTCCGAATTGGATGCGCCGCGGCGATTTTCATTCGACCCGGCCGGTCTGGGTCGATGGCGAGATCCGCACGGGCTACACCTGCAATGTCCTCATCGATCTCACCCGCCCCGTCGTTTTCAACAGGCGGTTCAATCTGGCGCTCGGGCGAACGGGCGGCGAGGATACGGAATTCTTCCGCCATATGCATGCGGATGGCGGGCGTCTGGCCTATGCGCCCGATGCGCTGGTCTTCGAACCGGTGCCGGAGAAGCGCGCGCGGCTTGCCTGGCTGGCAAAACGGCGCTTCCGTTCCGGCCAGACCCATGGCCGGCTCTTGGGTGAACCGGGCCAAGCCGGCGGCCGCGTTGCCGAAATCGTCCGTGCGACGGCGAAATCAGGCTATTGCGCCGTCGCCAGTCTGTTGCTGCTCGGATCGCCGGTCGCCCGCTCGCGCTACGCGCTGCGCGCAATCATGCATGCGGGCGTCGTCAGCGGCCTCATCGGCGTGCGCGAGCTGCAGCAATACGGAGCGGCGACCGCCTGATGACGCAACGCGCCCCCGACGTCAGCTTCGTCATCGCGGCCTATAACGCTGCCGAAACGGTCCGACACGCCATCGACAGTGCGCTTGCGCAGAAAGGCGTCGATGTCGAAGTGATCGTCGTCGACGATTGCTCGAAGGACGAGACCTGTACGGTCGTCGAAGAACTTGCTGATCCGCGCGTGCGGCTGCTGCAACTTGCCGAAAACCGCGGGCCCGGAGGCGCGCGCAATGCCGGCCTCGAAGCTGCACGCGGCGACTGGCTCGCTATTCTCGACGCGGACGATACGGTCAGCCCGGAGCGGCTGTCGCGCATGATCGGTCTCGCCTCCGCAACCGAGGCCTCGATTGTGGTCGACAACATCGACGTCCTCAATCTCGACGGGCGGCTGGAGCGCATGTTTCCCGAAGCTGAGCTTGAGCGCCGACGGACGTTGACGCTTGCGGCCTTCATCGGTTCGAACGTGCTTTTCCGCTCGACCTACAATTTCGGCTACATGAAGCCGATCTTCGAGCGTCGGTTCCTCAACGACCATCGCTTGCGCTTCGAGGAAACGATCCGGATCGGCGAGGATTACATCCTGCTCGCCTCGGCGCTTGCCCATGGCGGCCGATGCGTCATCGATCCCTCCGCCGGCTATTGCTATCACATCCGCGAAGGCTCGATTTCGCGCGTGCTCGAACTGCGCCACATCGACGCGATGATGACGGCCGACCAGGAATTCCTTGCCAGGCACACGCTCGATGCCGACGCGCTGGCGATGCAGCGCCGGCGCGAGAAAAGCCTCGTCGAGGCGCACGCCTTCCTTCGCCTTGTCGAACACCTGAAATCCAGATCGTTGGCAGGAGCCATCCGAGTGGCTTTGACCAACCCCAGAGCGCTTCGGCACCTCAGAATGCCGATCGCCGTGCGATTGCGCCGGCTGCTCGCGCCAATCGCACGCATGAAGCCTGCCACCTCGACGGTGGCGGCCGAACGACCCACCTCGGGCGAAAGCCCACACGTAAGTAAAGGATAAGACCATGGACCGTATCAGGACCGTCAGGAAAGCTGTGATCCCGGTCGCCGGCAATGGAACGCGGTTTCTTCCCGCGACGAAGGCGATACCGAAGGAGATGTTGACGATCGTTGATCGTCCGGTCGTGCAATATGCGGTCGATGAAGCCCGTGAAGCGGGCATCGAGCACATCGTCTTTGTGACCAGCCGCAACAAGCAGGCGATCGAAGACCACTTCGACGACACGCCTGAACTCATCTCGTCGCTTTCCCGCTCCGGTAAGAACGCCCAGATTTCTGAACTGGAGGAGATGCTGCCGCGCGCCGGTTCCGTCAGCTTTACCCGGCAGCAGGCGCCGCTCGGCCTCGGCCATGCCGTCTGGTGCGCCCGCGATCTCATCGGCGACGAGCCCTTTGCGCTGCTCCTGCCGGACATGCTCTGCCATGGCGGACGCGGCTGCATGGCCGGTCTTGTCGACCTTTATCGCCAGACGGGCGGCAACGTTCTCGGCGTCGAGCAGTGCGCACCGGAAGACGCCTCGAAATATGGCATCGTCGGCAAGGGCGCGGCCGTCCCCTACGGCTTCGAAGTCACCCAAATGGTGGAAAAGCCGAGCATGGGTGGGGCCCCGTCCAATTTTTATCTGAATGGTCGCTACATCCTGCAGCCGCAGATCTTTGACATCCTCGCCCACCAGCCGCGCGGCGCCGGAAACGAGATCCAGTTGACCGACGGCATGCTGAAACTGTCGCAAAATCAAGCGTTTCACGCCCATCCCTATGATGGGCGCACGTTCGACTGCGGCTCCAAGGAAGGCTTCATCGCCGCCAATGTCGCCTTCGCGCTGGCGCGTTCCGATCTCGGCGACGCGGTCTATGCCTCGGTCAAGGAAATGGTCCTGTCTCACGAAGGCCGCATCCGCGCCGCATAACTGGCTTCGGCGCCTCTTTTGAAAGAAGAGGCGCCAGCCTTCGGACCAAAGGGAAACGGACAGAGCGACCCAATGAACCAAAGAAGTCTCCCCTTCAACAGTGTCGTACCGCGCAACGTGGAGGAGCCCGACGGCTTCATCGACCTCGATCGTCTGTTTTCGGTCGTCTTGCGTCGCGCCAGAATGGTCGGCCTGTTCGTGGCGCTCTTCATCGCGCTCGGTGTCGCCTACCTGGTCTTCGCAACACCGCTCTACACATCGGCAACGCAGGTCCTTCTCGACGAAAACCTGTCGAAATTTGCCGAAGAACAGGCGCCGCCGCAAAACAGCGCCCTGCTCGACACCCAGATTGCGAGCGCCGTGGAAATCCTGAAATCCGGCGAACTCGCCCTGCGTGTCGTCGACAAGATGAACCTTGCCGACAACGACACCGTCCTCAATCCGCCGCGCTCGCCGTTCGACGTCGTCAAGGACGGGTTGAAGTCCGTTACGGGCATCTTCTCGAGCGGACCGGAAATTTCCGAGGATATGGCCCGCAACGGCCGGAGGCAAAAGGCGGCGGCACTGCTCCAGCAGGGACTGGCCGTCGAACGCGTGACGCGAAGCTCCGTCGTCTCGCTTGCCTATCGTTCCAGCGATCCGCAGCTTGCCGCCGGCATCGTTCGCACCTATGCCGACGCCTATCTCAACGACCAGCTCAACGCCAATTTCGAGGCGACCGAACGAGCCTCGGTTTGGCTGCAGGAACGTCTTGCAGACCTTCGACAGCGCACGCAGACCGCATCGCTCGAGGTCGAAAAATACCGCAGCGAAAACGGCCTGACGCTTGCGCGCGGCGAACTCATGTCGGAACAGCAGCTGGCCGATCTCAACAGCCAGCTCATCATTGCCCAGGCCGATAGCGCAAGCGCTTCGGCGCGCTACAAGCAATTCCAGGCGATCGTCGACCAAGGACCGGAGACGGCCGTCAAGAACGCCACGATTTCCGCCAAGGAAGGCGACAACTCGGTCATCCGCGATCTACGCACGCGCTACCTTGCGGTCAGCAAGCGCGAACAGGACGTTAGCCAGAGTTTCGGCGCCGACCATCCGCAGGCTGTGTCGCTGCGCAAGGAGAAAACCGATGTCGGCCGCCAGATCTTCCAGGAACTGCAGCAGCTGACGGCAAGCTACCGCAACGAATACGAGGTGGCGCGCTCACGCGAAGCGTCGCTGCGAGAAAACATAGAAGGCACCACCGGCCGCAACGCAAATGCAAATGTCTCGCTCGTGCACCTGCGCGAACTGGAGCAGCGGGCAGCCGCGCTAAAGACGCTCTATGAGACCTATCTGAACCGCTACGAGCAGGCCTCGCAGCAGCGCTCCTTCCCGATCGCCAAGGCGCGGGTGATTTCGAGCGCCGGCGTCCCGACATCGCCGTCGAGCCCGAAGAAGACGATGGTGCTGGCGCTTTCGGCGGTGCTCGGCCTGATGGCGGGCGGCGCGTTTGCGGCCTTCCAGGAGTTTCGCGAGCGGACATTCCGGCTCGAAGGCGACGTGCGCGCGATCCTCGGTCATCGGTCGTTCGGCTACATTCCGTTGGTCGGCCCGCGTCACCCTGGAACGACGGATCTCGTTCGCGCCAAGCTGATGAAGAACAAGATGCCGCCACCGGTCACGCAAGGGGCTCCGTCTTTCGAACGGCTCAGCCGCATCGTGCTCGACGCCCCCCGGTCGTCCTTCACCGAGACCTTCCGCAATGCCAAGCTCGCCTGCGACCGGATGCTGACTGGCAACGGCTCGCGCGTCATCGGCATCGCTTCGGCGGTGCCTGATGAAGGCAAGTCGATCATTGCCGCGAATTTTGCGGCGCTTCTCGCTGCAAGCGGCAAGAAGACCCTTCTGATCGATGCCGACATCCGCAAACCGGGTTTGAGCAAGATGATCAATCCGCCGCCGAAGGCGGGTCTGGTGGAAGCGTTGACCGGGCAGGCATCCTGGCCGGCGGGCATCAAGATCGACCAGCAGACGAAGCTTGCGATCCTGCCGGTCGGCGGTGAAGCAGTGGACGGCAACGGCCCGTATGACAGCCATGAGCTGCTCGCCTCGCCGGCCATGGCCGAGCTCATCGACAATGCACGCAAGTCCTTCGACTATGTCGTCGTCGATCTCGCGGCCCTCGCCCCGGTCGTCGATGCCAAGGCCTTCTCGCCGCTTGCGGACGGTTTCCTCTTCGTCGCCGAATGGGGACGCACGCCGTCGCGCCTGGTGCGCGACCTCTTGCATTCGGAGCCGCAGATCAACGCCAAGATCCTCGGCGTGATCCTCAACAAGACCGACATGCAGGAGCTGGCAAAGTACAGCGACTTTGGCGGTGCCGAGCATTATCGCCACCGCTATGAGAAGTACTACATCGAAAGCGCCGGCACGCGCCGCAAGACCGAGGCCGCCTGACAGGGCGCGCCTCGTTTCGACCTGTCGCTCAGTCCTTCCAGAAGAGCGGCGTCAGGATGACCAAGACCGTCAGGATTTCCAGACGGCCAAGCAGCATCATGAGCGACAGGAGATAGAGCGCCGGGTCGGTCAGCGTCGAGAAGTTGCCGGCCGGCCCGATGATCGGGCCGAGCCCGGCGCCAACGTTGGAAAGCGCCGTTGCGACCGCCGACACCGCCGTAACAAGATCGTAACCCATTGCGCCCATCGCCAGGCTGCCGAAGGCCCAGATGAACATGTAGGCCGTGAAAAACATGAACACGGTGCGCTGCACGTCGATATCGACCAAGGTTTTTCCGTAGCGCACGGTGTGGATCGCGTTCGGGTAGATCAGCTTGAAAAGGCCGGCGCGGATCGAATTGAAGATGATGATGAAGCGGTAGGCCTTCATGCCGCCGGCCGTCGAGCCGGAGCAGCCGCCCATGAAGGTGGCGGCAAAGGCAAGCGCGACAATGAACTCACCCCAGAGCATGTAATCGTCGCTGGCAAAACCGGTGGTCGACAGGATGGAGGAGACGGTGAAGAAGCCGTGCGCCAACGCCTCGTGCGCCGACACCCCGTTGACGATCCGCTGGTAAAGGCTTGCGGCGAGCGCGAGGGCCGTCAGATAGGACAGAAAGACGATGATCTGCGGATCCTTCAGCGTGTCGAGCCGGCCGCGAACGATGAAGAGGATGAGCACGGAAAACGGCAGGCTGCTCAGCGCCATGAAGAAGGTTGCGACCCAGAGGATCGGCAGGCTTTTGAAATAGCCGAGCGAGGCATCGTGGGTGGAGAAGCCACCGGTCGCGACCGTCGACATCGCGTGGTTGATCGCGTCGAAGCGGCTCATGCCCAGATAGGAAAAGATGATCGTGCACGTCACCGTCATCACGACATAGATCAGGATAAAGGCGCGCGTGAAGGTGGAGATACGGGCGAATGGCTTTTCGGTGGTGTCTGAGGACTCCATCTTGAAGAAGGACATGCCGCCGACCCTGAGATAGGGCATGACGAAGAGCCCGAGCGCCACGATCCCGATACCGCCGAGCCAGTGCAGGATAGAGCGCCAGAGAAGAATGCCCGGAGGCGCATGGTCGAGACCGCTGATGACGGTCGAACCCGTCGTCGTGATGCCGGAAACCGCTTCGAAGAAGGCCTTTGCGAAATCGAGCTTCAGCGACGATAGCCAAAAAGGCACCGCGCCGACGAGAGACACGACGATCCAGAGAAGATTGACGACGAGAAAGCCCATCTTGCGGCTGAACAGCGGCGAGCCGCCCTGGGTGGCGGTGATCGCCAGAAGCGACAGAGCGCCGGTCGCAAAGGCCGAACCGGCAAAGACCCTCCAGTTGGGATGGCCATAGAACAGATCGACGGCGGCCGGCAGCAACATCGCGAGCGACAGATGGAACGCGGCCTTCGCGGCGATGTTGATCGCGGTCTGGTAGAGGGGTGCATGCAACGGTTGATCGCCTCAGCGCTTTGTCCAGGACCGAATCGGTCCTCGGAATTTGCGGCCATTCAACCTCAAAGGCGCGCGATTCGCACCGGTTCGGGGCAGAGAACCCCCTGCTGAGCGACAGTCAGTGCCGTATTTTCGCCGATTCGGCTCCTTGGGCGCGGCAATCGGTTCCAGGCGTTCCCGGCAAATGCCGTGTGAAAGGCGCCAAACGCATGCTGCGCTGCGGCATTTTGCCCAATCAATTCTAACTCACGAAAAGATCACGGCTTTTGGCCGCGGCAAGTCATCACCTTGACTTATTTCGACGTGTAAAGCCTGCTTCATCCATTCCACATGCAACCCTGAGCACGACCGATGACACCCGCCCGTTTCACCCAATGCCTTCTCGTTCTTCGTTGGACGCCGATCAATCTGGCAAGCGCCCTCCACTGCAACCTGGCATGGATCGAGGCGATGGAGACCGGAGACGAAAAGGTCCCGGAGGAACTGGCGACGTGGCTGGAAACGCTGGCGCGGACCCACGAGGAACTCGGCATTCCCGTCACCTACCGCGGCAAGGGGCTTGAGCCGGCGACGAGCCGCGCAACGCGGCGCTGATCCGAGAAGGAACGCTTCGGCCCGCGCGACCTGTGCGGTTGTCAATCGTCCTTGGCCGGTTCGATCGCGAGTACGCCGGCCGGGCTTAGCGCACCGCAGCGCCACAACCGGTAATTCTGCTGGGTGTCCCAATCATAGTAGTAGGCTGCATCCAGGCGTTTTTCCGCGGCAAACCGCTCGAAGACCGTCCGCATGGCCGACATCGCCCCTTCGCGTTCACGATCGTCGAGGGGGCAACTGCGCGCCGTGTTGGCAATCCCCCATTCCGTCACCCAGCACGGCCGTCCCCGGTCGGCAGGCACGCAAAAATCGAGAAGTCTGGTGACGATCGACGTGATCGCCGCCTTATCCTTGCGCGCCGGATAGATGTGAATGCCATAGGCATCGACGAGTTTATCCATGCCCCGAGCCTTCAAAAGGGCAATCACCTCGCCCGGGTCCAGCCGCTCCATCCCCTGCCGGTCCGCTTCCTTGGCTCCCATGTCGGAGAGCCCGGCGGAGACGATGATCGCCTTGCTGTTGGCGCTCGCCTGAACGGCGTCGCGGGTGACCTTCAGCGCCGCGACGTAGTTGTCGAGACCTTTTCCGAACGCCTGGGGATCCTTGAGTTCGCCGAGATGTCGCGGCGTCGCTTGGCCCGGCTTCTCGTAGACGGCGAGGTCGCCGTTATAGCCGGCGAGGTTGATCTCGTTTCCGGGTTCTACCGCTTCCAGACGGATGCCAAGGGCATCGATGCGTTTAAGTGCTGACGCCAGGCCGGCGCGGTAACCATCAAGGTCCAAATCGGACAACCGGTTGATATCCCAGATGCGCCCGAAGCCGGTGCGCGGGCGAACGCTGTCCGGATAATAGCTTTTGTTCGACAGCTGGATTTCGAGCAGGATCCGCAGACCCAGCCGGTTGGCAATCTCCAGCGCGTCGATGCTTTTGTCGACGGGGCGCGACAACGATAGCCGCACATGCGTCGCGCCGCTGTCGGCAATTTCGCGAAGGATGCGTTCCTGATCCGCGCGCTCCAGCCAGGCGAGATTGAGTCGGTTGACGCCGTAGCGTGCAGCTGCAGCCTCGCCCGCCCACGTCGGAGCTCCATGCGAAAGCGCCGCCCAGGAGACCAGGGCGGCAAGGAGCAGCGCCAAGGGCGCCGCCCGTGTCAGGGGCAGATTAAATGCCAACCTGTTTAAGCGCACTTTGGAAGTTCGCCTCGCATGCCGAATAGCGTTCGGTAACCGCCTGCGCGTCGATCTTCGACAGGAAGCTGGCGAGATGCGCCTTCTTGTCCACCTCACGATTCCAGACGCCCGCCTCGATATAGGGAAAGCCGATGAATTCGAGCATCTCGCGCATGCGGTCGTCGACGGCGATCATCAGCGAGGGCGTGCCCGCCTGCATGCCGATGACGCAGCCATGAAAACGCCGGCCTATGCAGAGGTCCCGGGTGGAAGACCAGGCGCGCCACTGGTTGGTGTCGAAGAACACCATCAGTTCGTTCTGCCGCTGCCACTTCTCCTGATGCTTGTATTCGGTCTTGCCGGTGATGCGGCCGCTGGAGCGGTCATAAACCGGCGCGTTGTCATCGACTGGAAGCGTCAGGTTATAGGCAACGATCTCGTCCTGGATGACGTAGCTTGCCACGCTCTCGGGCTTCAGGAGCGCGTGGGCATCGACGATGGTGTCGGCAACGCTGCCGAGATAGCCGCCGAGCGCGAGCTTCTGTGCCGAGGCAAGGTCGGCGTTCGCAAGCGACGTCAAGGAGTGGCGCATCTCGTTGGGAGCGAAGAAGAGCGACGGGCAGCCGGTCGGCTTGACGAACTTCATGCCCTCCGCCCTCAGGAACTCGGCGGTGAAATAGCCGCGGGTCAGGAAGAAGCTTTCCTTCTGCTTCAACACCTCGAGGAACCGCAACGTGCCGGCCGGCAGATTTTCTTTCAGACCTTCGCGCTTCTGGATACCAATACCCATCACCAGCACCGGCATCTTCAGCTTCTCGAACACATCCGCTTCAAGATCGGCCGAGTATCCCGGACGCAGCAGGTTCGCCGAAGCGAACACGCACATGTCGAATTCCTTGTTCAGGGCATCGTAGACATCGTTGGCGCCGCGGCTGTTGACCAGATGCCAGAACGGCACATAGGTCACGTCATGACCGCGCAAGGCGTAAGCTGCGCCCTCACCGATCAGGTAGTTGCCCGTGTTGGCGATCTTCTTGACCTGGTCGACCAGATCCTTCTTGCTTCGGATATCGTCGAAGTAGGGTTTGTGATGCACCGTCGCACCGGAAACGCGCGCCACGGTACGCTGGAGGTAGGAAGGGATTCCGGTGAGCAGGATACGCATCGATACACCTGGTTTGTGGACTGGCCCACAGAGTTGAGGAAGAGGGAGGGCGACATGAAGAAGCGGATCTGCAAACCTCACCGTGCCGCCCGAACATCATGAATTGAGTGCCTCGGATCGAACGCGTCCGAGGCATCACGGTTTAGAGGCCGATGCCGATCTCGCGCAGCACCGTGCGGAAATTGCGTTCGCGATCGGAGTAGCGATCGACGAGTTCCGATGCGTTCAGCCCGGCCAGATGGCTGGCAACGAACTCCGCCCGGTTTTCCGCCTTTTCGAGCTCCTGGACGTCGACCGACGGCAGGCCGGTAAAGCCCAGCATTTCGCGCATGCGGTCGTCGACGGCCACCATCAGGCTCGGCACACCCGCCTGCATGGCAATGATCGAGCCATGGAAACGCCGGCCGAAATTGAAGTCCATGTGCGAGGCCCAGGCGCGCCACATGTTGGTATCGAAGAAGGTGCGCACATCGAAGGGGACCTTCTGGCGCTCAGCACCCGGAAAAGCCAGTTCGCCGAGCATCTTGCCCGAGCAGGAATCGAAGACCCTCCCATCGGCATCCGGCTCGACCTTCATGTCGAAGTGCAGGAATTCGTCCTGGATGATGTATTGGGGCTTGGCGCCTTCCGGGTTGAGCGCGATCGCATCGACGATGCAATCGTGATTGGCGCCGAGATAGCCCGAGAAGATGGTCTTTGCCTGACCGATCTTGACGTCGGGCAGCTTCTTCATCGAGGCACGCATATTGTTCGGCGCGAAATAGACCGAGGGGCAGCCGGTTGGCCGGACGTATTTGAATCCCTGGTCCTTCAGGTAGCCGGCGGTTTCGTAGCCGCGGGTGAGGAAATAGTGCTCGCGGTCCTTGAGAACATCGAGCAGGCGCTTCGTCCCCTCCGGCAGGCCTGTTTCCAGGTCCTTGCGGTTCTGGTGGCCGATACCGAGCATGACGATCGGCATCTTGAGCTTGCTCAAGACATCAGCCTCCGCATCCGCAGAAAGCCCCTTGCGCAACAGATTGGCGCAGGTGAACACGCAGATGTCGAAGTTGTTGTTGAATTCATCGAAACCGGTGCCGTTCTTGTGGGCGTTGTAGAGATGCCAGAACGGAATCTGCTTGGCGTGCGGCGCGATGGCGCGCAGAGCCCCCTCACCGATCAAGTAGTTGCCGGTGTTGCTGATGTTGCGAAGCTCCTGAAGAAACTCGTCCTTGGATTCGGGCTGTTTTTGCCGTTCCGAATAGGAAACCGACAGGCCATTCGCGCCGTTTGCGAGGCGCGTGTAATGACCAGGAATACCCGTCAGGAGGATTCTTGGACGCATGCGTAAGTCCCTTCTCTTTGAAAAGTCGTACGGGTCGATCAGCCTGCAGCTGCGACGCCGGTATTGGATGTCTCACGCGCCCGGATGACCTTGGCGCGCGAAAGCGAGGAATTGTTCACGGCGCCGTCGCACCAGCCGAGGAACTCCGAGAAGGAGTTGGACCAGGCGCGGCGCGCCGCTGTTCTGAGGCAACCTTCCATGATCGGAGCCAGCAGGTTGCGATCGCGGGAAACCTCGGCGACGGCCTTCACCATGTCGCGCACCACCTGGGGATCGGAGGAGGCATCGATCAGGATGCCGTCCTCGCGATCGACGATCAGTTCGTCGACGGCGCCAACCGCGGTTGCGATCGGCACGCAGCCTAGCTGTTGGGCTTCGGCGATCATCAGCGGGGCACCTTCCCAGCGTGAAGGCATGATCAGAACATCGGCCCATCCGAGCGCCTTGATCAGGTCGCGGCTGGCAAAGACCGGAGGACGCACGTCGACGCCCAGCTCCTTGAGCCGGTCCGTCCAGGAGAACGATGCATCCGCCAGGATCTCGCCACCGATCGCCCGCGCGTCGAACGACACGTGTGCGGCCCGCAGTTCGGAGATTGTCGCAGCCAGCCGGTCGATACCCTTCTGCTGGTCGAGCCGACCCATGTAGAGCAGCCGCAGCCGGTCGTCCTTGCGCTCGATCCGCCGCACCTGCAGCACATCTGCAAGCACCTTGGGCGGCACGGAGAAACTTGCGCCGTTCGGAACGGCGAAGATCTTTTCGAGCGGCACGCCGAAGCTGTGCAGGTAGAACTTCAGTTGTTCCGAGCAGGTGAGGAAGGCGTCGTAGCAATGCTCGTGGGCGATGGCCGCAAAGGGCTGGCCGGCGGGGCGCTTGAACGGCGTGTTGTCGACGACGTGCAGATAGCACGCCGTGCGTGTCCCTTCCGAGCGCAGCCGCGCGATCAGCGGATGCATCGCCATCACGTGGTTGTTGATGACGAGATCGAAGCCCGAGAGCTGACCTTTAAGCGCACCCCAATCGACTTCATGATGGTCGGCGATGAAATCCTGACCGAGGAACGAGCCGGAGCCGCCCCAGGCCGGGATGCCCTGATCCCAGAAGTGAACATAGTCGAAGCTCGAATCGAACTCATCGATCACGTCCATCCGGCTGGTGCCGAGCACGAACAGATGCGTCTCGTAGCCCGTGGCCCTGAGCTCACGCGAGGCGGCGTAGATGACCTTCTCGGCGCCACCAAACGACGCGTTCGGCACGAGAAGCGCTGCAGTTTTCTTGCCGGCTTCGCTGTGCCCGAGCGGCAGCACCGGCGAGCCGCCGATCTCCGTTCGCAAGGCCTTGTGCAGGTCGGAATAGGGCATGAGCCGCGCGGGCCGCCAGGTCCAGCGACGGCCGGCCGTGCGGCGAAGCGGACTGGTGGCGATCGCGTTGACGCAGTTGATCATCACCTGTTGCGGCGTGATCAGCGTGCGGCGCGGCAGGGCGCGCGGGAACGGGAAGCGCACATTGAGAACCGCCGAGGTCGGCCACACCTGCTGCGTGCCGATAGAAGCAAACCAGTCGAGCGCATTGTTGCGGATGACGTCGCGCAAGAGCGCCGTCGAAATGAAGATGAGATCCGGTTGGCCAAGATGCTGGGCGCCGGCGTCGAGGAAGGTCGGCTCGATCTTGCGCTGCGTCGCGTCGTTGCCGAGATGCACGAAGACGACATTGGCCTTCTCGCTCAGGCGCTCCAGGTGGCAAAGCACGTTGGGCAGCATGCGCGAGCGCAAAAGCAGATCGATCGTCGCACCGCTGCCGGCCATGACGAAAGGTGGGAAGTGCACGTTGTCGGGCTCGCCGGTACTTGCCCAGAACGCCGGGATGATGTCGTCGAGGCGCAGCCGCTTCGGTTGCTTCGTCGGATCTGTGAAGAACGAGATCGCCGCGTCTTCGGTGCGCGCGAAGAGATAACGCGGGCACTCCTCATGCTCGAAATCGACGAGCATCGGCCGCTGGAACAGAGCCTTGTGGCGCTTTCTGAGGAAGCTCACGGATGTCGCGCGGTCGCGGTTGGCTTCCTTGAAACGGCTTTCGGCGCGTAGGCGGTATTCGAACGTCGTGTCGTGGCAGGGGGTTCCGACAAAACCGTGCTCGACGCAGGAAAGCCAGAACTCCCAATCCTCAAAACCGTTCTGTCGGTCGTCGTTGAACCGAACGCCCTCCTGGAAGACCTCGATCGAGATCATCGAGCCGGTGTCACAGATGTTGTCCGTGATGCAGTGGACGAGCCGCGAATACTGGTTGCCGTAATGGGCTCGCCAGCTCACCGAGAAGGTGTCGATGTTGGTATAGACCCAGCCGGCGCCGCTTTCGTGCAGGCGCCGATAGAGGGTCTCGATCGTTCCCGGCAGGACTCGGTTGTCGGCATCGAGAAAATAAACGGCCTTCGCCTCGGGCAGATTTTCGAGCACGTAGTTGATGGCGCGGTTGCGCGCGCCGCCGGGGCCGGCGTTACGCCCGAAGACCACATGGATATCAGGGTGGGCCGCGGTATAGAGCAACAGCTGATCGAAGGTCTCCTGCCGCGGGTCGCCGTCGACCGAAACGACGATGGCAATACGGCAGCCCTCAAGATCCGAGGCGAGCGCGGATTCGAGCGCTTCGAGCGCCAGCGCCGCGTGGCCATAGAGCGGCATGGCGATCGCAACGAGGTTCCTTGGATCGCTATTGCTGTGCATGAGACGCACCACCCGACTGCTTG
Source organism: Ensifer sp. ENS09 (assembly GCF_014852425.1). Taxonomy (NCBI): domain Bacteria; kingdom Pseudomonadati; phylum Pseudomonadota; class Alphaproteobacteria; order Hyphomicrobiales; family Rhizobiaceae; genus Ensifer; species Ensifer sp. ENS09. Next base: position 912,283 of record NZ_JACVBP010000004.1, read on the forward strand.
ACCATCCGGAAACCCGACACCTTGAGCCAGGAGAAATCGACCGAGTCGGTTACGGCGCGGCTGAGGATCATCAGATCCATGGGATGGCGCACCGGCTCGTCGAGCTGGAAGTTGATGTTGATCGGCTGCTCATTGGTGACCTCGCGCCAGCCGCTGAAGAAGGCGGACGGCTTGACCACCCCCTTGCGAGCCAGTTCCGCCACTTCGGAGCGCGCGTTCGAGCCCGCTGGAGCGAGCAGGAAGCTGACGGCCGCCGGGGCGCCCTTGGGATGATCGACCACTGCGCTTGCGGAGAAGGATATGGTGCCGGGCTCGACAGCGCGACCGACGGCGCCGGCCGATACGCCATTTGCAAGCGGATGGCAGACGACGGCGTGTTCGTGTTCGAGAAAGCGCACCGTCTGGAATTCCGGCACGACTGGCGTCACCGATACGTCGACGATCTGGCTGAGCAGATCGACCGACAGACGATAGTCCTCGATGAAGTGGCCGTCGAGCAGTGCGGTCGGCGCGATCATGTTCGGCATGCGCGTCGGCTTGACGCCGGGCAGGCCGGTATAGACGCGGAACGCTAGAGGGCGCAGATCAAGGTCGGCGTGGCGGGTCTCGGACCGAGCCGTGTAGTGTTCACTGGCGATGGGATAGCCGAGCGAAAGCCCGATCGTCTCACTACCGGTCGTCGAAACGCGCAGCCGCAAGGTCTTGGCGCCACCCCCGCAGGTGCGCGGCAGGGCAAAGAAGTTCCAGCCTGGAACGAGCTGCGAGAATGGAACGGCCCACTCGGCAACCCCCTCGCCGCTCTCGACATAACTCAAGACAACGACCAGTTCGCCACCATCCCGCGGGACCGAATTGAAGTGAAGCGCGATACCGGCGACGCCATGGCTGGAGACCGGCAGGAGCTGCTCGACAAAGGCATTGGCAATCAGATGGCCGATGCCCTCGTCCTTGGGATCGACATAGGGGTCGTGCGCAAAGACTTCGGCGACCGGCTCCCAGTTGCGTGCCTGGAACGCATCTTCGAGTGCGCGATAGTTTTCAAGCAGCGTTTCACGCTCGCGGCGAAGCAGCGCAAGCTCGGATGTGATTGCCGACGAAAACCGGGCAAGCCGCCCGACACCGCCGTCGACCAATGCCTGAATGAGCCCGGCGCTTTCGCTGACGGCCTCGGCGCTCAAGCGCTTGATCGGGATCTCCGGGACGGTGCCAAGCGCCCGCAACGCGACGATGCCGTCGGCCAGATCCGCCTCGCCCTCCCTTGAAAAGGCAAGCCCGATCAACGGAAATACGTTTTCGAGGGTCGCATCAGGCCTGTCGCCTGCCGGAAGAAAATGAACCAGGTGCTCGATACCACTGCCCTGGACACTCGCCCTATCGTGATCCGAGGCCAACACCAGCTTTCTCTTCGCCTGCGAATACCTCACGCCAGAAGAAACCAACCCTTGCACGCGCCACCCTCAATACAACCGAATTCTCTCTGTAGTTGAATCCGCCGATTCGAAATAAATCGGCGAATTCAACGACCTAGAGAAAGCATATCAAGGATATTTGCACTGCACAATAAGTTATATTTGCGTTTTTCGTGAAATAATACTTCGGGTTTTGAAGTATTATGCAGATGAGACCCGTAGTATTTGAGTGGATCCAAGATTCCCCATTGCCTTATCCAGCAATGTCATCTGTCGTGCAATGCAATCACCCAGGCGGAACCTTTGCTCGACGGTTCGGCGGGCGGCTGCACGCAACTCGGAATACTTCTCGGGTTGCTGCAAGGCCCCCGAGATCGCCTCGGCGAGCGCATCTGTATCGAAGAAGGGCACGAGCAGGCCGTTGCGGCCAGAGCTCAACACCTCCTGCATCGGCGCGGTGTCCGATCCGATGACGAGCGCGCCGCAGGCCATGGCCTCCAGGACCGACCACGAAAGCACGAAAGGATAGGTCAGATAGATATGGGCGGCCGAAATCTGAAACAGCTGCTTCAGGACGCCATGCGGCACCACGCCTGGAAACAGGAACCGGTCGGCCGGGATATCCAGGGACTGAAGCAGATAGTCCTTCCAGGAGCCGCCACCGGGCGGAGGGGCGCCGTAACTGACGCCGTCGCCGCCGACGAAAACGAAAAGCGCATCGGGATGGCGCTTCGCGACCTTTGCGGCCGCCTCCAACGCCTGCGGGAAGCCGCGATAGGGCTCGAGATCGCGGGCGACGAAGGTAACGATCGGCGGATCACCCGCCTTTAGCACCCGCCCGTCCGGAAGCTTCAACGATGCCGACGGGTCGGGACGGAAGACGCGGGTGTCGACGCCCTCGTGGCAGACGCCGATGCGGGTGCGATGCTCTGCCGGATAAAGGCTCCTTTGCCATTGAGTCGGGCTGAAGCCGCCATCGATCGCATCAAGCGTCAGCAGTTGCGCCATGTTGCGCAGCCGCAGCCGCTTGCGCGTATCCTGGTCGGGCTTGTCGTCGGGGGCAAAGCCGATATCGGCCCCTTCGGCGCGGTAGAAAAACTCGCAATAGCCGAGTGCCGGGACATTCGGCAGCACATCCTTGACGAAGGTCATGCCGCCCCAGCCGATGTGCCCGACGATAACGTCGGGCACCTGCCCCTGACGGGCCATGGCATCGAAGGTTTCGGCGACCCGGTGACCGATCCGGACATGATGGTCAGACACACCGAGGTGCCGTGCCATCTGCGAATTGGCCTGCGGGCCGGGTTCTGCTCTGTGGCGAATGACGCGCGTTGCCGGAATCCGCTGATCCACGGTTTCCGTCACGAGTGTCACTTCATTTCCCGTCTGCGCCAAATGAGACGCGAGAGCGGCGAACTGGCAGAAGCCGCGCCGGTGTACAAATGCTACGTGCATATTCCCTGCCTATAGCCGTTGAAAGGACAGCCTGTGCGCGGGCATCTTAGATGCCGTAGCGCGTTGCATTCCCCCAAACCAGCTCGAGCCGGTGCAGCGTTTGAAATGCGGTTTCGAGATTGCGCCGGTCCTGCTCGCCGTGGCTGAGGACACGTTCGTAGGCGCCAGCCGCCTTGCGTAAGGAATCGCAAAGTTGCTTGCCCTTCTCCGAAAGCTTAATGCGGGCCGAGCGCCGGTCGCGCTGGGAGGCGGCCCTGTCGATATACTCCCCGTCGCCCAACTGCTTCAGGTAGTAGGAAACGTTGGAGCCGACATAGTGGCCACGGTCCAAAAGCTCCGCCACCGACACTTCCGCATCGCCGATCGCCAGAAGGACCATCGCCTGTGCCGGGCCGATATCGTCGACGCCAAGCTTCGTCAGCTCGGCACGCAACAGGCCGGTAAAGCGCCGGCTGGCCCGTTCCATCATCCGTGCCAGTTCGAAGTATGTGACCACGGACGCTTCGCTCTCCTGGTCAATATTGTCATGTTCAGGGGCACTTCCAACTGCGTCATCCCCGGGGCGGATGGCAACAGCGCCGCCAAAATCTGCGAACGGATAGAGAATCCTTTGATTCATCCCTCTCTCCAACTGAGCATTACTACAACATTCAAAAATTACTTCAAATTTTGAAGCAATTTTTCGCCCCCTTTACTCCCACCGAATACGACTATCTTGAGCATTCCACCATTATTGTGTCACACTTATCACGGCAACACTGTGATTTAAGTGATAACAAACAAAATAGCTTCCTCAAGACCCCAACGAACTTATCCAGAAAATCGCCACGCGTGACAGCAAACGAGGCAATATGATTAGCAAGAACCAAATTGGGCCAAAGAAGGCGCAAAATGGAGCAAACGATCCGCGGCTGCTTATTTTGAAGGCGCGCCGCGTGTTCGTTTTGGCACTTATTTATGCAGCCCTGCTGAGTGCTTGCATCGGCATATTGCAGCTCTCGACACCACTCTACATGATGCAAGTTCATGACCGCGTGTTGAACAGTCAGAGCATGGACACGCTGACCATGCTGACGATTCTCGTCATCGGCGCGCTCGTGATCTACGGCGTGCTCGAATATATCAGGGCTTTGACGTTCCAGGCGATGGGTAGTGCAGTCGTGCGCTGGCTGAACCTGCCTGTGCTGACCGCCGCCGTTCAGGCGGCCGCCGATCAAGGGCTGACCCGGGCGACCCAGTCGCTGCGGGACCTGGCTGAATTGCGCAGCTTCCTCACGACGTCTGCCGTCAGCGCCCCGCTCGATGCCGCCTGGTCGCCGATCTTTCTCGGGGTGCTTTTTGCGCTGCACCCGATGTTCGGCCTTCTTGGCGCCATTTCCATTGCCCTGCTCGTATGCTGTGGATTGCTGACTGATTTGCTGACTCGCCGGCTGATGAAAGAGGCCAATCAAGCCAATATCGAGGCCGTTTCGAAAATTGGTTCAAGCTTGCGCCATGCCGAAGCGATCGAAGCGATGGGCATGCTGCCAGCACTCGCCCGCCGCTGGCGCACCGCACAGCTGCACGCGCTCGACGCTTTGGAGACCAGCGGAAGCCGCAGCAAGGCGATGGCTTCGATCACCCGTTCGCTGCGTTTCATGATCCAGGCGGCCGCACTGGCAACAGGCTCTATCCTCGTGATGAAACAGGAGATTTCCCCTGGCGCGATGATGGCGACGACCATCCTCGTCGGACGCCTGCTCGCCCCGTTTGATTCGATGATCGAGAACTGGCGTCAGTGGGTGCTCGCCATTGCAAGCTGGCGCCGGATAGAGACTGCGCTGAACCAGGATCTGGCCGTACGCCAGACCATGCCGCAGCCGCGCACGCAGGGCGATCTTGTTGTGGATAAGCTCGTTTATGCGGCGCCCGGCCTGGATGTGCCGATCATCAAGGGCGTTTCCTTCTCGCTGTCGCCCGGCGAAGTTCTCGGCATCGTCGGCCCCTCGGCGGCGGGCAAGTCGACACTGGCCCGGCTCCTCGTCGGAATTCAAAAGCCGACCACCGGCGGCGTCTTCCTCGACGGCAACAATGTCTATCTGTGGGAACGCGCTTCCTTTGGACAGATGACCGGCTACCTGCCGCAGTCCGTTTCGCTGCTCGAAGGAACCATCCGCGACAACATCGCGCGCATGGAGGAAGGCGAACCCCAAAAAGTGCTCGAGGCGGCTCGGCTTGCTGACGTGCACGACATGATCGGACGGCTGCCGCTTGGCTACGACACCCCGGTCGGCGATGGACACCTGACGCTTTCGGGCGGCCAGCGCCAGCGCATCGCCCTTGCCCGCTGCCTTTACGACCATCCTCGCCTGATCGTTCTCGACGAGCCGAACGCCAATCTCGACGCCATCGGCGAGCGCGCATTGATCCGCGCGATCGAGCGGGCACGCAACGAGGGTGCGATCGTCATCATGATCGCCCACCGGCCGACGATCATGCAGGCCGCCGACAAGCTGCTCGTTCTTGAAAACGGGCGCATCACCCAGTTTGGCCCGCGCACAGACGTGGTCGCATCCATGACACCCGGCGAGCCGAGACGGGAAGGCGTATCCGCATGACGAACAAACAGAACCTGCCAGCCTCTCGCGAGGCACGCACACTCGTGACCAAGGACGACCGCGCGAACCTGCCCGCGATCCCTGAGCGGCCCCACCCGCTGCACGGGCTGGATGCGGACGCCGAAGGAAGCGCCACCGCGCCGCTGCGCGGCGTGGTCCTTGCCGGCTTGACGACGATCCTCGTCGCCTTTGGTGGCTTCTTCGGCTGGGCGTTTTCAACGGAACTCAGCAGCGCGTCGGTCGCAAGCGGCACGATCGTGGTCGATTCGAAGCGCAAGACCGTCAGCCACTTCGAAGGCGGCATCCTCGACCGCCTCCTCGTCCAGGAAGGCGATCGCGTCACGCTCGGCCAGCCCCTGGTCAAGCTTGCCGACACCCGCGCCCGATCCGACCTTGAGGCACTGCAAAGCCGCCGCCTTGGTCTGATCGCAAAGCTTGCCCGCCTCAGGGCGGAGCAGACGGAAGCCGCGCAGATAGATTTCCCCGACGAGTTGATGGGCACCGCGGAAGCCGCTGCCGACGACGCGGTGAAGGCCGAGACAAACTTCTTCGACCGCCGGCGCGAAGCGAAAGCCGGGCGGCTCGAGGTTCAGGGCAAGACCATCGAAGAGTACTCGGAAAGGGCCAAGTCGCTGGCCGAGCAGATCAGAGCAACCGACCGCCAGATCGAACTGATCACTGAGCAGCGCACCGCGATCGCGACGCTGGTTGCAAAGGAATTTGCCCAGCGCTCCAAGCTGATCGAGATTGATGCCAAGCTCAGCGAACTTGCCGCTTCGCGCGGTGAGCTTGCCGGCAACAAGGCCCAGGCCGAAAAGGCCGAAGCCGGCGCGGAACTCGGGCTGACCGGTATCGAGAACGAATTCCAGTCGGAGATCGCCGGCGAAATCACGACGGCCCGCCTCGAACTTGCAGATGTGGGACAGCGGCTCGTCTCGGCCAAGGACGTCTTGAGCCGCCTCGAAATCCGCTCGCCACAGACCGGCATCGTCACCAACATTCAGTTGCGCACACCGGGCAGCGCGGTCTCTGCCGGCCAGCCGTTGCTCGACATCGTCCCCGAGGACGAGCCGCTTCTCGTCGAGATGCATGTCGGCACCCGAGACATCGATAGCATCGGCATCGGCTCAAAGACGCAGATCCGGCTGACCGCCTACAACCAGCGCTCGCACCTGCCGCTCGACGGCGAAATCAGCTACGTCGCGGCCGACCAATCGGTCGATGACAAGTCGAACGTTTCCTACTACGTGGCGCGCGCCCGCATTGCGCCGGCGTCGCTCACCGCCAACCCGGACATCCGCCTCTATCCCGGCATGCCTGCGGAAGTGCTGATCGTACACAAGCCGCGCTCGGCGATCGATTACATGGTCTCGCCGATTGCAGAGAGCCTCAATCGATCCTTCCGCGAAGACTGATCCAGAGGGGTCCAACACCGTCTCCGCCGGCGAAATTCAATTTCGCCGGCAATTTGTTTCTAATTTTGAATTTATTTCTAAGTAATAACAAATCTATCACCCCTTAGATCTCAGGGATAATCATCAAACTGATACAAGATATACATCGTAGGTAGCAGGCAATAATACAGTACATCTGATTTTATTTCTTTTTTGCTGTTGCCATATGTTTTTTTGCAGTGCAATGTCGCCGCGCTCGCCACCGGTTTGAGACCGGGGATGAGCGCAAGCAACAACCAAGATGACGTAAGCAACAACTAAGAGGAGTAGCATATGGCCACGTTGGAAGGCGGCGCGTATGATGACGCCCTTTTTGGCTCACGCTTCGACGACTTCATCCATGCCCGCGCTGGCGATGACTTCGTGAACGGAGGCAATGGCGACGACACCATTTTCGGCGACGAAGGTGATGACATGCTGTTCGGCGGTAACGGAAGCGATACCCTGTTCGGCGGCTGGGGTGACGATGTTCTCCATGGCGACAACGGCAACGACGTTCTGTTCGGCGGCCAGGGTGATGACCTGCTTTACGGCGACAACGGGAACGACATTCTCATTGGCGGCGGCGGCAGCGACCTGCTGATGGGCGGCCGAGGCAGCGACATCCTGTTCGGTGGTGCCGACAACGACATCATCAACGGCGGCCAGGGCGACGACGTCATGACCGGCGGGGAAGGCAGCGACGTGTTCGTGTTCGACGGCGGCGGCGGCAACGACGTCATCCTCGACTTCACGCCCGGCGAAGACCTTCTGCAGATTTCCAAGGACATCAACGGCCTCGACATTTCGTCGCCGGAAGATCTGGCATCGCGCGTCACCCAGGTTGGTGGCAACGTGGTCATCGACTTCGGCCATGGCGATACGCTGACGCTCGTCAATGCGGACGCCGACGATATCCAGGCGAACCCGAACCACTACTTCACGATCCATTGAGATTGACTGGTGCGCCCCACTTCCTCCCGTGGGGCGCGCCTTCCCTTTTCGTCCTTCAGGAGTAGCGCGTGACGGCAGACGACCGTATCAGAAGCTTCGGCCTCGACTTCACAAGCGCCGCAGCATTCAGGCTCGGCTTCGACGTTGCTGTGCTAATCTGGGACGCACCTGCCGAACTCTCGGCAAAGACCAAATACGTCCTTTCCGCGTCGCGTTCGCTCGTACCTCTCGTCAGCATGGCGCTTCCGCGCGCCCAAGGGGGCCAGCGGATCTTCTGGGCGATGCGCCCCGGAAACGAGCGCGAGCTCGCCGAAATCGCGGCGGACGGCGATGTTCTGCAGACGGTGGTCCTGGAACCGACCGCCAAGCTCCCCTTCCTCGATCTGGCGGCCCAGCTTTCCGACCTCCAGCCCGAAGGTCGTCTCAAATTTCTCAACAATCTGCTGACGGTCTGGCGAAGCGCGTTTCGTCTGTCGCGCGACGAGTTTTTTATCGGGCTCGTCGATGACGTGATCCACGCCCTGAACCTTGGGCAGCGCCCCGCAACCATCGCCTGTCGTCTCGCGCATGGGCGCTATCTGGCAGAGACGACCGTCAACGCCGAACTCGGCGACATCAACGCGATCTATGCGCTCGGCGCCGAAGCAATCTTGCCGCTGCCGCAGCCATTCGCCGTAACCGGCCGAACCGAGCGCGGCCAGCGCCGCTGCCATTTCGTTCTTGAATCGCCGCGCGCGCCCCAGGCGCTCTCACTCATCATCATGGGAAAGCGCGGTATCGCCGTGCGCGAGCTTTCGCCGCGCGGCTCCCGCTATCCCAACCTCCAGCAATGGTGGCCCGAGCACGGCGCGGCGGCGGGCTTGCGCGAGTTCGTCGTCCGGTCCCTGAGCGAGGTTCCGGAAAGCGGCACGGCTCTTGCGATCGACCTGCAGCTTCGCTCCGCGCTGCCGGCAAGACAGGCGGGCAAGTCCGCTCTCCATCCGGGTGCCGAGATCGACCTCGCCCTTGCCATGTCGGAAGGCCTGCTCGTCGGCGGCTGGACACGCGACGCAAACGGCGTCCTTGCCGGCATCGACTATCTCCAGGAAGACGGCACGGCCTTGCCGCTCGATGGCAACTGGTATGAATTTCCGGGCTGGGCCCGCGGCGCCGAGGACGGCTCCAAGACGGACGTGACCGGTTTTGTCAGTTGGCTGCCGATGGGCGAACCGCTTGGCCCCCTTCTCCAGCCGCGCTTCCAGTTGCGGTTGGCGTCCGGCGCAGTCAAGCCGCTGGTGCCAAAACCGCAACCCTTCGATCCTGCAACGCAACGCAACCGCATCCTGCGTGCCGTTCCGCCCCAGCACGCCAACGATCAGGCATTCCGCACCATCCTTGCGCCGGCGCTGAGAGACGTGGAGCAGCGGCTTGGCAAGACGATCAGGGTCGACCAGACCAAGGACTTCGGCCCGATGATGGCCGCGCCTCTCATCTCGATCGTCGTTCCGCTCTACCGCGTGCTCGACTTCCTGCGCTTCCAGCTGTCGGGACTTGCGACCGACCCTTTCGTCGCGGCCAACGCCGAGATCATCTACGTGCTCGATTCCCCGGAGATCCACGACGAGACGGAACACCTGCTCGGTGGTTTCCATCTGCTTCACGGGCTTTCGATGAAGCTCGTGGTGATGAACCGCAACGGCGGCTATGCCCGCGCCTGCAATGCCGGCGCACGCTTTGCCCGCGGTTCTGTTATCGTCATGCTCAACTCCGACGTCGTGCCATGTGGGGCCGGCTGGCTGGAAAAGCTTGCGCTGCCAGTGCTGAAGGAAAAGTCGATCGGCGCCATCGGCCCGAAACTACTGTTCGAGGACGGCTCGCTGCAGCATGCGGGCCTCTATTTTGCCCGCAACAAGCAGGACATCTGGCTTAATCACCATTTCTACAAGGGCATGCCGGGCGCCTATGCGCCGGCGCAGGAAATGCGCAACGTGCCCGGCGTCACCGGCGCCTGCCAGGTGATGCGCAAGGAGGTGTGGGACCTCGTCGGCGGCTATGCCGAGGACTTCGTGATCGGCGACTACGAGGACAGCGATCTCTGCCTCAAGATCCGGCGAGCCGGCTTCGATATCGTCTATGAGCCGGCAGCCTGTCTTTACCATCTGGAGCGGCGCTCGATCAGCCGCAGCCAGGATTACACGCGCGGCGTCGCCAGCCAGTACAATGCATGGCTGCATACCGAGCGCTGGAACCAAGACATTACCACCCTGATGCCATCCTACCTCGGCGCCGAAGAGGCGGCAGCGCCGAGCACTCGTAAGCCTGCCGCCAGGAGCGCCGCATGAACCAGCCCGTACTTCGCCACGCAGACAACCTGCAGCCGGCCTGGCAACAGAACGAAGACCGCATCGAAGGCATGCTTCAGACGGTTCTCACCAATCGTTTCCTGCCGCAGCCGGACCAAAACAGCGTCTTCGTCGGAGATGGCAACTACCGGGCTGTCGGCGTGGAGTTTCTCGGCCACTTCATCCGCATGGGCGGATTACAGCCGAAAAGCAGCGTGCTCGACATCGGCAGCGGCATCGGCCGCATGGCCGTTCCGCTGACGCAATATCTCGATAGCGATCACGGGCGCTATGTCGGTATCGACCCGGTGGAAGGCGGCGTCACCTGGTGCCGTCAATCCGTCACGCCGGTCTATCCGAATTTCACCTTCCAGCATGTCGACATCGCCCACGAACTCTACAACCCATCAGGCAGGATCAACGGCAAGGCGCTGAAGCTGCCTTACCCGGATCGCCAGTTCGACTTCGCCATCATGACGTCGATCGTCACCCATCTGCCGCCGGACGAAGTGCTCGTCTATTTCAGCGAGATCAACCGGATGCTGAAGCCCGGCGGACGGCTTTTCGTTACCGCCTTCGTGGTCGACAGCATCGCCGCGAAGGACGAACACGGCCGGCGGGATCCCCGTCTTGCCTTCGTTCGTAGTGGCGACGGCCCCTGCTGGTTCGTGCCCGGTCTTCCGCCGCTTGCCGCCGTCGGTTTCGACGACGGCTTCCTCGACCGGGCGCTGGAGCGAGCAGGTTTCACGACGGTCCTGAAATCGCTCGGTCACTGGCGGGGCCAAAGTGCCGGTCACTACCAGGATGTCTTCGTCGCCGAACGCCGGAGTGTGAGCGGATGAAGAAGCGCATTCTGGTCGCCGCGCACAATCATCCGGCGCTTCACCCCGGCGGCACGGAGATTTTCGCGCACGACCTTTTCCGTGCCTATCAGCGGGCCGGTCACGAGGCGCTCTTCCTCGGCGCCACCAACCAGACCCACCGCCAGGTGCGGCCCGGCACGAGTTTTCAGGCGATCGGCCCCGAGGGCGACGAGGTGCTGTTGTGGTCCGGCCATTTCGATCGCTTCTTCATGAGCCAGATCGACCTCTATGGCGTCGTGCCCGACCTTACCGAGCTTTTGCGCGATTTCCGGCCGGACGTGGTTCACATCCACCACCTGCTGCTGCTTGGCGCCGAGTTTCCGCACATCGTCCGCCGCACCCTGCCCGACTGCCGGATCGTAATGACACTGCACGACTACTATCCGCTTTGCCATCACGACGGGCTTATGGTGCGCACCAGCGGCAAGGAGCTTTGTCACAAGTCGAGCCCCGACCGTTGCCATAGCTGTTTCAAGGACATTCCGCTCGATCGTTTCGTGTTGCGCGAGCAGCATCTGAAAGCGTTGCTCAGAACCGTCGATCGCTTCATCTCGCCGAGCCAGTTTCTGAGGCAACGTTTCATCGACTGGGGTCTGAACGGCGACCAAATCGACGTGATTGCCAACGGCCTGCCGCCACGAGACCCGCCGCGCAAGGGCCAGCCGGAGAACGATCGGCCGGTCTTCGGCTATTTCGGCAATCTCAATCCCTGGAAAGGCACGTCCGTGCTTCTCGAGGCTGCGCGGCAGCTGATCGACGAGGGCCTGCGTTTTGAGCTGCGGGTGCACGGGGGCGCGCCCTTCCAGGCCGACAGTTTCAAGGACGAGATCGCCCGCCTCTTCAAGAAGACGGCGCCTTCCGTCCAACAGCGCGGCGCCTACAGGCGCGAAGACATCGGCGACCTTATTGCCGCAGTCGATTGCACCATCGTGCCTTCGATCTGGTGGGAGAACGCACCGCTGGTCATCGACGAGGCGCAGTCCCAGCGCAAACCGGTGATCGCCAGCAATATCGGCGGGATGGCCGAAATGGTGCAGGACGGCGTCAACGGCATCACCGTCTCGCCAAACGATCCGCGTGCATTGGCTGCCGCCATGCGCCGCATGGCGGAAAGCCCTGACCTTCGGCGCCGCCTTTCGGCCAATGCCCGCAAGCCCAACGATATCGATACCACTGCCCGGCGCTATCTCACGCTCATCGACGCGATCGAGCCCCGAGAAACCGTCGCCGCCTAGAGGGAAGACCATGTCTGTAGCAGCCGACAAACCGGACGTCGCACCGGAGCAGAACAATGCAAAGCCGCTGAAGGGCCGCGTGGACGCGATCGACCAGGGCCGCGTCTTCGGCTGGGCCTTTGACCCGGAAACCCCGGAAAAGCGGCTTGCCATTCGCGTGCTTCTCGACGGCAAGGTGATCGCCGAGGCGCTCGCCGACCGCAACCGGCCCGATCTCAAGCGCAACGGCATTGGCGACGGCAACCACGCGTTTGAAATCGCGTTGCCCGAGATGGCGAGCGCGCGTAGCGGCGAACTCGTTGTGCTTGCGGCGACCGGCAAAGGCGGCGAACTGCCGCTTCGTGTTCCCAAGCCCGACGAACAAGCCGCTGAGGCGCTGATTGCGGCGCCACTTGCAAAAGTGCTCGACAAGCTCGACGTGCTGATGGCAGCACAACGGCAATTGCAGGTCTCGCAGCGTTCCGCCCTGCGGTCGAAAGTTGACGACGGCGATGAAGCCGAAAGCCCCGGACTTGCAGCAATCAGCGACGATGTCGCGAACCTCCGCGGAGAAATCACCCAGCGACTGACCGATCTCGACGTCCACCTGATGCGGCTCGACGGTGTAATCGCGGGCATGGAAAAGAGCCTCAACGCACTGAAGCAGCGCTCGAACGGCGATTTGAAGCCCGCGTTTCTGCTACTCTTCGTGCTTGCGGGCTTTGCGGCAGGCGCGATCCTTTCCGTCTTCCTTCGGACCTGAGGCCCATCTCATGCCCAGTACGGAACTCAGCCTTTCCGCAAGCCCTGCACCGCTTGGCCGTATTGCGCGCGGTGGACGCATTATGGCCTGCCCGATCGACGAAACAATACTTCTCGTTATCGGTACCGGTGGCCCGATGGCCGATCAGTTGCCGGTCGAGATCAATGAAGATGCGTCAAGCCAGGTCATGGCGTCGGTCGTCGGCTGGCGGCTGGCAGCGCCCCAGGCTTCCGCCACACATGGCTTTGCCGCGCTGTTGCTGCTCGATGGCTCTGATCGTCTGCCGACGACCCTGCGCTTCGGCACGGCGGGTAACGGCAAGCGCTACATGGTCGCGCCACGCGCCGCTTCGATTGGTGAAGTCACGGCGATGCTGAAGGATTTCGCCGGTCCGCAACTGGTACACGTGCTCGGTCGCCTGGTCGACGTGCTGATCAAACCGCCGCATGCCGATCAACGGCTCGCGGCCATCACGACCCTGCTTAAAACCGGAGCGGCGAGCGACGGATACATCGAACTGCTCGGCGAGGGGCATGACGGGACCATCGCCCTGAAAGGATGGGCGCGCGACCTGCCCGCCGGCGTCTGCCGGGCGATCGTCAAGGGTGACGATACCGTCCTTGCCGATTGCAACGTCGCCATTTTCCAGCGCAACGACGCCCCTGACGGTGCGGCTGGCTTCGTCGGCCTGCTGTCCGCAAACGATCTGCCCCGAGCGCGCGACATCAAGGGCATATTCTATCGCGGCCGTGGCGCTTGGCGTTATGCCGGGCTCCACGAACGCCGGGTGGTGACCGGTCCGCTCGAGACACCCGGCCATATCCGCGCGATGCTGCTCCAGAGCCAGAGCTCGCCGCAGGTCATGCTTCGCCTGCGCGATGCCGCGAGCGGATACGATGGCACCGAGACGATCTCGAGCCTTCCGGTTCCTGTCCGCCTTGGCGTGGATGCACTCTACCAGGGTGAGGATGGTGCCTTCCTGATTTCGGGCTGGATTTTAGACCCCGATGGGCATGTTGAAAGCGCGCGACTTTGCCAACAGGGCGGCGGAGCGCGGCTGGACGCAGCCTGGACCCGCACCGAACGGTCCGACGTCGAAGAGGCCTTCGTCGATCGGCCGGAATTCAAAAGCGCGATTTCCGGCCATCGCCGGTCCCATGGCTTCATCGTTCAAGTCGAGCCGCTTGGTGGCGAGGCAGAAGGGCCAGTTCACCTCGAACTCACCCTTGGCGATGCCCGCCGCGCCTACATGCCACTTTTCCCCGTGCGGCTGCCGGCTCGCGCCGCCGCCTTGCGGCTGCTTGGCTCGATCGATCCGACAAGCTGGGCCCTGCCCGATATTATCGACCGGCAGATCGTCCCTTTCCTGACGGCGGCGCGCAGCACCGCACCGACCATCGAGACCGTTGTCGACATGGGCCCCTTCGACCAGGCTGAGGGTACCGCCATCCTTCTTATCGCCGGAGAAACCGAAACGGATTTCGCACCGCTTTTGGGGCTGCTCGCGCTTGATCCCCAAACGCGTCGTGCGCCGATCGCGCTCGTGCTCCAGTCCGAGCGGTTCCGAAGGCACGCGGTCCACATCCGTCAACTCTCCGAATTCTATCGTTTGCCGCTGCGGCTCATTTCCGTCGAAGGCGCCGACGATGCATGTGACCTGGCGCAAGCGGCCGCCGAAAGCGTAAACAGCGACGCGGTCGTTCTGATTTCCGCGTCGCTGACGCCAGCCAATGCCGGGTGGTACCAGGCACTCGTTGCCGCCTACGAGGCAAACACGGGAAGCATCATTTCGCCAACCCTTGCCTATGAAGATCACTCTATCCGCTGGGCCGGCAGCACGTCGCTCGATCGCCCCGACCATCTGCAATCGAGCCGCTACGCCGGCTATCCCGTCGGCGCCGTCAATCGCCTCAAGCTGACGCGGGTCGCAGCCGCATCGCTCGATTGCTGCATCCTGCCGCGTGAAGCGCTTATGGAGGACGCAGGCCTGTCGCCGACCTATCTCGGCGCGGCGCTGAAGGGCCTCGACCTCGCCCTTCGCCTCAGCGGAAAGGGCTACGAAGCCTACTGGCTTCCTTCCCTGCAGATGGTGGGATCCGACGAGGTGCCCGGAGCAGGCTCTGCCGCCACCGCGCGCTTCGTGGAACGCGTCGATCGGACGCTGTTCCGCGCCCGATGGACGCCCGCCTCCGAAACCGCAAAGACAATCTTTGAAGGGGCTGGCGCATGAGCGAAAAACTCCGCGTACTCGTGGTCTCCCATGGCCACCCAACCCACTCCCTTGGCGGAGCGGAAATTGCCTCGCATGGCCTTCACAAGGCGCTTAACGGCCTGCCCGGTGTGGAATCGATCTACCTCGCCCGCGTCGGCAATCCGGTTCCGCGCCATGGCGCGTCCGCGCTGATGAGCCTGCGTCTCGCCATGGACGAAGTGCTCTACCACGCCGAAGACTTCGACCATTTCTTCCTCTCCAACGGCGATACGGACGCGATCCGCCGCGACCTCTTGCGCTTCGTCGGTGACATCAAGCCGGACGTAATTCACTTCCATCATATTCTCGGCTTCGGCCTGGAAGCGCTCTATGCCGTTCGTGATGCCCTGCCCAACGCACGCATCGTCGTGACGTTCCATGAGTATCTGCCGATCTGCCACAATCACGGGCAAATGGTGAAACGCCCCTCGGGCCAGCTTTGCAACGGCGCCTCACCGATCAGCTGCCACACGTGCTTCCCCGAAATCCCGGTGTCGCGCTTCGTTCGCCGCGAACAGTTCGTGCGCGGCATGCTCAATCTCGCCGATGCCTTCATCGCGCCCAGCGCCTTTCTCGCCAACCGCTATGTCGAATGGGGGCTCGAAGCCGCAAAAATCTTCGTGATCGAGAACGGCATCGTCATGGGCGACAAGGCGCCGGCCCGCGAATTGCCATCGCCGACGGCGCGACGCAACCGCTTTGCCTATTTCGGGCAGATGACGCCATTCAAGGGCGTTCACGTGTTGATCGACGCCGTATCGCGTGTGCCCGATGACGTGTGGGGCGACGATTCCTCGCTGATGATTTTTGGCGGCAACCTCGAGCGCCAGCCGAAAGACTATCAGGAGAAGGTGGCCAAACTGATCGAAGACGCCGGTCGCCGTGTGCGCTTCTACGGCGCCTACCAGAACCAGGACATGCCGCGGCTGATGCGATCGGTCGATTGGGTGGTGATGCCCTCGGTCTGGTGGGAGAATTCTCCCGTCGTCATCCAGGAAGCATTGCATCACGGCCGGCCGATCCTCTGCTCCGACATCGGCGGCATGGCCGAAAAGGTTCGCGACCGGCTGGATGGCTATCACTTCCGCGCCGGCAGCGCCCAGGATCTGGCCGACCGGCTGATCGACGTGTTGGCCGCCCCGCGGGCATGGGACAATCTGCGTGCGACACTTCGGCGACCGACGAGCCACGTCGATTGCGCGCGCGAACATGTGGCGCTCTATCGCAAGATGCTCAAGGGCGAGCAATCGGCCCTGCCAAGCGCTGCAGTGGCCTGAGATGCAATGAACGCCATGCTACTGCGCATAGCCATATCTAGTCATTCGTCCGAGGCGGCCGTCTGCTTAGGCCCCGTCCGAAGACGCTGTGCTCTGGTTGCGGCTGTCGCCCCACCAATGATGAAAATGATGCACCGGCCCCCGCCCCTGTCCGATAGTCAGACGATCGGCAGCGACCACCGCGTCATGCAAGTAGGCCTTGGCGGCGACGACCGCATGGTCAATCGGCTTGCCCTTGGCAAGCCCCGCGGCGATTGCCGCAGAGAGCGTGCACCCGGTGCCATGATCATTGCTGCTTTCGATCCGCGGTCGCGACAGGTTGAGGACGTCCCCCTGACCAAAGAGAACGTCGGTCGCGTCCTTGCCCTTGCCATGCCCGCCCTTCATCAGCACCGAACGCGCACCGAGTTTCAGAAGCATCTCGGCCTGGCGTGCGATCTCGGTCTCGGTTTCAGCGATCGCCCGTCCGGTCAACAGCGCCGCCTCGGGCAGGTTCGGCGTCAGAATGAGTGCCAGCGGCAGCAACTCCTCCTTGAGCGTCGCGATCGCGTCCCGGCGCATCAGGTGATCGCCGGAGGTTGCCACCATCACCGGGTCGATGACAGCCAGCCGGTCGTAGCGCTTAAGACCAGCCGCGATCACCGCGATCGTCTCGCGCCGCGAGACCATGCCTATTTTCACCGCTCCCACGGCGAGATCCGAAAATACCGCGTCGATCTGAGCCGCAACGACGGTCGGGGAGATATCCTCCACCGCAGAGACCCCACGGGTATTCTGCGCCGTGACCGCGGTGATCACGCTTGCGCCATAAACTCCGAGCGCCGAGAACGTCTTCAGATCCGCCTGGATGCCGGCCCCGCCGCCGGAATCCGAACCTGCGATGGTAACGGCGATCGCGGTCATCGCCCCACCTGCATGAGCCTTGAGCCTTTTTGGATTGAGTCAAAAACAGACACGAGCAAAGCGACCTCCCGGACATGGACGGAGATCCGGTCGGTAAGCGCAAAGACAGCTGGTGAGCAGAAGGGCCCTCGCCGTTCCTACGCCGGTATGATCCGGATCAGGTTCAAGGGTCTGGCTCACCGCCATCTCAGCACTGTGACAGTGCACCCCTCGGCGGGAGGGATGCTAGGGTAGCGTGGGCCGGGGTGTCAACCGTTGGAACCCTGTCACAGGCAAGCCAGTTCGAGGCGCAATCCTCACTGTTGAAGAAGCTTCCTAAAATGAAGGTCCTATGGGCTTTCGAGCACAAGGGGCCTTCCGTCTGAGCGTTCGACTTCACAGGCGAAGGTATTGATGACACAGGCTGTGAAAATTCATAGTGCCCTCACGCGATTGTGCACGGTTAGCGTGCCTCGATTCCGGACTTTCGGTCGCGTTGGGTCAACAATCGCTTAAAGGTGGAATAGCCCTCCAACTCCGGTCAGCATCATTGCTTCCAGAGCGTTGCGGATCAAACGTGAGTTCGATGAAGGAGTCGCTGATATCAGTATTCCTCTTCCGCTCGTCGAATATGGACAGTCCCACACTGGCTGCATTCGCCAGCTCTGCGCGAACCTCGGCTCCAGTTAAGATTGGCGAGGGTCTTCCTTTCAAGAGTTGTCTCTTTGGTAGCCGGATCAAACGCCATCAACGGAAGATCCCGAGCTCGACTTCTTGAAACAAACGCCGACGCTGCCCCCATTTTCAGGGATGAATTCGATACCGGGACCTTCCAACACGTGCCGTATGGCCTTCAAGTTCGCGAATGTTAGGGATGCAGCTCCATCTTCAGTTTCTGCTCGGCCTACGGTGGCGACTCCGATATCAGTTGCCTTGGCGAGCCCTTTAGCGCTCCACGCACAGGAGCGGCGCGTATTTGTGCGCCTGTGAAGCGCATCGCATGCAGAAGAGCCAGTAATCCACCTACTTAAGATGACCGTTTGAAGCGGATGCCTACGCCGCCACCATTTGCCGGAATAATCTCAATTCCTGCCTTCTCCAACGCCGCTACGATGCTTGCGAGGTTGTTGACGATCGGTACGTGAGCTCCCCTTTCAAAATCGGCGATAGTCTGGCGAGACACGTTTGCTGCCTTGGCGAGCTCTGCCTGGCTCCAGCCCAACATTGCCCGTGCTCCACGGCACTGCTCCATCGTAAGAAGTAAGTTACTCAAGGCAAACTTTCTGATTGACCTCCGACATATTGTAGGAAGAATGACCCGGCGATCGAACAGGTGCGGTAACACCTGTTCGATCTGACCAAAACCAAGCTATAGGGAGCTCGGATCATGGCTGATTCCGACAATAGCAGAACTTTGCCTACCGTCACGCGAGGAGATTTTCATTCCTCGGTGCCGGCGTGTTTACCCACATATCCGCACGTTGCGGCCCATCGAAAGTCAGGGTTTAGCGGTTGCACCAATGACCCTGCGGTCGCAGCCTGGCAGCATTGGCGTGCCGCCTGGACTCGCCTGAGCGAATCGACCCACCATCAGCAACAGCTCGAGATCGCCCTGTTCTCAGGCGAGCCGTCGTCTTCAGCTGAGCGCGATGGACGCAGCGCCTACAATGACGCGCTCGAGGACGAGGACCGCGCAGCGCTGGCGGAGGAATTAGCCGCCCAAGCGTTGTGGCCGGTTCCTGTGACGTCGCTCCCGGCGTCATCGCCAAACTCGACGCGATCGTGAACCGCGGCCAGCCTTCGTCGACCTGTGTGGACGAACCCTGGCCGCAAATCCGTACCGTCTTGGCTGATTTGCTCAAAATCGACACGGCAGCTGAACCCTCGCCACGCCTCAGCGACTGAAGGTGTTCGCCGCATCGCAAGCGGCGCGCTCGCAGCCCGCCGCCGGCATTTAAGCAATCTCCGAATGACCCCGCGCCGGAGCCCCTTCGGCACGAGCCTCTGACTCTGTCAAAAACAAAAGGGAATTGCACATGAAACTGGGAAGACCTTTTCGTAAGCGCCTGTTGCCGGCGTTTCTCCTGTCCGTCTCGCTCGGCTCGTCGTTGTCTGTGCCCGCCGGGGCGCAGGAAGCGGGCGAAGTGCGCATCGCCACCTCCTACAAGCTGATGACGCTCGATCCGCACTACGCCAACCTCAACGAGAACACCTCGCTGCTCTCCCATATCTATGAGCGACTGGTGTATCAGGACGAGGGTCTCGAGCTTAAACCAGGGCTTGCTGCCTCCTGGCACGCACTTCCTCGACGCAATGGGAGTTCAAGCTCCGCGATGGCGTCCGGTTTCATGACGGCTCCGTCTTCGATGCCGAGGATGTTGTCTATTCGATCGAGCGCATCCGGGATTTCCTGAAGCCCCCGAGCGGTGGCTTTCGTTCGTCTGTCAGCGGCATCAAGGCGGTTTCTGCACCCGATCCGCTGACGGTGGTCATCGAGACCAACGGTGCCGCCGGCGAAAGCTTGAAGCTTACCCGCAACGACGGCTATTGGGGCGGCAAGCCCGCCTGGCTGACGGTCGGCTTCCGGGTGATAGAGAACCCGGCCGCTCGGGTGGCTGCCCTTAGCACTGGTGAGGTTGACGTCGCCCGTTCCTTCCCCAGCCAGGAAAAATCACCGGAAAACTCTAACCAACATCGGTCCAGTTTGAAGGGTTCAGATCACCTGATCGTCTCAGCGACATGTTCATCCGGATCAATTTCGATTTTGCCGACCTCACTCCAGCAGAGACCCGGAGGATGCATGAAGCGGAACTCCCCGCTTTTCGCTTTTGAGTCACGTGCGGCGATGCCGCGCTGACGCATTAAGCTCAGCTCGTATTCCGACATCGTGCCCTTCAGCCCAGGCAGCAGACGATCATTGACGAGCCGCGGATCGTAGGCGCCATCCGGATCGATCACCAGCGTTCCAGCCAGTGCGCAGAGGTCGATGAGATGATGCCAGTCCCGCCCATTGCGAGCTAGGCGGGGCGCTTCGATGCAATAGACTGCTCCGACATTGCCGGAGCAAACCAGGGCCAGAAGCCGTTCAAATCCCGGCCGTTCCGTGCTGCCTGAGCCAGAGCGGCCGAGGTCGTCATCGATTACAGTTACCGATGCAAAGCCGGCCGCTGCGGCGGCTGCAGCCAGATCATACTGCCGGCGCTGGCTTTCGAGATTGCCTGTCACTTGCGCCATGGTTGACTGACGGACGTAGACCACAGCGACGCGGCAGAGATGGTCAGACGTGGATCTTTGTTTTCATCTGCGCCTCCCGTCTTCGCCGCCCTGTTCACCTCCAAAGCTTCCAGCAGAAGATCCGCCAGCGCTTCCACTAACCCTTTGACGTTCTTGAGCGGAACCTGAAGATTTTGACGCTCCAGCTGTAGGACGAGCTGGTCGCGATTTTGATGTCGCCTGCTTCGCATCACCCTTCTCCTTCTTCCTCGAAGGACGGGATCTTGCGCCTCTTGCCCGAGTCGCGCCGAATGTTGCTAAGGCGGCGGCCAATTCATTAAGACCAGCGATGCTGATCTCGGGTGGTCCAAGTCTCGTCTCGCCGCAATAGCTCTCGTCGAACATCCAGTTCGGCAACTCACGGGAAAGATCGGGCCTCTCGTCCGTATAGATCGACATCAGGCTCTTGCCGCGCCGATATGGCGAGACCTGCACCTTTCTCCCGAACAGGGGATGCCAAGGATATGCGATCGTCGCAAAACGAAAACCGTATGCAGAATGTTGATAATTGGGCCCGTTGGCTCGGAAGACAGAAAGCGCACCGTTGAACGGATCGGCGCCAGCACCCCGTACCAGCGACAACAAACTGTCCGGCCCCCTGCGGAAGTAGATCGGGTGGCTCGCAAGAAAGACTTTCACGCGCGCCGGTATCATGCCGACCGCACCGCTCGGATGACCCGCTGCAAATGCGCCTCGTCGATATCTGCGCCGGCGCGCACGACAACCCTTCCGATGAGGATTTCAACGACGGGGCTCGCACCGGTCCCTGAGCTCTGCTTGACTTCATTCGCCCCAATCTGGCCAGGCTCGCCAGCCTCCAGGAGCTCGCGACGGCATGATACCGATCCGCCGCGCGATCGCCGAGATGTTCACTCCCGGCTTGCAAGCTTCTTCTACCGCGCCAGCCTCAAACTCGTCCGATCAGAAACGCCGCAAATGTCGAGGGGAACCCTCAGGCGATCGGGTACCCGCGCCAGCTCAGCCCGCCGTGTCGAGCGCCCCAACTTCGCAGAGGAATCATGCCACCTAGCTCTATTCCTCGCGCATCGCTCGATGCATCTGATCTGAGAATGGCTTAATAAGATAAGACAAAGCTGTCCGCTCACCAGTCTGGATGAACGTTTCCACCGGCATGCCAGCGTGTAACGTCAGCCCTCTCAGGCGTTCGAGTTCCGGCTTCGAGATCTTGATGCGGACGCTGTACCAGGTCTCGCCGGTTTGCGGATTACTGCTATGATTGGCGCCGATCGTGCTAATGGTGCCGCCGATCTCCGGCGTCGTGCGTTGATTGAACGCGGAAAACCGCAGGACCACGGTTTGGCCGGTGTGGAGTTGGTCGATGTCGGCCGGTTGCACTTTGGCCTCGACTATCAGGCTGTCATTGACCGGCACGACCTGCATGATCGTCTCCCCAGGCGCAATGACGCCGCCAACCGTGTGTACGGCCAGCTCGTGAACGATGCCGTCCTGTGGCGCCAGAAGATCGACGCGTTTCAGCTGTTCCTGAGCGGCGATCTGTTGCTCGATGAGTTCTGCCAGCTTGTTGTCGACATCACGCAGTTCGGTCAGCGCTTCGGAGCGGCGATCCTGGTCAAGCTGCAAAATCTGCAGTTCAGTCTCCGTCCGACGGGTGGCAATGCGTGCGATCTCGGCGGTGAGCTGTCCGCGCTCGCCAGAATGCTGCGCACGCATTCGCTGCAGCTCTGCCAGGCGCGAGAACGGCATTAACCCCTTGTCGTGCAGGGTCGATATGCCGGCGACCTCCTGTTCAATCAGCCTCAGTTCATCGTCCTTCGCCGACCGGCGTGCGGTCAGGCCGTCGGTTTCCTGCTGCAACTGTCCGATGCGCTGCTGCAGCTGTGCTTTTTGGCCATCGATCGTTTCCCGGCGGGCAACGAACAGCGCGCGTTCGGACTGTACATAGTCGGCGATCTCGGGCTGGTAGAGGCGCTTGTTCAGCTCCTCCGGGACCACGACCTCCGCCGCATTGTCGCGCTCGGCCGTCAACCGCATCGAACGGGCGACCAGCTGGTCGATCTGCTTGCTCACCATCGCCAGGTTGGCGCGGGTCACGGTGTCGTCGAGGCGGACCAATAGCTCGCCGGCACTCACCTGGCTGCCATCGCGCACCCGGATCTCGGCGACGATACCGCCTTCCCTATGCTGGATGCGCTTGACGTTGCCTTCGACGACAACGGTTCCCATGCCGACGACGGCGCCCGACAGCTTGCTGGTCGCAGCCCAACCACCAGCACCAACAACGAGAACCGCAATCGACACACCGCTGATCAGCATGTAGTGCCGGATCGCGCGCGATGCCTTGCTTGTCTCAGCCGTCATCATGCTCTCTCCGGAACGGCGCGCACAGTGGTCTTGCGCAGGACTTCGTCGCGTGGACCGACCGCAACCATGCGACCCTTTGTCATAACCAGCACCTGGTCGACCGCGGCCAGCGCATTGGGGCGATGGGCAATGACTATCACGATCGAGCCGCCCTCGCGCGCCGCGATAATGGCGCTGGTCAGCCCGACTTCGCCCTCGGCATCGAGACTGGCGTTCGGCTCGTCGAGCACGATCAAGAACGGTTTGCCATAGAGCGCGCGCGCAAGGCCGATCCGCTGGCGCTGACCGGCCGAAAGGATTGCTCCTGCAACACCGATGCGGGTGTCGTAACCATCCGGCATGGAGAGGACCAGCTCATGTACGCCAGCTTGCGTGGCCGCCTCGATGATTGCCGCCGGTTCGGCACTATCGGCAAAGCGGCTGATGTTCTCGGCGATCGTGCCGTTGAATAGTTCGACACCTTGCGGCAGATAGCCAATCGCGGCGCCGATTGCTTCGGGCTCAAAATTGTTCAGTTCGGCGCCATCAAGGCGGATGGTCCCACGGGCCGGCGGCCAGACCCCGACGAGTGCTCTCGCGAGCGCCGACTTTCCCGATCCGCTCGGGCCGATGATGCCGAGCCCCTGTCCGGCGGATAGCTGGAAAGAGATGTCGCGCACGAGCGGCGCGATCGTGCCGGGCGCCAGAACAGCGAGACCCGACACATCGAGCCTGCGCTTCGGCGCAGGCAGCGGCATCGGCTGACTGCCTTCCGCAAACGTGCCAAGGATGTCCTCGAGCCGGCGACGCGCCTGACGGGCGTTCACGAAGCCACGCCACTGACCGATCGCCTGTTCGATCGGGGCAAGCGCCCGCGACGTCAGGATCGAGGCTGCGATCATCGCGCCGGGTGAGGCAAGCTGGTAGATCGCCAGCCAGGCGCCGAGCGCCAACACGGCCGATTGCAACGCCAGACGAAAAATCTTCGATGTCGTGCCGAAACTGCTGGTCGCGTCGTTCGTGCGTCGCTGCACGTCCACATAGTCCGCATTGGCTGTGTGCCATTTCGCTGAATAGGCACCTGTCATGCCCATTGCGCGGAGCGCCTCGGCATTGCGGCGCCCAGCCTCGATGAATTCCGCCCTCATGGACGCCAACTGGGCCAGACGCTGCATCGGCGCACGCAGGACAAATTCGCTGATCAGCGTAAGAGCGATCAGGAACACGACGCCGGCCACCGCCAGCCAACCGAGATACGCATGGAACAGAAACAGGATCGCCATATAGATGGGAAGCCACGGCATGTCGCAAATCGCGATCGGGCCCTGGCCGCTCATGAACTGTCGGATCTGGTCGAGATCGTGCAGCGGTTGGGAAATAGCCTCCCTCTTCGACATGCGAAGGGGCAACTTCAGCACTGCCTCGAAGGTCGGGCCACCGAGCTGCTCTTCGAGCCTCTGCCCGATCTGGGTGAGGATTCGGGCGCGAATAACCTCTAGATGCCCGAGAAACGCATATAGACCGAGCGCCAGCACCGAGAGAGCCACCAGCGTCGGCACGCTGCGACTTGCCAGCACCCGGTCATAGACTTGCATCATGAAAAGAGGCCCGGTCAGCATCAGAAGATTGGTAGCGGCGCTCAGCGCCGCCACGCCAAAGAAGGCCCGCCGAGTTGAACGCAAGGCGGCAGCGACTAGTGGTCGTCGCCGATCAAACATACTAGATGCCACGCGTCACACCCTGTTCACACATCGTTGAAGTTGTCGGTCTGACAGCATGGATTTCTCTTAAATAATGTGAGAAGAATTGACCAGCTGCCCAAGGGAGAACAGCTCAGTGATTGGCTTCCTGTGATGAAGCAAAACCCTCGAAAAGCAATGTAGGACGGCGCATTTCGCTTACTTACTAAGATTTATTAGGCGTGAAAGGCCGGTGTGCCAAGAGCGAATGTTGCGGAACGTACCCTCACGGTTTGCGAATAAACGAAAATACATGCGAACCTACGTCAACGTGCGCGCAATGCAGACATCGAGGCGCACCGCAGTGACCGGCCACGACCAGTTCGAGGGCACGCCGCCGCTAGAACGCGGGTGTCGCGATCGTGTAGGTCGAAGGTGTGGTCGTTCTCGACGGCCCGGCTAGACATTGGGCTCTTACAGAGCGCACAGCCAGCCGCGGAGCTAGCGACGCAAGGATCGACGCGGCGCTGCATCGGATCTGCCTGCGACGCTGGCTGTGATGCTTTCCTCGCGGTTTTAGCCATGCCACATTGACGAATGGCACCGCGGTAGAGTCGCAAGCGTTTTAGCGAAAGCTTGAGGATAGCCTGGTGCGCTCTACTACGGATTAGAGAAGGTCCGTCATGGCAAAACATCCGAGATATCTATCCCCGAAATGCACGGGCTCATATCCGGATCAAGATCTCGATTGTCAGATGGCGATGGAAGACGTTTTCCAATCGGTCGCTGAATATGGTGAAGCCGCCGGCTGACCGAAAGCGAAGTCGCCGACGCGCTGATTGAACTGGCCCATAACCGCTGCTTCATGCTCGACTCCAAAGATCGCATGTTTGAAGAGGCCGTCGGCGTGTGATTCGCAAGGCAAAACCCGCTCACTCCGCTGCCGAACGAGATGATGGCGACGGTCACCCTGCACACCGAAGCCTATAAGCGTCGGATTTGACGAGAGCCGGAAGTCCCGAACCTGATGAAGCCCTCCCCCTCCCGGCTAACTTGATAACCACGTGGAAGATCGCAGCAAGGTCGGATCTCCGAAGAACGATAGCGCCGATATCTTCGATTTTTACCAGCCTTGCCAAGTGCGAGCGGAGCGAAACAAGAGCCGAGTTGTTGAACTAACATTGAAGCAACTGTCTGTAGGGTTGCAGGAATCTATTGGAAATTCGATTGACACCCACTCGACTTTCGCGGGAATTCGTGGTCATGCTCCCGCAACAGATTAGACGCTATGTGCACGTGCATGCACACAAACCAAGAGTCGCGCGTCGACCTTAGGACTGCCAGCGAGGAATGCATGCCACTAACACAGTCTATAGTTTTCTCCCACGACGCCTACATTCGAGGTATCCTGGGCATCGAGCAATGGGCAGTGCAAAGCCTCACCTTCAGCTTCCCAACGAGCGGTTCCTTCTACGAGAGCTTTTACGGAAGCGGTGAGCCCGTAAATGGCTTTGCCCCGCTCAACTCGGCACAGATGACCGCAGCGCGCGCGGCCTTCACTGAGTTTTCATCAGTGACCAATCTGATGTTCACTGAAATTACCGAAAGCACGACCCATCACGCCGATCTGCGGCTCGCGCAATCCAGCCTCCCAGAAACTGCTTGGGCTTACTTTCCATCGGACGGGGGTGAAGCCGGCGACGCTTGGTTTGGCACCAATTACGGCGACTATACGGCTCCTGCGAAGGGCAACTACGCATATGTAACATTTTTGCACGAGCTTGGGCACGCCCTCGGCCTCGACCATGCGCACGAGGGTATGTTGATGCCGACTTCTCGTGATACGATGGAATACACGGTGATGAGCTACAGCTCATACGAAGGCGCGTCACCGTACGACGGGTACACGAACGAATCATGGGGCTTCGCGCAATCGCTGATGATGTACGACATCGCGGCGTTGCAGCACATGTACGGGGCTGACTATAGCACGCAAAGCGGCAACACGATTTACTCCTGGAGCGCCACGACCGGGGAAATGTTTATCAATGGCTTGGGCCAAGGCGCACCCGGCGCAAACCGCGTCCTCCTCACCGTCTGGGACGGCGGCGGCGTTGATACCTACGACTACTCAAATTACACGACGGGCGTGAATGTAGACCTTCAGCCGGGCGGTTGGACGAGAACCTCGAGCTCGCAGTTAGTGGATCTCCACATTGATGGCACGAAGAAGGCGATCGGCAATATCGCCAATGCGTTGCTTCACAACAACGATACGCGCTCGCTTATAGAGAACGCGATCGGTGGAAATGGGAACGACACTTTCAATGGCAACGTCCTGGATAACATCCTTGTCGGTGGCGGCGGCCATGATACACTAAGAGGAAGTGGCGGTTCAGATACGCTGCTTGGCGGGGAAGGTTGGGATGCTGCCGGCTTCGACTTCAGCCTGCTCGATATCAAATTCGCCTATCGCGGCGGCGCGATGGTGATTGAACACAAAGGCGCACTTGATCGTCTCCTTTCAATCGAGATGCTGGAATTCTCGGATGACATCGTGACCCAGGACGACGGTAATCCACTCGTTGACGACATGTTCTACCTCACCCAAAACAATGACGTCTATCGTGCCTCGATGGAGGCGGAGGATCATTATTACCAAATTGGTTGGCAACAGGGCCGCGATCCCAACGGCTTCTTCGATACCTCGGCCTATCTTGAAACATATCGAGACGTTGCCGCTGTCGGCATGAATCCTCTGGAGCACTACGCGCTATATGGCTGGAAGGAAGGGCGAGATCCGTCGAGTGTCTTTGACACAAATGACTATCTACGACTGAATCCCGATGTCGCGGCAGCCGGGATCACCCCCCTCGCCCACTATCTTTCGTATGGTATCTACGAGGGCCGCAAGATCGATGCTGGCATCGTTCTTGTCGACGACATGTTCTATTTCAGGAACTACAGGGATGTGGCGGCGAGCAGTTACGATCCCGAGGAGCATTACGCGCGGTTCGGCTGGCATGAAGGCCGCGATCCCAATGCCTTTTTCGATACCTCAGACTACCTCGCCAAATACACCGACGTTGCAGCAGCAGGCATGAACCCTTTGGAGCATTACAAGAATTACGGCTGGCACGAAGGACGTGATCCGTCGAAGATTTTCGATAGTGTGGGCTATCTCGAACTCAACCCAGACGTCGCCGCGGCTGGCATGAATCCTCTTGAGCACTACCTAAACTATGGCATTCACGAAGGGCGAAGCTACTTCAACGATGGCCTGCTCGGCTAGGCCACGTGACAAACTGCATTGCAGAGTTCTCGGGCGTTTATAAACGACTAAGTGGCCTTGCCCGTGAGCTGGCCGTTATCAACAATGACGATCAATCCATCCCATCTGCGCGCTCCGTCTTCTGACCGATGAGGGAGAGTTGCTCGGTCAGCCGCCTTTCCTGTCTGACAGCAAGGCGTTCCTATGGCTCGATCGCGGATGTCATCATCGACCTGTAAAGCTCGGCGATCTGGATCCCCGAAGAAGGTCATGATGTCAATCAGCGTCCAAAATTCACCCCTTATCGGCATCCAATTTTGACCCCCTGGTGATGTAGATCAGCGCTTGGCCTGCCCGGCGCTGGCCGGGGATGCAGAGGGTAGGCCAAGTGCGGGTGATGG
>NZ_JACVBP010000005.1:0-466437 GCF_014852425.1 Ensifer sp. ENS09
GGGCGTCATAGGCCGAACCGCCGACCAGGCCCTCGTCGGTCACGAAGCCGGCAGAAAGCTCGGCATTCATGTAGGCGATGATTTTGCGGACTTCCGCCATGGCTTCCGGGCCGATGCCGTCGCCGGGGAGGATGAAAAGTTTGCGGGCCATTGTCGGCACTCCTGTGGTTTTCAGTCTGTGTAAAGCGGCACGGCCGCGTTGATGATGATGCGGGCTAGGCTGCTGCCTTCGCGCCTTCGATCTGTCCGATGCGCTCACGCAGCGTATTGGCGACTGCTTGCGAGGCCGAAGACACGGCGATTTCGAGGCTGGCCTTGCCGCCATCCACCTCGATCGCGAGTTTCGAAACGCTGACGCCGAGCCGGCGAACGATGTCGAGCAGGCGGGAGACGATGTTTTCGAGATCGCCGCTCTCGATGGTGTAACGCATCGTGTCGCTCATCATGCGACCTTCGGCCAGGGGCGTTGCCCAGGGCGCATGATCTCGAAGGCACGTGCGAGGCGAAGCACGCCGATATCGTCGAACTGCTGGCCGATAATCTGCAGGCCGATCGGCAGGCCGCCTGCGGTATAGCCGCAGTTGAGCGAGATTGCCGGCTGGCCGCCCATGTTGACGGCGACGGTGAAGGCGATGTGCTCGAACGGCTTCTGCGGGTCGTTGACCGGCGAGGCCCATTCGGCCGGATAAGAGGCCGTCGGCGCGGTCGGCGAGAGGATGAAGTCATAGCCGGAAAGTGCTGCATGCAGCGCGTTGCGCATCGCCTCGATCTGGGCGAAGCCGGTATAGACCTCACGGCCGTTAAAGTCCTCGGCGGTTTTGATCCAGTCGAAGATGTAGGGCAGGATCTGCGCCTGCTTTTCCGGCGAAAGACGCGACACGTCTTCCCAGCCGCGCGCCCGCCAAAAGCGGTCGAGACCGTCGATCATCTCGCGCGTCAGGAACGGGCCGATCGGTTCGATGATCGCGCCGGCGTCGGCAAAGAGCTGGGCCGCCTTCTTGACCGCCTGCTCCGTTTCCTCCGTGACCGACTGGCCAAAGCCGGCGTCGAGCCAGAGGCCGATCTTCAGCCCTTTCAGATCACGATCAAGATCGAGCCAGGGAATGTCAGCATAGGGCAGGGACATCGTGTCCCGGGCGTCCGGCTGCGACAGCACCGACATGTAGAGCGCTGTGTCCGCGACCGTCCGGGTCATCGGGCCGGCGACGCGGCCGATGAACGGCGGGTTGATCGGCACGCGGCCGGCCGAAGGCTTCAGCCCGACGATGCCGCACCAGCCGGCCGGCAGGCGGACGGAGCCGCCGATATCCGTGCCGATGTGCAAAGGCCCATAACCGGCCGCGGCGGCCGCGCCGGCGCCGGCGCTCGATCCGCCCGGATTGGCCGAGAGGTCCCACGGGTTGCGGGCCAGCTTGTGGAAACTGGAAAGGCCGGAAGAGAGCATGCCGTAATCGGGCATGGTGGTCTTGGCGAGCAGAACGCCGCCTGCCTCACGGGTGCGGGCCGCCGGCGGTGCGTCGGCGGCAGCCGGCGTCAGCGACACGGCGGCGCAGCCGAGCGGCACGGCCGTGCCCTTGGTCGCGATGTTTTCCTTGATCGTCACCGGCACGCCGTCGATCGCCCCCAGAGGCTCACCCTTTGCCCAGCGTTCCTCCGATGCCTTGGCGGCCTTGCGGGCTTCGGTCGGATCATAGGCCCAGAGCGCGTTCAGTTTCGGTTCGGAAGCATCGATGCGGGCAATGACGGCTTCGGTGACCTCGACGGGGGAGAGCTTTTTCGAGCGGTAGGCGTCGACAAGGTCGACGGCGGTGAAATCGGCGAGTTCGGACATGGGGCACTTCCTAGGCAAAATGGCAGCGGGCGGACCAGGCCGGCGTCACCGGCTTGGCCTCAGGCGTTCGGGTCAGACAGATCTCCTGTCTCGCGGGACAGACGGCGGCATAGGCGCAGCCGGCTGCGGTCGTTGCGGTATGGACCGGCGTTTGCGGCGGCCCATCGGAGCGCACGCGCTTGCGCCGCCCGGAAAACGGCTTGGGTACGGCGGCGACCAGCGCTTGAGTGTAAGGATGTCGCGGGTTGTCGAAGACCTCTGATGTCGGTCCTTCCTCGACGATGCGGCCGAGATGCATGACCGCTACCCGATCGGTAATGGCGCGCACAACACCGAGATCGTGGCTGATGAAGAGGTAGGAAAGACCGAGCTTCTCTTGCAGGTCCATCATCAGGTTCAACACCTGCGCCTGGATCGAGACATCGAGAGCCGACACCGGCTCGTCGGCGACGATCAGCGCCGGCCGAGTGATCAGCGCGCGGGCAATGGCGATGCGCTGGCGCTGACCGCCGGAGAATTCGTGCGGATACTTGTCGGCCGACGCCAGCGGCAGGCCGACCGCCTCCAGCACCTCGGCGATGCGTCGGTTGCGCTCTGTGCTGCCGGTCTCGCGCTCCAGCGAAACGATCGGCTCGGAGATGATTGTCCTCACCGTATGGCGCGGATCGAGTGAACCATAGGGATCCTGGAAGATCGCCTGAAAGCCCTTGCGGGCCTCGCGCAGCCCGGCACGGTCGAGCGCATAGATATCCTTGCCGGCGATCGAGACCTGGCCGGACTGCGGTCGTTCCAGCCCCATCACGGCGCGTGCCAGCGTCGACTTGCCGGAGCCGCTTTCCCCGACGATGCCGAGGCTCTGGCCGGCGGCCAGTTCGACGCTGACGCCATGGAGCACGCGCAGGCGGCTCTGCTTCGAGAAGATCGACGGGCGTGGCAGGTCGTATTCGCGCACCAGATCGGTGGTCTTGAGGATCACCTCGCTCATGACGCCACCATCCTTTCGCGCGGATGAAAGCAGGCGGCGCGATGCTCGACATTTTCATCGGTGTTGATCAGGTCCAGCGCGGGGATCGCCTGACGACAGTCCGATTGGGCATAGGAACAGCGGTCCGCAAAGGAGCAATGGGACGGCCGTGCGAAGGGATCGGGCACGATGCCCGGAATGGCGTTCAGCCTTGGCCGCCCTTCACTTGGATGTCGCGGGGCGAGTGCCGCGCCATGCGGCGAGGCGGCAAAGAGGCCTCGGGCATAGGGATGCGCCATGCGGGCAAAGACGTCGTCCGTGCGCCCGGTTTCGATGATGCGGCCGGCATACATGACGGCGATGCGGTCGGTCATCTCCGAGACGACGCCGAGATCGTGGGTGATCAGCATCAGCGCCGTGCCGGTGTCTTCGATCAGCTCGTCGAGCAGGTCGAGGATCTGCGCTTGTACGGTGACGTCGAGCGCCGTCGTCGGCTCGTCGGCAATCAGCAGGTCCGGTTCGCAGGCGATCGCCATCGCGATCATCACGCGCTGGCGCTGGCCGCCGGAGAGCTGATGCGGGTAGAGATCCAGATCGAAGCGCGGCGCCGGCAGGCCGACGCGGTCGAGAAGCGCGCGCGCCTTCTTCTCGGCGTCGGCTTTCGTTTCACCGAGGTGTAGCCGCCGACCCTCGGCGATCTGCGCACCGATCGACTTGACCGGATTGAGCGCGGTCATCGGCTCCTGGAAGATCATCGCCATGCGCCGGCCGCGATAGCCGCAGTAATCGGCTTCGCCCAAGCCCGCGAGATTGCGGCCGTCGAAGGAAAGTTCGCCGCGCACCCGCATGCGCTGCGGCAGCAGGCCCATGACGGCAAGGGCTGTCATCGACTTGCCGCTGCCGGACTCACCGACGATGCCAAGCCGTTCGCCGCGGTTGAGTTCGAGATCGATGTCGCAGACGATATCGACGGTGCTTTTGCCGGCCGTAAGTTCGACCGACATGCCGGCCATGTGAAGCAAGGGTCTGGTCATCGTTGCCGCCTCACGCGCGGGTCGAGAATGTCGCGCAGGCCATCGCCGAGCAGGTTGAGGCCGAGCACGGCAAAGGTGATTGCCAGGCCCGGGAAGATCGCAAGCCAGGGCGCCTGGTAGATGAAGGTCTGGGCGTCATTCAGCATCTTGCCCCAGCTCGGCATCGGCGGCTGGGTGCCGAGGCCGACATAGGAAAGGCCGGCTTCGGCAACGATTGCCAAGGCGAACTGGATTGTCACCTGGACGAGCAGCACGTGGTTGATGTTGGGCAGGATGTGCAGAAACGTGATTGCCACGTCGCCGCGTCCGGCGCAGCGCGCGGCCTGCACATATTCGCGTTTCCAGAGGCCCATCGAGGCGCCGCGGGTGACGCGGGCAAAGACCGGGATGTTGAAGATGCCGATTGCGATCATCGCATTGGTGGCGCCGGGGCCGAAGATCGCGGTGATGATGACGGCAGTCAGAAGCGCCGGGAAGGCAAAAGCAAGGTCGCTCATGCGCATGACGAGACCATCGACAAAGCCGCCGCGAGCAGCCGCCCAAGCGCCAAGCGGCACGCCGATGCCGGCACCGACGAGAACCGCGACGATCGAGACGCTGATCGAGTTGCGGGCGCCGACCATGATCATCGACAGGATGTCGCGGCCGAAATTGTCGGTGCCGAACCAATGGGCAAGGCTCGGACCCTGCAGCTTGTCGCGGAAGTTCATCGCCGTCGGCGAATAGGGTGTCCAGACATAGGAGACGAGCGCCATCGCCACGAGGATGATGGTAACGGTGGCGCCGATCGTCAGGTTTCGGCTGCCGATGAGCTTGGAGAAGAGGCTGGGTTGCGCGGCGGCTGCTTGAGCGGACATCAGTGGCCTCCCCTCGACAGGCGCGGATCCAGATAGCCGTAGACCAGATCGACGAGGAAATTGATGGTGATGACCGAGGCCGCCAGCAGCGTCACCAGCGTCTGCACCGTCACGAGATCGCGCTGGGCAATCGCCTGGAAGACGAGGCGGCCGATGCCTGGCAGGTTGAAGACGTTCTCAATGATGATCGTACCGGCAAGCAGGAAGGAGAACTGCAGGCCGATGATGGTGACGACGGGAATGAGCGCGTTCGGCACCGCGTGCTTCCACAGAGCGCCGGCGCGGCTCAACCCCTTGGCGCGGGCGGTGCGAATGAAATCTTCGCCAAGCGTTTCGATGACGGCGGAGCGGGTGACGCGGCCGAGAATGGCGGCAAGCGGCAGGCCGAGCGCGAGCGCCGGCAGGATCAGCGAATGCAGGCCGTTCCAGATGCCGCCTTCCCAGCCGGCAAAGCCGGAGGCCGGGAACCAGGCGAGCTTCAGGGCGAAGAGCAGGATGAAGAGAAGCGCCAGCCAGAAATTGGGAATGGCGACGCCCACCTGGGCGATGCCCATGACGACGGTGTCGCCGGCCTTGCCCCGGTTGGCGGCGGCATAGACGCCGATGGCGATGGCGACGACGACGGAGATCGCCATGGAGAGCAGCGCCAGCGGCAGCGTCACCAGGATGCGCGGGCCAAGCAGCTCCCGGATCGGCACCGAATAGGTGAGGCTCATGCCGAAATCGCCGACGACGAAGCCGCCGATCCAGTGGAGGTAGCGGATCCAGATCGGCTGGTCGAGGCCGAGCTGCCGGTGCAGCGCCGCGATCGCGTCTGCGTCGGCATTCATGCCGAGCATCAGCACGGCCGGGTCGCCGGGCAGCACCTGCATCAGCAGAAAGACGATGACTGAGGCGACCAGTGTCGTCAGCAAGAGCGACACGAGGCGACCGCCAATGAAGGAAATCACATCAACCTCCCGGAAAGAGCGAGCGTTGACCGGCGCCGGGTGCGGCGGCCAACGACAGATCTGCGCCCGCCCCAATCGAGAGGGCGGATGCTGGAGCGGGATGAGGAAAAGTGCATGCGGTTTCCGCCCGCATCCCGCTCAATGAACGTCGATCAGTTTTCCCAATAGGTCTGGGTCTGGTCGTCGGCCGGCACCGGCATGTTTTTCCAGAGACCCTTCACCTTCTTGTTCCAGACGCCGATCTTCGGCAGTGCATAGAGGAAGACGTTCGGTTCGTCCGCAGCCAGCTTGCGCTGGAGCTGGCCGATCAGGTCCATCTGCTCGGCTTCGGTCGAAGCCAGCGTGTAGGACTTGTAGAGCGCCTTGTACTCAGGGTTCTGGTAGTTGAAGTAGTACTTGTCGCGGGCATAGATATCGAGGTCGCGAGCTTCCGCATGGGCGATGATCGTCGCGTCGAAGTTCGAGTTCTTGAACACCTGATCCAGCCACTGCGCGAACTCGATCGGCACGAGGTTCACCTTGATGCCAACTTCGCTGAGCATGGCCGCGATGATCTCGCCGCCACGGCGGGCATAGGCCGGCGGCGGCAGCATGATGGTGATTTCGAGGTTCTGAACGCCTGCTTCCTGCAGCAACTGCTGCGCCTTGCCGGGGTCATAGGGGTAGGTTTCGTTGAGATCGACATAGCCGGGCTCGACCGGGGAATAATGCGAGCCGATCGTCGTGCCGAAGCCCGAGTAGGTGCCTTCGACCAGCGCCTTGCGGTCGATCGCATGGGCGAGCGCCTGGCGGACGCGCACGTCGTCGAAGGGCTTCTTCGCATTGTTGAGCGCGAGCACCACCTTGCCCGAGGTGCTGCCGACCTCGACCTGCAGGTTCGGATCGCTCTGGAACTGGCTCACCAGTTCCGCCGCCTGGAACATCGGGAAGGCGTCGACATTGCCGGCGAGAACGGCGGCGGCCGCAGCCGACGGGTCGCTGATGAACTTGAAGGTCACTTCGCTGAGCTTGGCCGGTTCGCCCCAATAGTCGGCGTTCTTTTCGAGCACGACCTTGTCGCCCTTCGCCCACTCCTTGAACTTGAACGGGCCGGTGCCGACGGGCTTGGTCTTGTTGTCTGCGGCCGACGACGGCGCGATCATCACCGCGTCGCCCCAGGCCATGTTGAACAGGAAGTTGGAGGCCGGGCGCTTCAGCGTCACCACCGCGGTCGCCGGATCCGGGCATTCGGTCTTTTCGATCGGCTCGAACAGGCCTTTCTGCGCATTGGTGGAATCGGCCGAAACGGCGCGCTCATAGGAGAACTTCACCACGGAGCAGTCGAAGGCGGTGCCATCGTGGAACTTGACGCCCTGGCGAAGCTTGAAGCTGTAGGTCTTCCGGTCGTCGGAGACCGTCCAGCTTTCGGCGAGCAGCGGCTTCACCGTGCCGTCTTCGACCACGCGGACGAGACCCTCAAAGAGGTTGCCGTAGGTGATGTAGCGGATCGGTGCTGCGGCACCGGCGGTCGGGTCGAGGCCCGGCGGCTCGAGCACCTGGCCGACAGTGATCGTATCCTTGGCCATTGCCGGCGTCAGCGACGCGGCGATGAAGCACGAGGCAAGCGCCAGTTTCGTCAAGTTCATGATGGTTCCCCCGCTTTGCGGTTTCGTTGTTCATGGTCCCAGAAATCGGATCGAAGTAATCAGATCGAGCGTCCGCCGTCGACGTCGAGCGCCACGCCGGTGATCATCGACGCCTGCGGCGAGGCGACGAAGAAGGCGGCCTCGGCAAGGTCCTCCGGTTTCAGCAGGCGTCCGAGCGGAATGGAATCGCGGAATTTCTTGCGGATCTCCTCGCTATCCTCGCCCATGAAGGTGGTCAGCAGCGGCGTTTCGCCGGCAACCGGATTGAGCGCGACGACGCGGATGTTGAACGGCGCGAGTTCGATTGCCAGCGCCTTGGTGGCGGAGACGACCCAGCCCTTGGTCGCGTTGTACCAGGCAAGGTTCGGCCGCGGCCGGTTGGCGCCCGTCGAAGCGATGTTGACGATGACGCCGGACTTGTTGTCCTTCATGTGCGGCAGCAGCGCCCGCGTCATCAGATAGACGCCGCGCACATTGACGCCGAGGATGCGGTCGAACTCGTCCGGTTCGACCAGTTCGGCGTTTTGTGGCTTGTGGCCAATGCCGGCATTGTTGATCAGGATATCGACGCGGCCGAATTGTTTGAGGCCTGCGGCAACGGCCGCGTTAACTTCGGCTTCCTTGGCGATATCGGCAACCACGGGAAACGCGTTCTTGCCGAGTTCGCTCGCGACGCGCTCGGCGCCAGCGGCATCGCGGTCGACGACGATGACCTTGGCGCCGCCTTCGATGAACCGCTTCGCGATGCCCTCGCCGAAGCCGGAGCCTGCGCCGGTGATGAGAGCGACTTTACCTTCTAGTGACACGTGTAGTTCCTCCCGAGGAGACCTGGATCATGGGTTAGAGCGGGATGCGGGCGGAAAACCGCACACACTTTTCCTCATCCCGCTCTAGCCGTGGTAGACAGAGATGGTTTTCATGCTGGCAAAGCCGTAGAGGGCCTCGAAACCCTTCTCGCGGCCATGGCCGGATTTCTTGACGCCGCCGAACGGCAGCTCGACGCCGCCGCCGGCGCCGTAATTGTTGATAAAGACCTGGCCGGCGTGGACGGCGCGCGCCATCCGCAGCTGCCGGCCGCCGTCATTGGTCCAGACGCCGCAGACGAGGCCATAGTCGGTGCCGTTGGCAAGCCGGATCGCCTCCTCTTCGCCGTCGAACGGCATGATTACCTGGACCGGGCCGAAGATTTCTTCCTGCACCGTGCGGTGTTCATGCGGCACGTCGCGCAAAAGGGTGGGGGCGACATAGGCGCCTTCCGAGGGCGCGTCGGCGACGATCTCGCCCTTCGCCGCGACTTTCAGGCCATCCTTGGCGGCGTCGAGAAGGAAGCCCTCGACGATCGCCTTCTGCCGCTGCGAGACAACTGGGCCGACCGAGAGATCGTTGCCGGCTGGGCCGACCTTCAGGGCGCGGTATCGCTCACTCATGCGCGCCACCACGTCTTCGTAGACGGCGCGTTCGACCAGGATGCGCGACGAGGCCGAGCAGGTCTGGCCGGCATTCTGGATGCCGGCATTGACGAGGAAGGGGACCGCGCGGTCGAGATCCGCATCGGCAAAGACGATCTGCGCTGACTTGCCGCCGAGCTCCAGCGTCACCGGCACGGCATTCTTTGCCGCTGCTGCCTGCACCATTTCGCCGGTGCGCACCGACCCGGTGAACGAGATGTGGTTGACGTCGGGATGCTCGGAAAGGGCCGCACCCGCCTCCGAGCCGAAGCCGGTGACGATGTTGAGTGCGCCCGAGGGCAGGCCCTCTTCCTCGGCGATGCGGGCGAATTCGAGGATCGTCAGGCAGGCCTCTTCCGCCGGCTTGACGACGGCGGCGTTGCCCATGGCGAGCGCTGCGCCGAGGCTGCGGCCGAGGATCTGCATGGGATAGTTCCAGGGGATGATATGGCCCGTGACGCCATGTGGCTCGTAGACGGTCAGCACGGTGAAGCCGTTCTGATAGGGGATGGTGTCGCCATGCACCTTGTCGG
This sequence comes from Ensifer sp. ENS09, assembly GCF_014852425.1. Taxonomy (NCBI): domain Bacteria; kingdom Pseudomonadati; phylum Pseudomonadota; class Alphaproteobacteria; order Hyphomicrobiales; family Rhizobiaceae; genus Ensifer; species Ensifer sp. ENS09. The sequence goes on from NZ_JACVBP010000005.1 coordinate 9,243, forward strand.
CGGCACCGCCATAAAATTCGAGATAGCGGGCGAGCGCCACGACGTCGGCGCGCGCCTGGGTGAGCGGCTTGCCGACATCGCGTGCCTCAAGCTCCGTCAGGAGGTCGATGTTGCGCAGCACGCCCGCCGAAATCCGGGTCAGAACCCGGCCGCGCTCGGTCGGCGTCAAACGCCCCCAGTCACCGGAAAGCGCTGCGCGTGCCGAACGCACGGCGAGGTCGATATCGTCCCGGTTGCCCCGGGCGATGCGTGCGAATTCCTGGCCGTTGGAGGGGTCCCTGACGGCGATGAACTCGCCGCCCGTTGCATCCTGCCATGTGTTCGCGATGAAATTGCCGTAGGTCTTCACAGTCATGCCTCTTTGTCAGTCCCGCGCTCTTCAAGCAGCGCCTTCAGTCTCATGGACGTCGCGTTGATGTGGGCGCGGGCCAGCTTCTCCGATTCATCAAGGTTGCGTGCGGCGATCGCCTCGACGATCAGCCCATGTTCGGCGACGGCCGTGCTCGCCCGTTCGCTGGAAAGCGAAAACGCCGGCGCAAAGACCTGCGAGGTCATGCGCAGCAGCGGCCCGAGCGGCGCCAGCGACGCATTGCGCGAGGCGGCAACGATCGCCTCGTGAAAGACGACGTTGGATTGGGTGTAGGCACCCGGGTCCCAGTTTTCGACGATCTTGAGCTGGCGTTCGACCTGCTTTGCCAGGTCCTTGATCTCGGCAGTCGTTGCCCGCTCGGCGGCGTTGCGCGCCGCCACGCCATCCATCGCCTCGCGCACCGCATAGGCGTCCAGCAGTTTCGGCAGGTCGGCGGTCGCGACCCGCACGCCGCTGCCCGGCTTGTTGACCACCAGCCCGTCGCGCTCGAGCACCCGCAGGGCCTCGCGCAGCGGCGTGCGGCTGATGCCGAATTCGGCGGCGATCTTCTCCTGCCGGAGCGTCGCTCCGGGCGCGTAGACGCCGGCATAGATGCGTTCGCGAAGGGCCTGCGCCACTTCGTCGAGCAGCCGTGACTGGCTTCGCCATTCAAAGGATTGGTTCATCGATCCCTCCCAAGATCGAGGCAAATTGTATCCAGGATACAGGCCGTGTCAATCCGCTGATGGCACGTAAGTCCCAAGGATTATCGGGAAGCACTGGCCACGCGGTCGGCTCCGGCAATCCCGACTTGCGCTGCCGCGTTGACGCGCCGCTCGCTGCGGCTTCTATTAGACACAGCTATGGTAGGAGGCTGGCCGTGCAGATGCTTGATTGGATTGCGATTATCCTGTTCCTCGTGACCTGGGTGGGACTGGAGCCGATGATGGCGCTTGGCTGGCCGCGCCGGACCGACAGCCTGATGCTGGACATGGTGCGTGTCCGGCAGGCCTGGATGCGCGAGGTGCTGACGCGGGACAGCAACTTCATCGGTGACGCCGCCATCCTCGGTCACACGATCAACTCTGCATCATTCTTTGGTTCGGCCAATCTCATCGTCATCGTCGCCATGAGCAGCGCGCTCTTCATCCAGCCGACGATCGGTCTTCAATCGGGCATCATCGCGATGTTCGCGCCGATCGAGCCGCTGTGGCTGTTTCAATGCAAGGTGCTGCTCGTCATGGCGACCTTGCTGCGCGGGTTGTCCGAATTCATCTGGGCGGTCCGGCAGATCAACTATTGCCTCGCGGCGATCGGCGGAGCCCTTCGCGTGAAGAGGCCCGCGACATCGCCGCATGGGCCCACGCCCTGTCGCTGATGATCAATCCGGCCCTTCGCTCCTTCAGCCAGGGTGTCCGCTCCTACTATTTCACCGTGGCCGCGGCGCTCTGGTTCCTGGGGCCGATCGCCTTTGTTATCGCCATCGTCGGCTCGGTCGCGCTTCTCGTCTGGAGACACAGCTGGTCGGATACGGCCAAGGGCGTGATGGAAGTGCGCAGGCTGCTCGACGAGAGCCATCCGGCGGCGGCCGCGGCAGAACCCTCAACAGCCGTCCATTCTTCGGCGGCAAACAGCTGAGGGTTTTTGGCGTGACCGGTTGGAATCGGCCGGCGAGGGTACCACTTAGTATCAGTAACGCTCTGGAGGCGGTCGCCCATGTCAGACAAACCGATCAAGATCCCCGGTCCCGATCACCCGATCACCACCGAAAGAAATCCGGCCCGCGTCGTCGTCACACTCGGCGGGCGCGTCATCGCCGACACCCGCAATGCGCTGACCCTGCGCGAGGCATCCTGTCCCGCAGTGCAGTACATCCCGCGTGAGGATACCGACATGTCCCTGCTTGAGCGCACGGATCATTCGTCCCATTGCCCCTATAAGGGTGACGCCTCCTATTTCAGCATCCCTTTGGGCGGCGAGCTGTCGCGCAATGCCGTCTGGACCTATGAAGACCCGCACCCGGCGGTGGCCGCCATCAAGGGGAGGTTGGCTTTCTATCCGGACCGGGTGGATTCGATCGAAGAGAGCCAGTCCTAGAGCTTCCGCGCTCACCCGACGCATGCGCTCCTGGCCGCAGGGTCATGCGTCGCGAAGCCGAAACGTTTCGCGCACGGCCTTCAAGAATTCCGCCACTTTCGGCAGATCGCCGAGTTGCTGGTGGAAGAGATAGTAAATGTGGGTGGACGGCCCGGACCACGCGGGAAGAACCGCAACGAGCCGTCCGGTAGAGAGGCCGTCGGCGGCAAGGGCTTCGCTGAGCATGCCGATGCCGAGGCCCTCGGCGATCAACCGCTCGCTGATCGCAGGATCGTCGACGACGATCGACGGCGGGCGCTCCAGGGTAAACTGCCTGGTGCCGTCGGAGAGTACCCAATGGGCAAGATCCCGCCGCATGCGCGTCCGATACGCGATCAGCGCCACATGCATCAGGTCTTCCGGGGACGAGAGCGCCAATCCGGCGCAATAGGCAGGGGCGGCATAGAGGCGCGGCGCGATCGTTCCGATCTTTCGATAGATCATCTCGCTGTCGACCGGCTGTCCCATCCTCAAGGCCACGTCGACGCCTTCGCCGATCAGGTCGACATTCTGGTGAGCGGTCTGCACGTCGACCTGGACCTCGGGGCAAAGCTCCGCATAGCGCTTCAGGATCGGCGGGAGGAAGGTGCGGGCAAAGGCGACTGATGTGGCGACCCGCAGGCGCCCGCGCGCCGTACCGTCGGCGGGCTGGAAGCCGGCGATGCCGCGGTCGATGAGTTTGACGGCGCCGCCGACCGACTCCAGCAGATGTTTGCCGGCCTCGGTCAGCGAGACCCGGCGGGTGGAGCGCAGCAGCAGGGCAACGCCAAGGGCGGCTTCAAGCTCGCCCAGGCGCCGGCTGACCGTGCTCGGTGGCAGGTGCAGGCGAAGCGCTGCCGAGGAAAAGCTCTCGGAGCGGGCGACCTCGAGGAAAATCCTGAGGCTGTTGAGATCGGCGGATTGGGGGGATTTCATGCGTTTCCGGAACAATCACTTCCACGATCGCAGGATAATCGACCGGCGGTTGAATTGATAGCGTCTCGGCATCCAATCGAAGGAGCCGATCATGACCACCCGCAGACAAGCTTTGGGCCTTCTTGCCGCCACCGCCCTGTTACCGCTCGCGCCGCGTTTCGCCTTTTCCGCCGCGCCATTCTCGACCGTCGCCAATGCCGGTTATTATCGCTTCCGCTTCGCAAAGTTCGAAGTCACCGCCTTGTCGGACGGCACCGTGGCGTTGCCGATGACGAAGATCTATCAGAACGAATCGGAAGGCGAGCTGCAGCGCAGGCTGGAGGCGAATTTCCTCAGCAAGGAGCCGCATCTGTCGATCAACGCCTACCTCGTCAACGACGGCGAACGGTTGGTGCTGATCGATGCCGGATCGGGCGCCCTGCTCGGTGCTGCCGCCGGCAAGCTCCTGAGGCATCTCAACGCGTCCGGCTACCGCGCCGAACAGGTCGACGCCGTGATCCTGACCCATGTGCACGCCGACCATTCCGGCGGCCTCACTGCCGACGGGAAGCCGCAATTTCCGAACGCGGAGATCCATCTCGCCGACCGCGAATACCGCTACTGGATCGAGCGCGAGGGCGTAACGGCGCTGACCGAGGCGCAGAAGACCGACTTTCAGCGCGCGCACGATGCCCTTGCTCCCTACATTGCCGCCGGAAAGGTGAAGCGGTTCGCCGATAATGGCGACGTCTTGCCGAACCTCGGATCGACTTTGCGTGCCGGCCACACGCCCGGGCATTCCGCGATCGCGCTGAAGGGGGATGACGGCCAGCGCCTCGTCTTCTGGGGCGACGTCATTCACGGGGATTACATCCAGTTCGACACGCCCGACGTCTTCGTCAGCTTCGACGTCGATGGCACCGCGGCGGCGGCTACGCGTGCCGTGGCGCTGGCGGATGCGGCCGATGGGCGATACCTCGTTGCCGGTGCGCATCTGCCGTTCCCCGGCGTCGGCCATGTGGCGCGCGACGAAACGCTCTATCGCTTCGTCCCCTGGAACTACGTCGAGTAGCGGGGGCTGCGTCAGCCCGGTCTACGAGATGACGTTGCGCACGAAGGTCACGACGTCGTCGCCGTCATTGATGTAGGCATAGGCCTGGGCCGAGCTGTAGGCGATATAGGCGCCGGTTGCGTAGCGCTTTCGCTCGCCCGAGAGCTCGAGCGTCAGGGCGCCTTCCGTCACGAACAGCATCTCATGCCATCCCTGCGGGTCGGGCTCGGCGTCATAGCGTTCGCCGGGCGCCAGCGACCAGAGCCACATCTGCGCCTCGCTCGCAGCCGGGGTGGACGCAAGCAGCCGCGCCTCACTTTCCTTTTGCCGACCGCGCCAGGTCACCGCGTCGATGCTGTCGCCGGATTGTCGTTGCGGATCCCGGACGAGATCGATGAAGCCGACCTTCATGGCGGCTGCCAGCTTGTCGAGGCTGGAGAGGCTGATGTTGGCGTCTCCGCTCTCGACCGCGACGATCATCCGCCGACTGATGCCGGACGCCTCGGCCAGTGCGGCCTGGCTGAGGCCGGCCGCCTGGCGGATCCGTTTCAGGTTTTCGGCGACGTGAGACAAAACGTCGGACCGATCTTGACTGTGCAATATATTGCTCATAACGTCTTTCTACAGCGACCGAACACCAATTGCCACAGCTTTTCCAGGGGGCTCCGATAGCAACGGAGTGTCTGTGCGGAGGCGTGTCAGTTCGTCGGTTCATGTTACAGCAGACGGCAATTCTCAACGAGAGCGTTGTGGCCGTCTCGACCATGGCACCGGCATGGTCGGGGCCATGCTTTCAACATTCGAAAGGAACTCCGCATGAAAATCCGCGACTTCGGCGTCGAGATCTGGATGAACCGCTACGAGAACCATTGCGAATGGAACCTCGCCGAAACCTGCGTCGAGTCCCTGACCGTCGCGGAACTCCTCGACATGGCGGGCAAGACGGATACGATCCTTGCCGAATTGCTGCCGCTGAAACTAACCTATGGCGCGATCGAGGGATCCGAGCGGCTGCGCGGGCTGATCGCGGGCCTCTATGCGAAACAGGCGATCGACAATGTCGTCACCACTCATGGCGCGATCGGCGCAAATGCGCTGGTGCACGAAACGCTGGTCGAACCGGGCGACCGGGTGATTTCGGTGCTGCCGACTTATCAGCAGCACTATTCGATCCCCGAGAGCTACGGCGCCGATACGCGGATCCTGCACCTGACGGAAGAGACCGGCTTCCTGCCCGACCTCGAGGAATTGCAGCGCCTGGCGATCCCCGGGACCAAGCTGATCGCCATCAACAATCCCAACAACCCGACAGGCGCGCTGATGGACCGCGCCTATCTCGAAAGGATCGTCGAGATCGCGCGCGCTTGCGGCGCGTGGATCCTCTGCGACGAGGTCTATCGCGGCACGGATCAAGAGGGCAACGGCCTGACAGCGTCAATCGCCGACCTCTATGAAAAGGGCATCAGCACCGGCAGCATGTCGAAGACCTTTTCGCTCGCCGGACTCAGGCTCGGCTGGATCGTCGCGCCGCCCGAATTGATCCAGGCCGTTTCGGTCCACCGCGACTACAACACCATCAGCGTCGGCATGCTCGATGACCATTTCGCGGCCATCGCCCTTGAAAACAAGGACAAGATCCTTCCCCGCAGCCAGGCGATCACCCGCACCAACCTCGCCATTCTGTCGGACTGGGTGGATGCTGAGCCGCTGATCTCTTGGATCAGGCCGCAGTCGGGCACGACGGCGCTTCTGAAATACGACCTGCCGATGACATCAGAGGCGTTCTGCCTGCAACTGCTTCAGCGAACCGGCGTGATGTTCACGCCGGGCAGCGCCATGGACATGGAGGGCTACATCAGGATCGGCTATGCCAACAACGAAGCCGTCCTGCGCGAAGGCCTGAGACGCGTCTCCGCATTCCTGCGCGAACAGCGGGCTGCCGCCGCGTGACGTTGGCGGCGCCTCGCCTCAGGGCGCGATGTCCAGTTCCGGATAGCGGCGGAAGATTCCGTTCTCGTTGAAGGCCAGCCGCCGCGGTGAGGCGAGATAGGCGGCGATGTTGGGCCGGCTTTTCACCGAAGCATGCAGCTTCAAAAGCCCGGGATATTGCGGCTCATAGTGGCGCATCGCCTTCGGGAAGGCATAACGCAGCCCTTCGATCACCTGGAACAGCGACAGGTCGACATAGCTGGCGCCGCCACCGACCGCGTGGCCGCCGCCATCGGGGTTCTGCTCAAGCACCCGCTCGAAGTAACCGAGAAACTTCGGGATACGGTTGGTGACGAATTCGGCTGCGCGGGCCTTCGCTTCCTGCTTCTGGTCTTCGTAATATTTCGAGGTCGCAATCGGATGGTGCGTGTCATGCACCTCGGCAATGAAATCGGCGATCGTCAATTGCAAGCCGTTGGCGAACCAGCGTTGTGCCTCGGCCTTGGGCGCAAGGCCGAGCTTGGGGCCGAGGTAGAAGAGGATGTTCGCCACATGCGAAATGATCTGGTCGCCATGCCTGAGAAACGGCGGCGCGAAAGGGATGTGCGCTTCAACAGTGCTTTCCATCAGCCTCATCATTTCGCCGGTGCCGCGGCCCGGCTCGCGCGTGACGTCGACATAATCGGCGCCGGCATCTTCGAATGCCAGCCGCACGAACTCGCCGCGCCCCTGAATGCCGTCCCAGTAAAACAGTTCATAGCTCATGGAAGCCTCGGTGTGATTCTGAATACCGGCTTGATATAGGCGGCGAACGAGCGATGGCGAGGGCGGGCTGAACGAGGACAGACACTCTGTCGAGCAAGCCTCGCCCTATGCTAAGGCGTTACAGGCGGGCGTCGTTGGTCGATATGAGGGAAGTCTCCGTGAGCAAGCCGAACTATCGCGACATTGCCGAGCTTGCAGGCGTCGGAACCGCGACGGTCGAGCGGGTCTTGAACGGTCGCGGCGGTGTTCGCCCCGACCTCGTCGAAAAAGTCGTCGTCGCGGCGCGCGCTCTGAACTATCCGCGAACCCTTCCCGAGGCCCATCGCGGGCTGCTTCGCATCGACGTGCTGATGGTGCGGCCGGAGACGACCTTCTATCGCCGCCTGTCCCAGGCCTTCCATCGGATCGCCGAGACGCTCGATCCGCTCGTCGTCGTGCATCGCAGCTTTACCGAGGAAATGAAGCCGGAGGAAATCGCCAGGCGCATCCTCTCGACCGAGGTCAGCCGCGCCGGATTGATCCTGGCCGTACCCAACCATCCGCTGATCAGCGCCGCCGTCGAAGCCGTGATCGCGCGCGGCGTGCCGGTGGTCCATGTCGTGACCAGGGCCTCGCACGAACTGGGCGCGTTCGTCGGCATCGACAATCATGCGGCCGGACGAACGGCGGCGCTCTTCATCGCGCGCATGGCGCGCCAGACAGGGCCTGTCGTCGCCCTTTGCCACCCGATCTATCAGGTCCACCGCGACCGCCTCAGCGGCTTTTCGGATTATTTTGCAGCGCATCCGGGCGAGCGCCGGTTCGAGTGGCTGGGCTTTACCCGCGACGAGGAGCATTACGGTGCCGAAGCCTTGCGATGGGCGCTCGACATGTATCCTGACATGGCCGGCCTCTATAATGCCGGCGGCGCGAATGCGGCCCTGATCGACGTGCTTCGCCGGCATAAGCGCGGTAACGAGATCTTCTTCGTCGGTCATGAACTGACCGACTACACCCGCAAGGCGCTAAGCGATGGCATCATGGACGTGGTGCTCGACCAGGCGCCGGAGGCGCAGGCCCGTCGCTCGCTTGACCTGATGCTGCGCCGGATCGGGCTTTCCGAGATGGAGCCGGACACGGCGCCCATTCGCTTTATCACCATCACAGCCGAGAGCCTTTGATCTGATCTGATCAAACAAGCTTTCGCCGTTCCCACCGCCTCCTGCTAGCTTTTTATCAAGAAGGAACGCGGATCGGACCGAACCGGGCAGCGATCTCCTTCACCGGAGTTTGGTGGAGCGCATGCGGTCCGCCGGGAGGAGAGCGTCATGGATGATCTGAAATATGGAACGCGCAACAAGCGCGGCGACTGGGCGCCGAACGACCCGATCGAAACCGCGCCGCTGTTTGCCTTCCCGCCAAAACTGCTGGCGCTCGTAAAGTGGCTGCCACACTATTTCTTTCCGTGGAATGCGATCTTCGCGGCTTCGGCCGTTGCCTATTGGGCATGGGTCATCCCGCCGGTCGAGGCGATGCAGAGCTTGAGTTTTGGCTGGATCGCCTGGCTCTATGCGGTCAACGCGGTCTGCGTCTTCCTGTTCTACGGCGCGTTCGAGATGCACCTCTATGTGCTGAAGCGGCAGGAAAACCGATTCAAGTACAACGGCAAGTTCCCGGCCGAGCAGAAGAGCAAGGCCTTTTGGTTCGAAAGCCAGAACCTCGACAATATCCTGCGCACGTTCTTGTCCGGCGTGACTATCTGGACCGCCGTCGAGGTCGGCATGCTCTTCGCCTATGCCAATGGCTATGCGCCGTGGCTGACCTTCGCGGACAATCCCTGGACCCTCGCTCTGGTCGCACTCGTCGTGCCTGTCATCCACGAGTTCCACTTCTTCTGCATCCACCGGCTCATCCACACGCCGCTGCTCTACAAGTGGGTGCACTCGGTCCACCACAATTCCGTGAACCCGTCGCCGTGGTCGTCGCTGTCGATGCATCCGGTAGAGCATCTGCTCTACTTCGGTACCGCCTTCTATCACCTGATCCTGCCGTCGAACCCGATCCTGATGCTTTATCAGCTGCACTATGCGGGCTTCGGCGCCATTCCCGGTCATGTCGGCTTCGACAAGGTCGAGGTCGGTGAAGAGACCCTGGTCGATAGCCACGCCTATGCGCATTACCTGCACCACAAGTACTTCGAGGTGAATTACGGCGACGCCCTGATCCCGCTCGATCGCTGGTTTGGCACCTGGCACGACGGCTCCAAGGAGGGCGAGGCGCGGATGCAGGAGCGCTATCGCAAACGCAAGGAAAAACTCGCTAGCCGCAAGGCACGCAACACCATCGGGGAGGCAGCAGAATGAGCACCGTGATCACCTGGATACCCGCCTGCAAGCTTGACGACATCGAACAGGAAGGGGCGATCCGCTTCGATCATGGTGGCCGCACCTACGCCGTCTACCGCGGCCCCGACGATAGCGTCTATTGCACCGCCGGCCTCTGCACCCACGAAGCCGTCCATCTCGCCGATGGCCTCGTCATGGACTACGAGGTCGAATGTCCCAAGCATTCCGGCGCCTTCGATTACCGCACCGGCGAAGCCATCAGGCTTCCGGCCTGCGAAAACCTGAAGACCTATCCCGCCGAAATCGTCGACGGCGAGGTTCGCGTGGCGCTCGGCTAGGCCGCCCACGCAAGCATTGATCAGGCCCATCGGGCCTCCGGAATGCCATCGGGTGATCCGGCACCCTCGGGAGGAAATCATGAAATCCATGTACCTGGCGGCAGCGCTTGCCGCCTTGATGGGAAGTGCTGCCTCGGCGGAGACGATCGGCGTCTCGATGCAGAGTTTCGACAACAACTTCCAGACCCTGCTGCGCGAGGGCATCAATGCCCGGGTCGGCGAGGTCAATGGCGCCACCGTCCAGATCGAGGATGCGCAGACCGACATCTCCAAGCAGCTCAACCAGGTGAACAACTTCATCGCGGCGGGCGTCGACGCCATCATCATGACACTGACCGATACCTCGGCCGCAGCAGGGATCAGCGAAGCCGCCGAGAAGGCGGGCATTCCGCTCGTCTACCTCAACCTCGAGCCGGAGAACCTCGGCAAGCTGCCGGCAAAGCAGGCCTATGTCGGCTCGAAGGAAACGGACTCCGGTAAATTGGGCGCGGAAGCCGCCTGTTCGCTGCTGAAGGAAAAGGGCAAGGCCAGCGATGCGCAAGTCTACATCCTGATGGGCGATCTTGCCCACCAGGCCTCGCGCGACCGCACCTCGGCGTTCAAGGAAACGCTCGCTGCCGGCGACTGCAAGGGTGCCACCATCGCCGACGAGCAGTCGGCCGCCTGGACGCGCACCAATGCGATGGATCTCACCACCAACTGGATCACCGCCGGACAGCCGATCGACGTGGTCTTTGCCAACAACGACGAAATGGCGATCGGCGCCATCCAGGCGCTGAAGGCCGCTGGCGTGTCGATGGACGACGTGATCGTCGTCGGCATCGACGCGACCCAGGACGGGCTTGCCGCCATGGCTGCCGGCGACCTCGACGCAACCGTGTTCCAGAACGCCAAGGGGCAATCGGCAAGTGCCGTCGACACCGCCGTCTCACTGGTGCGTGGTCAAAGCGTCGAAAAGAACGTCTGGGTTCCCTTCGAGCTCGTCACGCCGAAGAACATGGCCGATTACGCAGCGCGCAACTGATCTTCTACGGTCCTTTGATCGTCGCCGGTCAAGGGACTGCAGGAACTCGAAGTCCTACAGCGACCGTGTCTGATCAGACGTGCGGCGCTGAGGGCCGGCGCATTTCTCCTGCCTGCGCCGGCCACCTTTTTTGAACGGACTGACAAATCTACGTGCGGTTCTGCTGAACCGCACCCGTCAACGCCTGGTCTACGGAGCAAGCCATGGATCGCATCGTCATCATCGGTGCCGGGGAATCCGGCACGCGCGCGGCCTTTGCGCTGCGTGAATCGGGCTTTGCCGGCAGCGTCACGCTCATCGGTACGGAACCGCATCTGCCCTATGAGCGCCCGCCATTGTCGAAGCCGCTCAATGGCGCGGTGCAGATGAAACCGATCTGCGGCGCCGAAGCGCTGGAGGCTGCCGGTATCGACTATATCAAGGGCGTTTCCGCGTCTCGACTGGACCGGCATGCACGCTCCGTGACCTTGAGCGATGGGCGGACACTCGCTTACGACAAGCTGCTGCTCGCCACCGGTGCCCGGCCGAGACGGCTCACGTGCCCCGGTGCCGAGCGCGCGCTCGATTTCCGCACGTACACAGATGCGGCGACGATCTTCGCCCGCGCCGATGCCGGCAGACAAGTCGCGATCATCGGCGGCGGGCTGATCGGCATGGAGCTCGCGGCCGTGCTGCGCGGCAAGGGCATCGCTGTCAGCGTCATCGAAATGGCACTGAGGCCGCTCGGTCGCGCGGTGCCGCCACGCTTCGCCGCGAGGCTCCACGCCCGGCATCTCGACGAAGGCGTCACCTTCCATCTCGGTCAGGGGATCGCTGAAATCACCGAGGATGCGGTTGTTCTTTCCGATGGCACGTCAGTGCCGGCCGATATCGTTGTCGCCGCGATCGGGGTCCAGCCGGATACAGCACTCGCCGAGGCGGCAGGGCTCGGCGTTGGCAACGGCATCCTGACGGATGGCCATCTCTTGACCAGCGATCCGAACATCTATGCATCAGGCGATTGCGCCGCCGTGGCCCAACCGGGTGGCGGGCATGTTCGGTTTGAGAGCTGGCGCAATGCCCGCGCCCAGGCGGAGGTCGCCGCCCGCAATATGGCCGGCGGCAAGGAGGTTTTTGCCGCGATCCCCTGGTTCTGGACCGATCAATATGATCTCGGTCTGCAGGTGGCGGGTCTGCCGCATCCGGACCATCAAAGCGTGACGCGCCGGCTCGACGGCGGCGAACTCGAATTCTACCTGAACGGCGGTCGCCTCGTCGCGGCCGCGGGCCTCGGTCTCGGCAATTGTGTGGCCAAGGACATCAAGCTTTCGGAAATGTTGATTGCCGCCGGCATCAGCCCTGATCCGGGAGCGCTCGCCGACGCCAGCGTGAACCTCAAGGCGCTGCTGAAAAGCGCGCGGGCTGCGTGATGCAGAAACTGCTTGTCTTTCAGTCGCTCTGGGCGATGGAGCGCCGGCATGCGGACGGTCATGAGCGCAGTCTCGAAGAGAATATCGCTGCTATCGTCGAGGCCGGGTTCGACGGCATCAGCGCACACTATACCAACCGTCGGAATGTCGAACGCCTCAACGAAGCGATCCGCGGCACCGGCCTGAAGATCGAAGGTGTCTGTTTTCCTCGAAGCGTCGAGGATCTGCGCTTGACGCTGGAATTGGCTGCGGAATTTCCGGTCAGCCACATCGACCTGCAGGCCGACATTCGTCCGCGCCGGGTCGAGGACTGCCTGCCGCTTCTCGACGGATGGATGCGGTTTGCCGAGGATACGGGCGTTCCCGTCTATATCGAAACCCATCGCAATCGGATCACCAGCGACCTTCTGTTCACGCTCGACCTGCTCGACCGTCGCTCCGACCTGCCGCTCTTGGCCGACCTCTCGCATTATCTCGTCGGCCGGGAGTTTGCCGTCCCGGTCGAAGACGAAAGCCATGCACAAATCCATCGCATCCTGCGCAACGCTAGGGCTTTCCACGGCCGCATCGGCTCCTGCCAGCAGATCCAGATCGAGATGTCCTTTCCGCAGCATCGGCTGTGGGTGGACCTCTTCCATCAGTGGTGGACCTACGGCTTTCGGCACTGGCGCTCCCGTGCCGCTAAAGATGCCGAACTGGTCATGACCTGCGAACTCGGCCCAAGGCCCTATGCGATCACCGACAGGAACGGCAACGATACGACCGACCGATGGGCCGAAGCGCTTTTGCTCCGCGATATGGTCCGCGAGATCTGGGCGGAGAGTGCCACTTCCCCGACGGGTGAAGCACGGGAATTGCGGACGCCCGAACGCGTCACTTAACGAAGGACGGCCGGAACGGCAGATTGTGCTCGAGACCAAGCCATGGCGGGTTTTCCGCATACATCTCCACGATCAGCGCCTTGATCAGCTCGATGTAGCGCGAATTGTCGCCGACCCGGTGGTTGAGGATAACGGGCGAGGTCGCCCGCTCGCCCTCGATCATGCGATAGTGCAGGTCGGAGCGGACCTGACGCGCCGAGGAGGGGACGATGCAAAGTCCGGCATCCGAGGCGACGAGGCCAAGTGCACTCTGGATTTCGCGCACCTCATGCACTTCGGCCGGGCGCACATCCTCAGCGTGAAGCAGGCTCAACACGTGGTCGGCATAGCTCGGGCGCGGTTCCTTCGGGTAGACGATCAGCTTTTGCCCGGCAACCGCGCTTAACGGCAGCGGAGACGTATCATCGGCAAACGGCGTGCCTTGCGGTATCGCTAGGGCGAGCCGCTCTTCCCGCATGAGGATGCCGGCGACGTTGGGGTCGTTGTGATGCAGCCGGCCGAAACCGACATCGATCCGGCCCTCCTTCAACGCCGCGATCTGCTGCACCGACACCATCTCCAGCAGGCGGATGTCGAGTTCCGGCGCGTTCTGCCTGAGCTTGCGCACCAGCGTCGGTAATCCGCCATAGAGCGTGGACGCGACAAAGCCGATCGACAGCACCCGGTTCTGGTTGAGGCCGACACGACGCGTCGCCTCCACCATCTGTTCCACCCGGCCGAGCACCTGTAGCGACTGTTCGTAGAACAATCGGCCTGCCTCCGTCAGCCGCACCGGCCGGCTCTTGCGGATGATCAGCGGCACGCCCAGTTCTTCCTCAAGAAGCTGGATCTGCCGGCTGAGCGGCGGCTGGGCGATGTGCAACTGCTCGGCGGCGCGGGTGAAATTGCGCTCGCGGGCCACGGCGACGAAGTAGCGAAGCTGGCGCAGATCCAATGTTACGGCCCCTATTGTCCTACCATTGCGGTATGTTGCAGTGCGGCAAGCGCATGAATGCGCGTAATCTTTGTCATACTATACCGTGAAGGTATCGTAGATAACCTATTTGGTGTTGGACGTCACCCGGTGCGTGAGCGCACAGTTCACGGCATGAACACGACCCTTGCACCCATCGCTCCGACCGCAGCCTTTTCTCCCGTCGTCGAACGGGTCGAAACTGTTCTGGTCGATCTGCCGACCATCCGGCCGCACAAGCTCTCGGTCGCGACAATGACCGGCCAGACCCTGATGCTGGTGAAGGTGCATTGCAGCGACGGCACGGTCGGCCTCGGCGAGGGCACGACCATCGGCGGTCTCGCCTATGGCGGCGAGAGCCCGGAATCGATGAAGCTTGCAATCGATACCTATTTCGCACCGCTTATGGTCGGCGAGAACGCGACCCGCGTTCGCGCCCTGATGGCCCGCATCGGCAAGGCGGTGAAGGAAAATCGCTTCGCCAAGAGTGCTGTGGAAACGGCGCTGCTCGACGCCCACGGCAAGCGCCTGGGTCTGCCGATCAGCGAACTGCTCGGCGGGGCACTGCGCAAGCGCCTGCCGGTCGCCTGGACGCTGGCGTCGGGCGACACGGCCAAGGATATTGCCGAAGCTGAGAAGATGCTCGACCTTCGCCGCCATCGGATCTTCAAGCTGAAAATCGGCGCACGGCGGCTGAAGGACGATATCGCCCACGTGGCAGCGATCAAGCACGCCCTCGGGGACCGCGGCGCGGTGCGCGTCGACGTCAACATGGCCTGGAGTGAGTTTGAGGCGGCCTATGGCATGGCAGCACTTGCGGACGCCGGTTGCGAACTGGTCGAGCAGCCCGTCGCCTCGACCGCAGCACTCGGTCGCCTGGTCCGTCGCTTCCCGGTGGCGCTGATGGCGGACGAGTCGCTTACGGGACCGGAGAGCGCGTTCGAGATTGCCAAGACCAAGGGTGCCGACGTCTTCGCGATCAAGATCGAGCAGAGCGGCGGCCTCTTCAATGCGCAGCGCGTGGCTGCCATCGCCGATGCCGCCGGCATCGAACTTTATGGCGGCACGATGCTGGAAGGCGGCGTTGGCACGGTCGCGTCAGCCCATGTGTTTTCCACCTTCGCCAACCTGCAATGGGGCACGGAACTCTTTGGCCCGCTGCTTCTGACCGAGGAAATCCTGGCGACGCCGCTCGACTACAGCGACTTTGAACTGACGGTGCCGGACGGGCCGGGGCTCGGGATCGAACTCGACGAAGACCGGCTGAAATTCTTTGCGCGCGACGGGCTGCGCAAGACGATCAGCGTTGCAAAGTGAGGATCAAGCCATGCTGTTTCACGTCAGAATGGACGTTCACATCCCTCACGATCTGCCGGCCGAGCAGGTGGCGGAGATTCTCGCCCGGGAGAAGGCCTATTCGCAACAGCTGCAACAGAGCGGCAAGTGGCGGCATATCTGGCGGATCGCCGGCCAGTACGCGAACTACAGCGTCTTCGACGTGAAGGACAATGCCGAGCTGCACGAGCTTCTCTCGGGCCTGCCGCTCTTCAAGTTCATGCAGATCGAGGTCACGCCGCTGCTCCGGCACCCATCCTCGATCCGTGACGACGATAGCTAGAATTTGTGAGCGCCGCGGCCGGGAGGTTTGGCAGGCGGCTCGAGCTTCAAGACAATCCAAGTGGAGGAATTGATATGAGCGTGAAGATTTTCGACAAGCCGGAAACGCAAGCTTTCCTGAAGACCTTGAGCGGACTCGACAAGGACGGCGGCAATCCGCGCGTCAAGCAAATCGTGCACCGGGTGATGTCGGACCTGTTCAAGGCGATCGACGATCTCGACATCACGCCTGACGAATACTGGACCGGGATCGCCTGGCTGAACGAGATCGGCGCTGCCGGCCAGGCCGGCCTCATCTCGCCCGGCCTCGGCCTCGATCACTTCCTCGACGAGCGTCTCGACGCGATCGACGAAGCGCTCGGCATCCAGAACCAGACGCCACGCACCATCGAGGGCCCGCTCTATGTCGCTGGCGCGCCGGCTTCGGAAGGCTTTGCCCGTCTCGACGATGGCCGCGACACCAATGGTCAGCCGCTGATCATGCACGGTACCGTCTATGACGCCGATGGCCAACCGCTGAAGGGCGCGACCGTCGAAGTCTGGCACTGCGATACCCGCGGCTTCTACTCGCATTTCGATCCGACCGGGCTGCAGGCGCCGTTCAACATGCGCCGCACGATCGTCACCGACGCCAAGGGCTGTTACAAGTTTCAGAGTATTGTGCCGCACGGCTACGGCGTGCCTCCGGGCAGCCCGACCGAGCAGTTGCTTTCCGCCCTCGGCCGCCATGGCCAGCGCCCGGCCCATATCCATTTCTTCATCAGCGCCGATGGCCACCGCAAGCTGACGACCCAGATCAACATCGCCGGCGACCCGCTGGTCAACGACGATTTCGCCTATGCGACCCGTGACGGCCTGGTGCCCGATGTCACCGAGCGCACCGACGAGGCGAGCATCAAGGCCAACAATCTCTCCGGCCCCTTCGCCGAGATTGTGTTCGACATCCATCTCACCTCGCTGGTGAACGGCGTCGACAACCAGGTGAACGAGCAGCGCAAGCGCGCCGCCGCCTGATCACCTCTGCGGCGGCCGACTGAGCCGCCGCCCCCTGACATCAGACATTGTTGCAATCGCTAGAGCCGAGCACGGATCAGCCGTTTGCGGGAGAAGAACCATGTCCGCAGTTATCGACAAAGCCCAAGCCCTCGACGACCTGCTCGCCACCGCGGTCGAGGACGATCATGAGGCCGGCACCTTTCGCTGCCGCCGCGACATCTTCACCAACGAAGACCTCTTCGAGCTGGAGATGAAACACATCTTCGAAAGCAACTGGGTCTATCTCGCTCATGAGAGCCAGATCCCCGAGAACAACGACTATTACACCACCACGATCGGCCGGCAGCCGGTTGTCGTCACACGCGACAAGACGGGCGAACTGCACGCCGTCATCAATGCCTGCGCCCACCGCGGCGCCATGCTCTGCCGCCGCAAGCACGGTAACAAGGGCAGTTTCACCTGTCCTTTCCACGGATGGACTTTTTCCAACACCGGCAAGCTCCTGAAGGTGAAGGATGAAAAGACGACGCAATATCCGCCGCAGTTCGCGAAAGATGGTTCGCACGATCTCAAGCGTGTCGCCCGTTTCGAAAGCTATCGCGGCTTCCTCTTCGGCAGCCTCAATCCGGATGTGACTTCACTCGCAGACTATCTCGGCGAAACCAAAGTCATCATCGACCAAATCGTCGACCAGGCGCCCGGCGGGCTGGAAGTGCTGCGCGGCAACTCCTCCTATATCTACGATGGGAACTGGAAGCTGCAGATGGAGAACGGTTGCGATGGCTACCACGTCAGCTCCGTTCACTGGAACTATTCGGCGACCATGGGCCGGCGCCACGAGGAGGGCACCAAGGCGGTCGATGCTTCGAGCTGGAGCCGGTCCGTCGCCGGTGTCTACGGTTTCGACAATGGCCACATCCTGCTCTGGACCAACACCATGAACCCGGAGGTCCGGCCGATCTACAGCCACCGCGAGGAGATCAAGGCGCGCGTCGGCGAGGTGCAGGCGGATTTCATCGTCAACCAGACCCGCAATCTCTGCCTCTATCCGAACGTCTTCCTGATGGACCAGTTCAGCACGCAGATCCGCGTCACCCGTCCGATCAGCGTCGACAAGACCGAGATCAGCATCTTCTGCTTTGCACCCAAGGGCGAAAGTGCGGCTGACCGCACGCTGCGCATCCGCCAGTACGAGGACTTCTTCAACGTCTCCGGCATGGGTACGGCCGACGATCTCGAGGAGTTCCGCGCCTGCCAGCAGGGTTATGCGGGCATTACCGCGCTCTGGAACGACCTGTCGCGCGGTGCGCCGCTCTGGATCGACGGACCCGATGAGAATGCCAAGCGCATGGGGCTTCAGCCGCTGCTCTCCGGCGAGCGCAGCGAGGACGAAGGCCTCTTCGTCCGACAGCACGAATATTGGGCGAAGGTCATGCGCGATGCGCTTGCCTTAGAGAGACAAGGAGCGGTCGCATGACGATCTCCTATGACACCGCCTGCGCTTTCCTCTACCGCGAAGCGCGCCTGCTCGACGACCGGCAATGGGACGAATGGCTGACCTGCTATGCGACCGATGTGAGCTATTGGATGCCGGCCTGGGACGACGACGATCAACTCACCGAGGACCCGCAATCGCAGATCTCGCTGATCTACTATCCGAGCCGAGACGGCCTGGAGGATCGCGTCTTCCGCATCAAGACCGAACGCTCCGGTGCGTCGACGCCGGAGCCGCGCACCAGCCATAACGTGACCAATGTCGAGCTTGTGGCCGATCGCGGCGAGGAAGCGGACTTCCGCTACAACTTCCATACGCTCAACCACCGCTACAAGGTCACCGACCATTTCTTCGGCACCATGTTCGTCACGCTGCGCAAAAGCGGCGATGGGCTCGTGATCTCGCGCAAGAAGATCGTGCTGAAGAACGACTACATCCGCCAGGTCATAGACGTCTACCACATCTGATGACCGGCGCCTGACAGGACTGGGAGGAACAACCATGATCAGCTACAGGATCGCTTTGAATTTCGAGGACGGCGTGACCCGCTTCGTCGAATGCCGGGACGACGAGAAGGTGCTCGACGCCGCCTTCCGCAACAAGATCAACCTGCCGATGGACTGTTCCGACGGTGTCTGCGGCACCTGCAAGTGCCGCGCGGAAAGCGGCGCCTATGACCTCGGTGACGATTTCATCGACGACGCGCTGACGGCGGACGAGGCGGCAAGCGGGCTGGTGCTGACCTGCCAGATGAAGCCGTCGAGCGATTGCGTCATCGCCGTGCCGACGACGTCGTCCGCCTGCAAGACCGGGCAGCAGAAAATCTCGGCAACAGTCGCGCGTGTCACCCCGCACAATGATGCGGCGATCGTGCTGGAACTGGAGGTGGACGCAGCCCCCGCCTTCCTGCCCGGTCAATATGTCAACATCGACGTGCCCGGCAGCGGCCAGAGTCGGTCCTATTCCTTTTCGTCGGCGCCGGGCGAGCAGCGTCTCGGCTTCCTGATCAAGAAGATCCCGGGCGGTGTGATGAGCACCTGGCTGGAGCGCGCCGAAGTGGGCACGAAGCTCGATCTGACCGGCCCGCTCGGCAGTTTCTATCTGCGCGAAGTCCAGCGCCCGTTGTTGCTTCTCGCCGGTGGAACGGGCTTGGCGCCGTTCCTGTCGATGCTCGAACAACTCGCCCAGACGAACCGCGAGCAGAAGGTGCATCTGATCTACGGCGTCACCCGCGATCTCGACCTGGTGCTGGTCGACCATATCGAAGCCTATGCGAAACGCCTGCCCAACTTCACCTTCGCAACAGTCGTGGCTGATGCCGGCTCCAACCATCCGCGCAAGGGCTGGGTGACCCAGCACATGCCCGAGGACGTGCTCAATGGCGGGGACGTCGACGTCTATCTCTGCGGCCCGCCGCCGATGGTCGACGCGGTGCGCAAGCACCTCGACGACACCGGGGTGAAACCCAACAGCTTCCACTACGAAAAGTTCACGCCGAATGTGGTCGCGAAGGTGGCGGCATGAGCACGCCGCGCTTCGAAGATCGCTTTGCCCGCAAGGTTCTCGTCGTCACGGGTGCGGCTCAAGGCATCGGCCGCGCCGTGGCGCTGCGCGCGACAGCCGAAGGCGGAAAGGTGGTGTTCGTCGATCGAGCCGATTTCGTTGCCGAGGTGGCGGCGGAGGCGGGCAGCGATCGGGCGGCCGCCTTCGTGGCCGATCTCGAAACCCATGAGGGCGCCGCTGCGGCCATGCGTTTTGCTGCGGAAACATTCGGCGGCATCGACATCCTGATCAACAATGTCGGTGGCGCGATCCGCATGCGGCCCTTCTCGGAGTTCGAACCGGCGCAGATCGATGCGGAAATCCGCCGCTCGCTGATGCCGACGCTCTATTGCTGCCATGCCGTGCTGCCGCATCTTTATGCCCGCGGCGGCGGCACCATCGTCAACGTGTCGTCTAACGCCACGCGTGGCATTCACCGTGTGCCCTATTCGGCAGCCAAGGGCGGCGTCAACGCCATCACCCAATCGCTGGCGATGGAGCTTGCCGAGCGCAATATCCGCGTCGTCGCCACCGCACCCGGCGGAACGGAAGCGCCGCCGCGCCGTATTCCACGCAATGCCGCGGGCGACAGCGACGCCGAAAAGGCCTGGATGGGCGAGGTCGTCGCCCAGGTAAAGCAGTCGAGCTTCATGAAGCGCTACGGCAGCATCGAGGAGCAGGCGGCGCCGATCCTTTTTCTGGCCTCGGACGAGGCCTCCTACATCACCGGCAACGTGCTGCCGGTCGCCGGCGGCGATCTCGGCTGACGGTTGTTTTTTGAAACGCGCAAACACCTGGGGAGGAGATGATGCGCTCTATCGATGTGAATGAGGCGATTGACGGGAGCCCGCTCGGGCGCTTCCAGTGGATGGTAGTGGCGTTGACCGCCCTACTTTTGATCGTTGACGGCTACGACGTCTTCGTAGCCGGCACGGTGCTGCCGACGCTGATCAAGGAATGGGGCCTGAGCAAGCCGCAGGCTGGCGCGCTGCAGGCCTGGGCGCTGTTCGGCATGATGTTCGGCGCGCTGATCTTCGGGCCGCTCGCTGACCGGATCGGCCGCAAGAAAGGCATCGCCATCAGCTTTCTGCTGTTTACGCTCTCCACCCTTCTGACCGGCTTTGCCAATTCGCCGGAGCAGTTCAAGGTCTTCCGGTTCTTCGCCGGTCTCGGCTGCGGCGGGTTGATGCCGAATGCCGTCGCCTTGATGAACGAATATGCGCCGAAGCGGCTGCGCGGCACGCTGGTGGCGCTGATGTTCTCCGGCTACTCGGTCGGCGGCATGGTCGCCGCCGGTCTCGGCATCGGCCTTATTCCGTCCTATGGCTGGAAGCCGATGTTCTTCATCGCCGCCGTGCCGCTGCTCCTCTTGCCCGTGATCCTCTGGAAGCTGCCGGAATCGCTCGGCTTCCTCATCCGTCAGGGCAAGCAGGACGAGGCCAAGCGCATCTACGCCAAGATCGACCCGAACGCGCGTCTTGGCGCCACCGACAGGCTGGTCTTCTCCGAGACGAAGGGTGCTTCCGCATCGGTGCTGGAGCTCTTCCGCCATCAGCGGACGCTGCGCACCGTCATGCTCTGGGTCGCCTTCTTCTGCTGCCTGCTGCTTGTCTATCTCCTGTCGTCCTGGCTGCCGAAGGTACTGCAGGAAGCCGGTTATGCGGAAAAGGCAAGCCTGCTCAGCCTGTTCTCGCTGAATTTCGGCGGCATGGTCGGCGCGATCGCCGGCGGCTGGCTCGGCGACCGCTTCGGCTTGCCGAAGGTGGTGGTCGGTTTCTTCGTTGCCGCCGCCTTCTCGATCGCGCTGATCGGCTTCAATCCGCAGACGGGTGTCCTGTTTCTGATGGTCTTTGTTGCCGGCGCCACTACGATCGGCACGCAGATCCTACTCTATGCGAGCGTGGCGCAGCTCTACAACCTGTCGGTTCGCTCCACCGGGCTCGGCTGGGCCTCCGGCGTTGGCCGCATCGGCGCGATCGTCGGCCCGACGCTCGGCGGCGTGCTCCTGGCGCAGGAGCTTCCGCTGCAGCAGAACTTCGCGATCTTCGCCATCCCGGCGGCGATCTCGGCCGTCGCCATGCTGGTCTTCGCGGTCAGCAATGCCCGCCGTGTCGAGGTCGCACGTCTGGCGGCCGCATAGGTCGAGGCGAGGCGGTCGGGCCATGAAAGGCCCGGTTGCCACCCTTGAGCCCGCGCTGTCGATATCTACCTATAGCAGGGCGCGTACCACCTGAGGCGCGGTGTTGCGCCAAGAACGACAAAGCCGCCCTCGCTGGCGGCTTCCCCGATCGGAGCTTCTCTTTCATGGCCTATTTCGACCTGCCCAGCCACCGGCTTCACTACCGCATCGACGGCGACCAGAGCGGCAACGCGCCCTGGCTGCTCTTCTGCAATTCGCTCGGCACGGACCTCTCCATGTGGGATGCGCAGATCGCTGATCTGTCGCCGCATTTCCGCGTGCTGCGCTATGATCGCCGCGGTCATGGCCAGTCCTCGGCGCCGCCGCCGCCCTATGCGCTGTCCGACCTCGGCCAGGATGTGCTCGCGCTCATGGATGGCCTGGGGATCGAGGGGACACATTTCTGCGGCCTGTCGATCGGGGGCCTGACCGGACAATGGCTCGGTATCCATGCCGGCAAACGTCTCGACAAGATCGTGCTCTGTGCCACGGCGGCGCGGATCGGGACGCCCGAGAGCTGGGGCACCCGCATCGATAGCGTCCGGACGGACGGTCTCGCAGGGCTCGCCGCGGCCACGGCAGAACGCTGGTTCAGCCCGCAGTTTGCAGCCAGCTACCCGCAAGCCGTCGATCGCACTCTGGGCGCGTTCACCGCCACCTCGACGGACGGCTACATCGGTGGCTGCACTGCGCTCGCGGGCGCGGATCTGAGGGAGGAGATCGTAGCGATTGCCAACCCCGTGCTCGCCATCTCCGGCAACGGCGATCCGGTATGCCCGCCGGCGGACCTCGAATATATCGCCGCCCGGGTGCAGCGAGGCCGGCACCTGTCGCTGCCTGGTCGGCATATCGTCAATATCGAGTCGGCAAAGGCCTTCAATTCGGAGCTTCTCGACTTCCTTCGGCCATAGGTGCCGCGCAGATCCGTCACTTGATCGGAACGAGCGGCGACGCCTTCGCCGACGGTGCCAGTCGCAAGCTCAGACGTGGCTCCGAACAATCCTGAAAGCGGTCAATCATGAAGGCGGCGACCAACGTTCAGGCGGGCCGCGTCAGCCATCGAGCCAGGCGGCAAGACTGTCAAGCGTCTGCAGCCCGTACTCCACCGCGCCGAAGTCGATGACCTCTTGGCGGCGCTCGCGACTTGGGTGAAGCTGGCGCAGGGTCAGCACGGTCTTGCCGTCGGCCTGTTCATCGAAAGTAATCGTCATATAGAAGCGATCGGGGTCATCGGGCTCAGCAGTGCCATAGTCCACTACGATCAATTCGTTGGGCACGATCTTCAGGAAGCGCATCAGACTGGGGAAGCGCTGCTGCCGACCATCAAACTCGCCCACCATGTCGAAGCGCCATACCCCGCCCTCACGGATGTCAGCCTCATGGTTCTCGATGCTGAAGCCAGCCGGGCCATACCATTGTGCCAGCGCTTGCGGGTCCATCCAGGCGGCGAAAACCTTTTGTCGCGGGTGCTTCAGCACCTTGACCAAAACGATTTCGCGGTCGGGCGACCAGGTCTCAAAAATCGGCTCCATTGCCGCTCCCTACGTCTTGTCCAGATAGGCTTCCAATCGGTCGAGCCGTTCGGCCCAACGTCGTCGCTCCGCTTCCATCCAGGTTGCCGCCTCTTCAAAGCGCCCCCGCTCCAGTCGACACCAGCGGCTGCGGCCACGTTTCTCGCTTGCGATAAGTCCGCAATCTTCAAGCACCTTGAGGTGCTGGGCGAAGGAGGGCAGTGCCATGTCGAAGGGCTCGGCAAGGACACTCACGGGCATCTCCCCGTCCGCAAGCCGTGAAACAACGGCGCGGCGCGTCGGGTCGCTGAGTGCATGGAAGGCAAGGTCAAGCGGGGTCGAATGATAGGGCATGCGCCACACTAAAGCGGACCGCGCACGCGCGTCAATAATAATAAGGTACTTGCCTTTGTATTCGGGTGAAATTAATAAGGCATCTACCTTACTATTAGGAGAGGCCAATGTCAGTTCGTGTCGATCTCAACATTTCCCTGGACGGTTTCGCGACAACCACAGATCAGACCCCGGACAATCCGTTTGGCGCTGATTGGCCGCGTCTGGTTGCCGCCTATGCTGCGACCCGAACGATGCGGGAGCGCGTGTTCAAGGACACGTCCGGAGCGGGCACCACGGGCGTCGATGAGCAATATGCGCAGTCATACTTCTCAAACATCGGTGCTGAGATTATGGGCGCCGCGATGTTCGGATTTCACGCGCACCCAAACGATCCCGACTGGCGCGGCTGGTGGGGGGAAGAACCTCCGTTTCGTGTCCCGGTCTTCGTGCTCACGCACAAGCCGCGGCCTCCGATCGAGATGGCCGGAGGCACCACATTTCATTTTCTGAACACGTCCCTTGCCGATGCACTCCAGCAGGCGACGAGCGCCGCTGACGGTAAGGATGTCCGTATTGGCGGCGGACCCACGGTCGTGCGCGCCTATCTCAAGGCAGGCCTTGTCGATAGCTTGCACGTGGCGATCGCACCCATCCTGCTCGGGCGGGGTATCCGTCTTTGGGACGATCTGCGCGGGTTGGAGGCCGGCTACACCGTCAAGGCAGAAACGGCCGAGAGTGGGACCGTCCACCTCACGTTTCAGCGCTAGCAGCGGACCAGAGCGATGGCAGCTTCTCGTCTCCTCGGACGATGCCATCTCTCCGGGCAAGACCGAAATCGAACAGACCGAGCGCAGGGCGACGTGTCCATCGCCCTGCGGCCAGTATGACGAAGCTATCGATTCGCCAGTGTCTTCTGGAGGGCCTCGCGGGTCAGCTTGCTGATCTCGGCATGAATATCGGCGCGCGGCCGTTCCGTCGTGCCGCAAATCGGATCGACCTCGCCGAAGGATTTAAGCAGTTCGGCGGCGCCGTCCTTGCAAATCGGCAGGAAGCTGAAGTGGTCCGCTCCGGCGACCGCGGCATAGGAGCCCTTCGGCGTCAGCGCCGCCAGCGGCTCGGAGGCGACGGCAAGCGGGATCGTCTCCTTGCTGCCGAGATTGATGAAATGCATCGGGATCGCGATCGCCTTGAGGCTGTTTTCCACATAGGCCTGGGCGAGGCCGGGGTCGACGAGTACGGCGGCTTTGATCCGAGGATCCCGGTTCGACTGCTCGAAACGCGCCTTGTCGACGGTGCGCAGATCGAGCTTGTCGACGTCGACCGGCGCATCATCGACATAGCCCCTGCCGCCGACAAACCAGGCGCAGTCCCACTTTTTATAGCTGTCGCAGTAGCGGGCATAGGCATCGAGACTGGCCCTTGCCCCTGAAATCTCCATGGCGGTCGAGCCGCCGAGAGAGAAACCGAGGACGGCGATCCGCTCAGGGTCGATTGCAGCGCTCCATTGCGGATCCCGGGTGAACGTGTCGATCAATGCCGAGAGGTCGGCCGTCCGTTCCCAAAGCTTCGGCGTGTTGGAGGGCGTCGAGTCGCCGCTGGTGGTGCCGGGATGGTTGGGGCCCGCGACGATGAAACCCGCTTTCGGCAGGTCGGCTGCAAGCCAGCTCATGGCTTCGACGCGGCCGCCCGACCCATGGGATAGAACCACCAGCGGATATCGGCCTTGGCGCAAGGGGGCGTTCTTCGATGCGGGCGATCCCTTGAAGATGCGGTTGTCGCCGATAAGCACGGGCTCACCCCCGGCTCCGGCGGGATACCAGACGGTGACGGCAAGTTGGCGTTCCCGCTTGGGTGCGGCAACGTCGATCTCGCGGACGCCGACGTCATCGGCCTGCGCCGAGGCAGCCAGGCTCAGAAGGAAGGCAGCGGCGGGAATGAACTGGAGGAGGGGCATGGGTATCTCGCTGTGTTGGAAAAGACGGCCGATCGTCACAAACGCCCCGCTTGTCCGCGTCCTCGATCGTGATTGAGGTCGTCCCGAATCGCGATCTGGGCAATGATCTACCCATCGAATGCTTGCTCGCCTTTCGTCTGCCAGCCTTTCCTTTGAAGGACATGTCTTGATCTTCCTGCCGCTCCCGTTCGTCGTCGCCTTGCTGCTTCTTGTCCTGCTTGCCTTCGTGCTGCACGGCGACGAGCCGGCGCGGCGGAACCGGCCGTTCTTTGCCCTGTTGACGCTGTGCGCACTCCAGTCGGTGATCGTCGGGCTGCGTTGGGGCTATGACCTCGCGGCGCTGAAATTCGCACTGCCGGTGCTGGCAAGCGGTGTGCCGCCGCTGGTGCTTGCGAGTTTCCACAGCCTGATCCGCAAAGACGAGCGCAGCGCTGCTGCGGCGGGGTGGGTTCACGCGGCACCGACGATCGGCATGCTCGTGCTCGTGCTGTTTGCGCCGCGCTACATCGATTTCGCCTTGATCGTCGAATATGTCGGATATGCGCTGGCGCTCCTGAACCTGGCGCGCGTCGGTACGGATGCGCTGGACGAAGCGCGTTTCGAAGGCGCCACCGCGGCGCACCGCGCCCTGCTCATTGCCGCGTTCTCGCTCTGCCTGTCGGCGCTCTTCGATCTTGCGATCCTTCTGGATTTCGAATGGACGAAGGGCGCGAATATCGGCCTTATCGTCAGCAACGCGAACTTGCTGGGCCTGCTCTTCATCGGGCTGACAGCCGTGGTCGCGGACCGTGCGCGCGCGCTTCCGGCCGCCGGCGCGGTCGCCGAAGAGGATCCGGTTGCAACGCCGCAGGATCGCGAAATCCTCGACAGGATCGAGCGCCTGCTCGTCGGCCAGAAACTGGCCCGCGACGAAAACCTCACCCTGTCGCGATTGGCGCGCCGCGCGGGCCTGCCCGCCCGGCAGATATCGACCGCCGTCAACCGGCTGGCGGGCAAGAACGTCTCGCAATACATCAACGAGATCAGGATTGCAGAGGCCTGCCGGCTGTTGCGCGAGACCGATATGTCGGTGACTGCGGCCATGCTTGAATCCGGCTTTCAGACGAAATCGAATTTCAATCGCGAATTCCGCCGCGTCACCGCCTTGAGCCCCGTCGCCTGGCGCGAGCAGAACCGGGCCGGTTCGCTTGCCGCCTGCTGCCATGGCGATGCCCGGCCGCGATGCGGCCGGGCTTGAGGGATGCAAGGTATACGGTGACGCCCTTGTGACCGTTACTGCTGATCTGCGGCATTGTCGCCGATCGTGATCGGAACGTCCTTCGTCTTGCCGGTCCGCCATACGCTCACGTTCTTCGAGGTGCCGGGCGAGAGGTCGGCGACCATGCGTGACAGGTCGCGCGG
Source organism: Ensifer sp. ENS09 (assembly GCF_014852425.1). NCBI lineage: Bacteria > Pseudomonadati > Pseudomonadota > Alphaproteobacteria > Hyphomicrobiales > Rhizobiaceae > Ensifer > Ensifer sp. ENS09. The sequence continues at coordinate 36,326 of NZ_JACVBP010000005.1, forward strand.
CGACCTCACCGGGTTGCCGCCGAGCGCGGTGATGACGTCGCCGGCCTTGATGCCGGCCTTGGCGGCAGGCGTTCCGCCGTTAACGCCGGCAACGAGCGCGCCCTCGGGCTGGGCAAGGCCGATGGCGTCGGCGATATCAGCCGTGACCGGCTGTATCTGCACGCCGATAAAGCCGTGCTGGATCGAACCATCCTTCATCAGTTCAGTGACGACCTTCTGCGCCTGGTCCGACGGGATGGCAAAGCCGACGCCGACGCTACCGCCGTTCGGCGAGTAGATCGCCGTGTTGATGCCGACCACCTGGCCCTTTGCGTCGACCAGCGGTCCGCCGGAATTGCCGTGGTTGATCGGGGCGTCGATCTGGATGAAGTCGTCATAGGGGCCGCTGTGCAGGTCGCGGCCGCGCGCCGAGACGATCCCCGACGTCACCGTCGTGCCGATGCCGAACGGGTTGCCGATCGCCAGAACCTGGTCGCCGACCCGCAAGGTGTCGGAATCGCCCCAGGCAACTGTTGCAAGCGGCTTCGGCGCCGCGATTTTCAGGACCGCCAGGTCGTTCTTCGGGTCGGCGCCGACAAGCTTGGCGGGTATCTGCGTGCCGTCGTCGAGCGTCACCATGATGCTCGACGCCTTGTCGATGACATGGTTGTTGGTGACGACGTAGCCGTCCGAGGTCACGATGAAACCGGAGCCGAGCGCTTCGGCACGTTGCGGTTGGCGCTGCTCGGGCGCCTGGTCCGGAATCGGGATGCCCTGATCGTGGAAGAATTGGCGGAATTGTTCGTCGAAGGGCGAGTTTCCGCCCTGTTGCGAAGGTTCGCTCGCACCGGTGTTGTCGGCCTTGATCACGGTCGTGACCGTGACGACTGCGGGCTTGTCGGCCGATACGATCGGCGCGAAGGACCCGCCAGATGCGGCCGGGACTGTAACGGCCGGGCCGGCCGCGGCGGCGGCCACGTCACGGCCTGAGAAGGCTGCCACGGACAGGGGCGCAATGATGACGGCTGCGCCGAGGAGGGCGGCAGCTCTATACCTCGTGAGAATGTTTGACATGATCCTGTTCCTTTCGCTGCCTGTTTGCCGGACGAACGTGGTCGGGCGCAGCCCGAGGCAGGTCGGGTCTGCGGCGCGGCGTCGGCCGGCTTCGGATTAAGGGGCGTCTTGGTGCCGAAGGACCGGACCGTGGGAAGGGCCCGGCGCCATCGGCTACGGCTCACCCGAAGACCGGGTGAGCCTCAACGTGTCGGTCAAGCCATGCGGGCGATGTCACGGTTGAGGTGATGAACGTCACCCTGAAGCCGGGCATAGGACTTGTCCGGCAGCATGCCGTGATGGGCGGCGGCGGTGTTGATCGCTTCGGCGCGCACGGCGCCGTCCTCGCGTTCAAGCTTGCTGTAGTTTGCTGCCGTCAGCTTGCCCTGTTCGCGATCGACGTTGATGCGGTGATTGTCGACCCGGAGTTCATGCAGGACATGATCGAGCCGCGTCGATGCCATGTGGGTCGGTGTCCGGTAGACCGGCATGGCCGGGGTGGACATGTCGTCCTGGGCGAAAATGCCCTGGTAGTAATCGCCGGTATAGGCACCCTTTTCGTTGTCGCGGCCGAAATCGTGATGATCGGCGGCAAAGGCGGCGCCGCTCAGAAGGACGAGGGCGACGGTTGCGATGGTGGTGGTCTTGAAGGGCGAGCGCATGACTGCATCTCCTGAATTGAAGGAAGCGCTGTGCGCTTCCATTCGAGGCCGTCTCCTATTGTCGCGTCACGGCCGAAGCGGTCGCCGGCAATATTCAGCCTCGAAATGAAGGTATTACTTCCGTGCGCCGCCGTCATGTTAATAACGCGTAATATTTCGGTAAACATCTCCGGAAAGCCGCTTCATTAACATTATTTAATGAAGGAAGATTTGCTCCCATCTGGCGGTTATTCTTTTCCGGAGCGTGTATTGTGGCCCTTTTGCGGCGGTCAGCCTGCGCTTTTTCTAGTCAGCCGAGCCTTGGGGTTGCGAGCGTGGAGAAGGAGCTACGATCCCGCATAATGGGCGCGCGGCCGGATCAGATCACCGCTGACGACCTGTTCCATCGCGTGTGCGAGCCAGCCGACGGTGCGCGCGAGGGCGAATATCACCATCGGCGCGTCGTCGGGAAGCGCATAGGCGGCCGCGAGTGCGGCCAGCGAGAAATCGAGATTGGCCGGTTCTCCGAGCAGTTCTTCGCCGGCTTCGGCCAGCGCGGCATAGAGCGGCGGCACGTCGAAGCTCGACATGATCGCCTTCGCGCGCGGGTCGCCGTCCGGATAGAGCCTGTGGCCGAAAGCCCGGACCACGCCATCCGAAGAAAGCATGGTACGGATCGCCTCGCGCACCCCACCCACGGCCGCCTGTTCGGCAAGCCGCGTGACACTCAGCCAGGCGCCGCCGTGCCTTGGGCCGGTAAGGGTGGCAAGACCCGAAAGCGTGGCGGCAGAAAGTGCTGCACCGGAGGACGCGGTGACCCGTGCCGCAAAGGCGGAGACGTTGAGTTCGTGTTCCGCCGTCAGCACCAGGCATCGGCGGATCGGTCCCGCCGCCTCCGGCCGCCCCCATCCCTGCGCCAGGCGGTCGTGCAGCAGCCCGTTTTCCCGCGACGGCGCGAGGCCGGCGGCAACGGTCGCAAGTACCTCGGCGGCCTCGGCCTTCAGGATGGCGTGCCTGCGTCCGAGCGCCGGCAGGTCTGCTTCGATGCGCCCGGCAAGAAGCGTAAAGGTCGTTGCAAGCCGCGATTGGCCGCTGCCGGGGTCGTGCGCTGGAACAGGAACCGCCGCCGGTGTCTGCCAGAGCAGCGCGGCAATCTCCTCCAGTGTTGCCGTGGCGGCAAGTTCGATCGCGTTGCTGCCGCGATAGGAGAGCTGTCCGCCGGCAATGCTGGAGATCGTCGTCGGCAGTACCGGTTCGCCCCAGCGGATCGTCTCGGCCGCGACGACCGATGCCTGTCTTCTGCCGGCGTGGCGCTCGGCCAGCCGGTGCACGTCGTCGGCCTGGTAGAGGCTGCGGCGCGGATCGGCAGGGTCGGGCTTGGCGCGAATGCGGCCGCGGCTGACATTGGCATAGAGCGTCTGCCGCTTGCTGCCGAGCCTTAGGAGTGCCTCTTCGGCGGTGATCCAGAGTGTGTTCATGTTGATCAATTGCATCAAGATTGACGTCAATAGGTCTAGGTCGGATCATTCTCCTCGTAAAGGAGAAACTTGATGATGAAGAACGGACTTGAAGACGTCGTCGCCGCCGAAACGCAGCTCTCCCATGTTGACGGCGAGGCGGGTCAATTGATCATCCGCGGTGTCTCGCTCGATCACCTGGCCGGCCACGCAAGCTATGAGGATGTCGTGGCGCTGTTGTTCGAGGGGTTGCTGGGGCCGATGCCGGACGGGACCGAACTCGCCAACCGCATGGGTGAAAAGCGGGCGGACGTGTTCGCCCATGTCGGCGCCATCGACGACGCGCTGCTGGAACTGCCGCCGGTCGACATCATGCGCGCGCTCATCGCCCGGCTCCCGGATGGGGAGGATCTCGATTCGGCCTTACGTCTGCTCGCCGCGCCGGCCGTCTTCCTGCCGGCGGCGCTGCGCATGAAGAGGGGCGAGGCCCCTCTCGCGCCGACGCCGGCGCTGTCGCACGCCGCCGACACCCTCGCAATGCTCGGCGCCAAGGTGCCGAGCAGGCAAGACGTGGCGGCGCTCGATGCCTATCTGGTGACGATCTCGGACCACGGCCTCAACGCCTCGACGTTCGCTTCGCGCGTGGTCGCCTCCACCAAGGCCGGTCTCACCTCGTCGGTGCTTGCCGCCATCGGCGCCCTCAAGGGGCCGCTCCATGGCGGTGCGCCCGGGCCGGTGCTCGACATGCTGGACGCGATCGGAACGCCTGAGAATGCGGAGGCCTGGCTTTCTGAGGCGCTCGACCACGGCGAACGGCTGATGGGCTTCGGCCACCGCGTCTACCGTGTTCGCGATCCCCGCGCCGATGCGCTGAAGGGTGCGCTGAAACGACTGATCGCCACGCATCCGGCGAACCGCGATCGCATTCAACTGGCAGAAGCGGTCGAACAATCGGCGCTCGCCATCCTGAAGGCGCGCAAGCCCGATCGCCCGCTCGACGTCAACGTCGAGTTCTATACGGCGCTGCTGCTCGATGCGCTCAATTTCCCGCGCGACGCCTTCACCGGCGTGTTCGCGATCGGTCGCACCGTCGGCTGGATCGCCCATGCCCGCGAGCAGGCGCTGGAAGGCCGCCTTATCCGGCCGCGTTCGCTCTATGTCGGGCCGTTGCCGCAACAGGCCGCGTGAGTGTTCTATGCTGAGGCGGAGACCATCCGCGCATTTCGCAGGTGTTGTTGAAAGAACGCCTTCAGGTCGCGGAAGTCATCGAAACCAAGGACGGTCGCAAAACGGGCGACCGTCGTCGGCGAGACCGCGCAGGCGAGCGCGATCGACCGGGCGCTGCCGAAGGCGACGAGGTCGGGCTGCGCCAGCGCGGACAGGGCAATCTGTTCGAGCTGGCGCGGAAGTCTGAGCGCTCGGGACGCAAACATCCCCTTCAATTCCCTCATGTCGCCGGGGCGCCTTTGCGCCGCGTTCGTTTCGGCGTCCGCATGTCCATGGCCTACCGGCATGCTGGTGCTCTCCATTCACTATCCTCCTCAACGCGCCTGCGCAGGCGCATCCCCACGAAAGCAGCCGGATGCGGGCTATTTCCCCACCTGCTGCTCGCCTTCATGATTTTTCACTTTACTGTACCGTCTGGACGGTATAGTAACTCAATCATCGCTGATCGCAACAACACGTTTTCTGGGGAGGAGACGAGAATGCGTTGGATGAAGTGCTTCAAGGCGGCCGCCATGGCCGGCGTCGCTTTTGCCGCCATGCCGGCGGCTGCGGCCGAAGTCTCGATTTTCTGCAGCTCGGCCGGCGCGGAGCTTGAGCTCTGCCAGTCGGCCTCCGAGGCCTGGGCCAAGGAAACCGGCAACACCGTCAAGATCAACAAGATGCCCGCCAACTGGGGCGAGGCGCTGCCGCTCTACCAGCAGCTACTCGCCGGCAAGTCCGGTGACGTCGACGTCCTGACGCTCGACAACATCTGGGTCGGAACGCTGGCGCCGCATCTGGTCGACCTGCGCGAAAAGGTTCCGGCCGACGAAATCTCCGCCCATTTCGAATCCTCGCTCGCCGACGCCACCATTGGCGGCAAGCTTCTGGCCATGCCCTGGTTCGTCGATGCCGGCCTGATGTTCTATCGCAAGGATCTGCTCGAAAAGTACGGCAAGGGCGAGCCGAAGACCTGGCAGGAGCTGACCGAAACGGCGAAGTTCATCCAGGACAAGGAACGCGCTGGTGGCAGCCCCGATATGTGGGGCTATGTCTGGCAGGGCCGCGCCTATGAGGGGCTGACCTGCGATGCGCTCGAATGGGTCGCTTCCTTCGGCGGCGGCAATTTCATCTCGCCGGATGGCACCATCACGGCGAACAATCCTGAGGCCGTCAAGGCGCTCGATCTTGCCCGTTCCTGGATCGGCAACATCAGCCCCGAGGGCGTGCTGAACTATGATGAGGAAGGCTCGCGCGGCGTCTTCGAGGCCGGCAACTCCGTCTTCCATCGCAACTGGAGCTATGTCTGGGGCACGACCCAGGCTGAGGACTCCTCGCTGCGCGGCAAGATCGGCGTCATGGCGCTGCCGGTCGGCGCCGAGGGCCAGAAATCGAGCGGTTGCTATGGTGCAGGTCTGCTCGGCGTTTCGAAATACGCTGACGATGTCGATGCGGCCGTGAGCCTTGTGCGCTACCTAACAGGTGCGAAAGAACAGAAGCGCCGCGCGCTTCAGGCCTATAGCCCGACCTTGAAGGCGCTTTACGCGGACAATGACATCCTTGCTGCCAATCCGTCGCTGGCCTTTGCCGAAAAGGCCTATGCCGAAAGCGCCTCGCGGCCGTCGCAGGTGACCGGCGCTTCCTATAACCGCGTTTCGCAGCGGATCTTCAACGGCGTGCACAATGTGCTGAGCGGGAAGGAAAGTGCTGCGGATGCACTCGCCAAGGTCAGCAGCGATCTGGAGCGGTTGAAGGCGCGGGGCTGGTAAGCCCGCCTCGACGATACGGGGTCCGGTGTGACGGACCCCGCCACCACAGCATCTGAGGAAACCAACGTGAATATTGCGATCGCACCGTGCTGCTGGGGCATCTATTGGCCCCAGGGGAATGAACTCGGCTGGACCGACTATCTCGACCGCATCCGTGCGGCCGGTTACCGGCACACCGAGCTCGGCCCCTATGGCTATTTTTCCACGGACGCCAAGGTGCTTTCGTCCGAGCTGGCAAGCCGCGACCTAGAGGTCGTCGCGGCCGCCCATGTCCATACGCTTGCAGATGCGTCCACCTGGCCGGTGCTTGAGGAAAAGACGCAGGCGATCTGCAAGCTGCTTGCCGAAATCGGTGGCACGCATTTCATCCTGATGGACGAGTCGGAGTTCTACCCGAAGGATCGCATGGGTGTCGTCGATGAGGCCGGCTGGCGCGCCATGATCGACCAGACGAACCGCGCGGCCGAGATCGCCCGCAGTCACGGGCTGGCATTCAGTTTCCACCCGCATGTCGGCACCTGTGTCGAGCGTGAGGATCAGATCGAGCCGCTGCTGGCCGACACCGATCCCGACCTCGTCGGACTTTGCCTCGATACCGGCCATCACGCCTATTGGAAGGCCGACCCGATCACGTTCTATCGGCGCCACCGCAGCCGCATCAACTCGGTGCATCTGAAGAACGTCGAAGGCGCCTTCCGCGAACGTGTGCTTTCCGAAGGCATCCATTCGGATCGTGCCTTTGAAGAGGGCATCATGACCGATCTCGACCGTGGCGTCGTCGATATCGCCGCCTTCGTGTCAGCGCTGCGCGAGACCGGTTACGACGGCCCGCTGGTGGTCGAGCAGGATCTGGCGCTGAACCATGCCGATACGCCGGAAACGATCGCCCGACGCAATTTTGACTTCGTCTCGAAGCTTCTTGCGAACGGGGCCGGCGCATGAAGGTCGAGATCCACGATACGCCTGATGCCATCGGCGAGCGTCTTGCGGACCGGATCATTGCCGGTATCCGAGAAGCGAGTGCTGCAGGTCGCAACTACATTCTCGGCTGCCCGGGCGGCCGCAGTCCGTTGCCGGTCTATGAGGCGCTCGGACGCCGTCTTGCTGGCGACCCCGTCGATTGCTCGCGGGTGATCATCGTCATGATGGACGAGTATCTCCGTCCCGCAGAAGGGGACGGTTTCGCCCCGCCGCCGTCTGAGGCGCATTACTCCTGCCGTGGCTTCGGGGAACGCGAGATCGTCGGTCGCATCAATGCGGGGCTGCCGGAAAACTTCCGCATTCCGTCCGAGAACTTCTGGATGCCGGATATTGCGGCACCTGGCGGCTACGATGAGCGCATCGCTGCCGCGGGCGGTATCGACCTTTTCCTGCTTGCCTCCGGCGCCGGCGATGGACACATCGCCTTCAACCCGCCGGGCTCTGCCCGCGACAGCCGCACCCGCATCGTCACCCTTGCCGAACAGACGCGGCGCGACAATCTCGCGACCTTCCCCGATTTCTCAGGCATCGACGAGGTGCCCTCGCATGGGGTGACGATCGGCATCGGTTCGATCGCCGAACAATCGAAGGCCGTCGCGATGATCGTCTGGGGCGAAGGCAAGCGCCACGCCTTCTATCGCCTGACGAGCGCCCGCGCTTACGACCCGAGCTGGCCGGCAACCATCGCCGTTGAATGCCGGGGTGCTGAACTCTACGCCGATGCGGACGCCGCCGGTGAGTGGGGAGCGCGGTGATGGGCCAGCATGCCATCGGCATCGATATCGGGGGAACAAAGACCAAGGCCTGCCTTGTGCGTCTTGCCGACGGTGCCGTGATCGCCGAGCGCACCGAGCCGACCCGCTGCCAGGAGGGCGGTGCTGCCGTGCTGGAGCTGGTGGCCTCGCTTGCCGAGGCCATTCGCCACGAAGGCGAAGCACTTGGTGTCGAGACGACAGGTCTCGGCGTCTGTCTGCCGGAACTGGTGACCGGCGCCGGCGAACCCGCTTCCGCCTGGAACTTCGACTGGCGCGGCCTCGACTATCACGATCGTCTCAGCGGTTTCGGGCCGCTGCATATCGATAGCGATGTGCGCGCCGCCGCCTTCGCCGAGGGCTGGATTGGCGCCGGTCGCGGTATCGATCCCTTCGTCTACGTGACCATTTCCACCGGGCTTTCGCATTCGCTGGTGATCGGCGGCGTGCCCTATGCGGGTGCCCGCGGCTTTGCGATCCATTTCTCCGGCAGCGATCTCGTTGCCTTCTCGGGCGAAGGGCAGGACCAGGCGGTTCGCCACAACCTAGAGCTTTTTGCGAGCGGCAAGGCGCTCGGAGAGCGTTACGGCCGGTTGATCGGCCGACCGGACGCAAGCGCGCTGCAACTCTTCGAAGCCGAAGCGGAAGACCCGCGGGCCGCACAGATGGTGGCCGACGGTCTTCTGTCGCTCGCCTCCTATCTCGGCCAGCTTGTCAACACGCTCGATCCGGCCGTGCTCATCCTCGGCGGCGGAATCGGCGGCGACCCGTCGGTCAATGCGCGGCTCGCCGCGCTGACGCGGCCGTTCATCTGGGCCGACGGCGCGCGCGACATGCCGATCGTTTCGAGCCTCCTCGGTGATGCGGCCTGCGCCATCGGCGTTTCCGCGCTTGCAAACAGGACTGCCAACCAGACGGTGCGCCAATGAGTGGAATTGCCCTTACCAATGTCGTCAAGCGTTTCGGTGCGCTGACCGTGATCGACAAGGTCAACCTTTCGGTCGCAGAAGGCGAGTTCGTCGTCTTCGTCGGCCCCTCCGGATGCGGGAAGTCGACGCTGCTGCGCATGATCGCCGGGCTCGAGGAAATCACCGACGGCGAGCTGCAGATCGGTGGCGCGCGCATGAACGAGACGGCGCCGGCGCGCCGCGGCATCGCCATGGTGTTCCAGTCCTACGCGCTCTATCCGCATATGAGCGTCGAGCGCAATCTCGGCTTCGCGTTGGAAACGGCGCGGCTTGCCGGCGGTGAAATCAAGGAGCGCGTGGCGAAGGTTGCCCGGTTCCTCAAGATCGAACATCTGCTCGCGCGCCGCCCGGCCCAGCTTTCCGGCGGCCAACAGCAGCGCGTCGCCATCGGCCGCGCGCTTGTTCGCTCGCAGAAGCTGTTCCTGTTCGATGAGCCGCTCTCCAATCTCGATGCCGATCTGCGCATGGAGATGCGGGTGGAGATTGCCCGCATCCACCGCGAGCTCAAAGCCACCACCGTCTACGTTACCCACGACCAGCTCGAAGCGATGACGCTGGCTGATCGCATCGTCGTGCTGAAGGACGGTCGTATCTCGCAGGTCGGCACGCCGATGGAGCTTTACGAACGCCCGGCCAACAAGTTCGTCGCCAGCTTCATCGGCGCCCCGCGCATGAATTTTCTGACCGGGACGCTTGCCAGTGACGCGGGCGGAAGCCGCCTCGATGTGCTCGACGCCCGCCATGGGCTTGGGCACTTCGGCTATGAGGGCGAGGTCAGCGTCGGCATCCGGCCGGAAGACCTGATCCTCGGCGGCGGCGACGTCCGCCTGCCCGCGACCGTGCAGCTTGTCGAGCCGCTCGGCGGCGAGGCGCTCGTTCACGCGCGCCTTAGCAACGGCCAGTCGCTGGTCGTCAAGGCGCAGGGCAAGCCCGATCTCAAGCCGAACGCCGACATCACCGTCGGTTGGCTGACGTCGAAGGCGCATATCTTCGGTGCCGACGACATGGCGCTTACGGCCAAGGGAGCGTGAGGCCATGATGGCGGGTTCACGATCAACAGGACTGCGGCAGGCGCGCGTTCGTACCGCCTGGCTGTTTCTCGCGCCAAGCCTGCTTGTCCTCACGGGCGTGGCGCTCTGGCCGCTCGGCCGCACCTTCCTTTTTTCCTTCACCGACGCCCTGCTCACCGAGCCGGACTTCTACAGCTATGTCGGCTTCGACAACTACTATGCGCTGTTTGAGGATCCGCTCTGGTGGCAGTCGGTCCGCAACACGCTTTACTTCACGGTCATTTCCGTGTCGATCGAGACCGTGCTCGGCCTAACGATCGCGCTGCTCCTGAACTCCCATATCGCCGGGCGCGGCATGATGCGCGCGATCATCCTGATCCCCTGGTCGATCCCGGTCGTCGTCAGTGCGCGCATGTGGCAATGGATGCTGCATGACCAGTTCGGCATCGTGAACCACGTGCTGAAGCTTGCCGGCGTGATTGAAAGTGGCGTCGCCTGGACTGCCAATTCGGCGCTGGTCATGCCCGTGATCATCGCGGTCGACGTCTGGATTACCACGCCCTTCATGGTGCTGCTGATCCTTGCGGGATTATCGATGCTGCCGCGCGGCATCTATGAGGCCGCCTCGATCGACGGCGTGCCGGCATGGAAGCAGTTTACCTCGCTGACGCTGCCGCTGCTTGCCCCGAGCATCGCCGTCGCCGTGCTCTTCCGCCTGCTCGACGCGCTGCGCATGTTCGACCTGAGCTACGTGCTTTCCTCCAACAGCGACGACACCAAGACGGTCTCGATCTATGCCCGCGAAGTGCTGGTCAATTTCCAGGACATGGGCGTCGGCTCGGCCGCCAGCACCGCCGTCTTTCTGATGATCGCGCTGGTGACGGCCATCTACGTCACCGTCTTCCGTCTCAATCGCCGCCTCATGGGAGTTTGACATGGTTAGGAGCAACACCGGCAAACGTCTGCACAAGGTCGCGATCTACGCACTCTTCGGCATCGTCGCGCTCTACACGCTGTTTCCGTTCTACTGGATGATCGCCTCGTCGATGAAGTCGGGCCAGGCGATCTTCGACGTCACCTTCTTGCCCGACCTGAAGTTCAACAACTACGCGGCGATCCTCTCCGACGGCGTCTTTTTGCGTTCGCTGCTCAATTCGTTGATCGTCGCCTTCTCGGTCGTGGCGCTGTCGCTGCTGCTGGCTGTCGGCGCGGCCTACGCGCTGGGACGTATCGATTTCCGTGGCCGCTCGCCGATCATGCTGCTGGTGCTCGCGGTATCGATGTTCCCGCAGATCGCGCTGCTTTCCGGGCTCTTCGAGATGATCCGCTGGCTCGGGCTTTACAATACGATCGGCTCGCTGATCTTCGCCTATATGATCTTCACGCTGCCCTTCAACATCTGGGTGCTGACGACCTTCATGCGTGACCTGCCGAAGCAGATCGAGGAGGCGGCGATCATGGACGGGTGCTCGCCGCTGCGCATCGTGCGCTGCATCTTCCTGCCGATGATGGGACCGGCGCTGATCTCGACCGGGCTTCTCGCCTTCATCGCCTCGTGGAACGAGTTCATGTTCGCGCTGACCTTCATCCTCACCGACGAGAACCGCACCGTGCCGGTGGCGATCGCGCTGATCTCCGGGTCGAGCCGCTACGAGTTCCCCTATGGGGCGATCATGGCCGCCTCGACCGTCGTCACGGTGCCGCTGATCATTCTCGCGCTGATATTCCAGAAACACATCGTCTCCGGCCTGACGGCCGGTGCGGTCAAGGGTTGAAATGGCCTCCATTCGAGGCGGAAAGGGTACTCACATGCGTGTCGTTCGTGTTGGTTTGATCGGGCTTGGCGAAGTTAGCCAGCTCATGCATCTGCCGATCCTGGCCGATCATCGCCATCTGTTCGAAATCGCCGGCGTCTATGACGTCTCGCCGAGCCTGACGGCCTACTGCTCGGCCCGTTATCCGGGCGCAAAGAAATATGAGACGGCGGAAGCGCTTGTCTCTGCACCTGATATCGATGCCATCTTCATCCTGACGCCGGACCAGACGCACAGCTTCTATCTGGAGATGGCGCTGAAGGCGAAGAAGCACGTCTTCCTGGAAAAGCCCGCCTGCCTGACGCTCGGCGAAATCGACGCGGTCGCGCCGCTGGCGGACGCCACCGACCGGCTGCTCTTCGTTGCCTATATGCGCCGCTATTCGCCAAGCTTCCTGCGCGCCAAGGCGATGATGCCGGCTGCGAGCGACGTGCGTTACGTCCGCGTCCGCGACATCATCTGCGAAGGCCCGTTCTTCATTCGCCAGACCCGCAACATCTTCTATCCAACGGACCTCGACGCCGCGTTCCTGGCGGATTCCCGGGCGCAGACAACGGCGCTTTTGAAACAGGTGGTTGGCGATGATGCGCCCGCCGATCTGATGCGCGCCTATCAGGTACTGACCGGACTTTCGTCACACAGCCTTTCGGCGATGCGCGAGCTGATCGGCCTGCCGAAGCGGGTGATTGCCGCCCATCACAAGTGCAACGGCGAGTCCATCGTCGCGCTGTTCGATTACGGCCACTTCACCGCGATCTACGAAGCCATGATCGACAACGTCGCCCGCTTCGATGCCCGCATCGAGGTGCTGTCCGATCGCCGCCAGCTGCGCGTCAGCTACGACACGCCCTATATCCGCAACTTGCCGACTTCGCTCGAAGTGATCGACAGCACCGACACCGAGACCGAAACGCGCACCTTCGGCCCTGATTACACTGATCCCTTCGCCCTGGAGCTGCGGGCCTTCCACGATCATCTTGTCAACGGCACGAAGCCGAAGACGACGTTGTCGGACTCGCGTCAGGATCTGGCGTTGATGGCCGAGATCGTCGGTCGCCTGCGCGAGAGTTCGGGGCTATAGCAGGACACGTTTCACACACTAGAGTTGTATCGATATGGCAAAACGCGAAACCGCACGTGACCGCATTCTCACCGCCGCCGAGGCGATCGTCGTCGGCAAGGGCGTGTCATCCCTCACCTTCGACGAAGTGGCGGAACAGACCGGCCTCAGCAAGGGCGGCATTCTCTACCACTTCGCCAGCAAAGACGCGCTGGTGCGGGCGATGGTCGAGCGTTTCGTCTACCGTTTCGAGACCGGTCTCTCCGGCCTCGAAACCGAGGACGAGGACCCGCATGGCCGCTACACCCGCGCCTATGTCCGCGCGACGCTCGGCGAGTCCACCAGCACCGGCGATCAGTACGACCGCCTGGGTGCCAGCATCACCGCGGCGCTCTCGAACTTTCCCGACCTTCTTGAGATCGTGCGCCAGCAGAACATCCGCTGCCAGGCATCCGTCGAAAACGACGGCCTTGATCCGGTCGAGGCGACGATCACGCGACTGGCGGTCGAGGGCATGTGGCTGGCTGAGGTCTTCAATGTCATGCATCTCGACCCCGAGATGAAGCGTGCCGTCACCGCCCGGCTTTTGGAGCGTACGCACGCCCAAGCACCGCCGAAATAGCGCGCTTCGCGCACAGAGACCCCACGCATCGGCGCTCGCTTTCAGCGCCCAGAACCAAGGAGTTTTTCCGATGGGATACAAGCCGTCTCCCCGTCCCGTTTTCGATCGTCCCAGCCACATCCCCTATGCCGGCGTCACGCGTCATCTCTGGGGTGAGGAAAATGCCGGCCTCGTCGACGACTGGATCTACGCCTCGACCGAAAGCATCCACCAGATCGTCTTCGGCATGCAACCGGGTGGCTGCTTCAAGCATACGGAAGCCTTCCGCACGATCTTCGGGGCGGATGAGGTTCTTTACGTGCTCTCCGGCACGCTCGGTCTCGCCAATCCCGAGACGGGTGAATTCTGCATCGCCAAGGAAGGCGAGGCGCTGTTCTTCCGCAAGGACACCTGGCATCACGGCTTCAACCTCGGCAACGAGCAGGTTCGTGTGCTGGAATTCTTCGCGCCGCCGCCGGCCAAGGGTACGTCAGGCCCCTATGCGCGTACCAAGCCCTATATCGAGATCGAGCAATCGCGTTATGGCCAGAGCGAATTCATCGGTCGCTGGCCGATGGAGGCCGAAGCGCAGCGCAAGGCCAGGACAATCCATCCGATGCGCGAGGCCGATCTGCTGCTGAGCCTCGATCCGGCGACACAGGGCGCCTACACCGGCCTCTATTGCGCGACCGACCAGCTGACCGTCGGCAAGACGACGCTGCTTTCGGGCAAACGCACCGGCATGGAGCGCCACAAGGGTGACGAATGCCTCTACGTGGTGTCGGGCACCCTGAACATCCATGTGCCGGATGCCGAAGGCCAGGTCTGGTTCGAGCTCAACCCGCGCGACGGCTTCTATATTCCGGCGGGTTTCGATCACCAGTATTTCAACATGACCGGCGACAAGGTGGAGTTCGTCTTCGGCGTGGCACCGGAGTACTGATCTCGAACAAAAAATACGGCAGTACCCGCTGGATACTGCCGTATTTGAAAACCGGAAGTCGTCCGAGAGGAACGTTGCTTCCGAAATCCGTCGGCGGCCCTTAGGCCGCCTTCTTTGCGTCGAATGGGATCTCGATGTCGACGGCGAGCGTCGAGACCTGCGGGCCGCGCTCCATCGTCACGCGGACCTTGTCGTCGTCGATCTGCATGTGCTTGGAGATCGCCTGGAGGATCTCGTCGCGCAGTTTGGTGACGAGGTCGCTATCGCCGGCGGATGCGCGCTCATGGGCAAGCAGCACCTGCAGCCGTTCGCGGGCGGCCGGCGCTGACTGGGTGCGGGAGAAGAAACGGAAAAGGTTCATGCCGCTTTCCTTCCGAAAATCTTGCCGAGGAAGCTGCGCTTCTCGCCGGGGATGGTGATCGGCAGGGCTTCGCCTTTGAGCCGGCGCGCCGCGTCGAAGTAGGCGAGTGCCGGCGCGCAACGGTTGTCGGCGAGTGTCACCGGTGAACCGACGTTGGAGGCGCGCAGCACGTCGGCGCTTTCCGGGATGATGCCCATCAGCGGGATCGACAGGATTTCCAAGACGTCGTCGACCTTCAGCATGTCGCCACGCTCGGCGCGGATCGGGTCGTAGCGGGTGAGCAGCAGGTGCTTTTCCATGCGCTCGCCGTTTTCGGCCTTGAGAGTCTTGGAATCGAGCAGGCCGATGATGCGGTCGGAATCGCGCACCGACGAGACTTCCGGGTTGGTCACGACGATCGCGATGTCGGCATGGCGCATGGCCAACGTCGCGCCGCGCTCGATGCCGGCGGGGCTGTCGCAGATAACCCAGTCGAAGGCGCTCTGAAGGGCGGCGATGACCTTCTCGACACCTTCCGGCGTCAGATTGTCCTTGTCGCGGGTCTGGGAGGCCGGCAGCAGATAGAGGGTTTCCAGGCGCTTGTCGCGGATCAGCGCCTGCGACAGCTTGGCCTCGCCCTGGATCACGTTGACCAGGTCATAGACGACGCGGCGTTCCGCGCCCATGACGAGGTCGAGATTGCGCAGACCGACGTCAAAGTCCACGACGACGACTTTCTCGCCGTTCTGAGCGAGTGCGGCGCCCAGTGCGGCGCTGGACGTCGTCTTGCCGACGCCGCCCTTGCCCGATGTAACTACGACTACCTTGCCCATTCGTCTCTCCAAGTATCTGTGAATTCGCCTTCGCCTACGTCCTCGTGACCCCGGCCGGATCGACCTGAATCACCAGATGCGGATGGTCAGCATCCACACCCTTCCTTGCCTCGGCCTAACCGAGCGTTCCCGCCTTCAGCTCTTCGCCGTCGAGCCAGATCTGCACGGCCTTGCCGCGCAGGTTCTGCTCCATGTCGTCGGCCGTCTTGTAGAAGCCGTCGATCGCAATCAGTTCCGCTTCGAGCTTGCGGCAGAAGATCCGCGCCGAGGCATTGCCCGTGGTGCCGGCCATCGCCCGGCCGCGCAGCGCGCCGTAAATGTGGATCGAGCCGCCGGCGACGACTTCGGCGCCCGAGGCGACCGAGCCGATGATCGTCACGTCGCCTTCGGGGAAGAACAGCGACTGGCCGGAGCGTACCGGCTGGGTGACCACGATCGACGGTGTCGCCTTGGCGGCAACCGGTTCTGCCGTGATCACCGTTTCCGCGCCTGCTTCGGCTTCGGCTTCCGGCGCCTCGGTCTTTTCGGCCTGTTCCGCCATCTTGGCTTCGTAGTCCGCCGCCGGGCGACCGTCGGTCATCGCGGGCGGAAGGTCGGCGCCGAGCAGAGACTGGCGCGCACCTTCGATGCCCATGATGCGCACATTGCGCTTGCCGAGCTGGTCGACGAGTTCGCGCAGTTGCGACCGGTCGATATCAAGGCCATCGACGTCGAGCACCACCGGGCGCCGCAGGAAGAAACCGGCGGATCGGGAGGCGAGATGGTCGAGGCGGGTGAGCCAATCCTCGAGCGGAAGCTCGGGGGTCAGCGCTAGCGCAAGGAAGGATCGCCCCTTGAGGCGGATCGGCCGGGATTCGGTTAACACATCGTTCATCTTGGTAAATTTTCCGTTGCTTCGGTGTATCGATCAAATGGTTAACAAATGGTTAATTCGGCAATGCGAAGGTTAATGAGGCGGCCTTGAGGACCGGTCGCCGAACGTTGGAAAACAAGGAAAATCGGGCGGCGGAAAAAGCTGCTCTTTTGCCCATTGTTGCCCTGGATTCGGCCGATCAGACCCGGCGCCCGGCGCCGGGAGACGCAGAAAGCGTCGATGAGGCAAGAGCGATTCGTCCGGCCCCCTAAGGGGAGTTGACATTGGAACGCTAAAATAAGAACATAACAAGAACAAAACGGAGGTTCCCATGAATCGGATGGAGACCATGACCCACACGGAAGAAGTGATCGAACGCGCCATGGCCGCCGTTGCGGCCGCCCGAAAGAAGCGGGAACGCGAGGCCGAATGGCGCAAGCGCACCTTCGGCCGCATCGACATGGCGCCGCCATTGCCGCGGCTGAAGCGTGGCGGTGTCCAGCTTTCGCTTCGGCTCGACGGTTCCGCCCGCTGACGAACGCGCCGACCGCTTCAGGCCCCGTGGCTGGATGACGTGCGAAGCGAGCCGAGGCTTCGAGAGGAATGAACATGAGGCATCGTCGAAGCATCGACCTGATGCCGCGCGAAGACGCCGCCGATTACGGGGCGACCCTGGAACTCTTGCCGGAATGGTATGTGCTCGTGGCGAAATGCGGGAACTGCCGGCACCAGGGGCGGATCGATCGCCGGCTTGTTGCAAACAGGCGCGGATGGGGCGTCTCTCTCAATTCCATAGGCCCGGCGCTGAAATGCGTACGCTGTGGCAACAGGGAAGGGAACAAACTGCTCCTTGGCCGGTTGCCTCGGGACTGATGAGTCGGCGTGGGCAGAAAGCCTGGCGGGGCAAATGTGTTGCCTTGAGCGCCCGAAGTGCATTCTTATCCGGTTGGAAATGAATCCTTCATTATATATAGTATAAAATCGGAGTTTATCGATATTTTGTGCGGTCGTCTGTCGTTTAAGTCGATCGTGGTTTGATTGTTAACGAAAGTTATCAAGCGTGATTCGCCGAAAACGGCGTGAAATCGGAACAATTTATTATTCCTTTCGTTGATGTCGTGATCGAACGAAAGGATGAGATCATGAAGAAGCTTGTAATCGCCGCGGCTGTTGTTTCTTTGGTGGCAGGATCCGCATTTGCTGAGGATGCCAACCAGAAGGCTGGCACGGCCGCAGGTATCGTTGGCGGCGCGACGGCGGGTGCCGTTGTCGGTGGGCCGATCGGTGCCGGTGTGGGTGCCGTGGTCGGTGGCGCGCTCGGTGGAGCGCTGACGCCGCCGCCGCCGGAAGTCATCACCTATGTCGAACAGCAACCCGCCCCGCCTTCGGTCGTCGTGCAGGAGCAGGTGGTGATCGGCAAACCCATCCCGCAAGCCGTCGTCCTGACGCCCGTACCCGATAATCCGCGCTACGCCTATGCGGTCGTAAACGAGCACCGCGTGATCGTCGAGCCGCAGTCGAGAACGGTGGTCCAGGTCATCAACTGACCGTAGGCGGTTTTTACACCCTAGTCTCGGAAGAAGGGGCGGCGCTCCGCGCCGCCCCTTCCTTCTGCCCAGCTGTTGGCAAGGCGAGGCATCAAGCGCTTTGAGCGCCGTACGGGCGACTGAGAATGACTGATCGGTCGTGTTGATTGGCTCCAGTTGATACACTGAAGCTTGGATTTCATTGACGGGGAAGCACGTCGTCGGAGCTATCGCGCACGAGAACTGGCCGATCGAGACGTGGCGCCCGGGCGTCGAGACCCGCATGCTCATCTCCGCGCTCAATAGCGCTTCCGGACTGTGCCTGTTCGAACAATGGATCGCGCCCGGCGCCGGCGCGCCCACCCATAGCCATCCTGTCGAAGAGGTGCTGACGGTGGTCGCGGGGCAGGCGGAAATGTGGATCGACGCGGAACGCTTCATTCTCACCGCCCATCAATCGCTGATCGTGCCGAAACGACGTCGGCACGGCTTTGCCATTGCCGGCGGCGAAACGCTCCACATTCGCGCCGTGCTCGCATCCGCGGCCTTCGAGGCGAGCTTCGACGGTACCGCGCAAGCGACGAGGCGCTGGGCAAGCGCATCGATGCGGGGATAGCGCAGGCCGCAAGCGCGTCAGGCCGCCACCTCCCAGTGGGCGCGCTGGGCCATTACTGCTCTTAAGCGCTGGCAAAATTCGTCGTGTCCGCAAACGAGTGGCTCTCACTGTCTGTGGCTTGGACTCTGCCTTTTCCGAAAGCTCGCGCCCGGCAGTCGCGGCAAGGCCACGGCGGTTGTCCGGCAACGCGACGGCGATGAAAATATACGCGCGAAATATCTAATATAAATCTCGAATTATATTGCCGGTATTTCAAGTATTTATTTCGGTATTGCTTTACGTATTTATATACATACAGTCCAAAGCGACGAATTAACATTCATCAGCAAAGTATTTTTGAAAATGGTTTGAAGGGGAGTGGTCGCATGGCGAGGATCGTAGGTTCCTATGGGAACGACGTTTTGAAGGGGACCGGGGAAAGCGACCGAATCTGGGGGCTGTTCGGCGCCGACACGATCGATGGCGGCGCTGGTGATGATTTCGTCAGCGGCGGCGGCGGGCGTGATACCCTGATCAGCTCGAGTGGCTACGATCGGCTCGACGGCGGCGCCGACGACGACCAGATCGTGCTCAACGGGACGGGTGGCGCGGTCACCGGAGGGGCTGGCTATGACGGTCTCGTGGTCGATTTCTCGCAGACCTCCGAGAAGATGGTGTTCAACGGCGCGGCCGGCCACGGTTATGTCGGCGATCCCGCGGTCGCCGGGCGCGACGTCTTCTTCCACGATATCGAGTGGTTGCGGGTGCTTGCCGGCAGCGGCGATGACAGGATCACCGGTACTGCCTCGGGCGACAACATCTCGACCGGCGCCGGCAACGATGTCGTCTACGCCGGTGGCGGAAACGATCTCATCACCAACAGCGGCGGTCACGACCGTCTCGATGGCGGCGCGGGCAACGACCGCTTCGTTCTCATCGGTACCGGCAGCACCGTTTCCGGCGGCAGCGGTACCGATACGCTGGCCATCGATCTCGTCGCCGCCAAAGCCCCCGTCGTCTTCAACCTGGAAAACGGCCACGGCATCATCGGTTACCAGACAGTGGGCGAGCGGCACATCTTCGTCACCTATGACGGCATCGAAAAGATCGAAGTGACGACGGGAAGCGGCAACGACCGGATTCTCGGGAGCACGCTTTCCGATGTCATCCAGACCGGCGGCGGCAACGACTTCGTCGATGCGGGTGCCGGCGACGATACGATCATCGATGGGCTTGGCGCCAATCGTCTGTTTGGCGGCGACGGCCGCGACCAGATCACCTCGACGCTCTATTCGGCAGAGATCGACGGCGGAGCGGGCCAGGACTGGCTATGGATCAAGGAAACACAGCGCACGGGCGACCTGACGATCGACTTCTCCGCCGGACGCGCCTCGACCGGCACGGTCGTTAACGGCATCGAGGAGGCGAGCCTCATGTTCGGCAGCGGCAACGATCGGGTCATCGCCGGCGATCTGACCTATCTCGTGGTCGAGGCCGGCGCTGGAAACGATCATCTCGAAGGCGGCGCCGGGGCGGATGCGCTTTATGGCGAAGACGGCAACGATTACATTCACGGGGGTGCCGGAAACGACTCGATCGTCACCGGCGCCGGCGACGACGTGGCATATGGCGGCGACGGAAGGGACACGCTTGCCAATACCGGCGGCAGCGACGTGCTCGATGGCGGGGCCGGAGACGACTGGCTGCAGGACACCTTTCCCGGCAGCGGCAGCCTCGGCGTCGCGTCGATCCTGCGTGGCGGCGCGGGCAACGATACGATCAATGCCCGCTACCTCGGCGAGGTCGATGGCGGCGAGGGCCGGGATCTGCTGAACCTCAACTATGGCGGCCTGCCGGAGGCGATGGACTTCGACGCGGCACGGGGTGTCACCCATACCGGCCTGACCTTCACCGGTATCGAATATTTCAACGTTTCGAGCGGGAGCTACGACGATGTGCTGCGCGGCGGTGACGACAACGACACCTTCTATTCTTCGAGCGGCAACGACATCCTCGACGGGCGCGGCGGCGACGACAGGCTGAGCGGGGCGTCGGAAAACGACCAACTTTTCGGTGGCGACGGGGCGGATTTCCTCGATGGCGGCTCCGAGAACGATCTGTTGAGCGGCGGTAACGGCAGCGATGTGCTGATGGGCGGTCGCGGCGCCGACACCTTTTCCTGGTCGTCGGAAACCTCCGGCGAGGCAGGCCTCGATCGCATTCTCGATTTCGATGGTCGGCAGGGTGACCGCATCGCCTTTTCCGACGAGGCACAGGACACGACGGGTATTCACAGCTATGCCGATTTCCTGGCCGCGGCGCGCGATACGGCCGATGGCGTGTTCGTCTCCTTCAACGGCTCTGAGACCGAAGGCATTCTGATCGAGGATGTCTCGCTCTCGGTGCTCTCGGAGAGCGATCTCGTCTTCGGCTGAGGCCTCGTCGTCAGACCTCCGCTGCCGCACCTTCGTCTTTGGGTGCGGCATCGTCGGCATCCGTGGTCAGGCGCCCATCGATGAGCTGAAGGCGCCGGTCCATGCGCGCGGCCATGTCCAGGTCATGGGTGACCGCGACCACGGTCTTGCCCTCTTCGCGCACCAGCGTTTCCAGGATCCTGAAGACCTGCTCGGAGCTCTTGCTGTCGAGGCTGCCGGTCGGTTCGTCGGCGAGGATCAGCGGCGGATCGTTGGCGAGCGCACGGGCGACCGCGACGCGTTGGCGCTGGCCGCCCGAAAGCTGGTCGGGCCGCTTGTCCAGGTGATCGGCGAGCCCGAGCGCGGCAAGCAACTCGCCTGCCTTCTCACGCATCTCGCTCCGGCCAAGGCGACCGAGCTTGCGCATCGGGATCTCGACGTTCTCGCGGGCAGTAAATTCCGGCAGCAGGAAGTGAAACTGGAAGACGAAGCCGATATTGGCGAGCCGCGTGGCGGCCCGTTCGTCCTCGTCCATCTGCGCCGTATCGCGACCGCGGATCGAGAGTGTGCCGCCCGTCGGCCGGTCGAGCAGGCCGAGCAGATAGAGAAGCGACGATTTGCCGGAACCGGAGGGGCCGGTGACGGCGACGAATTCCCGCTCGCCGATGCTCAAGGTGATGTCCTTCACCAGCGTGACCGGTACGGTCTCCCTCAGGATCCGCGTCAGATCCCTTGTTTCGATTAGCGTGCTCATGTCGCGCCCCGGATGATGTCGACGGGATTGGCGCGGGCGGCGCGCCGGGCCGGCAGATAGCCGGCGACCGCTGCCGATCCAACTGCGAAGGTGGCGGCGATCAGATAGTGCAGCATGCTCCAGGCGATCGGCAGCCGGGTCATTTCCTGGCCAGTGGCCGCGAGTTCGAAACGGACGAGCGAGAGCGCGTAGATCATTGCGAAACCGAACGCCCAGCCGAGAAGCGTGCCGGCTGTAGCGATGGCCACGCCTTCCAGTACGAAGAGGATGCGCATGTCGGTCTCGGTGAAGCCGAGCGACTTCATGATGGCGATGTCGCGAGCCTTTTCGTGCGTGATCGTCGAGATGATGTTGAAGATGCCGAAGCCGGCGACCAGCATGATCGCGGCGACCACCGTGTACATGATGACGTTGCGCACGACGAGCGCCTCGAGGATGGACTCGTTGGCTTCCTGCCAGGCGACCGCCTTGTAGCCGAGCTCCGCCTCGATGCGCCGGGCGACGGCCGGGGCGGCGTTCGGATCGTCGAGCTTGATGTTGATCACGTTGATCGCGTTCGGCCGGGCCGAGAGGATCTGCGCGTTTTTCTGCAGCACATAGGCCTCGCCCTCGTCGCGGGCGGTCGTGCCGGTGTGGAAGAGACCGACGATCTTGAAGCGGCGGCTGAGCCCTTCCGAAGAGACGGCGGTGATCGTGTCGCCGAGCCTGGCGCCGAGCCGGGCGGCCATGGTATCGCCGATCACCACATTGTTGCCGCCCGCGGCAAGGGCTGCGAAGCTGCCCGCCTTGAAATCGCCGATGATCGGCGAGACCCGCGGCTCCGCCTGCGGATCGATGCCGATGACGGCAGCGCCCACCTCCTGGCCGGAATAGCGAAGCACGCCCTGCGTCTTGAGGGTGGCGGCAAAGCGGCCGGGAACCCAGCCGTCGAGCCAGGATAGGGCTGCCGTCGGGTTGATGATGCCGCGGCGGTCGTCGCGTGGTCTCAAGCCGGAAATGGCGGCGGCATCGAAAAGGTCTTCTGCCGGCTGGCGGCGTGCCGTGCGCTGCTCGTCGGTCACCTCCACATGCGGCATGGTGTCGACGAGTTGGCGGACGAAATCGTCTTGGCCGCCCTGCATCAACGCTGCCATGGCAATGGAGAAGCCGACACCGACCGCCACACCCAGCATCGCAACGATCGTCTGCCGGCCCCGGCCGGATATGTGCGTCAGTGCGATGTCGAGGATGAGGCGCATGGCGGGCTCATTTCTCTGGGGCAGGGGTGGCCTTCACCCGCGTGCCGTCGGCAAGGCCGGTCGGGAAGGGCGAGACGACGCGCACGTCGTCTTTGAGGCCAGAGAGGATCTCGACGCCGTCGGCGCCGCGGATGCCTGTTTTCAGCTCACGGATCCGGGCGTGATTGCCGTCGATCACGGCGGCCCTCGTTCCCTCCAGCGCCACGGTCGGGATGATCAAGGCGCCCTTTGCGACCCGCACGATGATGTTGACGTCGGTCGACATGCCGATCCGAAGCGGCGTGTCGTCGGGCAGTCGAAAGCGCACGCGATAGGTCTTCGTTACCGGATCACCCTTGGGCGTGATGCTGTCGACCGTCGCTTCCAGCTTGCGATCGGGGAAGGCGTCCGATCGGAGCAGCGCCTCCTGGCCGACTTCGACGCGTGGGATATCCTCTTCGTTGACGTCGGCGGTCACGATCAGCGGTTTCGGCTCCCCGACCCAGAAGAGTACCGTGCCGAGGTCCGCAACCTCGCCGATCTCGCCGTCCTGCCTGAGCACCTGTCCGGCGCTCGGTGCGCGCAGCACATAGGTCGCGAGCCGCGCCTGGCGGCCGGCAACGAGTGCTTCCAGCTGGCCGAGTTCGCTGCGCGCCCGGTCGACCTCCTGTTCGCTGATCGTGCTGCGCTCGGCAAGTGCCAGCTTGCGGCGATATTCCTCCTGCGCCAGTGTCAGCCGCGCCTGCAGTTCGCCGAGCGCCGCTCGCGCCTCGGTGTCGTCGAGACGGGCGAGCACGTCGCCCTTGGCGACGCGCTGCCCTTCGCAATTGCACTGCTCGACGATGCGCTCGGCGACTGTCGGCGTGACTTTTGCCCAGGTGCGCGGCTCCACCACGCCATCGGCATAGATGATCTCCGCCGCATCGCCGCGTTTCGGCGAAATGACGGAGACGGGAACCGGGCGAAGAAAATACCAGGCGCCCGCCGCACCGACGGCAACGACAACGGCCGCTCCGATTGCATAACGAGTGAGCCGCACGAGATGCTCCTTGAACGCTTCCTATCCGTTCAGTATAAATAGACCGACGGTCGGTTTGTTTCAAGGCCGTCGACTCCCTCGACCTTCGGCAGCATCGTGGACCGCGCCGCAAACCCGTGCTAAGCCGCCCTTCTGGGAGCGCTCATGGTCAGAACGAAGAAATCGCCGGAAGTCCGATCGAACGAGTTGATCGATTGCGCCGAGCGTTTGTTCTTCCTCCACGGCTACGAGAACACGACGGTCAACGACGTCATCCGTGAAG
Source organism: Ensifer sp. ENS09 (assembly GCF_014852425.1). NCBI lineage: Bacteria > Pseudomonadati > Pseudomonadota > Alphaproteobacteria > Hyphomicrobiales > Rhizobiaceae > Ensifer > Ensifer sp. ENS09. Next base: position 60,393 of record NZ_JACVBP010000005.1, read on the forward strand.
CCAATGTCTCCAAGGGCGCCTTTTACCACTATTTCGTCTCGAAGGAGGCGCTGCTGGAGGCGGTCGCGACCCGCCTGGCTGCGCGGAACCTGAAGGAATTGCAGCCGCTTTTCGAGGATCCGTCGCTCGACGCGGTCGGACAGCTGAACGCGCTTTTCGCCGGCTCGCGGCGGCTGAAGCTCGACATGGCGCCGCAGCTGAAGAACAGCTTCAATGCCCTCTTCAAGCCCGAAAACGTCGCGCTTTACCACCGTATCGACGAGGCGCTGATGACCGTCAGCCTGCCGCTGGTCGCCGAGATGCTGCGGCGTGGGCATGCGGACGGAACGCTCGATGCACCCGATCCGGAAGCGTCCGCCCTGATGCTGCTCCAACTGCGGCTGAGCGTCGCCAAGGTGATGCACAAGGCTTTGCAGCGGCAGGAGGCCGGCGACCTCGACGGCGCGGCTGCGATGCTCGACGGCTGGATGCGAACCTACGGCACCGCCATCGAACGCTTTCTGAAGCTTCCGGATGGAACGATCGAAGTGACCGAACCGGGTTTCTCCCGCGCTTTCCTCGAGGCATAGCCGACGGGTCGGTAGCCGGCTCGCGCGTCATTGCCTGCCGCGGCGGCAGGGATCAAAGCGCTCCGTCGACCGCGCCACTGTTGCGCTCGCCGGTGCTCGTCGGCGACGGAAAAAGCTGCGAGCCGAAGGCGCCCTGGCTGCTGATCTCGGGGAAGCTGACATCGGCGATTCTGAAATCGGGCATCAGGGCGAGCATCGGCAAGATTCGTTCGAACACCGCGCCGCCCAGTGGTGCTGCGTTCCAGCCGGAGGTGCGGAAGCCGTAGGTCTCTTTCAGACCCTTGGGCTCGTCGAGCAAGGTGAGAAGCAGGTAGCGCGGATTGTCGACGGGAACGACGCCCATGAAGGAGGTGATGTTCAATTCCTTCGAGTAGCGCCCGCCAGCCACCTTTTCCGCCGTGCCGGTCTTGCCGCCGATGAAGTAGCCTTTGACCTCCGCCTTCTTGGCCGAGCCGGTCTTGGCGTTGAGCCGCAGCAGATAGCGCAGCGCCTCGCCGGTCTCCGGCTTGATCAGATCGCGCGCGATGATGCGCTCGTCGAGCGCCGCGCCCTTGATCAGCGTCGGCCTTATGAGACGCCCGCCGTTGACCAGCGCCGCGACCGCGATGCTCGCCTGCAGCGGCGTCACGGCGATGCCGTGACCGTAGGACGCGGTGGCCGTGTCGATCTCGCCCCAGCGCCGGGGCAATTGCGGATGGGCGCTTTCCGGCAGTTCCGTCGTCAGCCGCGACATCTGCCCGAAGCGCGTCAGGAACGCCCGCAGGTTTTCTGGGCCGACCGCGATTGCCATCTTCGCCATCGAGATGTTCGAGGAATAGATGAAGGCTTCCGGCACCGTCAGCGGTCGATGCTGGCCGCGGTAGTCGTTGATGCGGAAGCGGCCGAAGGCAAGCGGCTTGCTGGCGTCGATGACGGAGCGGAGCGTGAACTGGCCGGAATCGAGCGCCATGGCCGTCGTCAGTGCCTTGAAGGTCGAGCCCATTTCGAAGGTGGCGGCGGCGATGCGGTTGATGCGGTCGGGCTTCAGCGCATCGACAGGCAGGTTCGGGTCGAAATCCGGGTAGGAAACGAGCGCCAGGATCTCGCCATTGGTGACGTCGAGCACCAGGCCGGCGCCGGCCTTGGCGCTGAACTTGGCGATCGCCTTGCGCAGCTCGACCTCGAGCGCGTGCTGGATGCGGATGTCGAGCGTCGTGCTGACCGGCTCGAGATTGCGATGGGAGAGATCCATGCCGCTTTGGCGCAGCACATCCAGCCCCTGGCCCTCGATCCAGCGCTCGATCCCGGCGATGCCGATATTGTCGATATCGACGGTGCCGAGCACATGGGCGGCGAGCGTGCCGTTGGGATAGAAGCGCTGCTTCTCGCGTTGGAAACCGATCGCCGGGAGGCCGGCGTTCCAGACGGCCTGCTCTTCGGCGGGCGTGACCTGGCGCTTGATCCAGGCAAAGGCCGAACCGCTCTTCAGGCGTCGATAGAGGTCGCGTCCGTCGAGATCAGGAAAGATCTCGGTCAGCTTCTCGACCGCCTCGTCGACATCGACGATCAGCCGAGGCTCGGCGTAGAGCCCGGAACTCGGCACGTCGATCGCCAGCAGATTACCGTTGCGGTCAAGGATCGAGGGGCGGCCGAGCGATGGCGGCGGCGGTATGTAGCCGGTGCGCTCGTAGTCGGCGACACCCAGCTGGACAAGCCGCGCGAGCATGAGGCCGAAGACGAGCGCGAAGGCGCCGATGACAAGGAGAAGGCGGCCGCGGGGATCCGGCCGGGGCTGAACCTTGCGTGCCATCTCAATAAAGTCCGCTGCTGTTGGTGAGAAGTTTTTCGCGCTGTTCGGGCGTAAGGTCCGCATCGACGGTTGCCGATGTGCTCGCCGTTTCGAAGCCGTCGATGACCGGGCAGCCGCCGGCGCAGGGCGTGGTCCCCGGCTTGAAGGATTCGAGAATGGCGCCCGGCGTGCCCGCCGGCACCGGCTGGCCGCTCTTGCGGTCGATCGCCTCGACCGTCATGCCGGTTGGCGCGTGGAAATCGGCCGCCGGCCGCCCAGCAAGGGCCACCTTCATGAAGTCGATGAAGATGGGTGCGGCAAGGCCGCCGCCGGTTTCGCCATAGCCCATCGGCTTCGGCGTGTCGTAGCCGAGGAAGACACCCGTGACTAGATTAGGCGTGTAGCCGACGAACCAGACGTCCTTCTCGTCATTGGTGGTGCCGGTCTTGCCGGCGATCGGGACGCCGAGCGCGCCGACGTTTCGGGCGGTGCCGCGCTCGACAACGCCGCGCAGCATCGAGGTCACCTGATAGGCGGTCATCGGATCGAGTACGTAGTCGCGGTCGTCCACGGGCGCGGGCTCTTCCTGGCCGGTCCAGTCGGAGGCGGTGCAATCGTCGCATTTGCGCTGGTCGTGGCGAAAGATCGTGCGGCCGTATCGATCCTGGACGCGATCGACCATCGACGGCGTGACGGCCTTGCCGCCATTGGCGATGACGGCATAGGCCGAGACCAGCCTGAGCAGCGTCGTCTCGCCGGCCCCGAGCGACATCGGCAGGTAAGGCTTCAGCTCGTCATAGATGCCGAAGCGCTTGCCATAGTCGGCGACCAGATCCATGCCGAGATGGCGGGCAAGGCGCACGGTCATCAGGTTGCGGCTGTTTTCGAGCCCGACGCGTAGCGTCGATGGCCCGCTGAAGCGCCCGTCGTAGTTCTTTGGCTTCCACATCCGCCCGGCGCCATCGGCAAGGGCGATCGGCGCATCCATCACCAGCGTCGTCGGCGCATAGCCGTTGTCGAGGGCGGCGGCATAGACGAAGGGCTTGAACGACGAGCCCGGCTGGCGATAGGCCTGGGTTGCGCGGTTGAACTCCGACTGGGCATAGGAAAAACCACCGGCAACTGCCAGCACCCGGCCGGTGTTCGGGTCCATCGAGACGAGCGCGCCTTGCACGAGCGGCGGCTGCCGAAGCGCATAGCCGTCGCCCACCTTTTCCACATAGACGACGTCGCCGGGCGCAAGGACCCCGTCCGGTCCTGCGGCGCAGCCCCGCTTCGCCTTGGCCGAGCGGCAGGCCCAGGCCATGCCGGGCCGGTCAAGGCGGATCGTCTCGTCGGTGCCAAGTGCCCTGCTTCGTAGCGCAGCGGGAGGTCTTAGCCCGATCTCTGCTCCATCCTTGTCGGTCGCGAGCACCACGCCGAGACGCCATTCCGGCACGTCGGCAAGCGGCTGCAGCTTGGCGAGTGCCGGTGCCCAGTTTCCGGTCGAGGGCAGCCGGGTGACGGGGCCACGGTAACCCTTCGCCTGGTCATAGGCGACGAGGCCCTTGCGCAGTGCCGCCATGGCAGCCGCCTGCAATCGCGGATCGAGTGTCGTTCGTACCGAGAACCCGGCCGTATAAAGGGCGGCCTCGCCATACCGGGCGTTGAGTTGGCGGCGGACGTCCTCCGTGAAATAGTCGGAACTCGCGACCGCGGGCGATTGCTGGCGTTGCCTGACGCCGAGCGGGGTGGCGGATGCCTTGGCGGCGGCAGCAGCGTCGATGACGCCGTTCTGCCGCATCTGGTCGATCACCCAGTTGCGGCGGCCGGTGGCCCGTTCCTCCTGGCGGTCCGGGTCGTAATTGTTGGGCGCCTTCGGCAGGGCTGCGAGGAAGGCGGCCTCCGCGACCGAGAGTTCGCTGACCGGCTTGTCGAAATAGGTGAGTGCTGCCTGCGCCACGCCATAGGCACCGCGCCCGAGATAGATGTCGTTGAGATAGAGTTCGAGGATGCGGTCCTTGGAATAGGTCTGGTCGATCCGCAGCGAAAGGATCGCCTCACGCAGCTTGCGCTCCACCGTCCGGTCCGACGTCAGCAGGAAATTCTTGGCGATCTGCTGCGTGATCGTCGAGCCGCCGATCATGCGCCGACCGGAGCCGTAGTTGGCGAGATTGGCGAGCAGCGCCGTGCCGATGCTCGCAATGTCGATGCCGGGATGTGTGTAGAAGTTCTTGTCCTCGGCGGAGAGGAATGCCTGGCGTACACGGGCGGGGATGGTGGCGATGGGCAGGAACAGCCGGCGCTCCCGCGCGAGTTCGGCGACCATCGTGCCGTCGGCGGCATAGAGGCGGCTGGTCACCGCCGGCTCCCAGTTGGCGAGCGTGCGGTGATCGGGCAGGTGCCGCGTCAGGGCTGCGACGAGCGCGGCGGAGGCGAGCGCGACGACGACAGTAAGGTTGAGGCATATGCCGAGCAGATTTGCGACGAACTTCATAATGGGCAGAGCGGACCTTAAAGGCGGCAGGCAGCATCGACGGCACGGGTGTTCGTGCGGCGGGCGGCGCATGCGGAGCGGAGTGGTGAGGTACGCCTACGTCCGCGGACGTGGGCTCGGCGACGGTGCCTGCGGCCGCTAGGGCCAGATGAAACGGCGCATGGATCGGGTCTCCGAAAGCGGTGCGATTGACCGCGCCTTTCCTGAGTTGGCGGCTGCCGGACAACGGCACGCACCGCCGATAAAGTTCACCGTAAAGGGATTGTGCTTGCGCAACAAACCACGTTTATTTGCAAGACCCATTAGGTGAGTTAGGGCATTCATGGTCAGGCCATATCTTCCGCTCAATGCGCTGCGCGCTTTCGAAGCCTCGGCGCGGCATCTGAGCTTTACCCGCGCGGCGATTGAGCTATGCGTTACGCAAGCTGCGGTCAGCCATCAGGTCAAGCTTCTCGAAAGCCGCCTGAACGTGACCCTGTTCAAGCGGCTGCCGCGCGGGCTGATGATCACGGCCGAGGGCGAGGCGCTGCTGCCGGTCCTGCGCGATAGCTTCGACCGGATGGCGGACATGCTCGACCGCTTCGAGGCTGGGCATATCCGGGAAGTGCTGATGATCGGCGCCGTCGGCACGTTTGCAGTCGGCTGGCTGCTGCCGCGGCTCGCCGACTTCCAGGCGAAGTATCCCTTTGTCGACGTTCGTCTTTCCACCAACAACAACCGCGTCGACATGGCGGCCGAGGGCCTCGATTTCGCCATCCGCTTCGGCGGCGGCTCCTGGCACAATATCGAGGCGACGCGGCTCTTCGAGGCGCCTTTGTCCGTGCTTTGCATCCCCGAGATCGCCGAGCGACTGAAGACGCCGGCCGATCTGCTCGACGAGACGCTGCTCCGGTCCTACCGGGCCGACGAGTGGGTGACCTGGTTCGATGCAGCCGGCATCGCCTATCCAGCGCCGCTGCTCAAGGGCATCGTCTTCGATAGCTCGCTGGCGATGATGGAGGCCGCCGCCCAGGGGATCGGCGTGGCACTGGCGCCGCCGCTGATGTTCTCGCGGCTGCTGTCGAACGGCACGATGCGCCAGCCCTTCGACGTTCATACCTCGATGGGAAGCTACTGGCTGACGCGGCTGAAATCGCGCCCCGTCACGCCGGCGATGACCGCCTTCCACGATTGGCTCGCCGCGGCCGCCGAGCAGGAGGCGGCGACCTTGCCGGCCACGCCGGACGTTATCGCAGGCTGATCCTCCGTCACAGGGCCGTGGCGCCGCAAGGTGTGCCACCCATGCGCTGCACGGAGTTGCGTCTTGTAGGCCTAATAATTCTAATGCCTACCACCAATTCTACTGATGGTCACGACGCACGGCTTTTCCGCTCACTCGGACGACTTTGCCGTCGAGCACTCGTATACCGTCCGCCCGCTTTGCGCGTCGACGCCGGCAAGGCTCACCTCATAGCCCCAGAGATGGCGGATATGGCGCATCGTCGCGTCACGGCTGCCTTCGTCGAGCAGGATGCCGTGCTTGACGTTGTGCTGCAGCCGCAATTGCCGGTCGCCGAGCAGATCGACGTCCATCACCTGGATGTCCGGCTGGTTGGCAGCAACGTCGTAGCTGTTGGCGAGCGCCGAACGAACCGCGGAATAACCGCGCTCGTTGTGGATCGAGGCAACCTCGACGAAACGATCCGACGAGCGGTCGGAAAGCTGGAACAGCCGGAATTTGCGCATCACCGCCGGGCTCAGATACTGCAGGATGAAAGACTCGTCGCGATGGTTCGCCCAGGCGTCACGCAGCGTTTCCATCCAGTCGCCGTTGCCGGCAAAGGCGGGAAACCAGTCGCGATCTTCCTCCGTCGGCTCGGTGGCAATCCGCTGGATGTCCTGCATCATCGCAAAGCCGAGCGCGTAAGGATTGATGCCCGGATAGCGCCGATCGTCGAAATCCGGCTGGAACACAACGTTGGAATGGCTCTGCAACAGTTCCAGCATGTGGCCTTCGCCGATCCTGCCCTGGTCGTAGAGGCGGTTGATGATGGTGTAGTGCACGAAGGTGGCGCAGCCCTCGTTCATGACCTTTGTCTGGCGCTGCGGTGAAAAATACTGCGCGATGACACGCACGATCCTGAGCAGTTCCCGCTGCCAGGGCTCAAGGATCAGGCTGTGTTTTTCGAGAAAATAGAGCAGGTTCTCTTCCGGCAGGTTGAGCACCTTCTTGCGCTCGGAGGCGTCGCGCTCGGCCTCGGCCGGATCACGGCTTTCGGCGACCTGCGGCAGCGTTCGCCAGAGGTCGCTATAGGTCTGCTCCTCATATTCCAGCCGTTCGCGCGCCCTCTCGCGCACCTTCTCCGAGGAGAGGCGCGGCGGGCGGCGGTAGCGGAAGACGCCCTGGTCCATCAGTGCGTGAGCGGAATCGAGGATCGCTTCGACGGCGGCGGTGCCGTGGCGCTCCTCGCATTTGGTCACGTATTTCTTGGCGAAATCCATGTAGCTCAGGATCGCGCCGGCATCGGTCCACTGGCGGAAGAGATAGTTGTTCTTGAAAAAATGGTTATGCCCGAAGGCGGCATGCGCGGTCACGAGCGCCTGCATCGCCATGGTGTTTTCTTCCATGAGATAGGTAATGCAGGGATTGGAATTGATCACCAGCTCGTAGGCAAGACCGCGGTGGCCCTTGCGGTAGTGATGCTCCTCATAGGCAAAGCGCTTGCCGAAGGACCAGTGCTGGTACATGAGCGGCATGCCGACCGAGGAATAGGCGTCGAGCATCTGTTCGGAAGTGATGATCTCCAGCTGGTTCGGGTAGACGCTGAGGCCCATTTCCTCGATCGCGACCTGCTCGATCGCGTCATAGGCACGCGACAGCGTCGCAAAATTCCAGTCGGACCCCTGGAACAGGAGACCTGAGGTCGTGCGTCGTGCCATCCGGTCTCCCCCTCATTTCCGGGTGCGTACGGCCGGCTGCCGGGCAAAAAGCCTGCGGAAGACCGGGTAGATGTCGGCAGGTTTGGCAATCCGGGTCATCTGGAAATTCGACTTCTCGCCGTCCACCGTGCGATAGGCGCGCCAGAGCGCGGTGCCGTTGTCCGTCGAGCCGAAGATTTCCGTCTCGCGCTCGTCGATGATTTCGACATAGGCATAGTACTGGCAGAGCTTCGTCAGCTTTTCCCTGAGCAGGGCCGCACAGTGTTCGCTGTCGCCAATGATGTTGTCGCCGTCGGACGCCTGGGCGGCATAGATGTTCCAGATCTGCGAGGGGTAGCGATCCTCGACGATCCTGATCATCTCTTCGAGCGCGGTCGATACGATCGTGCCGCCGCTCTGGGTGCTGTAGAAAAAGGTCTCCTCGTCGACTTCGCGCGCCTCGTCCGTATGGCGGATGAAGACGATGTCGATGCGTTCGTACCGCCGCTTCAAAAACAGGTGCAGAAGCACGAAGAAGCGCTTGGCGAGGTCCTTCTCGCGCTCGCCCATCGAGGCCGAGACGTCCATCAGGCAGAACATCACGGCGTTGGCGTTCGGCAGCGGCTGCTGCTCGAAGCGGTTGAAGCGGATGTCGACCGGATCGACGTAAGGGATACGCCGCCGTTTCTTCTCGATCCTTTCCAGCTCGCCCCGCAGTTCCTTGAGCCTCTGTCGGCTCTTCGCCGTCGGCTCCGGTTCCGCTTCCAGTTGCGCGATCTCGTCGGTGACCGCGGTCAGTTCCTTCTCCTTCGGCCGGTGCAGCGCCAGGCGCCGGCCGAAACTGTTGCGCATCGTGCGCCCGACATTGATGTTCGTCGGCGTTCCCGCCGTGGCGAAGCCGGCGCGACGGGGCTTGAAGGTGACGGTTTCCTTGAGGCTGAGCTTGACCATGTCAGGAAGCTCCAGATCCTCGAAGAAGAGGTCCAGCACTTCCTCGCGCGACAGGATGAACTGGAAATCATCGTCGCTTTCGCCGGTTCCGGGCTTGCCCTTGCCGCCGCCACCGCCGCCCGCTTCCGGTTTCGGCAGGCGGTCGCCTGCCGAAAACTCCTTGTTGCCGGGAAGAACGTAGTTGCGTTCGCCGGAGCCGCGGGACGGCTGGAACGTCGGCTCGCTGGCACCATCGGTCGGCATCGGCACGCCATGGGCGGCATCGACGTCGATGATCCTGTCCGACTTGACCTGATCCTTGATGACCCGCTTAAGCTCTTCGCGGGCCCGCTTCAGAAAGCGTTGTCGATTGCCGAGGCTCTTATCCTTCGGATTGAGCCGCCGGTCGATGAAATTCGGCATATACCAATCCCCTGCTTCGGCCCAATCCCCTGTTTCGGCATCGTCAGCCCGCCTTGTTGACCCGCATGTACCAGTCGACCAGCCGTCGGACCTGACGCTCCGTGTAGCCGCGTTCCGTCATGCGTTGGACGAACTCGGCGTGTTGCTTTTCGGATGCGCTGTCCTTCTTCGAGCCGAAGCTGATGACCGGAAGCAGGTCTTCGACCTGGCCGAACATGCGCTTCTCGATCACATCGCGAAGCTTTTCGTAGCTCGTCCAGGAGGGGTTCTTCCCATGGTTCTTGGCGCGGGCGCGCAGGGTGAACTTGACGACCTCGTTGCGGAAGTCCTTGGGATTGGCGATGCCGGCCGGCTTTTCGATCTGCGACAACTCGCTGTCGAGGATTTCCCGGTTGAGGATCTGTCCGGTATCCGGATCCTTGAAGTCCTGATCTTCTAGCCAGGCGTCGGCATAGGCGATGTAACGGTCGAACAGGTTCTGGCCGTATTCGCTGTAGGATTCGAGATAGGCCTTCTGGATTTCGTGGCCGATGAATTCGGCGTAGCGCGAGGCCAGTTCGGACTTGATGAAGTCCAGGTAGCTTGCTTCCGTTTCCTTCGGGAACTGTTCGCGGCGGATCGCCTGTTCCAGAATGTACATGAGATGCACGGGATCGGCCGCAACCTCCTTGGTGTCATAGTTGAAGGTTTCCGACAGGACCTTGAAGGCAAAGCGAGTGCTGATGCCGGTCATGCCCTCGTCGACGCCGGCGGCGTCGCGATATTCCTGAACGGACTTCGCCTTGGGATCGGTGTCCTTCAGGTTCTCGCCATCATAGACCCGCATCTTGGTATAGAGCGGCGAGTTCTCGTGACGGGCAAGGCGGGTGGAGACGGTGAAGCGGCTGAGGCTTTCCAGCACTTCCGGTGCGCAGGGGCTCTTGGTCAGCTCGCTTTCGCGCAAAAGCTTCTCGTAGATCTGCCGCTCTTCGGTGACGCGCAGGCAGTACGGCACCTTGACCACGAGGATGCGGTCGAGGAAGGCCTCGTTGTTCTTGTTGTTCTTGAACTGCAGCCACTCGGACTCGTTGGAATGCGCAACGACGATGCCCTGATAGGGGAAGCCGCCGAAGCTTTCGGTACCGTTGTAGTTGCCTTCCTGGGTGGCGGTCAAAAGTGGATGCAGGACCTTGATCGGCGCCTTGAACATTTCGACGAATTCGAGCAGGCCTTGCGTCGTGCGGTTGAGCCCGCCGCTGTAGGAATAGGCGTCGGGATCGGCCTGGCTGTAGTTTTCGAGCTGGCGGATGTCGACCTTGCCGACCAGCGAGGAAACATCCTGGTTGTTCTCGTCGCCGGGCTCTGTCTTGGCGATCGCCACCTGGCGCAGCCTCGACGGCATCAGCTTGACGACGCTGAACTTGGAGATGTCGCCATCGACTTCGTCGAGCCGCTTCGTCGCCCAGGGAGAGATCAGGCCGGTGAGCCGGCGTCGGCCGATGCCGTATTTGTCTTCGAGCAGATCGGCCATGCGGTCGGGGTGGAAGAGGCCAAGCGGTGATTCAAAGACTGGGCTGACTTTGCCGCCGACAGCCAGCGTGTAGATCGGCTGAAGTTCCATCAGCTTTTTCAGGCGCTCGGCGAGCGACGACTTGCCGCCGCCGACCGGGCCGAGCAGGTAGAGGATCTGCTTGCGCTCCTCCAGCCCTTGTGCTGCATAGCGGAAGTAGCCGACGATGCGCTCGATCGTGTCCTCCATGCCGTAGAAGTCGGCGAAGGATGGATAGATCTTGACGGTCCGGTTTGAGAAGATGCGGCCGAGACGTTCGTCCGCGCTGGTATCGATGAGGGTTGGATTACCTATGGCTGTAACCATCCGCTCCTGCGCGGTGGCATACATGCTTTTGTCGTCACGACATGCCAGAAGGTATTCTTGAAGGCTGATTTCTTCTTGCGCTGCACTTGTATAGATCTCCGAGAAGAGATCAAAAACGTCGCATTCGCTCTTTTGCATCATGCTCTCCCGCGGCCGCTGGCTGAGACGGGGATCGCTGCTTATCGGCTCGCTCATTCGAATAAACGGCGTCCCATGCGCAATGTTCCTTCAGAGTACTCGCTTTCTCGTGATTCTCGAAGGGGTTGTTTCAATGAATGAAAAATCGTGACTGCGGCATCACGAAAACCTGATCGAAGCGGCGGTCACGCGGCGTTGGAGGCGGGCGCAAGCGCGCTTGGCGCCGCGTGTGACCGGGCGTTTTCTGTGTCGCCGCCGCGTTCGGTTGCGTCAGCCGCCGCCGGGTTCGCCAAGGCGGCGAACAAGAATGGACAGGGCCGCGTCGCCCATGGTCGCGGCCCCGACATCGCCGACGCCCGGCGCTGCAACCATGGATAAGTTGTCTTCGACACCGGCGGCGCGATGGCCGCCCCGTGCTTCGGCATGGGCGTGCTCGATAGCGCCGCCACATAGCGGCGCTTGAGCGAGGGGGAAAGGCGTCAGGCGAGCCAGGCCGGCAGCCGCGCCGGAACGCGGCCGGTGAGCGCTGCCTCGACGCAGTCGGCAAGGTTGCTGAAGCGCACGGCGCGACCGGAAAGACCGGGACCGTAATGGGCGTATTTACCGGAATTGGTCATCAGCGCCCGGGTCTTGGTCGGAAAGACCGGTTCGGAAATCGAGCACCAGCAAAGATCCGGCAGCACCTGGATGCCGCTTTCTTCAAGGCGGGCAAGCAGACCTTCGTCGCGCGCTGCAGCGATCGCGTCTCGTCCGGCGGTGACGATGACGGCGACGTTGCTATCGCGCTTGCGGCCGTCGAAGGCTGTGGCCAGCGCGCGGCATTCCTCGAGCGACGCATGCGGGCTGCCGATGGCGACAAGCTCGACCTCCGCCGGACCGTCGTTCAGGAGCGACCAGGCAGCGGCCATGTCGGCGCGCGTGATCGTCGTGTGGTCGGCATCCTTGGCGGCGGCGCCTTCCGCTTCCGGGGTCACGCCCTCCACATGCAGCATCGGGGATGCAGACGTGGTGCCGAAGGCAGCGCAAAGCGCCTTGAGGTCGTCACGCGACGGGCGTGCCGATGCAAGACCGCGCAACAGCGGAATACGGTCGGGCGCTGCCTTGCCGGCGAGGTAGCCGATCAACGGCCAGAAGGCATCGTCGATATTCTCAGGCAGTTCCACGTCGATGACGCGCGTCGCCTTGCGCGGCGCGTCGAGATAGACGCCCGAGAGCGGTGCACGACCGGTGAGCGCAATGCAGAGATCGAGAAAATCAGGGTGTTTGGCCGTGCGCGCGCCGAGCACCGTGTTGGCGAATATGACGGCGTTCGATTCCGCCCAGGCGATGGCTTCGCCGGATTTCGGCGCGCTGTCGAGCAGATAGGGCGAGCAGGTGAAGGTCGGGCGGCAGCCCATGCGCACATAGGCGTCGGCAAGCCTTGCTGCCGGATCGCCGAAGCTCTCCGGCACGCCCTGCGCCTGCCAGTTGGCACGGTCGACCGAGATCGCGTTCATGGTTGTCGCCACGCGAACCTTGGCCCCCATGTTCGCCATCTTCTCGGCGAAGGTGAGGTTTGCCGGGCTCGCATAAATGCAGCCGTCGATATGGCCCTGGACCACGTCGATGAGCTTTTCCGCACCCTGCTGCGCCGCCATCGCCGCGATGATGCGCATCGCCTGTTGCACGGCGACGCCGTCACGACCGTCGAGCATGGCGCGATCGTCGTCGGTGAGATCAAGCGCCGTCATTGCCGGCGGAGCGACCGGAATTGCCAAGCCATCGGCTTCGATTGCCGTATCGCTGATACGCGCGGTCTTTGCCTCAGCCAGCGCCTTGAAGGCGTCGCGCGAAAGCCGCAGCACCGGCAGGGATTTTCCGAACATTTCGGCCGCGATCAGCGCGCCGAGCGTCAGCACGTCCTCGGCTTCCGAGAAGACCAGGGCCGCCGGCGCACGGCCGGTCAGCGCCATGTCGAGCAGCACGCCTGAACCGGTGCAGGAGCCGCGGCTCGACGGCATCATCAGGATGCCGTCGGTCAGACAGAGGCCGTGCAGCGGATGGTGCACGTCGATCACCCGGCCCGTTGCCGGATCGACCCCGCCCCAGAAGCTCAGGGCCTCCTCAGTGGCGATGACGGGGCCATCGGCGGAGCCGGAAAGAATGCTGCGGGCGGAGATCGATTGGGTCATTTTACGACAAATCCATGGGCAAAGGGGTCGCGGTCATCGATGAAGATCGTGTTGATGCCGGTCATGCGGGCCCAACCGGCGATCGAGGGAATGATGGCTTCACGGTCGGCGACCTTGGTCGCCGCCTCGACACGGCCCTTGAACAGCGAACCGATGATCGATTCATGCACGAACTCGTCACCGACCTTGAGCTTGCCCTTGGCGGCAAGCTGGGCCATGCGCGCCGACGTGCCGGTGCCGCAGGGCGAGCGGTCGATCGCCTTTTCGCCGTAGAAGACGGCGTTGCGCGCATGCGCTTCTGCCTGCGTTGGCTTGCCGGTCCACTGGATGTGGCTGAGGCCCTGAATTTCCGGGTGCTCCGGATGCACGAACTCGTATTTGGCGTTGAGCGCCGTGCGGAGCTTCGGGCTCCAGCCGACAAGTTCTCCGGCCGTATGGTCGGCCATGTCGCGAAAGTTCTTCTGCGGTTCGACGATGGCGTAGAAGTTGCCGCCATAGGCGACGTCGACGACGATCTCGCCAAGACCCTCGACTTCAGCCGTCAGCCCCTCGGCGTAGAGGAAGCCCGGAACGTTGGTGAGGCGCACTTCTTCGACGAAGCGGCCTTCCTGGCGATAGGTGATGTCGACCTTGCCGGCCGGCGCGTCGATTGAAAGCTTGCCCGGTTCGCGCGGCGTGATCAGGCCGTTTTCGATCGCCATGGTGATGGTGCCGATCGTGCCATGGCCGCACATGGGCAGGCAGCCCGACGTTTCGATGAAGAGCACCGCCACGTCGCAGTCCGGCCGGGTCGGCGGATAGAGGATCGAGCCCGACATCATGTCGTGGCCGCGCGGCTCGAACATCAGGCCGGTGCGGATCCAGTCGAACTCCCGCAGGAAATGCGCCCGCTTCTCCAGCATGTTGGCGCCTTCGAGCCGCGGCCCGCCGCCGGAAACGAGGCGGACTGGATTGCCGCAGGTGTGGCCGTCGATGCAGGAGAAGGTGTGATTGGCCATGGTCTAAACTCTGTCAGAAACGTTGGGGCGAGAAGGAGCTGATATCGATCGCCGGCCGCCGGCCGGTGAGCAGGTCGGCAACGAGCCGGGCGGTGCCGGCCGATTGCGTGAGACCAAGATGGCCGTGGCCGAAAGCGTAGACGACGCGGCCCGAGGCGCGGGCGCGGCCGATCGCCGGCAGGCTGTCGGGCAGCGACGGGCGGAAACCCATCCATTGCACGCCGCCCCCGCTCTTGAAGCCGGGCAGGAAGGTCTGCGCCTTCTTCAGCATGGCCTCCGAGCGGCGGAAGTTCGGGGGCAACTTCAGCCCGCCGAGTTCGACGGCGCCGCCGACGCGGATGCCGGTCGAAAGCCGCGTCACGACGAAGCCGTGGCCGCCGAAGGTGACCTGGGTGCGCAGGTCAAAGGCATCCTGCGGCAGGGTGGTGTTGTAGCCGCGCTCGGTTTCAAGCGGGATGCGCTCGCCAAGCGTGCGGGCGACCTGGTGCGAGAACGCGCCGGCCGAAAGGACGACCTGCTCCGTCCGCCGGGTCTTGCCGTCGGCCATCACTTCGACGCCGCCTTCGACAGGCTTTAGCGCCGTGACCTCGGCGCGCTCGATCACGCCGCCCTTGGCGCGGAAATGGTCTGCCAGCGCCAGCGTGTAGAGCTTGGGATCGGCGATCGAATACCAGCCGGGGGTAAAGGTGCCATGGGTGAAGCGCGATGCGAGACCGGGCTGGATCTCGGCCATCTCGGCCGCGCCCATGTGCCGGAATTCGATGCCGTGTTCGGCGCGCGCGGTCCAGCCGGGAAGCGAGGCCTTCAGCTCGGCGTCGCTTTCATAGACCTGCAAATTGCCTTCCTTGCGCAGCATCGGCAGCGTGCCGGTCTCTGCCAGGAACGGTTCGAGTTCCGCCTTGGAGAGATCCATCATCGCCGTCTGCGCGGTCGTCGAATGGGCGACACGGCTTGCCGAGCAGGCGCGCCAGAAGCGGAACATCCATGGCGCAATCTGCGCGGCATAGGCCGGCGGCACACTCAACGGGCCGAGCGGGTCGAGCAGCCACTTCGGCGCCTTCTTGAGGATGCCGGGCGAAGCGAGCGGCAGGATGTCGGTGAAGGCGAAGGCCCCGGCATTGCCCGCCGAGGCACCCGCTGCCGGACCTTCCCGGTCGAGCACGGTGACGGAAAGTCCCCGTGCCTGGGCGGCAATGGCCGCAGAAAGGCCGACAACGCCGGCGCCGATGACGATGACGTCAGGCTGAACTGCATTCTTCATGATCGGCTCAGTGCGTCGCTGCCAGGAACTTCTGGAGTTCCGGATCCTTCGGCGCGCCGAAGAGCGCCTCCGGTGCGGCGATTTCCGCCATCACGCCCTTGTGGAAGAAGGCGACGCGGTCGGAGACTTCGCGGGCAAACTTCATCTCGTGGGTGACGCAGATCATCGTCATGCCTTCGGAGGCCAGCATGCGCAGCGTGTCGAGCACTTCGCCGACGAGCTGCGGGTCGAGCGCCGAGGTCACTTCGTCGAACAGCATGTATTCCGGCGACATGGCGAGCGCGCGGGCGATCGCCATGCGCTGCTGCTGGCCGCCCGACATGCGGGTCGGATAGACGCCGAGCTTCTCGCCGAGGCCGACGTGGGTGAGCTGCTTGACGGCGATTTCCTCGGCTTTCTCCTTGGAAAGGCCGAGCACCTTGCGCGGCGCCAGCGTGACGTTTTCAAGCACGGTCAGGTGCGGGAAAGCATTGAATTGCTGGAAGACGATGCCGAGCTTGCTCCGCAGCTTGTTGAGGTTCGTTGATTTCGCGTGGACCTCGGTGCCGTCGACCAGGATGCGGCCGGAATCGATCGGCTCGAGACCGTTGATGCAGGTGAGCAGCGTCGATTTTCCGGAACCGGAGCCGCCAATGATGGTCAGCACCTCACCCTTGTTGACGGTGAGGTCGATGCCTTTGAGAACCTCCAGCGAGCCGAAGGATTTGCGAACGTTCTGGATCTCAATCATTGGACCACCGTTTTTCAAGGTAACCGCCGAGCCGGGCGATTGGGAAGCTGATGAGGAAGTAGATGGCGCCGCAGATCAGAAGGATCAGCAGCGGTTCCTGCAGGCGGGTGACGAGAACCTGCGAGGCGCGCAAGAGTTCGATCAGGCCGAGCCAGAGCACGAGTGCGGAGTCCTTCATGACGCCGAGCGTCAGGCCGATCCAGGACGGAAGCGAAACGCGGGTCGCAAGCGGCGCCACGATGTAGCGCATGTCCTGCCACCAGGTCATGCCGAGCGAACGGGCCGCACGGCGCGTCGTCGGCGGTACCGACGAGATGCCGCCGCGAACGATCTCGGTGCAATAGGCGGCCGTATAGAGCGACAGCACCACGCAGGAGGTCGTGAACGGCGCCCAGCCGAGCTTGGCGATCGCCTGGAAGGCGTTGGCAAGCACCAGCTGGATCAGCAGCGGCACCGAGCGGAAGATGTCGAGCACGAAGGTGAGCGGGGCGGCCCAATAGGGGCCGACCTGGTTGCGCACGACGCCGAAGATGATGCCGAGCACGGTGCCGGCGGTAACCGAGACGGCGGTAACCGCGAGCGTCATCAGGGCGCCTTGCAGCAGGAAGCCGAGATCAGCGAGGGTGAGGGCGGTATTGAACATCTCTCACCTCTCCTTAATAGCGGAACATGCGCGCGGCGAGCAGGCGCGCGCCCAGCGTCACGGCCTTGGCAATCAGGTAGTAGATGACTGCCGCGATCGCGAAGAATTCGAAGGTGCGGAACGAACGGGCGTTCAGTTCCTGGGTGATGCCGGCAAGGTCGGTGTTCATTCCGACGGTAACGCCAAGCGAGGTCATCAGGATTGCCCAGACCATCTGGTTCGTCACCGGTAGGAAAGCGATGCGCAGCATCTGCGGCATAACGATGTAGCGGAACGCCTGAACCGGAGTCATGCCGAGCGAGCGGCCGGCCCGTGTCTGGGTATCCGGAATGGCCTTGAGCGCGCCGCGGAAGTTTTCCGCGAGATAGCCGGCGTTGTTAAAGGCAATCCCGACGAGCAGCGCCGTGTAGGGGCTCAGGTGGATGTTGAAATTGCCGAGGCCGAAGTGCGCCATGTAGATCTGGAACAGCGCCGGCGTGTTGCGGGCGATCTCGATCCAGGCGATGGCGAAGCCACCGAGGATGCGATTGCCGGACAGGCGGCAGGCCGTGAGCGCCAGCGCCAGTGCCAGGCCGATGACCATCGAGAGCAGAGCCACCTGCAAGGTGACCAGCGCTCCATCGAGCATCTGCGGCAGGGCCTTCAGCGCCTGATTCCAATGAAAGGTATAGCTGAACATGTTTCGTCTCACCTCTTCGGAAACGAATAGCGGCGCGAAGCTAGACTTCGCGCCGCCAGATAAACGGCATATTAGCGGTAAACGCCCTTAGCCGTAAGGTCCGGAAGTTCGCCGCCGACCCACTTTTCGTAAAGTTCAGCGTAGCGGCCGGTGCGGACCTGCTGGTTGATGAAGAGGTTGAGGAAGTTGATGAAGCCGTATTCTTCGCGGTTGGTGAAGAGCGCAACGTAGTCGGTGTCGAACGGAGCCTTGCCGACGACGGAGATGCCGGCGAACTTGCCGCCCTTCACGTTGGCCTGGGCGACCGTCGAGGTCGAAACCGTGGCGTCGATCTGACCCTGGCTGAGCGCGAGGAAGACGTCGGCCTGGGTCTGGTACGGACGGAACTCGCCGGCACCCCATTCCTTGACCTGCTTTTCGAGCGCGATCGCCTCGAACGTGCCGGCGGTCGCGCCGACGGTCTTGCCCTTCATGTCTTCGAAGGACTTGACGCCCGACTTGTCGTTGGCGGTCACGGCCATTTCGAAGGCGAAGTAGGGGATCGTCATGCCGACGGTCTTTGCACGCTCAAGCGTGTCCGAGGTCGAGGCAACGCCGACGTCGACACGGCCCGACATCAGAGCGGGAATACGCTCCGGGAACGGGGTCTCGACGATTTCGGCGGTGACGCCGAGGGCCTTTGCGAGATCGTTGCAGTAGTCGACGTCAAAACCGATCGGGTTGTTGTTCTCGTCGCGAGAACCCATCGGCGGGAAGTCGAGCACCACTGCGCAACGCAGCGTACCCGAGCCGATGACGTCATCCAGCTTGTCGGCATGGGCCTGGCTGGTCAGAGCAGCGGCCGCAACGAGGCCGAGCGCGAGCACCGAAGTCTTCATTTTCTCTCTCCCTGAAATGAGTGCCGTTTGACGGCTGAGGCACTATTCCGTTTTAGAGAGCACAAATCAATAGAAAAATACAATTAGTATACAAAAAGTATAAGTTCATAACGCAGAACGCACGCAGGCATCCCATTTGTTTCGCGAAATGGGATGCCTGCGAAGCGATCTGTCGTGTCTTGCGGCTGCGTGCGGCAAGCCACCCGCAGCGTCTGCCGGCGCCTTAGCCCTGGAAATCCTCGGGCAGCAGGCCTTCCGGCATGTTCTGGTAGGCGACCGGACGCAGGAAGCGGCGGATCGACATCGTGCCGACGCTGGTTGCGCCGAAGTTGGTCGATGCCGGATAGGGGCCGCCATGCACCATGGAATCCACCACCTCGACACCGGTCGGGAAGCCGTTGACGAGCACGCGGCCGGCCTTGCGCTCGAGGATCGGGCGCAGGCGGCGGGCGGTCTCGAGATCAGCCGCATCCATGTGGATGGTGGTGGTCAGCTGCCCCTCGAAACCGCGGGCAAGCTGTTCCATCTCTTCGGTCGAACCGACGCGGACGACGAGGCCGAGCGGGCCGAAGACCTCTTCGCCGAGCGCGTGGTCGGCAAGGAACTGGTCGCCCGTGGTCTCGAACAGGTTCGGCGAGACCGAGCGGCCGGAAGATTCGGTCGTCAGCAGCGGCTTTACGGTATTGCGGCTTTCAAAGCGCGCCTGGCCGTCGTGATAGGCCTTGGCGATGCCGTCCGTCAGCATCGTCTGCGGCGCGACCTTGCCGAGCGCCTCGACGGCGGCCGACGTGAAGCGGTCGGCATCGGCGCCTTCGACAACCACGGCGATACCGGGGTTGGTGCAGAACTGGCCGGCACCCATGGTCAGCGAGCCGGCCCAGCCCTGGCCAAGACCTTCGGCGCGTGCCTTCAGTGCTTCCGGCAGCAGGAACATCGGGTTGACCGAGCCGAGTTCGCCGAAGAACGGGATCGGTTCCGGACGGGCGGCGCAGAGATTGAAGAGCGCGCGGCCGCCGGCGAGCGAACCGGTAAAGCCGACGGCCTTGATCAGCGGATGCTGCACCAGCGCTTCGCCGACCTGGCGGTTGCCGCCCTGGATCAGCGAGAAGACGCCCGGGTGGACGCCGGTCTTGCGGATGGCGGCTTCGACGGCCTGCGCGACGATTTCACCGGTGCCCGGATGGGCCGAGTGGCCCTTGACGACCACGGGGCAGCCAGCGGCAAGGGCGGCAGCCGTGTCGCCGCCGGCGGTCGAGAAGGCCAGCGGGAAGTTCGAGGCGCCGAAGACAGCGACCGGGCCGATCGGGCGCTGGATGAGGCGGATTTCCGGGCGCGGCGCCGGCTGGCGCTCGGGCAGGGCCGCATCGAAACGGCGGTCGAGATATTCGCCCTTCTCGATGTGATCGGCGAAAAGGCGGAGCTGGCCGGTGGTGCGGCCGCGTTCGCCCTGGAGACGCGCTTCCGGCAGGCCGGTTTCCTGGGTACCGATCTCGGTGATGGCTTCGGCGCGTGCTTCGATCTCATCCGCGATGGCGCGCAGGAACGCAGCGCGCTCGGCGCGGGTCGAATAGCCGTAGCTCAGGAACGCTTCTTCGGCCGCTTCAGCGGCGCGGTTGACCAGCTCTACCGTGCCGGTGGCGAACTGATGGACCGGCCCGTGGGCGGGTGCGGATGCGAAGGTACCCGCGCCGTCGAGCCATTCGCCGGCGACAAGGTGTTTTCCTTTGGGGGTGAAGGCCATCTGCCGATCCTTTCGTTCGATCCCGGATTGCCTTTTCTGGCAGAGGGGATCATGGCTGAATTGCACTTGTCAGATCTTTGTATACTATATGTATGCAGAACATCAATCGCCTGACTGGCCCTTCCGGATCAGGCGCAGCATTTGAGAGGGAGAGAGATGAGCGAAACCAATACCCTGACGATCGCAGCACTTTTCGAGCGCGTCGAGGCGATCTTCCTGAAGGCGGGGCTCAACGCCATTCAGGCCGGTGCACTGGCCCGGGTGATCGTCGCCGGCGAGCGCGATGCCTGCAAGTCGCACGGCATCTACCGCATCGAAGGGGCGCTTCGCACCGTCAAGGCGGGCAAGGTGAAGCCAGATGCCGTTCCGGAGCTCGATACGCAGGAAGGCTCGGCCATCGTCAAGGTCAACGCCAAGGGCGGTTTCGCCAATCCGGCCTTCGAACTCGGCCTGCCGGCGCTGGCCGAACGTGCCCGCAGGCTCGGCATTGCCGCGCTCGTCATCAATGATTGCACCCATTTCTCGGCACTCTGGCCGGAAGTGGAAGGCCTGACCGGCGAGGGACTTGCCGGCCTCGTCATGTGCCCAAGCTATGCGACCGTTGCGCCGACCGGAGGCAACAAGCCGCTGCTCGGCACCAACCCCTTCGCTTTCGGCTGGCCGCGCGAGAACAAGCCGCCCTACGTCTTCGATTTCGCGACTTCGGTTGCCGCCCGCGGCGAGATCGAGCTGCACCGCCGTGCCGGCAAGCCTTTGCCAGAGGGCTGGGCGATCGATGCTGAGGGTAATCCGACCACCGACCCGGAAGCAGCGCTTGCCGGCGCCATGCTGCCCTTCGGCGGCCACAAGGGTTCGGCGATCGGCACCATGGTCGAGCTTCTCGCCGGCATCATGATCGGCGACCTGACGAGCCCGGAAGTGCTCGACTATCTCGGCACGACGACGCTCGCACCCTTCCACGGCGAACTGATCGTCGCCTTCTCGCCGGAAAAGTTTGCCGCCGGCCGTCCGGGCGATCCTTTCGCCCGCGCGGAAGTGCTGTTCGAAGCGATTGTCGGCCAGGGCGCTCGCCTGCCGTCGCAGCGCCGCTTCGTCGCGCGCGCCAAGTCGGAGGCCGAGGGCGTCGTGCTCAATACCGCCGAAATGGAGCAACTCGACCGCTTGCTGGCTCTCGGATTGGATGCCGTCGCGTAAGCGACGGCTGACCTTTCCGCGGTTTCTTCGCTGCGCCGCCATCGCCGTCGATAAAAGAAGGCCCTCTCAACCGGAGGGCCTTTTCTGCGAGAGGCGCCCCCCACTCGCCCTCTTCATCTTCCCGCTCGTGCCGGAATCCAGTGACCCGATATCCATCAGGTCTAAGGACTCTTTCACCTGCTGGAACCTGTGACAGGCACAGGAATGAGGGAAATCTTGGCTGGTCCTTGCGATGCAAACGCGGCTTGCGGTCTTGAACGGTTCGACACAAAAAAAAGGCCCTCCAACCGGAGGGCCTTTCTGGTTTTACGGGCCGATATTGATAATCAGGCCTTGTACTTCTGGACGGCGCCCGGGAGCTTGCTCCACTCGCCGTACCAGCTGTTGAACAGCTTGAACTGGGCTTCGACGTAGCCGCGCTGGCTGTCGGAGAGAACGTCGCTCTCGTTGAAGTGCAGCGTGTATTCCTTGTCGCCCTTCAGCACCATCATGTGCTTGAAGTAGAGAACGAGGTCCGGGCCTTCGTCGAAGGACGAGAGCACGGCGAGCGCCTGCTCCAGTTCCAGTGCGCGCAAACGGGCGTCGACGTCGCCTTCGGCGGCGGCACGCGACAGGTTGCACATGTGGATGACTTCCTTCGGCAGGACGCAGCCGATGCCGGTGATCGCACCCGTTGCGCCGCAGTTGACGAAGCCATGGAACACGGCTGTGTCGACGCCGATCATCAGCGAGACGCCATCGTCACGGCTGGTGATGTTTTCGGCCGCATAGCGCATGTCGGCAGCGCCGCCGAACTCCTTGAAGCCGACGAGGTTCGGATGTTCGGCGCGCAGCGCGAAGAACAGGTCGGCGCGGGTGGCGAAGCCGTAGTAGGGGCTGTTGTAGATGACAGCCGGCAGGCTTGGAGCAGCCGAGAGAATGGCCTTGAAGTGGTTCTTCTGGGCAGCGACGACCGAGCCACGCGACAGAACGCGCGGGATGACCATCAGGCCCTGCGCGCCGACCTTCTCGGCGTGCGCTGCATGTGCGACGGCCGAAGCGGTGTTGACGGCGCCGGTGCCGACGATGACCGGGATGCCGGCCTTGACCAGGCGTTCGACGCCTTCCATGCGCTGTTCGTCGGTCAGGAGCGGCCAGTCACCCATCGAGCCGCAGTAAACGACGGCGGACATGCCCTGAGCGATCAGCTCCTTGCCCTTGCGCACCAGCGCGTCGAAATCGGGGGTGCGGTCTTCCTTGCAGGGGGTCATCAGCGCCGGGATGACGCCGGTGAAAATCTGAGCCTTCATCTGAAACTCCTCTCGGGCTTTGTCTTCAGGGCAGCGGCGCACCTACGCCCCTGCCTTTGATCTAGACAATAGCCGTTTGTATTTTATTTGTCGACAAGAAAAATACAAAAGCCGCTACAGGGCGATGTCGAGCTTGCTATTGCGGGCAAAAAGCTTCTGCACCTGCTCGACGATCTGCTCCGCATGCGCCTTGCCGAGCCGATCGGCAGCCTCGACGTCGCGCGCCGCGATCGCCGCGATCATGGCCGCGTGCTCGTCGACGAAACGCTGGGGGAACTGCTCGTCATAGGACTGGTAATAGAGACGCAGGATACGCCGCCCTTCGTCGAGCAGTCGACGAAACAGGCTGGTGAAGTAGGGGTTGCGTCCGCTTTCCGCGATTGCCGCATGGAAGGCGGCGTTGGTGGCGATCATCGTCAGCGCGTCGCGCGTCTGCACGGCTGCCGCATAATCTTCGTGGAAGCCGCGAATGATCGCCAGGTCTTCCGGCCTATGGTTCTGCGCCGCAAGCCTTGTCGTGACGCGGTACATCAGCACCAGCGCATCGAAGAACGGATTGAGATTGAGGAAGTCGATGTTCGCCACCATCGTCGAGCGGTTCGGCAGCGTGTCGATCAGTCCTTCGCCGGCAAGGCGCACCAGCGCTTCGCGGATCGGCGTGCGCGACATCTTCAGCCGTTCGGCAAGCTGCACTTCGTCGATCGGGCTGCCTGGCGGCAGCACCAGGTCGAGGATCTCGTCGCGCAAGAGGTCATAGACCATCTTCACGCCGGAGCCGCGCTTGCGCTCGGGGATGGGGCTGTTGTCGGTGTCGATATCGGTCATGTCAGATTCCTTTGTCGACAAAAGAAATACTTGTCTCTGCCGCAGGGATCAACCGTTTCCGTGATGGGTGCATGGTGGCGGGAATATCCAAATACGTGTGTTTGCCTTCAGCGGCACTTTGTTGAAGGCCCGGCGCGGTTGCAACGCGCGTTGTTATAAAAGCGCTGTCTGGAAACAGGTTTGTGCAATCGGGCTGCCCGCACCGGCGGCAGACCCGGCGCTTTCTGTCGACCCATGCATTTCCCACATGGGAGCGCTGAGTTTTGAGCGCTGCAACTTACGGAAAGCCTGAGCTATAAGGTGTTCATCGAAGTGAAACGAGGCGCCACGGACTGGCAGCCAGGCTTCGAAAGCCCATTGAAAGGGGGATCAAATGAACATCGCACGCTCCATCAACAACTGGCGCAAGTACCGTCAGACGGTCACCGAACTGGGCCGCATGTCGAACCGCGAACTTCGCGACCTCGGCATCGAACGCGCCGACATCGACCGCGTCGCACGCACGGCCTTCGCCCGCTAAGGCGACCCACATAGACTGAAGAATTGCCAAGCGCCTGCATCTCCTGCGGGCGCTTTTGCTTTTTGGCGCCTTCATTGCGCCATTGTCGTCGCACACATCGCTGGCACTGCGATTTGATTAATCGATTACTCCATTAATCGCACCTCTCGCCGCTTCCCGCGGGCGCGTGTTCCTTCAAGAGATAAAGTGCCATGCCGTCGTTTTCCCCTGAGATTACCGATTTCTGGAGCGCATCCTTTGTGGGCGATGTACTCGCAAGCGCGGATCGGTTCACCGTCACGGTCAATTCCGACTTCGAGGAGGACAGCCCGGCCATGGTGCTGCACACCGCTGAAAACGGCGTAAGGGCCGTTCTGTCGCCGGGGCTCGCCGCCGCGCTGTCGCCGACGACGGGACAGGTGACGCCCGCAAGGTTGTGCGCGCCATCAGCCGGGCTGCGCTTGAAAGGGGCTACCAGCCGCAATATCGCTGCCAGCTCGACAACCATGCGTCGGTGGCGCTTGCCGGAGCCGCGGGCTTGACGCTTTTCGGCCAATGGGAAGCGCCCTCCGAAGAGGGCTGGGACGCG
This sequence comes from Ensifer sp. ENS09, assembly GCF_014852425.1. NCBI lineage: Bacteria > Pseudomonadati > Pseudomonadota > Alphaproteobacteria > Hyphomicrobiales > Rhizobiaceae > Ensifer > Ensifer sp. ENS09. Next base: position 84,947 of record NZ_JACVBP010000005.1, read on the forward strand.
GCTCGACGAGTATGCCGGAGCGTCAAAACGATGCTGACAGAATCTGGCAGGGGTCGCGCGTAAAGTGGTCGCAGGATAAGAGATCGAGGGATTGCAGATGTCGGCGCAGGATATGTTTCAGATGGGTGCAGCAAACAGGTCGGGCGAGCGCAATTTCTGGATCGGCGCGGTTTCCGGCGATGACCTGCAGCATGCTGCGGAAGACGGATTCTCTCGCTTTGGCTACGGCTACGGCAATGTCCAGGCGATGACGCGCATGAAGGCGGGCGACGGCTTCATCGGTTATGCGCCGAACGCTGCCTTCAATGGCCGGGCGGGGCTCGCCTGTTTTGCCGCCATCGGCGTCGTCAAGGAGCGCCCGCCCTACTTCTTTGCCATGGGCGGTGTCGCGCCGCATCGCGGCGACATCGACTGGGCCGACAGCATGGAGGCCCCGGTTCGCCCCTGGCTCGACAGCCTGGAGTTTGCCGAAGGCAACCGCAACTGGGACCAGAAGCTGCGTGTTGGTCATCTCGCCATCAGCGAGCGGGATTTCCGCGTGATCGCGCGGGCCATGCATGCCGACCTCGGCATGGTTTTCCCGAGGGCGTCGGCCTATCGCCAGCAACTTGCCGGCTGACCGCCGTCGCCCTCAACCCGTTAACAGCACCGTCGCTTCTTCCCCCGTGTCGACCGGTTGCTCCACGGAGCCGGCCGGCACGCTGGCATACATGCCTGTGGTTCTGAATTCGGTCGGGCTCAGCCCGAACGAGCGGCGGAAGACCTTGGCGAAGTAGTTGGGATCCTCGAAGCCTGAGAGGATCGCCACTTCCTTGACCGGCAGGCTTGCCGTTTTCGTCAGCAGTTTGACCGCGCGCTGCAAGCGCTTCTGCAGCACATATTCGGCCGGCGCCATGCCTTCGCTGGCGGCAAAGACGCGGGAGAAATGCGCCCGGCTCAGACCCGACACGCGCGCCAGTTCCTCTACCGGAAGCGGGTTCTGCAGGTTGTTCATGATGTGGTCGACGACGCGGTGCATCGTCCTGTGCTCATGGCTGAACACCGGATGCGAGCCGAAGACGTCGTCGTAGAGCGCCATCGCCGCCTCATAGGCAATCGCCGAAGCTCTGCCCGGCGTCTCGCCGCCGCGGATCAGGCGCAGGCTGCAGTCGGCCAGATGTTCGATCGTTTCCGGTTGCAGCTTCAGGACCGGGCCGGTGACGGCAAGCAGGGCGCGGTGGATGCGCAGCGCCTCGTCGCCGTTCATCGAGATCCAGAAAAACTCCCAGCGCCCGCCATCTTCCAGCCAGTAGCGATGATTGTGCGGCACCAGCAGCAGCAGCGTCTCGCCCCCGCGTACCCGATAGCTGCGGTTTTCGTAACGCAGGTTTCCGGCCCCCGCGATTGTGTGCTGCAGCACGGTGAAGGGCGTGTTTCCGCGCTTTCTGCCGTCCCAGTCATAGGTCGCATTGTTGCGGATTTCATAGCCGGTGCTGGTCGGCATCGCATGCAGGCTCTGGCGTCCCCGCGGCAGCGAAACCGTGCGCATAATCGGGCCGTTGTCGATCAAATCTTGCAGCATAAAATTACCCATGAAAGCACAATACCGCTCTGGCGGGGTCGGCGATTATACACATAATGACCGCCAACAGCGCAACAGGCGGTGCTTTCGGCCCGTAGAAAATGAGGGGATGCATCGAAGTTGCGCGTAGAGACGGTGAGAAACCGTGAATTGATTTTACCCTTTGTCAGAAATGCATGCAGTTCATGAGGAGTGAGGGCATGGCAACGTTCAAGATCGCCATCATCGGCGCCGGCAGCATCGGCTTCACCAAGAAGCTGTTCACCGACATTCTCGCCGTGCCGGAATTGCGCAACATCGAGGTTGCGCTGACCGACCTCAGCGCCCGCAATCTGGAAATGATCAAGGCGATCCTCGACCGGATCGTCGAGGTCAACCGCCTGCCGACGAAGGTGACGGCAACCACCGACCGGTTGAGGGCGCTGGAAGGCGCCCGCTACATCATCAGCTGCGTGCGCGTCGGCGGTCTCGAAGCCTATGCCGACGACATCCGCATTCCGCTCAAATACGGGGTCGACCAGTGCGTCGGCGATACGATCTGCGCCGGCGGCATCCTCTACGGCCAGCGCAACATCCCCGTCATCCTCGATTTCTGCAAGGATATCCGGGCCGTCGCCGAGCCGGGCGCGAAGTTCCTGAATTATGCCAACCCGATGGCGATGAACACCTGGGCGGCGATCGAATACGGCAAGGTCGACACGGTCGGTCTTTGCCACGGTGTCCAGCACGGCGGCGAGCAGATCGCCGAAATCCTCGGCGCCGGCGAGGGCGAACTCGACTACGTCTGCTCCGGCATCAACCACCAGACCTGGTTCGTCGATGTCAGGCTCAAGGGGCGCAGGATCGGCAAGGACGAACTGGTCGCGGCCTTCGAAGCGCATCCGGTGTTCTCCAAGCAGGAAAAGCTCCGGATCGACGTCTTGAAGCGTTTCGGCGTCTATTCGACCGAGAGCAACGGCCATCTCTCCGAATATCTTCCCTGGTATCGCAAGCGCCCGGAGGAAATTACCCGCTGGATCGACATGTCGGACTGGATCCACGGAGAGACCGGTGGTTACCTCCGCCATTCGACCGAGACGCGTAACTGGTTCGAAACCGAGTTTCCGCAGTTCCTCGAAGCGGCCGGAAATCCGCTCGATCACAACAAGCGCTCGAACGAGCATGCAAGCCATATTCTCGAGGCCCTGGAAACAGGCCGGGTCTATCGCGGCCATTTCAACGTCAAGAACAATGGCGTGATCACCAACCTGCCCGCCGACGCGATCATCGAATCCCCCGGCTTCGTCGATCGTTTCGGCATCAACATGGTATCGGGCATCACCCTTCCTGAGGCCTGTGCTGCCACCTGCCTTTCCTCGATCAACGTCCAGCGCATGTCGGTCCATGCAGCCGTGACCGGCGATCTCGACCTTCTGAAGCTGGCGATGCTGCACGATCCGCTGGTCGGCGCGATCTGCACGCCGGACGAGGTCTGGCAGATGGTTGACGAGATGGTGGTCGCGCAAAGCCAGTGGCTGCCGCAATACGCCCACGCGATCGATGGTGCGAAGGAGCGGCTTGGCCGCGCCACCGTCAAGACTCGCGAGTGGAACGGCGCCGCGCGGCGTCAGGTGCGCTCGCTCGACGAGTTGCGCGCCGAGCGCCAGGTCCGCGCCGCCGGCTGATGATTGCAGCGCTGCTTGCGTGAGGAGACGCAAGCAGCGCTGCCTGAACTGCAGACTTTACAAGGAGGAGGCCGCGTTCCGGCGCGGCGAAAGAGGGAGAATCTGAGCCAATGACCAGCCACAGACTGACGAAAATGGCGAGCCTGCTGCTTGTCGGCATCTCGACCTTTGCCTTGGAGGCGGCCGCCTCCGAGCCCACCGTCGTGCCGCAGCAGCCGGCATTCCCGGCCGAGGGCAAGATTACCTATGTGCCGCGCGACTCGATCGCCGAATTCAAGGCGCTGCCGGAATACAAGGAACCGGCCTGGGTTACCGAGAAATACGTCAAGACCGGCAAGCTGCCGCCGGTCGCCGAGCGGCTGCCGAAGGAGCCGATGGTCTTCAAGACCGGCAACATGCCCGACGGCGTCGGCGTCTATGGCGACACGCTGCGTCACGTGATCGGCGGTCGGCCGGAAGGCTGGAACTACTCGGCCGGCCAGAGCCAGGGCTGGGGCGGCATCGATATCGGCATGTCCGAATGCCTAACCCGCACGGCGCCGCTCTTCCAGGTGGAAGCCAAGGACGTCGAACCGCTGCCGAACCTCGCCAGGAGTTGGGACTGGTCTTCTGACGGCCACAAGCTGACGATGCATCTGGTCGAGGGTGCCAAGTGGTCGGATGGCGACCTATTCGACGCCGACGACGTGATGTTCTACTGGGAAGACAACGTGCTCGACCCGAGCGTGACGCCGCTGAACGGCGCAACGCCCGAGACTTTCGGCGCCGGCACGACGCTGAAGAAGATCGACCAGTATACGGTCGAATGGACCTTCAAGGAGGCGTTCCCGCGCCAGCATCTCTATGCCATGGCCTACGGCACCTTCTGCCCCGGCCCGTCGCATATCCTCAAAGCCAAGCATCCGAAATATGCCGGCACCACCTATGACCAATACAAGAATGCCTTCCCGCCGGAGTATATGAACATCCCGGTCATGGGCGCCTGGGTGCCGGTCGCCTATCGCCCCGACGATATCATCGTATTGCGCCGCAACCCCTACTACTGGAAGGTCGACGAGGCGGGCAACCAGCTGCCCTATATCAACGAGCTGCACTACAAGCTCTCGACCTGGGCCGATCGCGACGTGCAGGCAATCGCCGGCTCCGCCGATCTTTCCAACCTGGAGCAGCCGGAAAACTTCGTCGAGTCGCTAAAGCGCGCAGCGCAGGACACGGCTCCCGCTCGCCTCGCCTTCGGCCCGCGCCTTATCGGTTACAATCTGCACATGAACTTCTCGGCCAACGGCTGGGGTGAGCCGGACGAACGCGCCCAGGCCGTGCGTGAGCTCAACCGCAACGAGGATTTCCGCAAGGCCGTGACCATGGCCGTCGATCGCAAGAAGCTCGGCGAGGCGCTGGTGAAGGGCCCCTTCACGGCGATCTATCCGGGCGGACTTTCCTCCGGCACCAGCTTCTACGACCGGGAGTCGACCGTCTACTATCCCTTCGATCTTGATGGCGCGAAGGCTCTGCTTGAGAAAGCTGGCCTGAAGGACACCGACGGCAACGGCTTCGTCAATTTCCCTGCCGACAAGGCCGGCGGCAAGGACGTGGAGATCGTGCTTCTGATCGACAACAGTTACGCGACCGACCGCAACCTCGCCGAAGGCCTGATCGGCCAGATGGAAAAGCTCGGCCTCCGGGTGGTCCTGAACTCGCTTGACGGCAAGCAGCGGGACGCAACCAACTATGCCGGCAAGTTCGACTGGATGGTTCACCGCAACGCCGCCGAATATGCCTCCGTCGTGCAAAACACGCCGCAGTTGGCGGCCGCCGGTCCGCGCACCAGCTGGCACCACCGTGCACCGGAAGGCGGACAGCTTGACCTGATGCCCTTCGAACAGGAACTCGTCGACATCATCAACAAGTTCATCGCCACCAACGACAATGCCGAGCGCGCGGAGTTGATGAAGCAGTATCAGAAGGTCGCGACGACGAATCTCGATACGGTCGGCCTTACCGAATATCCGGGCGCGCTGATCATCAACAAGCGCTTCGCCAACGTGCCGACCGGAGCGCCGATCTTCATGTTCAACTGGGCCGAGGACACGATCATGCGCGAGCGCCTCTTCGTCCCCTCGGACAAACAGGGTGATTTCGAGCTCTTTGCCGAACAGCTTCCGGGCAAGCCCGGCGACAAGGGCTTGAGCAACTAACGCAACCGCTCCTCCGGCTACAGGCCGGAGGAGCGCTCGATCACCCCAACGACAGAAGGAAACGGCATGTTCAGGTTTCTGCTTGTCCGCCTCGCCTCTGCCATTCCGGTGCTGCTTGTCTTGAGCGTGGCGACCTTCGCCATCATCCAGGCGCCGCCCGGAGACTATAGCGATTACATTCGTTCGCAGCTGATCAACCAGGGTGGCGCGTCCTACGAGGAGGCCGAAGCCCAGGCGCAGGCCTATCGCAAGGAGCATGGTCTCGATAAGCCGCTGCCGGTGCAATACGTCAACTGGATGACCGGCATCCTGACGCGCGGCGATTTCGGCCACAGCCTCTATTACAACAAGCCGGTTGCCGATGTCGTCGGCGAACGCCTGCCGCGCACGCTGGCGCTGGCGCTCGTCTGCCATATCCTCGCGTCGATCATCGGTATTTCCTTCGGTATCATCGCCGCCACGCGGCAATATTCCTGGATCGACAGCCTGCTTTCGACGGTTGCCTTCCTCGGCATGACGGTGCCGCGCTTCCTGATGGCGCTGATCATCGTCTATATCCTCGTCTTCCACTTCAATGTCAGCGAAATCAACTCGTTCCACTCGGCCCGCTATGGCGGCGCACCCTGGTCGTGGGACAAGTTCGTCGATCTGGTCAAACATGTCTGGCCGGTCGTGGCGATCGCCACCTTCGGCGGCCTCGCCTACAACATGCGGGTGATGCGCGGCAATCTGCTCGACACGCTCAACGCCCAGTATGTCGAAACCGCCCGGGCGAAGGGTTTGAGCGAAGGCGCCGTCGTCATGCGCCATGCCGTTCCGAACGCGCTGCATCCGCTGATCATGTACCAGGGTGTCGTGCTGCCCTACATGCTGACGGGTGAGATCGAGACGGCGATCATCTTCGCGCTGCCGACCGTCGGTCCGGCCATCGTCGGCTCCATGTGGGTGGGCGACGTCTATGTCACCGCCACCTTCATGCTGGTGCTGTCGGCAACCCTCATCCTCGGCAATATCATCGCCGACATGCTGCTGGCCGCACTCGATCCGCGCGTGCGTCTCGGAGGAGCCCCGGCATGACCGCTGAGATGCAAACGACCATTCCGCTCGTCGTCGAACCCAAGAACGAGCAGCACAACGAAAGCTATCCTGCGCTCGTCTGGCGCCGGCTGAAGCGGTCCTGGACCGGCATGCTCGGCCTCGTCCTTGTCGGTCTGCTGATCTTCATGGCGGTCTTCGCCGACTTCCTGTCGCCGGTCGATCCGAAGGCCACGGGTGTCGCCTTCGCGCCGCCGCAGGCGATCAGCTTTAGCGACAAGGACGGCAATTTCGTCTTCTCGCCGCGCAGCTATCCGCTCAGTGAAGGCACCGAGCTTGACCCGATCACCTTCCAGCCGATCATCGGCCCGGATTACGACAACCCGCAGATCCTCGGTTTCTTCGTCAAGGGCGCGCCCTACCGCCTTTTCGGCCTGATCCCGGCCGAACGGCATTTCTTCGGCGCGGTCGATGGTTCGCCGGTGCATCTGCTCGGCACCGACAAGTTCGGCCGCGATGTGCTGTCGCGCATTCTCGTCGGATCGCGCATCTCGCTGATGATCGCGCTGATCGTCGTCTCGATCGTCACCGTTGTCGGCACCACCGTCGGCATGGCGTCCGGCTATTTCGGCGGCCGCTTCGACGTCTGGACGCAGCGCTTCGTCGAGCTGGTGCTCGCCTTTCCGCAACTGCCGCTCTACCTGGCGCTGACCTCGCTGATCCCGGTGACGGCGCCGACCAATGTCTTCCTCGCCTTCGTCATCATCGTCATGTCAGCGCTCGGCTGGGCGCAGATGTCGCGCGAGGTGCGCGGCAAGACGCTGGCGCTTGCCCGCATCGACTATGTGCGGGCGGCGATCGCCGTCGGCGCCAGCGACCGGCGTATCATCTTCCAGCATATCCTGCCGAACGTGATGAGCCATGTGATCGTCGCCGTCACGCTGTCGATCCCGCAGGTGGTGCTGCTCGAATCCTTCCTCGGGTTCCTCGGTTTTGCGGTCAAGCCGCCGCTCATTTCCTGGGGCCTGATGTTGCAGGACACCTCCACCTATTCCGTCATCGGATCCTATCCGTGGATCCTGTCGCCCGTCGCCTTCGTGCTTGTCACCGTCTTCGCCTTCAATGCCCTTGGCGACGGCCTGCGCGACGCCATCGATCCCTATTGAGGAGGACGCATCATGTCTGAAGCAATCGACGTCCTCACCGCTGCGCCTTCCGAGCGCAGGGACCTTGCCGAACGCGATGGCCGGCCGGTCATCGACGCCCGCAATGTCGCGGTTCGTTTCAAGGTCGAGCATGGCACGGTGGACGCGGTGAAGGACGTGTCCTTCCAGCTTTACCGCGGCGAGACCATCGCCATCGTCGGCGAGTCCGGCTCGGGCAAGTCGGTCACCGCGCGCAGCGTCATGGGGTTGCTCTCCAAGCGCGCGACGATCGCCGCCCAATCGCGCATCGAATATGACGGCAAGGACGTGTTGAAATTCTCGCCACGCGAACGCCGCGCCTTGCGCGGCAACCGACTGGCGATGATCTTCCAGGAGCCGATGAGTTCGCTGAACCCGGTCTATACGGTCGGCACGCAGATCATCGAGGCGATCCGGGCGCATCGCCGGATGAGCCGTCGTGCGGCGACCGAGCGGGCGCTCGAACTGCTGCGCCACGTGAAGATCCCGGATCCGGAGCTTCGCATCAACCAGTATCCGCACCAGCTCTCCGGCGGCCAGCGCCAGCGGGTGATGATCGCCATGGCGCTCGCCAACGATCCGGATGTGCTGATCGCCGACGAGCCGACGACGGCGCTCGACGTCACCGTCCAGGCGCAGATCCTCAACCTCATCCGAGACCTGCAGCGCGAGCTCTGCATGGCGGTGATCCTGATCACCCACGACCTGACGGTGGTTCGGCAGTTCTCGGACTACGTCTACGTGATGCAGCATGGCGAGGTGAAGGAGCACAACACCACCGCGGCGCTGTTTGCCGATCCGCTTCATGCCTACACGAAACGGCTGCTCTCGTCGGAGCCTTCCGGCGCCGCCAAGCCGTTGCCGGACACGGCGCCGATCGTGCTCGAGGGGCGGGACGTGAAGGTCTCCTTCATGCTGAAGAAGGGCGGCCTGTTCCGCTCGCAGTTTTCTGAGTTGGTCGCGGTCGACAGGCTCAGCCTCAACCTGCGCAAGCACGAGACGCTCGGGCTCGTCGGCGAATCCGGCTCCGGCAAGACGACCTTCGGCCAGGCGCTGATCCGCCTTCTCAACGCCGATGGCGGCGAAGTCTTCTTCGACGGCATCCCGATCCACGACAAGGACCGTACCCAGATGCGGCCCTTGCGCTCGCGCATCCAGATCGTTTTCCAGGATCCGTTTGCCTCGCTCAACCCGCGCATGTCGATCGGCCAGATCATCGAGGAGGGCCTGGTCGTCAACGGCATCGGCGCAAACCGCAAGGAGCGGGTCGACCGGGTGGTCGATGCGCTCACCGCCGCCGGCATGCCCGGTAATATCCTGTCGCGCTTTCCGCACGAATTCTCCGGTGGCCAGCGCCAGCGCATCGCCATTGCGCGCGCCATCGCGCTCGAGCCGGAATTCATCCTGCTCGACGAGCCGACCTCGGCGCTCGATCTTTCTGTCCAGGCCCAGATCATCGAACTCTTGCGCAAGCTGCAGGACGAGCGGGGCTTGAGCTACCTCTTCATTTCCCACGACCTCAAGGTCGTGCGCGCGCTCTGCCACCGGGTGGTGGTGATGCAGCACGGAAAAATCGTCGAGGAGGGGCCGGTGAGCGAAATTCTGTCCAATCCCAAGACCGCCTACACCGAAAGGCTCGTGAGAGCCGCCTTCGATGTGGCAGCATGACCGCTAGAAAGCAGAGGCAATCCATGACCAGACAACCCAAGATCACCTTCATCGGCGCCGGCTCCACCGTCTTCATGAAGAACATCATCGGCGACGTGCTGCAGCGCCCGGCGCTGTCGGCCGCAACGATCGCGCTGATGGACGTCAACCCGGAGCGCCTCGGCGAAAGCGAGATCGTCGCCGGCAAGCTGGTGCGCACGCTCGGCGTCAAGGCCAAGATCGAGACCCATTCGAACCAGAGACAAGCGCTCGAAGGGGCCGATTTCGTCGTCGTCGCCTTCCAGATCGGCGGCTTTGAGCCCTGCACGGTCACCGATTTCGAAGTGCCGAAGAAATACGGCCTGCGCCAGACGATCGCCGACACGCTCGGCGTCGGCGGCATCATGCGCGGGCTTCGCACCGTGCCGCATCTCTGGAAGATCTGCGAGGACATGCTACAGGTCTGCCCGAACGCGATCCTCTTACAATACGTCAACCCGATGGCGATCAACACCTGGGCGATCTCGGAGAAGTTCCCGACGATCCGCCAGGTCGGCCTTTGCCATTCGGTCCAGGGCACGGCCTACGAGCTTTCGCGCGATCTCGATATCCCGGTTTCGGAGATCCGCTACCGCGCCGCCGGCATCAACCACATGGCCTTCTTCCTCAAGTTCGAGCACAAACAGGCCGATGGCAGCTTCCGCGATCTCTATCCGGATCTCGTGCGCGGCTATCGCGAGGGCCGCTTCCCGAAGCCCAGCCATTGGAACCCGCGCTGCCCCAACAAGGTGCGCTACGAGATGCTGACGCGGCTCGGCTATTTCGTCACCGAAAGTTCGGAGCACTTTGCCGAATACACACCCTACTTCATCAAGGACGGCCGGCCCGACCTGATCGAGAAGTTCGGCATTCCGCTCGACGAGTATCCGAAGCGCTGCGTCGAGCAGATCGAGCGCTGGAAGGGGCAGGCGGCCGCCTTCAAGGAGGCAGAGACGATCGAGGTGGCCGAGAGCCACGAATACGCTTCCTCGATCATGAATTCGGTCTGGACCGGCGAGCCCTCTGTCATCTACGGCAACCTCAGGAACAACGGCTGCATCACCTCGCTGCCCGAGAACTGCGCCGCGGAAGTGCCCTGCCTGGTCGACGCCTCCGGCATCCAGCCGACCTTCATCGGCGACCTGCCGCCGCAGTTGACCGCGCTGATCCGCACCAACATCAACGTCCAGGAGCTGACGGTCGAGGCGCTGATGACCGAAAACCGCGAGCATCTCTACCACGCGGCAATGATGGATCCGCATACGGCGGCCGAACTCGACCTCGACCAGATCTGGTCGCTCGTCGACGACCTGCTCGTCGCCCATCGCGACTGGATCCCGGAATGGGCACGCGTGTCGAAGAAGGTCCAAGCAGCCTGATTTTTCTCCCGATCAGGCCGCGTCGAGCCCCGGAACTTCATGCCCTCTTCCCCAATGTCCTAGCCGATTCAAGGGAAAGCAGCGTAGGTTCCGGGGCTTGTTCTTTTCAAGCTGCCTTGGCTGCCGCCAGCGGTAGGACGATGCGCATGCAGGCGCCGCCGGACGCCGAGCGCGCGACGTCGACGTAGCCGCCATGCAGGTGCACGATCTTCTGCACGAGGTTGAGGCCAAGCCCCGCGCCCTTGCCGTCCTTGCGCAGGCGCTGGAACGGCTCGAAGATCCGGTCTGTGTCGCTGCGCGGAATGCCGTTGCCGTCGTCGCAAACATCGATCGCGCCCAGCGGATCCACCTTCACCGTGATGGTGCCACGCCTTCCGCCGTGATCGATGGCGTTCTGCACGAGATTGGTGAGCGCCCGCTCCAGCGACGCCTCGTCGCCGGAAATCATCACGGGTCGTTGATCCGCCTCGAAACTCATCTCGTAGCCGGCGCCGAAGCCGAGCGGCGCGAGCGCGACGATCACCCGCTCGGCCAACGCCGCAAGATCGACCGGCCTGAACTCGTCGTTTTCGGCGTCGAGCCGTTCGAGGTCGAGAAGCTGGCCTGCCAGGATGGAAAGGCGCGTCACGTCCTCGTTGAGGCGCGTCTTGTCCGGTCCCGGCGGCAGCGAGGCGATGCGGGCGCCAAGGATCGCCACCGGCGTGCGCAGTTCGTGGGCGGCCTGCGCCAGGAAGCGCTTGTGCCTCGTATAGCCGTCGTCAAGTCGCGTCAGAGCGTCGTTGACCGCCGTCACCAGCGGCAGGAATTCGTTGGGAACGCCCGTCACCGGCATCTGGATGCCGCGCTGGTCATATTCGATGTGGGCGGCATGGGCGGCCGCGTGCGACAGGCCAGAAAGCATCCTTCTAACGACGATCGGTGTGACCACCACGGTCGCAAAGGCGAGCAGCAGCAACATCGGCACGAAGATGGTGAGGAAGGCGCCGGTGGTTGTGAGCAACAGACGGCCGAGGGTCAATTGTCCCTCCGTGCCGCTGAAGATCTGGACCATGCCGGCCGGCGACTCGAGCCATTTGACCACCGCCTCCGGGCGCGCGTTCTTGTCGGGGGAGCGCCGGAAGCGCGCGTCGTTCATGCGCTCGAGTCCGGCGACCGCAAAGGCGAATTCTTCCGGCACCATACCCTCCGCGAGGCTGTGCCCTTGCTTGTCGCGGACCATGAACCAGATCTTTCCGGCTTGCTGTCGCAGCCGCTGCAGCTCCGGCGTTTCCTGAAGTTCGAGCCCGCCATCGGCTTTGCGGGTGATCGCATCCTTCAAGACGTCGACATTGCCGTTCTCGTAGCCGTCGATGAGATAGCCGGTCACCCAGAGCAGGCCGACCGCAATGGCGATGACGATGAGGATCGCGACCGTCTCGAACAACACGAGCCAGCCGACGAGCCGCCATTTGAAGGAATGGGAAGCGCGGACGCTCATTGGTCTTCCCGTAGCAGATAGCCGACGCCGCGGATGCCGTTGATGGTCACGCCGGCGTCCGCGTCTGCCAGCTTGCGGCGCACACGCGAGATATGGGTGTCGAGCGCATTGGACTGGATTTCGTCGTCGAGGCCGAAGACGGCCTCCATCAGGGCGGCGCGCAGCACCATGCGCCCCATGCGGCGGGTCAGCGTCTCAAGCACCAGAAGCTCGCGCCGCGGCATCTTCAGCGGTGTGCCGGCCACGCTTGCCTCGCAATGGGCGAGATCGAAGGAGAGACGCCCGACGGTGACGACATCGGATTGCAACGGAACCGGGCGACGGGCCAGCGCCCGCAGCCGCGCCAGCAGTTCCTCGAAGGCGAAGGGCTTGCCGATATAGTCGTCGGCGCCGCCATCGAGCCCGGCGACCCGGTCGGCGAGGTCGTCGAGCGCCGTTAGCATCAGCACCGGCACGGTGTTGCCGCGCGCCCGTATCACGGGGATGAGCGAGAGCCCGTCGCCATCAGGCAGCTTGCGATCGAGCACGACCACGTCATAGACGGCATCATTCAGGATCAGCGCGGCTTCGGCGAGATCGCGCGCATGATCGGCGATCATCCGGTGATGGCTCAATGCGGCCTTCAGCGCCCCCGCCAGTTCCTTCTCATCTTCGACCAGCAAGACCCGCATGAATGCGCTTTACCCCGTGCAATGTGCCTACGCGCGCGACCTTAGTGCCGCTTCATTGAGGGAACCTGTCATCCCGCCGCAAGGTAATCCCGATTTTTGTCGCCGCACAATCATTCGTTGCGAGCGCCCTGCATGACATGCAGGCTCAATCTTGATCCTTAGGCTTGCGCGCCAGTGACACCTGGAAAGACAGGTCTCGCGGGCAAAGCCAACCCGGATCACGGCGCATGACACTCAACAAACAGACGTCGATTACAATCAGGCAACGCAGGCAAAAGCCGGCTGGTTACCGCGTGACCCGCTCGGTTGCGCTTGCGCGCGCCAGCCGGTTCCTGCGCCACGGTACCCTGGCGCTCGCCTTTGCTGCAGCCGGCTGCGCCGGCCCGGACGTGACGCCCACCAACAGGCGACTTGAACTGACGACGGGCGCCGTGCCGCTTGCGCAATCGACGCCGGATGTGAGCGACACCGGCATCATCCTTGCCTTCTCCGGCGGCGGCGCCCGCTCAGCGGCCTTCGGCTACGGCGTCCTGTCGGCGCTGGCCGAGGCGCCGTCTCCGGGCGGGCGAGGGCGTCGGCTAGCCGACGATGTCGCGGTTGTTGCCGGCGTCTCCGGTGGTGCTGTGCTCGCCTCTTATTTTGCCTTGAACGGCCGCGCGGGCCTTGAGGACTTCCGCAAACGGTTTCTCGGGCGCGATGTCGAGGCCTCGCTCAGGACGTCGTTTTCACCGCCCAATATTCTGCGCGGTTATCGTGGCGGCGTGAACGATCGCACCGGGTTCCCGGCCTGGCTCGATGCCAACCTGTTCGAGGGCGCGACGCTCGGCAGCCTCGAGCGCCGGCCTGGTCAGCCGCGCCTGGTGATCCACGCGACCGATCTCTACAACCGTGCACCGTTCATCTTCGACCGCGCCTCGTTCACCGCCATCTGCAGCAGCTACGACGACTATCCGCTCGCCTATGCGGTCGCGGCCTCGGCCGCTGTTCCGGTCGTTTTCGCGCCGCTGACCTTGCAGAATTTTCGAAGCGGTTGCGAGGCGCTACCCGAGGCGAAAACACCGAAGGCTGGGCCTCGGGCGCCGGGCTCGCTGGTTGCGCGCGAATACGCCGGTTCCCTCAAGCGCTACGAAACGGCAAGCGACCTCAACTATCTGAAGCTCTACGATGGCGGCCTGGTCGATGGCGTCGGTGCACAAAGCCTGTTGCACCTGATGGGTCGGCCGGCCCCGGACCCCATCCCGGTGGAGCGTGCCTTGCGTCTCAGGCATCTGGTGGTCATCGTCGTCGATGCCTCCACGCGGATTGGCGGGGACATCTCGAAAAATGTCGACAGCCCCAGGGCTCCCGATGTGATCGTCGCCGCCATCGACGCGATGATCAACATTCCCAATCTCCAGAGCTTCGACGCGCTGCGCGATCAGCTGCCGGCCTGGCGGCAGAAATTCGTGAGATGGCGGTGCGGCAGTGGCGGCGGCAAGCGTGGCTGCGGCGACCTCGATGTCGATATCGTCCGGCTGGCGCTGTCGGATGTCTCCGATCCGGCGCTGGCGCGGCGGATCCTCGGGCTGCACAATCGGCTGAGCCTCAAGGAAAAGGACGTCGATTTTCTTGCGGGTCTCGGCCGTCGCCTGTTGCGCGACCATCCCGGCTATCGGCGGTTCCTCGACCGTATCAACCATGGCGGGCCGAAGGTGGCCCGCGCGGGTTGAGAAGGCGTAAGGTCAGATCAGAGAAACGAGAGGCGTGCCCGCCGGCTCAGTTCGCCCGTGCCTCCAGCCAGTCGTGCCACTGGTCCTCGCTGCCGTGGAAGACGTTGAGGTCGATCTTGCCATCGACGCCCTGCGAAAGGCCGGAGCCGGAATACTGCCAGAACAGCCATTTGCGGTTCGGGTAGACGATCGACGGGTGCTGGGCGACGGCACGCAGCCAGAACGGATAGTTCTTGAACGCGCCCTGCAGGTTGTCGGCATAGAAGTCCGGCGCCGTGTAGATGATCGGACGCTGGCCGTAATGGGCCTCCAGCTTGTCCATGAACACCTGCATCTTTTCGCGCACGCGCTCGGGCGACAGGCGGCGCTTGCAGCTGGATTCGCCGTTATATTCGACGTCGATCACAGGCGGCAGCGCGCCCGGTTCACGCGGAACGTTGCGGATGAACCAGTCGGCCTGTTCGCCGGCCGTGCGGCACCAGTAGAAGAAGTGATAGGCGCCGCGGCGGATGCCGGCCGCCTTGGCGGCGCGCCAGTTCTTCTTGAACATCGGGTCGAGGTGGTCGCCGCCATCGGTTGCCTTGATGAAGGCGAAGTTCGCCCCTTGCGTACGCAGCCGGGCCCAGTCGATGTCGGCCTGCCAGCGTGAGACGTCGACGCCATGTACGGCCATCTTGCGCGGATTCTTGGCACGACCGAAGTTGATCGGCTTGGCGTCGCGGAAGCGGTGACCGTAGATCCGCGAGCGGCCCTGCGGCATCGCCTGCGTCACCGGATTTTCCGGCGCGACGAAGGCAACCGGGCGCGCGTCCGGAACAGGCGCGGCGAGCGTTGTCGTCATCGTGGTGTTTGCCGCGGGCGCGAAGGCTTCCGGTTCCGGAACGGGGCCGGCCCAGGCGAGCTGCGGCGGTGCCGATTGGACGTTCTGCGGCGGCGTCACCTGCCCGACCCGTGCACCGACATTCGCGGCGGGCACCGGTGCGGCCGACATAGCGACCGAACTCGTCGTTTCGCGCGAGGGCGGCGCGATGGTGTCCAGGCTGGAACTGGAGGAGCAGCCCGAAATGAGGCCGGCAAAAAGGATTGCGGTCGCAGCTGAAAGACGCATGGGCACCCGTACGCAAAACAAGGTCGACGGCGATCGCCGGCCGACAGGTGTGAAATAGCTAACGGAAGCTTACTCAAAAAGTTTGAATCCAATCTTACCAAGCGAACCCAATTTCACGCACTGGAGGTTGCATCGGGCCGGGCTCTTTGACGCAGGCGTGGTGGCGCCTTCAACCGGACGAATGTTCGATGCCAGTGCCTGTCCGTTGCCGGCGGCTGGTGCGGAATTCGAGGTTGCGGGCGATGGTTTCGTCGAGCGCGCCGGACGCGTCGGTGATCATCGTCGGCGCAAAATGCGAACGGAAACCTTCTCCAACCCTGAAGGCCGGCGTGTAGAGCGGGCCGAGCGGCTGCGTCGTCGTCACGTAGGTGAGATTTTCGTCGCTGCCCGAGCGCGTCGGCAGGCCGTGGCGATGGAGGACCGAAGGAAGCGCCAAGCGCAGGCTGTTGGCAAGCAGATGGATCATCTGCCGACCGGAAAGCGAATGGCGGTAGTTGCGATAGAACCCCAGGCAATGGCGCAGGATCCTGGCACGGTTGCCGTCCAGACGCGACAGCTTGCGGGCAAAGAGCGCCACCTCCTCAAGACCGTCGAGCGGACGGGTCATCAGCGTGAACCCATCCATGTCACGCAGCTTGGCCGAGGGAAGGAAGCGTTCGTCGGCGACGCATTCGTCGAACAGCGGCGTGCCGAGCAGCGGGATCGTCAGGCTCAGGAACGCCGGCAACGGCATCGTGGTTTCGCCGGTGATGAAGGAGAGTTCCTCCTGCATCGCCTCGATCGTCTGCGACGACGGGTCGAACATCAGGCCATACTGGAAGGCGACGCCGGCATTGAGGCAGGTCTTGATCGCCTCCAGCTGCGGCACCACCAGGTTCTGCTTCTTCTGGTAGCGCTTCAGCTGCGCTTCGCTCAGCGTCTCGACGCCGCTGAACAGACCGAGACAGCCGGCCGCCCGCACCGCGTCGAGATTTTGCGGATCGCGGTAGAAATCGCCGGTGACAAGGGCGATCCAGCCCTGAAACAGGCCCTGTCGCCACAACGAGCGGATCACGTCGAGCTTGGCATGGAAGACGTCCTTGCTGTTGCCGTAGAAGTTGTTGTCGATGAACAGCACGTATTTCTTCGGCGGCGCGTTGCGCAGCTGCGCCTCGATATAGGCGGGATCGTAGCTGTGGTAGCGCCGGCCTTCGGCGGTCAACGCACAGAAGCTGCACTTGAAATTGCAGTAACGGCTCGTCTCGACGTAGCTGACCGGACCGCGCCAATTGGCAAGGTCGAAGCGCGGCAGGATCGTCTCGGAGACGGCCCATTCGCCAAACACCTCCCGGATGACCGCCTGCATCTCCTCGACGTCGCCGTCGCAGGCGTAATCGAAGGTCTCGGCGCTCGAGACCGGGAGATTGCGCACGACCGGCCCGCCAGCGACAACGACGCAGCCGGGCGACTTGGTGCGGGCATAGGCCGTCAGGTGCTGCATCCGGTCGAAGGCTGCGGTCACGCCGGTCAGCACCAGCATGTCGAGTTCTGCGAAGGCCGCCTCGTCGACGAGCGGTCCGTCGTGGAACTCGCTATAGGCGCGAAGGTCCACGCGGTCGCGGGCAAAGGCGCCCGCCAGGAACAGGTGACCGGTTCCCTGGGGAATGAAGTCGGGGCGGCCCCTGGGGTTCCGGGTTTCGTCGAAATGGGCAAGCACGATCAGGATGCGGGGAGGACTGGTACGGTTCATGCGCGGCTTCCCTGGGATCTGGCAAACTGGACATGCGGCGCCTGGTCGGTTTGACCAAGCGGAAGAACCTCGCACCAGGTGGCCCGGCGGAGAGAAAACATCGTCTCGAACGCCTGGCGCGATTCGGCATCCCGGGGTCCGGCGGCATGCTGCAGGGCGGCGAGCGCCACGGCCGGCATCTCCAGGCGGATCGCTTCCGCGAAGGCATACTGGGTGACGCGCTCGGCGCGGCGTTGCTGGCCGCGGCGCAGGTGCAGGGTCGCCTCGCCGAGTGCCGCCGCCGGCCGGCCGATCGGGTAGACCCGCGCGAATCGCTCGAGTTTTCTAAGGACAAGCTGAGCTGCCAGCAGGTCGCCGCCATCGGGGTCGCTTGCGACATCGAAGAGACGGGCAAGCGCCGGCAGCGTCCGCGTCTTCATCGCCGGGTTGAGCGTCTCGCACCAGGACAGCGCCCGCTCGAACCAGCTTGCGGCCTCCGTCGTGTTGCCCCGTCGCCGCGCGGCCTCGCTCAGGAGCGATGCGCCTTCGATCGAATGGACGAGTTCCAGCCCGTCGCCCTTTTCGCGAAGGATCTGTTCGAGTTCGTCTAGGTCGGTCTCGATCGCATCCCACCGGCCAAGCGCTGCATGGCCCCGGAGACGGCCGAGCAGACCGCAACCGAGCACCTGCATGTCCCCGCGCCGGCGTCCTTCCTCGCAGATCCGTTGCACGAGGATCTCCCAGGGCGCGATGCCTTCGAAGGCCGAGGTCAAAAGCCACGGGCCGGAAATCGTCTCCAGCCCGACCGCCACCTCGCACCAGCGCCTCAGGTCGCCGACCTTAGCCGCATTGTTGAGGCCCGCCTCGAACGCCCGCTTGCCCGCGTGCCAATGACCGATGCCGATCTGGTACATGCCCGACAGAAGGTCGACCCGAACGCGCGTTCCCAACTGGTCGACGCGTTCGGACAATGCCGCCGCTAGCCGGCTGTAGTGTTCGGCCTGGCTGTGCAGCGGGATCACGCCGCAGATAGCGCCGAGGCTCGCGTAATTGGCGGCGGTCGTCGGCGAGACGTATTTGTTTCTCTCGGCAAGGTTCGTCGCCCTAAGCGTCGCATGGATGAGCCGCAGCTTCTCGCTGGTGAAGTAGTAGATCCGCGTCAGGTCCTCATGCGCCTTCGCCGCAAGCAGGAAGGGATCGGACGGCGATCGCGAGATTTCTCGTTTCAGGATCCAGTCCGCGTCGCGATGAGTGGTGCGCCGCCACACCTGTTCGGCGAGATCGAGCACGAGATGCAGCGCGAGGCCGGCGGAGGTGCGCGGCAGCGGCAGGCCGGAAAGCCGCAGGCCTTCCTCATAGGCATGGCGGGCCGCTTCGGCGCGGCCAAGATTGAGGCTGGCTTCGCCGAGCAGGAAACAGGCGGCCGCCCGTCTGGCCGGTAGAATGGTGATCGAGAGATCGCGCGCCGTCTTGAAGAAGCGTTCGATCAGGTCGACGACGGCGGCGTTGTCGAACTGGCGCAGCCGCAGTTCGGCAACGCGGTCCAGATAGTTGAAGGCCTGCGCGGCGTCGCCGGCGCGCTCCCAGTGGCTGAGCACGCGCGGCAGGTTTTCGGCATTGTCCGGCTGGCCGCCTTCTTCCATCGCCTTGGCTATCGCGCGATGCGCTTCATGGCGCTGTTCCGACAGCAGGCTCTCGTAGATCGCCTGGCGGATGACGGCATGGCTGAACATGAACCGGCCCGGGCGGTCGTCGGCAGGCTTGATCAGGTGCGCCGCCTGCAGCCGCTCGATGCTCGCCTCGATGTCCAGTGCCGTCTTCCTGATCGGCGGCAGCGCGCCAAGCTCGGCGAGCGAGAAGGTTGCGCCCATGGCGCTTGCGATCTTCAGCAGCACCTGCAGCTCCGCCGGAAGCTGGTCGGTCCGGGCAATCACGGTCACCTTGGCGGTGTTGAGCAGGGTCGCATCGTTCGAGCGGGGCTCGGAGAGCAGCGAGACGGCTGCGGCGGGCTCGGCCGCCTTGGGCAGCCGACGCTCGCCGATCATCCGGCAGATCTCGCAGATCAGCAGCGGGTTTCCGGCCGATTGCGCATAGACCGCCTCGCCGAAGCCGTCGGCGGGCGAGTTGCTGCCGATCGATGCGCGAACGAGCGCGATCGTGCCCTCGAAATCGAGCGGCAAAAGATCGAGCGTCTGGGCGCCGTTATGGTGCACGCCGGTCCACCGGGTCAGGTCTTCCTGCGTGCGGGTCGTCCGGGTCGACACGACGACCGGTACCGGTGCCGCCCCTGAAACCAGCCGCCCCAGCAACTGACCGGACGCCTCGTCGAGCCAGTGCACATCTTCAAGCACGACGAAGCCCTGCCCTCCGGCGAGGCTGTCGGTCATGAGCTCGCTCAGCAGTTCGCGCAGCCGGTGGGACCGCCCGTCACCGGACATGGCCCGCGTCTCCGGTGTGTCCGGCAAGGTGAGGTTGATGGCGTCGTTGAGCAGCGGCGCGAGCGAAGCGAGTTCCGGTCTTTCCGCAAAGAAGAGCCCCACCTGGTCCGTGGCCTCGGCGCCGCGCAGATCGCCGATGCCGAGCAGGTCGCGAATAACCCCGCGCCAGGCAAAATAGGGCACGTCGCTTTCGATGTCGTCGGCATTGCCGACGAGCACGCGGCTGCCGCGGTCGCGATAGCGCTCCACGAAGGCGCGCAGCAGGGCCGACTTCCCGACGCCGGAATCGCCTTTGACGATCATGATGCCGGACTGCCCCCTGGGCGCGCTGTCGAGATAGGCGGAAAGGGCCGTCATTTCGGCTGCGCGGTTGAGGAGTGCCGGCGACTTGGTGTCGATCGTCGCGACAGTCTCGGCGATCGGCGCGAAGGCGGACACGCCGCCGCGCACGCCCGGTATGGCCAGCGACCACGGTCCGGAGAAAGCGATCTGGCTGGCCGTCTCCTTTGCCGTCGCCTGGTCGACGAGGATGCGCCCGGCGGCGACGCTTGCCAGGCGCGCGGCCATGTTCACGGCGGCGCCGACCACCGTGTAGTCCGCGCGGTGGCTGGCGCCAAGCGCGCCGCAGAAGCTCTCGCCGGTGGAAATGCCGGCCGAAAGGCCGATGTCGGGATCGTCGAGTTCGCCTGAAAGACGCAGTGCCGCAACGATCGCGCGACGCGCGTTGTCTGCATGTTTGGGGCCGGGCAGGCCGAAGACCGCGAAGATCTCGAGACTGTTTGCATGGAGAGCCGTGTGGAGGATTTCGCCGCCGGTGCGGCCGACGACGGCGATCGACCGCGCAACGAGCTGGTTCAGCCGGTCGAGATCTTTCTCGAGGTCCGGGCCGACGATATGCACGAACAGGGCCGTCACGGTTCTCAGGTCCGCCAGCCACTCCGAAAGCGGCGACAGAAGCCGGCCGCGCAGCGAAAGCGGCAGATAGGTTTCCAGCCGCTTGCTGGCGGCGCCCGAAAGGGCGCGGGGCGGCCTGGTCGCGGTCGAATAGGGATCGATGCGTTCGAGGCGGGCGGTGCCCTCCCGGCCGGGCGCGCCGGTTGCCCGCTTACCGATCAGCTGCCACACGGCGTCGGAGACGAGAATTTCGCCGGCATCGCTCAAAAGACCGCAATGGTCCGCCTGCGCCAGGCAGTCGCCGCCGACGATCAGCCAGCGCTGGTCGACACGGGGAACGAGGTGCAGCAGGGTGATGGTGCCGACGCCGACGGCGATGCGCAGTTGCAGCGCGTCCTCCGGCCCGCCGGGGCCGCCGATCTCTTCACGGATGCGGCCGGCGCAATAGCAGCTGCGCCAGGCGGCCTGCTCCAGCTCGCTGTCGGAGGCAGCCTGCCAGCCGGCAAGCAGGCTGTCGCCGGCAAAGCTCAGCACCGTGCCGCCATGTTCCTCGATATGTCGGACGAGCGGTCCCATGTAGCCGTTGAGCAGCCGGCTTACCCGTTCGGCGCCGGCGGCGCGGTCGCTTTCGGACCATTTGGCAGTCAGCCGGGTAAAACCGGAGATGTCTGCGAACAGCAATGTGCCGGGAAAGTCCTCGCGCGTCGGGCCAGCCGAATCCGTCGCCGCCGGGGCAGACCATCGAACCAGGGCTCCCGACAGGTAACGTTGGAATTCATTCTTGCCGGCGCCACCTACCACGCAAAATTCTCCCCAAGATTTTAGAGTAACATGCCTCCTTTCGCACTTAAAGTCCGCCCGTGTTGACCTACGGGGTTCCAGTAACGGCAAGTAAATATCTGTTCCACGCCGCTTGCGAACGGAGTAATGTTTGCCCGATTGTTCGAGGGGGTCTCGCAACAGGAGGGGATGATGGGGGTCGACTGGGGTGGTCCGGTCGCCGCCGTGACACGCCGCAATGTCTTGCGGCTGTTCTCGGCAGGCGTGATGGCGAATGTGCTTTCCGGGTGCCGACACGACTGGCCACCGGCTGCGGCCTGCGAGCTGCCCTATCCGATCGTCGACGTTCACTGCCATTTCTTCAACGCGGCTGATGTACCGGTGGAAGGGCTCGTGCGCTATGTGGCGCTGCGGGAAAAGTTGCCGGAAGCGAGGCTCTCCGCCGATCCGCTGCAGTCGAAGCGCCTGGAAAACGCCCTGGTGGTCTTTCTCGTGACGGCCCTTGGCGATGTCGCGCCAAAGGCCAAGGTCGAGGACGCCATTCTCAAGAGGCGGATGCCGCGCCCTTCCGACGCCGAGTTCGAGCGGCAGAAGGACGAGCAGTTGCGCACCGCCGTCAAGCAACTGGTCGCGCTAGCGGGCGAGCAGCGCGCGTCGTTGACCGCACGAAGCGGCGCCGAAACGCCGGATTATCAGGGCCTGCTGGAACAGATCGGCGGCGCCCCCGGCCTGCCGCAGGGCCTGCAGCGGCGCTCCGGCAGCGTGGAGGAGACGGATGTCGATGCGCTGGCGTCGGCCGCCAAGGCCCACGACCAGATCGGCAACTACCTTTCCTTCGTGCGCCTCATGCAGGACTACCGGGAAAACCTCGCGGAAACCTATGCCCGGATCTTCGCGTCGAAATGCCGGTTCTCGATGATCACGCCGAGCATCCTCGATTTCGAGAAATCGATCGGCGGCAGGGCATCGCCGCAGCACGACCAGATCGACGTGATGGACGAGATCCAGCAGCTGGTGATCAAACGGCACGGCATCCACATGCACAGCTTCGTCGGCTTCGATCCGCATCGGGAGGCGCAGAAGCGCGGCTCGTCGCTGGAAAACGTCCGCTATGCGATCATGGAAAAGGGCTTCATCGGTGTGAAGATCTACCCGCCCATGGGCTTCAAGGCCTGGGGCAATGCGGATCCGGCGATCGATGCGGCGCTGAAGCGGCTCTACGACTGGTGCCGCGACAACAGCGTGCCGATCATGGCGCATGCGGAAAACAGCATCGGCGCCGGTTGCGGCTATGGCAATATGGCGAGCCCCGCCTACTGGAAGAAGCTGCTCGATACCAACCGTTACAATGACTTGCGCATCAACCTCGCGCATTTCGGCGCATTCGATGAAGTCATTCGCCCGGGCGCGCCGACGGGGGTCATGGTGTCCTGTGCCCAGGACAAGTTCTCCGGCCCGCCGACCTGGGAGGACATCATCGGCAGGACGATCGACCACGGGCGCCAGCCGAACCTGTTTGCCGACCTGAGTTACCTCAGCGAACTCGTCACCGACAACACGCCCGGGCTGCACGAAAAGATCCGCGCGCTGCTCGACAAATGGCTGAAGGACTACGATCCCGGTGCGCGCCATCTGATGTTCGGCACCGACTGGTCGATGATGGCGCTGGAGAAGGACTACAACGCCTATGTCCCGCGGATCGCCCAGCAACTGAAAGAGGCCAATGTCAGCGAGGAGGACCAACAGAACATCTTCTGGAAGAACGCCTCCCGTTACCTCGGCCTCGACCGGCCGGGGCCGACCCGCCAGCGGCTCGCCACCTATTGCCGCAAGCGCGGCCTGGATGCCTCCTGGCTGTCGCAGCTGGAGATCGCCTGACCGCGGAGATCGACGCCCGCGGTCTGGCACGTGCTCATCGCCACGGTGCGGTTCTGGTAATCCATTCGCGGGTCCGGCTTTCCGGGTCGGCATTGCGGGTGATGTCCGTCACGACGGCGGCGATGTCGGCGCCGTGCTCGAAGACGCCGGCAATCCGCTCGACGTTGAGACCGCCGATGGCGACCAGCGGCAGGGAGCCGACGCGCTTCCGCCAGGCGGCAAGACGCGGCAGTCCTTGCGGCGCCCACTTCATCGCCTTGAGGATGGTCGGGTAGACCGGCCCGAGTGCGATGTAGTCCGGGTCGGCTGCCAGCGCCGTCTCCAGTTCCGCCTCGTCATGGGTGCTGAGGCCGAGCTTCAGGCCGGCGGCGCGGATCGCAGCAAGGTCGGCCTCCGCCAGGTCCTCCTGACCGAGATGGACGAAGTCGCAGCCTTCGGCGATCGCCAGCTGCCAGTAGTCGTTGACGATGAGCTGGCAGTCCTGCTCGTCGCAAACAGCCTTGGCCGCGCGGATCTCGCGGCGGGTCTCCGCTTCCGGACGATCCTTGACGCGTAGCTGCACCAACTTGACGCCGAGCGGCACCAGCCGCTCGATCCAGGCCGCGCTGTCGACGATAAGGTAGAAGGGATCGAGTTTCACGCAAACACCGCCTTTCCGATGACGGGGGTGGAAGGAACGGCAAAATCGCGCGGTTGGAGCATGCCGGCCTCGAAGGCCTGCCGCCCGGCATCGATCGCGCCCGCAAACGCCGAGGCCATCAGCGCGGGCCTGGCGGCGCCGGCGACGGCCGTGTTGAGCAGGACGGCGTCGAAGCCGAGCTCCATCACCGTCGTTGCGTGCGAGGGCCGGCCGATGCCGGCATCGACGATCAGCGGCACATCGGGGAAATTGGCCCGCATGGCCCTCAGCGCCTGGATGTTCTGCGGCCCCATGGCGCTGCCGATCGGCGCGCCCCAGGGCATCAGCACCTTGCAGCCGGCTTCCAAGAGCCGCTCGGCAACCACAAGGTCATCCGTGGTGTAGGGAAAGACCTCGAACCCTTCGGCCGAGAGGATGCGCGCCGCCTCGACCAGCCCGAAGACATCCGGCTGCAACGTGTCGTGGTGGCCGATTACTTCGAGCTTCAGCCAGTTGGTGCCGAAGACCTCGCGCGCCATCTTGGCCGTTAGCACCGCCTCGGACACCGAATGGCAGCCGGCGGTGTTCGGCAGCACGTGTACGCCGAGCGCCCGGATCAATTCGAAGAAGGCGCCGCCCTGGCGGCCTCCGGCCGTTTCGCGCCGAAGCGAGACCGTGACGATCTCGGTGCCCGAGGATCGCACCGCATCTTCGAGCACGGCGGGGGAGGGATAGCGGGCGGTGCCGAGAAGCAGTCTCGAGCGCAGGTCCTGTCCATAAAGCGTCAGCATGTCTCAGCCTCCTTTCATCGGCGAGAGAATTTCGATGCGGTCTCGGTCGCAAAGCGCATGACCCGAACGGTCGGCCCGGTGCACCAGTTCGCCGTTGACAGCAGTGGCGAGCCAATCGCCTTCGAAGTCGAGCGCAGCCAGAAGCTCGGCGAGGGTGGCGACGGCGAGGTCGTGATCCTCGCCATTGACGGTCAGTCTCATGCGGCATCTCCCTTCAGGTCCTGCACAAGGGCAAGGTCGGCTGCTTCGGCCGCCAGGGCCGGCGAAAGCAGGAAGCCATGGCGGTAAAGTCCGTTGATCGTGATGGTCTGCCCGGCGCGCAGGGCACGCGGCAGGTTGTCGGCGAAGGCGGGGCGGACACCGGCGCCGGTCTCGACGAGGCGCGCTTCGCCGAAGGCCGGATGCAGCGCATAGGCGGCGTTCAGCAGTTCCATGAGCGAACGGGCGGTGATCGGTCCGCCATCATCCGTCTCGATCATCGTCGCCCCGCACATGAAGAGGCCGCCGCCGCGCGGCACGATATAGAGCGGGATGCGCGGATGAATGAGCCTGACGGGCCGCGACAGCTCTACGTCGCTTGTCTCAAGATAGAGCATTTCGCCGCGCACGCCGCGCAGGCCGGGCGTGTCACCGGTGCCTGCCGCACCCGTGCAGTCGGCGACGAGATCGTGCTGTCCGTTGTCGCTCGCCCCGGTGACGAAGGCGATGCCGCGATCGACAAGCTTCTGCCGCAGCCGGGCGAGCGCCCGGCGCGGGTCGAGATGCGCCTCGCCCGGAAAGAACAAAGCCTCCCGGAAGCGCCCGGCAAGTGCCGGTTCCAGCCGTTCGATCGCGGCAGCATCGAGCCATTCGTAGCCGGAGGTGCGCGAGGCGAAGCGCCTGAGTTCGCCGGCGTCCCGTGGCGGGGCGACGACCAGCGTACCGTTGCGGGAAACTTCGCCTGGCAGGACGTCGTCCCACCAGTCGATGGCGCCGATACCCTTCGTCAGCACCGCCTCTTCGGCGCTTTCGCGCTCGCACCAGGGCGCCAGCATGCCGCCGGCAAACCAGGATGCCGCACCGGCAAAACCGGGCTTACGCTCGACGACCGTCACCGCGACACCGCGGGCGCTGAGTTCATAGGCCAGACAGAGCCCTGCGACGCCGGCGCCTTTCACGAGGACGCGCATCGCTCAGCGCTCCTGTGCGGCGCGTACGGGCCGTCGTAGGCAACGAAGCGGGATAGTGTTGGCGGTGTGCATGCCGAGGCTCCAAAGGTGGAGACCCAGTTCACGAGCGGGGGAGGGGAAGGACGCCTTGCCGATTGATCCGTCACGTGAACGCGACGTTTGCGGCAGCGAGTCTGCACCGTCCCTACGCCAGTATGAACTGGATCAGGTTCAACGGGTCACTGCGCCGCGCGACCGCATAGCAGAATCTCAGCCCCTTGGCGGGACACCCCTGGTGAATGCTCCAAGCTGACCGCTCGGGGCCGTTTTTGTCAAGAGCCAGCATTCGTGCTGACTGTGATGTAACTGCCGAAAAAATTATCTATAATCTTGCTGCGAGAAAGCGGAGGCGTCGATGGCGTGATGGAAGGAAGGGTGTTGGCCGACCGGAGTGGAGCTTGGAGTGCCGGGAAAGTCCGGAGTCGTAACGGTTTCGTTGGTGGACGTGCGAGATTTCCGGGCTGACGCGCGAGTGATTGATTGTCGGTTCTTGCCCTCTGTCGACGGCGTCCGGACCCTCATGTGATCCGAAGATACAACCTGAAGAATATAAGATGTAAGAATTTCTCCGCTTGGGTGCTTGCGAATTCCCGCGTCCGTCAAAATTATAGATAATATTGGATTCTATCTATTTTACGATCGCGACGACCTGGAGGACAAGCTGAAATGCTGGACGAAAACCGACCGACTGGTGCTGATTTGATCCCGGGCGACGCGGCCCAATCCCGCTGGGCCCGGCCGGAAGCGGAGAAAATCTATAATCTGCCGTTCAACGATCTGCTCTACCGCGCCCACACCGTCCACCGTGCGCAGTTCGATCCCAACGCCATCCAGATGAGCCGGCTGCTCTCTATCAAGACCGGCGGCTGCGCCGAGGATTGCGGCTACTGCAGCCAGTCCGCCCACTATCCGACCGGGCTCAAGGCATCGAAGCTGATGGAGGTCGAGCGTGTGCTTGCCGAGGCGCGCAAGGCGCGCGACGGCGGCGCGACCCGCTATTGCATGGGGGCCGCGTGGCGCAGTCCGAAGGACCGCGACATGGATGCCATCGTCGCCATGGTCGGCGGGGTGCGGGCGCTCGGCATGGAAACCTGTATGACGCTCGGCATGCTGACGCCGGCCCAGTCTGCGCGGCTCGCCGAGGCCGGGCTCGATTACTACAACCACAATGTCGATACGTCCGAACGCTTCTATAGCGAGATCATCACCACCCGCAGCTTTGCCGACCGGCTGGAGACGCTCGCCAATGTCCGCGACGCCGGCATCAAGGTCTGCGCCGGCGGCATCCTCGGCATGGGCGAAACCGCTGACGACCGGATCTCGATGCTGGTAACGCTCGCCAACCTGCCGGTGCCGCCCGAAAGCGTGCCGATCAACATGCTGATCCCGATCCCGGGTTCGAAGCTGGCCGATGCGGCACCCGTCGATCCGATCGATTTCGTCCGCACCATCGCGCTTGCCCGCATCCTGATGCCGCAATCGAATGTCCGGCTTTCGGCCGGGCGCACCGACATGAGCGACGAGACGCAGGCGCTCTGTTTCTTCGCCGGCGCCAATTCTATTTTCGTCGGCGAAACCCTGCTGACCGCCGACAATCCCGGCGAGGACCATGATGCAGCACTCTTCCGGCGGCTGGGGTTGAAGCCGATGGCTCCACCGGCAAGGCCGGACGCGGCGGAATGACCGCGGGTCTGTTTGCGCGCCATGAGAAGACGCTGGAGGGCCTCGAACGCAAGGGCCGCCGGCGCGCTCTTGCCCCCGCTGGCGGAGTGGATTTCACCTCGAACGACTACCTGGCGCTCGCCGCCTCGCCGCGGCTGAAGGCAGCGATAACGGCCGCCATCGCGCGCGGCGTGCCTGTCGGCTCCGGCGGCTCAAGGCTGTTGCGCGGCAATCACGAAGAACACGAGGCGCTGGAGACGGAAGCGGCGGCCTTCTTCGGCGCCGAACGGATGCTCTTCTTCGGCAGCGGCTATGCCGCCAATGCTGCCATGTTTTCGACGCTGCCGCAGCGTGACGATCTCATCGTCCACGATGCCCTGATCCATGCGAGCGCTCACGAAGGCATCGCCGCAAGCAAGGCCGATGCGGTGGCAGCAGTGCACAACGATGTCGGCGCCTTTGCCGATGCCATCGAAAAATGGCGCCGGGCCGGCGGAGCGGGGCGCCCGTGGATTGCCGTCGAAAGCCTCTATTCGATGGATGGCGATCGCGCGCCGCTTGCCGACCTCCTCGCGCTTGCCGCGCAGCATGACGGCTTTCTCGTCATCGACGAGGCGCACGCGACCGGCGTCTTCGGACGGGAAGGTCGCGGTCTGGCGGCGGAACTGGAGGGTCGTGAGAATGTCGTCGTGCTGCACACCTGCGGCAAGGGGCTCGGTGTTTCCGGCGCGCTGGTCGGGGCGGGCGCCCTCCTTTGCGACTATCTCGTCAACCGCGCCCGCAACTTCATCTATTCGACCGCGCCTTCGCCGCTCGTTGCGGCCGCGGTGCGTGAAGCGCTCGCAGCCCTCGTCGACGAGCCGGAACGCCGCGCCGCATTCGACGGCCTGAGGTCTTTCGCCAACCGGGCGCTTGTCGAGACGCTCGGCATCGAAGGCAGCGGCTCGCAAATCCTGCCCATCCCGATCGGCGACAACGGCCGAGCGCTCCGCATCGCCGCCCGCATGCGCGCCGAGGGTTACGATATCAGGGCAATCCGCCCGCCGACGGTGCCGGAAGGCACCGCGCGTCTTCGGATCGCCATCACGCTCAACGTCGACCAGCCTGCAGTCGTGCAGATGCTGCAGCAGTTGAAGATCGCGATCGCCAAGGAGCGGCCATGAAGACCCGTATCGTGGTCACCGGTACCGATACCGGCATCGGCAAGACCATCTTTTCCGCAGCCCTCACCGACGCGCTCGACGGCTGCTACTGGAAGCCTGTGCAGTCAGGTCTCGACGAAGAAACCGACAGCGAAACCGTCGCCCGGCTTGGCCAGTTGTCGGCCGACCGCATCCTGCCTGAGGCCTACAGGCTCGCGACGCCGGCCTCGCCGCACCTGTCGGCGCGGATCGACGGCGTCACCATCGCTCCGGAACATCTGTCCCCGCCCGCGGTGGACCGACCGCTGGTGATCGAGGGCGCAGGCGGGCTTCTGGTGCCGCTGACGGAGCGCATGGTCTTTGCGTCTGTCTTTGCGCGCTGGCAGATCCCGGTGGTTCTCTGCGCGCGCACCGGGCTCGGCACGATCAACCACACCCTGTTGTCGCTCGAAGCGCTGCGTCGCCGCGCCATTCCCGTTCTTGGCGTCGCCTTCATCGGCGACGCGCAGGAGGACAGCGAAGCGGTCCTATCCGAACTTGGCGCCGTGCGGCGTCTCGGCCGGCTGCCGCGACTCGATCCGCTGACGCCCGACCGCCTGCGCCGCGCCTTCGCTGAAAATTTCAACATCGCCGATTTCCTGGAGGTGCCGGCATGAGAAACTCCGCCGTCTGGTATCCCTTCACCCAGCATGCGCTGGAATCGGCGATGCGCCGCATCGTCGGCACCGAGGGTGCCTATCTCGTCGACGAGGACGGCGCGTCGATCCTCGACGCGATTTCGTCCTGGTGGGTCATCACTCACGGCCACCGTCACCCCACCATCATGGAGGCGATCCGCAGGGCCACGGAGACGTACGACCAGATCATCTTCGCCGAATATACCCACGCGCCGGCCGAGGAACTCGCGCGCGGGCTGATCGAGATCGCGCCGCCCGGGCTCTCCCATGTGTTTTATTCCGACAGTGGTTCGACCGCAGTCGAGGTCGCGCTGAAAATGGCGCTCGGTTTCTTCCACAACAGCGGCCAGCCGCGGAGCCGCATCTGTGTGCTGGAGCATGGCTATCACGGCGACACGATCGGCACGATGTCGGCCGGCGAAAGAGGCGTCTTCAATGCCGCCTACGCGCCGCTGCTCTTCGCCGTCGATCGCCTGCCTTTTCCGGAGCCGGGCCGGGAGCAGGCAACGCTCGACGCCTTCGAACGGGCTTGCGCCTCCGGCGAGGTTGCCGCCCTGTTGATCGAGCCCCTGCTGCTTGGCGCCGGTGGCATGAAGACCTATCCGGCTTCCGTGCTGTCCGAGCTGAAACGCATTGCCGAACGGCATGGCAGCCTGCTGATCGCCGACGAGGTGATGACCGGTTGGGGGCGGACGGGCAGCCTGTTTGCCTGCGAGCAGGCCGGGATCACGCCGGATATTCTCTGCACCTCGAAGGGGCTGACCGGAGGCGCGCTTCCTCTGGCCGCGACGCTTTGCAGCTCGGAGATCTTTACGGCGCATCTTTCGGCCGACCGGCGCAAGACCTTCTTCCATTCGAGTTCCTACACGGCCAACCCGATCGCCTGTGCCGCGGCACTCGCCAATCTCGCCGTCTGGAGACAGGAGCCTATAGCGGCGCGCATCGAAACCTTGGGCGCGCACCAGCATCGGCATCTGGCGCGCTTCGCCGATGATCCGCGCTTCGCCGACGTCCGCCAGCTCGGCACCATTACGGCCCTCGATCTCGTGGTGCCGTCCGGCGGCTATCTCGCCGAGGTCGGCCCGCGGCTCCGGGCGTTTTTCCGTAAGCGCGGTTTGCTGATCCGTCCGCTCGGCAACGTCATCTATCTGATGCCGCCCTATTGCGTCACCGATGCCGATCTTGGGCGGGCCTATGACGCGATCGACGAGGCGGCGTCGGTCTTCGGGGCAGGGCAGCTATGAGGCCCGCTCGCTCCTCCCGGATTGTCGGCTTCGGCCATGCGGTGCCCGAACGGCGTGTCGCCAATAGCGAGATCGAGATGGCGCTGGGGCTTGAGCCCGGCTGGATCGAGCGCCGCACCGGCATTCGCGAGCGGCGCTGGGCCGCGCCCGACGACGCGCTTTCGGGGCTCGCGGCAAAGGCGGGCGCAATGGCGCTCGAGGATGCCCGCACCCCGCACGGCGATATCGCCCTGGTCCTGCTTGCGACCTCGACGCCGGATCACCTGCTGCCGCCGTCCGCTCCCCTGCTTGCCCACCATCTTCGCCTTTCGAATGCCGGCGCGATCGACCTTGCCGGCGCCTGTTCGGGCTTCCTCTACGCCCTGACGCTTGCCGACGGCTTCGTGCGGACGCAGGGAAAGTCGGTGCTGGTGGTGGCCGCCAACATCTTGAGCCGCCGGATCAACCCGGCCGAGCGGGCGAGCGCCGTGCTGTTTGCCGATGCCGCCGGTGCCGTCGTCGTCGCCCCCAACGATGATCCGAAAACCGGTCTGCTCGGCGTAGACCTCGCCGCCGATGGCAGCCGCTACGACCTGATCTCGATTGCCGCCGGCGGCAGCAACAGGCCGTTTTCTGCCGACACCAGGCCGCAGGATCTGCTGATGACGATGCGCGACGGGCGCGAAATGTTCGCGCAGGCGGTGGAGATGATGACGGCCTGTGCCGTCAACGCCATGGACGCCGTCGGCTGCAGCGCGACGGACATCAGTCGCTTCGTGCCGCACCAGGCCAATGCGCGCATCTTCGACGCCGTGTGCGACCGGCTCGGCATTGCGCCGTCGAAAACGGTGCGCACGATCTCGGACTACGGCAACTCGTCGGCCGCGACCGTCCCGCTGTCGTTATCCCTGTCGCACCGGCAAAAGCCCTTCATCGCCGGCGAAAAGCTGTTGCTGACGGCGGCCGGCGCGGGGCTTGCTGGAGGGGCGGCGGTGCTCGCGATCTGATGAGGCGCCGAGGGCAGCAACACCCCGTATCGCGAGGCGCCGTGATCTCAGCGCGTTGAGGGCGCAGCGCACGAGCCGCGTTTCATCAGCTTTGGCTGCAGCTTGTATTCTTCCTGCAGCGCATGGCTGCCGAGCACGCCTTCAAGCGCGAGCCGTGCGATCTCGTCGATCGGCTGGCGAATGGTGGTGAGCCGCGGCAGCACCAGCGAGGCCAGCGGAATGTCGTCGAAGCCAACGATCGAAAGGTCGTTCGGAACCCGAAGCCCCATGTCGTCGGCAGCGCGCAACAGGCCGATCGCCTGCTGGTCGCTGGCGGTGGCGATCGCCGTCGGGCGGGTTGCTTCGGACTGCGTCAGCAGCTGCTTACCAAGTTCTTCGCCCGAGCGGTAATCGAAGTGGCCTTCGACGATCTGCGGCTGAACGTAGTCGCCGGGGTGGCTCTTTCGGAATTCGTCGAGCCGTTGAACGAAGCCGCCGCGGCGCTCGCCGGAGACCTCGGTCGTGCCGGGACCGCTGATGTAGCCGAGCCGACGGTGGCCGAGCGAAAGCAGATGGTCCGCGGCCAGATAACCGCCCTGACGGTTGTCGACGGAGACGAGCGCATGGCCGCTCAAGGGTCGGTCGACGGTCACTGTTCGCGTGCGCGACGCCAGCCCGTCGGCAAGGCTGTTGCTGACCGGCACGAGGATCAACCCGGCCGGCAATCGTCCGAGCAGGGTTTCGATCTGCTGCTTCTCTGCGTCCGGGTCGTCATGGGTGTTGGCAAGCAGCACCGAGTAGCCCTCGGCGGACGCCAGCATCTCCACCTGTTTGGCAAGCTCGGCAAAGAAGGGGTTGGTGATGTCGGGCACGACGAGGCCGATGATGTCGGTCTTGGCGAGCCTGAGGCTGCGGCCGAGAATGTTCGGCCGGTAGCCGATCGCGTCGATTGTCGCTTCGACCTTTGCCCTGATGTCCTCGCTCACCGTCTTGTTCTTGGCAAGCACACGCGAAACCGTGCCGACAGAGACGCCGGCGCGCTGTGCAACATCCTTGATCGTCGGGTTCAAACGTTGTCTCCCACTTACGCATGTGCGACCGGCGACAAGCGAAAATCGCGCGCCAGATCAAAGTCTTGCACCAGCGACCGCAGGTTCGCCCGACGGCGCTGATCTTCCTCTTAAATCAGAGAATGCCGCGAACTGGTAGCAGCTTCCAGCACAATTTTCTTTTTGATGAAACGTTTCATATTGACAGCTATGCCGCCTTTCTATCTTCTAAAGCTCGAAGCGGACCACGCATACTCATGCGATGAAACGTTTCATTGGTGGTTGGAGGACCATCTTTTCACCGGAGGAGAACCCATGAAATTTTCCCTGTACGCATCTATCGTCGCACTTACCTTTGCCACCGCATTGCCGACGCTTGCCATGGCCGCCGATAAACCCGTCGTCGGCCTCGTCATGAAGTCGCTGGCCAACGACTTCTTCAAGAACATGCTGGAAGGCGCCGAGGCGCATGCCAAGAAGCGTGGCGACTACGAACTCAAAGCCATCGGCATGCAGAACGAGACCGATTTCGAGAGCCAGCTGAATGGTGTCGAGAACTTCATCACGCAAGGCGTCGACGCGATCGTGATTGCGCCGGCCGACTCCCGCGCCATGGTCGCGCCGCTGAAGAAGGCGATGGATGCGGGCATTGTCGTCATCAATTTCGACGTTTCGCTCGACGAGCAGGCAAAGAAGGACGCCGGCGTCGATCTGGCCTTCGTCGGCCCTGACAATCGCGGCGGCGCCAAGATGGTCGGTGATGCGCTCGCCAAGGATCTCGGCACCGGCGGCAAGGTCGTGATCCTCGAGGGCAATCCGGGCGCCGACAATGCGGCACAGCGCAAGCTCGGCTTCGAGGATGCGATCGCGGCCGGCAAGCTCGATCTTCTCGATTCCCGCACGGCGCATTGGGA
Organism: Ensifer sp. ENS09; assembly: GCF_014852425.1. Lineage (NCBI taxonomy): Bacteria > Pseudomonadati > Pseudomonadota > Alphaproteobacteria > Hyphomicrobiales > Rhizobiaceae > Ensifer > Ensifer sp. ENS09. The sequence continues at coordinate 118,585 of NZ_JACVBP010000005.1, forward strand.
AACGGAAGAGGCCAATTCCGTCTTCTCGACCATGCTGACGGCGCATCCCGATATCCAGGGTGTGCTCGCCGCTAACGATTCCATGGCGATCGGTGTCGTCAAGGCGCTCGACGCGGCAGGTCGCAACGACATCAAGGTCGTCGGCTTCGACAATGTGCCGGCGGTCGCGCCCATGCTGAAGGACGGCAAGCTTTTGGCAACGGTCGACCAGTTCGGTTCGCAGATGGCGGCGAACGCCATCGACAAGGCGCTCGAAGTCGTGGCCGGCGGGCCCAAGCTCGAAGGCTGGGTGAAGACCGACATCGAGCTCGTGACCAAGGACAACGTGAAATAGCCCTGAGACCGCGCGTGCGCACCGGGCAGCGCCCGGTGCGCTTCGGCAAGGACAGCATCCGCCGCAAGCCAATGGTTCGCGTGCGCGATTGCTGCGTTTCAAAAGGGCTAGGTCATGATGAACACGCAAACCGTGAAGGCGGAAGCGGCCGGCGTTTCGATGCCGCCGGTTCTGGAACTGCACGATGTTAAAAAGGCCTTCGGTGGCACCAAGGCACTGAACAGCGTCAGCCTCTCCATTCAGCCGGGCGAAGTGCACGGTCTCATCGGCGAGAACGGTGCCGGCAAATCGACTTTGATCAAGGTTCTCTGCGGTATCGTCCGTCCGGACGAGGGCGCAATCAATCTCGCGGGCCGGCCTTACGCGCCGGCAACACCGCGCGAAGCCAAGGCCAACGGCCTCCAGGTGGTGCACCAGGAATTCAACCTTCTGCCCCATCTGTCGGTGGCGGAAAACATCTTCATCGAGCATCTGCCGCGCAACGCCTTCGGCGTCGTCAGACGGCAGGAGATGCATGCCGGCGCACGGGCCGCACTCGACGCCATTGGCCTCAGCGACATAGACGTGCGTTGGCCGGTCTCGCGCCTCGGCATCGCCCACCGACAGTTGGTCGAGGTGGCGCGCGCGCTGATGACGGAAAGCCGTATCCTCATCCTCGACGAACCGACGGCGACGCTGACGTCGCGCGAAACCGAGCGGCTGTTCAATATCGTCAGCGACCTTCGCCGTCGCGGCGTCTCGATCGTCTTCGTCTCGCATCATCTCGACGAGGTCTTCCGCATCTGCGACCGGGTGACGGTGTTGCGCAACGGTGAGACAATGTTCTCGCGGTCGATCGCCGAGACCAATCAGGACGAACTGGTGCGCGCCATGGTGGGCCGCAAGCTGCAGCAGCAGATGGCGAGCGAAGTGGTCTCGTTTTCTCGGCCGGCACAAGCGTTGTCGCTTAACCGGTTTCGGCCGCTGAAATCGCCGCACGCCGAGGGCATTTCACTTGAACTGCACAGGGGCGAAATCCTGGGGATCGCCGGGCTTGTCGGCTCCGGTCGCACCGAGCTACTGCGGGCGATCGCGGCCGCTCAACTGCCGCTCTCCGGCGAGCTCTTCCTTGAGGGGAACCGCGCCTCCTTCCGTTCGCCGCGCGAGGCGATCAATGCCGGTATCGGCTTCGTGACCGAGGACCGGAAGGAGGAAGGTCTGATCCTCAACATGCCGATTTCGGCCAATGTCACGCTCGCATCCCTCTCGGACGTCTCGCGTGCCGGAATTCTCGACAGGAAGGCGGAAATCGAAGTGACGGAACGGCTCGGCGCCGAGCTCAAGCTGAAATATGGCGGCCCCGGCAAGAATGCTGCGACGCTCTCGGGCGGCAACCAGCAGAAGGTGGTGCTCGCCAAATGGCTGGCACGCAACCCGAAGGTCCTGTTGCTCGACGAGCCGACACGCGGCGTCGACGTCGGCGCCAAGGCGGAGATTTATGCCCTGATCCGCCAGTTCGCCGAACGCGGCTTGGCGTTGTTGATCGTCTCGTCCGAGCTGCCGGAACTGATGACCCTCTCGGACCGCATCCTCGTGATGTCGCAGCACCGTGTCGTCGGCGAGCTGTCGCGGCCGGAATTCTCCGAAGAACGTATCCTGCAATTTGCCTACCAGGGCGAGCAGCAACAGGTGAGGCAGTAAGATGCAAGCACTCGAAAAGACAAAATCCGGCGAAACCATCGACACGCGCCGGCTTTCGGGCTGGTCGCCGAAGGTGCTCCTGCGCGACGCCGGCATCGGCTTGGCGCTCCTGCTTCTGATCGTCTTCTTCTCGGTCTCGACCGAGCATTTCCTGACGGCCAACAACGTCTCCAACATCCTGACGCAGATCACCATCAATCTGATCCTCGCCGTCGGCATGACCTTCGTCATCCTGATCGGCGGCATCGATCTCTCGGTCGGCTCGATGCTCGCTTTCTGCGCCGTCGTCGGCGGCACGGTGCTGACGATTCCCGATCTCTCGGTGTTCCAAGCGGTCGCGCTGGCAACGCTCGCCGCTGTCGGCACCGGCGTCGTCTGTGGTTTCCTCAATGGCTGGATCAGCGCCTTCTGGGGGCTGCCTTCCTTCATCGTCACGCTCGGCATGCTCAATATCGCCCGCGGTGCAGCACTTCAGGTGACGGATGCGCGCACGATCTATTCGTTTCCGCCGAGCTTCAACGCCTTCGGCTCGCAGATGATCTTCGGCATCCCCGTCGTCTTCCTGATCGCGCTGCTGCTCGTCGCGATCGCCTGGTTCGTGCTGTCGAAGACGGTGTTCGGCCGGCTGCTCTATGGCATCGGCAACAACGAAGAGGCGGTACGTCTCGCCGGCCATTCGCTGATGTTCTACAAGGTGGCGGCCTTCACGATTGCCGGCGCGCTCGTCGGCATTGCGGCCATGGTCTATATGGCCCGTCTCAACATCGCGAGCCCGATCATCGGCATCGGCTTCGAATTGAACGCGATCGCCGCCGTCATCATCGGTGGCACCAGCCTCAATGGCGGCCGTGGTACTGTGATCGGCACGCTGCTAGGCGCCTGCATCACCGGGGTGCTTGCCAACGGCCTCATCCTGTTCGGGCTCAGCGACTTCATGCGCCAGATGATAACAGGCGTCGTCATCATCCTTGCGGTCATCATCGACAAGTATCGCGAGCGGCTGACCGGCATTTAGGACCGGGAGCCACCGTGCGGGCGGATCGCCGCCCGTCGCAACCGACGAGACACGGTGAAGGACAGGGTGGTCGGGTCGATAGACCCGCCCGCGGGGATCTCTGCGGCCTGGCTCCACGCAGAAGCAATTAGGAAGGTTAGGCTGATGCTCAAGAACATCGATCCGGCGCTGAACGCCGACGTGCTGCACGCGCTGCGCTCAATGGGACATGGAGACCGGATCGCGATCGTTGACGCGAATTTTCCCGCCGACACCATCGCCCGCCACACCCGGCTCGGTCTGCCGTTGCACATTGCGAATGTCTCGGCCGCGCGTGCGGTGCGCGCCATCCTCTCCGTCATGCCGCTCGACACGCCGCTGCAGCCTTCGGCGGCGCGGTTGACGCCGGACGGGGCGGCGGGCGAGCTGCCGGAGGTGCAGCGCGAGGTGCAGGCCGAGGTCGCGCGCGCGGATGGTCCTCTTTCGAAGATGTATGCGATCGAGCGTTTCGCCTTCCACGAGGAAGCCAAGCGCGCCTATTGCGTCATCGTCACGGGCGAGGCGCGCCGCTTCGGCAGCTTCCTCTTCACCAAGGGCGTAGTGTCGCCAGCCAGCCACTGGGACGAGGCCGTCGCCGAGTGAGAGCCACCTTGGGGAATAGTCGCCGGCGGCGGGCGCCGCCAATCAAAGGGTCGCAAGTTCCCGATTGGAAAGCACGCCATCATTGGCGCGCCTTATCTCGACCTTCCGTTCGAGCTCCGCGACGATGTCTTCGCTGAACTCGATCGAGGTCAGCTCGGCGATCTCCGGCAGGGCGCCGGGTGTGAAGACATTGACCTCCACCAGCTTGTCGCCGACGACGTCGAGGCCGACCAGGAACATGCCGTCGCGCACCAGCTTGGGGCGCATCTCCTCGGCGACGGCGAGCATCGCCGGGGTGACGACGGCGGCGACAGGCCGGCCGTTGACATGCATGTTGGAGCGTAGCTCGCCTTCCGCCGGAACGCGCCGCACGGCGGCGTAGGTATCGCCACGCTTGAGCGGCCGGCCGTTCATCAGGAACAGGCGGACGTCGCCTTCCTTCGCTGCCGGCAGGTACTCCTGCGCGATCACATAGCCCATCTCGCTGACGGCCTCGAAGATCTGGTTGAGGTTCGTTTCATGGCTGGAGCCGACCTTGAAGACGTTCTTGCCGCCGGAGCCCTGCAACGGCTTCAGGATGACGCCCTCGGGATGGGCGTCGAGGAAGGACCGGACCTCCTCCATGTGCTTCGTGATCAGCGTGGTCGGACGGACGACCTCGGGAAAACCCTGCAGATAGAGCTTGTTTTGTGCTGCGGCCAATCCGTCCGGATCGTTGACGACGATCGCGCCGCGCTCGGCGGCGAGCCGCCCGAAGATGATGCCGGCCTGGGCCGCCCAGGGCCGTGTGGCGGCGTCCTCCGAAGGGTCGTTGCGCAGAAAGAGGATCTGGATGTCTGTAATGTCCAGGACCTCGCGCCGGGTTGCGTCGCTCCGCAGCGCCGCGATAAAGGTTTCGGCCGTGCGCGGCTTTGCCGTTCCGAGAGAAAGCGCATGGACGATCAGTCGGCCGTCGGGTGCCAGAACGAAATCGCCGGGCGTGACGTAGGCGATCTCGTGGCCGCGGGCGAGGGCTGCGAGCGCCAGCGACGTCGTCGCATAGAACGTCTCTTCGCCCTCGATGGAGTTGACGAGAAAGGCAATGCGCATTCGGTTTCCTACTCTGCGATCAAGTCGAGCGGGGACAGTCCCCCTTGGGCTCGCTGAAGTCGGTCGCGCGCTTTGACCTCATCGAGAAAGATAGGGCGGAGCGCTGCGGCACCAAGGAGGCCGCGCAGGCTGAGCTCCTGGATCGCGCTGAAATGCGAGGCGGCGATCTTGCCCATCCAAAACGGTTCGAGACTGCCGCCGCGGGCCAGATGATCGAGAAGCTGCAACAGGCCGCGCAGGTAGATCGCGTCCTTGACCAGCCCGCCGCCGCGATAGATGCGCAGCGTGATGTTGAAGGCTTCGGCGGCGGTAAAGCCATGTCCGTCGACGAGCAGCCGGTAGGTCTGCGGAAAGGGTGCGCCGTCGAGCATGGCGGCGCAGCCGACGACCCGTGCTGCCAGCACGCGCAACCGGTCGATCGTCATGCCGGCGCTCAGATATTCGGCAAAAACAGCGAGCCCCTCCTGCATGCCTTCGTAACCGGCCAGTCCGGAGCGGAGGATACGCAGTCCCTGGGCAGAACCGTTGAAATAGGTCAGCAGATGCACGCCGATCTCGTGGTTGAGCAGCGCCTCGACGCGATCGGCGTCGAGCGCGGAACTCCTGGCAATCAAAAGCTGGCCGCGAGAAACGAGCAGGCCGGCCGGCAGGTCGTCGCGGATGTCGATGGAGGCGGAAAAATCGGCCGACTGGCGCCGATAGGCCGTTATCATCGCCTGGGCGCGCTCCCTTATGTACCCGCAATCGCGCCTGTCGGCGCTCGATGACGGGGCGTCGGGATCGGGCGCCGTGCGTGCCAGGATTTCGGAGGCGGCGTCATGAAGCGTGGCTTCCACCGGGCCGTACAGGGCGCGGCCGAACTCGACGAAGGTGCGGGTTTCCCGCGCCGAGATCATCGACAGCTGCAGGTCGACCTCCTGCTGCTTTTCCCGGTAGAGGGCATAGAGCAGCGGATCTTCCAGGTGTTCGAAATTGAGCGAGAAGAGCTTCCGTTTGGCCGTCTCGATCTGCAGCGTCAGCGGGCGGTAGTAGAGGCGCGGGCTCTTGGAGAAGCCGCCTGAGGCGAACTCCGCCCAGGCGGCTTCCGCGTTGATGGGGGTTACTGCCAGCAGGAAGTCGAAGCTCGACGCGATCTCGTCGATGCCGCGGTCGGCGCGCACGACGGCATCGACGAAGGCCTTTCGGCCGAAAGCGCGGTGCGTCGGCAGTCGAAAATCGTCCGATTTTGCGCGGGCGAAAGCGGCAACGGCTCTCAGCCCAGCGTCGAAGACGCTCGCGACCAGCCGCTCGCGCAGTTGCGGATAGATGCGGCGCGTTCCCGGCTCGCAGTAGATCGGCGCGAAGCGCACCGTCAGATGCGGATAGTCGGGCACAAGCGCCTTTCGGCCTGTCGTCGTCGGGCGCTCGACGAGCGTCACATGCGGCGTGCGGAACTTGCCTTCGATCGTCGCCGCCGTCTCGATCAAGGCCTTGGCGGCGACCTGTTCGGCGGCGCGCGCGCCGGCGACCACCTCGATCAAGAAGGGCGGAAGGAAGGGTGCGTCCTTGGCGGGCGGATCGTCGCTTTCGAGCTCGCCGAATTCGAGCACGATGAACAGGCCGAGACGCTGTTCGATCACCCGCCCGACGCGCTCGATGATTGCGGCGGCAGTATCGATGTCCGGCGCCAGCAGATAGGCGGCGTTCGCCTGGGCGATGTCGCGCGCCACCGGCTGCTGGTGCCCGGCGGCGATGTGCACGCAAAGGAAGGGAACGAGGCGGTCGATGTGCAGCCGCCCACCCTCGCCGAAGTCCCGCCGGACGGCGCGGCCCTCCGTCAGCCGGCCGATGGCTTCGTCGAGCCAGACCGGAGCCGAACTCGTGGGTGCCGCTTTCTCCTCCGTCATCGCTGCCTCGCCAGCGTTTCGGTCAGGATCGGGACGAGCGAGCAGACCAGCGTCCGCAGTGAACGAAGCGCCTCGATATCCGGCTTGCCGGTCCACTCGTCCATGAAGGTCTTCTTGAATTCGATCGCGATCGCACAGCCGGTCTCGGGAAAATGCTCGTGGATGAAGCGCGTCTGCTCTCCGCGCCCCTGGAAGGCGACGTTCTCGCGCACATCCACGGGTCGGCCGTCGATACGCGCGCCCCTGAGCACCGACATCAGCGTATCGATAACACCGGCCCACCTGGCTCGATCCATCGAGGCGGTGCCGATGTTGATTTCCGGGGCTTGGTCGGCGGCCGTGGGCGCCGCTTCCGGTCCCTGTCGCCGGTGGTTGTAGCTGTGCATGTCGAGCACGATGAAGCGACCGTGGCGGCGCTCGATCGCCGCCAGCATGGCATGCAGCATGGCATAGTATTCGTCGTGGACGGCGAGGGACGCCTCGATCATCTCGACGGGCGGATGTTCCCGCCAGACGGAAAGGCCCCAGGCTTGCGCCGGTTGAAGATAGACCGCACCGGTGCGGGCACGGTTGAGATCGACCTCGAAGCGGGACCTGTGAACGACGATGCGGTTGGCAAGATCGCGGATGACGAATTCCGTGTACGGATCCTCCTCGCGCAGCCGTTCCTCGTCCGTCAGGGCGGTGAGCGCGCGGGCGTCGCCGCGCATGGCATGCCCGTTGTGGATCGCGGTGCCGACGATTGGCCCGTCGCCGCGTTGCACGGTCCACCAGGTGGTTTCGCTGGCTGAGCGGAACTGTTCCGTCGGCTCGCTTGGCATCTTCGCTCCGGCACTCCCTCGCTCTGGTCGCTACGGGGGTGCAACTCCCCGGTGGCCCGAAGGGTTCCGGAGCCGAGGAAAATTCCCGGAGGCCGTCGAGACGCAAGATCACTCTGCTCCGACAGCGGTCTTCACCGTTTCTGCTGGCCGATCTCGCCGAGAATCCACTGGCGGAAGGCGCTGATTTTCGGGGAGTTTCGCCGGCTTTCCGGATAGACCAGCCAATAGGCCTGGCTCTCGTCGCAGAGCAGATCGAAGGGTTGGATCAGGCGCCCGTCGGCAAGTTCCGTGGCAAAAAAGGCCGGCGTCAGGATCGCCACGCCCTGTCCGGCGGTCGCCGCATTCCCCTCATAGACCTGGGCGCCCATGCTGGCGCCGGGCCGGCTCGCAAGCCCTTCCACCGGCACGTTGGCGGCGGCAAACCACCGCGCCCACCAGGGATCGCCGGGGTCGAGAAGCGGCAGCTGCAGCAGGTCGGCCGGTTCCTTCACGCCGCCGATGCTGGCCGCAAGGCCCGGGCTCAGCATCGGTGAAAAGTCGGCGTCGATCAGACGGTGGGCCGCAAGTCCCGGCCACGCGCCGCGGCCCGAGCGGATGCCGATATCGACCTCCTCGCGGCTGAAGTCGACGAGATGCGGCTCGGTCTGAAGGCGCACGGCAAGCGAGGGGTGGGCGATCTGAAACGAGCCGAGGCGCCGCGCCAGCCAGTTGGAGGCAAAGGTCGCGATCGTGCTGATGACCAGCGTTCCCTGGGCGCCGCCGCGCGCGTTCACATAGGCTTCGCTGAGCTGCTCGAAAACCTGCGTCACCACGGGGGCGAGCCGCTGGCCGACCTCGGTGAGCGCGATCTGGCGCGGGCGGCGCAGGAACAGCGGCGCGCCGAGCCGATCTTCGAGCACCTTGATCTGATAGCTCACTGCGGCTTGCGTCATGCCGAGTTCGCTTGCGGCGTTGGTGAAGCTTCCATGGCGCGCGACCGCCTCGAAGACGCGTATCGCCGTCAATGGTGGGAGCGGAAGTGTCTTATGCATTAAATGGCCTTATGCATGGTGACCGATATTCGATTGGAAGTTGATGCCGCCCACAACCATTTTCAAGGTCCGTCCATTAGACGGATTGATGAAGAGGATGACGGCTATGACAACCATTCAAGTACGTAGTTTTTCGTCGACAAACGATTTTTCCGTCGGTTCCTGGCTGGCGTTCCTGTTCGCGAGGAAGAGCCGGACGACCGATGTCGTCGACGTCAGGGATCTGTCGGATCACCTGAAGCGGGATATGGGCTTTCTCGACGGCAACCGCCCCGAGGGGCACGACCTCCCGACCACGTGATTTCGCCCTATCGCTTGATTTCGAAAGACCCGGGCGGCCCTCCCACCGCCCGGGTCTTTTCATGCCCGCGACGCGTCGTCGTCGTCGGGGAGCAGTTTTCCACGACCCGCCTGCTCTTTGGGTCAGAATTCCTTTAATCTACTAGTTAAGTGGATAATCTCGGTAATGTCCGGTCGACGCAGCTTTGCGGCGGCCGCCTGAGATGAGGTCCATGATGAGCATGCTGCGGCAATATGAGCGTTTGAGTGCGATCCGCGAGGTCCTGCAGGGCCGGCTGGAACTGCACGAGGCACGCGATTGTTTTGGTTTCGAGGATATCGAGGATGGCACGGTCCACGAACTCAAGGACCGTATCGCCGAACTCTCCGAGGAGATTTCGACCTTGAAAAGCCGCTGCGATCGCTATCAAAGCTTTGGCCGTCGGTGATCAAACCCGCCAACAATGACCCCAAGTGACGGCGGAACGCCGTCGATGAATGGAACATCCCCATGACATTGCATGTGAATTCCCGCGTCGCAGATTATGCGATCAATCCGCTTTTCCTCGAGCGCTGGTCTCCGCGCGCCTATTCGGGTGCCGAGATCTCCGAGTCCGAACTGTTTCAGATTCTCGAGGCTGCCCGCTGGGCGCCGTCCGCCTACAATGCCCAGCCTTGGCATTTCGTCTATGCGCGCCGCGGCGGCGAGGGCTGGGAGAGCCTGCTCGGCCTCCTCAACGAATTCAACCGGAGCTGGGCGGCGGAGGCCTCGGCGCTGATCTTCGTGCTGTCGAAGACCTCTCTGCTGCCACCGGGCGCCAGCGAGGAAGTGCCGTCCTACACCCATTCCTTCGACGCCGGTGCCGCTTGGGGTGCGCTGGCGCTGCAGGCCGCCCATTCCGGCTGGCAGGCGCACGGCATGGCCGGTCTCGACTATGAGCGAGCGCGCGCCGAGCTTGGCGTGCCGGAGAACTTCCGGATCGAAGCGGCCGTCGCGATCGGGCGCCTCGGCGACAAGGCGCTGCTGCCGCAAGCGCTGCAGCAGCGCGAGCAGCCTAGCCCGCGCAAGGCTCTGTCGGAGATCGTATCGGAAGGCCGGTTCGTCGCTGGCTGATCCTTAAAACCAGGTACCGCGGGGAGGTGGGGCTTGCCGGCCCGACCTCTCAGGGGTCGTCGCTCTCATCCCGACTGGTCTCGTTCAGCGCCTGCACGGTGACAGCTGCCACGAGGCCGGTCAGGACGATGCCGGAAAAGCCGATCACCAGTGCCAGCACCCGCGCGCTCAGATGCTTGGGCGTGATGTCGCCATAGCCGATGGTCAGGCCCGTGACGAAGGTGAAGTAAAGCGCCTCGTCGAGCCGCCAGTCTTCGATACGCCAGATGATGATACCGGCCCCGACCATCACGATCAGGATCGCCGAGAAGATCGGCCAAAGCAGCTGAAGCTGCTGGTAGAGATTGAAGAAAAACCGGCGTCGCATTCTTTTCGTCTGCCGCCGGCGTTGAGACTCTGCCACCGCATTCCTCCCTCTCGCGGGTAGGCCCGATGCGAACCAGCCACGCCCTCGTGACGCTCCACCCCTGGCCCGTTTCCCGTCGGCGAAATCCCCTCTCGACGCGAGCTGCCGCGATCAGGATAGACCTGAGTCGGGACGGCTTCCAGCGCCCGTTTTGCCAGTCGGCAGGTAAGGTACGATGCGGACAATTGCATTTCTTGCAACCGCTTTGGCCGAGTGTTATCGATTTAGAATAATCTCATGAATCTCCTGCCGAAGGACGATCCCGTTGGCATCGCATGAGCATTCACTTGCCGGCGACGGCCGCGGTCTCTCCGCTGGCCTGCGGCTCGACGTGATCGCAGGCCTGACGGCCGCCGCCGTTGTCCTGCCCAAGGCGATGGCCTATGCCACGGTCGCGGGCCTGCCCGTCAGCGTCGGTCTCTACACCGCCTTCGTGCCGATGATCATCTATGCGCTTCTCGGCACCTCCCGCGTCCTGAGCGTTTCATCGACCACCACCCTTGCGATCCTTGCCGGCACGCAGCTCGGCCTTGCCGTCCCCGACGGCGATCCCGCCAAGCTCCTGACGGCAACCGCGACGCTGACCGCCCTGACCGGCGCGCTTCTCTTCCTCGCATCGCTGCTGCGCTTCGGCTTCGTCGCCAACTTCATCTCGTCGCCGGTGCTGATCGGCTTCAAGGCCGGCATCGGCCTCGTCATCGTGCTCGATCAGGTGCCGAAGCTGCTCGGCATCCACATCACCAAGGAAGGCTTCTTCCGCGATATCCTCAGCATCGTCGGCCACCTGTCCGAGACCTCGATGCTGACGCTCGCGATTGCAGCCGCGGCGCTTGTGGTGCTGCTGGCGGTGGAACGGCTCTGGCCGCATTCGCCGGCGCCGCTTCTGGCCGTGGCCGCTGCCATCGCGCTTTCCTGGTTTGCCGGGCTGCAGGCGCTCGGCGTCTCCACCGTCGGCTTCATCCCGCAATCGCTGCCGTCGCTGACGCTTCCGAGCCTCGGCCTCGTCCAGGAGCTGTTGCCGGGTGCGCTCGGCATCGCGTTGATGAGCTTCACCGAAACCATTGCCGCCGGCCGCGCCTTTGCCGCGCCGTCTGATCCGCCGATCCGGGCGAACCGGGAATTGCTGGCGACGGGGGCTGCGAATTTCGCCGGTGCATTCTTCGCCGCCATGAGCGCCGGCGGCGGTACGTCGCAGACCGCCGTGGTGCGGGCTGTCGGCGGCCACAGCCAGATGGCGTCGTTGGTCACCGCGGCAGCCGCGGCGGCGACCATGCTGGTGCTGGCGCCGCTGCTCGGTCTCCTGCCGCAGGCTGTCCTTGCGGCCATCGTCATCGTCTACTCGGTCGGGCTCATCAAGCCGGCGGATTTCCTCTCCTTCCGCAAGGTCCGGCTGATGGAGTTTCACTGGGCGCTGGCCGCCTTCCTCGGCGTGCTCTTCTTCGGCACGCTGCAGGGCATCATCGTCGCGATCGTGCTGTCCTTCATCGGACTCGCCCGCCAGGCGGCCTCAGCAAAGGTCTATGTCGTCGGGCGCAAGCGCGGAACCGATCGGCTGCGGCCGCTCTCGCCCGAGCACCCCGATGATGAGACCTTCGAGGGGTTGCTGATCATCCGGCCGGAGGGCCGGCTCTTCTTCGCCAATGCCCAGCAGGTGGCGGACCAGGCGCAGATGCTGGTCGCGCAGCAGAAGCCAAGGGTGCTCGTGCTTGACATGAGCCGGGTGATCGACATCGAATATTCGGCGCTTCAGATGATGATGGAGGGCGAGCGGCGCATCAGCGGGCAGGGCGTTACCGTCTGGCTGTCCGAACTGAACCCGGATGTGCTCGCCTATGTGCGCGCGCATCCGGCTTTGCCGACCAACTCGGCCCCGACCGCCTGTTCGTCAACACCCGCACGGCGCTGCAGCGTTATCTGGCCGGCACCGCGCCGGCCTAAGCAATTCCAGGAAAAGTGCGCAGCGGTTTTCCGTCCGGAATTGCGGAGCAGGAAAACCAATTCCAGGAAAAGTGCGCAGCGGTTTTCCGTCCGGAATTGCGCGACAGGAAGGCCAATTCCAGGAAAAGTGCGCAGCGGTCTTCCGCGCGAATTTGCGCTCTATTCCGCCATCATCTCGCCCGTTCCGCCGAAGGCCGGCGGGAAGTCGCGATATTTCGGCAGGCCGTCCTTCATCGGCAGCACCGTTTCCTGATAGTTGACGTGCAGCATCGGCTTGAAGGCCAGCGACGGGATTGCCGCGGCAAAGACGTCGGTGACACCCCAGAGCGGATGCTCGGTCATGAGATGCCCGCCGCAGGCCTTGCACCATTTGCGTACGCTCGTCGCGGTCTTCTGGTAGCCGACGAGATTGTCCACACCCTTGACGATCTTGACCTTTTCCGGTGGCCAGAGCGTGAAGGCGTTGACCGGACCTGCCGACCAGCTGCGGCAGGAACTGCAATGGCAATAGCCCATGGCGGCCGGATCGCCGCTCACTTCGATCTCGACTGCGCCGCAGAAGCACTTTCCGTTGAGGCTGCCGTTTCCTGCCATGACTTTCTCCTTTCGGCTCTTGTCACCCGGAAATCTGGCTCTAGCGGATCACCGGCGTGAACCCTGACTGAGGGTCTCACTCTGAGCCCTGAGGTCAACGCCTCCTTTCGAGCTAGTTGCATTGCCGCCGGTTTCGGAAATAAAAGATGAGTACAATACTCATATTTGTTGTGTGTGCTGCGAGGACGCGCTAATGAACGCCGGCGCTGCCTCGTGCGCGCCGCGCCATGTCTCTCATCTTTGCTCTGCCGACGGCTCCGGATCGGCCTTGAAAATTGTCATGCCAGAGAAATCAGCTTCGCATTTGATGCTCGACGACGCGATCGTGGCCTACTACGACGAGCTCTGCGCGATGACGCGGCGACGTGGTCACCAGGCGGCAACCGCAAACGAGGTCGTGCACGAGCTTTATGTCCGGCTGGTCGATCGGCGCACGCCGCTTGAGGGCAAGTCTTCGCTGAGGGCGTTTCTGCGCCGCGCCTGCGCCAATCTCGGCATCGACCGGCTGCGGCGCGACCGTTTCGAGCTCAAGCTCTTCTCCGGCAGCGAAGAAGACGCGCTGGCGGTCGCCAGCGATATCGCCGCACCCGACGCCAACATCGATCTTCCCCGGCGGCTGACGATCCTGAAGAGGGCGATCATGGAGATGTCGCTGCAGCGGCGGCGCGTCTTTCTCGCAAGCCGCATCGGCAACCTCACCTCGGACGAAATCGCCATGCGCACAGGGATCAGCCGCAACATGGTCGACCGGCATCTGCGCAAGGCCTATCTGCATTGCCTCGACCGGTTGGAGGAGGTGTTGTGACGGCGCGCGACAGGAGGATGCGCGAGCAGGCGGTGGATTGGCTGGTCCGCCTGACGGGCGATCCCGGCGATGAAGCGTTGCGGCTCGCCTTCGAACGCTGGCGGGCGGAGGATCCTGCCCATGCCGAGATTTTTGCCCGCGCCCAAAGGGCGATCGGCGACGCATCGCTCTTGATCCGGCGCGAACCGGAATTTGCCCAAAAGGCTGTGACAGCGACCGGGACGCGGCGAAAAACCGTTACCGCGCTCGCGGCCGTCGTAACCATCGGCGCCTGCCTCTTTCTTGCGCTCGACGGCCCCATGTGGGTGCGGGCGGACGTCATCGCGGGCAAGGGCGAACGGCCGATCCTTGCGCTTGAGGATGGCTCGACCTTGCAGCTCAACGCCCAGTCGGCCGTCGCCTATCAGTTCAATTCCGCCGAGCGGCGGATCGTACTGCTGCGTGGCGAGGCCTTCGTCCAGGTCGCAGCCGACAGCAGCCGACCCTTTGTCGTCGAGGCTGGAGGCGGCACGACGACCGCACTGGGCACTGCATTCGACGTCAATCTTACCGACGACGGCACCAGCGTCACCGTGATCGAACACGCGGTATCGGTCGCGACCGACGCGGCGATGCTGCCGCGCCGCATCGCGGTCAACGAGCAGGTCCGCTACGACCATGACGGCCGGCTCGGCGATATCACCCCGATCGATCCGTTCGTGGCGGCAGCATGGCGACAGGGGCGCCTGGTCTTCGAGGAACGCACGATCGCCTCGGTCGTCGAGGAAATCGGGCGCTACGTTCCCGGCAAGATCCTGATCGCCGATGCCGGCGTCGGCGCCAGGCAGGTTTCCGGCAGCTTCGATCTCTCCGATCCTGTCGGCGCATTGCAAGGTCTTGCCGAAGCCTTCGACGTCAAGGTCACCCGGATTGGACCCTACGTCACGATCCTTCGCTAAAAAAATCGAGGACAGGTATCCCTGAACCGGCACCTCGTTCGTCCAGAAACCAGACCCCGGCCGTTTCGGCCATCTCTCTGTCTGGAACCATCATGCCATATTCGAATGCGACCGGCCGCCGCCGCCAATCCGGAATTTTCAACCTGCTGATGGCAGGCACCGTTTTTGCCCTCACCACGACTGTCGCGCTCGCGCAAGATGCGTTGCGGTACCCGGTCGACGTGCCCGCGGGCAAACTGACGACCGCCCTCAACCGCCTGGCCGCGCAGCTCAAGCTGCAGGTGGTGTTCGACAGTTCGGTCGCCTCAGGTGTCACCACGCCAGGCCTTTCCGGCGAGATGACGGCCGAAGAGGCGCTGGCGCGGCTGCTGAGCGGAACGGGTGTTCGCTATCGCTTCGTCGGCGGCTCGACGGTGAAGCTGATGGGTGCCGTGGAAGCCGCGCCGCCGGCAGACGGCGAAGGCACGAAGCTCGCACCCATCGTCGCCCGCGGCGACGCCAAGGACGGTGACCGTGCGCCGAACATCGCGGTTCTTGACGCCGAGGATATCGAAGAGGCACAGGCATCGAGCCTTCCGGAATTGCTGCAGAAGACGCCCGGCGTGTCGATGGGCGGTGGCGTGCGCCTCGAAGGACAGACGCTCGCCATTCGCGGTTTTGCCCGGCAGTCGGACGTTCGCATCATCCTCGACGGCGCGCCGAAGAACTTCGAGAAATACGATCAAGGCACCGTCTTCATCGAGCCCGAACTGCTCAAGCGCGTGGAGATCGAAAAAGGCGCGACGTCGGTGCGCTACGGCAATGGCGGCTTCGGCGGCACGGTGCTGATGGAAACCAAGGACGCGGCCGACATGCTCCGGCCGGGCGAAGAATGGGGCGTCTGGGCCAAGTCCGGTTTCCAGAGCGCCAACAAGCAGTTTCTCGAAACCGGCGCGCTCTACGGAAAGTCGGATTTCGGCGGCCCGATCACCTATGACGGCCTTCTGGCGGGCACGTGGCGCAAGAGCGACGACATGCGCGTCGGCGGCGGAGAGGTCTACAACTATTCCAACTCGAAGCTGACCTCCCTGCTTGCCAATGTCGGTGCCGTATATGACGGTCATGAGATCAGGGGCACGGTCGCCTACGGCCAGAACGACAACTGGGGACCCGTGGCCGCCATCCGCGGCCAGTCGGCGCCGTCGGACTACAACATCACCCGCTACGGCTACAAGGAAGCGATGCGCCGGCTGCTCACCTGGCGCGAAATCGAGGATTTCACCTCGACGCTCACCTACACCTACACCGGCGACAGCGACCTGGTGAACTACCGCATGATGGGAAGCTTCTCGTCGACCGGCCAGCATGCCAGGCGGCCCGACATTCCGGGGCTCAATCCCAGCGCATCCGTCGGCGGCTACGAAAACGACGCCACCTACACCGACATCAAGTTCGAAGCGGAGAACACCTCCAATTTCTCGCTCGGCGGCCTGTCGCACAGCCTGAACTATGGCATTCAGTACCTCGATCATGACCGTGATATCTGGATGTACGACATCGCCAACCGCACCCAGGCCCAGTACAACTACGGCTACTACGCCCCGTGGTTCATGCCGGAGGGCACGCAAAGGACCTTTGCCGCTTTCGTTCGCGACCGGATCGAACTGACCGACACGTTCACCGTGACGCCCGGCTTGCGCTATGACCATGTGCGTTCGAAGGGCGTGCCGAACGCGGCGCCGCGATTCAACAATCCGCTGGCCGGCCACGACTATTCCGCAGTCTCCCACCAGGGCGTGACGCCGGCGATCAGCCTGGCATGGGAAGCGACGCCGTCGGTGCGGTTCTTCGCCGACTGGGCCTATGCGATGCGCGTGCCCAACATCGACGAACTCTATTCGACCCAGAGCGCTCTCACCAAGGCGTCCGGCACCAGCCGCGGCCTGGAGGTCGAGCGCAACAGTACCTTCAACATCGGCGTCGACTTCAGCTTCAACGACGTGCTGACGACCGACGACATGCTGTCGACGCGCATCTCGGTCTACAATAACCACGTCTCAAACCCGGTAACGCGCCGGTTCGGCACGGCCAACCTCGCCGACGTTACCGGCAACGTGCCGTTCTACTGGAACACGCCGTCCTACGATATCCGCGGTATCGAGTGGCAGGCGCATTACGAGACCGAGCGCCTGTTCGGCGATCTCGGCGTGTCCTGGATGACCGGCGAGCGGACCGGAGCGGTCAACAACGTCTGGGGGCCGGACACCTATATCAACGATCTGGCGCCCCTGACCGTGATCGCGACGGCCGGGATCAAGGTGCCGGACCGGGATCTCGCCTTCGGCTGGACGGGCACCTTCGTCGACGACCAGAACCGCACGCCCTACAACCAGGGTGGACAGACCTATGCGCGGCCCCCGAGCGCCGGCTATGCGGTGCATGGCCTGTTCCTCGACTGGACGCCGACATCGGGCTTCATGGAAGGCGGCGAAGTGCATCTCGCCGTCGACAACATCTTCGACAAATATTACGAGCCCTACCTCAGCGACGGGATCTCGGCGATGCCCGGCCGCAACTTCAAGATCGCGATCAGCCGCAAGTTCTGACCGTCACGGAGGCTCGACCGGTTCGCATGCGGGCCGGTCGAATTTCTTCGTACGTCCCTCCACGCAGCAGTGGCGCTTGATTGCGAGGCTCCGCCCGGCTCTGTGTGTAAAGTTGCGCACAATCGCGTATGAGCTTGCCAATCCTTGCTTGACAGTCGTCGATTGCCCGTATCTTAATCATGCTCTCAGATTGAGCATGATCAATCCATTCACATGACCTCGATGGTCGACGGGCAGTTTGGCCCCATGATGCCCCCATCTTCGATGGGCACGGCGTCGTGGGGTTTTTGGTTTTTGGCGGGTACATGAGCGGCGCGGTAAAGATCGGCATCCTCTATTCGACCACCGGACCCTACGGGACGATGGGCCGCGACTGTCGCGACGGCGCGGAACTGGCGATCGAGGAGATCGCGGCAAGCCATCCGGGCCGGATCGAACCGGTTTTCATCGATCCGGAAGCCAATATCGACCGCTATCTCGAAGGCGCCAGATCGCTGCTGCGCGACCACGGATGCCGCCACATCATCGGCACCATAACCTCGCTCGCCCGCAAGGAGGTCATTCCGCTCGTCGAAAAGCACGACGGCCTGCTCTGGTACATGTGCCCCTATGAGGGCTTCGAAGCCAACGACAACGTCATCTATACGGGCGGCTGCCCGAACCAGCATTTGCTGCCCTTGCTCGACTATCTGCTGCCGCGCTTCGGCAACCGGCCCTATCTGATCGGCGCCAACTATGTCTGGGGCTGGGAAATGAACCGCCTGGCGCGCGAGCTGGTGGAGGAGGCCGGCGGTGCCATCCTCGGCGAGCGCTATCTGCCGCTCGAGGAAACCGCGGTCGAGCGCATCGTTGCCGAAATCGAGCAGCGTCGGCCGAGCTTCATCCTCAACAACCTCGTCGGCCCTTCGAGCTACGCCTTCCATGCGGCGATCCGGACGCTGGCCGAACGCAATCCCGCCTTCCGCCCGGAAAATTGCCCGGTTGTCAGCTGCGACCTGCAGGAATGCGAGTTGACGGATATCGGCCTCGGGGTTGCGACCGGCCAGCTGTGCGCCGCTTCCTACTTCGACACGGTGGTCTCGCCCGACAATGCGGCCTTCAAGCTGCGCGTCGCCAGTCGCTTCGGACCCGGGCGGCGCATTTCCAGCCTGTTTGCCAGCGCCTATGCTTCCGTCAAGCTCTGCGCCGAGGCGATCATCGAGGCGGGCGCCGACGACCCCGCGACGATCACGCAGCTCGTTTCGGCCGCGCCGCATCAAAGCGTGCTTGGCCCGCTCAGGATCGATCCGCAGACCCACCATGCGGCGTTGCCGTTCCATCTCGGCCGCATCAGCGACGACGGCGGCTTCGACATCGTCACGTCGCTGCCGTCGATTGCCGCCGACCCCTATCTGACCGGCCAGCGCAAGCGCAAGGCGCCCCAATTGCGGATCGTCTCATGAGGGAAACACCGAACTTCACCGGCTGGCGTGCGGCGATCCTGCACCGCGAAGACCAGACGACGGAGCGGCTCGTGCGACAGCTCAAGCTCTTCGGCTTCGACGTCACCGTGCAATGGCAGCCGCTTGATGCGCGCGACCTGCCCCACATCATCCTCGTCGACGCCGACCAGGGTTGGAGCGGGCTGTTGCCCTGGAAGGACGAACAGGCGCCGCGGCCACTGATCGCCCTGCTCGGCTCGGAAGCGCCGGGCCGAGTCGCCTGGGCGATGGGGCAGGGGGCTGCGGCCATCATCGCCAAACCCGTCGCCTCGTCGGCGGTCTATCCGGCACTGGTCATGGCCGTCGGCATCCACCAGGAACGCCGGGCCGTTGCCGACAAGGTCGCCCATCTTGAAGAACGCGTGCGCATGCGCCCGCTCGTTCATGCCGCCGTACAGAAGATCGGCCAGGCCTGCCATGTCGACGAGGAGCGCGCCTACGGCATCCTGCGCAATTGCGCGATGAAGAAGCGCCTGTCGATGGAGCAGGTCGCCGGTTCCATCCTCGGCGGTGCCGAGCCGCTGCCGGAGGCCGGTTGATGCAGGTTCTGAAATCCATGCTCAGGCAGCCGGCAGCGCTGTTCGGTCTCGTCGTCGTGGCGCTTGTCGTCCTGCTCGCTTTGGCCGCGCCGCTGATTGCGCCCTATAGCCCGGACGAGCAGATGTTCGACGGGCTGACGCTCGAGGGCGCGCCGCTGCCGCCGAGCGCGCAGTTCCTGCTCGGTACCGACACGCTCGGCCGCGATCTCTTTTCGCGCCTGCTCTACGGCGCCCGAACCTCGCTCGTCATCGGCCTCGTTGCCAACGGCGTCGCCGTCTCGATCGGTCTCATGATCGGCATTCTTTCGGGCTACATGCGGGGTCTGGTCGGCAATGCGCTGATGCGCTTTACCGATCTGATGATGGCGTTCCCGGCGCTGCTGCTGGCGATCGTTCTTGCGGCCCTGCTTCGCCCGAGCCTCTGGATCGTTGCCATGGTGATCGCGCTGGTCAATTGGGTCCAGGTCGCCCGCATCGTCTATACTGAGACCCGCGGCCTCGTCGAACGCGACTTCATCCTCGCCGAGCGCTCGCTCGGTGCCGGACACGGCCGCATTCTCTTTCACCACATCCTGCCGCATCTGGTGCCGACGGCGATCGTTTGGGGCACGCTCGGGATCGCGACGACGGTGCTGCTCGAAGCGACGCTCTCCTTCCTCGGTATCGGCGTGCAGCCGCCGACGCCCTCCTGGGGCAACATCATCTTCGAAAGCCAGAGCTACTTTCAGGCTGCCCCCTGGCTGGTCTTCATCCCCGGCGCCGTCATCCTCTTGACCGCGCTCTCCTTCAACCTGGTTGGTGATGCCCTTCGCGATATCCTCGACCCGACACAGCGCGGGAGGGGTTGAGATGGCATTTCTCCTGCTGCGCCGTCTCGTCCAGACCGCGCTCATCCTGCTCGGCGTTGCCGCGATCACCTTCCTGCTGCTCTACGCGCTTCCGGCCGATCCGGCCCGCATGATCGCCGGGCGCAGCGCCACGGCGCAGACGGTCGCCAATATCCGCCGCGAACTCGGGCTCGACCAGCCGCTGCTCGTGCAGTTCTGGAGCTATCTGCAGGGGCTGGTGCAGGGCGACCTCGGCCGCTCCTATGCGCAGAAGACCGATGTCGGCACGCTGATCGCGGCGCGCCTGCCGGCAACGCTGATCCTGATGGCGGCTGGCATCTTCGTCGAAGTCCTGCTTGGGGTGTTTCTCGGTGTCGTCGCGGCCATCCGGCGCGGCAGTTTCGTCGATCGGCTGGTGATGATGGCGTCCTTCGTCGGTGTCTCGGCGCCGCAATTCGTCGCTGCGCTGCTGCTGCTCTATGTCTTCGCGGTCACGCTCGCCTGGTTCCCGATGAGCGGCTTCGGCAGCTTCGCCCATGTGGTCCTGCCGGCCCTGACGCTCGGCATTCTCGGCGCTGGCTGGTATGCACGCATGGTGCGCTCGGCGATGATCGATGTCTTGAACCAGGACTATGTGCGCACCGCACGCGCCAAGGGTCTATCGTCGTTCCGCGTCATCTTTCGCCATGCGCTGCCGAACGCGCTTCTGCCCGTCATCGCCATGATCGGCATCGATATCGGCCAGTTCATGAGCGGGGTCGTCGTCGTCGAGGCCGTCTATGGCTGGCCGGGCATCGGACAGCTCGCCTGGCAGGCGATCCAGCAGGTCGACATTCCGATCATCATGGGGGTGACGCTCGTCTCCGCGCTGGCGATCGTACTCGGCAATCTCCTTGCCGACCTCGTCGCCCCACTCATCGATCCGCGCATCCGCGCCCGCTAATCCGAAACCAACCAAAAAGGGGAACAACAATGTTCAAAAGCTGGCTTCGTACTTCAACCGTCGCTGCGGCACTGCTCGCAGCACCGCTCTCGGCCCTCGCACAGGACGCGCCGAAACAGGGTGGCGACATCGTCATCACCTACAAGGACGATATCGCCACGCTCGATCCCGCCATCGGCTACGACTGGGTCAACTGGTCGATGATCAAGAGCCTGTTCTCGCGCCTGATGGACTATAAGCCGGGCACCACAGAGCTGGTGCCGTCGCTCGCCGAAACCTTCGAGGTCGCGCCGGATGGCCTGACCTATACGTTCAAGCTGCGCAAGGGCGTGAAATTCACCAACGGACGCGAGATCGTCGCCTCGGACGTGAAGTATTCGATCGAACGCGCGGTCGATCCCAAGACCCAAGGTCCGGGCGCCGGCTTCTTCGGCGCGATCAAGGGCTTCGACGACCTGTCGGGCGGAAAGGCGGCAACGCTGGAAGGCATCGAAGCGCCGGATGATCAGACCGTTGTCTTCCACCTGTCGCGTCCGGACGCGACCTTCCTGCACGTGCTCGCCGTCAACTTCGCCTCGGTCGTGCCGAAGGAAGCGGTCGAAGCCGCCGCCGGCGACTTCGGCAAGAAGCCGGTCGGTTCCGGCACCTTCATCCTCAAGGATTGGACCGTCGGCCAGAGCCTGACCTTCGAGCGCAACCCCGACTATTTCGTCAAGGACATGCCGCGCATCGACAAGTTCACGGTCGAGGTTGGCCAGGAGCCGCTGGTGGCATTGCTGCGCCTGCAGAAGGGCGAGGTCGACATTGCCGGTGACGGCATCCCGCCGGCCAAATTCCTCGAAATCAAGAACTCGCCGGAGGGCGCGGAGATCATCGTCGACGGACAGCAGTTGCATACCGGCTATGTCACGCTCAACACCAAGGTGAAGCCCTTCGACGACGTCAAGGTTCGCCAGGCCGTCAACATGGCGATCAACAAGGAGCGTATCACCCGCATCCTCAATGGTCGCGCGACGCCCGCCAACCAGCCGCTGCCGCCGCTGATGCCGGGTTACGACAAGGCGTTCACCGGCTATGGCTATGACGTCGAGAAAGCGAAGGCCCTGCTTGCCGAAGCCGGGCATGCCGATGGCTTCGAGACGGTGCTCTATTCGACCAACACCGACCCGCAGCCGCGCATCGCCCAGGCGATCCAGCAGGATCTGGCCGCCATCGGCATCAAGGCGGAAGTTCGGGCGCTCGCCCAGGCCAACGTCATCGCCGCTGGCGGCACGGAAGGCGAGGCGCCGATGATCTGGTCGGGCGGCATGGCCTGGATCGCCGACTTCCCGGATCCGTCCAACTTCTATGGCCCGATCCTCGGCTGCTCCGGTGCGGTCCAGGGCGGCTGGAACTGGTCGTGGTACTGCAACGAGGCGCTCGACAAGCGTGCGGTCGCAGCCGACTCCATGTCCGATCCGGCAAAGGCTGCCGAACGCCAGGCGGAGTGGGGGAAGATCTTCACCGACATCATGGCCGATGCGCCCTGGGTTCCCGTCACCAACGAGCGCCGCGTCGTCGCCAAGTCGCCGCGCATGGGCGGCGAGGGCGAGATCTACGTCGATCCGACCCGGGTCATCAACTACGACGCCATCTTCGTGAAGCAATAAGCGGCGGGCTCCCCGGGACGCGTTTTCGGGGAGCCTTTCTTACGTTTGGGAGAGAGTCCATGTGCGTTGCCTGCACACACACCATCCATCGCGCCAAGCACCATTTCGGCTGGAACCGCGACTTCAAGCCGACGCTGATCGCCAAGCCCGGTGAGACCATCCATTTCGAATGCCTCGATTCCTCCGGCGGCCAGCTTGGCGCCGGCTCGACGCTGGAGACTTTGGCCTCGCTCGATTTCGACAGGATTAACCCGGTGACGGGTCCTGTTTATGTCGAGGGCGCAAAACCCGGCGACGCACTGAAAGTGACGATCCGCCGCTTCGTTCCCTCGGGTGTAGGCTGGACGGCCAATATTCCGGGCTTCGGCCTGCTCGCCGATCAGTTCACCGATCCGGCGCTGCACATGTGGTCCTATGATGCCAACACCATGGCGCCGGCGCTCTATGGGCCGGGCGGGCGCGTGCCGCTGAAGCCGTTTGCCGGCACGATCGGCGTGGCACCGGCAGAACCCGGCCTGCATTCCGTCGTGCCGCCGCGCCGGGTCGGCGGCAATCTCGACATTCGCGATCTGACATCGGGCGTCACGCTCTATCTGCCCGTCGAGGTCGAGGGCGCGCTGTTCTCGATCGGCGACACGCACGCGGCGCAGGGCGATGGCGAGGTCTGCGGCACGGCGATC
Organism: Ensifer sp. ENS09; assembly: GCF_014852425.1. NCBI lineage: Bacteria > Pseudomonadati > Pseudomonadota > Alphaproteobacteria > Hyphomicrobiales > Rhizobiaceae > Ensifer > Ensifer sp. ENS09. Next base: position 141,840 of record NZ_JACVBP010000005.1, read on the forward strand.
GAAAGCCAGATGGAGGTGGAAGCCACGATCGAGCTCGTCAAGGACGCGCGTCTCGCAAGCCCCCGCTTCACAACGCCGGGTCCGGTGACCCGTCATCTGGATGCCGCCGGCTATGAGGTGACAACCGGCATCGGCCCGGATCTGATGACCGGCGCGCGCGAAAGCCTGATGCGCATGATCGACCTGCTTGGCGCCGAACACGGCTTGAGCCCGGTCGATGCCTATCTGCTCTGCTCGGTCTGCGGCGATCTCAGGATCAGCGAAATCGTCGACCAGCCGAACTGGGTCGTTTCCTTCTACTTCCCGAGGATCGTCTTTTCGTGACAACGGCAGTACCCGTGCTCGGCATCGATGGCCTCTGCGTCGATGCACTGACGCCGCAAGGACCGCGAAGGGTCCTTGATGCGGTCAGCTTCAACCTCATGAGCGGCGAGACGCTGTGCATTGCCGGCGAGAGCGGCTCGGGCAAATCCGTGACGTCGCTTGCCGTCATGGGGCTGCTACCGAAAGCCTCGCTCAGGATCGCCTCCGGCAGCATCAAGCTCGAAGGGCGCGAACTCTCGAAGCTCTCCAACAGCGCAATGCGCAGCGTGCGCGGCGGCGATGTCGCCATGGTCTTTCAGGAGCCGATGACATCGCTCAATCCGGTGATGTCGATCGGCGAGCAACTGACCGAGGCCATCCGCGAACATCAGGGATCCGAGGGAGGAACGGCGAGCGCCGTCGCCCTGCGCATGCTGGATGCGGTGCACATCACCGAGCCGGCGCGGCGCATGACGCAATTTCCGCACGAGCTTTCGGGCGGCATGCGGCAGCGGGTGATGATCGCAATGGCGCTCTCGTGCCGACCCAAGGTGCTGATCGCCGACGAGCCGACGACGGCGCTCGACGTCACCGTGCAGGCGCAGATCCTGACGCTGATGAAGGAGCTGAAGCGCGAATTCGGTGCCTCGATCGTACTCATCACGCATGACATGGGCGTGGTCGCGCAGATGGCGGACCGCGTGGTCATCATGCAGCAGGGCCGCATCGTCGAGCAGGGCGACGTGCTGCCGATCTTCCGCTCGCCGCGCGAGCGCTACACGCAGGAGCTATTGGCGGCCGTGCCGCGGCTCGGGGCGCATGCCGGCACCGACGGCCCACCGCGTATCGCCGCCGCGGCTGCGGCAGCGGTCCCGCGCACCGCAAGCCCGGTCCTCTCGGTGCGCGACCTTGCCGTCTTTTACGGCAAGAAACCGGGCGGCCTTCTGGGCGGAAAGAAACAGGCGGCCGCCGTCAGCGACGTTTCCTTCAACATCTTCCCCGGCGAAACGTTGGGGCTCGTCGGCGAAAGCGGATCGGGCAAGTCGACCACCGGCAAGGCAGTGCTCGGCCTCATTCCATTCGATGGCGATGTGGCGATCGACGGCCAGCAGATCGGCGCGCTGTCGCAGCGCCAGATGCGTCCGGTGCGCCGGTCCGCGCAGATGATCTTCCAGGATCCCTATGCCTCGCTCGATCCGCGCATGGCGGTGGGTGCTGCGATCGCCGAGCCGCTGCTCATCCATGGCATCGGCAATCGCAGCGAACGCACGGATCGCGTTGCCGACCTGTTGCGCCGTGTCGGCCTTGGGCCCGATGCCGCCAGCCGCTATCCGCACGAGTTCTCGGGTGGACAGCGCCAGCGCATCTGCATTGCCCGCGCGCTGGCGGTCAATCCGAAGGTGATCGTCGCGGACGAAAGCGTGGCCGCCCTCGACGTTTCTGTTCGGGCCCGCGTGCTCGACCTGATGCTCGAACTGCAGGAGACGATGGGCCTTGCCTATCTCTTCGTCTCGCACGACATGGCCGTGATCGAGCGGATGTCACACCATGTCGCCGTCATGCGCGGCGGCCGCATCGTCGAGATGGGAACGCGCCGCGCCGTGTTCGAGGATCCGCAGGACGCCTATACCCGGGCGCTGATGGCCGCGGTGCCGCTGCCGGACCCGCCGATGCGCAAAAGCGCCTAGAGCGATATCAGAAGAAGGTGGGTGCGGTTTTCGCCCGCATCCCGCTGCTGCTCGAAACAATCCGGCTCGCTCATTGCGCGAGGGCCTGCGGCAACACGATGCGGGCCGAGAGCCCAGCGCTCGGTCGATTGCGCAGTTCGAGTTCGGCGCCGGTGCGGTCAAGCGCCCGCTCGACGATGCTGAGGCCGAGCCCGCTGCCGGCGGCCGCCTTGAACCGGCCGCGGAAGAAGCGCTCGGTCACGCGCGGCATTTCCTCTTCGGGGATTCCGGGGCCCTCGTCGTCGATCGCGATCACCAGATACTGGTCCCGACGCTCGGCGTGGCAGCGAACCGTTGCGCCCGGTGGCGAATGGTTGACGGCATTTTCGAGCAGGTTGCGCGCAGCGAGCCGAAAGAGGTCAGGATCCATGTTGATGCGCAGACCGGACATCGCCGCGTCGATGACGACATCGGCGCGATGGGGCTGACCGGCAAGTTCGGTCCTGAGACTTGCCAGCATCTCGCCGACATCGAAGCCGGCTGCCGGCCTGGCGCTCTCGGTGGCTTCGACCGAGGCGATGTCGAGCAATTGCCGCACCAGCTTGCCGGTGCGGTCCACCCCGGCGACGATCTGTCCGAGCGCCTTTTCGCGGATTTCTCCGTCGTCGCTGGCGAGCGCCACCTGCGCCTGCGTCTTCAGGCCGGCGAGCGGCGTGCGCAGTTCGTGGGCGGCAAAGGCGATGAAATTCTGCTCGCGCTCGCGGGCGCCGGCGACACGGGCAAAAAGGCCGTTCAGCGACTTCAAGACTGGGCTGATCTCGCGCGTCGTGCCGGTGTCCTCGATCGCGTGCAGGTCGGAGGCTTCACGCGCGGCAAGGTCGCCGGCAAGCTTGCGCAGCGGCGCGAGGCCACGCCCGACACAGAGCCAGATCAAGACGGCCAGAAGCGGAATGATCAGCAGCGCCGGCAGCAGCAGCCCCTTGACCAGGTCGTTGACCAGCCGGTCGCGGATGCGCAGGTTGTCGCCAACGAGCACGCGCACGCCGAGGCTCGCATTCTCCACCGCAAAGACGCGCCAGGTCTCACCGTTGATGACCGTTTCGGAGAAGCCCATCGCATGGGGCGCAAGCGTCGTGTCGGGCGCGCTGTCCGATTTGCCGATCAGTGTTCCGTCCAGCGACCAGATCTGGCAGGAAAGCTGGCGGTCGTAATGCGGGTGCTCGAGCAGCGGGATCCGGATCGCGCTCTGCGCCGGGCGGCTGACGGGGGTATCGCCTTCCTCCTTCATCATGTCGGGGCTGACGATCAGCGAATTCACCATGCGCGCCGCCTCCATTAGCCGCGCGTCGAGCACGCGCTCCACTTCGGCGCGGGTGCTGAGGAAGATCCAGACGGTGGCCGACAGCCACAGAAGGCCCGTCGTGATCAGGAGGATGGCGAAAAGCCGGGCGCGCAGCGATTGCATCAGCCGGCTCCGCCCAGCCGGTAGCCGATGCCGCGGATGGTTTCGATCAGTCCCGGGCCGAGCTTGTTGCGCAGATGGTGGATGTGCACCTCGACGGCATTGCTTTCGATTTCCTCCTGCCAGCCGTAGAGTTTGTCCTCCAGCTTGGTCTTGGAGAAAATCACCCCCGGGTGCGCCATCAGCGTATGCAGGATGGAGTATTCGCGCCGCGACAGCTGCACCGGCTTGCCCGCCTGTTCCACCGATTGCTTGGCCGGATCGAGCCTGAGCGTCGACCATTCCAGCGCGGCGGTTGCCCGGCCGCTCGAGCGTCGCGCCAGCGCCCGAAGCCGGGCGGCGACCTCGTCGAGGTCGAAGGGTTTGCCGAGATAGTCGTCGGCACCGGTATCGAGGCCGGCGACGCGGTCGCGCACGGTGTCGCGTGCGGTCAACAGCAGCACCGGAATGTCGCTCTGCCTGGCGCGCAGGTCCCGCAGGATGTCGAGGCCGGAGCCGTCGGGCAGCATCAGGTCGAGCACGACCGCGTCGAAGCCGTTGGCGGCAAGCGCCGTCGCGGCCGCGTCGCAGGTGCCGACGGCATCGGTGGTGAAGCCCGCAAGCGCCAGGCCGACCTTCAGGCCGTCTCTAAGGATATCGTCGTCTTCGACGATCAGGACTCGCATCGCTTCTCCTAACATTTCTGAGAGCGTGATCCTTTAACCGCTCCCTTAAGGCAGCCTTAAGGTAGGACTTCCCTCTGAGGCGGCATTGCAACAATCGAATCGTTGAATGCCCGATATGACCGAAGCACACGAGCCTTCTTCTTCCACGGCCGATCACAAGACCGGCATCACCCTGACCCGCCGCAGCCTCGTCGTCGGCGTGGCCTCGCTGTTTGTCACCGGCTGCGCGACCGCCCGCCCGACGCCGGCGGTGGTGCCGGCAGCCGTAACGCCCGTCCGCCCGGCAGCCGGGCGCACGGTGCCGCCGATGTACTATGCAATGCCCGACGAGCAGTTTCCGATCCCCGAGGTGAAGATCGCCGAGGTCGATCCGAAGTTCTGGCGGCAGGAGGTGGACTATCCGACCAGCGAGCGGCCCGGTACGCTGATCGTCGATACGCCGGCGAAGTACCTCTATCACGTACTGCCGGGCGGCCGGGCGATGCGCTACGGCATCGGCGTCGGGCGCGAAGGCTTTGCCTGGTCGGGCCGGGCGATCGTCGCCTACAAGCGCAAATGGCCGCGCTGGACGCCGCCCGACGAGATGGTGGCGCGTCAGCCGAAGCTCGAACCCTACAGCATCGCCAATGGCGGCATGCCTCCGGGCATCAAGAACCCGCTCGGCGCCCGGGCGCTCTATATCCACAAGGACGGCAAGGACACGCTCTACCGCATCCATGGCAGTCCCGAGGCGTTTTCGATCGGCAAGGCGGTCTCTTCCGGCTGTATTCGTCTACTCAACCAGGATGTCGTCTACCTTCACGATCAAGTCCGCGACGGCAGCACCATTGTCGTCATTCCGGATCCGACCAAGGGCGACATGGCGATCGGTTAGGCGAGCGCAGGCGGCGAGCGCGGGAATTCTGCAACACTTCGAAGATGAGTCCCGCCTCGCGCAAGCGATCCACGCCAAAGAAAGATTTTCACCACATTTCGGTCACGGTTCGGCCCAACAGCCTTGGGCCTCCCCTCGGATCCTCCCAACCGAAATCTCCAACCCTGGAATGAATTAAAGTGTCGATGAATTTGTCCCGCCGGTCGCTGCTCGCGGTGGTCGCCAGCTCTGTTTTGAGCGCTTGCACGCAGATCCCGAAACCCGAACCGAAACCGAAGCTGATAGAGCCGATCGCCGGTGACGGCGGCTCGCCGGAGAAGGCGGCGGATGCGGCGGGCGTGCCGACGAAGACCTTCGACTATGCGAAGGTCTACGCCCCGGTGAAGGACGAAGGCTACGACGTTCCGGGCATCCAGTACACCGAGATCAAGTCACAGTTTCTGCGCCAGGAAGTGGCCTACGCCACCAACGAACCGCCCCATTCGATCGTCGTCGATACCAACACGATGTTCCTCTACTACGTGCTGCCGGGCGGCCGTGCGATCCGCTACGGCGTCGGTCTCGGCGCTGCCGGCCGCGCCTGGAAGGGACGCGCCGTGGTGCAGTGGAAGCGCAAATGGCCGCGCTGGACCGTGCCGGACGACATGGTCGCGCGCCAGCCCCATCTCAAGAAGTACGGCATCGATGCCGGCGGCATGGATCCGGGCCTCAAGAACCCGCTCGGCGCCCGCGCCATGTATATTTTCCAGAACGGCCAGGACACGCTCTACCGCATCCACGGCTCGCCGCAGTGGCGTTCGATCGGCAAGAATGCGTCGGCCGGGTGCGTGCGCATGCTGCAGCAGGATGCGATCGACCTCTATGATCGCGTCAGAGGCAAGACGCCGCTGCTCGTCCTGTAACGGGCGACACTCCGGCGGAATTTCATCGCCCTTGCCGGACGGATTGCCTCAGAGCGGCTGCGGAAGCGGCAGCCCGTCCGGTCCCATCAGCATATAGTCCGGCGACCGCCGCACCGGCTGGGAGTCCGGCAACGGTTGCCCATCCGGCAGGGGCTGCGCGTCCTGCATCGGCTGCGATTGCACCATGCCACCGCCCGAAAGGTCTGTGACGACGATCGGCGTGCCGTTCGGCACGCGGTTGTAGAGATCGACGACGTCCTGGTTGATCATGCGCACGCAGCCCGACGACACTGACTTGCCGATCGTCCACCATTCCGGCGAACCGTGAATGCGGTAGAGCGTGTCTTCGCCGTTCTGGAAGATGTACATGGCGCGGGCGCCGAGCGGGTTCTTGAGGCCGGGATCCATGCCGCCCGCCTCGATGCTGAATTGCTGCAGTTCGGGCTGGCGCGCCACCATCTCGTTCGGCGGCTTCCAGCGCGGCCATTCGCGCTTGTACTGGATGACGCCGCGGCCGGCCCAGGCGAAACCGGCGCGCCCGAGGCCGACGCCGTAGCGCATGGCCTGGCCGCCTTCATAGACGCGGTAGAGAAAGTGGCTGCCGACGTCGACGACCAGCGTTCCCGGCTTCTCTCCGGTCGGGTCGGCGACCATCTGGCGATAGAAGCGCGGATCGATCTTCTCGTAGGGAATGGCCGGCAGCGGGTAGGTCTCGTTCGGCTTCTCGCCGTACATGTCGGCCAGGAACGTATTGGTCTCGGGGACCGGTTCCGGCGCGTAGGAGCGCGTCACCGTGGGCCGCGGCGAGGCGCAGCCGGCGAGACCAGCGGCCGCCAACCCGGCGGAAAGCTGCAGGAAGGCGCGGCGGCGGATCTCTCTTTCGGGCATGGAATCCTCGATCGTCCTCTATTCGCTATCGGCGATGCAACCGACCCTTTAAGTCAATTGTGCGTCGCCAGCCGACGGAACGATCACAGGCCGGCGTAAGGGTCCGCCAGCGCCGCTTCGGGTCGGCTGATAGGATACTTAGTTCCCGAGATCTTCGCGGCCAGCTTTTCAGCGCCGTTTTTCTCAAGAAGCGCCCGGAAGCTCGGATGCATGCCGCCATCGACATAGGCGTTGATGGGCGCCGACGTCTGATTGGCCATCATGCCAGCGAGCTTCGCGTCCTCCGATCGCAGCCGCGCCACCAGTCCGGCATCGGGCGCGGAGATCGCCGCCGGGCAGGCGGCAAGCGGGTCGGACGGTTCGCCATCGGCAAAATCGGTGTTGAAGACGTAGCGGCGGCCACATGCCGCAACCTTCGGCTGGCGCTTCGTCGCCTCGAAGATGTCGTAGCCCTGCTTGATGTTCTTCCAGAAATCGAAGTTCGGGTCGCCGCGGTGCTTGGCCATGTTCTCCGCCGTCATGCGGAAGGGATAGGCCTGCACCTGGAACGTGCCCTGGCCGCCGGCGAGCGCGCGCTGCACCACGGCATAGATTTCGCCGACGCCCTGGTCGGTCATGGCGTAGCAGCCGGACGACGAACAGGCGCCGTGCACCATCAGCGCCTCACCGGTGTAGCCGAGCGCCGATTCCAGCCGGTTCGGGTAGCCGAGGTTAAACGACAGGAAATATTGCGATTTCGGGTTCAGCATGCCGGCCGAGACGTGGTAGAAACCTTCCGGCGCCTGGCGATCGCCCGACTTCGTCTTCGGGCCGAGCTTTCCCGACCAGCGGCACATGGGGTAGCTCTTCAACAGGGCGTACTGTCCCTGCTTGTTCTGCTTCCAGACCTCGAGTTCGCTTTCCTGCTTGAAGATGCGGATCAGCACCGGGCTTTCCGGCTTGCTGCCGTTCTTTGCCATCGCGGCGATCAGCTTCGCCGGGATCGGCGGCGGCTCGCGCACGTCGTCGGCGTCGAGCGCCATGCAGCCGGACAGCGCCAGAGCCATCGCGCCGATCGCCAGGGCGTGCCGCATCCGACGCAGCTGCGCGAATATCCCGCCGGCCTGGAGTGTCTCGGAAGAAGGGCTCTTGATCGTCTCGCGCCGCATGCGGGCTCCTGGAAATGCTTCCGCCACCAAGCGTCCTTCGTGTGGCGCGGGTGCCGACCCGAAGCGTTCGACGCAGTTCGGTTCAGCCTTGAGTTCAGCGATTAAGCGGTGACAGCCCTGGCTGCAAGCCTTTGTCCCTGGCGCTCGCGATCAAAAATTCTTGAACGCGCGCTGCCATAGCTGACCGCCGATTGGGTCGATGTTGAGACAAGATGGTGAATTTTTTCTCAACGCGGGCGCCGGAAAAGTCCCGATGCGTCAGTCCCGCGGCTCACTGCCGGGCGCATAGACGGTCTTCTGCTTGAAGGCAAAGACGTTGCCGCAGCGGCAGCGCACCATGTGCTTGGCGGGGTCGGGAGAGGTGCGTTCAGTCGAGAAGCCCTTGGGCATCACGTCGATGGTAAAGCCGCGATTGCTGCCCTTGCCTTTGTCGTTTTCCGACGCTTCGGCGAAGCCGGCGGCTCCGCATTTGGCGCATTCCAGCTTTCTCGAATACCGATCCCGCGATGCCATGTTCAATCACACTCGATAGCGCTGCCACATCCGGATGGCGGGCGGCGGCGCTTGGTTGCCCGAAACACCGAACTATAGGAGGCCGTCCGTCGTTTCAAGTTTGCCGGTGACGGGTTTTGGCGGCAACGCCTAACGATAGCCGGTTGCGTCGGCCGGCTTGTTCGCCTCCATCACCTCGCGCATGTAGCGCCAGCAATCGGGCCGCGAGCCGTCGAGATCGGAAAACCCGTAGACCTGCGCCAGCCCGCCGCTCGACAGCGACTGGCCGTTCCAGCGGGCCTTGTCCGGATCGGCCGCGAGCGCCGCAATGGCGCGACCGACGAAGCGCGGCGTTTCCGAAATGACGAAATGCGGCTGGTTTTTCGTGGCGTCGTGCCAGTTGTCTTCCCCGACCTCGAAATGTTCGAGCATCATCTCCGAGCGCATCCACCCGGGCGTGATCGAAACCGCGGTGGCGCCGTGCGGCGAAAGGTCCTTGGCGTGAGCCCAGGCCATGCGGTTGGCCGAAACCTTGGCGAGATCGTAGAAAGGCGACAGCCGGTAGTTCTCGGCATTGTATTCGGCGGTGCCGTCGGTCACCTCGACCAAGAGGCCGCCGGGTTTCTCGATCATCAGCGGCAGGGCGTAGTGGGCGGTGATCAGGTGGGTATCGACACCCAGATGCAGAAGCTTCAGCCCGTTTTCGAGATTGTGCTCCCAGACCGGCTTGTTCCACTCGAACAGCAACTCTCCGCCCCAGACGTCGTTGACGAGGATGTCGAGCCGTCCCTGTTCATTGCGGATGCGCTCGACGAGCGCCTTGACCTGCTCCGGTTGCAGATGGTCGACTTGGACGGGAATGCCCTTGCCGCCGAGGCTGGTAACGATCTCGGCGGTTTCCTCGATCGTTTCGGGACGCCTGTAGTCGGACTGCTGTTGCCGCGTCGTACGACCGGTCACGTAAACGGTGGCGCCGGCGGCGCCCAGTTCGGTCGCGATGCCGCGCCCGCCGCCGCGGGTCGCGCCAGCGACGAGTGCGACTTTGCCTTCTAGCGTCATGATTTTTCTCCTTCATGGACGATTGCCAACTGGCGTTTCCCGGCTCGTATGATATATAAATGATTGTTCGGTTATAAATGAGAGTCAAGATGCCTCGCCCAAAAACCATGCCAGACGAAGAGGTGCTGGCCGCCGCCTTCACATTGATGCGGGCCGATGGTCCCGATGGCCTGACCTTCGCGGCGCTGGCCGCGCGCACGGGCCTTTCCGGCGCAACGCTGGTGCAGCGCTTTGAAAACAAGGCAAAGCTGATCCAGCGGGCGCTCAGCCAGGCCTGGGACGGGCTGGACGGGCAGACGGCGGAGCTGATGGCGAGCGTACCGCGGACGCCGGAGGGCGCCATCGCGCTGCTCGTCGGGCTCTCGGGCGATTATGGCGGTATCGACAGCTATGCCGACGACCTCAGGATTCTGCGGGAAGACCTGCGCGATCCGTTGCTCCGTGCCCGCGGCGCAAAGTGGCGCGACGTGCTCTCGGGCGTGCTCGACGAATGCCTCGCCGGCCTTCCCGCTGCGAGCCCGGGGCTCGGTCTGCTGATGGCGTCGCAATGGCAGGGATCCTTGCTCTGGTGGAGCTTCGACCCGCAGGTGCCGGTCACGGCCTTTGTCGAGCAGAGCCTGACGCGCTTCGTCGAAGCCTTTGCGAGACGGCCGGCAGGCTGACAACTGCGGCAGTGGCGTGCTCACCGGTCTGTCAAATCGCCGTGAGATGGCCGTGCGGTGGATGACGGCGGCGCAAGCTGGTCTTAGATGCTGATCCATGATCAGATTTGTCGCAGTCCTCGTTGCCCGCATCGCCACTTTGGCACTCGTCGTCTCGACGCTTGTCGCCTTGCCGGTCGCGGCTCAGACGCCATCGCCGATTTCGGCCTTGCTGGACGAACTGGCCTCACGGTCAGAGCTTGATCCCCTGAAGACCGTGATCGTCGCCCGCGACGGCAAGATCGTCGCCGAGCGTGGTTACGGCCGCAACCGCGTGACGGACTCGACCAACATCAAGTCGGCCTCGAAATCGATTATCTCGGCGCTGGTCGGCATCGCCATCGACAAGGGGCTGCTCGACGGGCCGGATCAGAAGGTCGCGCCGATCCTGAAGGCGGACCTGCCGGCCTCCCCGGATCCGCGCATCAACGACATCACCGTCGGTCACTTGCTTTCGATGCAGGCGGGACTTGGCCGTCTCTCGGGGCCGAACTACGGTCGATGGGTCGCCAGCCGCAATTGGGTGCGCTCCGCGCTCGCCCAGCCCTTCGACGACGATCCGGGCGGCGAGATGCTCTATTCCACCGCCTCCACCCATCTGCTTTCGGCGATCCTGACGAAGGTCAGCGGCAAGTCGACCCTGACGTTGGCGCGCGAGTGGCTGGGGCCGCTCGAAGGCTTCCGCATCGGGGCCTGGGATCGCGATCCGCAAGGCATTTACCTCGGCGGCAACCAGATGGCGATGAGCCCGCGCTCGCTGCTGGCCTTCGGTGAACTCTATCGCAATGGTGGCCGCACCGCGTCAGGCCAGCAACTGGTCTCGACAGGGTGGATCGCGGCCTCCTGGCAGCATCGCACCAATTCGCGCTTCTCCGGCGACGAATACGGCTATGGCTGGTTCGAGCGCCAGATCGCCGGCGAGGAGGTGCATTTCGCCTGGGGCTATGGCGGCCAGATGCTCTACATCATCCCGAGCCTCGATCTGACCGTGGTGATGACCTCGGCCGAAAGCGGACCGTCGGCCCGCAACGGCTACCGCGACGCGCTGCATCTGGTGCTCGGCGAGATCATCACGAAGGTGAAAGCCGAACCGGAAACGGATGGGTGACGAGGCGTCGGCCGCGCTGGCTCGACGCTGATCTGCGTCAGGCCAGCAACGGTTCCACGATGCCGAGCAGGCATTCGATCGCAGCTTCATCTCTTCGCGCGTCCTCGGACGCTTCGAATTCCGCGAGTTCGATGCCGGCGATCTGTTCCTTCGGGATCGCCGCGAAGATGGCGCGCAGGGTCCGCGGATAAAGGCCGTCGCCGATGGCATAGGCGGCCGGCACATGGTTCGGCTCGAGCACGTCCCAATCGACATGGATCCAGACCGGCGCATCGCCGATCAACGAAAGAATGGCCTCCGGCGTCGCTTCCGCGGGCGATACGATGCGCACGCCCGCCTGCTGCAACAGATCCATCTCCGCGGGATCGATGTCGCGCGCGCCGACGATGACAACCTGTTTCGGGTCCAGCCCGCTGCCGTGGCCGCTTTCCCAAAGCCCGCAGGCGGCGGCCAGCACCATGCCGCCGAGATAGCCGCTTTCGGTTGTCTGCGGCGTGTTGAAATCGCCATGGGCGTCGATCCAGAGCAACACCGCGTCGGCGCGTTCCCGCGCGACGACAGGCAGTGTCGCAAGGCTGGCGGAGCAGGTATTGGCGATGAGAAGCGGTTTGTCGCCACGTTGCAGTGTTGCGGCAATCGCCGCCTGCAAGCCGGCCAGGGTCTCCCCGGCCTCGGGCAGGCTTGCCGACCAATCGTCTTCCTTCGCCGGCGACGGAATGCCGATAGTGATCGGCTGCAGCCCGGTGCGCTTGCCCAGAGCTTCTGCCGTCAGGGCCGCCCCGGGGATGGCGCCAGGCGTTCTGTCGGCGATGCGTCCCTGGGAGACGACGAGTTCGTAGGGTACGGGCATTCTCCTTGCATTTTCTTCGGGCGTTTACGCCGGCCTTTTCGCGCGCCGCGAGGCCGCCTGTTCGGGCGTTTTTGGGCAAATGTGTTGGGATTGGCCTGAAAGGAAGCCTCGAAGAATCGATATATCTGTTTGGATATATCGAGTTCGCGCCGCGGTCGCAATTTCATTGGGGCGAGCGTTGATGCGATTGCTGCGCACGGGGCGCCGCGATCGCCAAAGTTGCCCGGCGGTTTGGCGCGGCGCGGTATGCTGCCGAAATTTCAGAGATGAGGGGGCGCTTGCCGCAATTTGTGTCGCGGCAAGCGATTTCACTTGGATCGCCGACCGCGGCGGTTAGCCGCCAAAGCCTTCGATGACGATCTTGCCCTTGGCGGCCCCGGTCTCGATACGGCGATGCGCTTCGCGCAGGTTTTCCGCATTGATCGGCGAGAGCACCTCGGCAAGCGTCGTCTTCAGCCGTCCGGCGTCGATCTCGTCGGCGACGAAGCTGAGCAGACGATGCTGCTCGATCATGTCGGGCGTCTGGTGCATCGGGCGGGCGAACATGAACTCCCAATGCAGGCTCGCCGCCTTGGTCTTCATGCCGGCCATCGGCATCGGCACGTCGGTGTTGTCGATCGAGACGATGCCGCCTTGCGGCCGGATCAACTCGACGGCGTCGTCCCAGTGGCGCATGTCGTTGAAGATGGCGATGTGATCGACATGGGTAAAGCCGAGCGCCCGGACCTGCGCGACCAGCGGTTCACGATGGCTGACCACGTGGTCGGCGCCGAGCTCCTTGACCCAGGCGATGGTTTCCGGCCGCGATGCGGTGGCGATGACGGTGAGGCCGGCGCGCTTTGCCAGTTGGATGCCGATCGAGCCGACGCCGCCGGCGCCGCCGACGATGAGGATCGACTGTCCTCGGTCGGCGCCGTCCCGGTCGATGCCGAGCCGGTCGAAGAAGGCCTCGTAGGCGGTGATCGTCGTCAATGGCAGGGCGGCCGCTTCCGCAAAGGACAGGTTCTTCGGCTTGCGCCCGACGATGCGCTCGTCGACCAGTTGATACTGCTGGTTGGATCCCGACCGCGTCAGGTCGCCGGCGTAGTAGACGGCGTCGCCAGGCCGGAACAGCGTCACGTCAGGACCGACGGCCTCGACGATGCCGCTTGCGTCCCAGCCGAGCACGCGCGGGGTTTCCTCGACCTTGTCCTTAGGGGCGCGCATCTTCACGTCGACGGGATTGACCGCGACGGCGTGGACCGCGACCAGGATGTCGTGCCCCTTGGGTTCCGGCTTCGAGAGCTCGACATCGACGAAACTCTCCGGGTCGGAAACCGGGAGATAGCGGGTGAGGGCGACAGCTTTCATGAGTTGCTCCTTTGTGGGCTGAAGAGGTGTGATTGCCGCGGTCATGCCACGCGCTCGAGTGTCGGATAGCTAGAGTAGCCTTCGGCGCTACCGCCGAAAAGCGTGGCCCCGTCGAAGGTTGCGAGCGGCAGCCCGTCTTTCAGCCGGCGCGGCAGGTCCGGATTGGCGATGAACGGGCGGCCGAAGGCGACGATGTCGGCAAGACCGGCGGCAAGGATCGCCTCGGCCTTGTTACGATCATAGCGGCCGGCGACGATGATGCGGCCGGAATAGGCGGCGCGCAGTTCGCGGCGGAAGTCGTCGGGGATAACGGGCGCATCATCCCAATCGGCTTCCACCAGATGGATATAGGCAAGGCCGACGCGGTCGATTTCACGCGCGGCTTTCAGGATCGTCGGGATGATCTCGTCGTCCTCCATGTTGCGCTGGGTGATATAGGGCGAAAGCCGGATGCCGACGCGGGAGGCGCCGATCTCGCCTGCAACCGCCTCGGCGACCTCGACCAGGAAGCGGATGCGGTTCTCGGCCGGGCCGCCATAGCGGTCGTCGCGTCGGTTGGACGAGCGGCGCAGGAACTGGTCGATCAGGTAGCCGTTGGCGCCATGGATCTCGACGCCGTCAAAACCGGCTTCGATGGCGTTTGCTGCCGCCTGGCGGAAATCCTCGATGATGCCGGCGATCTCGCTCAGCGCCAAGGCGCGCGGCACGGGGCTGTCGACCATCGCGCCGATGCCGGTTTCCGGATCGGCCACCCACACCTTTGCGTCCGGTGAAATCGCGGACGGTGCGACCGGGCTGGCGCCGTCGTGGAAACTCTCATGGCTCATGCGGCCGACATGCCAGAGCTGCAGCACGATGCGGCCTCCGGCCCGGTGCACGGCGTCGGTGACGAGCCGCCAGCCGGCGATCTGCTCGGAAGAGTGGATGCCGGGCGTAAACGAGTAGCCCTGGCCCTGCGCCGAGATCTGGGTGGCCTCGGTGACGATGAGCCCGGCCGAGGCGCGCTGGGCATAGTACTCGGCCATCAGGGCGTTGGGCACGTTGCCCGGCTGGCTGCTGCGCGCCCGCGTCATCGGCGCAAGCGCAATACGGTTGGGCAGGGTCAGCGATCCGAGCGAGATCGGAGAAAAGAGCGATGGCATGGTGAGATCCTTGGTGAGGGGCGGTCGCCGAGCAACCGGGCAAAGTGTGGGGAGGCGCGTCAGTTGATCAGCGCGCCGCCTTCGATGTCGATCACCGAGCCGGTGACGAAGGGGTTGTCGATGGCGAAGAGATAGCCGCTGGCGATATCTTCGGGTTGCCCGGCGCGGCCGGCAGGGAGGGTCGCTGCAGCGCGATCGAACATCGCGTCGCGCGCCTCGCCGGCCATGCCGGCATAGGCTTCCGTCCGCGTCAGGCCGGGGCTGACGACATTCACCCGCAGCGGCGCCAATTCCTTGGCCATGACCTTGGCGGTCGCTTCGAGCGCCGCGTTCATCGCCGTCTTGACGAAGGTGCCGGGGACCGTTCGGCGGGCGAGGAAACCCGAGGTGAAGGTGATCGTACCGCCGGCGCGCATGTATCGGGCAGCCTCCCGGGCGAGCACGACCGATCCCCAGAACTTGACGTCGAAGGCAGCCTTGGCGGCATCGAGATCGACATCGCTCACCTTGCCGCCGGGCGCGGCGGAGCCGGCGGTCATGATCAGGTGGTCGATCGGCCCGAGCCTGCGGAAATAGGCAGCCACTGCTGCGGTATCGGCAAGATCGAGACCGGTGGCGCGGCTGGCGATCTCCACCCGGCCCGGGCGTTTCGCAAGTGCCTTGGCGACGGCCGCGCCGATGCCGCTGGTGCCGCCGATGACGACGGAGACGGTGGTGTCAGTGAAGGTCATGGTCATTCTCCGGGGGGAAGGGTGGGAACGGGTTCGGAAAAGACGGCTTCAAGCAGCGGTCCGCCGGGTGCGCGCAGGAACAGCCGGCGCTCGCCGATATCGGCAAGGTCCATGGTAGAATAGGGAATGGCGAGCCGGTCGAGCCTGGCGCGAAAGGCGGCGTAGCCTTCGAGCCGAAAGCCGACATGGTCGATGGCTTCGGGCGCCCACGCGAAGCCAATGCCTCGGCTGCCGATGATGTGCACGATCGGCTTGCCTTCGGCATAGAGCCAGCAGCCGGGGATGTTTCGGATCGCAGCCGGACGTTCGCCGATGGTGAGATCGAAGACCGTTTCGAAGAACGCGCGCGTTCCATCGATATCGGCAGTACGAATGGTGACATGGTCGAGCTGCATCACGCGTCTCCTTTCGCTTTGGAATTTAGCGCTTGCGGTGCATCCGGATAATTGGCTTAGTTCCAAAATTATATTTCGGAGAAATCGAAAGATGTTGCTCGACAATCTGGCACTGTTCCTTCTGATCGTCGAAAAGGGCGGGCTTTCCGCCGCCGGTCGCGAGAAGGGGTTGTCGCCAGCCTCGGTGTCCGAGCGGTTGGCTGCGCTGGAAGCGCACTATGGCGCTGCACTTCTGAAACGGACGACGCGGGCGATCAGCCTGACTGAGGAGGGGCGCCTGCTGGTGGACGGAGCCCGCCGGTTGCTGGCGGAGGCCGACGAACTGGAAAGCGGCATCCGTTCGGGCACGCGCACGATCTCCGGACCGATCCGGCTGAGTGCGCCTGAGGATATGGGGCGGCGCTATATCGTGCCGATCCTCGACCGATTTCTCGCCGAGCACCCCGACGTGACGGTCGATCTCAATCTCACCGACGGGTACCTCGACCTGGTCGGCCAGGGCATGGATTTTGCAATCCGCCACGGCGTGCTTGCCGACAGCACGCTGCGGTCTCGGCCGCTCGGGGAGAACCGACGCGTGGTGTGCGCGGCGCCGGCCTATCTCGATGCCGTGGGGAGACCGGAGCACCCCGACGATCTCTCCCGCCACAACTGCATCATCATGCGCTTCGGCGCCAATCTCGATCGCGAATGGGCCTTTCAGGTGGACGGCAAGCCGCACAGGGTGATGGTGCGCGGCCGGCGCGTCGCCAATGACGGCGGGCTGGTGGCGCAGTGGTGCCGCGAGGGCCATGGCATCGCGCTCAAGTCCGTCTGGGACATCGCCGAGGATCTGGCGTCCGGTGCCCTCATCGAACTGCTGTCCGAATTTGCGGTCGGCGAGACCGGGCTCCAGATCGTCTATCCGCCGCTGAGCGTGCAGCCGCGGCGGGTGCGGCTATTGATCGAGCGGATTGCTTCGGAACTGAGCGCCGTCGAGCATACGGCAAAACGTGCCTAGACCGGCCGGTTGCTGGATCGCCGAGCGTTTCGGCTAATCGGCCTTCTTCCTCTGCGTGGCCGGGGTTTCGCCGGTTGCGGTGCAGGTGATGGCGATCCTGTTGCGGCAGCCGAAGACGCGGCCGCTGCTGGCTTGATGTCCTCAGCGCTGGATCACACGTAGGTAGAGGATCGGCTGCCCGTCGCGAACGAGGGCGACGCCCTCATTGCCATGGAGCACGCCCCGGTGCCTGCTGCGGCACAACCACAAGGAATCCCCAGCCGCCATCGCGTCCAGCAGCGGTGAGAGCAGGACGTGCGGGGCGGGAACCCGCTCCAAGAATTTCGGGGCGCCGAATTCGCACTCAATCTTCTGGGCGATCCAGTCGCCGGAGCCTTCTGGCGTGGTTTCCCGCACCAGTTCGACGTCGTCCGGGTCGCAATCCAGTCTGGTCATGTCACTGCTGCTTCCGAAGGTTTGCGATCTGAGACGACCCTATTCGACGACTTTTTGTTCTGGAACTGCCGGCGATAGCTCGCCGGCGAAATGGAAAACGCCCGGGTGAAATGCTGGCGGAGCGAGACGGTGGAGCCGAAGCCGGCCATGCCTGCGATGTGATCGACGGAACAGGAACCGGTCTCGAGCAGGCGCTGCGCCACCGCGAGACGCTGCGCCAGCAGCCATTGCGTGAAGGTCGTTCCGGTCTTCTTGCGGAAGTGACGGGTGAAGCTGCGCAGACTCATGCCGGCGTGATCGGCGAGGCGCTCGAGCGCCAGTGGCTCGTCGAGATGTTCGATGGCCCAGGCGATTGTTGCTCCGAGCGGGTCGCCGCTGCCGGGGGCGGGGAGCGGCGCTTCGATGTATTGCGCCTGGTCGCCCTGGCGATGCGGCGCCACGACCAGCCGGCGGGCGACGCGGTTGGCGATCTCGGCACCATGGTCGTTGCGCACGATGTGCAGACAGCAGTCGATCGCGGCAGCGGTTCCGGCCGACGTCAGGACGTCGCCCTCGTCGAGGTAGAGCGCGTTCCGATTGAGCGCGACTTGCGGGTACGCGCGCTCGAATTCATCGGCCCAGGCCCAGTGCGTCGAGGCCGCCCGCCCGTCGAGCAGGCCGGCTTCGGCCAGCACGAAGGTGCCGAGGCAGAGACCGACAAGCCGGGCGCCACGGGCGTGGGCGGCGCGCAGGGCCTCAAGCAGCCTTTGCGACGGACGGGTGTTCGGATCTTTCCAGGCAGGCACGATGATCGTATCCGCCTCAGCGAGGCGCGCGAGATCGTGCTCCACCGCGATGCTGAAGCCCGACATGGTGCGGATGGAACCGGTCTCCTCTCCGGCAATCAGCAGGCGGTAACGCGGCGCGCCGAGCTTCAGGAGGTCGTCGCCGAAGACGATGCAGGGCACCGAGAGGTGAAACGGGCTGATACCCTTAAAGGCGACGATGGCGATGGTGTGCATGTCCTGGCCGATACTCATTCACTCAATTGGCTGGAACCTATCACATATTGTCGTTCAGGCCACTTTCGCGTGGAGGCCGCTTTGACGATCTTCGCGGGCGTCGAAATACGAAAGGAACCTTTGATGACACAACACCCGACCATCCGCACGATTGCCGGCGCTCCGGCGCCTAAGAGCCTCGATCCCCAGACGACGGCGCTTTTGGTGATCGATTTCCAGAACGAGTATTTTGCCGGCCGTATGCCGATCCCGGACGGCGAAAAGGTGCTTGCCAATGCAAAGCGGCTGATCGCGCGCGCCGATGCCGAGGGCATGAAGGTCTATCATGTCAAGCATGTCACGCCAGCCGGCAGCCCTGTCTTCGCCGAGGATAGTGAGACCTCTGCGTTTCACCGGGACATTCAACCGGCTGCGAACCATTCGGTGGTGCGCAAATCGTCGGTCAGCGTTTTTGCCAGCACGGATCTCAGCATCCAGTTGAAGCAGGCGGGCGTCGATACGCTCGTCATGTCAGGGCTGATGACCCATGCCTGCGTTGCCGGCGCGGCACGCGATGCCGTACCGCTCGGCTTCAGTGTCATCGTCGCTTCGGATGCCTGCGCCACGCGCGATCTCGATACGGGTGATGGCGAGGTCGTTCCGCATGCGGTGCTGCATCGCTCGTCGCTGGCGACGATCGATGACACCTTCGGCGACATCCTGACGACCGATCAGGTTCTGGCGCTGGCGCGCCGATCCTGATTGTTGGGCGTCTGCCTGGACGGGCTTTTCCGAAGGGTCGCAGTCCGGGAAATTGCTGGTCGATGTCTATTAGGCCGAACCGCGCAGCATGATCTCGGCGCTCAGGAGAATACGTTCGTCCTCGGGGAAGGCGCCGCCGTCGTCGGTGGTCTCCCCGAGCTTGAACAGCAGCAGCTCGATCGCCAGCCGGCCGATCTCGTTGTAGTTCTGCGCCACCGTCGTCAGCGGCGGGCAGGTGTAGCGTGACAGCGGGTGGTCGTCGTGGCCGGCGACCCTGATATCAGCATCGGCATCGCGGCCGACCTTGAGCCCGGATTGGAAGGCGGCGGCGATGACGCCGAAGGCGACGCGGTCGTTGGCGCAAAGCACCGTCTGGGTCGGAAAACCGCCAGAGCCGAGGATGCGCAGCGTCTCGTCGAAGCCGAATTTTTCAAAATCCCAGGCGGCGTTTGGTGTGGTTTTGACCAGCGCCGGCTCCATCTTCAGCTGCTGCATCGCCTCCAGATAGGCGTCGCGCCGGGCGATCGCGTTGTTGTTGACCGGTGGCATGCCGAAGTAGCAGGGCGCGCTGCCGGAACGGCAGAGATAATCGACCATCAGGCGGAAGCTCTGGCGGTTGTCGGTGCCGACGAAGGAGGAGCTGTCGTCGAGCGGCGAGTCCACGTAGATCAGCGGAATGCTGGCGCCGAGCGTTGTCAGCGTCTTGTGGTGCGATTGCACGCCGAGCGGGGCGATGATGGCGCCGGCGACGTTCATCGACTTGAAAGTCTCGATCGCCCGCTCCTCCATCTCCGGCCGCCCGTCGGAGGAGAGCACGAAGGCGAGGAAACCCGCCTGGTTGGCGATGTGCTCGATCCGGCGCGTCAGCGCCATGTAAAAGGGGTCGGTCGAGTTCGGAACGATGACGCCGAGGATGTTGGTGCGGCGGCGGTTCAGGTTGACGGCGAAGATGTTCGGGCGAAAACCCGACTGCTTGATCGCCGCCTCGATGGCATCGCGGGTCTTCTTGCGAACCGAGCCTGGATCATTGAAGTATTTTGAGACCGTCGGGCGCGACAGGCCGACGAACTCCGAAAAATCCTCCATGGTCTTGATCTGTCTGTCCACGGTCGCTGTGCCCCATATTGTTTTGATTTCGTTTATAGGTTCATTTCGAGGGGATAGGCAGTACCGGCTCGCAAATATTCACCGAACATCCGACCTGCCGCTAAGCGCGACAGGCCACAAAGTAATCCTTGAGAACCCGGTCGACGGCAGCAAGTGCCAACGGTTTTGCTTGAGCGGCCACCTTGCCGTCGCGCACTCGCTCGTAACTGCCGGGGAGATACTGGCTGATCAGCGTTTCCGGGATCGTCACGCCGTCGAGTAGTGCCAGAAGTTCTTCGACCGCTGCTGCGACCTTCGGATGCGGCCAGTAATAGCGGATGCGGTCGCTATAGGAAAAATGCCGCTGCAGCCGCTGAGCTTCCGCCGAGCCGTGGTAATACTTGCCCCAGTTGGCCGGCTCCTCGCGCATCACGTCCTCGGTGACCGCCGCCAGCGTCTGCTTGCGGGCGTCCGGAAAGAGGAAAGCGGCGATCTGGTCGAGGCCGTAAAGCGCCTCGCGCAGCGCGAAGGTCAGGCCGGGGCCGACCTTGAGGATCGCAAAACCATCGGAGACGAGATCGCGCAGCGCTTCCGGTGTCTGGTAGTCGGTCGAATGTGCCTCGAAGACGACGCCGTCGAGCTGTTTCAGGCTGGCGCTGAGCTTGGCGGCCTTTGCCCTGTCATAGGCGATGACGTTCTCGTTGCCGAATTCGACTCCCGGCTGGACCACTGCGCCGACGACACGTCCGAAGGCGTCGGCAGCGCCGGCTTTCTCGAAAGCCTGGCGATGGATGAAAATGGTCTCGATCGCCGCGTCGGGGGCGGTGACTTCCAGCGTGTCGAGTTCTTCCAGCGCGCCGCCCGGAACCGGCACTTCCGTGCCGATGATATAGACGGGAGCGGTGTGGCTCTCGCCACGAAGGGCAGCTTCGGCGGCGGCCGCCAGACGCGCAGCACGTTCTGCGGTCATCGCATCGGGCAGAGCCACCGGCTCGCCGGCGCAGCCCATGCTGGTGTCCAGATGCAGCTTGGTGAAGCCGGCCTTCGCATAGGCCTTGATCATCGTCTCGGCCTTGTCCATCGCTTCCGCAGCCGGCAGGTGCTTCCAGGGATTGGGGCCCAGATGGTCGCCGCCGAGGATGATCTTTTCCTTGGGGAAGGCGACGCGATCGGCGATCTCGGCAACGAAGCGGGTGAAGTCGGCGGGCGTCATGCCGGTATAGCCGCCGTCCTGGTTAACCTGGTTGCAGGTCGCCTCGATCAGGAGCGCCGCGTCCTCCTTGAGTGCCCGCAGCATGGCGGCTTCGATCACCAGCGGGTGGGCCGAGCAGACGGAGGGAATGCCGCGCGGGCCGGGACGTTCCGACCAGCGGGCAATGTCGATCAGAAGGTTCTGTTGCATGGCGGTCAGCCCTTTTTCGCAGTGATGAAGGTTTCGAGATCGGTGCGCGTCGAGGCGCCTTCCATCGGGCCGGAAATCATGACGGCGCGTGCGCCCGAAGCATTGGCGAATTCCAGCGCTTCAGCGGGCTTGGCTCCGTTCAGCCAGAAGGTGACGAAGGTCGCGCCAAAGCAGTCGCCGGCGCCGGTCGGGTCGATTTCTTCGACGGCAAAGCCCGGATGCGAGAGCGTCGTCTCACTGTCGAAGTAGCTCGCGCCCTCGGCGCCGCGCTTGACGACGATCACCTTGATGCCGGCGGCGAGCAGTTCCGATACGGCTTCCGCTTCGGTCTTCGCCTTGGTGAACAGGAAGAGTTCCTGTCCGCTCGGCAGGAAGAGGTCGGTCTTGGCGAGGACCGTCTGCAGCGCCTCGCGCATGCCCGGGCTGTCGAGGATTTCGGGGCGAAGGTTCGGGTCGAAGGAGACCGTGCCGCCGGCCGATTTGATGATCTCGATTGCCGCGATGATGCTCTCGACCACGCTTGGGGCGTAGAGCGACGAGCCCATCACATGCAGGTGGCTGCAGGTTCTGACCAACGCGCGACTTGCCTCGTCGAGCCGGATTGTGCCGCAGGCGCTGTGGCGGATGTTGAAGACGAAGGCGCGGCTGCCGTCGGGACGATAGCGCACGAAGGCGCTGCCGGTGGTGCCGAGCGGGTCGAACGTTATGCCCGAGATATCGACGCCATCTGCTTTCAACCGGTCGAGGTTGACGTGGCCGAAATCGTCGTTGCCGACGCGGGAGATCATGGCCGCTGCCTGGCCGAGCTTGCCGACCTGGTCGATGAAGATCGCCGGCGCGCCCGAGGGGTAGGGACCGATCAAAGGGGTCGCCTGGCGAAAGCCGTAGCCCTTTTCGGTGGCGATGATCTCCACGAGGATTTCGCCGATCGTCAGTATCTTGTGCATGGGTGTGTTCTCTTCGGAAAGATCAGCGTTTTGCCTGCTTGGCGCGCACGTCGAGCCAGACGGCGATCAGGATCACCAGGCCCTTGACGATGAGCTGGTAGAAGTAGGGGACCGACAGCATGTTCATGCCGTTGTTCATGACGCCGATGATGAGGGCGCCGATCAACGTGCCGACCATTGTGCCGACGCCGCCGGCAAGCGAGGTGCCGCCAAGCACGGCAGCCGCGATCGCGTCGAGCTCGTAGCTCATGCCGGCATTGGTCTGGGCGGAGAACAGGCGGGACGAGAGCAGCACGCCGCTGATCGCCGCCATCACGCCGGAGATCATGAAGATGGTGATCTTCAGCCGGTCGACCTTGATGCCGGAATAGACGGCCGCCTCGCGGTTGCCGCCCGTCAGATAGGCGCGGCGGCCGAAGCTCGTCTTGCTCAACAGGATGTGGTTGACGAGAAAGAGCACGGCGACGACCCAGATGATGATGGGCAGGCCAAGGAAGCTCTCGGTGCCAATCGCGGTCCAGGTCGAGTTCTCGATCATCGCCGGCGCGCCGTTGGTCGGCAGGCTGACCATGCCGCGGTAGATGCCCATGGTCGCGACGGTGACGATGAAGGAGGGCAAAAGCAGCTTTGCCGTCAGCACCCCGTTCAGCATGCCCATGAGGGCGCCGGCGAGAAGCGTGACGACGAGCGCCGGCGCAAAGCCGAGGCCGAAGGCGAAACATTGCGCGCCGACCATGCCGGCGACCGCAATGATCGAGCCGACCGAAAGGTCGATCTCGCCGAGCAGGATCACCCAGGTCATGCCGAAGGCGGCGATCGCCACCACGGCCACCTGCTGCAGGATGTTCATGAAGTTGACGACCGACATGAAGCGCGGGTTGAGGAAGGAGAAGATGACGCAGAGCATCACCAGCGACAAAAGGATGCCGCCATATTGTTTCAGGGCACGCAGGAAGGCGGCCTGGACTTCGGATTGCTGTGTCATGATTGGAATCCCGTTGCGTGCGCCATGATCGTTTCGGGGTTGAGGTCGGCGCCGGAAAGCGTTGCGCCCATGACGCCTTCGTGCATGACGACGACGCGGTCGCTCATTCCCAGAACCTCCGGCAGCTCGGAGGAGATCAGCAGGATCGCCGTTCCCTCGGCCGCCAGCTGGCGGATGATCTTGTAGATTTCGAACTTGGCGCCGACGTCGACGCCGCGGGTTGGCTCGTCGAGGATCAGCACCTTGGGTCGGGTCAGCAGCCACTTGGCAAGCACGATCTTCTGCTGGTTACCGCCGCTCAAGGAACCCGAGGGCGTATCGAGCGAATGGGTCTTGATCGCCAGCCGGCCGACTTCCTGGGTTGCAGCCGTGCGTTCGGCGCGGCTGCGGGTGAAGCCGAGCGGGCCGGTGAAATCCGAGAGGGCGGCCATCGAGATGTTCCAGCCGACGCTGTGGCTGAGCACGAGGCCCTCTTCCTTGCGGTTTTCGGTGACGAAGCCGATGCCGCGGGCGATCGCCTCTGCCGGCGAGCGGAAGCGGACCGGTTGATCCTCGAAGCGCACGGTGCCGGTCGCAGTCTTCATGCCGAACAGCGCGTTCATCACCTCCGAGCGGCCGGAACCGACCAGCCCGAAGAATCCGAGGATTTCGCCGGGCCGGATGTCGAAGGAGATGTCCTCGAATTCGCCGTCGCGGGTGAGGCCATCGACGGCCAGAACCGGGGTAGCATCCGCCTTCTGCTCGTGCGCGGGCGGCGGATAGATTTCGTCCATGCGGCGGCCGACCATCAGCGCGATCAGCGCCTCGATGGTGACGTCGTCGCGATCATGGGTGGAGACATATTCACCGTCGCGGATGACGGTGATGTCGTCGCTGAGCCGCATGATCTCTTCCATGCGGTGCGAGATGTAGATGACGGCGACGCCGCGGCTCTTCAGCCGCCCGATGATCTCGAACAGGATCTCGGCTTCGCTGTCGCTGAGCGATGACGTCGGCTCGTCGAGGATGACGACCTTGGCCTCGTGGCTGAGGCCCTTGGCGATCTCGACCAGCTGACGCTGGGCGATCGAGAGATTGCCGACCTTCTCGCTGACGTCGATCGGCAGGCCGAGATCGGCAACGATCGCGCGGGCCCTTGCGACCAGCTCCTTGTCGTTGATGAAGCCGAAGCGGCGCGGCTCGCGGGTGGCGAGAATGTTCTCGGCCACCGTCAGGTTGCTGCAGAGGCTGAGTTCCTGGAAGACGATGGCAAGCCCGAGGGCGGCGGCATCCTGCGGGTTGCGCGGCTGGTAGGGGCGCCCGTCGAGTGCGATCTCTCCCGAGGTCGCCGCGTGCACGCCGGCAAGGATTTTCATCAACGTCGATTTGCCGGCGCCGTTTTCGCCGAGCAGTGTGTGTACCCGGCCGCGCCGGACCTTGAGGCGCATGCCCTTCAGTGCCGCGACCTGGCCGAAGGATTTGGTGACGTTGTCGATTTCGAGAATGGTATCGCTGGTCGAACCAAACATGGCGGCCTCCTTCAGGTCAGCCGAGAGCAGCGTCTCCGGCCAGAGGACGGAAACGGACCCTGATGGGTGCCGCCGCCCCTGAGGTGAGGCGGCGGCTGTCCTGGGAGGACTTATTTCGCGGTGTAGACGCCCGGAACGATCGGCTGTTCGGCCGGGACGGTCTCGCCGGCGGCAACCTTGACGGCGGTGTCGACGGCCTGCTTGCCCATCTGGTCCGGGAACTGCTGGATGACGCCGACCATGACCGGGTTGGTGTCGACGGCGTCGCGGGCTTCCTTCATGCCGTCAAAGCCGATGACCTTGACCTGGGATTCCAGACCAGCAGCCTTGACTGCGACGGCGGCAGCGAGCGCCGCATCGTCGCCGAAGCCGAAGATGCCGGTGATATCGGGATTGGCCTGCAGCATGTTCTGGGCAGCGGCCAGCGCCTCGGCGCGGGTAATGCCGGTCTGGATCGCGACGATCTCCATGTCGGGATGCTTGGCGATCGCTTCCTTGAAGCCGTTGACGCGGTTCACCACCGACTGGACCGTCGGGTAGTCGATGACGGCGACCTTGCCCTTGTTGTCAAGGACTTTGGCCATCAGCTCGCCGGCCTTGACGCCGCCGGTGAAGTTGTCGGTGCCGATGTGCGAGGTCACGGTCGCGCCGTTGGCCGGAACGTCGACGGTGATCACCTTGATGCCGGCCTTTTCGGCCTTCTCGATCGCGGCGCGTACGCCCTGGCTGTCGACCGGCGAGATGACGATGACGTCGACGCCCTTGACGATGAAGTCCTCGACGTCGGCGAGCTGCTTGTTCAGATCCTGGTTGGCGATCGAGACCTCGAGCTTGACGTTCTTGGCTTCAGCCTCGGCTTTCATCGCGTCGGCGAGCTCGATGTAGAACGGATGCTGCTGGGTCAGCAGCGATGCGCCGATGCCATCGGCGAAGGCGGTGGAGGCGAGGAGCGACAGCGCCGTGCCGGCGACGAGCGACTTCAGAATGCGGGACATGTTCATGGTTTCCTCCCTGGAAACGGCGCGGGCCTTCTTGTGTCTCAGCCAAGCTGGCGAGGCCCTCCCATCGCCGTCTTGGTGAGGCCGTAAAAACCACAAAAGTTTTCGCGCGTCAACTTTTAAAAAGACACGAACAAAATATTTGAAATGTAGCGTGGAAATTTTTTGGTTGCAGTGGTCGCCTCTAGTCCTTTTGCGGGTGGCTTGTCTTTCCACCGGGCTGCGCCAGATTGCGTGATAGACGACAAGGGAGACGAGTCATGGCTGAGGCTGATAAGACGGCGCTGGTCCGGATTCTCGGGCGGGTGCAAGGCGTTAGCTTCAGGGTCTGGACGCGCGACGAGGCGCGCAAGCTCGGTCTCGTGGGATGGGTTCGAAACGAAGCGGATGGCTCGGTGGCTACATTGATCAGCGGCCCGGAGGCGGCGGTCACCCTCATGCTAGAGCGCCTGCATGACGGCCCGCCGGGTGCGTGGGTTTCGAAGGTCGTTGCCGAATTTGTCGACCCGCCCGAGCACATCGGTGATTTTCGCATCACCAGATAGGTCGGGATTGGTTTCTGGCCCCGGGTGGCCTCAGCCCGCCGAAACCGCTGCCGGCCGGCCATAGGCGCGCAGGAACGTCTTCACAGCCCTGCGGGCGCTGATCTCCAGGTCTTCTTCGCTCGGCGTTTCACCGAAGAGCCCGCCCATCTGCAGGTCCGCCTTGATCAGCGCGATGAACTGGCGCGCTGCGAGGTCGAAGTCGTCGATGTCGAGCGGTGCCACGTGGGCAAGGCGCGCAAACAGCGCCGCCAGCGCCCGGTCGGTCTTGCCCGGTCCCTGCTCCCGCCAGAACTGGAACAGATGCGGATAGCGATTGCCCTCGGTCGAGATCAGCTTCTGGATGAACTTGGCGTCCTGGTTGCAATTGCAGTTCTTGTTGAGGCGCACGGCAAATTCGACCAGGTCTTCCTCGAGGTTGTCGGCGTTTTCGGGAAAGGTTGCGAGGATGGAGAAAAGCACGCCGTTCACGCGATCCATGATGTCCTGGATCACCGCCATGAACAGCGTCTCTTTCTCGCGGTAGTGATTGTAAATGGTCTGGCGCGAGACCCCGGCCACGACCGCGATCTCGTCGATGCTGGCGCCGGAAAAGCCTTCCCGACAGAAAACATCGGCCGCGGCCTCCAGGATCGAGAGGCGTTTCGCGAATTGCCCTTTCTGGGGGCGAGCGTCAGCCGAGGCCAAATCAAATTTCTTCATGGATCGAAGATAGGCCCCATTGACGATTTAGACAATACTGTCTAATTTTACAGTTGTGTCCAAATTAATGGACGAAATAGTCAGCGCAGGATGCGGTTCCCCAACGCTCAATCCTGGCACGACGATGTCTTTGAGTTTCAATCCGGGCGGCAGCGGTTCGGCTGGCGCGATTTCTGAAAGTTCATTGCCATGACAACGTCCTTCCTTCGCACGGCGATCGTGCTCGGCCTGATCTCGGCGATCGGCCCCTTTGCAATCGACATGTACCTGCCGGCCCTGCCGTCGATCGGCAAGGATCTGGCGGCCGAAAACGGCGTGGTGCAGCTTAGCCTGCTGGCCTTCTTCATCTCCTTTGCCATCTCGCAGCTGATCTACGGTCCGCTCTCCGATATCTGGGGCCGCAAGGCGCCGCTCTACCTCGGCATCGGCCTCTTCACCGTCGCCAGCATCGGCTGCGCGCTTTCGACCGACATTGAAACCCTGATCGCCTTCCGCTTCCTGCAAGGCATCGGTGGTGCCGCCGGCATGGTCATCCCGCGCGCCGTGGTGCGCGATATGCACACCGGCGTTCAGGCGGCGCGGCTGATGTCGATGCTGATGCTGGTCTTCAGCATTTCGCCGATTCTGGCGCCGCTCGCCGGCAGCGCCGTCATCGGCTTCTACGGTTGGCGCGGTGTGTTCTATGCAGTGACCATTGCCGCCTTCATCGGCCTGATCCTGCTGTCAACGCAACTGCAGGAAACCCGGCCGAAGAAGGATCGCGCCGACAGCAGCATCGCAAGCGCGCTTGCCGCCTATCGCCTGCTTCTGTCCGACCGCAATTTCCTGACGCTCACCTTCATCGGCGGGCTTGGGATCTCCGGGTTCCTCGTCTATCTCGCCAACTCACCTTTCGTGCTGATCGACCACTATGGGCTGACGCCGACGCAATATAGCCTGGCGTTCTCGATGAACGCCGTGTCGTTCTTCGCGGTGTCGCAGGCGACCGGCTGGCTCGGCGAACGTTTTGGCCTGGTGCGCGTCATGCATCTTGCCGTCGGCGCCTTCGCGCTCACCATGGTCACGATGTTCATCGTCATGAGCCTCGGCTTCAACCAACTGCCTGTCATGGCCGCCTTCCTGTTTGTCGGCTATGGCGTGCTCGGCCTGGTCATCCCGACCTCGGCGGTGCTGGCGCTCGAAGACCACGGCGAGATTGCCGGTACGGCGTCGGCACTGATGGGTACGCTGCACTTCGTCACCTCCGCCGTCGCCATGGTGGTTGCGACCATCTTCTTCGACGGCACGGCCCTGCCGATGGCCGGCGCGATTGCCGCTTGCGCCCTTGCCGCCTTCCTGCTGACCCAGGCCACGATCGGCCGCAGCCGGGTGGTCGCTGCGGAATAGGGGCTGCTATTACCGAACCAAAAGGCCGGCGAGGGTGTTCCTCGCCGGCCTTTTGTTTTCAGGTGTGACCGGATGCGCTGTCTTTAAAAGTCCCAGTCCTCGTCCTCGGTCGCGACCGCCTTGCCAATGACGTAGGAGGAGCCGGAGCCGGAGAAGAAGTCGTGGTTCTCGTCGGCGTTCGGCGAAAGGGCGGAGAGGATGGCCGGATTGACCTTGCACGCCTCCGCCGGGAACAGCGCCTCGTAGCCGAGGTTCATCAGCGCCTTATTGGCGTTGTAGTGCAGGAACTTCTTCACGTCTTCGGTGAGCCCGACGCCGTCATAGAGTGCCTCGGTGTACTTTGCCTCGTTGTCGTAGAGCTCGAGCAAGAGGTCGAAGGCGAAATCCTTGATCTCCTGGCGGCGCTCCTCGCTCAGACGCTCCAAAGCGCGCTGGAACTTGTAGCCGATGTAATAGCCATGCACGGCTTCGTCGCGGATGATCAGGCGGATCATGTCGGCAGTGTTGGTGAGCTTGGCGCGGCTCGACCAGTACATCGGCAGATAGAAGCCGGAATAGAACAGGAAGCTTTCGAGGAAGACGCTCGCGACCTTCTTCTTCAAGGGATCGCCGGAGGCATACTCTGCCATGATCAGCGCCGACTTCTTCTGCAGGAACTCGTTTTCCTCCGACCAGCGATAGGCGTCGTCCACATCGGGTGTCAGGCAGAGCGTCGAGAAGATCGAGGAATAGGAGCGCGCGTGCACCGCCTCCATGAAGGAGATGTTGGAAAGCACCGCCTCCTCGTGCGGGGTGGCCGCATCCTCCATCAGCCTGACGGCGCCGACGCCGTTCTGGATGGTGTCGAGCAAGGTAAGCCCGGTGAAGACGCGGATCGTCAGCGTCTGCTCCTCGGGTTTAAGCGTCGCCCAGGACGGGATGTCGTTGGAGAGCGGCACTTTTTCCGGCAGCCAGAAATTGCCGGTCAGGCGGTTCCAGACCTCCAGGTCCTTGTCGTCCTCGATCCGGTTCCAGTTGATGGCGCGGATGCGGCTTGCGGGTTTGGTGTGCATGTTCATCGGTTGGGCCTTTTTTGGGTCAGCCCTTCATCCGCCCGCTGGCACCCTCCCCGCGCGCGGGGAGAGGGTGAGGGGCAGCTTGGGCAGTTGCTGGAATGCAAGGTTACAGTGCGCAGGAAACGCAGCCCTGGACCTGCGTGCCCTCGAGCGCCATCTGGCGAAGACGGATGTAGTAGATGGTCTTGATGCCCTTCTTCCAGGCGTGGATCTGGGCGCGGTTGATGTCGCGGGTCGTCGCCGTGTCGCGGAAGAACAAGGTTAGCGAAAGGCCCTGGTCGACGTGCTGGGTGGCCGCCGCGTAGGTGTCGATGATCTTCTCCGGGCCGATCTCGTAGGCGTCCTGGTAGTATTCGAGATTGTCGTTGGTCATGAAGGCGGCCGGGTAATAGACGCGGCCGATCTTGCCTTCCTTGCGGATCTCGATCTTCGAGACGATCGGATGGATCGAGGACGTCGAATGGTTGATGTAGGAGATCGAGCCGGTCGGCGGCACGGCCTGGAGGTTCTGGTTGTAGAGCCCGCCTTCGATCACTGCCCGTTTCAGCTCCAGCCAGTCTTCCTGTGTCGGGATGGCGATGCCGGCCGTCTCGAACAGCTCTTTCACCTTGTCGGTCGCCGGCAACCATTCCGCCTCGGTATATTTGTCGAAGTATTCGCCAGAGGCGTATTTCGAGTTCTCGAAGCCGCCGAAGCTGACGCCCTTTTCCACCGCAAGGCGGTTGGAGGCGCGGATGGCGTGATAGGTCACCGTGTAGAAATAGATGTTGGTGAAATCGATGCCTTCCTCGGAGCCGTAATAGATGCGCTCGCGGGCGAGATAGCCGTGCAGGTTCATCTGACCGAGGCCGATCGCGTGGCTGTCGTCGTTGCCCTTCTCGATCGAAGGCACGGACGAGATGTGGCTCATTTCGGAGACGGCGGTCAGCGCCCGGATCGAGGTCTCGATCGTCTGGCCGAAATCCGGGCTGTCCATGGCAGCCGCAATGTTCAGTGAGCCGAGATTGCAGGAGATATCCTTGCCCTTGTGCTTGTAGGAGAGGTCGTCGTTGAACGCGCTCGCCTCGCTCACCTGCAGGATCTCCGAGCAGAGGTTGCTCATGGTGATGCGGCCGGCAATCGGGTTTGCCCGGTTCACCGTGTCTTCGAACATGATGTACGGATAGCCGCTCTCGAACTGGATCTCGGCGATGATCTGGAAGAAGTCGCGCGCCTTGATCTTGCGCTTGCGGATGCGGGCGTCCTCCACCATCTCGCGATATTTCTCCGTCACCGAGATTTCGGTGAGCGGCACGCCATAGACCTGCTCCACATCATACGGCGAGAACAGGTACATGTCCTCGTTGTTGCGGGCGAGCTCGAAGGTGATGTCGGGAATGACGACGCCGAGCGACAGCGTCTTGATGCGTATCTTCTCGTCGGCGTTCTCACGCTTGGTGTCGAGGAAGCGCATGATGTCAGGGTGGTGGGCATGGAGATAGACCGCGCCCGCGCCCTGGCGCGCACCGAGCTGGTTGGCATAGGAGAACGAGTCTTCCAGCAACTTCATGACCGGGATGACCCCGGAGGATTGGTTCTCGATCTGCTTGATCGGCGCGCCCATTTCGCGGATGTTGGTGAGCGACAGCGCCACGCCGCCGCCGCGTTTGGAAAGCTGCAGCGCCGAATTGATGGCGCGGCCGATGCTCTCCATGTTGTCCTCGATCCTCAGCAGAAAGCAGGAGACGAGCTCGCCACGGCTTTTCTTGCCGGCATTGAGGAAGGTCGGCGTCGCCGGCTGGAAGCGGCCGGAAATGATCTCGTCGACGAGATCGCGGGCAAGCGCCTCGTTGCCGCGCGCCAAGGCCATCGCCACCATGCAGACGCGGTCTTCGTAGCGTTCCAGGTAGCGCTTTCCGTCGAAGGTTTTGAGCGTATAGGACGTGTAATATTTGAAGGCGCCGAGGAAGGTCGGGAAACGGAACTTCTTCGAATAGGCGTGGTCGTAGAGATCGCGCACGAAGTTGAACGAATACTGGTCCAGCACGTCCTGCTCGTAGTAGCCCTCGGTCACCAGATAATCGAGCTTTTCCCGCAGGTTATGGAAGAAGACCGTGTTCTGGTTGACGTGCTGGAGGAAGTATTGCTTCGCCGCCTGCCGGTCCTTGTCGAGCTGGATCTTCCCCTCCTCGTCGTAGAGGTTCAGCATCGCATTCAGCGCGTGGTAATCCAGCGCCGCTTCCGTCGCCTTCAGGGGGCGTTCGAGTGTTGTGACGTCCAAAATCGTTCCATCCCGTTTTTGACATTGGCGACGTCCTCGTCGGTTCCGAGCAGCTCGAACCGGTAGAGGTAGGGCACCCGGCACTTGTCCGAGATCACGTCGCCGGCGATCCCGTAGGTCGCGCCGAAATTGCTGTTGCCCGCTGCGATCACGCCGCGGATGTGAGAGCGGTTGCCCGCGTCGTTCAGGAAGCGGATCACCTGTTTCGGCACGGCACCTCGGCCATCGTCGCCGCAATAGGTTGGTACGACGAGCACATAGGGCTCCGAAACCGTAAGTGCATCCTTACTTTCTTTGAGCGGTATGCGGGCCGCGCGAAGGCCGAGTTTCTCGACGAAGCGATGGGTGTTTTCCGAGCGGCTGGAAAAATAGACGATCAGCCCCATCGCTTCTCTCCCTCAGGAAAGCGCGCTGATCATGTCCGGGCGGAACCCCGCCCAATGCCGCTCGCCGGCGACGACCACGGGAACCTGCCGATAGCCGAGACCCTGCACGAGCGCGAAACCATCGGAATCCTCGGAGATATCGACGATGCGATAATCGATGCCCTGGCGGTCAAGCGCGCGGGTGGTGGCGGTGCATTGGACGCAGGCGGGTTTGCTGTAGACGGTGATCGACATGGGTTCCTCGTGAGGGTCTGGCAAATGGGCGCAAAAAATCGGCGGCTCGCGCGAACGCGAACCGTGGGCTTGACGATAGGGTACGAAACATCGCTCCCCGATCGCCTCGACCGGAGTGGATGTCGGCAAGCTGGCCCAAAATCGACTAGGCAGCCGGGCCGGCTCGTTCTGGTCGGGCGCTCTGGAATTTCCGCGGGTGCGGGCTCTCAGGACGCGGCCTTTCGATCAGGCGCGCAACAATGCGCACCCGTCCGCAGAAGGTGGATCTGAACTGGAAGAAACTGACATGACTTCACCCCGAAGCTTTCGACAGGCTGCCGGGGAGATGTCGAGACGATCGGGCAGGCTCATCCTGCCACGCACTCAACCTCTCCGGACACCCCGCCCGTGGACGTTTGTTGCTCGAGGCAGGTCTCCTGGCTTACGGGTCAAAGATTCCATCCCGACCTTCCCGAGGCCTCATGCCTCAGTGGTCCAATTCCGGACAGTCGCTCGCCGTCTACAGTTGCGGGGGCAGCTACGGCATAGCCTGAGCGGAAACCCGCCGGCGCACCGTATTCCCGTCTTAGCTCCCAATCCTTGCGAATCGGAAGAACCTCGAACACTAGATATAGTAGTTCATCGCAAATCTGCGTCAATAGGTTCTATATGCTGGAGGCGGGGGTGCAGCGGTCTTTTCTTTTTCGGTGTGGATAACGGGGAGTAAATAGCGGCCCGCGATCAATCCTGTGGACCGAGGGCGCCATGCGCGGCGCCCCCGGCTTGCTCAGGCGGCGAAGGCCGCAACCGGGCGGTTGCGGCTGTCGACGGCCACCATCACGAAAGTCCCGGTGACGGTCAGCACGCGCACGCCGC
Organism: Ensifer sp. ENS09; assembly: GCF_014852425.1. Taxonomy (NCBI): domain Bacteria; kingdom Pseudomonadati; phylum Pseudomonadota; class Alphaproteobacteria; order Hyphomicrobiales; family Rhizobiaceae; genus Ensifer; species Ensifer sp. ENS09. Next base: position 175,100 of record NZ_JACVBP010000005.1, read on the forward strand.
TGAGCAGTTCTTCCGACCAGAGCTCGACCTCTATCGTTGTGGAACTGCGTCCGGTCCGGGTGACCCGCGCCAGCGTGTCGATGATCGTACCGGCGGCGACACGCCGCTTGAAATCGCTACTGCAGGAGGCGAGCACCATCAATTTTCCGGTCAGCCGGGTCGCGACGACGAAGGCCGCCTTCGTCATCTGGGCGAGTGCATCGCCGCCGAAGAGCGCGCCGGCGCTGTTGGTCTGGCCCGGAAAAACGATGTCGGTCATGCCGACGAAATCGGCGGCGGGCGCAGCCGGCGCGGGCTCGGCGAGCGGCGGAAGGTGCCAGTCGGCACCTTTGTCCTGCGGCATCCCAACCATGGTGAACTGTCCGCGTGAGCAAAGATCGCGGCCGCCGGTCGCAAGGTCTTCGGCCACCATCTCGACGTCGACGACCATCGAGAGCCGCCCGACGCGCACCGGGCGGCCAGAGAAACTGACGATCTGGCCGATGCGGGCGGGTGCGCGAAAGTCGATCCGGTCGCAGGAGGCGGTGACGAAGGGAACGCGGCCGTGGCGGGTGGCGACGATGAAGGCGATCCGGTCCATCAGCGCCAATGCGGCACCCCCAAAGAGGGTGCCGTGATGATTGGTGTCGCCGGGAAAGACGATATCGACGAGGGTCTGTGGCACCGGGGTTTCCCCCGACGCCGCTTCCGTGTGGTCCGTCATGCGCGAAGCGCCTTGCGGGGATCATCCGCGAAGGCCAGGCGCAGGGCGCGCGCCGCCGCCACCATGTTGACAAGCGCTGGCCGGGTTTCCTCCCAGCGCCTGGTCTTCAGCCCGCAATCCGGGTTGACCCAGATCTGCGCCGGCGTCAGCCCTTCGGTCGCGCGCTCGATGAGATGCACCATTTCATCCACCGCCGGTACGCGGGGCGAATGGATATCGTAGACGCCCGGGCCGATCTCGTTCGGATAGGCCCTTCCGGTGAACGCGCCGAGCAGTTCCATCTTCGATCGCGACGTCTCGATCGAAATCACGTCGGCATCCATTGCCGCGATCGCCGGCATGATGTCGTTGAACTCCGAGTAGCACATATGGGTGTGGATCTGGGTGGCGTCGCCGACGCCGGCGGCGCTGAGGCGGAAGCACTCCACCGCCCAGTCGAGATAGGCCTTGCGGTCGGCGGCCTTGAGCGGCAGGCCCTCGCGCAGCGCCGGCTCGTCGATCTGGATGATGGCGATGCCCGATGCCTCGAGGTCCCTGACTTCGTCGCTAAGCGCCAGCGCGATCTGCCGGCACACCACCGACCGCGGCAGGTCGTCGCGCACGAAGGACCATTGCAGCATGGTGACCGGACCCGTTAGCATGCCCTTGACCGGTCGATCGGTCAGTGACTGTGCAAAGGCCGCCCATTCGACCGTCATCGGGTTTGGCCGAGAAACGTCGCCGAAGATGATCGGCGGGCGCACGTAGCGCGAACCGTAGCTCTGTACCCAGCCACTTCGGGTAAAGGCGTAGCCCGAGAGCTGCTCGCCGAAATACTGCACCATGTCATTGCGCTCGAACTCGCCATGTACCAGCACGTCGATGCCGATCTCCTCCTGCCAGCGCACCGCCTGCTCGGTCTCCCGGCGCAGATAGGCGGTGTAGTCGACATAGCTGAGTTCGCCCTTGGCATGCAGGGAACGGGCCTGCCGTACTTCCGGCGTCTGCGGGAAGGAGCCGATCGTCGTCGTCGGGAAAAGCGGCAACGGCAGCGCGTCCGCCTGGAGCGCGCGACGGGCCGGGAAGGGAGGCCGGCGCTCGCTGTCGGCTGCCGTCAGCGCCTTCAGTCGCCCGGCAACGAGTGGATCATGGATCCTGAGCGACGTCAGACGCGCCTTGGCAGCTTCGCTCGATGCCGCAAAGGCCCTTTCCGGATGGGCAAGCCCCGGCTCGAAGGCGCGGGCAAGAAGGCTCAACTCGTCGAGCTTCTGCACGGCGAAAGCGAGCCACGAGGCAAGCTCCGGGTCGAGCGCCTGTTCCAGATCGAGGTCGACGGGCACATGCAGGAGCGAGCACGAGGGCGCAAGCTCGATCCGGTCCCGGCCATGGGCGGAGATGAGCGGCTGCAGGCGGCGCAACAGGCCGGCAAGATCCGTCCTCCAGACGTTGCGGCCGTCGATGATGCCGAGCGACAGCACTCGGTCAGCCGGAGCGGACTGGAGGAGGACCTCGATCTGCTGCGGCGCGCGCACGAGATCGACATGCAGGCCCGCGATCGGCAGCGCCAGGGCGCTCACCATATTGTCGCCGATCGCGCCGAAATAGGTCGCAAGCATGATCCGGAGCCCGGGAACCTTCGCCCGGAACGTATGATAGGCAAGGTCCAGGGCCTGCCTTTCCCGGTTGGTGAGATCGAGCACCAGACTAGGCTCGTCGATCTGAACCCAGTCGGCGCCGGCATTGGCAAGTTCGGTTAGCAGCTCGACGTAAACGGGAAGCAAGCGTTCGATCAGATCCAGGGGATCGAAATCTCCGCCCTTCGCCTTGCCGAGCTTGAGGAAGGTCACCGGGCCAAGCAGGACCGGGCGGGTTCGATAGCCGAGGGCTTCGGCCTCGAGAAAGGCTTCGAGCGGCCGGTTATGCGTCAGCGCAAAGCGTTGATCCGCTTCGAATTCGGGCACCATGTAGTGGTAGTTGGTATCGAACCACTTGGTCATCTCGAGTGCGGCGTTGCCGCCGTCACCCGCATGCGTGCAACCGGAAGCGCAGGGCGAACCGGTCGAGCCGCGCGCCATGGCGAAATAGGTATCGAGATCGACGGGACCGCCCTTCCAGCCATAGGCGGCCGGGACCGCACCGACGAGCACGGCAGTATCGAGCACGTGGTCGTAGAACGAGAAATCGTTCGAAGGGAGGATGTCGATGCCGCGCGCCTTTTGCGCCGCCCAGTTTTCGGCCCGAAGCCGGCGGCCGACGTCGAAAAGGTCGTCACGGCTGATCTTGCCGGACCAGTAGCGTTCAAGCGCGAATTTCAGTTCGCGGTGTCGGCCGATGCGCGGGAAGCCGAGATTGGCAGTCTTGATGGTCATTTCCTTACCCCGAAGGTTGAAGGGCAAGGCTTGAATGCGACGCATCCGCGACGCGAGAAGTGTCCCGCGTCGTCAACGCGCCCCATCGGACACCCCGCCCGTGGACGTTGTTCATCGCGGCAGGTCTCCTGGCTTGCGGGTCAACGCGGACCGTTCCGTCTTCCCGAGGCGTCTTCCTCAGTGACATCATCGAACGGCCGCTCTCCGCCTACAGTTGCGGGGGCAGCTCCGGCCTGGGCGCTTGTCAGCGCCGCACCGAATTCCCTCTTAGCTCCGCCCCGCCGGATGGCGAGGCGCAGAACCACGATGCCTGGACAATGCCCTGCAATCGCTCGGCCGTCAATCGCATAAAGAAATGCTTATGTCTTTATTCTCTCCGGCCTGGGCGCGGGGCGAAACGCGGCCAATGCGCGGTCCTTCGCTGCAAACTGCTTTCGCGGCGGGTTGCACCGGCACGGGCTTGGGCTCCTCCGGCCAGTGCCACGGATCCGCGGTGTCGCCGACGTGCGCACGGATATGTTCCTGGTCCCGCGTCAGGCCGATATCCCGGAGCTGGAACTCGTTGAACGTGTCTATGTCGACCGGAGCACTGAGGGTCCTGTCGGCCCAATTCAGGGCATGGTAAATCATTGATCGCACTGCGCTAAGCATTGCTATCCTCACTTCTCTACAAGGCGTGTGTTCGCGAAAAAAGTGAGGTTTTTTGGCGTTTCGCGCAAAGCGATTTCTCGCATGCTGGCATAAAGAATGCTTATCTCAGCGTCATGAGCAAGATTCCCCCTATGAGTGCAGTGCGCGCCTTTGAGGCCGCCGCCAGGCACCTGAGTTTCACCCGCGCCGCCGAAGAGCTTGGCATGACGCAGGCGGCCGTCAGCTATCAGATCCGGTTGTTGGAGGAACGCATCGGCGCGCCGCTCTTTGTCCGCCTTCCGCGCGAGGTGCGGCTGACCGGTGCCGGGCGGCAGCTGGCGCCAAAGGTAACCGAAGCGATCGATCTTTTAGGGGCGGCCTTCTCGGAGATTGCCGACAAGACCGAACATCACCTGCACATTTCGGTGCTACCGACCGTCGTTTCGAGCTGGCTCGGCCAGCGGCTCGCCACCTTCCAGACCGCGCATCCGAACATCAGCATCAGGGTCCACATGTCGACCGAGCTGGTCGATTTCAAGCGTGACGCTATCGATCTCGCGGTGCGCAGCGGTGCCGGCGACTGGCCGGGAAACGATGTCTTTCCCTTGTTTCCGCTCGATTACGTGCCGGTCTGCACGCCGTCCTTCCTGGAGAAACATCAACTCAAGGAGCCCGCCGATGTTCTGAGGATCCGGCGTTTCGGCAATGCCAACTGGTGGCGGCGGTGGATGATCGAAACCGGCGTCGAGCCGCCGGCGAGCAATGGTACCGAGCTGATCTTCGACGTCCAGGCGATGGATGTCGCCACCATCCTGGCGGATCACGGCATGGCGATTGCCGTCTCGACCTTCCTGATGGATGAACTGAAGAGCGGCCGGCTGATCCGGCCGTTCGAGCATGTGGTGCGCGACGGCCGCGCCTATTGGCTGGTTTATCCGCAAAGCACCAGGCGGCAGAAGAAGATCCAGGCCTTTCGCGACTGGGTCGTCGCGGAAGCAGACGCGTCGAATGCGATGCTTGCGACCGTCATGGAGCAGTCCTGTCCGGCATCTTTTCGGGGCGAACTCGGCGCAAAGTGGTGAGCCTGGGGAAAGAAGTAGCAGACGCATCTGGTGCCGCGTGTGCCGGTTCGCGCCGGCCGGGCTTCTGAAAATGACGCTTTCATGGAGAAACTGAAAATCAGCTGAGAACGGCTGTTACCAAACTGACATGGCGGCTCCCTAAAGACTGCGGCCAACCGCAGAGAAGGGGAGAAGACAGCCCTCCGACGCGGATACCGCAAGCCATCGTCGGAGGCCCGTTTCCATGAAAATCGTCCAGATCAGCGACACCCATCTCAGCCCCGCCAAAAGCCATTTCAACGGCAATTGGGAACCGGTTCGCGCCTGGATCGAGGCGGTAAAACCCGATCTCGTCATCCACACGGGCGATGTCACCATCGATGGTGCCGACCATGAGGACGATATCACCTTCTCGCTCGATCTGATCGGTCAGCTCTCGATGCCGGTCGCGATCGTTCCCGGCAATCACGATGTCGGCCATCTGCCGGGCTCGCACCAGCCTGTGGATCCCGTCCGGCTTGCCCGCTGGCGCCGTCTCGCCGGTCCGGACTACTGGGGCCGCGACCATGGCGACTGGCGGCTGCTCGGCCTCAACAGCCTGCTGATCGGCTTCGAAGACGAGGAAGAAGACAGGCAATTTGCCTGGCTGGAGGAACAACTGCTTGGTCGCGACGGTCGCCGGGTGGCGGTCTTCGCCCACAAGCCGCTCTTCGTCGACGACCCGGCCGAGGGCGACACCGGCTACTGGGGCATCCGTCCCCGCCAGCGCCAGCGCCTCTTTGATCTTTTCGCCGAAGCCGAGGTGGCGTTGCATGCAAGCGGTCACCTGCACTGGGCCTGGACCGGCGAACATGCCGGGACGTCGCTCGTCTGGGCGCCGCCGACCTCCTTCATCATCGACACGCTGGAACGGCCGATGCCGGGCGAGCGGCTGGTCGGTGCCGTCGTGCACGAACTCACCGATGCCGGCGTGACCAGCGAAATCGTGGCGGTGCCGGGTCTGACGAGCCACGTGCTCGACCCGATCGTCGAGGACGTTTATCCGCTCGCCGCCAAGAAGAAGGTTCGCGTGGAGGCAGCGCAATGAGCGTGCTTTCGCTGGATGGCATCACCAAGTCCTATGGCGGCAACGCCATCCTGAAGGGCGTCAGCCTGGAGGCGGAAGCCGGCGAGTTCATTGCGCTCGTCGGCCCTTCCGGCTGCGGCAAGAGCACGCTTCTGCGCATCGTCGCGGGCCTCGATCACGGCGATGCCGGCGAGATCGTGATCGGCGGCCGCAGTGTCGCGCGGATGGCGGCGGCCGATCGCAACGTGGCGATGGTGTTCCAGTCCTACGCGCTCTATCCGCACCTGACCGCAGGTCAAAACATTTCGGTGCCGCTCGCCATGCGGCGCCTGACGGCGATGCAGCGCTTGCCGGTCATCGGCAATCTCCTGCCGGGGCAGAAGCAGATCCGCAGCGATATCCAGCGCCAGGTCAAGGAGATGGCCGGAGCGCTGAAGATCGATCATCTGCTCGACCGCAAGCCCGGCCAGATGTCCGGCGGCCAGCGCCAGCGCGTAGCGCTTGCCCGCGCCATGGTGCGCCGCCCGGCCGTCTTCCTGATGGATGAGCCGCTCTCCAATCTCGACGCCAACCTGCGCGTCCATGCCCGCGGCGAAATCGTCGACCTGCACCGCCGCGCCGGCGTGCCGACACTCTATGTCACGCACGACCAGTCCGAAGCGCTGTCGATGGCCGACCGCGTCGCCGTCATGATCGGCGGCAATCTCTTGCAACTGGCGAGCCCGAAGGAGATCTACGACAACCCCTCCCATATCGAGGTTGCGCGCTTCCTTGGCCAGCCGAAGATCAACGTGCTCGAAACCCGCACGGATACGGCAAGCATCGTGCGCTTCGGCGATCTCGTGCTTCTGGCAAGCCGCGGGCAGGCGCCGGATGCACCGGTGAAGCTCGCAATCCGCCCGGAATTCGTGCGCTTCCATACGGCAGGCGCCGGCCGGCTGACTGCGCGGGTCGAGCGCATGGAGTTTCTCGGCTCCGAGGTGATCGTCCACGCACGCCTCGATGCGATCGGCGAGGTGGTCACCGCCAAGTCAGCACCCGCCGAAGCCGCAGCACTCGCGATCGGTCAGCCCGTCGATGTCGCGTTCATGCCGGAACGGGCGATGCTGTTCGACGGCGAGGGCACCCGGGTGGCAGCCGAGCCGGTCGCTATCGCCGCGACGCTGGAGAAGGTCCATGGCTAGTGTCGCAACCTTCGAAACGGCGATCGCTGCGCACCATCCCGACCGCCGCGAAGCGCGCATCGCCTGGTTGCTGGCGCTGCCGGCCATCACGCTGCTCTTCCTCTTCATCCTGCTACCGACCGCAGCCGTGATCGTGCTCGGCTTCACCGATTTCGAGCTCGGCTACAGCAGCTTCCGTTTCGTCGGTTTCGAGAACTATGCCGAGCTCTTCGGCGACCGCACCTTCCGTCGCTCGCTCTGGAACACCGCCGTCTACACCGCGATCGTCACGCCGGTATCGATCCTGCTTTCGCTGGCGATCGCCATGTTGATCGAGGCGGAAACCAAGGGCAGGGCCCTTTTTCGGACCGTCTATTTCCTGCCGGTCGCCTCGCTGCTCGTCGCCATGGCCACGGTCTGGCAATTCCTGTTCCACCCGACCATCGGCCCGATCAACACCTTCCTCGCCGTTTTCGGCATCGCCGGCCCCAACTGGCTCGGCGCCTCCAGCACGGTGCTCTACGGTCTCTCGATCATCGGCATCTGGCAGTCCGTCGGCTTCAACATGGTGCTGTTCCTCGCCGGCCTCACCGCCATCCCGCGGGAACTCTACGCCGCAGCCGAAGTCGATGGCGCAAAATCCTGGTTCGATCGTTTTCGGCTGGTGACCTGGCCGATGCTCGGGCCGACGACGCTGTTCGTCACCACCATCAGCATCATCAATTCGGTGAAGGTGTTCGAGACGGTGAAGACGCTGACCGAAGGCGGTCCGAACAAGGCGTCGGAAGTGCTGCTCTTCACCATCTACCAGGAAGGCTTCGTCTATCTGCGCGTCGGCTACGCCTCGGCGATGACCGTGGTCTTCCTCGCAATCCTCGTCGTCCTGATGTTTCTGCAGTACCGCGTGCTTGACCGGAAGGTGCACTACGCATGACCAGCAACGCCTTCTCCGTCGCCCGCATCGCCCGTCTGACGGTGCTGTCGCTCGGCGCTCTTATCTTCCTTGCACCGTACATCTTCATGGTCTCGACCGCAGGCAAGGCGCAGAGCGAGATCTTTTCCTCGTCGCTGTCGCTGATTCCTGAGCAGTGGTCCTACATCGAGAACTTCTCCAAGGCGCTGTCGCGCGTCTCGATGTCGACGCTGCTCTTCAACGGCGTGATCGTCTGCGCGCTGATCTTCGTCATCCAGATCGTCGTCGCCATACCTTGCGCCTATGCCATGGCGAAGCTGAAGTTCCGGGCCGCCCGCACCATGATGGTTCTGGTCATGCTCGGACTGCTCGTGCCGATCCATGCGACGGCGCTGCCGATCTACGTGGCCTTCGACCGGCTCTCGGTGCTGAACAGCTACACGGCTCTGGTGGCGCCCTTCTCGATCTCGGTCTTTGCGATCTTCCTGTTCCTGCAGTTCTTCCGCGCCATGCCCGACGATCTGATCCATGCGGCGCGCCTCGATGGCATGTCTGAGGCCGGCATCGTCGCGCGCGTCATCGTGCCGAACGCCTGGCCGGCGATCACGGCTTTTGCGATCTTCTCGGTCGTCGCGCACTGGAACGATCTCTTCTGGCCGCTGATCGTCGTCACCAACCAGGATTATGCCACCCCGCCGCTCGGTCTTCTCTACTTCCGCGCTGCGGAAGCCGGCGACGACTACGGCGCGCTGATGGCGGCCACCCTCATCATCACCCTTCCCCTCGTGACCGCCTTTCTGCTCGCGCAGAAGCGCTTCGTCGAGGGCATCACAATGACCGGTCTCAAAGGCTGAACGGTCCAACCTGGAGCGCAACCCATGACACATCTGAGACAGCTTTTCACCGCCGCTGCCGCATCGCTGATGCTCGCTGCCCCCGCCTATGCCGAGACCCAGCTGACGGTGCATTATCCGATGCCCGGCTTCTTCAAGGACGTGATGGACACGATCTCGAAGAAGTTCATGGAAGAAAACCCGGATATCAAGATCACCTTCGCCAATCCGTCGGCGACCTATGAGGAAGGCATCCAGACGATCATGCGTCAGGCCGGTACGGCCGAGATGCCCGATCTGACCTTCATCGGTCTCAACCGCCTGCGCATGGTCAACGAGCGCGACATCCCCGTCGATCTCGGCCCGTTCATTGCCAAGGACGGCAACATGGCCGAGCAGGGCTTTTCCGAAAACATCCTGAAGCTCGCCCAGGTCGGCGGCAAGCAGGTGGGCCTTGCCTTCGCCACCTCCAACCCGATCATGTATTACAACGCCGATCTGGTACGCAAAGCCGGCGGCGACCCGGAAAACCCGCCGAAGACCTGGGACGAGGTCATCGCGCTCGGGGGCAAGATCAAGGCGCTCGGCGACGGTAACGAGGGCATCGACTTCCGCTGGCAGGGCGACGACTGGATGTTCTCCGCGCTGCTCTTCGGCGCCGGCGGCGAGATGCTGAGCGAAGACGAAAGCCAGGTTGCCTTCAACGGCCCCGAAGGTGAGAAGGCCGTCGAAGTGCTCGACCGCATGGTCAAGGAAGGCGGCCTGCCGGTTCTGACCAAGCAGGCGGGCGAACAGGCCTTCGTTGCAGGCAAGGTCGGCTTCGCCTTCCAGACGACAGGGGCGCTTCGCAACACCATCAAGAATGTCGGCGACAAGTTCGACCTGCGAACAGCGCATATCCCGCTGATCGATCCGGCAAGGGGCAAGCTGCCGACCGGCGGCAACGCCGTCGTCATCCTGACGCGCGACGCAGAAAAGCAGGAAGCCGCCTGGAAGTTTGCGAAGTTCGCTGCCGGCCCCTATGGCGCCTCGGTCGTCGTTCCCGGCACCGGCTATGTGCCGAACAACGAGCTGGCCGCCAAGTCGCCGGAGTACCTCGCCAACTTCTACAAGGAGAACCCGCTGTTCCGCGCCGGCCTCGAGCAGATGCCGCTGATGCGCCCTTGGTATGCCTTCCCGGGCAGCAACGGCGTGAAGGTCACGCAGACGATCGTCGAGAACCTGTCGCGCATCGTCGAGCAGCAGGCCACACCGAAGGAAGCGCTGGACGAAGCTGCAGCCGAAGTCGAAAGCCTGCTGCCGCGCAGCTGATCCTGTAGCCGAAGCGACAGACGCCGCCCCGGGGAAATCTCGGGGCGGCGTTTTCGTGTTTGCTCAGGCGAGGTGGCGAACCGTGCCGCCTGGATAAAGGCGGCAGTCGAGATTGAGATGGCGGCAGACCGACGCGTTCTCCGCCATATCGAGCAGCAGCGCGGCCGCCGCAAGCCCCATGTCGCCATCGGGCATCGAGATGGTGGTTAGCGCCGGCGTCATCAGCCGGCCAAGGGCGATGCCGTCGAAGCCGGCGACGGAGACATCGTCCGGTACGGCAAGACCTTCGCGCCGAAGCGCGGCGATCACGCCGAGCGCCAGCAGATCGTTGGAAGCGATGATCGCCGTCGGGCGGTGCTGCGTTAGAACCGTCGCGAGGTCGGGGTTCTCGTAGCCGTCGACGAAGGGGATCTCGACGGCTTCCATCGGCTGGACACCCGCTTCTCTCATGGCGGCGGAATATCCGTCGTAGCGCAGGCGCGCCCGGTCGGACGAACGGAAGTGGCCGGAGACGACGAGGATGCGGCGATGACCGTGGTCGAGCATGTGGCGGGTGAGTTCGAAGCCCGCCCGGTAATTGTCGACGGTGACGGCGGCGGCGAAGCGGGCGACCGGCCGGTTGTTGAGAAGCACCGTCGGCGGCAGCGCCGCCGAAAGCGCCTCGCTGGTCTTGGCGTCGCAGAGCGTCAGGATCAGACCGGTCGGTCGCTGTTCGAGCAGCGAGCGCACGGCGCGTGCCTCGAGTGCGGGATCGTAGTTTGACTGGGCAATCAGCACGCCATGGTTTGCGGCCTGCAATCGATGCTGGATGCCGCCGAGCGATGCCGCGAAGACCGGATTGGTGACGCTTGGCACCAGCACACCGACGACCGGCTGGCTGCGGTTGGTCGCACGGCCCGTGGCCAGCGGCTGCCGGTAGCCGAGTTCGGCCGCGGCCCGGCGCACGCGGCGCACCATTTCGTCGCTGACGGGACCTTCGCCCTTCAGCACCCGCGAGACGGTCGCCAGCGAGCAGCCGGCATGAAAGGCGATCTGTTGCAGGGTAACCATGACCGCGCTTTAAGGGGTCTCCGTGACAGCTGATTGAAGGACCAGATCCAAGGTTTTCCACGTCGCGCATGAATTATTATTCATGCCATGAATTATATTGACAGAAGCTGAGTCCGCGGCTTAAATCGCAATAGTCGGAAGTCGAGGAGGAGTTCCGGCAAACTCATACATTCAGCGGCCGCAAGCAAACGGCCCTATCGGTTTTTGGGAGGGGCTTCGGCCTCGAGGAGGACGCGTGCGCAAATTTCTCAGCACGACCGCTCTGGCGGTCATTGCAGCTTCGTTTTGGGCAGGTTCGGCAAGTGCCGAAACGGCGAACCCGTTTCGCTGCCAGCCTGGCGAAAAATACGTCATGAACGTCATGGTATCCGGCGTCGAATATTGGTTCCCGGTCTATGAAATGTTCAAGCAGGCCGGCCAGCAGTTCGGCTGCGAGACCGAATATACCGGCACGCCGGAATATGACGTCAACAAGCAGATCGCCACTTTCGACCAGGCGCTTGCCCAGAACCCGGCCGGCATTCTGGTACACCCGATGAACTCCGATCCGTTCATCGAGCCGATCAACCGGGCGATCGACCAGGGCACGGCCGTTGTGACCTTCGCGGCGGACTCGCCGCTGTCGAAGCGCGTCTCCTTCATCACCTCGGACAACACCCGCGAAGGCATCTATGCCGCCGACGCGATCGCCGAGAAGATGGGCGGCAAGGGCGAATATGCCGTGCTTGAAAACCCCGGCCAGGACAACCACGACAAGCGCATCACCGCCTTCGTCAACCGCATGGCTGAGAAATGGCCGGACATGAAGCTCGTTGGTCGCGCCGCCTCGAACCAGGATCCGAACAAGGCCTATCAGGGCCTGATGAGCCTCATCCAGGCCAATCCGAACCTTGGCGCAGTGTTCATGCCGGAAGCCAACTCCGCAATCGGTGCGGCCCAGGCCAGCAAGGAAAGCGGTGGGAAGGTGCTCGTCATGTGCGCCGACGTCAACGCCAACATCCTCGACATGATCAAGGCCGGCGAAGTCTTCGGCTCGATCAACCCGAACCAGGGCATGCAGGGCTACATGGGCTTCATGCTCCTGTGGATGGCCAAGCACCCGGAACTGATCGACCCGATGAACGACGCCAAGCGTTCCGGCTTCAATCCGATGAGCATCCCCTTCGTCGACAACGGCCTTTCGATCGTCACCGCCGAAAATGCCGATGACTTCTACTGGGACAAGTACCTGAAGCGTCGTGGCACCAAGGGCATCGACGAGTAAGATCGTGAATTGGCTGCCCGGGCGTTTCCGGGCAGCCAGGACTGCGGGTGGAGGACAGCATGACAGCACAACCGGTTCTGGAGGTCCGGCGCGTCACCAAGCATTTCGGTGCGGTGAAGGCGCTGACGGAGGTGGATTTTCGCCTCGAGCGGGGAGAGATCCACGCACTCTGCGGCGAAAATGGCGCCGGCAAATCCACGCTGATGAACATCATTGCCGGGGTGCTGCAGCCGAATGACGGCGAGGTGCTGGTCGATGGAGCGCCCGTGAAGATCGCCTCACCGGCCATCGCCCAGACGCTCGGCATCGGCCTCGTCCACCAGGAAATCGCGCTCTGCCCGGATGCGACGGTGGCGGAAAACATGTTCATGGCAGCCACCAACCGCCGGCGTTCACCGCTGATGAATTACGGCGCGCTCGAACGCGAAGCCCAGGTCGTGATGAACCGGCTGGCGCCGATCGACGTTCGCCGCAAGGTCGCCGACCTTGCCATTTCCAGCCAGCAGCTCGTCGAGATCGCCAAGGCGCTGACGCTCGACTGCCGCGTACTGATCCTCGACGAGCCGACCGCGGCGCTGACGGAAGCCGAGGCGCAGGCGCTGTTCGCCATCATCCGCGATCTCAAGGCCGCTGGTATTTCCATCATCTATATCAGCCACCGCATGGCCGAAATTTTCTCGCTTTGCGACCGCGTCACTGTGTTTCGCGATGGCCGCCATGTGGTCACCGAGAAGATCGCTGACGTGACGGCCGACGACGTGGTGCGCCGCATGGTCGGCCGCGAGATCAGCCAGCTCTATCCGCAAAAGCAGGCGCCGGAGGCGCGCTCAGACGAGACCATTCTCTCGGTCCGGGCCTTGAGCGACGGCGACCGCATCGACACCGTTTCCTTCGACCTGAAGCGCGGCGAGATCCTCGGCATCGGCGGCCTGATCGGTTCCGGTCGCACCGAGATTGCCGAAGCAATCTGTGGCCTCAGGGCCAAGTCGAAGGGTGAGATTGCGCTGCGCGGAAAGCCGCAGCGCATCGGCAATTACCGCGATGCGGTCGATGCCGGCATCGTCTACCTCTCGGAGGATCGCAAGGGCTCCGGCGTCTTTGTCGACCTGTCGATCGCCCAGAACATTTCCGTGCTTGACCTGAAGACGCTGACCGGGCCGATCGGATTGCTGAATTCCAGGGCCGAGGCTGATCTCGCGCGCGATTTCGTGCGCCGGCTCGGCGTGCGCATGGGCGGCATCGATATGCCCGTCTCGTCGCTGTCGGGCGGCAACCAGCAGAAGGTGGCGATCGCCAAGCAGCTTGCCGTTCGCCCGCAAGTGATCCTGATGGACGAGCCGACGCGCGGTATCGACGTCGGCGCCAAATCCGAAATCCATCGGCTGCTGCGAGAGCTCGCCGAAACCGGCATCGGCATCGTGGTGATCTCGTCGGAATTGCCGGAACTGCTCGGACTTTGCGACCGTGTGCTGGTGGTGCGCGAAGGCGCGATCGCCGGCGAGCTTGATGATACGGACATGAGTGAGGAGGCGGTGATCCGCCTGGCCTCAGGGGTGACGCAAACGGCCGAGGCCGGCCGGATGGTGGATCATGTCGCCTGAAAGAACTGACAGAGCCGGGGAGGCGGAAATGGCTGTTGATACGATGGTTGCAACGCAAGCACAGGCGCCGGCCTGGAAACGCATCGGCACGATGCGCGAGGCGGGTCTGATCGCCATCATCCTGGCGCTCGGCATCGTCATGAGCTTTGCCTCGCCGCACTTCCTCACCTTTGGCAACATGCGCGCCATGCTGATGAGCTTCTCGGTCGAAGGCATCGTCGTCGTCGGCATGACGATCCTGCTCATCGTCGGCGGCATCGACCTTGCGGTCGGTTCGGTGGTCTGCTTCGCCATGGTGCTGGCCGGCTCGCTGTTCCTCGCCGGTGTCGATCCCTGGACGGCCTCGCTGGTCGGTATCCTCGCCAGCAGCATGATCGGCATGATCATGGGCTTCTTCGTCACCGTCGTCGGGCTCAATCACTTCATCACGTCACTGGCGGCGATGGTAATCGTGCGGGGCCTCTGCCTCGTGATTACCAAGGGCACGCCGCTGTCGCTCTTCACGCTGCCGGCGTCGTTCAAGGCGGTGGGGCAGGGCACCTTCCACGGCGTGCCCTACGTGATCCTTATCTTCGTCGCCGTCGTCGTGCTCTTTGATTTCCTGCTGCGCCGGGCGACCGCCTTCCGCAAGGTGTTCTATACCGGCAGCAACGAGAAGGCGGCGCTCTATTCCGGCATCAAGACCAAGCAGGTGAAGTTCTGGGTGACGGTGCTGTGCTCGACGCTCGCAGGTGTCGCCGGCGTCATCTACATGTCGCGCTTCGGTGCCGCGACCCCCACCTTCGGCGTCGGCATGGAGCTCAACATCATCGCTGCAGCCGTCATCGGCGGTGCCTCGCTCAACGGCGGCTCCGGCACCATCCTCGGCGCCATCCTCGGCATGGCCCTGCTATCGGTCGTCACCAGCTCGTTGATCCTGCTCGACGTCTCCGTCTATTGGCAGGACATGATCAAAGGCTGCATTCTCTTGGCTGCCGTTTCCATCGACCACTTGCTGCACAAGCGGAAGGCAGCCTGACCATGCCGATTGCCAAACCCATTTTGTCCCAGGCTCCAACCGCGCGAGAAGAACTCGTCGTCGCGCGGCAGATGCACCAGGCGCTCGTCCTGCACTTCCTTGAAGGGCTGACCCAGTCGCAGATCGCCGACCGCCTCGGCATCTCGCAGCCGACCGTCAACCGGCTGATCAAGCGCGGTCGCCAGCTCGGTCTGGTCGAGATCAAGATCAAGTCGCCGATCGAGCCCTTGGTCGACATGGAAGAGCAACTGCTTGCGATCGGCGGCATCCGCCGGGCGATCGTGGTACCCACCGTCTCGGACAACCAGCAGACCGCGCTCCAGGCGGTCGGCGAGGCGGCGGCCCGGCTGCTGCTCGAGGAGATCGGCGATGGCGACACCATCTGCATCACCGGCGGCAAGGGCGTCAGCGCCGTCGTCGCCGGGCTGCAGGCGCCGCGCCGCTTCGATGTCGAGGTTATCCCCGGAACGGGCTGCGTTCAGGGCAAGCACTATACGGATGTGAACCACGTCTCGACGATGATGGCGGATCGGCTTGGCGGGCGGTCCTTCCAGATCCACGCGCCGCTCTTTGCAGACAGTGCCGCCGAGCGGGCGATGCTGATCAATATGCGCTCGGTGGCCGATGTCTTCGGACGGGCGCGCGAGGCGAAGGTGGCGGTCGTCGGCATCGGTTCGATCCTTTCGGACGATTCGAGTTACTACGACCTGCACCCGTCCTCGAGCACCGACCGGGCGGCGATCGAGCGCTCTGGCGCAAGCTGCGAGCTGCTCGCCCATCTGCTCGATGATAAGGGCCAGGTCTGTGACTACAGCCTCAACCGTTCGCTGGTGTCGTTGACGCTCGAGGAATTCGCTTCGATCCCGACGAAGATCGGCGTGGCGAGCGGACCGAACAAGGCCGGGCCGATCCTCAGCGTCATGCGGGGGCACCACCTCGACACGCTGGTGACGGACGAGGCGACCGGCGAGCGCGTGCTCGCCATGGCACAAGAAAAGGGACTTCTGGTATGAGCGGGGATCAATTGATGCGGGAGATCGGCCGATCGGGCGTGACGGCTTCGGCCGTTGGGCTCGGCACCTGGGCGATCGGCGGCTGGATGTGGGGCGGAACGGACGAGTGGGAATCGATCGCAGCGATCCAGGCCTCGCTTGACGCCGGCGTGACGCTCATCGATACGGCACCGGCCTATGGCCTCGGCCGCTCCGAAGAAATCGTCGGCAAGGCTTTGGCCGGCCGCCGCGACAAGGCAATCATCGCCACCAAATGCGGCCTCGTCTGGCATACGGACAAGGGACGGCACTTCTTCGATCAGGACGGCAAGCCGGTGCATCGCTACCTCGGCCGCGATGCCATCCACCATGAAGTCGAGCAGAGCCTGAAGCGGCTCGGCACCGATTACATCGATCTCTACATCACCCACTGGCAGGACCCGACGACGCCGATCGAGGAAACGATGGCTGCACTCGAGGAGTTGCGCCAGGCCGGCAAAATCCGGGCAATCGGCGCCAGCAATGTCGGGCGCGGCGAGCTGGAACAGTACATCGCGATCGGCGGGCTCGATGCCATCCAGGAGCGCTTCAGCATGATCGATCGCGAGATCGAGGCGGAGCTTTTGCCGCTGACGCGGCGCAACGGTGTTGCGACGCTGAGCTACTCCTCGCTGGCGCTCGGGCTTCTCTCCGGCGGGATCGGACCGGAGCGGGTGTTTTCCGGCGACGACCAGCGGCGCGACAATCCGCGCCTTTCGGTCCGCAACCGCGAAAAGGTCGCGGCCTTTGCCAAGGCGATCCGGCCGGTCGCAGAGAAACATGGCGCGACGATCGCGCAGATCGTCATCGCCTGGACGCTTGCGCAGGAGGGCGTGACTTTCGCTCTGTGTGGCGCGCGCAATCCGGCGCAGGCACTCGATAATGCACGGGCCGGGACGATCCGGCTCGATCAAGACGATCTCAAGGGGATCGACGCGGCGATCGCCGCGACGCTCGTCAACATGGACAGCTAACGGACTGCCATCATGAACCGGGAAGAGATTTTCAACGGGCTCGCCAAGAGCCCGAAGGTGGACGTGTGCGTCCTCGGCGGCGGCATCAACGGCCTCAGCGTCTTTCGTGAACTGGCGCTGCAAGGGGTGAACGTGCTGCTCGTCGAGAAGCACGACTACTGTTCTGGCGCCAGTGCGGCACTGTCGCGCATGGTGCATGGCGGACTTCGCTATCTCGAAAATGGCGAGTTCAGCCTGGTCAGGGAATCGCTGGTCGAGCGCGACCGGCTGCTGAAGAACGCGCCGCATTACGTGGCGCCGCTGCCGACGACCGTGCCGATCTTCGACATCTTCTCGGGCCTTGCCAATGGCGCGGTGCGCTTCCTGGGATTGACACGCCGGCCAAGCCGCCGCGGCGCCATCGCCGTCAAGATGGGCCTTGGTATCTATGATTTCCTGACGCGCAAGCGGGCGCTGATGCCCAAGCACGCCTTTCGCGGGCGGCGCGCCACGCTTGCCCGCTGGCCGGCGCTCAACCCTGACATCAACAGTTCCGCCACCTATTACGACGCCTGGGTCAGCCAGCCGGAGCGCCTCGGCATCGAACTCTTGAAGGACGGCCTTGCAGCCGGTTCTCACGCCCAGGCGCTGAACTACACGGAACTGACGCTGGCCGCACCCGGGCGCTACGAACTGAAGGACGGCGTCACCGGCGCGGTCGCTGC
The DNA here is from genome assembly GCF_014852425.1 of Ensifer sp. ENS09. NCBI lineage: Bacteria > Pseudomonadati > Pseudomonadota > Alphaproteobacteria > Hyphomicrobiales > Rhizobiaceae > Ensifer > Ensifer sp. ENS09. The sequence goes on from NZ_JACVBP010000005.1 coordinate 192,770, forward strand.
GATCGAGCCCAGCCTCATCATCAACGCCACCGGCGGCTGGATCGACATCGCCAACGGCGCGCTGTTCCCCTCGACCTCGAAGCCGGCGCCGCTGATGGGCGGCACCAAGGGTTCGCATCTGATTATCGACAATGCCAAGCTCATGGACGCGCTCGACGGCCACATGATCTACTACGAGAACGAGGATGGGCGCATCTGCATCCTCTTTCCTTATCTCGGCAAAGTGCTGGTGGGTTCGACGGACATTCGTGTCGATGATCCCGAAACCGTGCGCTGTGAAGCCGACGAGCGTGACTACATCCTGCAGTCGCTCGCCTTCGTCCTACCCGATATCCGGATCCGACCGGAAGAGGTGGTCTTCCAGTTTTCGGGTGTCCGGCCGCTGCCGACAAGCCAGGACAGCTTTACCGGACGCATCCCGCGCGACCATTTCTGCACCTTCGTGGAGAGCGCCGACGGCGGCCCGCCGGTGCTCTGCATGATCGGCGGCAAATGGACAACGTTCCGCTCCTTCGGCGAAATGGCGGCAGACCTCACCCTGGAACGGCTTGGACGGCAGCGCCGCGTCAGCACTGGCGAGCGCGCCATCGGTGGCGGGCAGCACTATCCCGCCGACCGCGACCGGTGGATCGACGATGTCGCAGCAGCCACCGGGCTTTCGCGGGAGCGCTTGCGCGTGCTTTTTGTCCGCTATGGAACGGGCGCGCGCGACGTCGCCGATTTCATCGCCGGCGGTGCCGACCATGCCTTGCCGCACCCGGATTACTCCGCGCGCGAGCTGCAATATCTGATCCGCAACGAAGCCGCCGAACACCTCGACGACCTTTTGCTGCGCCGCACGACGCTTGCGATCACCGGCGCGCTCTCGCTCGACATAGTGGACGCGGTGCTCGCTCTGCTTGCCATCGAAAGGCAATGGTCGCCGCCACGCGTCGCTGCCGAGCGTAAGCGATTTCTTACTCTTCTCGCCGAGCGCCATGGCGTCGACGAGGAAACCCTATCCGTACGGAACGAACAAAGGAGTGCATTATGCGAAACAACAGCAAGGTCCGGATGAACCGTCTGTTCGGCGGTGGACGTTGCCTCGACGTGGCGATCGACCACGGCGTCTGCAACGAACCGTCCTTCCTGAACGGGCTGGAAGACATGTCCGCCGTGGTCAAGGCCTTGGTTGCGGCCGCGCCGGATGCGATCCAGATGAACTATGGCCAGTCGGATCTGTTGCAGGAGGTACCGGGCAAGGACAAGCCGGCGCTGGTGATGCGCCTCGACATGGGCAATCCCTATAACCGCATCCGCCACCGGCACATGTGGGCCGTGCTGCAGAACGAAGCCGAGCCGCTGATCGGCGCGCTGGCGATGGATGCGGCCTGCGTCGTCGTCAACCTGTTCATGCTGCCGGACGAGCCCGATCTCTTCCGCCAATGCGTCGCCAACATCTCGCGCGTGCGGGCCGATTGCGACAAGTACGGCATGCCGTTGATGATCGAGCCGCTGGTGATGCAGCCGGTCACCGAGCATGGCGGCTACATGGTCGATGGCGACGCCGAGAAAATCGTGACGTTGACCCGGCTTGCGCGCGAAATGGGTGCCGACATTGTCAAGGCCGACCCGACCACCAACGCCGAGGATTTCCACCGGGTCGTTGAGGCGGCGCGCTGCCCGGTTCTGGTGCGCGGCGGCGGCAAGGAGGATCTGCGCACCGTCTTCGACAAGTCGGCGGCCTTGATGCGCCAGGGCGCAATGGGCATGGTCTATGGGCGCAACATCTACCAGCACGCCAATCCGAGCGCCGTCGTGCGCGGCCTGATGGCGATTATCCACGAGGATGTCAGCGGCGAAGAAGCCTACGCGCTCTACCAGCGCGGTTGAAATCGCTCAACCGGAACCGCTTCATAAGCGATGCTCCGGCGCAAGAGGAACGCTGCCGCTGTGAGGACACCGGCGGCGTTCGGGCAAAGGAATTATGGACCTTGGGAGGGGTTCGGCAATGGGTAAATATCTGCTCGGGATCGACGCCGGGAACACCGTGATCAAGACGGTACTTTTCGATCGCGACGGCAACGAGATCGCGATGGCTGCGGAAGAAGGGCACAGCCACGTGCCGATGCCCGGCCACGTCGAGCGTGGCCTCGGCGAACTGTGGAGCCATGCCAAGGTGGTAATCCGCGCCTGCATCGAGCACGCCGGCATTGATGCCAGCGAGATCGCCGCGATCGGTTGCGCCGGGCACGGCAACGGACTTTATGCGCTCGATCGAGACGGGGAACCGCTTGTCGGCATCCAGTCGCTCGACACGCGCGCCGCTGGCCTCGTCGAGGAGTGGCAGGCCGCAGGTGTCGGCGAGCGAACCTATCCGATCGCCGGACAGAAGCCCTGGCCGTCCCAAACGCCGACACTGCTTGCGTGGCTGAAGCGCCATCGGCCGGAGCAGTTTGCAAAGATCGGCACGGTGTTTCTTTGCAAGGACTTCGTCGTCAATCGCCTGACCGGCGCGCGCGTCAGCGACGTCTCGGACATGAGCGGCGCGGGTCTGCTCGATGTCGCCGGTCGGCGCTACGATGCGGTTTTGATGAAGGCCTATGGTCTCGGCGACGACATGGCGCTGCTGCCCGATCTCGCCGAAAGCGCCGATATCGTCGGACGCGTCACCGAAGAGGCGGCGGCGCAGACGGGTCTGGCTGCCGGAACACCTGTGGTCGGTGGGCTCTTCGATGTGGTCGCCTCGGCGATCGGCTCAGGCGTCACCCGCACAGGCGCTGCCTCGATCATCGCGGGCACCTGGAGCATCAACCAGGTGATCATCGATCAGCCGGATCTTTCGCGCCCGCTCTTCATGTCTTCGACCTTCGACCGCGAGCGCTACATGGCGATCGAGGCGAGTGCGACATCGGCCGCCAATCTCGAATGGCTGGTGCGCGAACTCTTCCCGCATGACGGCAAGGACGGCCGGTCGCCCTTCGATCTCTGCTGCCAGCTGGCCGCCGAGATCACGCCGGCCGCGGATGATCCGCTTTATCATCCGTTCCTCTATGGCGCGCAGCAGGATGGCAACGCGCGGGCGGGCTTCTACGGCGTTGCAGGCTGGCACGGCAAGGGGCATCTTGTCCGCGCCTTGCTTGAAGGCGTCGCCTTCGGCCATCGCCAGCATATCGCGGCGTTGCGCGCGGCCGGCGCGCGCTTCGAGGATGCGGTCCTTTCGGGTGGCGGATCGCGCAGCCTGATCTGGCCACAGATCTTCGCCGACGTGCTCGACGTGCCGGTCACCGTCGCCCGTTCGCGCGAGACCGGCGCGCTCGGTGCGGCTATCACGGCCGGCGCCGGCATCGGCCTTTTCGCTGATATCTCCGCCGGCGCGGCGGCGATGGTCAGGGCCGAGCGCCACTACCGGCCGAACCCGGCACTTGCCGCGCATTACGACAGGCGCTTTGCGCTTTACGGCGAGATCGCCGCCGCCATGGCGCCGATCTGGCGTCGGATGGCGACGCCCGAGCGATCGGCGCGGGAAGCGGCGGAGTGATCAAGGTAGGGGCATCGATCTGTGGGGGCGCTGCTGGGAGGAACGTTGCAGCGCCGCCACAAACCGTCTGACCCGTCAGAAACGCATATTGATGCCGGCCTTGATGACGTGGCTGTTGATGTCCTTCTCGCTGGAGCCGGAACTCGTGTAGGTGCGGACATCCGGCGTCGTGATGTAGTTGTATTCGAGCTTGGCGGAGAGGCCGCCGGCAAAGGCCTGCTCCACGCCGGCGCCGAGCAGATAGCCGCCCTTGAAGCCGACGTCGTTACGCACGTCGCCGCCCTTCTTGTAGCTGGTCATGGCATAACCGGCCGTGCCGTAGACAAGCGTCTGGTCGAAGGTGAGACCCGCCTTCGCCTTGATCGCGCCGCGCCATTTCTCCTTGAGCTTGCCGCCATTGACCTTGTGCTCGGTGTCGCCAAGATAGGAGCCTTCGATTTCCGCGCCGACGATGCCGGGTCCGGCCTGCATGTTGTAGCCGGCCTGGACGCCGAGTGCGACGCCGTTGCGGTCGGCGAACGGGTTGGGGCTGCCGGTAAAGCCAAGGCCGCCATGGGCGCCGACATAGGCACCGCTCCAGCTGAAGGCTGGCGGGTCCTGATAGGTGGGGGCGGAGAAATCAGCCGCCCGGGACGATTGTGCGCCGCAGAGGGCGAGGAGGGTAAGACCCGACCAGATGAAAAGCTTGCTGGACTGCCGCATTTTGTTGCTCCGTGCATAGGAAACGCGCCTTGGTGGCGCTTGCGTCCTCCCATGCGCGCTTCACCTTCGGGGCGAGATGGCCATGTTTGGACGGTACACCGCCTTTGTCGGCCTCGCGGATTGCATCAACATTGCGCAACTTTCCTAAGCTGCTGATTTTGTTGTTAGTTGTCTGTTAACCATAAGCCCCACGGAGACATGACCTAGCCGGTCGGCAAGGTGATCCGGAAGCAGGCGCCGCCGGCGGGATCGTCGACAACGGAGATATGGCCCTTGTGGCGGCCGATGATTTCGCTGACGAGATGCAAGCCGAGGCCGGCGCCATGGTCCCGCGGCTGAAGGCGATGGAAGGGCTCGAAGATCCGCGCGCGTTCCCGTTCCGGGATGCCGGGGCCTTCGTCGGTAACCTCGATCACACCGCCGCGCTCCACCCGGATCGTGATCAGGCCGCCGGCGTGTTCGATGGCGTTGCGCACGAGATTGGTGACCGCCCGCTCGATGGCGCCGGTATCGCCGCGTACGATGACGCGCTCGATGCCCGGTGCAAAGGAAAGCTCGCAACCGGCCGAAAGCGCCAGCGGAGCAATGTCGGCCGTCACGTCACGGCAGAGCGATACCAGGTCGAGCGTGGAGAAATCCGTGCCGTCGCGATCGATACGTTCGAGGTCGAGCAACTGTTCGGCAAGGCCGGCAATGCGATTGGAATCGATCAGCAGGCGGTTCCTGAGCGGGCCGGCCTCCATGCTTTCCAGGCGCGTGTGCAGGATCGCGACCGGGGTCCGAAGCTCGTGCGCGGCATCGAGGATGAAGCGCTGGCGGCGCTCGTAGCCTTCATCGAGCCGCTGCAGCGCGCCGTTGAAGGCTTCGACGAGCGGCCGCACTTCGCCTGGAATGCGATGATCGGGCAGCCGAGCGCCGCGGCGGTCGACATCGATCGTCTTGGCCTGGTCGACAACCTCGGCGAGGCCGGCAAAGGCGCGCCTTACAATGATCGGGATTGCGAAGGCCGGGATCAGCACCACGATCAGGACGATCGGCAGCAGCAGCAGGTTGGCCAGGATGAACACCGCGAAGGACGCGCTCCAGAGCCGCCCGCCGCCGGCAAGCACCGTGTAGGTGCCGCTGTCCGTGGTTACCGAGCGCACGATCGACGAGAGCGTATAGGGCTCGACGCTGTCGCGCATATCGCCAAAGGCGATGCGGTCGAGGTGCTCGCCGATGCTGCGATAGGCGTCCGGCACCGGACCGCTGCGGATCATCTCGCCGCGTTCGTTCCGCGCGACGAACCAGAAATCGGCGGACTCGGCCCGCATGGCAAGCAGTTGCGGCGTCTCCACAAGCGTCAATCCACCCGCGGGATCCGGCCGGATTGCCCCGGCCGCGATCGATGCGGCATCGGCGTCGAGGAACTTGCCGCCGAGATCGGCGCGCGTCAGCAAGGCCATGAAACCGGCGATGACCGCCATCAGCAGCAGCACCTGAAAGGTCAGGATCTGCCAGATCAGGCGTTTCTTCAGCGAGTTGGTGGAAACGTTCGTCATGGAGAGGGTCTCAGAAGGTAGCCGACGCCGCGGATGCTGTGAATTTCGACACCGGCACCGGTTTCAGAGAGCTTCCGGCGCAGCCGCGAAACATGCGCGTCGAGGGAGTTGGACTGGATTTCGTCGTCATAGCCATAGACGGATTCTTCCAGCGTCGAGCGCTGCACCGTGCGCCCCTGCCGGCGCGCCAATGCCTCCAGTACCAGGAGCTCCCGCCGCGGCAGGTCCAGCACCCGGCCGTCGACGCGGGCCTGTCTGCCTTCGAAATCGAAGATCAGTTGGCCGATGCGGGCGGTGATCGGCGCAATGTCCGGCGAACGCCGCATCAGGGCGCGGATGCGCGCCAGCAGTTCCTCCACGGCAAACGGCTTGGCGAGATAGTCGTCGGCGCCCATGTCCAGCCCCCGTACCCGTTCGTCGATGGCGCTGCGCGCCGTCAGCACGATCACCGGGATACCCGATCGCAGCGCGCGCACCCGCGGGATCAGCGACAGGCCATCGCCATCGGGCAATTGCCGGTCGAGGATGATGCCGTCGTGAACCTGGTTGGCCAGCGCCGCCATTGCATGGTCGATCGACGGTGCGTGGTCGAGGATTATGTCATAGCGGCTGAGTGCGGCGCTGAGCGCGGCCGCCATTTCCAGCTCATCCTCGACAAGGAGCAGGCGCATTGAATATCTCCGAATCCGATAGGCGTGTCTCGTTCACGTCTGGTGGACGAGGATTGCAACAACGTTGCGGCCTTTCCTGCCTTTTTAGCGGCGAGGGCGGGTGCCCGACAATGCGGCACCGGGGAGGCTTACGGTATTCGGATGGGACGGAGAGAATGCCCGCGCATTCGCGGCGGGCGATCGGAGGAGTGCCAGTAAAGTCGCCTTGCGCGAGGTGCAGATCGTCAAACAATGTGCCGCTGCGCAAGGGCACGCAGCGGCACGGACCGGCCGTGGACCGGTCGATGGTGGCGGTCAGGCGACAGCCATGATCCGCTGGAATGCGTCATAGGCCGCGAGCACCGTTTCCTTCTGCGCCTCGTGGCCGGCGATGAAGGCATCGCCGTAGATGGTCTCGTCGGGATATTCGGTGATCAGCGTCAGCGGTGCCGTGTGGCGGTCGTCGACCGAGATCATGCACGGGAAGCCGTTGATGATGCGGAAGCCGGTTTCGCCGGCATGGGTCTCGTAAAGTGCGATCTGGGCGTCGTTATAGGCGATCAGGCCCGGAACGGCGGCGAGCCGCTCGGTGACGTCTGCGATCAGCTGTTCGGCGCGCGCTTCCCATTCGGCGTGATGGCGCATGATCAGGAAGAAGCCCTTGGGCAGGGTCCACATGGCAAAGCCGCGCGGCACGTAGCCCGAAAGCGGTCGCGTCCATTCATGCGAGGGATAGCCGTGCAGGTTGACGTGCAGCTGCGCGCCCGTCAGCCGCTCGGCCTCCTTGCGGATCTCGCGCTCGTTGAGTGCGGCACCGGTGCGGTATTCGAGATCGTCGCCAAGGGCGGTGTAGCGGGCGGCGTGGTGCATGTGCAGCGGGTTGTCCACCCGCAGCCGCTGGTGCACGGCGTAGCCGTCGGGGTTTTCGAGCGGCGAAATGGTGAAGTGGCTGCCGGCGCGGGCTCCAAGCGTCTGGGCGGCACGTAGCACGCCGACGATGCCGGTCGTCTCGTTCGGGTGCTGACCGCCGCTGATCATCACAGGGGCGTCGGTTCCCTTGTGGTAGCGGGCCTTCACCGGCCGGCCGGCACGCGACTTGGCCTCGAAGGGCTCGCCGTCGATCGCGGCGAGTTCGGCGTGGATCTGCGCCACCGCCAGCGGTGCCTCGGCGGTATCAAGCGGCAGGGTTTCGCCGTCGACATCGGTCGCCTGCAGCGGCAGCACTTTGACGACGACGGTTGGCTTGCCGACGCCGAAGACGATTTCCGGTACAATCTGGCCGGGCTTCAGGCCGCGGTCGCCGAGCGGACGTCCGGATTTCTTCTGGAAGACTTCGAGCAGCGAGAAATAGAAGTCCTCGTGCAGCGCCTCGCGAAGGCTGATGACCTCTTCGCCGACCGGCAGGCGGAAGTCGGTGATCGGCAGGGTGGCGCGGATGTTGAGCTCTTCGAAATAGGGCTCGCTGTCGCCCCAGGCGTGATCGGCGATCGCCTGCATCGTACCGGCAAACAGCCGCTCGTAATCGGTCTCGAGGTGGCACTCGCGATGTTTGTCGCAGCCCTCGTCGAGGCGGATCCAGCCCGTCGGCGAAAGCAGCGTTTCGCCGATGAAATCGGTGTGGATACGGTTCGGGGCAAAGACTGTGTGGCTCTCCTTCCGTCCGTCACGGAAGGTCAGCGCGACATCATAGGTGAAAGCCTTGGCGCTACCGGCCGCAAAGTGGATCTCGGCATCGCCGAGGAGGGCTGCGAGCGGATAGGCTTCGAGCAGGAAGCGGTTCTGGGGGGCGCCCTCGTGCTGGGGATAGCGGACGATGACGTTCGCGAGGGCCGCGCGATCCACTTCTTCAAGGAAGAAATGCAGCAGCGGCTTGTAGGCGCTCCTGAGCGCCGCCTTGACGCCGAAGCTCGCGAGCTTCTGTTCGGCCGCCTTGCGGCTGGCGGCATCGTCGAACAGCCAGGCTTCGAGCTTGGTGCCGCGGGCGGCTTCCTTGCCGTAGGTGGTCAGGAGCGTATCGAGCGTGCGCTGGAAGGCGCCTTCGAAAATCGTGGTCATCGTGAGGTTCTACCGGTTGGGTCGAGGCTGTCACGCAGCCAGTCGCCGAGAAGATTGAGGCCGAGAACGGTCAAGAGGATCGCAAGGCCCGGGAAGACGCTGACCCACCAGGCGTTCTGCAGGTAGGTACGACCGTCGGCGAGCATGCCGCCCCAGCTGGGGATCAGCGGATCGACGCCGAGACCGAGGAAGGTAAGGCTGCTTTCGAGCAGGATGTTGTTGGCGACGTTGAGCGTCATCAGGACGATGACCGGGCCGATCAGGTTCGGCAGCAGGTGCTGGAACAGGATCTTGTAGTCGCGCACGCCGATGGCGCGGGCCGACTGGATGAATTCCCGCTCGCGCAGCGACAGCACCGAGCCGCGCACGAGGCGGGCATATTGTACCCATTGCGACACGATCAAGAGGATGATGGTGTTGCCGAGCCCGCCGCCGACGATGGCAATGAAGGTGATCGCGAGGAGAATGAAGGGGAGCGCGAGCTGAACGTCGGCAAAGCGCATGACGATCATGTCCCAGAAGCCGCGATAGTAGCCCGAGACGAGCCCCATGACCACGCCGACGACGACAGCGCCGGCAACCGAGGTGAGGCCGACGAGCAGCGAGATCTTGCCGCCGGCGACGACACGGGCAAGCACGTCGCGGCCGAGCGGGTCGGTTCCGAGCGGATGCGCCCAGTTGACGAAGGGCGGCGTCAGCCGCGCCATCAGGTCGATCTTGTCGACGCCACCGGGAAAGAGCACGCCGGAGAAAAGAACGGCGAGGCAGATGCCGCCGGTAAGCAACGCACCGAGGATGAATTCGAGGTTGCGGAAACGGGCAAAGCGGGAGTTTGCAGCCTTTGACGTCATCGGCTCACTCCGTCCGGATGCGCGGATCGACGAGGCCATAGGCGATGTCGACCAGAAGATTGACGAACACGATCATCAGAGAAAGCACTGTTATGACCGCCTGAAGCACGGGGTAGTCGCGCGAGGCGACCGCATCGAAGGCGAGTGTGCCCATGCCCGGCCAGTTGAAGACGAGCTCGACGACGACGATGCCGCCGAGCAGACCGCCGAACTGCAGGCCGAAATAGGTGATCAGCGGGATCGCGCAGTTACGAAGCGCATGCTTGTAGAGCACCTTGCTTTCGCTGAGGCCCTTGGCGCGCGCGACCATGATGTATTGCGACTGCAGCGTTTCGAGCATTGCGGTGCGCACCAGCCGCACGTTGGTCGCGGTCAGGATGATGCCCATGGTCAGCGCCGGCATGATGAAGCTCGCAAAGCCGTCCATGCCGCTCGGCGGCAGCCATTTGAGGACGATCGAGAACAGCAGCACCAGCATGATCGCCAGCCAGAAATTCGGGAAGGAGAGCCCGATCAGTGACAGAATGCGGATCGTCTGGTCGGCCCATTTGCCGCGGGCGACGGCGGCGCGGATGCCGAGCGGAATGGAAATGGCGATCGAGACGATCAGCGAGGCAAAGGCAAGCAGCATGGTTGCCGGCAGCGCCGAGGCGATCAGCTGCGAGACAGGGGTGCCGCCCATGAAGGAACGGCCGAAGTCGAGCCTGAACATGCCTGTGATGAAGTCGTAGTACTGCGAAAGGAACGGCTGGTTGAGGCCGAGACCTTCGCGGATGCGCACGAGGTCTTCCTCGGTGACGCTGCCGGCACCCTGGGCCAGCATCAGCGCGGGGTCACCGGTGAACCGGATGGCATAGGAGACGGTCAGTGTCACGACGAACACGACGAAAACCGCCTGCAGAAAACGTTTGATCAGAAATCCGGCCAAGTGACCCGCCCTTTAAGGAAAATGGTCCGCCGTCCCGAAGCGGCGGCGGACCGCACTGTTTTTACTCGACCGTCACATCCGTCAGCCGCAGACGGCTGTCCGGCACCGGCACGAAATTCTTGACGCGCTTGCTCACGCCGAAGATGGCGTTGAGGTTGTAGAGCGGCATCTCGAGCGAACGATCGGCGGCGTAGTTGGCGATCTGCTTGAGGATTTCCTCGCGCTTCGCCTGATCGGTGATCGAACGCTGCGACTCGAGCAGCTTGTCGAGTTCCGCGTCCTTGTCGTAGGGGTTCCACTTTTCGCCGGAGTGGTACATCGAGTAGGCGGTGTTGTCGTAGTCGAGCGTCCAGCCGCCCCAGGACTGCTGGAACATCGCGCCGGTCTTGCCGGCCGGAATGATGTCGTTCAACAGAACGTTGGTTTCATACGGCTTGATCGTCGCGTTGATGCCGATCAGTTGCAGGTAGCTGGCGACCGCCTGCACGACCTCGTTGAAGGTCGCGTCGTTGCCGCGAACGTCGATCTGGACCGTGGCGCCCGGCGCAACGCCAGCTTCCTTGAGAAGCGCCTTGGCCTGTTCCGGATCGTAAGGCAGCGGCTTCATCGCCGGGTCGAAGCCGAAGGAGAGCTTGCCCTGGAAGCTGGCGATCGGGTCCGCCTGGCCGCCGAGGATCGACTGGATGATGGTGTCGCGGTCGACGCCGAGGATCAGCGCCTTGCGGACCTTCGGATCCTTGGTGATGCCGTCGCGGGTGTTGAAGCGCAGCGCATAGACCGTCGGGCCGGCGCTGGTGACGATCTCCAGGTTGCTGTCGTCCTGGATCGTCGGGATCATGCCGATCGGAATGGTCGGCGGGATGACGAGATCGACGCGGCCGGCCTGCAGTTCGGCAACGGCGGTCGCCGGCTCCGAGATGAAGCGGTAGTTGAGGTTGGAAAGCTTCGGCGCGCCGCCCCAATGGTCGGCGAAGGCTTCGAGCTTGATGCCGACCTTCGGCTCATAGGAGACGAACTTGAACGGGCCGGTACCAACAGGATGGGCGTTGAAGTAGTCCTCGCCCTTTTCCTGGATGTACTTCGGCGGAACGATCATCGCACCGTAGCCGGCGAGCTTGGTGAGAAGCACCGGATCCGGGGTCTTGAGAACGAGATCGACGGTCTTTTCGTCGACGATCTCGACCTTCTCAATCACGGCATAGTTGGACTTCTGCGGGCCCTTGGAACCTTCTTCGCCGAGCAGGCGGTCGAAGGTGAACTTCACCGCTTCGGCGTTGAAGGGCTCGCCATTGTGGAACTTGACGCCTTCGCGCAGCGTGAAGCGCAGGCGCTTGCCGCCGTCGAGCTCTTCCCAGGCGGTCGCAAGACCGGGCACGAGCTTCAAGTCGGGGCCGCGATAGGTCAGGCCGTCATAGATGTTGGTGGCAACCGACGCCCAGTTGACGAGGAAGGTGTCGACCGGGTCCCAGCTTCCCGGATCCTGCGGCGAAGACACCGTCAGCGTGCCCGCGGCAAAGGCCGGGGCTGCGGTCATGAAACTACCCGCCATCGCAAGGGCGATGAAAGCGGCGTGGATCCCCTTTTTGTTGATCATTTACTCACTCCTGTTTCGACAGCCTTCTTCAAAGAAAGAAAGCGGCTCACGCACCCTTGGCCACAAAATGGCCAGGGGCGATCTCTTTGCGCGGCAGAACCGCGGGTTCGTCGCCGACGCGGCGGATCGGGCTCGGAATCTCGCCTTCAAGCATGGCGCGCTCGCGGCCCTTGCCGGGCTCGGCGACCGGCACAGCGGAAAGCAGCCGGCGCGTATAGGGATGACCAGGCGTTTCGAATACCTGCTGGCGGCTGCCGAATTCCATGACCTGGCCGAGATAGAGCACGGCTACACGGTGGCTCATGCGCTCGACGACCGCCATGTCATGGCTGATGAACAGATAGGCGAGGCCTTCCTGCTCCTGCAGCTCCATGAACAGGTTGATGATTTGCGCCTGGATGGAGACGTCGAGGGCCGACAGCGCCTCGTCGGCGATGATCAGCTTGGGGCGGGAGGCGAGCGCACGGGCGATACAGACGCGCTGACGCTGGCCGCCGGAGAATTCATGCGGATAGCGCTTGGCATGCGCGGCCGTCAGGCCGACGCGCTCCAGCAGTTCATGCACGCGCTTTTCGATTTCCTTTTCGCCAAGGATCAGGCCATGGGTGCGGATCGGCTCTGCGATCGAGAAGCCCACGGTCTTGCGCGGGTCGAGCGAGGCGAAAGGATCCTGGAAGATGTACTGGATTTCCTGCTTCAGCCGCTGCCGCTCGGCATAGCTCATGGCCGAGACCGGCCGGCCGCCAAAGAGGATTTCACCCGATGTTGCGCTCTGCAGCTGCTGGATCGTGCGGCCGATCGTCGACTTGCCGGAACCGCTCTCGCCGACGAGCGCCAGCGTCTCGCCCGGAAAGATCTCGAAGCTGACATTCTCGATGGCGTGCACGCGATGCGTCGCCTTGCCGAACAGGTTCTTGCGCACGTCGAAGCGGGTGACGAGATCGCGCACCGAAAGGATCGGTGCAGCGTCGTAGCGGGCGGTGCGCTGAATATGGGTTTCGCCGACGCGCTTCGGCTCGCCGTCCACCATCATGGTCAGCGGCAGGCGCTTCGGGAATTCCTCGCCAGTCATGCTGCCGAGCTTCGGCACAGCGGAAAGCAGCGTCTGGGTATAGGGATGCTTGGGGCTTGCGAAGATCTCGTCGACCGAACCTTCCTCGACCTTGCGGCCCTTCCACATGACGACGACGTCGTCGGCCATTTCGGCGACGACACCCATGTCATGGGTGATGAAGATCACCGCCATGCCGAGTTCTTTCTGCAGGTCGCGGATGATCGTCAGGATCTGCGCCTGAATGGTCACGTCGAGCGCCGTGGTCGGCTCGTCGGCGATCAGGAGCTTCGGCCGGCAGGCGAGCGCCATGGCGATCATGACGCGCTGGCGCATGCCGCCCGAGAGCTGATGCGGATAACGGCCGATCAGTTCGGCGCTGTCGGGAAGGCGGACCATGTCGAGCAGGCGGCGCGTCTCGACGAGCGCTTCGGCCTTGGTCATCTTCTCATGCAGCATAAGCACTTCGGCGACCTGGTCGCCGATGGTGAAGACCGGGTTCAGCGAGGTCATCGGCTCCTGGAAGATCATGGCGATCTCCTTGCCGCGGATGGCGCGCATGGTCTTCTGTGGGGCGCTCGTCAGGTCGATTTCGCCGTCCTTGCCGCGAAACAGAATGCGGCCGGTCGGAAACTGGCCGCCCATCATGTCGGCGAGCCGCATGATCGACAGCGACGTCACCGATTTGCCGGAGCCGGATTCGCCGACGATTGCGAGCGTCCGGCCGGGCGTCACCGTGAAGCTCAGGTCTTCGACGACAGGATTGCCGTTGAAGGCGACGGAAAGCTTCTCAACGGCGAGCAATGGCGCAGGCTTTTCGACGGTCACGCGGTCTTCCTTGTTACAATGTGGTCGCGGCGCGCGCGGACTGTTCATAGGCGCCCGACATGAAACGCAGGACGGCGGCGATCTCGGACAGCGTCTCTTCGGAAGGACGCGCCTTGGCGGTGGAGGAAACCAGCAGCCGCTCGCGGATCTTTGCGTAGCGCGTGCAGGCGTCCGAGCCCTTGTCGGTGATGAGGATGGTCTTTTCCTTGCCTTCCTTGCCCGTCGTCACCAGGCCTGCGGCTTCGAGCTTGCGGATCGCATAGGTCGCGACATGGGTGTCTTCGATGTCGAGCACGAGACAGATGTCGGCAAGCTTCTTGCCGCGATCGCGATGGCGGATCGTGTGCAGGATCAGGATTTCGATGGGGGAGAGACCGGGAACGCCGGCGGCCGCCATGCAGCGCATCATCCAGCGGTGAAAGGCATGCGACGCGAGAATCAACCCGTATTCGACCTCGGAGAGGCCGGGAGAGCCGCCTTCAGCCAGGTGCGCGGAGGAAACGATCGGGCCGATGGCCGCAACCGGCTTTAGATGTTCGGGCAGGGCATTTTCGGCCCATTCCCGTCCTTCGAAGCTATCCTCCGACTTCTTCGTCATTCAGCTCTTCCTCATCTTGACGATTTTATGTCATCATTTTATCGACATTTTGTCAACGAACTGCTTTGATGAATTTCCGGGCTTGCACAATGATGCGGCTCGCGAATGAGAGGGATGGACAATGAGCGCACGCGAAACCGGCAGCTGGGACTTCTGGATCGACCGCGGCGGCACCTTCACCGATGTCATCGGCCGCGATCCGCACGGGAACCTGCATGCGCGCAAGGTGCTTTCGGAAAATCCCGAGGCCTACCGCGACGCGGCCGTGCAGGGCATTCGCCTGCATCTCGGCCTTGCGACCGGTGCGCCGATCCCGACCGGTCTCATCGGCGAAGTGCGCATGGGCACGACGGTTGCCACCAATGCGCTGCTCGAGCGCAAGGGCGAACCCTTGGCGCTGGTGACGACCAAGGGTTTCCGCGACGCGCTGAAGATCGGCTATCAGGAGCGAAAGAAGATCTTCGCGACCGAAATCATCAAGCCGGAAGCGCTCTACCAGGATATCGTTGAGCTTGACGAGCGTGTGCTGGCCGACGGTATCGTCGAGCAGCCGCTCGACGAGGCAAAGGCGCGCGTTGCCCTCGAAGATCTCAAGGGCAAGGGCTACAAAGCCGTCGCCATCGTCTTCATGCATGCCTACAAATACCCGGAGCATGAGGCGGCCGTTGCCCGCATCGCCCGTGAGCTCGGCTTCGAACAGGTCTCCGTCAGCCATGAAGTCTCGCCGCTGATCAAATATGTCGGCCGCGGCGACACCACCGTCATCGATGCCTATCTCTCCCCGGTTCTGCGCCGCTACGTTGCCCAGGTCTCCGGCGAACTCGATATTGCCCGCACCGGCGCGCGCGTCATGTTCATGATGTCATCCGGCGGCCTGACGGCAGCGGAGATGTTCCAGGGCAAGGACGCCATTCTCTCCGGCCCCGCCGGCGGTGTCGTCGGCCTCGCCAAGACCGGTGAAGCCGCGGGCTTTGATCGCGTCATCGGCTTCGACATGGGCGGCACCTCGACCGACGTCGCCCATTTCGACGGCGAATATGAGCGCGCGTTCGAGACCGAGGTTGCCGGCGTGCGCGTACGCGCGCCGATGATGCTGATCCACACGGTTGCCGCCGGCGGCGGCTCGATCCTGCATTTCGACGGCGAGCGCTTCCGTGTCGGCCCGGACTCCGCCGGCGCCAACCCTGGCCCCGCCTGCTACCGCAACGGCGGCCCGCTCGCGGTTACCGATGCCAATGTCATGCTCGGCAAGCTGATGCCGGACTTCTTCCCGGCGCTCTTCGGCCCGAACCAGGACGAGCGTCTCGATGTCGAGACCGTGCGTGGCCGCTTTGCCGCCATGGCAACCGAGATCGGCGATGGACGCAGCCCCGAGGACGTGGCCGACGGTTTCATCCGCATTGCCGTTGCCAACATGGTCGAGGCGATCAAGAAGATTTCCGTGCAGCGCGGCTATGACGTCACGCGCTATGCGCTCAGCTGCTTCGGCGGCGCGGGCGGCCAGCATGCGTGCCTCGTTGCCGATCAGCTCGGCATGAAGAGCATTCTCGTACACCCGATGTCCGGCCTGCTTTCGGCCTATGGCATGGGGCTCGCCGATATCCGCTCGACCCGCCAGAAGGCGCTCGGCGTCGCGCTCGACGACCAGGCGCCGGCAGCCCTCAGCACGCTTGGCGCCGAACTGGAGGTCGAATGCCGCGGCGAACTGGAAGCACAGGGGATCGCTCGCGACGAAATCCGCACCCATCTGCGTGCCCATATCCGCTATGCCGGCACCGACACGGTGCTTGCGGTCGACGCAACCTACCCCGCCCATGACGACATCGCCCGCCTGCGCGCCGAGTTCGAAGAGCTGCACAAGCGCCGCTTCGGCTTCGTTGCCGACAATAAGGCGTTGGTGATCGACGCCGTCGAAGTCGAGACGGTCGGCGGCGGTGCTGCCCAGATGGAACGCGAAGGCGCGTCCGTCACCACGGGCATGCCCGACGTTTCACGCCGCACCCGCTTCTATTCGCAAGGCCAGCTCCACGACGCGCCGGTCGTCCTGCGCGCCGAACTGAGCCCCGGCCAGCGGCTCGACGGCCCGGCGATCATCATCGAACCGAACCAGACCGTCGTCGTCGAAGACGGCTGGCAGGCGGAACTGACCGCCAAGGACCATATCGTGCTTCGCCGCGTTAAGGTGCTGCAGCAGCAAAGCGCGATCGGCACCCATGCCGATCCGGTCATGCTGGAGATCTTCAACAACCTGTTCATGTCGATCGCCGAGCAGATGGGCGTGACGCTGCAGAACACGGCCTATTCGGTCAACATCAAGGAGCGGCTCGATTTCTCCTGCGCCGTCTTCGACAACCGCGGCAATCTGGTCGCCAATGCCCCGCACATGCCGGTGCATCTCGGCTCCATGGACGCCTCGGTCGCGACCGCGATCCGCGAAAACTCGGTCATCCATCCGGGCGACGTGTTCCTGATCAACGCGCCCTATAACGGCGGTACGCACCTGCCTGACCTCACCGTCTGCACGCCGGTCTTCGACGATGCCGGACGAGAGATCCGCTTCTGGGTCGCCAGCCGCGGCCACCATGCCGATATCGGCGGCATTTCGCCGGGCTCGATGTCGCCGCTTGCCACCAATATCGAGGAGGAAGGCGTCTATATCGACAACTTCAAGCTCATCGATGCCGGCCGCTTCTGCGAAGCGGAGCTCGAAACGCTTCTGAACGGTGCGCGTTATCCGGTGCGCAACATCCTGCAGAACGTCAACGATCTGAAGGCGCAAGTTGCGGCCAACGAAAAGGGCGTCGCCGAACTGAAGAAGATGATCGCCCAGTTCGGCGAGGATGTGGTCGAGGCCTATATGGGCCACGTCCAGGACAATGCCGCCGAGAGCGTGCGTCGCGTGCTCGACCAGTTGCCGGACGGCGAGTTCTCCTACGAGATGGACCAGGGCTGCAGCATCGTCGTCAAGATCACCGTCGACCGCGACAAGCGCGAGGCGACGGTCGATTTCACCGGCACGTCCGAGCAGCGCGGCGACAACTTCAATGCGCCGGCGCCTGTCACCCGCGCGGCGGTTCTCTATGTCTTCCGCGTGCTGGTGGAGGCCGACATTCCAATGAATGCCGGTTGCCTGCGTCCGATCCACATCGTCATCCCCGAGGGCACGATGCTGACGCCGCGCTATCCGGCCGCCGTCGTCGCCGGCAATGTCGAGGTCAGCCAGGCCGTCACCAACTGCCTGTTCGGTGCGGTCCAGAGCCAGGCGGGCGCGCAAGGGACGATGAACAATCTGACCTTCGGTAACGACAACTATCAGTATTACGAGACGATCTGCTCCGGCGCTCCCGCCGGTCCCGGCTATAACGGTGCCGATGCGGTTCACACGCACATGACCAACTCGCGCCTCACCGACCCGGAAATCCTCGAAACCCGCTTCCCGGTGGTGCTCGAAGACTTCCACATTCGCCTCGGCTCCGGCGGTCGTGGCCAGTGGCACGCCGGCAACGGCACGAAGCGCACGATCCGGGCGCGCGAAACGCTCGATTTCGCGATCCTCTCCGGACATCGCCGTGTCGCGCCCTTCGGCATCAAGGGCGGCAGCCCGGGTGAACTCGGCCGCAACATCGTTCGCCGCAATGACGGCCGGACGGAGGAGCTGTCGGGCTGTGCCCACACGGTGCTCGAGGCGGGCGAAGCCTTTACCGTGGTGACGCCGACCGGCGGCGGCTACGGCCGGTCATAAGCCGAAAAGACTGAAATCTCCCAAGACTGCTGCGGTGGTCTGCGGGCGGGCGAGCGATCGTCCGCCCGTTTTTCGTTCTGGGATATGCGCACTTTCTTTTGCTGTAACTGCGAAAAGACGCGATCGCTTTTTTAACCTGAATTTAAATTCAAAATTACTAGGTACTTATGGTCAGTGCGCGCGCCGTTCCTCCTCCCAAGGTGCCGCTAACAGCCGGTCTTCCTCCCGCCGGTATGGCTGACCATGTCCTCCCCAATTGCGCGATCGCGACATCACAGGAGTCACGTCAGTGGCGTTCAAGAACCTTTCGATTTTGACCAAGGTCGGCCTCGTGGTCGTGGTCATGGGCATATCCTCCATCCTGATTGCGCTCGCCGGAGCGCGTGGTCTTTCCTCGCTCGGTGCGACGATCGTCGATGTCGGCGCGCGTGAAGAAGCAGCGCGCGAGGCGATGGACCTGCGCGTCGATATCATCGCCATCAGCCGCATGACCTATCAGCTCGCCGCAGCGCCTGAAAACGCCGCCGACTTTGGCGCGGAAACCGAGAAGCGTGCCGAAGAAATGCTCGGTCGCTTGACCAAGATCGAGGCCGTCGCCGACGATGCCGAAGACAAGCTGTTGAACGATGTTCGCCTGACGCTGAACAGCTACTTCGACGAGATCCGCGCCATGGTCGCCGTTGCCGCCGAAAAGGGCGGCGATGCCGGCGCTGTCAAGGCCGCACTCGACAAGGCGCTCGAAGCGCAAAAAACAGTGACGGCAACGGTCAAGACCTACAGCACCTATTCCGGCGATGCGCTGGCGGCTGCCCGTGAAGAGGCGCTTAACTCCTCGTCCGTGGCCATGACGATCCTTGCCGCCGCTGCGGCGCTTTGCGTTCTCTTCGGCGTCGGCGTCAGCCTCGTCGTTGCCCGCCGCGGTATCGTCATGCCTGTCCGTGACCTGACCTCAACCATGAGCGAACTTGCCGACGGCAAACTCGATGGAGATGCGACGGACGTTTCCCGCCAGGACGAGATCGGCGAGATGGCTCGTGCCGTTGAAGTCTTCCGCAAGAACGGCATCGCCATGCGTGCAATGAAGGCGCAGGAAGCGGCCCTCCATGCCCGCAGCAGCGACCTGCAGTCCAATATCAGCGTCGTCGTCGCTTCGGCCGTTGCCGGCGATTTCACCGGCCGCATCAACAAGGACTACGAAAACGACGACCTCAACCGCTTTGCCTCGAGCGTCAACGAGCTGGTGTCGAGCGTCGACCAGACGGTCAACGAAGTTCGCCGCGTCATTGCAGCCCTTGCCGATGCCGACCTGACGCAGACCATGCGCGGCGAATTCCACGGCGCCTTTGCCGAGCTGCAGGTGAACGTCAATCAGACGATGGTGACTCTGCGCTCGACCATGCAGAACGTGCGCAGCGCCGCAAGCACCATCAACGACAACTCCGCCGAACTGAGCTCGGCTGCCAATGATCTGTCGAAGCGCACGGAACAGCAGGCGGCTGCGCTTGAAGAAACCGCTGCCGCGCTCGACGAGATCACCTCGACCGTGCGCACCGCGTCGGAGCGTGCGAACGAGGCGCATGAGATGGTACGCGCCACCAAGGAAAGTGCCGGCCGCTCCGGCGCGATCGTGCGCAGCGCGGTCGATGCCATGGGGCGCATCGAGGATTCGTCGAACCGCATCAACCAGATCATCTCGGTCATCGACGAGATCGCCTTCCAGACGAACCTGCTGGCGCTCAATGCCGGCGTCGAAGCGGCACGCGCGGGCGAGGCCGGCCGCGGTTTTGCCGTCGTCGCCCAGGAAGTGCGCGAGTTGGCGCAACGCTCGGCCAACGCCGCCAAGGAAATCAAGACGCTGATCCACAGCTCGGCATCGGAAGTCGAAACCGGCGTTTCGCTGGTGCGCTCCACCGGCGAAGCGCTGCTGGAGATCGAGACGCTGGTCAACAATGTCAGCGGCCACGTCAACACGATCGCAACTGCCGCCCGTGAGCAGGCGACCGCGCTGCAGGAGATCAACACTTCGGTCAACCACATGGACCAGATGACCCAGCAGAACGCGGCGATGGTCGAAGAGACCACGGCGGCCAGCGGCACGCTCGCCGAAGAAAGCCGTCAGCTGCGCACGATGTTGGCGAAGTTCAAGCTGGAAGGTGCTACGGCACGCGAAAGCTGGAGCCGCGCGGCCTAGAGCCGGACGTAGTCCAAGTACCAAACAAATTTGCGATCGGAGCGGCGGCAAAGTGCCCCGATCGTTTTCGTTTTTCCAGGAAGCCTGCGCGTGAGTGTTCGGCCGGCGGTCGTCGCAGGCCGCTTTCCTTCGAAGGCGCCACTAGAAGCGCACGCTAATCCCCACTCTGCCGCCAGCGGCCTGTTCGCCATCTTCTTCGATGTTGAAAAGCAGAGCGGCGTCCAGATTCCAGTTGATGTCGTTGGACAGATCGACGCCGGCCGACAGCGTGCCGAAAGCGCCACTGTTGTCGAGTGCAGCAAAGCCGACACTGGCGCCCATTCGTGGCGTTAGCGTCAAGCCGTTTTCAAGCTCGTAGCTGCGCTCGATTTCCGCTCCGGCGCTGAACCGCCATTGCTGCTCGGTAAAACCGTCGAGGGATACGGTCCCGCCGGCGCCGTTCGAGACGCTGTAGTCATCGACCTTTTCGTTGAAGAAGACCGCTCTGAGTTTTGGCGTCAGGATCGTTTCCTCATCGATCAGCCATTGTCCCTGCAGCTTGGTGTCCCACAGCCAGCGGGTCGTGTCGAACGAGCCGTCGAAGAACGCCGTGTCGATGTCGTTCCAAGAGCCGCCATAGAGCAGGCTCGTGTCGAGGAACACGCCCTTGCCGATCTCGAACGAGGCGTAGGGACCGGCGAGCCAGCCGTTGCCAGTCAGTTCGGCATCCTCTTCCGTCGGGTCGCTCATACGGTCGAAATGGAAGGATAGACCGACCAGGGCCTTTTCGTTGATGAGGTAGTCGGCACCCGCCGAAAACATTCCGAAATTGCCCCACCGACCGTCGTTCTGATCGCGTTTGTGCATCAGGAACGTGCCATCGATCCAGACGTCGAAGGGCGTGAGCATGGGATCGGCTTGCGTTTCGGCGCCTTCGGCGGTCTTGCGGGCCGCCTCGATCTGCGAAATGCTGGTGGCAAAACCAAGCGTAATGCCGTCGGCTGACGGCGAAACGCGGGTCGTGACGGGATCGCTGCTCGTCGCATTTCTCCGCCGATCGAGCAGACCGGGCACCTTCAGCGTGGAGGAGATGAGGTTCTGTCGGGTTTCGACAAAACCACGGACGAGACGGTCGACTTCATCCGCGACATGCAGAGGATCAAAACCGATGCGATAGGAAACGCTGGCGACGTTCGACGCGCCACTGGCGCTCGACAGTCGGTAACCGACAACGGCGGTACCTGAGAAGGCAGGGTTCGGAGTGAACTTCAGATAGTATCCAACGGGCGTGAAGCTGCCCGCAGCGGCAAGTTCACCTTCGATGATCTCAGCCCTTCCCGCGTTCGGCGGCTGGACGAACGCGACGGCGGCCGAGGTGAAGGGGCCGCCCGTCGCGCCAGCATTCAGGTAGACATTCGGCGGCGAAGAGCCGGGGGGAACGGTGACTGTCCTGTCGGGCGCTGTCACCTCGCGCGCCTCGACCGTGATGGAATATGACGCCGTACCGCTGTTGCCGGCCGTGTCCGTCGCCCTGATCGTGAACCGGTGTTCACCGATTGTCGCGTCTGCGTCGAGCGGCCCTGTCAGCGCACCGGTGGTGACGTTCAGGATCATTCCCTTGGGCAGGCTGCCGCCGCTGACGTCGTAGAGCAGTGCGCCAACACCTCCGTTCGCCACTATGCCGACGCTGTAGTTCTCGCCGGCCATGGCTGCCGGCAAGGTCCCGGCGGCCGGTACGAACGACAGAGCCAGCGGTGCAGCCTTGATTGTCAGGGAATATGTCGACGCGCCGCGTGTGCCAAATGCATCCGTGGCAGTGACGGTGAAGTTGGAGCTGCCGGCAGCAGTCGGCGTTCCGGACAAGGCGCCGTCGGCCGCGATGCTGAGGCCTGCCGGAAGTGTGCCTGCGGTCACCGAATAGGAATAGGGTGCTGCACCGCCGCTGGCAGAGATCGTTTGGCTGTAGGCTGTGCCGACCGTTCCTGCGGCGAGGCCCGAAGGCGCTACCGTGATCGTCGGGGCGTTGACGGCCAATGTGTAGCTCTGCGCCCCGGTTCTGCCGAGGGCGTCGGTTGCCTGGATGTCGAACGTGGCGTTCCCGCTCGCAGCCGGCGTGCCGGAGAGCGTCCCGTCGGCGGCAAGGTTGAGGCCTGCGGGCAACGCGCCTGAGTTGACGGAAAATCCGTAAGGGCTGACGCCGCCGCTAGCGATCAACGTTTGGCTATAGGCGGTGCCTGTCGACGCGGAAGGCAGTGTCGCAGGCGAGAGTGTGATCGTGGGCGTGCCAATCACCAGTGTATAGGCTTTATCGGCGAAAAAGGGCGCGCCGGTTCCGCTGGAGGTGTCGGTGGCGCGAATTGTAACGTTGAAGGTTCCGCTCGCTGTCGGCGTGCCGGAAAGGGTACTGTCTGCGGCCAGGGTGATGCCGGCCGGCAACGTGCCTGACACGATGGAAAAGGTGTACGGTGCTGTTCCGCCGGTTGCCGTCACCGGCTGATTGTAGGCGACACCTATTTCACCGGCGGCAAGGCTTGCCGTTGAAAAGGTGATCGTCGGTGCGCCAACCGTGACCGTGTAGGCCTGCGTGCCGATGCTGCCGAGAGCGTCGGTCGCCTTGACGGTGAACGAGAAGCTTCCGCTGCCTGTTGCCGTCCCGGACAATGTTCCGTCGCCCGACAAAGTGATCCCCGGCGGGGCTGTGCCTGAAGACATCGTATAGCTGTAGGGTCCGGTTCCGCCGGTCGCCACGATCGCCTGATTGTAGGCAGCACCGATCGATATGGCTGGCAAGGTCGCAGGCGAGAGCGTGATCGCCGGTGCCCCGATCAACAGTGTGTAAGTCCGGGTGCTGGTATAGGGGCCGGCGCCGGTGGAACTGTCAGTGACCTCAATGGTGACGTTGGAAGTGCCGATCGCCGTTGGAGTGCCGGACAAGGTGCCGTCTGTGGCAAGCGTCACCCCCGTCGGCAATGCGCCAACCTTGACGTTAAAGCTATACGGCGCTGTTCCACCGCTGGCCAGAATGGTCTGGCTGTAGGCCGCGCCGATATTGCCGCCTGGCAGGCTTGCCGGAGATATGGCGATCGTCGGAGCGTTGACGGTGAGGGTGTAGGCCCGGGCGCCGGTGCTGCCGAACGCGTCGGTGGCCACGACCGTGAACGCGAAACTTCCTCCAGCCGTCGGCGTGCCGGACAATGTCCCGTTGCTCGCCAAGGTCATTCCCGCCGGAAGTGAGCCAGATTGCAGCGTGTAGCTGTAGGGGCCGGACCCGCCCGTTGCGGTGATCGTCTGGCTATAGGCGGTGGCGACCGTTGCTGCAGGCAAGGTCGCAGGCGAAAGCGCAATCGTCGGCGCCACTATTTCAAGGGTGTACGCCGCCGTGATGGTATCGTTATGGCCGTCCGTGGCCGTGATCGAAAAGTTGTAGGTATTGGCCGCCGTCGGTGTACCCGAGAGCGCACCGGCCGATGAGAGGGTCAATCCGGTTGGAAGTGCGCCTGCCGTGACGGAATAGGTCCGGGGCGCCATTCCTCCGGAGGCGACGAAATCCAGGTCGTAGGCCGCCCCGACGGTGCCCTGGGCCAAAGTGCCGGCTGGCGGGGCGAGGGACAACGGTGCGCCGCGCGTGACGACAAGCGAATAGGTCTTCTGAGTGGATCGATCCTGCGCTGTAACGGTCACGAAGATGGAGTTCATTCCCATGGCCAGGCCGATGGCGGGCGAAGGCGAGCCGCTTGCGACCGGAGTGCCGTTGATGGAGACGGTCGCTCCGCTGTCTGCGGTCGTTGAGGTCAGTGACAGCGACGAGACGCTGTTTGGAACATTCATGGAATAGTTCGTCGTTGTTGGCGCGAACGAAGGCGAGAGCGTCCCCGTGCTCGGAGAGAGGAGGCTGAGCGTCGCGTCGATCGATGGCGCGTTATAGGTGAAACCTCCCGGAAGTGTCCCCGTCCCGGCTGGGTTGGTGACGACGACATCGACGGCGCCGGCCGCATGCGCCGGCGCGACGGCGGTTATCTGCGTGGCGCTGACGACGACGACGGACGTGGCTGCGGTTCCGCCGAAAGTGACGCCTGTCGTACCGGTAAAATCGGTGCCGCGGATTGTGATGGCGGTCGTGTCCAATGTCAGACCGGTTGCCGGCGAGATCGACGTGACGGTGGGCGGCAACAGCGTCGAGCGGCACGTAACCGTAGCCGTCGCGACGCCACCTTCGGCGCCACCCATGACGTAGATCCAATATGTCTGCCCCGGGTCAAGCGCGATGGTGCCGGATCGCGTGAAATCGTTCGGCTCGGTCGTGCCGATCGTGTGCTCAACGACCGTTATGTCGTAGCCGCCGCCTTTCGAAACCCCAAACGAGGCTCCGGCATAGCCGCCACTCTTTTCCAAAGCACTGCTGTTGGTGGTAGTGGCTGTATAGGAGAGTTCTTCCCCCTGCTCGAACGACCCATAGAAGCCGTCGAACCATGCGCTTGGTACGCCGCGCGAAATATTCGACCAATTGGCGTTGATTTCGTTGCAAGCATTTGAGAGGGCGTAGGCGTTGCCGGCCATCAGCAGCGCAACTAGGAACGTCGCAAACCACGTGGCGACCGCCTTACTCCAACGGGGCAGACCTGCCGGGCGCATGGGGCGGGCCACGGAGAGCGCGACGGGAGAAGAATTTCGTGTTGCAACGATTTCTCGTCCAGAGTCACGACAGGAATACGTCATCGAAAAAGTGCCCCACCACGAATGCCAAACGCAAGCGTGCGTGGCGAGAAGGCAAGGCCTTCGTCACACGCTTCCTTCGTCTGGATTGTCCCCCGATTGCCGTCGCTCCGTTGCCACCAACAGAGCTCAGCAAGTGATAAGTATTATCTATTACTGGTTCACATATGTGTGGCTGTAACCTTCTTGCCACACACGTGCAGATCTAGTGATTTTGCCTGGGATATTCATCTTTCAGCGATGTCCGCTGCGGCACTGCCGTTCCTGTTCTGCGTTTGCGAGGACAGGGCGGCAGATGCCGCCGAAGGCTTTTCAAGGGGCGATTCTCCCCATCTGGCGCGCCGTGTCGGCTCGGGCAGGCACCGTTTTTGTGATTAGCCCTGCCGGCCCTCGGGCTTTGCGCAAGCGGTCGTCCCCATCATTCTTCCCCATTTGCTGGGAAGCATGCCTGTTAGCCGCTATTCTGGAACACAGACGTGTGAGTCGTTAACTTGCGGGACAACCGAATGACGCAGCAGTTCGACCTCTTTGTTTCGGACGAGGCAACTTCCAAAAAGGCGGGCGGTGGACCGGCGGTCAAGCGGGCATCGCTGACCGAGGACGATATGGTCCGTCACCTTCAGGCGACGGGTCGTTACCGCCTGTTGCAGCGGCTTGTGCCGCGCGCTGTGGTGCCCGTCGCTCGCCCCGGCTTTCCACTGCATGGCGTCATTCTCGATACCGAAACCACAGGGCTCAACCATCGCAAGGATGAGATCATCGAGATCGGGCTGGTCGCCTTTACCTTCGATGAGAAGGGGAACCTCGGCGATGTGACTGGCGTTTTCGGCGGCTTGCGCCAGCCGGCCAACCCGATCCCCGCGGAAATCACCCGCCTGACCGGGATCACCAACGAGATGGTCGCAGGAAAGTCGATCGACCTCGATGAGGTTCGGGTGCTGATGGAAAAAGCGGACCTTGTCATCGCCCACAATGCCGGCTTCGACCGGCCCTTCTGTGAGGCCTTCTCGCCCGTTTTTGCAGGAAAGGCATGGGCCTGTTCCGTCTCCGAGATCGATTGGTCTTCCCGCGGCTTCGAAGGCACCAAGCTCGGCTATCTGATCGGGCAGGCCGGTTACTTCCACGACGGCCACCGGGCGGTCGACGACTGTTTCGCTCTGCTCGAAGTCCTTGCCAAGGATGGCGGCTCCGGCAGCACGCCCTTTGCCGAACTCTACGAGGCGAGCCAGCGATCGCGCGTCCGCATTTTTGCGGAAAACAGCCCCTTCGACATGAAGGATCACCTGAAAGCTCGCGGCTACCGCTGGTCTGACGGAAGCGACGGCCGTCCGAAATCCTGGTGGGTCGAAGTCGCCGAAACCGCACTTGAAGACGAACTCGGCTACCTCCGCTCGGAGATCTACCGCTGGAAGGAAGCCGATCCGCCGATCAAGCGCTTGACCGCTTTCGATCGCTTCCGCGCCTGACAGGCGAGCGAGCCGCTCCGGCGGACTGAGCGGCCCTTGGGCGGATATGGGCGTCGCTCGATAAGGGCATCCCCCCCGATCTTCGGATGACCCGGCTTCCGATCGGCCGGCCGGCGTTGGAGTGGGCTGTGCCGTGTCCGGCGTGAGATAACGGACCCCGCCAGGCCCGATTACCCGTCTTTCCGCATCTGGCAGGCAATGTCCGGTTTACCGTTAACCGCTGAATTCACGCACAAAAAGCGTGGACGCCCGGCCGAATCCGACTATACGTGCACAGACTTGACTTGGAAATTCAAGTTTTATGCCGTTGTTATAGTTGATGTTTCAATGCCGATGTTCGCAATGTCGCCCAGTTTTGAGACTGTTCCCAACCATGGGACGCCCCGCGATCGCCGACACTTTGTCTGGCTGCGGGCCTGCATCGGCGTAACCGCACGCGCAGTGACCGAAGGGCCGGTCACGCACCCGCTTTGCCGAAGCGAGCTGCTGCGCACGAGACCCGTCTGTCGGTCGAAATAGCCGCAACTGAACGCAATGTCTGGGCTCGTCCTGCACCGTTGTTCAACGGGCAAGGCGCGTGCGTCGCGTTCTGAGCGGCGGCTGGGTTCGGCCGGCCACAGTGGCGGATACGGAATTCACCTTAATCGAAGTTACAGGGGTAAGAGAATGGCAAGGGGCAGGTTCAATTCGGTTTCGCGTCGGCGAGGCAAAGTCGCTCTGGTGGGTGTGTCGCTGCTGGCGATGTCCGCCGTAGCGGCGTCGGCGCAGGAGGCGCGCAAGACCAACCGGGTCGAAAGCCCGGCCCAGGCTGAACGCAGTTCGGGCGGCGCGACGCAACTGGCCCCCATCGTGGCCGTCGGGCAAACGGGCGGCCAGCCGCCTGAGACCGGCACCATCGGCCAGCCTTCGGCTCCCTATGCCGGCGGTCAGATGGCGACCGGCGCACGGCTCGGCGCGCTCGGTAACCGTCCTGTCAAGGAAACGCCGTTCAGTATCACCAGCTACACAGACAAGCTGATCCGCGATCAGCAGGCCCGGTCTATCGCCGACGTCACGCTCAACGATCCGTCCGTGCGCATGGATGCGCCGGCATTCAGCGAGCGCGACTCCTTCTTCATCCGCGGCTTCTCAGTCACCAACCTGGATACGGCTTACGACGGCCTGTTCTATATCACCAATCCGCGCCGCAGCCCGCTTGAGGGCATCGAGCGGGTCGAGGTCCTGAAGGGCCCGAGCACCCTGGTCAACGGCGGCGTCGGCC
Source organism: Ensifer sp. ENS09 (assembly GCF_014852425.1). Classification (NCBI taxonomy): domain Bacteria; kingdom Pseudomonadati; phylum Pseudomonadota; class Alphaproteobacteria; order Hyphomicrobiales; family Rhizobiaceae; genus Ensifer; species Ensifer sp. ENS09. The sequence continues at coordinate 220,440 of NZ_JACVBP010000005.1, forward strand.
GCGTCGGCGGCACCATCAATCTGGTGCCCAAGCGCGCCGCGGACGAGCCGCTGACGCGGCTGACGACGACCTATATGTCGGACTCGCAACTGTGGTCGCACCTCGATGTCGGTCGCCGTTTCGGACCCGAGGGCGAATGGGGCGTCCGTTTCAACGGATCCTATCGCGGTGGCGACACGGCGCTTGATCACAACGAGAATGAGATCGGCGTGCTGTCGCTCGGCCTCGACTATCGCGGCGAACGGGTACGCGCCTCGCTCGACATCAACCACTCCAAGCAGAACATCAATGCGCCGGCCTCGCTGTTCAACGCGGCAGCGCCGGGCATCAAGATCCCGGAAGCGCCGGACGGCCGGATCAACACGTCCAACCCGTTCGAATACCATGACAGCGAACACAATATGGTCGCTAGCCGCGTCGAGTTCGACGTGCTCGAGAACACCACTGTTTACGCCGCCGGCGGCATCAGCCGCTACCGTGAGGACTTCCTGAGCACGTCCTACACCATTCAAAATCCCAATGGCGATGCGCTGGCCGAGTTCGGCTACAATCCACAGGAGATCCAGGGGGTCTCGGGTGAGGTTGGTCTTCGCTCGGAGTTCGATACCGGACCCGTCGGTCATCAGCTCAGCGTTTCTGTGAGCCGAGCGCTCAACGAGAACAACCGCGGTTATTTCCATCCCGGCAGGCTCGGCTTTAGAAGCTACATGACCAACATCTACAAGCCGGTCTATGTGCCGAGCGATTGGGTGGACACGGGCGGGCTGCCGCGCTCGAACGACCTGCACCAGTTCTCGGATCTGCTCGCAACCAGCGTCGCGATCTCCGATACGCTGTCGTTTGCCGACGACCGGTTCCAGCTGACGGTCGGCGGGCGCTATCAGGAAATGCGCGTGCGCGGCTTCAATACGCGTCCGGGGCCAATCCCGCTGGGTCAGCAGACCTATTTCTACGAGGACTCGCGGTTCAGCCCCGCCGTGGCCGCACTTGTCAACGTCACCGACAGTTTTTCGGTCTACGCCAACTACGTGGAAGCGCTGACCGAAGCCCCGACGCCGCCTTCGACTGCCACGAACAACAACGAGGTCTTCGCTCCCGTCGTGAACAAGCAGAAGGAAATCGGCTTCAAGTACGATCTCGGCGAGGTGATGTTGGGCGCAGCGCTGTTCGAGATCAGACAGCCCAACGGTCTGACGACCGGCGGCGTTTTCGCCGTCGACGGCCTGCAGGTCAACCGTGGTCTCGAGCTCTCGGCCTACGGCGAACCGGTTGACGGTGTTCGCCTGCTCGGCGGGGTCACGTTCATGGACGCTAAGCTCGATAAGGCAGAAAACTCGCGGACAGGCGAGCGGTTCGATGGCAAGCGCGTTCCCGGCGTTCCGGATGTGGCCGTCAGCCTCTACGGCGAATACGACACGCCCTGGGTCGAGGACCTGACGCTGACGGGCCGCCTCGTCTATACCGGCAGCACCTACTACGACCAGCGGAACACGCAGAAGGTTTCGGACTGGACACGAGTCGATCTCGGCGCACGCTATTCCTTCGAGCGCGAAAACGGCAAGCCGGTGGAAATCCGCGCGACCGTCCAGAACGTGTTCGACGAGAACTACTGGGCCTCGTCAGCCCGTGGCTTCCTTGCCGCCGGCGCCCCGCGCACCTTCATGGTCTCGACCGCGTTCGAATTCTGAGCCAGCGGAATTCAGTCACATAAAGAAACGGCCGGCATTCGCCGGCCGTTTCTCGTTTCAGGAGATGTCTAGATCAGGCTTCCGGCGAATAGCCGAAGACGACGGCCGGGTTCTCTGCCGTCTCGACCCAGACACTCTTCGTCTGGGTGTAGGCCATCAGCGCGTCGCGGCCGGAGGAGCGGCCGTAGCCCGAGCGGCCGAAGCCGCCGAAGGGCGACATGACGCTGATCGTCTTGTAGCCGTTGATCCAGAAGGTGCCGGCCCGCACTTTCGACGCGACCCGGTGGGCGCGGCCGACATCACGGGTCCACACAGCACCGGCAAGGCCGTAGGGGTTGTCGTTGGCGAGGGTCACCGCCTCTTCCTCGTCGTCGAAGACGGTAACACCGACGACCGGGCCGAAGACCTCTTCGCGGGCGATCGTCATGTCCGGCTTGACGTTGTCGAGAATGGTCGGCGCGAAATAGAAGCCGCCGGAGGACTGAAGGGCAGCCGGCTTGGCGCCGCCGGTTGCAAGCGTCGCACCTTCGGCCACGCCCTGCTTGACCATTTCCTCGATCTTTGCCCATTGGCGGGCGTTGTTGATCGGACCGATCTGCGTCGTATCCAGGTAGGGATCGCCAACGGGGATGCGGGCGGCAGCCTCGGCATAACGCTCGACGAACTGCTGGTGCACCGAGCGATGCACGAGCAGGCGCGAGCCGGCAACGCAGCTCTGGCCGGCGCCAGAGAAGATCGCCGATTGGGCGCCGACGATGGCGCGGTCGATATCGGCATCGGCAAAGACGATGTTGCCGGACTTGCCGCCGAGTTCGAGGATACAGGGCACGACGTTCTTCGCAGCCGCTGCCGCAATGGCCGAACCGGCAAGCGCCGAGCCGACGAAGACGACGAGTGCCGTTTTCGGATGGGCGACCATCGCCTGGCCGGCTGTCACGCCTTGCCCGGCGATGACGTTGACGAGGCCGCGCGGCGCACCGCCCGCCTCGCAGAGCGCACCGAGCACGAGGGTGCTCAGCGGCGTCAGTTCCGACGGCTTGATGACGACGCCGTTGCCCGCGCAGATCGCGGGCGCAATCTGCCAGCCGCCGGTAAAGAGCGGTGCGTTCCAGGGGGTGATCTGGGCGACGACTCCGACCGGCTCGTTGCGGGTATAGTTTAGGTGCGAGGTCGGAACCGGGATCACCTCGCCGTGCAGCTTGTCGCACCAGCCGGCGTAGTATTCGAACATCTCGGCGACGCGCAGCGCCTCGCCGCGGATGTCACGGATCGGCCGGCCGGCAGAGCGGCTTTCAAGTTCAGCGATCTCGCCGGCGCGCTCGCGGATCTTGCGGGCAATCTCGTTCATCACCCGGCCGCGCGCCGAAGCCGTCATCGAAATCCATTCGCGCTGGGCGCGCGCTGCCGCCTGCATCGCCGCGTCAACGACATCAGCGCCGGCATCCTTGAAGTTGGCGAAGATTTCGCCGGTCGCCGGATCGGTCAGCGCCTGTTCGTCGCCGGAGCCGGGTACCAGCGTGCCGTCGACATAGCTGCCGATCTCGCTGCCGGGGATGAGGCCGTGGAACAGCGCCCGGATGCGCTCGGCCTTGGCGGGCATGGTCATGTCGTTCATCGTCGTTCCCTTCAGGTCTCAGTTGTCGTTGGCCACGGGGCGGAAGGCGCCCATGCGGGTGAAGTCTTCGGCGTTGTCGAGCGGGCTTTCGGCCCAGAGCTTGGCGACGGCGCTTGCCAGCGGAAGCTCGGCGCCGGTGCGCGCCGCAAGCTCGCTGGCAAGCCGCACGTCCTTGCGCATCAGGCCCATGGTGAAGCCGCTGTCGAAGCGGCCGTTCGTCACCCAGGTCGGGAAATGCACTTCGCTGATCATCGACTTGCCGGAGGCGGCGTTGAGCACTTTCAGCGCCTCTTCGGCATCGAGCCCGGCGGCAAGCGCCAGCTTCAGCCCTTCGCCCGTCGTAACCATATGGGCCGCGGCAAGCAGGTTGTTGACGAGCTTGGCGACGTTGCCCGCGCCGCTCGGGCCGACATGCAGGGCCTTGGCCGACATCGCGTCGATGACCGGACCGGCAAGGGCGACATCCTGATCGCTGCCGCCGATCATCATCGTCAGCTTGCCGTTTGCGGCACCCGCCGGTCCGCCGGAGACGGGCGCGTCGATGAAGCCGTGGCCGAGACCGGCAAGGGCGGCAGCGAGATCACGCGAGACATCCGGCTCGGAGGTCGAGGTGTCGATGATGACGACCCGCCGACCGGCCTCCTTCAGCGCCTCGAGATTGGCCTCGACGACGGCTGCCACGTCCTTGGCGGTCGGCAGCGAGAAGACGATGAAATCGGTGTCGAAGAAGACCTCAGCGAGGGAGGCCACCGGGGTCACCCCGCCATCGGCGGCGAGCACGCGGCGTGCGTCGGAAAGGTCGAAGCCATTGACGGAAAAGCCTTTTCCGGCGAGCGTCGTCGCCATGCCGAGCCCCATGGCGCCCAGTCCCACCACGCCCACTGTCGTTCGTTCCGCCGTCATGATCCGCTTACCCTCGTATGATCTGATTGATCCGGAGAAGGTGGCACGCGGGCTGGTGAGCGGGTAGACGGCGCGCCTGGTACAATGCGTTGCTGGCGTGGCAACGTCTGGAGGGCCAACGGCGACGGGCAGGCGCGCGTCAGCGGCACGCGGGTTCATAGGGCCGGGAAGCTGCCTAGGAGCGGAAGGACTGCATTTCCTGTGCAAGGTGCTGGCCGAGCTTTTCGACCGACAGCGGCAGGCGGCGGTGCGCCCGCACCATCAGATGCGCACTCGCCTCGCTCAGCAGCGGATCGGCGAGATCGATCGCCTGCATGGACCCGCGCGCGATTTCGACAGTGACGGACGTGCGCGGCAGGAAGGTGACGCCAAGGCCGGCGGCGACAAAACGCCTGAGCACCTCGATCGAATGGGTTTCAAGCAACGGCGCCAGCGCCAGCCCCGCATCGGCCGCCACGCGCGCCACCAGTTGGGTCACGCCATTGCCCTTCCCGAGCAAGGCGCAGGGGAAGGCGAGGCAATCGGCAAGTTTCAGGATGCCGCGCTCGGACAGCGGATGGCCCGCCTGCACGATGACGCAGAGCGGCTGGCGCGCAATCGCCAGCGCCCGAATGCGCGGCTCGGTCAGGGGATTGTAGGCGATGCCGATGTCGGCGTCGCTGTTGGCGATGGCGTCGACGACATCTTCGGTGCTGCCGAGCTCGACGATGTAGCGCACATAGGAATGCGCCTTCGAAAACGACGAGAGCCCGTGCTCCACCAGATCGGCCATGAAGCCTTCGCCGCAGCGAATGCGGATGCGGGTCTGCTGCACGCCGCGGATCTGGTCGAGCTGCTCGGCGAGCAGCCCGTTGTCCTCGAGCACCCGTTTGCCGTGTTCGAGCACCAGTTCACCGGCGTCGGTCAAAACCGTGCCGCGGGCGGTGCGCTCGAAGAGGGACAGGCCGATGTCGCGTTCGGTGTCGGCAATCTGGCGGCTGACGACGGATGGCGCCAGCCCCATATGCTCCGCAGCGCCCCGGATCGAGCCGATGCGCGCAACCGCCATAAAGATCCTGAGCGCTTTCGCGTCGAGTACGTCCATGGTGGTCATGGATGCGACGGAATTCCCTTGCGGTCAACGACCAAGCGAGGTCGCGATCAGGCGTGTCCAGAGGTTTACGCCCTGGCCGATGATCGCATCGTTGAAATCGTAGTGCGGCGAGTGCAGGCCGGGGTTAGCGCCCTCGCGTCTTGCGCCGAGCCAGAGGTAGCAGCCGGGGCGTTCGTCGAGCATGAAGGCGAAGTCTTCCGCCGCCATGCTGGGGGCCGCGTCGACGACGGTCAAGGCAGGGTCCGCAGCGGCGACCGAGCGGGCGAGCGCGGCGGCCGCCGGATCGTTGATGGTTGCGGGGTAGCGGCGCTGATAGTCGAGCTCGGCCTTGCAGCCGAGGCCCTCCGCGAGCGCGGTGACGAGCGTGCGCATGCGGCTTTCGAGCGTATCGCCGACCGCCTTGTCGAACCAGCGCGTGGTGCCGCGGATCACGGCTTTCTCCGGGATCACGTTCCAGGCGTCGCCACCGTGGATCTGCGTGACGGAGACGACGGCGGCTTCGAGCGGCGAGACGTTGCGGCTGGCAATTGTCTGCAAGGCCGTGACGATCTGGGCGCTCGCGACCAACGGGTCGGCGCCCTCATGCGGCATCGCTCCATGGGCGCCGCGACCGGTGATAGTGATCTCGAAGACGCCGAAGGCGGCCATCATCGCGTCGTCGCGGGCCACCACCGTGCCGACATCGAGCGCCGGCCAGTTGTGCAGGGCATAAACGGCATCGGCGGGGAAATCGCGGAAGAGGCCGTCGGCGACCATGACGCGGGCGCCGCCCTCGGCCTCTTCGGCCGGCTGGAAGATGAAGTGCACGGTGCCGTCGAAATCCATCTCGCTTGCCTGCCGGGCGGCGGCAAGCAGCATGGCGACGTGGCCGTCGTGGCCGCAGGCGTGCATCTTGCCCGTCGTCTTCGAGGCGTAGGCAGCGCCGCTCGTCTCGACGATCGGCAAGGCGTCCATATCGGCGCGAATGGCGATCGATCGGTTCGATGTGCCACGCCTGAGCGTGCCGACAACCCCGGTGCCGCCATAACCGTCCTTCACGGCAATGCCCCATTCGGCAAGCCGGCCGGCGATGAAGGCCGCGGTCTGGCGTTCCTCGAAGGCAAGCTCGGGATGGGCATGCAGGTGATGACGCCAGCGGATCGTTTCCTCGATGCGCTCGGGGCTGATGTCGTGGCGTATCATGGCGTGCGTCCTGTCATTAGAGGGATGGCCGGCCGCAGAGCGGCCGACCCTTTTTTGCACAGTTCCGGACGGAAAACCGCTTCGCAGTTCTCCTTGGAATTGCGCGCCTGCGTTATTGGCCGAGGCGCAGGAAGAGATCGGCGACGACGACCGAGCCCATATAAGTGCCGACCATCACGCAGATCGCGACGATGACGATCTTCCAGCCGGAGCGGCGGGCGATCGCGAATTCGCTCGCGGTCAAAGCCAGGCCGCCATAGGCTAGCGCCGGGGTCGCCAGTGCAAGGAAGTTGAGGTGCTCGACCTGCTCACTGACCCAGGCTGCACCCGGAACGCCCGGGATGGTGATGAGGATCGCGATCAGCGAAACCCAGGCGACGCTTGGGAGGTAGAAGGGCACGAAGCGGGCGAGCGCCAGGCCGACGATGCAGGCGGCATAGAGCGTCGCCATGCCCGGCAGTGCGGTGAGCGGCGAGGTGCCGGTACCGACCCAGTTGGCGACGAGGCCGATGGCACAGGCGATGATCAGCAGGCCCGCATGGCCGACGACGTCGAGCTTGCGCTCGTCCTCCGGGTTCAGCGGGAGATCGTCGGCGTAGTTGGCGGAAGTGTTCTGGTTGGTCATGGTTCTCTCTCCCGATCAGGCTGCGGTGCGACGCTCGGACGGGCGAGCCTTGTTGTAGAGCCACTCCGTCAAAGGCAGCGCGACGAACATGCCGACATAAAGCCCAGTGGCGTAGGTCAGGATGTTGCTCGCGGCGGCGAGCGCCAGGATGATGTCCTTCTGGTCCGGCACGGCCGCGACGAGGCCGCCGGTACATGCGGCGAGCATCGAGCCGGAGCCGACGCCGCAGGACATGGCGAGCGCGCGCACGTCGAAGATGCCGAGGCCATGCACGATCGGCGGCATGATGGCGAAGACGAAGGTGCCAATCAGCGTGCCGGTCGCGTAGACGCCCATGGCGCCGGCACCTTCCGGCGAGTTGAGGCCGTATTTGTCGGCGATCAGCGCGATGTTCGGCTCGCGGTCGATCGAATAGGTGGCGCCGACGGCTTCACGGCCCATCTTGAGAAGAAACACTGCGACCGGGAAGGCGACCATGATCGTGCCGAGATTGCCGAGTTCCTGCAGCACCAGCGCCGGGCCGGCCTCGATGATCTGCGAAATCTGCGGGCCGACCGTCGTTCCGAACTTGGCGATGAACGGCATGATGGCAACGGTGATCATCGCGCCGGAAAGCTTGACCGCGTCGCGCGACAGGAACTTGCCGGTCGCCTTGAAAATGGCCGGATTGAAGGCGATGCCGAGCGCGAAGGCGTAAAGGATCGGCAGGAAGATGACGGTGCCGATGCCGATCGGCAGGCGCTGAATGCCGATCAGCTCGGAGACGATGACGATCGCCAGCACAAGGATATGGAGATAGAGCGCGCCCGAGGCGGCTCCGGTTTTCCCGGTCATGATGTTCTCCTCTGGTTGGGAGCCAGTTGTTGTTCTTTGCCCAGCGTTCAGAGTAGGCGGTGAGGGCAAATTGCGGCTAGCCGGCCGGCGAGCAACGAAGTGTTGCGATTTGAGCAACGGGCGGGCCGCTGTTCGGGCGGCCATCGGGATCGATCCCTGAGCGCCTTCGTGTCATGGCGTCATTCCTGCAGTTCATTCCAGTTGGCGCAACGACGAATCGTCAACGCCTCTGCCCTTGCTGTCGCACAGCGGGGAGGGGCAGCCAAGCGCTATTGGCTTCTTTCGGCGAGAGACTTGCCGAAGTCCATTCCGCCTGCGCCCACGCTCTCCATCATCTCCTTGATCCTCCCGGCGACGGAAAACGAGAGCCAACAAAATTCCCTGAAAACCCCCATTGAAATCGATTACATTTTCTGGCTTCATGGTTTTCGCAAGATTTGGGAGGATCTGATGAAGAAATTTATCGCCGCAGCGCTTGGCGCTGTCGCAACCATTGCTATTTCCGCTTCTGTCGCCAATGCCGAGACTTTCAAGATCGGCCTGTCCAACGGCTGGGTCGGCAGCGAATGGCGCACGCAGATGATCGACGAGGCCAAGGAGGCCGCGGCGAAGTGGAAGGAGAAGGGCGTCGATGTCGAAGTCTCCGTCCAGAGCGCCAATGTCGACGTGCCCGGCCAGATCGCGCATGTGCGCAACTTCATCGCCGAGGGCGTCAACGCCATCATCATCAACCCCAACAGCCCGACGGCCTTCGATCCGATCTTCGCCCAGGCGAAGGAAGCCGGCATCCTGGTGATCGCGACGGACGCCGAGGTTTCCTCGCCGGATGCGACTTATGTCGGCATCGACCAGACGGCCTGGGGTGCGGCCGGCGCCAAGTGGCTCGCCGATACGCTCGGCGGCAAGGGCAAGGTGGTCGCCATCAACGGCGTTGCCGGCCACCCGGCCAACGAGATGCGCGTTGCCGGCTACAAGAGTGTCTTCAAGGACTATCCGGATCTGCAGGTGGTCAACGAGGTCAACGCCAACTGGGATCAGGCCCAGGGCCAGCAGGCGATGCAGAACATCCTTGCGACCTATCCTGACATCAACGGCGTCGTCGTGCAGGACGGCATGGCGGCGGGTGCCTGGAAGTCGATCATGGATGCGGGCAAGACCAGCCAGATCGCCGCGACCGGCGAAATCCGCAAGGACTTCATCGATCTCTGGAGCAAGGACAAGCTGAATTCCGGCGCGACCGTCAACCCGCCCGGCGTCATGGCAAGCGCGCTCAACGTCGCGGTGCTGATGCTGCAGGGCAAGGAACTGAAGGAGCCGGCAACGGCCGGTCAGTACAAGAACGCCATGTATCTGCCGATCCCGTTCATCGACTCGAAGAACCTTGGCGACGCTGCCAAGCAGCTCGACGGCAAGCCGGGCTACTACTCCTACACCAACGCGCTTTCGATCGACGACGCCACGGCGTTGTTCAAGTAAGCACGGTTTCGTCGGGCGGCTCCTGTCTTGAGCCGTCCGGCGACCGTTGCCGCCGATGGCGAACAAGGCCGATCGGCGTGAAGGAGCGCCGCAGTGGAGCCTGTCCCGAGACACGGGCATCCCTGATGGTGCGGCAAACAACCAAGTGGACGACAGCCGATGTCGAAACTGAGACTGAACGGCGTGAGCAAGGCTTACGGCGCAACGCTGGCGCTACGCCGCGGTGATCTCGAGATCGCCGCCGGTGAGGTGCATGTGCTGATGGGCTCCAACGGCTCCGGCAAGAGCACGCTCTGCAAGATCATTGCCGGCAGCGTGCGACCCGACAGCGGCCAGATCTTGATCAACGACAAGGCCGTGACGATCACCGGGCCGCAGGCCGCGCGCGCCGCCGGCATCGGCATCTTCTACCAGGAACTCAGCCTCGCCAGCCACCGGTCGGTCGAGGAGAACATCTGCCTTTCCGCCCTGCCGGTGAAGGCAGGCCTCTTCATCGACCGGCAAGCGCTGAAGGCGCGCGCGGCGCGCTACATCGCACTCTTTTCTGAGGTCTCCGGCGTGGGCTTTCATGCGGAGGCGCTGGTCGGCAACTTGCGCGCCGACCAGCGGCAACTGGTCGAAATCATGAAGGCGCTCGCGAGCGAAGCGCCGATCCTGATCTTCGACGAACCGACCTCGGCGCTCGACCGCGCTCAGGTCGATCGCTTTTTCGAGATCCTGCGCGATCTGAAGGCGCAGGGGCGCGGCATCATTTTCATCTCCCACCGCATGGATGAAATCACCGCGATCGGCGATCGCGTCACGATCATCCGCGATGGCGAAACCATCGAGACGCTCAAGCTCTCCGAGACCGATCCGGCAACGGTCATCCGGCTGATGGTCGGCGGCGCCAGCGACATGCCGGCGGCGCGATCCTCGGCGCCGGCAGTGGTGGAAATCGGGGCACAAGCGGCAATCTCGGTTCGCAACCTCGCGGGCAAGGGCTTTCGCGATGTCAGCTTCGAGGTTGCAAAGGGCGAGATCCTCGGCCTCGGCGGCCTGCACGGCCAAGGGCAGTCGGCGCTGCTGCGGGCGATATTCGGCGCAGGCACCGTCACATCCGGCGCGGTGACGATCGGTGGCCAACGCTACGAAGCCAAAAGCCCGCGTGACGCCATCCGCCGCGGCTGCGCCTATGTCTCCGGCGACCGCGGTCGCGACGGCGTCATCAGCGGCCGTCCGATCATCGAGAACGTCACGCCGATCCATTATCTGCGCGACCGGCTGATGCTTGCGCGACCCTCAAGCCTTCGGGACAAGGCGATGCCGGCGCTGGAAGCGATGCACACCAAGTTTGCGAGCCTCTTCCATCCGATCAATTCGCTCTCCGGCGGCAACCAGCAGAAGGTGATCATCGCCCGCTGGCTGATCGATCGTCCCGATGTGCTGCTGCTCGACGATCCGACCAAGGGCATCGACCTCCAGGCCAAGGCCGATCTCTTTGCACTCATCCGGCAGCTTGCGGCCGAGGGTCTCGGCATCCTGCTCTATTCGTCCGAGGACGCCGAACTGCTCGGTAATGCCAACCGCATCCTCGTCTTCAACGGCGGCTCGGTGACGCGCGAACTGACCGGCGACGATCGCACCCGCTACAATCTCTACCAGGCTGCATACGAGGCCGCATGATGACATCGATCGCCACAGACATTTCTACGCCAAGGAGCGGTGGCCTGCGCTCCTGGCTCGAGCGTTACCCGTTCCTGCCGGCGCTGGTCATCCTCATCGCGCTTCTGGCGCTGAACGGCCTCTTTTCGCCCAACAGCCTCAGCTTCCGCTCTCTAGCGGGCCTGCTCAGCACCTACATGGCGCTGGTCATGCTCGCGATCGCCCAAACCTATGTCGTCTCCGCCGGCGACATCGACCTTTCCGCCGGTGCGACGCTGTCGCTGGTCAATGTCGCAATCGTCGTGCTGATGGAGCGCTGGGGCGGCGGCGCAGGCGCGGTACTGCTTGCGCTGACGCTTGGGCTCCTCATCGGTCTTGCCTGCGGGCTGGTCAACGGACTGGTCGTTGCGGCCCTTCGGCTGCAGGCGATCGTCGCGACCTTTGCGACCAGCATCTTCTTCACCGGGCTGGCGCTCTATGTCATGCCCGTCGCCGGCACGCCGGCGCCGACAATCTTCTGGCGCACCTATGGCGGACGGCTGCTCGGCCTGCCCTTCGTCTTCTACGTGCTCGCGGCCCTCGCGATCCTGCTCTTTCTGTTGTCGCGCACCCGCATCGTCACTGAACTTCTGGCCGTTGGCGACGACCAGCAGGCGGCCTATCAGACGGGGCTTCCGGTCGTCGCGGTCCGCATCAAGGGCTACCTGCTTTGCGGCCTGTTCTCTGCCCTCGCCGCCTTCTGCCTGACGGGCGATACGGCGAGCGGCGATCCGCTCGTCGGCGGCAAGATGACGCTCTATAGCGTCGCCGCCGTCGTGCTCGGCGGCAGTGCGCTTGCCGGCGGCTGGACGACGGTGGTCGGCTCGCTCCTCGGCGCGCTGACGATCGGCCTCGTCAATTCGCTGGTCTTCTTCATGGGCACGCCGTCGGAATGGCAGAACTTCGTCCAGGGCCTCGCCATTCTGATCGTCCTGATGGCGGGCGTGCTCGCCGGCCGGAGGGCACGCGTATGAGTTCGGTTTTCGCCTTCTTCAAACGGCCGCTGGTCGTGGCGCTCATCCTCATCGTCGCGCTGCTTGTTCTCGGCCAAAGCCTCTCGCCGGGCTTTGCCTCGGCCGACCAGATCCTGCGGCTCTTGATCGTCGCCTCGCTGCTCGGCATCGTCGCTGCCGGCCAGAATGTCGTCATTCTCGGCGGCCGCGAGGGCATCGATCTCTCCGTCGGCGGCGTCGTGTCGCTCTCGGCGATCATTGCTGGCAATGTCATGAACGGTGCCGATGGCGGCATCCTGCCGGCCGTGCTTGCCTGCCTCGCAGCCGGCGCCGTCTTCGGACTTTTGAACGGTCTCGGCGTCACGCTTCTGCGCATCCCGCCGCTGGTGATGACGCTCGGCATGCTCGGCGTGCTGCAGGGCCTCCTGGTGGTCATTCGCCAGGGCATCCCTTCGGGCCGCGCCGCGCCCGGCCTCTCCGCCTTCGTGACCCAGCCGATTGCGCTCGGCATTCCCGGCATCATCTGGCTCTGGGTCGCGATCGGCCTGTTCATGGCCTTCATGCTGAACCGCACCGTCTTCGGTCATCGGATCTACGCGATCGGCTCCAATGATCACGCGGCCTATATGGCCGGCGTGCCGGTTCGGCTCATGCGCATCGGTCTCTTCATGATCTCGGGCATGTTCGCCGCGATCGCCGGGCTCTGCCTGCTCGGTTACTCCGGCTCGTCCTTCGCCAATGTCGGCGAGCAATACATGCTCTCATCGATCATCGCCGTCGTCTTCGGCGGCACGTCGCTTGCCGGCGGCAAGGGCGGCTACACGGGCACCATGGCGGGCGCGCTGCTGCTTGTCATCCTTCAGGGCATCCTGACGACGGTGAACATCGACGAATCCGGGCGTCAGATGGTGTTCGGCGCCACCCTGCTACTGCTCATGCTGTTCTATGGCCGCGGGAGGGCGATGCGCGCATGAGCGAGCGGCCGAAGATCAAGGATATCGCAGAACGCGCCGGAGTCTCGGTCGCAACTGTGTCGCGGGCGCTGAGCGGCTCGTCGCTGGTGACCGACGAGACACGCAAGCGCGTCAACGCGCTGGCGCGCGAGCTCAACTATCGCCCGAATGTCAGCGCCCGCAACTTGCGGACCCGCCGCTCCATGTCGGTGCTGCTCGTCGTGCGCGACGTCGGCAACCCCTTCTATCTCGAAATCCTCAAGGGCGTGGAAGCGACGGCGCGCGAAGCCGGCTACGCCGTCCTCATGGGCAACACCGAGAACGATCCGGACCGCGAGGTCGAGTACTTCAACATGCTGCGCGACGGCCATGCCGACGGCATGATCCTGATGACCGGCAAGCTGCCGCCACCGCAGCCGGGTGAAAGTGCCGATCTCTCGCATCTGCCTGTTGTTATCGCGCTGGAAATGATCGAGGGATCCGGTTTCCCACATGTGCAGATCGACAATGTGGCCGCGGCTCAGGCTGCGGTCGAACATCTGATCGCGCTCGGTCATCGCCGCATCGCCCATATCGCCGGTCCGCTGCCGGAGGTCATGGCGGTCCATCGCCGTGACGGCTACCGGGTCGCGATGAAGGCCGCCGGCCTTGATATTCCCGAGGGGTACGAGGTTCGCGGCGATTACCTGCTCGAAAGCGGCGAGGCCCGCGCCGCGGACCTTTTCGCCCTGGCGGAACCGCCGACGGCGATCTTCGCCGCCAACGACGAGATGGCCTATGGCGCCATCCATGCGCTGCGGCGGCTCGGCCGCGATGTTCCGGGCGACGTCTCGGTCGTCGGTTTCGACGATCTCTATCTCAGCAAAGCCTTCTATCCGCCGCTGACGACCGTCAGCCAGCCGCGCGCCGACATCGGCCGCACGGCGATGTCCCAGCTTCTCAACGTTCTCTCGGATGGCGACGTCGGAGCAGAGCCGGCCATCGTCCTGCCGACGACGCTCAACATCCGTGGCAGCACCGCACCGCCGCGAAAATAGCCGGAGCGGGATGAACGCACGTGGTTTCCGCACGTCCCGATCCCGCCGTTATCACACTCGATCAATGGGAGAAGAGAATGACACAGCTACCGAAGCAGACGCTGCGCGTGGGTTTCGTCGGATCGGGCTTCATCGCCCATTTCCACCTGAAATCGATGATCGGCGTGCGCAATGTCGAGGTCACCGGCGTCTTCAGCCGCGAGGCGGAAAACCGCGAGAAGTTTGCAAACGAAGTCGCATCCCTCGGTCTCGGAACCTGCCGCACACATGAAAGCCTGGAAGCGCTGCTGACCGCCGATGACGTCGATGCAGTCTGGATCCTCTCGCCCAACTACACCCGCATCGACGTCATGCGTTCGCTGCACAAGGCGGTCAAGGACGGCCGCAGCAGGATCTTTGCCGTTGCCTGCGAAAAGCCGCTGGCGCGCACGGTGGCCGAAGCCCGCGAGATGCTGTCGCTGGCCGAAGATGCAGGCCTCAACCACGGTTATCTCGAAAACCAGGTCTTCTGCACGCCGGTGCTGCGCGGCAAGGAAATCATCTGGCGGCGCGCGGCGTCCACCACCGGCCGCCCCTATCTGGCGCGGGCGGCCGAGGAACATTCCGGCCCGCACGAGCCCTGGTTCTGGCAGGGGGACAAGCAGGGCGGCGGCGTGCTCTCAGACATGATGTGCCACAGCGTCGAAGTCGCACGCTACCTGCTGACGGCGCCCGGCGCGCCGCGCAATTCGCTGAAGATCAAGGCGGTGAACGGCACGGTCGCCAATCTCAAATGGACGCGGCCGCACTATGCCGAACAACTGCGCAACCGCTTTGGCAGCGAGGTCGATTATCGCAACCGGCCGTCCGAGGACTTTGCCCGTGCCACGGTGACGCTTGAGGATCAGGACGGCAACGAGCTGATGATCGAGGCGACCACCTCCTGGGCCTATGTCGGCGCTGGACTTCGCATCCAGCTCGAACTGCTCGGTCCGGAATATGCGCTCGAATACAATTCGCTCTCAACCGGCCTTAAGATCTTCATGTCGCGCGAGGTCAAGGGGTCCGAAGGCGAGGACCTCGTCGAGAAGCAGAACGCCGAACAGGGCCTGATGCCGGTGCTCGAGGACGAGGCCGGCGTCTATGGCTACACGGATGAGAACCGCCATATGGTGGAGTGCTTCCGCAAGGGCGAAAAGCCGCTCGAGACCTTCGAGGACGGGCTTGCCGTCGTCGAGATGCTGATGGGCCTTTACCGGTCGGCAGAAATCAATGCGACGCTCAACTTCCCGGCGCCGGAACTGGAACATTACGTGCCGGTCGTGGCACGCCGGGGTGCCTGACGACTGATGCTCGGCGCCCGCGCGATCGGGGCGGTGGGCCGAGTTTGCTGAGCAATTGGGCGGCGGAGGCGATGACCGTCTTCGCCGCCCCGCAAGCAACGAGGGCCGTATACGCTTTCCTCCATGATCCCGGTTGACGGGGATCAATGTCGCCGCGCGCGCATCTGCCTAGGCTCACCCAGTCCTTAGGTCCGGTCGCGAGGAGGAAACGCGATGACATACAAAACCATTCTCGCCGTCGTCGGCGTCGATCATTCTGCAGACGATCTGCGTGCCGCGGCACAGGTCTGCGCCTCGGCAAACGCTCACCTCTGCCTGTTGATCGTCAAGCTCGCCGCTTCTCCACCGATCGGCGATTTTGCCGCCGCCATCTCGATTGACTGGCTGAACGAACGTCAGCGCGAAGTCGACAAGCTCGAATCCTGCGTGGCGCGTGCAACCGACATTCTCACCCGGGAAGGCATCTCGTTCAGCGTCGAGACGAAATACACCGAAGCCGCCTGGGCGGATGACGAGATCGGCGAGCGCGCCCGCTATGCCGACCTGACGCTGGTCGGCGACGGCCTGATGCTGGACCCGGAGCTACGGTCGCGCACCATCGACGGGACGCTGTTCAACTCCGCCCGACCGGTCCTCGTCCTGCCCAAGGGCAAGCCGGCGCGGCTTGATCCGAAGACGGTCGTGCTTGCCTGGAACTCCCGGCTGGAAGCGGCCCGTGCCGTGCGTGAAGCGCTCGACCTTCTGAAGGGGGCCAGGACCGTGCACGTGACGATGGTCGACCCGCGTTCGGCGTATGGCAAGAACGGCGAGGAACCGGGCGCCGATATTGCCGGTTACCTTGCCCGGCACGGCGTTTCGGTTTCCGTCGAGCGGCTGCCGAGCGGCGGTCATAGCGTCGACGACGTGATCAATCGGTTCGCTTCCGACGTGGCGGCCGATCTGATCGTCATGGGCGCCTATGGCCACTCCAGAATGCGCGAACGCGTCTTTGGCGGCGTCACCCGGTCGATGCTCGAAAACGCCGTGGTTCCCGTGCTCATGGCCCATTGACCGGCAGGGCCGAGCGCGCAGCGATCTAACTGCGCGCCGACGGCCGTCAACCCACGGACGCTGCCCGTCCGGTCACCTCGTCGATCTCGATTTCGAAGAACAGATGCGGCGAGGCGCCGGCAATCACCTGGTCGCCAGGCTTCAGGCCGCCCGGTTCCCACCAGTTCACGCGCTGTTCGAGAAGCGACCAGGCGTTCATGCGCTCGCGATGCCATTGTTTCGTATCCGGCAGTTCCTGATAGCGGCCGTAGATGACGACGCTTCGCCAGTCCTGCCGGTCCGTTGCCGTGTCCATTTGAATGCAGACGCGGGGAGTGGCCCGCATCCAGTCGATCTTCTGCCCGGGCATCGAAAAGCCGTAGAGCCTGTTGGCGGCAAAAGCATATTGGATGGGCACGACATAGGGCTGGCCATCCCGGACGCACCCGAGGCGAGCGATATGGTTCTCGGCGACGAGGTCGATGCATTCCTGCCGCGACATTTCCCTGATCAACATCAAACTCTCCTTTTTAAAGAGGTCATCCAAGCATCAGTCTCTGCCGGTCAGACGGACCGGCATTGATCTCGCTCATTTCGGACATAGGGCAAGAAAGCCGAAAAAATTCTGGAGCGGGGGAATAAATCGCCCGGGGCTCCGTTTGCCCTCCCACGACATCAGCCTGATGGCTTCGTGCGGCGCGGTTGCCGCTTGCGAGCGTCGGCCAGCAAAAAGGGAGCGTAGCTATGACCATCAGCCCGGTGATCGCTTCGGAAAAAGACCTCGTCACCCTGAACGCGGCGGTAGCCGAACGCATTGACGGCCATATGCCGGTGAGCCAGGTGCGCCTGCTCGTCGGCGTAATGCTCGTCGCCTTTGCCGCCGTCCTGATCTTTCTCGCGGCTGACGGCCTGACGCTGCCGATGCGCCTTTCGCTGATGGTGTTTGCGACGACGCTGATCTGCTGGACGATCTTCGACCTGCCGGAAACGCCGGTGGCGCTTGCCGGGGCGGCGGCCTTGGCCGTGACCGGTGCCGTCGGCGAGGAGGCGGTTTACGCCGCGCTCGGCAACGACATCGTCTGGCTGATGATGGCGGCTTCGGTGATTGCGGCGGTGTTGCAGGCATCGGGCCTCGTCGAGCGGCTCGCTTTCCGGCTGCTCGCCCGTTTCCGCGACGTCAGCCGGTTGTTCTGGGTAGTGACGCTGACGATCTTCGTGACGGCTTTCGTCATTCCCTCGACCTCGGCACGGGCGGCCATTTTCATGCCCGTCTTCCTGGGGCTCGCCTCGACCATCGGCCGTCCCGGCATCACCCGCGCTTTGGCGCTGCTGTTTCCGTCGGTGATCCTGCTTTCGGCGGCCGCTTCGCTGACTGGCGCCGGCGCCCATCTCGTCGCCGTCGATTTCATTCGCCGCAGCGGTGGCGAAGCACCGGGCTTCCTCGGCTGGGCCTTGCTTGCAGCACCCTTCGCGCTGCTGACGAGCCTGATTGCCTGCAGCCTGATCCTGCGTTTCTTCCTCGACGATACCGATCGGAACTGGCGCCTCGACCTGCCGGCCGCACCGACAGAGAAACGTCCGTTTTCGGCGC
This sequence comes from Ensifer sp. ENS09, assembly GCF_014852425.1. Lineage (NCBI taxonomy): Bacteria > Pseudomonadati > Pseudomonadota > Alphaproteobacteria > Hyphomicrobiales > Rhizobiaceae > Ensifer > Ensifer sp. ENS09. Next base: position 238,424 of record NZ_JACVBP010000005.1, read on the forward strand.
GCGACAAGGCGATCCTCGCTGTCACCGCGGCGATCGTCGCCGCACTCGCGACCTCGGACCTGCACGGCATCGCGCTGCCGGTGGTGGCACTCGTCGGCGCTCTGATCCTGGCGTCGGAAAAGATCTCCGGCATGCCGTTTCGCAAGGCGCTGAAAGGTGTGGAGTGGAACCTGCTTCTGTTTCTTGCCGGCACGCTCGTCATCGGCGAAGCGCTGCTGTCGACCGGAACGGCGACCGAGCTTGCCGATCGCCTGATCGGCGCCTTCGGCCAGATCGGCGAGCCGCCGGCGTGGCTGGTCGTGCTTCTTGCCATCGCGGTCGCGACCTTTGCCCATATCGTCATTGCCTCGCGAACGGCGCGGGCGACGGTGCTCATTCCGGCTGTGGCGCTGCCGCTGGCAGGCTTCGGGGTCAGCCCCGCCAGCCTCATCATGGTTACAGCTATAGGTAGTGGTTTCTGCCAGACGCTGATGGTTTCGGCCAAACCCGTGGCGCTGTTCGGAGGCATGGAACCACCGGCTTTCGGCCCTTCCGATCTGCTGCGTCTGGCCTTGATGCTGGCCCTCCCGTTCATCGCGCTGCTTGCCCTTTTCGCCCTTGTGATCTGGCCGGCAATCGGCTTGGCGACGTAACAATAAACATCTGATATATAGACATGTTTTTAGCCGAAGCGTCGTTCGCTTCGGCTCTTTTGTTTTTCGTTCCGCAAAAGAAAGAATTCTGCATTTCGGGCGGAATAAACGTCGCGAGCCGCCGTTTCTCCCTTGCATCCGCATTGTCACAAAAGTGCAAGGAGATTGTCACATGTCACTTACCATCCTGGTTGCACCGTCCGGTTTCAAGGAAAGCCTGTCGGCGGAAGAAGCTGCCGATTGCATCGAGAAGGGCGTGCTGCGCGCCTGCCCGAATGCCGAGGTTCTGAAGGTGCCCATGGTCGACGGCGGTGAAGGTTTCACCAAGGCGCTCGTCGCGATTACCGGCGGCAGCCTGCATGAACTTGATGTCACCGGTCCGCTCGGCGAGCCCGTCGCCTCACATTTCGGTTTCCTCGGTGGTCAGTCCGAACGCACGGCCGTCATCGAAATGGCGGCGGCGGCCGGTCTGCGGCTGGTGCCGCGCGATCGTCGCAACCCCTGCATCACCACCAGCTACGGTGTCGGGGAGCTCATCCGGGCGGCGCTGGACGCCGGTGCCCGCCGTATCCTGCTCGGCTGCGGCGACAGCGGCATCAACGATGGCGGCGCCGGCATGGCCGCGGCCTTGGGCGTGAAGCTGCTCGACAGCGATGGCAATCCGCTCGCGCCCGGCGGTGCGGCGCTTGCCTCGCTGGCAAGCATCGATATGTCCGGTCGCGATCCGCGTCTTGCCGAGGTTCGCATCGACGCGGCCGTCAACTGGCACAATGTGCTGCTCGGCGAACGCGGCGTCGCCCGCGTCTTCGGGCCGCAGAAGGGCGCGACGCCGGAGCAGGTGGAGCTGCTCGCGGCAGCGATGGAGACCTATGCCGCGGCCATTCAGGCGACGACCGGCATTGCGGTCGGCGACGCACCGGGAGCGGGCGCGTCCGGCGGCCTCGGCGCGGCGGTCATGGGGCTGCTCGGCGGCGCACTGCATCCGCGCTACGACATCGTCATGCGCTATCTCGATCTCGATAGCATGATCGGCAGGGCCGACCTGGTGATCACCGCAGAGGGCAGCCTCGACGGGCAGACGCCGTTCGGCAAGGTGCCGGCCGAGGTCGGCCATAGGGCCAAGGACGCAGGGCGCCCGGTCATCGCGCTCGCCGGCACCATCGGCAAGGGCGTGACCCTCAACTTCGACCACGGCATCGATGCCTTCGCCTCAATCCTGAAGGCGCCGTGCACCCTCGACGACGCCATCAATGCAGCGCCGAAACTGCTGGTGCGTGCGGCGGAAGATGCCGTGCGCATGGTGCGCGTCGGCATGCTCCTGAACGAGCGTGGACTGGCTGCCTGATCGACGCATTGACCGGTCTGGCGGGATGGTGGCGCTGCCGCCTCCCGCCGGAACCGTACGGGTGGCTACCGTCACGCAATCGCCGAGATTGTCCTCTCAGTCTTCGTAAACGCAGGACGGATCACGAGGACCAAACGTCAAATGTCAAACGGATGGGAAGAGTCGGCGGCGGCCTGGATTTCCGGGCTGGGCGTCGAAGGGGATTTTGCGCGGCGTTTCGTTCTCGATGTGCCCATGCTCGAACGGGCGCGGCGAAGCGGGGCAGGAACGGTCCTCGATGTCGGGTGCGGCGAAGGGCGGTTCTGCCGGCTGCTTACGGCGGAGGGGCTGAGCACGGTCGGCATCGATCCCGCCGGGTCGCTCGTTGGCCAGGCGAGACTCCTGCATCCGGATGGTGACTATCTTATCGCACAGGCCGAACAATTGCCTTTCGCGGACGAGACCTTCGATCTCGTCGTTGCCTATCTCAGCCTCATCGACGTTGCCGACCTGGAGGCGGCGATCGGCGAGATGAACCGGGTTCTGCGCCCAGGCGGTCATCTGCTGATCGCGAACCTGACCAGCTTCTACAGCGCCAGCAATCCGACCGGCTGGCGCGATGGCGCCGATGGCAAGCGCAGCTTCATGATCGACCATTACATGGACGAACGGTCCGATTGGATCGGCTGGGGCGATCTTCGGGTGATCAACTGGCACCGGCCGCTCAGCACCTATATGTCGCTGTTGCTGGGAGCGGGCCTGCAGTTGCGCTATTTCGACGAACCATTGCCGCGGGGCGGCGACCCGGAGCAGACGGATCTCTTTCGAAGGGTTCCCTCGTTCCTGGTCATGGACTGGCGAAAGCCGTAGTCCCTGCCGCTGCTACGAGCGGCAGAGCTCGCGGGCGTTGAGAACGCCCCAGCCAAATACAGGATCCTTGCCCGGTGCACCAAGATCCTGCGTCGTCTCGGTGACGAGCTTTGCGACTTCTGCCGCCGAGAGATCAGGATGCGATGCCCGCAGGATGGCGGCGGCAGCCGTGACGAAGGGGGCGGCAAAGGAGGTGCCGGTTCGTGGCGCTGCGCCTTCGATCGACGCCGCCGTCCAGACACGGGTGCCGAGTGCCGCGACATCGATATGGTCGCCCCGCCCGGCGCGGCGATAGGGCTTGAAGTTGCGGTCGACGGCGGTGACCGCGATCATCGCCGGATAGGCGGCGGGATAGACGGGTTTTGCCCTCGGGCCGTCATTGCCGGCCGCAGCCACCTGGATGATGTTCCGCTCGGCCACGAGCGCGACGGTCTTTTCGAGCAGCAGGTTGTGCGGCCCGGAGAGGCTCATGTTGATGACCGTGACCTTGCGCGAGGCCAGGAGGTCGATGGCACGCACGAGATCGTAGGTCTCGGCGATATCGCTTTCGCCGCCCTTGCGCTGGAAGGCGTCGACGGCGATCAGGTGGGCATTGCCGAGCAGCCCCGGCGCGCGGCTGTCCTTCCGTCCGGCGATGAGGGCGGCAACCGCGGTCCCGTGCTGGCGCCCGGATTCCGGCGCCTCTTCTTCCGCCAGCCTGACGATGTCGAGCTTGACGTCCTTGAGCGAGGGATGGGCGGGATTGATCGCCGTGTCGATCAGCCCGATCGGGCCGGCGGCCGTGCAAGCCGCGCTGGCGTCCGGCCAGCCGATGGCGGTGCGAACGAGCGCGCAACCACCGTCGGCGCAGGGAGCCGGTGAGGCGGCGCCTTCGTTCGGGTCGAAATAGTGGTTGAGATCGGCGATCGCTCCCGGCGTCGCATCCGCGACCTGTCGGCGTGCGTCTTCGAGCGCCATGCCGCTGGGCGCGCCGAGCTTGACGATCTCTGTCGTCGAAAGCCCGAGCGGCTCCCTTGCGCGCACCGTGAAGCCGCTTTCCGTCAGACGCTGGACGGCGGCCTCGTCGAGGCCGAACGCAATGATTTCGCCCGGCACATGGGTCGCCCGGCGGGCCGGCGGACGCTGGCGCACGACACGTCGCTCCGGCGTTCCGCGGAAAAGATCAAGCAGGTTGCCGCCGCCTCCGCCCCAGCTGCCGCTCGAGCCGCGATCGCTGGAGCTGCGTGACGAGCCGCCGCCACTGCCGCCATCGTCATCGTCGCCCCCATCGTCGTCGTCCGCCTGGGCCTGGCCGACCCAGGCAAAGCGAAGGGCCGACTGGCCGTCGCTGCTGCCAAAGGAGAGGTCCCCCGCGCCCGCAGCCAGGCCGCACAACGACAGGACGGACATTCGAAACAGGCGGTTTTTCAAGGTTTTCTCCTTGTGCAACGGCATCCGAAAACGAAAGCTTACCGTGAATGAAAGGACCATAAGTGGTGACTTTCGGGTGTAGTTCCCATAACGCTCAACGGATGAATGGACAAATTATTCCACCGGGAACGAAGGGTTGTACCCAAAGAGGCGCCCGATGACGGACCCGACCATCGCCTTCGGTGAGCGCCTGGTCGCGTTTCTCCCGAACCTGCGCCGCTTTGCCATTTCGCTTTGCCGCTCGCGGGATGTGGCCGACGACCTAGTGCAGGCGGCTTGCGAAAAGGCGCTTGCCGGTTCCGACCGCTTCGAGGAAGGCACGCGTTTCGACGCGTGGATGTTCCGTATCCTGCGCAACCTGTGGATCGACCAGCTGCGCCGGCAGAAGACCACCGGTCCGACGGAGGAGATCGAGGCGCAGGCCGAGCTCGCCGTCCCCTCCGGCGAAGCCGGGAGCGAGGCGCGCATGGCGCTGAAGAGCGTGGCGGCTGCGATCGACGGCCTGGTGCTCGAACAGCGGGAAGTGCTGATCCTCACCTGCGTCGAGGAGCTTTCCTACAAGGAGGCCGCCGAGGTCCTCGGCATTCCGATCGGAACCGTCATGAGCAGGCTTGCCCGGGCGCGTAAAAATCTTGCGGAGGCAACGGGAATAGAACCGCCGGTCGCGCGTTCACAGGACATGAGAGGCGGGACAAGATGAGCGACACGGAATTCAGCGATGAGATCTTGATGGCGTTCGCCGACGGCGAACTCGACGAGGAGACGATGCGTCGTGTCGAGGCGGCACTGGAAACGGACGACGAACTGATGGCGCGTATCGCGATGTTCATGGAAACGCGCGCCGCCGCAAGCGAGGCCTTGAAGCCGGTGCTCGACGAGCCGGTTCCGGACGAACTGGTTGCCAAGGTGCGGGCCATGGCGGCGGCGGCGAGTGGCACTGAAAGTACTGCGGACGCGCTGACGGCCGGCGGCGACAATGTCGTGGCCTTCCGGCGCCCTGCGGATCGGCCCGCGTCGCCGAACGCCGGGCCTTCGCGATTTCTGATGGCGATGGCAGCGTCGATGCTGGTGGTCGTCGGCGGCGCCGGCGGCTACCTGCTTCGCGGCGGCGGGTTGGCGGAAACCGGCGCGCTACAGGTGGCCGGCACCGTCGGTCCGGCGCTCGCCGCCATCCTCGACAAGGCGGCTTCGGGGGACGAAGTCGCCGTTGGTGAAGGCCAGGGGACGGTCCGCCTGGTATCGGCATTCGAAGTCGGCTCGGGGCAGCTCTGCCGGGAATACGAACTCACCCAGCCTGGTGCGCCCGGCCTCGTTTCGGTCGCTTGCCGCAAGGCATCAACCTGGCAGACGCGGCTCGCCGTCGCCAGACCGGAAGGCGGAGACGGCTATGCGCCGGCCTCCTCGCTTGAGACCGTCGATGCATTTCTGACTTCCATCGGCGCCGGGCAGCCGCTCGATGCGGACGCCGAGAAGAAGGCGCTCGCCGGCACGAAATAAACGGTGAATTCCAACGTCGGGCAATCGCTGCGCTGCTTTCGGCCCTAAAGCGGGACCGAAAGCCCGACCTTCACCGGATCCATCGTCACGAAGGTGCGGAAGCGCTTGATGTTCGCGTTGCCGAAGAACATGCGCCGGGTAAAGGCCTCGTAGTCGGCCATGGTCGGCACGATGACGACGAGCATGAAATCGACGTCGCCGGTGACGTAGTAGCATTGCTGCACTTCCGGTGCTGCGGTAAACGCCACTTTCGCCGCATCAAGCAGCGCGATCTGCTCGCTCTCGACCTCCACTTCGACGAGGATCGTCAGCGCCTGGTTGACGCTGACCGGATCGACCAGGGCGACATTGGCGCGGATGACGCCGGTTTCCTCCATGCGCTTGATCCGCCGCTGTACGGCAGGCGCCGACAGATTGACCGCCTCGCCGATCTGGCGCTGCGGCGTCGTATTGTCCTTCTGCAGGATGGCGAGGATCGCAAGATCGAAGCGATCCAGTTCGACCTGTGGCTTTTTCGACGGGGCCATTCAGTGCCTTTCGGTTCCGCTCTCCGGCGCCGAAGGTGGGACTCCACGTGACGGCTCCTCGGCTTTACAAACTTGCATTCGCGAGCGTCATTTAGAGCGCATTTCTCAGCGGCGATGAAATAGATTTTCGTGGTCTACGGAGATTGCACCATGTTTCTCGCCAATACCCATGCCGATTTCGGCCACCCGCTGCTGCCTGCGGATGCCGACATGCTGTCGCTGACAGCCGCCGCGCGCGTCGAGCAGCAGCTTGCCCGCCGCCCCGACCATCGGGAGACGCCGCTTCATGCCTTGCCGGCCTTGGCGGAAGAGCTCGGCGTTGCCGGCGTCTTCCTCAAGGACGAGGGCCACCGGCTGGGGCTTGGCAGCTTCAAGGCGCTTGGCGGCTCCTATGCGGTGATCCGGCTTGTGCTCGATGAGGCGGAACGGCGTCTCGGGCGCAGCGTCGATCTCGACGATCTGGACCGGCCCGAGGTTCGGGCGATCGCCGCCGCCCAGACATTCGGCTGCGCCACCGATGGCAATCACGGGCGCTCGGTCGCCATGGGCGCCCGGCTTGTCGGCGCCAAATCAGTGATCTTCGTGCATGCGGGCGTCAGCGAAAAGCGCATCGAGGCGATCGCGGCCTATGGCGCCGAAATTGTCCGGGTCGCCGGGACCTATGACGATTCCGTCCGCGAGGCCGCGCGCGTCTGTGACGAAAATGGCTGGACGGTCGTCTCGGACACCACCTGGCCCGGCTACGAGTACATTCCCGGCCTGGTGATGCAGGGCTATACGGCGCTGCTGAGCGAGGCCCTGCGGCAGATGGAAGAGCCGCCGACCCATGTCTTCGTGCAGGCGGGTGTCGGCGGCATTGCCGCCGCCACGGCTGGGCATCTGGCGCTACGCTATGGCACACAGCGCCCCCGTTTCGTCGTCGTCGATCCGGCCCGCGCCGCCTGCCTCTACGAAAGCGCCAGGGCCGGCCATCCGGTCAAGGTGGCGCATGGCGAGGCGACGATCATGGCCATGCTCGAATGCTACGAGCCGTCGCTCGTCGCCTGGCGTATCCTGTCGCGTGTCGCCGATGCGTTCATGACCGTCGACGAGGAGGATGCCGTTTCGGTGATGAACCGGCTGGCGCGGCCCGCAGGCTCTGACCCGGCGATCGTGTCCGGCGAAAGCGGCGGCGTCGGCCTTGCCGGATTGCTGTCGGTTGCCCGTGATCCGGCGCTGCGGGAGACGCTCGGATTGACGGCCCAATCGCGTGTTTTCGTCATCAATACCGAGGGTGCGACCGACCCCGAGCGGTATGCCGCCCTCGTCGGCTTGTCGCCCGAGACCGTTGCAAACACATCGAACGAGAGAGGGTGAGCCATGGCGGGATCAAATCTTGACCGGCTTGTGAAAGACATGACTGCCTGGCGTCGCGACCTGCACGCGCATCCGGAATTCGGCTTCGAGGAACAGCGTACCTCCTCCTTCGTCGCGGCCAAGCTCCGGGAGTTCGGGCTCGACGAGGTGGTGGAGGGGGTCGGAGGCACCGGTGTCGTCGGCCGCTTGAAACGCGGCAGCGGCAACCGCGCCGTAGCACTTCGGGCCGACATGGATGCGCTCAGGATACCGGAGCAGGGAGAACTGCCCTATCGCTCGACGAAGCCCGGCACCATGCATGCCTGTGGCCATGACGGTCACACGGCCATGCTGCTCGGCGCAGCCAAGATGCTCGCCGAAGATGGCGGCTTCGACGGCACTGCGTGTTTCATTTTCCAGCCGGCCGAGGAGTGGGGCAAGGGCGCGCTCGCGATGCTCGATGAAGGGCTGATGGAACGCTTCCCGTTCGACGAGATCTACGGCCTGCACAACATGCCGGGGCTGCCCGTCGGCCGTTTCGAGACCCGCGTCGGCGCGATCATGTCGGCGGAGGACAATTTCGAGATCGTGCTAAAGGGCGTCGGCGGGCACGCGGCGCGGCCGCACTGGGGCAATGAGACGTTGGTTGCCGCCTGCGCCACCGTCGTCAATCTGCAGACGATCGTCTCGCGCCGCCTGTCGCCGACGGATATCGGCGTTGTCTCTGTCACCGAGCTTTTGACCGATGGCACGCGCAACGCGCTGCCCGGTCTCGCCCGCATCCTTGGCGATGCCCGCAGCTTCCGCCCGGAGGTCAGCGCCAAGATCGAGGCGGAGATGCGGGTGATCGCCAAGGGAACGGCGGATGCCTATGGCTGCGCGGTCGAGGTCAACTACACCCGCGAGTTCGTTCCGTTGATCAACGATGCGGCCCTGACCGGCCACGCCTTTGCTGCGGCGGAAACGGTGTTCGGTGCGGCGAATGTCGCAACGGCCGCCGAGCCGATGACCGGCTCCGAGGATTTCGCCCGCTTCCTCGAACACGTGCCGGGTTGTTTCGTCTTCATCGGCAATGGCGAGGCATCGGCGCCGCTGCACAATCCGCGGTATGACTTCAATGACGACGCCCTGATCTTCGGCGCGCGTTATCACGCCGAGATTGTTCGGCAGAGGCTGGCGCCCGCCGAAAGCCGGCCGTGAACCGAAATCCGCATGAAAGCAGGACAGAGATGCCTTCTTCTTCCATAGATGCCGCGCGCCTGATCGGGCGTATCCGTGAGCTCGGCGACATCGGTCGCGATGCGGAGGGGCGATTGACCCGGCTCGCCGGCTCCGACAACGACAAGGTCGGTCGCGATCGTCTCGTGGCGTGGATCGAGGCGGCCGGGCTCGACGTTGCGGTCGACCGTATCGGCAACATCTTCGGCATCTGGCGCGACGACGCGAACGGCGGCGAAGCGCCGGTCATGCTCGGCTCGCACATCGATACGGTCATCAATGCCGGCATCTATGACGGTTGTTACGGCGTGCTTGCCGGATTGGAAGTGATCGAGACGCTGAAGAGCAGTGGTGCGACGCCGACCCGGCCGATCGTCATTGCCGCCTTCACCAATGAGGAGGGTGTGCGGTTTGCGCCCGACATGCTCGGCTCGCTCGTCTATGCCGGCGGTCTGCCGCTGGAGACGGCGCTCGCGACCATCGGCACGGATGGCTCGTTGCTGGGCGAGGAACTCGAGCGGATTGGCTATGCCGGTACCGTCGAGCCGGGGTTCCTCACCCCCCACGCCTATGTCGAGCTTCATATCGAGCAGGGGCCGGTGCTGCAGCGCGAGGGCTTTGCAATCGGTGCGGTCGAGAACCTGCAGGGCATCTCCTGGCAGCGCGTGACGATCGATGGCGTCGCCAACCACGCCGGCACGACACCGATGGCGATGCGTTCCGACGCCGGTCTCGCCGCCGCCCGGGTTGGCCTGCTCCTGCGCGAACATATTGCCCGGTCGAACGCGCCGAGTGTCGCGACCATCGGCACCATGCGTTTCGAGCCCGACGCGATCAACGTCATCCCGTCTCGTGCCATCTTCACCGTCGATCTGCGCGATCCGGACGAGGAACGGCTGCAGGCGCTCGAAACGGCGCTTGCGGACTTCCTTGTCCTTATCGCCGAGGAAGAGGGGGTGACGATCGCCGTCGAGCGGCTTGCACGCTTCCAGCCGGTGGTCTTCGATCAGGGCATCGTCGCAGCGATCGAGGCGTCGGCCAAGGCGCGCGGCCTCAAGAGCCGGCGCATGACCTCCGGCGCCGGCCATGATGCCCAGATGATCGCCCGCATCGCGCCGACGGCGATGATCTTCGTGCCGAGCCGCGACGGCATCAGCCACAACCCGCGCGAACACACGGAGTCGGACGAGCTCGTCGCCGGCGCCAATGTGTTGCTCGATGTGGTCGAGCGGATGGTGGGGAGTCGCTAGAGGGGTAGGGGTATTGCGCGTCCGTTGATTAAACGGGATCGATGTCGCGCCTCCCTCTTCCCGTCATGTCAGGGCTTGGCCCGAGCATGCAGAGGCAGACGCTCTTATGTCTTCGATAAAACAGCGCGCGCCACTCTTCGGCGCGACGAAGCAGACGGCGCTTCAAGGCTCTTTTTTTGTGTGACCCGCACTTTTACGGGATCCCGCATAGCCCTTCTGCCGGGTGGAAGATTCTGGCCCGCTCCCCTCGGCGGGCTCCTCCGGTGTCTGGCGGAAAAGATTGAGGAAGCTGCTGCCGCCGTGCCATACGCTGCCGGTCGGTCCGTAATCGCGCCCGTCGCGCGAAGAGTGACGCTCGCTGTCTCCACCGCTCAGGCCGCTTCCGTCGATGACGCCGCCTCCGCCGCCTGCGCCGGTCCCACCGGGCTCGCCACCCACGCCGCTACCGTCGCCGGAGCCCCAGTTGCCGCCACTCCCGTCACCGCCACCCTCGGTGCCGCCGCTCCCGACGTTTTCGCCGCCTTGGTCGCCGCCGCCCGGAGCACCTTCACCATTCCCGCCGCCGGTATTGGCGTCGTCCGCATGGGCGGCGGAAATCCAGGAAAGGCCCGCGGTAAAGCTCCCATCGCGCGGCAGGTCGCCTGCGAATGCAAGGGCCCCGATGGACAGGGCCGTCAGTCTCAGCAGGCGTGTCCTCAAGTCTTTCTCCTTGTGCGAACGGCGTTGTTGCGTCGTTCTGCAAGACCTTCTGCGCGTCATAGGACTGCAGCGCGTCGCGAATGAATTTCGCCGACAGCGACTTTTGCGAGTGCCTTGCATACCGTTCAATCGCCGCGGGGACAAGCTATTCGGGTGCCGCGCAAGGTGCGGGCCCAGGGCGGTGGCCGCAACACGCCGATGATCGCGGGTTCGACAGGGGGGCGCGTTCGTCGATTGGGCGGGTCGGAAGCGCGCGTCCTACTGTGGTCGAGCCCGAACATGAAGGAGGTGGGGACCGTTGGCGATCGCCGGGAAATCCTGCGCGAATTGAAGGGGCCGTGACCGGCCCCTTCAGGGGGTCTTTGCCGCCTACTCGACCGCGCCAGCCGCGTCTTCCACCGGCATGTAGAGGTCGCCGCCCTCGCGGTACTTCGCGGCCATCGCCTCCAGCCCTTCCTTCTGCGCCTCGGCCCGGATGTCGTGCGAGATCCGCATCGAGCAGAATTTCGGGCCGCACATGGAGCAGAAATGCGCGACCTTGTGCGCCTCCTTCGGCAGGGTCTCGTCGTGAAAATTGCGGGCTGTTTCCGGGTCGAGCGAGAGGTTGAACTGGTCCTCCCAGCGGAACTCGAAGCGGGCGCGAGACAGCGCGTCGTCGCGCACCTGGGCTGCCGGGTGACCCTTGGCGAGATCGGCGGCATGGGCGGCGATCTTGTAGGTGATGACGCCGACCTTGACGTCGTTGCGGTCAGGCAGGCCGAGATGCTCCTTCGGCGTGACATAGCAGAGCATGGCGGTGCCGAACCAGCCGATCATCGCAGCACCGATGCCGGACGTGATGTGGTCGTAGCCGGGTGCGATGTCCGTCGTCAGCGGTCCGAGCGTATAGAAAGGCGCCTCGCCGCAGACGGCCAGTTGCTTGTCCATGTTCTCCTTGATCTTGTGCATCGGCACGTGGCCGGGGCCTTCGATCATCACCTGACAATCCTTGGCCCAGGCGATCTTGGTGAGTTCGCCGAGCGTTTCGAGTTCGGCGAATTGTGCGGCGTCGTTGGCGTCGGCGATCGAGCCCGGGCGCAGGCCGTCGCCGAGCGAGAAGGAGACGTCATAGGCGCGGCAGATGTCGCAGATCTCCTCGAAATGCTCGTAGAGGAAGCTCTCACGATGATGATGCAGACACCACTTGGCCATGATCGAGCCGCCGCGTGACACGATGCCGGTGACGCGGTCGACGGTGAGCGGGATGTAGTGCAGGCGGACGCCGGCATGGATGGTGAAATAGTCGACGCCCTGCTCGGCCTGCTCGATCAGCGTGTCGCGATAGACTTCCCAGGTGAGGTCCTCGGCAATGCCGTTGACCTTTTCCAGCGCCTGGTAGAGCGGTACGGTGCCGATCGGAACCGGCGAGTTGCGGATGATCCATTCGCGGATGTTGTGGATGTTGCGGCCGGTCGAAAGGTCCATGACCGTGTCAGCACCCCAGCGCGTCGCCCAGACCATCTTCTCGACTTCCTCGGCCATCGACGAGGTGACGGCGGAGTTGCCGATATTGGCGTTGATCTTCACCAGGAAGTTCCGGCCGATGATCATTGGTTCGGATTCCGGGTGGTTGATGTTGGCGGGCAGGATCGCCCGGCCGCTGGCGATTTCCTGGCGCACGAATTCCGGCGTCACGTGATCGGGAACGTGGGCGCCGAAGCTTTCGCCGTCGCGGACCTTCGCGCGCGCCGCGTCGCGGCCGAGGTTCTCGCGGATCGCCACGAACTCCATCTCCGGCGTGATGATGCCGGCGCGGGCATAGGCAAGCTGCGTCACTGCCCGGCCACCCGTGGCCTTCAGCGGCGCATGCTGGAACGGGAAGGTCGGTGTCAGCCGGTCGCCGCTCACAAAGCCGTTGTCTTCGGGGCGGACGGTGCGTCCCTCATAGGTCTCGACATCGCCGCGGTCGACGATCCAGTTGCGGCGAAGCCGCGGCAGGCCGTCCTCGATGCGGATCTCGGCACCGTCGGCGGTGTAGGCGCCGGAGGAGTCATAGACCGTGACCGGTTGCTCGCCCGAGGTCGGGTGCAGAGCAATCTCGCGCATTGGCACGCGGATATCCGGATGAAGAACGCCCGGCTTGTGGATCTTTCGGGAGGCCGGAAGCGGGCCTTGCGTGACCGCGAGGGCTGAGGGTTTGGTGGCAATATTCATGACGAGGCTCCAAGTTTGCGATTGGAGACCCAGTTCTGATGCCGGAAAGATGAAAGACGCTCCGCCAGGTGCTCACCGCACGGAATCCTGGCTTCGATATCTGCACCGTCCCTACGCCAGTATGAACTGGATCAGGTTCAACGGGTCACTGCGCTATAGCCGGCAAGCCGGCCATCCAGCAGAATCTCAGCCCCTTGCGGGACCCCCCTGGTGAATGCCTAGATCATAGCCATCGAACGGCCCGGGTCGTCAAGCGTGAATTCGCCTGTCGATAAAGATGCACCTAGTGCGTGTATTTGCGGATTCGAATTTGGCGCTAGCGGCCGGCCTTTTCCGGTGCTGTCCGCTCGGCATAATCGGCGCGGTTGATGCCGTGGCGCTGGAGCTTGTCGTAGAAGGTCTTGCGCGGGATGCCGAGCGCCTCGATCGTCGCCTTGACGTCGCCGCGCTGGGCGCGCAGCACCTCCTTCAGGATCTCCGCCTCGTAGCGTTCAAGCCGTTCCGGCAGGGCGAATCCGGGCTGTTCGGTGGGCGCAATCGTTTGGCCCAGCGGACCTTCCACACCAAGCGCCACCCGCTCGGCAAAATGCGAGAGTTCACGCACATTGCCCGGCCAGGCATGCGTCATCAGATGCCGTTGTACGGCTGGAGAGATCATCGGCACGTCGCGCTTGAAGCGCTCGGCCGCCCGGGTCAGGAAGTGCGAGAAGAGCAGCGGGATATCGTCACGGCGTTCGCGCAGCGGCGGGATCGACAGCGTCACGACGTTCAATCGGAAGTAGAGGTCTTCGCGGAAGTCGCCGCGCTCCGCCGGATTGCCGAGATCGATCTTGGCAGCCGCGATGACGCGGATATCGACCGGACGAACCTGGTTGGTGCCAAGCGGCGTGATCTCGCGCGCTTCCAGAACGCGCAGCATCTTCACCTGCGTTGCCGGCGGCATCGCCTCGATCTCGTCGAGGAAAAGCGTGCCGCCGCTTGCATGCTCGATCCGGCCGATGCGCTTCTTCAAGGCGCCGGTGAAGGCGCCCGGTTCGTGGCCGAAGAGTTCGCTTTCGATCACCGTCTCCGGCAGAGCGCCGCAATTCAGCGCCACGAAATTGCCGTTACGGCGGCGGCTCCAATTGTGAAGCAGCGTCGCCACCACTTCCTTGCCGCTGCCGGTCTCACCGGCGACGAGCACGTCGACATCGGTATCGGCGATGTGCCGGATCGTCTGGCGCAGGCGTTCCATGACCGGCGTCTGGCCGATCAGCGGCAGGCTGTCGCCGGCCGTCTCGGCGGCCCGCTTCAGTGCGCGGTTCTCCATCACGAGCCGGCGTTTTTCCAGAGCGCGATGCACGCTCTGCACCAGCCGGTCGGCGGCGAAGGGTTTTGGGATGAAGTCGTAGACGCCGTCGTGCAAGGCCTGCACCGCCATCGGGATATCCCCATGACCGGTCACCAGGATCACCGGCAGGTCTGCGTCGAAGGCTTCGATGCGGCGGAAGAAGGCGAGGCCGTCGATGCCCGGCATGCGGATATCGCTGACGACGATGCCGTCGAAATTGGCATCGAGCGTCTTCAACGCTTCGGCGGCGCTGGCAAACGGGATGACGGTGAGGCCGGCGAGTTCCAGCGTCTGCGTCATCGCCTTGCGCAGATGGGTGTCGTCATCGACGAGATAGACGGTCGGCTGCATCGCTCAGGCCCTCTTCAGGCGAACCGTGAAAACGGTGCCCTTGTCGCTGGTGTCGACGGTGATATCGCCGCCATAATCGGCGACGATCTCCTTGGAGATGGCAAGGCCAAGGCCGAGGCCCTCGTCCTTCGAGGTGTTGAACGGCGTGAACAGATCCTCGCGGATATGCGGGGGAATGCCCGGGCCGTTGTCGGCAACGACGAGCGAAACCGTCCCGGACGGGCTCTCCTCGCAGCGCACGCGGATCTCGGCATCGCCGCGCGCGCCGAGCGCTTCCAGCGCGTTCTGGAGAAGATTGATCAGCACCTGTTCCAGCCGGATGCGGCTGCCGAGCACGCGGAGGCCATTTTCCGGCAGGTCGATGACGATCGCATCCATGCGGCCGGCAAAGCGGCTGCGCAGCAACAGCATCGCCCCTTCGATCACGTCGCGCATCGGCGTCGGTTCGGCGACGAAGCGGCCCTTGCGGGCAAAGCTTCTGAGTTCGTCGGTGATGGTGCCGACCCGGTCGGTCAGTTCGGCGATGCTGACGAGGTTCTCGACCGCGGTCTGCTGCTGGCCGCGATCGAGGAAGGTGCGGGCGTTGTCGGCATAGGCGCGGATGGTCGCGACCGGCTGGTTGATCTCATGGGCGACGCCGGCCGCCACCTGGCCGAGGATCGCCAGCCGGTTCGCCTGGACGAGCTCCTGTTGCACCGCCTGCAGCTTTTCGCCGGTGCGCCGATGGTCGGCGATCTCCGTTTCGAGATGATCGCGGGCAAGGCTGAGGTCATGGGTGCGCTCCGCCACGCGGGTTTCCAGCTCGTCGCGCGCGGCGCGATCCCTTGCAGACACCAGCGCCAGCGTCTGGCGGCGGCGCAGGAGGAAGGCGGTAAGGGCGAGCAGCGGGGCGAGGAGGGCGAGCGCAATCAGCCGGGCCTCGCGGGTTGCCGCCGAGATCGCGCCATCGAGCGGCGCCAGTTGCTCCAGCCGCCAGCTTGTGGTCGGCACCATGGTTTCGACCCTGAGGAACCGGCGCTCGCTGTCGCCGGGCAGGAGCGCCCGCAACTCGCTGGAGCCGTCGTTTGTCGGTTCGATGTCGCGGAAGGGCAGCGGCAGCAGCGAAGCATCGCCGAACTGCAGGCTGTCGCGGATGGCGGCGACGCGATCGCGCGGAATGGTCCTCGTCGTCATGAAGCGCCAGGACGGGAAGCTGGTGATCAGCACGATACCGCGCCGGTCGGTGACGTAGACCGGCTTGCCGGAGGCGAGCCATTCGGCCTCCACATCGTCGAATTCGAGCTTTGCGACGACGACGCCGATCGGACCGTCGGGCCCCTGAACCCGTCGCGAAATGTAGAGACCGGGCCGCTTGCTGACGTTGCCCATGGCGAAATGCTCGGCCTTGCCGTCGCGCATTGCCATGCGGAAATATTCGCGGAAAGCATAGTCGTTGCCGACGAAACTCGTCGGCTCGCGCCAGTTGCTGGCAGCGACGGCAACACCATCGGGGCCGATCACATAGATGACGGCGGCATCCGTGTTGGCCGCCAGCGCCTGCAGCTTCTCGTCCAGCCGCTGCAGCGCCTGTGGGCTGCGGGTCGAAAGGGCCGCCTTCACCTCGACATCGTCGGCCAGCACCAGCGGCGTCGAGCGCTGGCGTTCAAGCACGGCGCGCAACAGCGAGGCCTTCAGATTGGCATCGATCCGGCTTTGGGCATCGACCGTTTCGAGCGCCTGGCTTCGGCCGTACTCGCCGGCGAGCAGGAGCGCGGCGACAAGCAGCGCGACGGCAAGGCCGGCAAAGACCAGCCAGGTGCGGCGCATCGATTGGTCGAGATCTGCCAGATTGAGGGGGGCGGAGAGGGCACTGAACATGGCCTAATTGTGCACTTTTTCGCTCAGGCTTCCAGGTAGGTTGTGCGGAAATCCGCTCAACTCTTTGTGTGCGCCAAGCCGCCCGCACAAAACATCCTCATCAATTCAAAGGCTTGTCTCGTGCCGCGGCGAACTGGCACGGCCGTTGCAAATGACGTCCTCATGACAGCCCGCGCTGTCGCGCATCGGAATTTGACCCGGGAGGCCCGGCATGACGCCGGACTGGGTGCAGTGGAGGATCTCATGATTATCGAACAATCCGCGGAACCGCGCGGCAAGACACCTTTCTATCGCCATCTCTATGTCCAGGTTCTGGCGGCGATCGCCGCCGGTATCCTGCTCGGCCATTTCTATCCGTCGCTCGGCACGGAACTGAAGCCCCTCGGCGACGCCTTCATCCGCCTCGTCAAGATGATCATCGCGCCGGTCATCTTCCTGACGGTCGCGACCGGCATTGCCGGCATGACCGATCTTGCCAAGGTCGGCCGCGTCGCCGGCAAGGCGATGATCTACTTCCTGACGTTTTCGACGCTGGCGCTCATCATCGGCCTGATCGTCGCCAATGTCGTGCAGCCGGGCGCCGGCATGCACATCGATCCGGCCTCGCTCGACGTCAAGGGCGTGACGACCTATGCCGAGAAGGCGCATGAGCAGACGATCACCGGCTTCCTGATGGGCATCATCCCGACGACGCTGGTCGGCGCCTTCGCCGATGGCGACATCCTGCAGGTGCTGTTCATTTCCGTGCTCTTCGGCCTGTCGCTCGCCATGGTCGGCAAGAAGGCCGAGCCGGTCGTCGACTTCCTGCATGCGCTGACGCTGCCGGTGTTCAAGCTCGTCGGCATCCTGATGAAGGCCGCCCCGATCGGCGCCTTCGGTGCGATGGCCTTCACCATCGGCAAGTACGGCGTCGGCTCGATCGCCAACCTCGCGATGCTGATCGGCACCTTCTACATCACGTCCTTCCTCTTCGTGTTCATCGTTCTCGGCGCCGTCGCCCGCTACAACGGCTTCTCGATCGTGGCGCTCATCCGCTACATCAAGGAAGAGCTGCTGCTCGTTCTCGGCACTTCCTCGTCGGAAGCCGCCCTTCCGGGCCTGATGAGCAAGATGGAAAAGGCGGGCTGCAAGCGCTCGGTCGTCGGCCTCGTCATCCCGACCGGCTACTCCTTCAACCTCGACGGCACCAACATCTACATGACGCTGGCCGCGCTCTTCATCGCCCAGGCGATGGATATCCCGCTGTCGCTTGGCGACCAGGTGCTGCTGCTGCTCGTCGCGATGCTGAGCTCCAAGGGTGCCGCCGGCATCACCGGTGCCGGTTTCATCACGCTGGCCGCGACGCTCTCGGTCGTGCCGGCCGTACCGGTCGCCGGCATGGCGCTGATCCTCGGCATCGACCGCTTCATGTCGGAATGCCGCGCGCTGACCAACTTCGTCGGCAATGCGGTCGCAACCATCGTCGTTGCGAAGTGGGAAGGGGAACTCGACGAGGCACAGATGGCCGCGGTCCTTGGTGGTCGCACGCCGGAAGCCTTGCCGCAGCCGGCCTTGCAGCCCGCGGAATAAGTTTGCCTCCCAAGGCATGACTGCTAAGGCAGTCCGGACGCGGCTCGTGGCAACACGGGCCGCGTTTTCGTTTGGGCTACTGGCCGCTCAAGGTCATCTTCGACGTCTCAGGCGCGCCGGCGTTCAGATAGGCGACGAAGTCTCGGAGCATCGGCACCCGGCGCGGGCGGAAACTCTCCTCCGTCATCGCGACATCGACGATGCGGTCGACGCGGAACTTGCGGAAATCCTGGCGCAGGCAGCACCAGGCGAGCAGCACCAGCATCCGCTCGAGATAGACGATCGCCAGCGGCAGGACCTGTCGGTCGGTCCGCTGCTGGTCGGCGTCGACATAGCCAATCATGACTGCGCGCTCCTGCCAGCAGGCCTCGCGCAAAAGAGCGACATCGGCAACCGGCGGCTCCCGGCGCTCGAAGCGGTAGACCTGCGATGCCGCATGCAGCGCCTGGCGCTGCAAGCGATCGGGCAGTGTCGCCGTTATCTTGGAAAGCACGGCGCCTGCTGCGGCCGCAAGATCCGGCTCTCCCATGTGCTGCACTTCGGCAAGGCCGAGCACCAGCGCCTCGATCTCCAGGCGCGTGAAGGTTTGTGGCGGCAAGGCGATGTCCTCCGTCAGCCGGTAGCCGAAGCCGCGCTCGCCATCGATGACGGCGCCGGCGGCGCGCAGGCTGTCGATGTCCCGATAGAGCGAGCGCAACGACACGCCCGTTTCCTCGGCGAGGCGCGCGGCCGTTACCGGGGAGGGGAGTGTGCGAAGCGCCTGGAGCAGGCGGAACAGACGATCACTGCGGGCCATGACTTTGGAGGATAGAGGAAGCCTACTGACGAAAACTGGCAGTTGGCCGACTGTATAAGATCCGCATTGCCAAACGCAACCGAGGAACCAGACCATGCTGACACTCTTTCACGCCCCGCGCTCGCGCTCGTCGCGCATCATCACCCTGCTTCGCGAACTCGACGCCGTGGACAAGGTCGCGATCGAGATCGTCGATATCACTCGAGGCGATGGCAGCGGCCGCAAGGATCCGAAGAACCCGCATCCGGAAGGCAAGGTTCCGCTGCTCGTCCATGACGGCGTCGTGCTCTGGGAGAGCATCGCGATCATCCAGTACCTGACGGATCTCTTTCCGGAAAAGAGGATGGCGCCGGCCGCAGGCGACGCGCAGCGCGGTCGGTACTTGAGCTGGCTTGCCTGGTATGCCGGCGTGGTCGAGCCGGTCCTGATCGCGCAGGCAGCCGGGCTGTCGCATCCCTATCTGGATGCGACCTTCCGAGGCCCGGCTGAACTTGCAGAGCGGCTCGAAAACGCCTTGAAGGACAGTCCCTATCTGATGGGCGACCGCTATACGGCCGTCGACCTTCTTCTGCACTCGCCCTTTGCCTGGTATCCGGCTGCAACGCCTGACAGCGCCTTCGTCAAGGCCTGGGTCGAACGCTGCGGCGAGCGCCCGTCGCTGCAATGGACGACCGACTTCGACACTCGCACCACGGCGGCGGCCTGATCGCTGGCCAAGGCCGCTCCGGCGGGGCGGCCTATTTTCGCTTGAGATTGATCTCGCTTGTCACCACCCGCCTTCCTGAAGCGGGATCGACATCGATGGTTGTCAACCGCATTCCATTGGCGCCGATCTTGCGCAAGGTGAGGTCGGCGCTGCGGTCGCCGTTGACTTCCTTGGCCCAGCGGATGGTGAGGTTGATCGCGTCGCCGCGCCGGCTGCCATTAAGGCCGGCGCGCCCGCCGCGCGGGCCGAGATAGGAGCCGCTATAGGTTGAGCCGGAATAGCGCAGCTTCGCGTCGACCGAGCGTGAGATCACGAGCAGGCCGCGACAGACGCCCTCCATCGACAGTGCAAGGCCGCTGGCCTCGGAATTGAAGCTGCAGGTGACATTGACCGGCGACAGGTTGGTGCGGATGCGCACCGTTCCTGTTCCCGCCCAGTTGCCGCCGAGCGTCTTCAGGAAAGCGCCTTCGTCTGCGCGCGCACCGCCGGCAGCGAGTGCGGTCATGGCGACAAGCAGCAACCATTGGGGCATGGACGCAACCCTCCCTCCAGGGCGTCGATCTTACAAAAAGGGCATCTGGATAACCAGCCGAACGTGTGACGGCGGCGGATGTTCCGTTCGCGGCGTCATATTCCGTGCAGAACTTGCGTGGCTTTCACCGCGGCGGACGCCCGGTTCTCGACGCCGAGCTTCACATAAATCTGCTCCAGATGCTTGGTGACCGTACGTGCACTCAAGCCCAGGATCTCGCCGATGTCGCGGTTCGCCTTGCCCTTGGCGATCCAAAGCAGCACCTCCGCTTCCCTGGGGGTCAAAGCGAAGTGCTGACGCAACACCGCATCGTCTGAGCGACGATTTTCGGCCGTGAGACGGAAGAGGTGTTCATTCGGGCCGATCGAGCCGAGGAAGGATATCTGCAGCGACGACTGCTCGGGCTGGTCGAGCGTGAAACTGCCGTCTTCGGGCGCGCTGGCGCGCAGGCGGGTTGCCATCCAGCCCGCGATGCGCCGGGTGACGATTGCCATGCCATCGTCGCGGCCGGTTGCGGCGTTGACGAGACGCGTTGCCTGCGGCGTCGACCAGCAGACGCTTCCGTCGCTGCGCACCGCGAGCAGATGGCGGCCGGCCGCGTCGAGTGCGACCCTTGCGCTCTGCGCCGAGCGGGCATTGGAGAGATGGACGCGGATGCGCGCCCTCAACTCATCGATGTTGATCGGCTTGGTCAGATAGTCGACGCCGCCGGCCTCGAGTGCGCGCACCACGTGTTCGGTCTCTGTCAACCCGGTCATGAACAGCACCGGCGTCTGGCCGACGGCGGCGTTGCCCTTGAGGCGGCGGCAGGTCTCGAAGCCGTCGATGCCGGGCATGACGGCATCGAGCAGGATGACGTCGGGCGTGATGCGCTCGGCAATCGAAAGGGCAGCGTTGCCGGAGGTCGCGATCAGCACGGAAAAGCCGGATTGTTCCAGCGCTTCCGTCAGGAAGCCGAGCGCCTCCGGGGAATCGTCGACGAGAAGCACGATGTCGCGGCGGTCATTGGTTTCAGCCATGGGCGTTGTCTCCGTTGGCCGCGTTGTTCTTGAGGAAAGCGTCGTAGCCCGAGAGGTCGAAGGCCTGCACATAGGCGCGGGCGGCCTCGGCGAAGGGCTGGTGTTCGGGCTGCAGGGCAATCTCCGTCAGCTTGGCCTCGATGCCCCTGACATAGCCGATCTCTCCAAGGCGGATCAGCTCTTCGACGTGGAAGGCGTCGGGGCGCATCAGCGGTTTTGTGGCCGGTGCCGGGCCGGCTTGCTTCTCCTCTCCCTCGTGAACCCAGGTGAGGCCAAGGTGCACGGCGAGCTTGTCGGCGAGTTGGCCGACGGGGAAGGGCTTGGCGAGCGTGTCGCTGTGGCCGCGGAACGCTCCGGTCGCCGAACCGTCGCCGATATTGGCCGACAACATGATGATCGGCGCGACCTGTCCGCCCTGGCGCAGCCGGTCGACAAGCTCCCAGCCGCTCATGCCCGGCATCGAGATATCGATGAGGAAGAGGTCCGCGCCGAGGTCTTGAAGCAGCGCCAGGCAATCGGCTCCGGACGCGGCGGTCAGCACTGTGAAGTCCATCGGCACGAGGATCTCACGCATGAGGTCACGATGGTCGGCATTGTCGTCGACGACGATGATGGTGCGGCGCGGGCCGAGATAGGAGGTGATGCGGCGCGGGGCTGCGGGAGGTAGCGCACGATCGACCGCCGACAGCATCAGCCGTACCCGGAAGCTGGTGCCTTGCCCCAGCGCACTGGTGACTGAAATTTCGCCGCCAAGCGTCTGCGTCAAAAGCCGCGTGATCGTGAGGCCGAGGCCGAGGCCCGGCATGCTGCCTTGATGTTCGGCCTCGCCGCGCTGGAAGGGATCGAAGATGCGCGGCAGGTCCTTGTCGCCGATGCCGCGGCCGCTGTCGGCAATCGTGAAGGTCGCGACCTGACTGCGATAGGCGACATCCAGACGGATGCCGCCGCGCTCGGTGAACTTCAGTGCGTTGGAAAGGAGGTTGACGAGGATCTGGCGCAGGCGTTTCTCGTCGGTCTTTACATAGCGCGGCAGGCTGGCGGCGCGCTCGTGCTCGAAGCTGATGCCCTTGGCCAACGCCTGCGGCCGGAACATCTCGACGATCTGGTCGAGGAAATCGTGAATGTTGATCTCGTTGGAATAGACCTGCAGCTTGCCGGCCTCGATCTTCGAAATGTCCAGCAGTCCGTCGATCAGGCCGGAAAGATGATCGGCACTGCGCTTGATCACCTTGATCGCGCCCTGGCGCGCCGGCGGGATCGTCTCGTCGCGCTCCAGCACCTGGGCGTAGCCGAGCACGGCGTTGAGCGGCGTTCGAAGCTCATGGCTGAGGCCGACGACGTAGCGGCTCTTGGCGCGGTTGGCGGCCTCAGCCGTTTCCTTTGCCTGCTGCAGGGCAGCGTCGGTCTTCTTGTGGGCGGCGATTTCCTTCAGGAGCAACGTATTCTGCCGGGAGGATTCTTCTTCGGCGACCACGCGGCTGTCATGGGCAAGCACGTAGAACCACGAGACGATACCGGCGAGCACCGCAAAGACGAAGAAAACCACGGTTACGGTGCGCTCGACGACCGCCGCGACCTCCGGGGATGTGCCGGCGGTCTGATGCGCGATCATTGCGAGGATGAGGCCGATACCGGCGATCGACACCACTGCAGAGATGGCGTAGCGGCCGAGCCGCGTCGCGAGCTTTTCCGTGACGGAGCGCGGAAGCAGCGTGTTGGCAACGGTCGCGACCTGAGCGTTGTAGCGCGCCTTCGGCTTGCACATGTCGTGGCAGCGGCTATCGAGCGAGCAGCAGAGCGAACAGATCGGCGCCACATAGGCAGGACACCAGGCCATGTCCTCCGGCTCGAACGGGTGCTCGCAGATCGAGCAGGTGATGTCCGTCCGGTTGGCCCAGCTTCGGCGCGGTTTGCGGGCAAGGTAGAACTTGCCGTCGGTCGCCCAGGCGATCGCAGGCGAGGCGAGGAAGGCGGCGACCAGTGCGATGTAGGGCGCAAGCGAGGCAGCGATTTCGCCGAAGGCGCCGAAATGCGCCGTCAGTGCCACCGTCGCCGAGATCGCCATGGCGCCGAGGCCGACAGGGTTGATGTCATAGAGATGGGCGCGCTTGAACTCGATGCCCGGCGGCGACAGGCCAAGCGGCTTGTTGACGAAGAGGTCGGCCGAAATGGTGCAGAGCCAGGCCATGGCGATGATCGAGAAGACGCCGAGCGTTTCTTCGAGCAGCCGGTAGATGCCGAGTTCCATCAACAGAAGCGCGATCGCGACGTTGAACACCAGCCAGACGACGCGGCCCGGGTGGCTGTGGGTCAGCCGCGAGAAGAAGTTCGACCAGGCGAGCGACCCAGCATAGGCGTTCATGACGTTGATCTTCAACTGCGACACGACGACGAAGGCGACCATCAGCAGCAGTGCTGCCGTATCGGAGGGGATCATGTAGCCGAAGGCGGTGTAGTACATCTGCGCTGGATCGGCGGCCCGGGTCGAAGGCACGCCGGCCGAAAGCGCCAGCACCACCAGGAAGGAGCCTGCAAGCAATTTCGGCGCGCCGACGATCACCCAGCCAGAGCCGGCGAGGAAGACGGCGATGCGATGATGCAGCTTGCGCTGACCATCGGGCGGCAGGAAGCGCAGGAAGTCGACCTGCTCTCCGATCTGCGCCATCAGCGCGAAGATGACGGCCGATGCCGCGCCGAACTCGACGAGATCGAACGGCGCGAAGGTGCCGGGCGGCCCTGAAGCGTGATGCATGCCCGCATAGGCAAGCCAGGCGCCGACCTTCTCCCAATCGGCGAAGGCGATGAAGACGAAGGGCAGGACGTTGAGCACGATCCAGAAGGGCTGCGTGATCAGCTGGAACTTGCTGATCAGCCGCACGCCGTGGGTGACGAGTGGGATGACGACGACGGCGCTCAGGATGTAGCCGATCCACAAGGGAATCCCGAGCGCCAGTTCGAGCGCGCCGGACATGATCGAGGCCTCGATCGCAAAGAGGATGAAGGTGAAGCTGGCATAAATCAGCGAGGTCACCGTCGAGCCGATATAGCCGAAGCTGGCACCACGAGTGAGCAGATCGATGTCGACGCCGTGGCGGATGGCGTAGCGGCTGATCGGCAGCCCGACGGTCAGGATCATCAGGCTGGCGACCAGGATCGCGACGATGGCGTTGGTGGTGCCGTAGGACATGGTGATGGCGCCGCCGATCGCTTCCAGCGCCAGAAACGAGATCGCGCCGATGGCCGTCTGCGAAATGCGCTCGGAGGAAAACCGTCGGGCGCTCTTGGCGGTGAAGCGCAGCGCATAGTCCTCGAGCGTCTGGTTGGCGACCCAACGATTGTATTCCCGCCTTATGGGAATGATGCGCTGGCGTGCCGCCATGGGGGTCCTAACGTGCCGTCGAGGGAACTTATGCCTCTTTTCTTAGCACGGAAGATTTCTGCTTAAAATTGCTGCAAACGAAAAATTTGCGGGAAGGGCAAACTGGGGCGGCCCGTTCCCAATGACCATAGGTCAACGGACGGCAGGCGGTAGCTGATGCCATGGAAACCAATTCAAACGAGAGCAGGAAGCGTGCGTCAGCCCGCGCGGCAATAGATTGGGTTGCTGATCGCCCGGCGGATCGTCTGGCGGGCGATATCCTCCTCGGAAAGCTGCCAGGGTAGGCTTTTGCCGGCGAATGCGTCGCGGAACTCGGCAACGATCGTCTCGCTGCTTGCGACGGCGACGATTTCGGTCCGCAGGAAGCGATCGGGCGAACCGGCATAGTGGCCGGTCCAATCGTCGGCTTCGATCACCTGTTCGCTGACAATGCCCGAGGCGTCGAGCCACAGCAGCCTGTCGCCGACGGCGCCGCGAACCAAAGCCTCTGCAGCCACCGGGCCAGCTACCGTCGATCCCATCGGCTGGCCGTTGGCAACGAGTTCCAGATGCGGCCCGGTTGGGCTTTCCGTGACATAGCCATGGCCTGATTTCATGGCCCCGAGCACGGCGTCTTCGGAAAGCTCGTTGAGATAGAGAACCGTCGTCGGCCGAGCAAGAACCAGCGGTCCCTCGGGCATCAGCCGCGCCGGCTGATGGAAATCGCTGCCGCCGATCGCCGAGATCTTCAGGCCGGAGGCGAGGCGCTGCTGGTAGCGCTCGAGTGACACCCAGTTCCACGCCAGCCAATGGGACTGCCAGACCTCCATGCAGTCGATTTCGGGCAGGTCGTAGTCCCAGGGGATAGTCGGCTTGTCGTGATTGACCGAGATCAGGCCGTCGCTTTCGTGCACCAGGCGCGCGAGTGTGTGGGCGTGCTCGGGTTTCGTCATGCGGAAATCGATCCAGTCGTCGACGCCGAAGACATTGGCGTGGCCGACCGCGGTGGTAATTTCCATGGCACGGACGAAGACGAGGTCGGCGGAGGAATGCGGGTGAAAATAGCGCCGCTGGGTGATGGTGTTGTGGTCGGCAACCGCAAGAAAATCGAGCCCCGCCTGTTTGGCGGCGGCGTGCAACAATTCGGGCGAGCCGGCCGCATCCGAGTGGAAGGTGTGGCAGTGCAGGTCGCCGCGATACCAGCCGGCCTGTCTGCGCACGGGGAAGGTTCTTTCCGGTTGCGGAGCAATCGGACGCGGGCTCTTGTCGAAGTCGACCATCACGCGGATGTCGGCGCCGTCATCGGGGATTTTGTAGAGACCGAGCATCACCTTCCACCGGCCGGGCGGTATCTGGCCGTGAATGTAGCCGGGTGTTGCGTCATCGGTGGCGATGAAGAAGCGGTCGCGCGCCCCGCCGCTCCAGCCGCGAAAGCCTTGGCTGGTCGGGTAGTCGGTCGCCCGCGGATCGAGCGCGCCGAGATCGATGATGCAATCTTCCGCCTTCGGATAGCTTAGCGTGGCGTCGATGCGCGTCACCCCATCGGGCACCTCGAAGGGCATGTAGAAATAGGGATCGGCCGCCTGATGCTGCCGGGTGATCCGCACGGAAAATTCCTGCATGGCGGCCTCAGCACTCGTCGGCGGCGGGAATACGCGCGCCGCTGTCGTCGAAGAGGGTGATGTGCCTGGCGTCGAAGGCGAGATGGACTGATGTTCCGACCTTGATCTCGTCGTCTGTAAAAATGCGCGCGGTGACGCGACCGTTGTCGCCGCGTTCGAACGTGACGAGGCTCTCCGGTCCCATGTTCTCGTTGGCGAAGAGTGCGCCGGAGACCACGTTCGGGTCACCCGCGGCAGCAATGCGCAGATGTTCGGGGCGGACGCCGAGCGTCATCTTGCCTGATTTTGCCGCCTTGACGACGGCCTCGGTGAGGGGGATCGGCGCAAGCTGAAGGCCGTCGGCGCCGAGGTGGAGGGCGCCCTCGCCGATCGATGCTTCGACCGGTACCAGGTTCATCGGCGGATTGCCGACGAAGTTGGCGACGAAGGTGGTTGCCGGTCGGCGGTAGATCTCGATTGGCGGGGCGAACTGAACGATCCGGCCCTTGTCCATGACGGCGATACGGGTCGCAAGCGCCATGGCCTCGGCCTGATCGTGGGTGACGTAGACGGCGGTCATGCCCATGTCGCGCTGCAGGTGGTTGAGGAAGCCGCGCGCTTCGAGCCGGAGCTTGGCGTCGAGGTTCGAAAGCGGCTCGTCGAAAAGATAGACCTCGCTCGGATAGACGAGCGCACGCGCCAACGACGTCCGCTGTTGCTGGCCGCCGGAGATCTGGCTTGGCAGGCGCTTCATCAAGTCGCCGATCTTCAGGACATCGGCGACTTCCTTGGCCCGGGCGTGGCGCTTGGTTTCCTGCTCGCCGCGCACTTTCAAGGGGTAAGCGATGTTGTCGGCGATGTTCATGTGCGGGTAGAGCGCATAGTCCTGGAAGACCATGGATATGCCGCGGTCCTTCGGATGCAGGTAGGTCACGTCGCGTCCGCCGATCATCACTCGGCCAGAGGTCGGGGTTTCTAGACCTGCGATCATGCGGAGGCTGGTTGTCTTGCCGCAGCCCGACGGGCCGAGCAGGCAGATGAATTCGCCATCGGCGATCTGGAAGCTGATGTCGGGCACGGCGACGAAGGCGCCGAAGGTCTTGGAGATGTTCTGGAATTCGACAGAGGCCATGACAGATTTCCGATTACGACTTGATGCCACCGAAGAACCGGAAACCGAATTTCCAATTCACGAAGAGATAGAGGGCGATGACGGGCAGGGAGTAGATCAGCGAATAGGCGGCGAGCAGCGTGACGATCGGCGTGCCGGCCTCCGAATAGAAGGAATAGATGGCGACCGACGCCGGCATCAGCTTGTCGCTGCGCAGCAGGATGAAGGGGATGAGGAAGCTGCCCCAGATGTTGACGAAGGCCCAGACGACGACCACGACGATGCCCGGCCGGATAACCGGCAGCGCCACGTCGAAGAAGGCCTGCAGCGGCGAGGCGCCGGCGACCATGGCGCTCTCTTCATAGGAGCGCGGGATGGCGTCGATGAAATCGCGCAGAATGAACATCGCCGTCGGCAGGAGCCCGCCGGCAAAGACGAGGATGACGGCGAGATGGGTATCGATCAGGCCTGCCGCCGAGATGATCAGGAAGATCGGCACCATCGCCGCCGAGCCTGAAACGACCGACGAGAAGAGCAGCAGGATATAGGTGACGGCACCCTTGCCGGGGATCGGCGAGCGCGAGAGGGCATAGGCGGCAAGCGTCGCCGCCGCGCCGACCAGCAACACGCCGCCTGCCGCCTGGATCAGGCTGTTCAGCAGTGCCTGCATCGCAAACGTGTTCTGGAAGACGGTGGCGAAGTTCGAGAGCGTGAAGGGCGAGGGGATCGCGAGCCCGAGTTCGGCACGGGCGTTGAACGGTGCGAAGATGAACCAGACGAGCGGCAGCGCAAAGACAGTGCCGAGGAAAGTGGCGGCGGCCGCAAAGATCGTGCGCCGCACGAAGATGTTCTGGGTTTTCTTCTGCATCATTCCGCCTCCACCGGCTTCTTGTGGGCAAGCCGAAGATAGACGAGGGCGAATGCCAGGTTGATCAGCATGATGACGACGCCGACGGCAGCGCCCTTGCCGAACTCGAAATCCTTGAACGCGATGCGGTAGGTGTAGATCGAGAGGATCTCGGTGCGATAGGACGGCCCGCCGTGGGTGAGCAGGAACGGCGTGAAGACGTTGAAGGTCCACATGGTGATGAGGATCAGGTCGGTCACGACATGGCCGCGGATCAGCGGCAGCGCAATGTCGCGAAGCTTCTGCCAGGAGGTGGCGCCGGCCACATCTGCCGCCTGGAAATAACTCGGCGGGATCGACTGGAAGGCCGAGTTGAACAGCATCATCGAGAAGGCGGCGCCCCGCCAGGTGTTGAAGAAGACGATCACCCAGAAGGGCTGCTGCAACAGCCAGTCGCCGGGCGGCAGGCCGAGACCGCGCAGGATCATGTTGAGCGTGCCGTTGTCGTAGTCGAGGAAGGCGAACCAGGCGAAGCCGATCACCACCTCCGGCAGGATCCAGGCGGCGATGACGGCGGTTTGCAGGAAGGACTTGAGCGTCGGCGTGACTGTCTGGCTGAGCCAGGCGAGCAGCAGGCCGAGCAGCGCCTGGCCGATCAGGGCCGAGAGCAGCACGAACTGGATCGTCAGGATCAGCGAAAAGCCGAACTGGCCGCGGGTAAAGAAGGTCGCGGGATTGAAAAGTGCGAAATAGTTCTGCAGGCCGACGAAATCGGGATCGACGGCCGTGCGCCCGAGCAGCGTGCGGTTGGTGAAGGAAACGAAGATCACCCAGAAGAAGGGAATGATGACGAAGACCCCGACGAGGGCCGACGCCGGCGCCAGGAAAAGCGCGCCGGCGCGCGTCGAAAGCAGGGAGAATTTCTTCATGCGCGTTTCATGCCCATATCCTGGATCGGAAGCCCGGCCACGGATGGCAGCCGGGCGCTCTGTCGTTGGATCGAAGCGGGATGAGGGCCGCGTTGCGGTCGCATCCCGCATCGGCGCTAGAGCGTGCTGACGGTGTTTTCCTCGCCGACGATGGCGATCACGGCTGCCTTGTACTGGGCCATTGCGTCCTCGGGCGAAAGCTCGCCGGAGACGACGCTTTCGGTCATGCGCTGGATCTCGGTCGAGACCTTGTTGTAGTTGGCGTCGTTCGGGCGGGCCGTGGTGATCGGCAGCAGGGTCGTTGCCGTTTCCGTCAGGAACGGCGAGTTCGGGATCGCCACGTCGTCGCGGATGCGGATGGCCGGCTGGATTTCCTGGAACGCGTCGAGCTGCTCCTTGCTGTTCATGAAGGAGAGCAGCGCCCAGGATTCGGCAGGCGCGTCCGTATGCGGATTGATGACGAAGCCAGTGCCGCCGGACATGGTGACGAAGTCCTGGCCGCGCAGGCCCTTACCCGGTGCCGCGGCCGGCATCTTCTTCCAGGTCATGGTGTTGTCGCGATCGGCGACGGCGAATTCGGCGCCGGGCGCTGTCACCGAGCGATAGAACCAGTCGCCCTCGATGAGCATCGCCGTCTTGCCGTCGCGGAAATTGGCGAAGGTCCGGTTGCGGCCGTCGGCCAGCAACTGCGCGCGCTGGTCGCCGAGCTTGTCGTCGACATAGATGGTCTTGTAGAGCTTCAGCGTGTCGAGAATGCCCTGGCTCGAAACGATGTATTTGCCGCTGTCGTCGGTGACCTGTTCGCCGGTGCCGAGCAGCGCCATCCAGTAGCCCTGCATCGTCGTCGCCTCGCCCATGGAGACACCGGCATTGAGCTGCAGCGGGAAGCTGTCAGGGGCCGCCGCCTTGATCTTGCGGGCGGCGTCGAGCAACTCGTCCCAGGACTTCGGCTGCCAGCTGTCGGCATCGAGGCCGGCCGATTTGAACAGGTCCTTGCGCACGAAGATCATGCGGGCGTCGGTGCCAAGCGCGATGCCATAGGGCTTGCCCTGGTAGCTCATTAGCGCCTTGGTGCCGTCGGAAATATGCTGCCAGCCTTCCCATTTCGGAACGTCTGGGCCGGCCACTTCCTCAAGCGACTTCAGGAGATTGCCCTGGACGAAGCTCGGGATCAGGAAGCCGTCGAAGCCGGAGACATCAGGGCCGGCGCCGGTGGAGAAATCGAGCGCGAGCTGCTGCGTCAGCTGCTCGTCCTCACCGCCGAACTGGGTGAGCTTGACGGTGACGTCCTTGCCTTCGCCCTTCATCTTCTCGGTAAAGGCCGGAATGACCTTCTTTTCGATCCACTCGGCCATGCCGCTGTTTACGCCGCCGATGATGCAGCGGCAGGTAATGTTGAGTTCGGTGGCGCTCACGGGTGCTGCAAAGGCAATGGCCGCGGCTGCGCCGAGCAATAGGGAATGAAACCTGGTACGCATGTTTTCTCCTCCCGGTCGATCCTCTCAAGGACCTATGTGTCTGGCTGCGACAGTCCGTCCCTCCTCCAGGTCCGGCGTCCCGACGACGGTCAAGAATGAACACGCTTTCATTTTTGTCAACACGGATCATGTGTTCCAGGCGCAAAAATTGACGGAATACCTATTCCACTTGACGAAATCGCTGTGTTGCTTTCTTCTGCGAATGAACACGTTTTCATTTTGTGACGGATCGATGAACGAGCGCGCCGACAAGAAAGCTGCCCGAGCCACCGCCGACCAGGTGGCGCGCGAGGCCAATGTTTCCCGCGTGGCGGTCTCGCGGGCCTTCAACCCGAATGCTTCACTGAAGCCGGAGAAACGCGACCGCATCCTGCAGGTGGCGCGGGAGCTCAACTACACGCCCGACATGGCGGCGCGATCGCTGGTGACCGGCCGCTCGCATCTCGTCGGCATGATCGTGCCCGACGTCTGCAGCCCCTGGGAGAGCCAGGAAATCGACGCGTTGACGACGGCGCTGCAGGCGGAAGGCTTCGCCACGCTGCTCTTCAAGGCCAAGGCCGATTTCAGCATGGATCCGCGCCTGCTCACCTATATGCGCGGCTTCAATCCGGATTCGGTGATCGCCTTTACCGAGAACATCCTGCCCGACGTGCTCTGCGGCTTTCTGGACCGCGCCGTGCCGATCTACGTGATCTACGACGACGTGAAGCAGTTTGCAGGGGCTGCCTCCGGCACGCTCTATGACCGCCTGCTCGTGCGGCAGAAGAACGGCATCGAGCAGGCCGTGGCCCTGCTTCAGGGCTATGGCGCGCGACGCATCGCCTATCTCGGCGGCAAGGCGCAGTCGCTTGCCAATGCCGAGCGCGAGCGCACGCTGAAGGAGACGCTGGCCGAACGCGGCATGGACGCGCCGATCGTCCTTGCCGGCGACTACACCTACGACACCGCCTACCAGGCGACGCTCGATCTCTTCAGGATCGGCGAGGGCGCCGATGCGATCTTCGCGGCCAACGACGTCGGCGCCTTCGGTGCGATCGACGCGCTCCGCCACGAACTCGGGCTTTCGGTGCCAGAGGACGTCAAGGTCGTCGGTTTCGACGACATCCCGCAGGCGCACTGGAAGAGCTACAACCTCACCACCGTGCGCATCGACCTCGAAGAGCGCGTGCGTGCGCTCGTCCGCCTCATCCTCATGCGGCTTCGGGCACCCGATGCCGAGCCATTTACCGAGACACTCAACACCCGCCTGATCGTGCGGGGCACCGTCGGCTGAAGGTAGCGAACATGACCGAAAAACGCATTCACGTCGTCTTCAAGACCCATCTCGATATCGGCTTTACCGATCACGCCGAGAAGATCCGCAAGCAATATCACGAGCGCTTCATCCCGCAGGCGATCGAGACGGGCGCGCATTTTTTCAACGAAAACCCGGACGAGCCGCAGTTCATCTGGACGACCGGCGCCTGGCTGATCTGGGATCATCTGAATTCACGTTCGAAGGAGGAGGTCGCCCGCCTGGAGCAAGCGATCGAGCGCGGCCTGATCCGCTGGCATGCGCTGCCCTTCACCACCCATACGGAGCTGATGTCGCCGGATCTTTTCAAGGCGGGGCTTTCCTACGCGCAGGAACTCGACCAACGCTTTGGCCTGAAGACGATCGCCGCCAAGATGACCGACGTGCCCGGCCATACGCTCGGCATGGTGCCGCTGCTCGCGGAAGCCGGCGTGCGCTTCCTGCATATCGGCGTGAACTCCGCTTCGCCGCCGCCTGAAATCCCGGATATTTTCCGCTGGCGGGCGGCGGGCGGCGAGGAAATCGTCGTCATGTACCAGCGCTCCTATGGCGAGACCTATTTCCCCGAGGGTCTCTCCGATGGCCTGAGCTTCGCCCATACCAGCGACAACATCGGCCCGCAGAGCGTGTCGCAGGCGGCCGAAGCCTATCGCGAAATCCTCAGACACGAGCCGGGTGCAACCGTGCGCGCAGCGACGCTGGAGGACTACGGCAAACTGATGTGGGCGGCGCGCGAGCGTTTCCCGGTCGTCGAGAAGGAACTCGGCGATAGCTGGATCCACGGCAGCGGCACCGATCCGGAAAAGATCGCCCGCTATCTGGCGCTGCAGCGGCTCTACGACCGCTTTGCCGGTGAGCGGATGACCGCAAGCCGCCAGGCCTTTGGCCGCAAGCTGGCGCTGGTGGCCGAACACACCTGCGGCGTCGACATCAAATCCTTCCTGCGCGACGAAAAGGCCTGGGCACGCCCCGCCTTCGAGGCGGCACGGAAATCCGATCAGCGCTTCCACTATACCGAGGCCTCCTGGGCGGAGCAGCGGGCCTACCTTGAACAGGCAGTGGCGGAACTAGACGGAGAAGATGCCGCGCGTGCGGGAGCGGCGCTTGTCGAGCTTGCCGCGCCACCGTGTCCTGAACCCGCGAATTCTGCCACTCGGCTAAAGGTGGGCGGCTGGACCATCGACCTCGATCCGGCCACAGGGGATGTCGCCGCCTTGACCGCGCCCGACGGCCGGACGGTCCGTGGCGACGATGGTTCGCTGATCGCCTATCGCTACGAAAGCTACGATGCCGGCGACGTGCGGCGGCATATGGATACTTACCTGACCCAATGGATGGACTGGGCGGTGCTTGATCACGACAAGCCCGGGCTTGCCAATGTCGCCGAGGCCCGGTCCCGGACTTATGCGCCCAGGCTTCGGGGTACGACGGCGACATCGATTGTCGGGGAAATGCCCATCGAGGCTGTGGAGCAATTGGGTGCGCCGGCCGAAATCGCCATCGACTTTTCCGCTGGCAAGGACGGCCTAGACATCCGGCTGACGCTTTACGGCAAGAACGCCAACCGTATGCCGGAAGCGAGTTTCCTGTCGTTCACGCCCGAGGGGCGTTCCGCGTGGGGTGTGCGCAAGACGGGGCATTGGCATGCGACCGACAATTTTGCCCGTGCGGGGGGTGCGCAGCTGCAGGCGGTCACGGCTGTTCGCGGGCAGACGGAAGCGGGTGTAGAGCTGCTAGTCGAAAATCTCGACACGCCGCTGGTTGCGCCGCAGTCCTGGCCGTTCATGGCCTTCTGCAAGGACTTGCCCGACTACTCCTCAGGCGTCCGCTTCAACATCCACAACAACAAATGGGGCACCAACTTCCCCATGTGGTGGGGCGGCAACTTCACCACGCGCTTCAAGCTCAGCTTCAGCGGTCGGTAATCGTCAGCGACTGCGGAGTGGTGGAGGGCTCGTCTTCGTTCGGGTGAGCCGATCCCGTCTCCCGTTGGAGGCACCAGATGTCGACCGGAAGGCGGCGACCCGGCAGCACGACCGCCTCGTGCGATATCCATGCGGCCTCCGGTGCGGGTCCTTGAAGCCGGCACATCAGCGAGGCGGAGACGACGAGCGGCACCTGCAGCGTCTTGGTCATGGATTCCAGGCGCTGGGCGACGTTGACCGCATCGCCGATGACGGTGAATTCGCTGTGGCAGCCGCTGTCGAGAACGCCGCCGACGACGGTGCCGTAGTGCAAGCCGATGCCGGCATCGAGCGCCGGATGGTTGTTGCGCGCGTTGTGGTTCTTCCAATCCGTGAGGATGTCGACGAGATCGAGTGCGCAGGCAAGCGCCCTGTCGGCATCGTCTTCCTTTGGCCTTGGCTGGCCGAAGACCGCCATGACGCCATCGCCGATGAACTTGTCGACCGTACCGCCGTGTTCGAAGATCGTCTGCGAGACGAGCTGGCGGTATTCGGCAAGCACGAAGGCGAGCTCAGGTGCCGGCGCCGCCTCGGCAAAGCTGGTGAAATCGCGCAGGTCCACGAACATGATTGCGGCGCTGCGCCGCTCCAGGCCGAGCACATCGCCTTTCTCCTGAAGCGCGGAAACAACCAGCGGCGAGAAGAAGCGCGAGAGATTTTGCCGCCGCTGGTCGGCCTTCAACGCTTCCTTGCGCGTCCGGTCGTGGTCGCGCGCAAGAAGATAGATGGCAAAGGCGGTGAAGCCGAAGCTCACGGTCAAACCAAGATCCTGGTTGAAGAACGCTCCGAGCAGCGAAAGCGGACCGGACGCATCGTGCCTTGCCGCAGTCATGGCCAGCATCGTTACCCAGGATAGGAGCACAATGGCGGAAAAGAGCAGGACCAGGCCTCGCTCGAGCTTGAGGCCGACATGGACGAGCAGGATAAAGGCGACGACGAGGCTGGTCGTCGTCAGATTGTGGTTGGCCGTTACCGGACCGGCCAGGATATGGGCGTAGAGCAGCAGCGCGACCAACAGCGCATCGAGAACGACGAAGAGGGTCGTCAGCGCGGTGCGGCCGGGCAGATGACGCGCCGTCGCCACCGACGCCACGCTGATGGCGAGATAGCTGACGACGACGACCGCGTGCATGCGTTCTGCACCCGCATTGCCGCCGAGCAGCAGGCTTGCCAGCAGGATTGCGAAAGCAACGAAGCGCAGGGTGAGCGAACGCTTCTCCCGGGCAGAATCCCAATGCGGATGAAGTGAGGACGTCATGTCTTTCGGCATTCCCCTACGTCAACGGCCGGCGATAGCCGCTCTGCTACCAGTCGATTCGCGTCGAATATGTGGCGTGGCCGAACGCCCGCTGACCTGCGGCCAGATTAGGTTCTAGAGCTTCCAACGTTGGGAAGGTCAAGGCCGCTGCCATCGTTGCGATGCAACTGCCCGCGACGAGGCGACCTCTCGCGTTCCTCTTTGCCCCCGGCGCCTACGTAGAATGACGTATGTGCAGTGCAGCGTGGCTGTCCGATGATCCCATCAAGCAGCGGCTAGAAGCACCGAAAGGCCAGTTGCTCCAGAACGAGAGGGGTTCCATCAGATGACTATCAAGGCAAGCGTGACCGGCGCATTCCTGGCCGCTATCCTGTCGACGACGGCGTTCAGCGGCGCCTTCGCCGCGGACGACACGATCAAGGTCGGCATCCTGCATTCGCTCTCCGGCACCATGGCGATTTCCGAGACGACGCTGAAGGACGCCATGCTGATGCTGATCGACGAGCAGAACAAGAAGGGCGGCCTGCTCGGCAAGAAGCTCGAGGCCGTCGTCGTCGACCCGGCGTCCGACTGGCCGCTCTTTGCCGAAAAGGCGCGCGAACTGGTCTCGGTCGACAAGGTCTCGGCGGTTTTCGGTTGCTGGACGTCGGTCTCGCGCAAGTCGGTTCTGCCGGTGTTCGAGGAGCTGAATTCGATCCTATTCTATCCCGTCCAGTACGAGGGCGAGGAAAGCCAGCGCAACGTCTTCTACACAGGGGCTGCACCGAACCAGCAGGCGATCCCGGCCGTCGACTATCTGATGGAGAACGAAAGCGTCGAGCGTTGGGTGCTCGCAGGCACCGATTATGTCTACCCGCGCACGACCAACAAGATCCTCGAAGCCTATCTGATCGCCGAGGGCGTGAAGCCCGAGGACATCATGATCAACTACACGCCGTTCGGTCATTCCGACTGGCAGACGATCGTCTCCGACATCAAGAAGTTCGGCTCGGCCGGCAAGAAGACCGCCGTCGTCTCGACCATCAACGGCGATGCCAACGTGCCGTTCTACAAGGAACTGGCGAACCAGGGCGTCAAGGCCGAGGACATCCCGGTCGTTGCCTTCTCGGTCGGCGAAGAAGAGCTTGCCGGCCTCGATACCGGCCCGCTCGTTGGCCATCTCGCCGCCTGGAACTACTTCCAGTCGGTCGACACGCCGGCCAACGCCGAATTCATCAAGACCTGGAAAGCCTACACCAAGAACGACAAGCGCGTGACCAACGACCCGATGGAAGCGCATTACATCGGCTTCAACATGTGGCTGAAGGCGGTCGAGAAGGCTGGCACGACCGATACGGACAAGGTTCTGGACGCGATGATCGGCGTCTCCGTGCCCAATCTTTCGGGCGGCTATTCGACGATGATGCCGAACCACCACATCACCAAGCCGGTGCTGATCGGCGAGATCCAGGGCGACGGCCAGTTCGAGACCGTCTGGGAAACGCCCGGCCTCGTCGTCGGCGACGAATGGTCCGACTATCTGACCGACTCGAAGGACCTGATCTCCGATTGGCGCGCACCGATGTCCTGCGGCAACTTCAACATTGCCACCGGCAAGTGCGGCGGCAAGGGCTCCTGATTTCATCACCTAGTCAAAGGCCGGGCGGCTTGCCGCCCGGACAGTGATTGCATGACGAAAACTTGAGACAGGCATGCCCTTCGTTCGGCGGCGCGCACGAGCGAAGGGAGCCTGCCTGGGGCGATGACGGGTTTGTGCATGCGCCGCATGACCGGACCCGGACGAGGGGGCCATGTACCGAATTCTGCAGATCCTGTTTGTTGCGCTGTGCCTGGTGATATCCGCCCATGTGGTCGGTGCCCGCGCAGCCGAGGACCTCGGCCCGCTGATCGACCAGCTGGGCAGCGCAAAACTTTCCGACATGGACGACCACATAGCGGCGCTGGCCAAGACCGGCGACGCGAAGGTCATTCCGGTGCTTGAGGCCCTGGGCGAGGGCGAGCTTTACCAGCGCAAGTCCGACGGCAAGGTCTTCCTCGTCAAGACGCAGGGCGCGGACCTGTTGCTCGTCGATCCCGTGAGCGCCGCCGATTCCGGAACTGCACCGAAGGCGACGATGCAGAAGGTAAAGGTCAACAACGCCGTGCGTCGTGCCGTTCGCAGCGCGCTCGGAGGCCTTACGCTCTCCAGCGAAGACACCGGCGCGCGCATGAAGGCGGCGCAATCCATGCTGCAGACGCCGAATGCCGATGCGCTCGAGGCGATCGAAACGGCGATCGCGGCTGAGAAAGACGGGACTGTGCGCAAGGTTCTCGATGAGGCCCGCGCGGTGACGCTGCTCGTCTCGGATCGCCCGGACGATCAGAAGCGGCAGGCGATCGCGCTGCTTGCCGAAGGCAACGGACGCAAAGGTCTAGCCGTCCTGACCTCTGCTCTCGCCACTGCCGATGTTTCCCTCAAACCCGATATCGAGGCGGCGATCGCTCGGATCGAGCAGACCCAGGCCTTCTGGGGCGCCGGGCAGAACGTCTGGTACGGGCTGTCGCTCGGCTCCGTCCTTTTGCTGGCGGCAATCGGCCTTGCCATCACCTTCGGCGTCATGGGGATCATCAACATGGCCCATGGCGAGATGGTCATGCTCGGCGCTTACACGACCTTCCTCGTGCAGGAAGTCATACGCAATGCCTATCCCGGCCTCTTCGACTGGTCGCTGGCGATCGCGCTGCCACTTGCCTTTCTCGTGACCGGCGCGGTGGGCCTTGCAATCGAGCGCGGCGTCATCCGCTTTCTCTATGGCCGCCCGCTCGAGACGCTGCTTGCAACCTGGGGCATCTCGCTCATCCTGCAGCAGTCGGTGCGTTCGCTCTTCGGGCCGACCAACCGCGAGGTCGGCAATCCCTCCTGGATGTCCGGCGCGTTTGATCTCGGCGGGCTGACGATCACCTGGAACCGCCTCTGGATCATCATCTTCGCGCTGGCGGTATTCGCCGCCCTCCTGTTCCTGCTGAAGAAGACGCCGATGGGGCTTCGGATGCGGGCCGTGACCCAGAACCGGCGCATGGCGTCCTCCATGGGTATTCGCACGCCGCTCGTCGATGCCCTGACCTTCGCGCTCGGCTCCGGCATCGCCGGCATGGCTGGCGTCGCGCTCTCGCAGATCGACAACGTCTCGCCCAATCTCGGACAGGGCTACATCATCGACAGCTTCATGGTTGTCGTCTTCGGTGGTGTCGGCAATCTCTGGGGCACGCTCGTCGGCGCCTTCTCGCTCGGCATCCTCAACAAGTTCCTCGAGCCCTATGCCGGCGCCGTGCTCGGAAAGATCCTCGTTCTGGTGCTGATCATCCTCTTCATCCAGAAGAAACCGCGCGGCCTCTTCGCACTCAAGGGAAGGGCGGTGGAAGCATGATCACCTCGTTTCTGATGAAATCAGCAGACCGCAGCATCCTTGCGGTCGTGGCGATCCTTGTCGGCTTCGCCATGCTCGTCCCGGCGCTCAATCTCTTGACCGCGCCCGACCATCCGCTGCATGTGCCGACCTATCTGGTCTCGCTGTTCGGCAAGTATCTGACCTACGCGCTTTTGGCGCTGGCGCTCGATCTCGTCTGGGGTTTCTGCGGCATCCTTTCGCTCGGGCACGCAGCCTTCTTCGCGCTCGGCGGCTATGCCATGGGCATGTATCTGATGCGCCAGATCGGCGCGCGCGGCTCCTACGGCAATCCGCTGCTGCCGGATTTCATGGTGTTCCTCAACTGGAAGGAACTGCCGTGGTTCTGGCACGGCTTCGACATGTTCTGGTTCGCCGCCCTCATGGTGGTTCTGGTGCCCGGGCTGCTCGCCTTCGTTTTCGGCTGGTTCGCCTTCCGCTCGCGCGTCAACGGCGTCTATCTCTCGATCATTACCCAGGCGATGACGTACGCGCTGCTGCTCGCCTTCTTCCGCAACGACATGGGCTTCGGCGGCAACAACGGCCTGACCGACTTCAAGGATATCCTCGCCTTCAACATCCAGGCTAACGGCACGCGCGCCGCCTTGTTTGCTGCCTCGGCGCTGATGCTGGCGCTCTGCCTGATCCTGACGTCGGCGGTCGTGCGTTCCAAGTACGGCAAGGTGCTCGTTGCAGTCCGCGACGCGGAAAGCCGAACGCGCTTCCTCGGCTATCGGGTCGAACATATCAAGCTTTTCGCCTTCACCGTCTCGGCAATGATGGCCGGTATTGCCGGCGCGCTCTATGTGCCGCAGGTCGGTATCATCAATCCCGGCGAGTTCGAGCCCGGAAATTCGATCGAGGTGGTGATCTGGACGGCGGTCGGCGGGCGCGGCACGCTGATCGGCCCGATCGTCGGCGCGATCCTCGTCAATGGCGGCAAGAGCATCTTCACCGCGGCGTTTCCTGAATTCTGGCTTTTTGCGCTTGGCGGCCTCTTCGTGCTCGTCACCCTGTTCCTGCCGAAGGGCGTCGTCGGAACGGCCGGCGGCTACCTTGCCCGCCGTCGTGCGGAGCGCAAGGCGCGGGCAGCTGAAACGCCGGACAATCTGGCCGGTGAACCCATGGCGGCGGAGTAACCACATGAACCAGACAATCGGGCAGACCAAGCCGACCAGCCTTCTCTATCTCGACGGCGTCTCCGTCTCCTTCGACGGTTTCAAGGCGTTGAATGCGCTCTCCTTCGTTATCGAGCCCGGCGAACTCCGAGCGATCATCGGCCCGAATGGCGCCGGCAAGACGACGATGATGGATATCATCACCGGCAAGACCCGGCCGGACGAGGGACAGGTGTTCTTCAAGGGCGAGATCGACCTGACGAAAAAGGACGAGGCGGAGATCGCCTCGCTCGGCATCGGCCGCAAGTTCCAGAAACCGACGGTGTTTGAAAGCCACACGGTGTGGGACAACCTCGAACTTGCGCTCGACCGCCAGCGCGGTGTGTTTTCGACGCTCTTCTATCGGGTGACGGCCGAGGACAAGGCGCGGATCGAGGAGATCCTTGCCATCATCCGCCTCTCTTCGCGTCGGGGCGATCTCGCCGCCAATCTTTCGCACGGCCAGAAGCAATGGCTGGAGATCGGCATGCTGCTTGCGCAGGAGCCGGAGCTGCTGTTGGTCGACGAACCGGTCGCCGGCATGACGGATGCGGAAACTGCGGAAACGGCCGTCCTGTTGAAGGAGATCGCCAGGACCCGTTCCGTCGTCGTCGTCGAGCACGACATGGGCTTTATCCGTGAACTCGGGGTCAAGGTCACTTGCCTTGCCGAAGGCGCGGTGCTGGCGGAAGGCTCGATCGATTTCGTCAGCAGCGATCCGAAAGTGATCGAGAACTATCTTGGCCGGTGATGGTTCACACCGAAAATCTTCAAGGAGGGCGCGCCATGCTCAGCGTCGAAAACGTCAATCTGCATTACGGCGCCGCGCAGGCGCTGCGAAACGTGTCGATCACGGCCAAAATGGGCAAGATCACCTGCGTGCTCGGGCGCAACGGCGTCGGCAAATCGAGCCTGCTTCGGGCAATCACCGGCCAGCATCCGGTCAGCGCCGGCGCGATCGGCTTCAACGGCGCGGCACTCGCCGGCATGGCGCCCCATCGGCGGGCAAAAGAAGGCATCGGCTACGTCCCCCAGGGGCGTGAGATCTTTCCGCTGCTGACGGTCAAGGAAAACCTGGAGACCGGTTACGCACCACTGAAGCGCGGCGACCGCTCGATACCCGAGGACGTCTTCAACCTGTTCCCGGTTCTGCGCTCGATGCTCGGCCGTCGCGGCGGTGACCTCTCCGGCGGCCAGCAGCAGCAGCTGGCGATCGGCCGGGCGCTGGTGACACGGCCGAAGATCCTGGTGCTCGACGAGCCGACCGAAGGCATCCAGCCCTCGATCATCAAGGATATCGGCCGGGCGATCCGCTATCTCCGGGATTCGACCGGCATGGCGATCCTCTTGGTCGAGCAATATCTCGATTTCTGCCGCGAGCTCGCCGACCACGTCTACATCCTGGACCGGGGCGCTGTTGTCCACGAGGGCGCACCCGAAACGCTGGACACCCCAGAGGCGCGGAGACACCTGACGGTGTGATCGCATCCTGAACAGCGGCGCCTGAGGCGCTCCGACGCTGGATTTCGTGCCGCTTGAGGCAAGCGACTGCCGGTTTTTGCGGCAAAACCTCCTGCTCAAGTGAGTGGAAACTCCCCGCTGCCATAAAAGCGCCTTCTAAAATCACTAAATCTATGCAGTAACTGACGTATTTTATTGAGAATGGTGCAGTTTGGGTGTAGGACATCCTAAGCGAAAGAGTGCGGCCGTCACAACCCGTTACCCCCGGTAAATGCCGCGGGAAGGGGCGTTGTGGCGGCTTTCCTTGTTCAGGAAAGTGAAGTGACATGTTGACCAAAAAAGGAAAATACGGGCTCAAGGCCCTTGTCGACCTGGCTCAACTGGAGCCCGGAGAGACCGCCTTCATCACCGAGATCGCCACGCGGAACAATATTCCGAAAAAGTTCTTGGACGCGATCCTGCTCGAACTGCGCAATGCCGGCATCCTGCGCTCGAAGAAGGGTCCGGGCGGCGGCTATTCGCTTTCCCGGCCGGCCTCCGACATTCGTATCGGCCAGGTCATCCGCACGCTCGACGGCCCCCTGGCGCCGATCCGCTGCGCCAGCCGCACTGCGTTC
Organism: Ensifer sp. ENS09; assembly: GCF_014852425.1. Taxonomy (NCBI): domain Bacteria; kingdom Pseudomonadati; phylum Pseudomonadota; class Alphaproteobacteria; order Hyphomicrobiales; family Rhizobiaceae; genus Ensifer; species Ensifer sp. ENS09. The sequence continues at coordinate 280,039 of NZ_JACVBP010000005.1, forward strand.
GAGGCCTGCGACGACTGTGCCGATCCGGTCAACTGTCATGTGCGCAAGTCGATGAGCAACGTTCGCGATGCGATCGCCTCGATCCTCGACAACATGACGCTGGAGCAGTTCGCCGCCAACGACAACGCCTCCGAGATCGTCGCCTTGAAGGACGCGGAAGCCGGTTGACCTCGTCCGCTGTGCCTGCGATCGCGCGATGCGACCGAACAATCGCGGCGTCAGAGCTTTCTGATGATCGCGGCGGCCACTGGTGGTGCTATGATTTCGAGCAGGCGCAGCAGCCGTGCCTTGCCGACATGGATGCGGGTGGCGCCCGGTTCGAGCGCGTGCAGGATTTCCTTTGCCGCATAGGCTGCGCTGATCTTTCCCTTCCCCCGCCCCGAGGTCATCGGGGTATCGACAAGCGGCAGCACCACATCGACCACCCTGACCGCGCCTGCCCGGTTCTGGACGGAGAGCGCGTCCGAAAACATGCGCAGCCCCGCCTTGGTCGCGCTGTAAACCGCAGACGTCGTCTTCGGATGGCAGGCGAGCGCTGAGCCGACATTGACGATGACGAAAGGGCGTCCGGGCGTCTTTGGCAGAAGCAGCCGCGACAGCAACATCGGCGCAAGCAGATTGGTATCGACCTCGTCGGCGATGTGCTCGACGTCGTAGTAGGGGTCATCGAAGCGGACATTGTGCTGGATGGCCGCGTTGTTGATGAGACCGTCGATCGGATCGCCAGCCAGCGCGCTGCCACAGGCGATGGTCGCGGCCCGATCGCGGAGGTCCACCACCCGGGTTTCGATCCTCCGGTTTCGCAGGGCCAAGTCCTCCAGCCGCTCCCGGTCGCGGCCAAGCGCGACGACATCGTGCCCGCCCGCAGCCAGTTGCAGTGCGATCTCCCGGCCGATTCCCGAGCTTGCCCCGGTGACGACGTAGCGTGCCATGTGATCTATTTCCCGTTGTTGCGCAGTCGAATCTGCAATGGGGGGACGGGGATGGCATTAACCGAGGTTAAGCGCGGACAGGGCGCTGCGATTTCGCTGTTCGAGCGCATCGCCGGGCACCCGTTGCCGCAGGCGGAGCGGCTGGCCGAGGCGATCCAGGTGCGCTGCATCAGGGCCGGCGAAACCGTCTTCCATCAGGATGAGCCGCATCCCTATGTCTACGTGATCGAAAGCGGCCTGGTGAAGCTCACCTATCTGCGTGCCGATGGCGAGGAATGGATCAAGTCCTTCGCCATCGAAGGTCGGTTCTTTGCCAGCCTCTCGGCCCTGGTGCCTGCCGGGCGGGCGAGCTTCTCGGCGGTTGCGGTCGAAGGTGGGCGTCTCGAGAGATTTCCGTTCGGGACGCTGCAGGCGCTGGCCGATGCCGATCTCGGCTGGTCGCGGATGATCCGAAGCGCGCTGATGATGCTGGCTGAGCGCAAGGAGCGCCGCGAACGCCAGTTCCTGACGCTGGATCCCGCAGAACGTTATCGCGCACTGCTCGTCGAGGAACCGGAGGTGGTCGCGCGCGTGGCGCAGAAGGACCTCGCCGGCTATCTCGGCATCACCCCGGTCGGCCTCAGCCGCATCGCCAAGCGCGTGCGGGCGGAGGCCGGCGCCCAAGCTTAACCCGGGTTAATGCGCGGCATCCGACAAGGAGCGATACCAGCCGCCGTTGCAAAACGGAGGCTCATCTTGACCAAACAGAAAACGGCATCGGATTTCCTGCTCTTCCTCAGATCCTGGGCGGCAAGACCGCTGGAGGTCGCGGCGATCGCCCCTTCGAGCAGGCGGCTGGCGGCTGCCATGACCACCGAGATCGGCCCGCTCTGCGGCAACGTGCTCGAACTTGGGCCTGGCACCGGAGCCTTCACGCGGGCACTGCTGCGCAATGGTGTCTACGAGGACAATCTCATCCTGGTGGAACGCAATCCGGCTTTCGCGACGCTGTTGCGGGAGCGGTTCCCGAGTGCGACGCTGATCGAGGGCGACGCCCAGCACCTGGCGCTGCCGGCAGTGAAGTCGGTCGGGGCGGCGATCAGCGGCCTGCCGCTTCTGTCCATGCCGGCGCAGACCGTGCGGGCGATCCTTTCGTCGGTCTTCCATCACCTTGCCGAGGACGGAAGCCTGTTCCAGTTTACCTATGGACCGCGATGCCCGATCTCGCCCCGCGTTCTGGACGAGCTTGGCCTCAAGGCTTCGTTCCGGCGCTGGGTGCCGCTCAACCTGCCGCCTGCCAGCGTCTATCGCATTTCGCGGAGCTGCGCCTGAGGTGGGCAGTCTCATTACCTTGACGGCGCGCGCCGGCTGGGCTGGTAGGACTTTCTCGGCCTCCTGCCCAAGTCGGAATTCATTTGCTGTTATTATCTATAGAATAAGTTCATTATTGCGCCTCAACCAAGGAGAGGCGGATGAGCAACGTACACTTCCTGAGAGAACCGGCGCCAGCGAGCGCCGAGCATGACGAAAGGCGCCGAGAGCTTTTCACCCGCGCCGAGGCGTTGTCACAGGATCTTGCCCGGCGCGGCGCCGAACTCGACCGGGCGGGCGCGCCGCCGCGCGCGGAGATCGAGGCGCTCCGCCAGGCCGGTCTGTTGACGGCGCTGCATTCGCCGGAGATCGGCGGGGCGGGCTTGAACTGGGTCGACGGGTTGCGGCTGGTGCGTATCGTCGCGCGCGGCGAAAGCTCGATCGGGCAATTGCTGGGCTACCACTACGTCAACAGCCAATACGTCTACTGGGCGGCCGCCGACCCCCGGCAGGCCTGGGTGCTGGGCGCCGAAACAGTGGAACGCCAGCTCTATTGGGGCGCTGCCGTCAACCCGCGCGACCTAGGGCTGACGCTGGAGCGGCGCGGCGCGCACTACGTCTTGAATGGCCGCAAGACCTTCTCGACCGGCGCCCATGTCTCCGACCGCATCAACGTCAATGCGGTGCTCGACGGCAAGATCGCCAACTTCGTCGTGCCCACGGACCGACCGGGGTACATCGCCAACGACGACTGGGACAATATCGGCCAGCGCCTGTCGGACAGCGGCAGCGTCGAGTTCCGCGACTTTCCGGTGTATGGGCGAGATTTCATCCTGCCGCTTGCCGATCCGTCCGACCCGCCAGCGGTGCTGGCGACCTTCAACACGCCACTGATCCAACTGGTCTTCGTCAATTTCTATCTCGGCACGGCCGAGGGGGCGCTGGCAGCAGCGCTCGACTACGTCCGCAGCACGACGCGTCCCTGGGTGACATCGGGCGTCGAACGTGCCAGCGACGACCCCTATATCCTCGAGGCGATCGGAGAACTCCAGACAAGCCTGAAGGCATCTGTCGCACTTGCCGATGCGGCCGCGGCGGCGGTGGAAGCGGCCTTGTCGCAGGGCAGTTCAGTGACGGCGGAGGCGCGGGGCGCGGCGGCGATCGAGGCCTATGCGGCCAAGGTGCATTCGACCCACGTGGCGCTCGACGTGACCGCAAGGGTGTTCGAATTGATGGGCGCGCGGGCCACGGCCGGCCACTACCGCTTCGACCGCTACTGGCGCAACGTTCGCACCCACACGCTGCACGATCCGGTTGCCTACAAGGCGCGCGAGGTCGGCGACTTTACACTCAACGGGCGGATCCCGCTGGTCAGCCTCTACAGCTGAACCTTACGTACGGGGTATTGTGCAAAAGAAAACGCCGCCTGAACAAAAGTTCCGGCGGCGTTTCTGTGATATCTTCGATTAAGCGGAGGCTGCGACGGCCTGCCTCTGGCCGGCGAGGTCGCGATAGCCGGCGCCCGGGTGCGGCGCCGCAAGCCTTGGACCGGCGCCGAAGAGCTTTTCTCGCAGCGTGCCTTCGCGGTAGCCGGTCTTGTAGACGCCGCGCCTCTGCAGTTCCGGCACCAGCAGGTCGACGGCGTCCTCGAAGGTCCCGGGCGTGACGGCATAGGCAAGGTTGAAGCCGTCGACATCGGTGTCTTCGACCCATTCCTGAAGCAGATCGGCGACCGTCGAGGGCGAGCCGACGAAGACGGGGCCGAAGCCGCCGATGCCCACCCAGTCGGCCATTTCGCGCACGGTCCACACCCGGTCCGGGTCGATGGTCGTAAAGGTCTCGACGGCCGATTGCACCGCGTTGGTGTACCGGTGGCGCAGCGGCTCGTCCGGGGCGAACTGGCCGAAATCGATGCCGGTCCAGCCGGAGATCAGCGCCAGGGCACCCTCGTAGGACACGTGGCTGCGGTATTCGTCGAACTTCTTCTTCGCCTCCGCGTCGGTTTCGCCGAGGATCACCGTCTGCAGATTGAAGGCAAGGATTTCGCGCGGGTTGCGGCCGGCGCGCGCTGCTGCCTCGCGGACATTGGCGACATAGCGCTTCAATACGGTTTTGGATGGCGCGGCGACGAAGATGCACTCGGCATGCGCCCCGGCAAAATCCTTGCCGCGGCTCGAGGAGCCGGCCTGGTAGAGCACGGGCGTGCGCTGCGGCGACGGTTCGCTGAGGTGGATGCCGGGAACGGTGAAGTGGCGGCCGTGATGGTTGATCGGGTGCACTTTTTCCGGATGGGTGAAGATGCCGCTTGTCCGGTCGCGCACGACGGCTGCGTCCTCCCAGCTTCCCTCCCAGAGCTTGTAGCAGACCTCCAGATACTCTTCGGCGAGATCGTAACGGTCGTCGTGGCGCGCCTGCTGCGCCTGGCCGATGTTGAGTGCGCCGCTGTTGAGATAGGAGGTGACGATGTTCCAGCCGACACGCCCCTTCGTCAGATGGTCGAGCGTCGAGATGCGGCGGGCGAAAGTATAGGGGTGCTCGAACGAGAGCGAGGCCGTCAGCCCAAAGCCGAGATGCTGGGTTTCGTAGGCCATGGTCGGCACCAGTTGCAGCGGGTCGTTGACCGGCACCTGGGCCGAATGGCGAAGGGCTGCATCCGTATTGCCGTTCAGCACGTCATAGACGCCAAGCACGTCGGCGATGAACAGGCCGTCGAACTTGCCGCGCTCGAGCGTCTTTGCCAGATGCACCCAGTAATCGAGATCCTTGTAGCGCCAGGACTGGTCGCGCGGGTGGGTCCAGAGCCCCGGCGACTGGTGGCCGACGCAGTTCATGTCAAAGGCATTCAGCCGGATTTCGCGGCTCATGGGTCTCTCCTTCGGGCAAGGTTGGGCGCTGCCCGAAGCGCCGGTCACGCCTCGGGCCGATCGCGCGCGGTCGATGGGCTCAGAGTGCGCCGTTCTTCGGCGGCTTGATGCCGTTCAGGTGGTAGTTGCCGACGACGTGGTGTTTCCAGCGCACCGGGTCGTGCAGCGTATGGGTGCGGGCGTTTCGCCAGTGGCGGTCGAGGTTGAGGCCGATCTTCGTCGATGCGGTGCCGGCGAGTTCGAAGAGCGTGTTGCTCGCCTCCAGGGCGATTTCGGTCGTCAGGACCTTTGCCGCGGCAACGGCGAGCGTCGCTTCGACCACGCTTTCCTCGGTGCCGTTGATCTGGGCGACGTCGACCTTCTTGCCGGCACGCTCGACCGTTGCCGTTGCCGCCTCCAGGCGGATGGCCAACTGGCCGATGCGGGCGATCGTCAACTGATCGTCGGCCGCCCGTTCGACGCCGCTGTCCATCCAGGGGCGGGCATGATTACGTACGAAATCCAGGGTCTCGGCAAAGGCCGCGCGGGCAATACCGAGGTCGATGCCAGCATGGATGATCTGGCCGACGCTACCGATCGTCGTCGGTCGCTCGAAGCCGCGGTGATGGCGCACCACCGCATCGGCCGCCACATAGATATTCTGCAGCACGGTCGTGCCGCTGCCGGTCGTGCGCTGGCCGAAGCCGTCCCAGTCGTCGATGATCTGCAAGCCCTCGGCGCCACGGGGCACGAAGGCCATGGTCAGCTTGTCGTTCGGATCGAGCGCGAAGACGACGATCCATTCGGCAAAGAGCACGCCGGTCGAATAATATTTTCGCCCGTTCAGGCGGAAGCCGGGGCCGTCGGGGGAAAGCCGGGTCTCATAGTCGCCGACGGTTTTCGTGCCGCGCTCGGAAAGGGCGTTGCCGAAACGGTCGCCGGCAAGCGCCCGCCCGAAGAAAAAGGCCTTCTGCTCCTCGGTGCCGTCGGTGCGCAGCGCCTCGAGAATGTAGAAATGGTTCTGCGGGATCTGGCCGATCGAGGAGTCCGCTTCCGAAAGGATGGCGGTGACTTCGGCAAGAACGGCATTGGAGACGTCTATGCCATCATATTCCGGCGGCACGGTGATCGCCAGCAGGCCGGATTGGGCGAGCGCATCGAGCTCGTCGAAGGGCAGAATGCGATCGGTATCCCGCTCGTTGGCGCTCCCCGCAAATTCCGCCGCCAGCGCACGCGCGATCGACAGCGCTTCCTCTTCGCTTTCGATCCGGTGCGCCGGGGCTCTTGTTTTCTCGGAAAGCCGCGAGATCGTTCCCATGTGACTGCTCCCTGTCGATTGAGGTGCATATCAGTGAATTATCTGGCCTGATCGGGTAAGATAGTATATTCTATAGAAATTATCGATTGGAGTATTTCGTTTCGGCCTTGATGGCGACTTGGTGTTTACCTTCGGGTCGGGATGGGTAAAATCGATTCGGGGGAAGGCCGGGGAAGAGGACCCTGGTGACGGTCGGCGGCGTGTATGCTCACCGATTTCCCGCCAAAATTGACTGCGGCTCAGGGAACCATCGCCCGATTTGTGCATTGCCTCATCGCCTGCAGTTTGACCCGTCGCGTGGCCCCAGAGTATCGGCCACCCGGCACGAACACAAATACATGCTGACAGAATTGGCCATTCGCGTTTCCCGGCCTTAACCACTGAAGGAGACACAAATGACGAATTTCCTGCCTGCTCTCCATGAAGGGCACGCCTCCATCACGCTCCAGAACCTGTTTCGTGATGCTCTGGAGGCCTATGATGACTGGGGCGCCAACATGCCCGAGCCCATCGTTGCGTTCGAAGGCAAGCGCATTCCCATCAGCGAGGTCTTCGACTGGATGAAACCTTGCACCGACATCATGCCGGCAAACCTCATCGGCATCGTGACGGACCGGCTGAACAAGCCCTGGAGCGGTGAGGGGCCGCTCGACGCCATGACCGTCTCGACGGCGGCGCGTGTCATGTCGGTGCTGACGCGGCGGCAGCTGCGCAGCTTCGGCCGCGGCTCGATCGAGATCTTCGCTGACCGCTTCAACCATCCGGTCCATGCCAGCGCGTGAGACCGGTGACCTCTGGGGAGCGCGTGCGCGCGCTCCTCGTTCCCGGCGGGTATCCGGCATGGATTTTCCCGCAGCTTGCCCACCCCTTCCTTGAAGCATCGCCTTCCCGTAAACACGAGGGGAGAGCAAGCGGATGTTCGAGCGGACCGGGGGCGGCGTGAATTTTCGACAATTGGAAGTGCTGCGCACGCTGTTGGCGACCGGATCGACGATCGCGGCCGCAAAAACCATGGGGCTCAGCCAGTCCGGCGTCAGCCGGCTGTTGCAGCAACTCGAGGAAGAACTGTCGCTGACGCTATTTGCCCGCGACAAGGGCCGGCTGATTGCGACGCCCGAGGCGATGAAGCTCGCCGAGGATGCGGAGCATATTCTGCTCGGCATCGACCGGTTCACCAATCTGGCGCAGGACCTGCGCAGCGGCGCAGTCGGCCCAGAGGTCGTGCGCATCGGCCTGCCGAACAGCATGTCCGAGACCTTCGCCCCGGCGATGCTCGCCGACTATGCCAAGGATTTTCCCGGCGTGCGCGTCGAAACCTTCTTCGACACGACCGTTGCGATCGCCCGCCTCGTCGAGCAGCGCATCATCGATTTCGGCTTCCTGCGCTACGAGGGGCAGCTGAGCGCCGGTCTCGAAATGCAGCCGGTCGCAACCGGCCTCAGCGTCTGCGTCATGGAAAAGGGGCACACGCTTTCGCAGCACGAAACCGTGACGCCGAAGGAACTGCGCGGCGTGCCCTTGATCCTGATCGGCCGCCGCCGGCCGACGCGGGTCATGCTCGACGAGATCTTCCGCAAGGCCGGCGTGCCGCAGAAGGTCAAGATCGAGACCCACAGCAACAGCTCGGCCTGCGCCTACGCGGCCTACGGCCTTGGGGTCGCGATCATCAGCAGCTTCTTTGCCAATCTGCACCGGCACCTGCCGATCGAGATCCGTCCGTTTTCGCCGCACCTCACCCAGGATTTCGGCGTCGCGACGGCGGCTGGCGTACCGCTGTCGCTCGCAGCCCAAGCCATGATTGACTGCCTCAAAAGGCAGGTCGCCGCTTCGCAGCAGCCGTGAGGCAATGGCCTCAAGGTTGCGGCCATTGGCAATGGGACGGGCGCGACACTACATTGCCGGCCGATACGAACATTAGAGCGGATAAGATCATGTTTCAGGCAGCCACCATCGACACAGGCGACAAGCGCGCTTTCTACGCGGAGCTGGCCCAGCAGCTCGAATCGCTGCTTCATGGCGAGCCGAACCTGATCGCCAACGCGGCCAATACTTCGGCGCTGATGTTCCAGACCATGCCCAGCCTCAATTGGGCGGGGTTTTATTTCCTCGAAACCGACGACGAACTCGTGCTGGGACCGTTCCAGGGCAAGCCTGCCTGTGTGCGCATCGCCGTCGGCCGCGGGGTCTGCGGCACGGCCGTCAAGGAAGACCGCTCGATCCTCGTGGAAGACGTCCACGCCTTTCCCGGCCACATCGCTTGCGATGCGGCCTCGCGCTCGGAACTCGTCGTTCCGGTCAGGCGTGACGGCCGGGTGATCGGCGTCATCGATCTCGATAGCCCGGAGCCTGCGCGCTTCGACCGCGACGACCAGAGTGGCATCGAAAAACTTGCCGCGATCTTCGCGGCGGCAATCGCATAGGGCCGCCGTCGTGGATGATCTGGCAAGGACAGACAGGCTTTCGCTTCGAGCCGCAGCATGACGGATGCCGCTCCTGTCGTGAACGTCGAAACGCATGCGCGCGTGGCCCGCAAGATCGACGTCGTCGTCATTGGTGCCGGCCAGGCGGGACTGTCTTCGGCCTTTCATCTGAGCCGGCTTGGGCTTGAGCCTCACAGGCAATATGTCGTCATCGACCGGTCGCCGCAGCCGGGCGGCGCCTGGCAGTTTCGCTGGCCGTCGCTGACCTTGAACACGGTCAACGGAATTCATGATCTCCCCGGCATGAAATTTTCCGAAGCGGTCGATACCAGCAAGGGCGAGGTCCACGCGGCCGTCGCAGTGCCGCAATATTACGGCGCCTACGAGAAGGCGTTCGATCTGCCGGTCCGCCGGCCGGTGGCCGTCAAGGTCGTGTGCGACCGTGGCGAGCGCTTCAGGGTGGAGACGGACGACGGCGCCTATGCCGCCCGAGGCATCATCAACGCGACCGGCACCTGGGAGGCCCCCTATATTCCGCCCTATCCGGGCGCGGAGCGCTTCAAGGGGCGCCAGTTGCACACGAAGGATTATCAGTCGGCAGGGCAGTTCGCCGGGCAGCATGTGCTGGTTGTCGGCGGCGGCATCTCCGCCATCCAACTGCTCGATGAAATATCGCAGGTGACATCGACGACCTGGGTAACGCGCGAGGAGCCGGCCTTCCGCAACGAGCCGTTTACGCCGGAGGTCGGACGCGCCGCCGTAGCGATGGTCGAGGATCGGGTCCGCCGGGGCCTGCCGCCGGGTTCAGTGGTCTCGGTCACGGGCATTCCGGTGACGCCGGCGATCATGGCTGCACGCGCACGCGGCGCGCTTGAGCGCCAGCCAATGTTCGCCGAAATGACCGAACAGGGCGTGCGCTGGCCGGATGGACGCGAACTGGCCGTCGACGTCATTCTGTGGAGCACCGGCTTCAGAAGCGCGCTCGATCACCTGGCACCGCTCCAATTGCGCAATACCGACGGCGGCATCCTGATGACTGGGCGGCTGGCGACGCAGGTGGCAAAAGACCCCCGGATCCATCTCGTCGGCTACGGTCCGTCGGCTTCCACCATCGGTGCGAACCGGGCGGGAGGCGCTGCCGCCCGCGAACTCTCAGAATTTCTTCACCTGACCTGACGGACACCGGCGCGATCGCGAAGGCTTCGTCGCCGGCAAGCCAGCGGGCAACGCCCGTCCGGCGGCGCTGAAGTTGCATGCCGTTTTCATAGAGGTATGACGTTTACTCATAATATTGCGCGATTTTTTCCAATCAATCATAGTCCCTGTAACAAGAGAGCCGACGGGCGGGAGAATCGCGGTAACGCGGGCGGTCTGCCTCAGTACGGGGAACCCATGATCAAATTCATTCTCAATCGCCTCGTGATGGCGATACCGACGATGGTCATCGTCTCGGTGGCCGTCTTCACGCTCATCCGCCTCATTCCCGGCGACCCGGCAGCGCTGATGCTCGGCGACATGGCCGAGCCGCAGCAGATTGCGGCGTTGCGCACGGAGCTCGGTCTCGACCGCAGCATTCCGGAGCAATTCGTCATCTGGGCCGGCAACATCCTCTCCGGGGATTTCGGCACCTCGATCGTCACCGGCGAGCCGGTGCTGCATCTGGTGGTCAGCCGCTTCTTCGTCAGCGCCGAAATCGTCGTCATCGCCGTGTTCCTTGCAAGCCTGATCGCGGTGCCGGCCGGCGTCATCGCCGCCTGGCGGCAGAACAGCCTGACCGACCTGGCGCTCGTCGGTTCCGCGACCGTGCTTCTGTCGATCCCCACCTTCTGGCTCGGCCTTCTCCTGCTGCTCGCCTTCGGCCTGAAGCTCGGCTGGCTGCCGGTGCTCGGCTACGTGCCGATCTCGGAGAACTGGAAGGCCGGCCTTCTCTATCTGGTGCTACCGGTCATGACCCTCGTCATCCACGAGATGGGCGTGATCATCCGCATGGCGCGCGCCTCGACGCTCGAGGTGCTCAGGCTCGACTACATCACTCATGCCCGCGCCAAGGGGCTTTCGGAAAGTGCCGTTCTCTGGCGCCACGCCTTCAAGAACGCCTTCGGTCCGACCTGGACGATGATCGGCCTGATCCTCGGCAACCTGCTCGGCGGCATCGCCGTCATCGAGACGGTGTTCACCATTCCGGGTCTCGGCCGCCTGATGGTCGATGCGATCTTCCAGCGCGACTATCCGGTGATCCAGGGCTGCCTGCTGCTCGTCGCCTTCTCCTATGTCGTCGTCAACCTCGTGGTCGACCTCCTCTATCCTCTCTTCGATCCGCGGGTGGTGGCAGAATGAGAAAGCTCACTTTCAACGGCGTCATCGGCGGCGGCCTGATCGGGCTGCTGGTCGTCACCGCCCTCATCGGCCTTTTCTGGACGCCCTATGATCCGATGGCGCTCGGCTTCACCGCGCGTCTTGCCGCCCCCGGTGCAGCGCACTGGCTCGGCACCGACGAGTTCGGCCGCGATGTCGCCAGCCGCCTGATGGTCGGCGCCCGCGCCAGCGTCTGGATCGGCTTCCTGACGGTCACCTTCGCCGTCGTCTTCGGCACCTTCATCGGCATCGTCAGCGGCTATGCCCGCGGCTGGATCGATGGCGTGATCATGGCGATCAACAATGCGCTTCTGGCCTTCCCCGGCATCCTGCTGGCGCTCGGCCTGCTCGCCGTCTTCGGCGCCAACCAGTACGGCATCATCTTCGCGCTCGGCATCGCTTATACGCCGTCGATGGCCCGCGTGGTACGCGGTGCGGTGCTGTCGCTGCGCGAACGCGAGTTCATCGAGGCGTCGCGGGTGATGGGCAACGGCGAGATCTACACGATGCTGCGCCATATCCTGCCGAACTGCCTGGCGCCGATCACGGTGCTTGCGACCTCGATGTTCGGCTGGGCAATCCTGTCGGAAAGCGCGCTTTCCTTCCTCGGCCTTGGCGTTCCGCCACCGGCCCCCACCTGGGGCAACATGCTCGCCGCCGGCCGCCCGTTCATCGAACAGGCCGTCTGGCTCGGTTTCTTCCCCGGTCTCTGCATCGCTCTCACCCTGCTCGGCATCAACCTTCTGGGCGACGCCCTGCGCGACAAGCTCGACCCCCGCATGCGAGGCCTGAAATGACGGGCAAGACCCTCTTAAGCGTCGAAGGCCTTTCGTTGGCCGTCAGCCATACCGGCAACCAGGTGGTCAAGAAAGTCAGCTTCGACGTCGCGCCCGGCGAAATCGTCGGAATCGTCGGTGAAAGCGGCTCCGGCAAGACGCTCGCGACCCGCGCGATCATCGGGCTCATTCCGCCGGCCGTCCGCCGTATCGGCGGAACGATCCTCTACCGGGGCAAGGATGTGCTCGGGATGAAGGATCGCGAGTTGCGTGAGCTTCGCGGCGGCGAGGTCGGCGTTGTCTTTCAGGAGCCGATGACCTCGCTGAACCCGTCGATGACCATCGGCCGGCAGCTCGAAGAAGGGCTGATCCTGCACACCAAGATGTCGGTCGAGGAGCGCCGCACGGCGATCCTCTCGATGCTTGGTCGCGTCGGCATCCGCCAGCCCGAGCGGGCATTGATCGCCTATCCCCACGAGTTCTCCGGCGGCATGCGCCAGCGCATCATGCTGGCCTCGGTCATGCTCTTGAAGCCGGCCTTGCTGATCGCCGACGAGCCGACCACGGCGCTCGATGCCGTCGTGCAGCGCGACGTCATGGAATTGATGGTCGAGCTGACCCAGGCCCAGGGCACGGCGGTGCTGCTCATCAGCCACGACCTGCCGATGGTTGCCCGCTACACCAACCGTTTCGTGGTGATGGAAAAGGGCGTCGTCGTCGAGCAGGGGCTGACCGAAGAGATCCTGCAGGCGCCGCAGCATCCCTATACCCGCAAGCTGCTCTCCTCGCTGCCGTTCCGCGGCGCGGCGCGTGAACTCGACACGACGCGCACGCCGATGGTTTCGGCACGCAACATCGTGGTCGAATATCCGGGCCGCAAGGGGCTGTTCCGCCGCCACGAGCCGAAGCGCGCGCTGCATGGCGTCAGCGTCGATATCCACGTCGGCGAGGTCGTGGCGCTTGTCGGCGGTTCCGGCTCCGGCAAGACGACGCTCGGCCGCACCATCGCCGGCCTCGTCCAGCAGGCCGAAGGCGAGATCCTGTTCCAGGGCCGCGAGCGCAGCGCCGACTGGCGCGACTATCGCTTGAACTGTCAGATGGTGTTCCAGGATCCCTATTCCTCGCTCGATCCGCGCATGACCATCCAGGCGCTGGTCGAGGAAGCGCTGCGGCTGGTGCCGGATCTCGACACGCCGGCCAAGCGCCGCCGTGCTCTTGAAACGCTGGAGGAAGTCGGGCTCAGTGCCGATTTCGCCAATCGTTATCCGCATGAACTTTCCGGCGGCCAGCGCCAGCGCGTGGCGATCGCCCGGGCGATCGCGCGGCGACCGAAGTTCCTGATCGCCGATGAGCCGGTTTCGGCGCTCGACGTGACGGTCCGGGCGCAGGTGCTGGAACTCTTCTCCAACCTGCAGAAGCGATACGGCTTCTCGTGCCTGTTCATCAGCCACGATCTTGGCGTCGTCGAGCAGGTCGCCGACCGGGTCATCGTCATGCAGGACGGGCGGATCATCGAAGAAGGCGACCGCGATCGCATCTTCGATGCGCCGAAGGAGGCCTATACCCGTAAGCTGCTGTCCGCGATCCCGGCGCTCGATCTCAACCAGACCGGCGGCGTCACCCTCAAATGGCGTCTGGAGGCCTGAGATGAGCACCGAAATCAAGACCGGCATGATCGCGGCCGAACTCCATGCGATCGCCGATGCCCAGCCCTTCGTCACCCGCTTCCTGGTGCGCAACCTTCGGACCGGTGAAACCATCGGCCGCGGCGAGCGTGAGGAAACGCCGTCCGCCAGCACCCGCAAGACCTCGATCATGATGGCGGCGCTGAAGGCGGTATCCGAAGGGCGGCTTAACCTCGACGAGTGCATCACCTACGAAGCACGCCTCGCCCAGGAAGTGGCGAGCGGCATGTTCCGCTACCTGACGCCCGGCATCGTCATTTCGCTGCGCGACGCGATCGTCGGCATGATGGTGCTGAGCGACAATGTCTGCACCAAGATGGTGTTCGAGCGACTGACGCTCGAGGAGGTCGACGGCTATTGCAAGGCGCTCGGCATGGTTGGCACCCACCATCGCTTCCTCATTCCGCCGCTGGCGCTCAAACCCGATCACTCGCTGGCCGATGTCACGACGACGACGGCTGCCGACCAGGTGATGCTGCTGGAACTGATCCTCGCCGCCGAGCACGATGCCGCGGCTGCGGCGAAGCTTGGCATTACGGTCGAGCTGGCCGCCTTTGCCGTCCAGACGCTGAAGAACCAGGTTCTTCGCTACGGCATCCGCGCGCGGCTGCCCTTCGATACGGTCGCCGCCTGCAAGGGCGGCCGTGGCAAACGCGGCCGCATGGATGCCGGCGTCGTCTATCGCGACGGCAAGCCGCTCTACGCCATTGCCGCCTTTACCGACGGTGTGCCCGCGCTGATGCCCGACGGCACGCCCGGCTACACCATCGCGCTCGAAACCATCGGCAAGCTGTCGCAGGCCTGCTGGCGCGCCTTTTGAATCGACAACCAACAACAAGAGAGAGGAACCCATGAAAACCATACTTCTTGCCGGCACCATGCTGATGAGCGCGATCGCGCTCGGCCATGCGCGCGACCTGACGGTTGCCCAGAGTTCGGACATCCGCAGCAACGAGCCCGGCGTCAACCGAGACGGCAACACCGACTCAGTGATCTTCCACATCGTCGAAGGCCTGGTCGGCTACGCCGAAAACGGCGAAGTGAAGCCGCTGCTGGCAAAGAGCTTCGAGGCCTCCGCCGATGGCCTGACCTATACGTTCAAGCTGCGCGACGACGTGAAGTTCCACAACGGTAAGGCGCTGACCGCGGAAGACGTGGTCTGGAACTGGAACCGCTACATGAAGCCGGAGACCAAGTGGACCTGCGCCGGCGACTTCGACGGCAGCAAGTCGATCAAGGTGACGAGCGTCGCCGCAGCCGACGCTTCCACCGTCACCATGAGTATCGAGAAGCCTTCGGCCGTCTTTCTCGGCCTGATGGCCCGGCCGGAATGCGGCTACACCGGCATCGTCTCCCAAGATTCCGTCGGAGCTGACGGCGCCTATGTCGCGCCCATCGGCACCGGCCCGTTCAAGTGGGCGGAATGGAAGAAGGGCGAATATGTCCGGCTCGAAAAGAACGCCGACTACGTCTCACCCGCCAATGACGGCAAACCCGATGGCATGGTCGGCTCGAAGCGGCCGCTCGTCGACGGCATCAAGTTCATGGTGATCCCGGACGCCTCGACCGTGAAGACCGGCCTGCTTTCGGGCGCGCTCGACACCGCCGAAGTCTCGGCCGATCTCATTGCCGAGTTCAAGGACAGCGACACGACGCAACTCATCGTCAAGCGCAACAACGGCAAGAACCTGCTTTACTTCCAGACCCGCGACAAGATCCTGAGCAACGTTGCGGTTCGCCGCGCCATGGCCGAAGCGCTCGACCTCGACCAGCTCGTCGCCGCTGTTTCCAACGGCACCGGCGAAGCCAACGCATCGATGGTCTCGGCCGACTCGATCTTCTATTCCGACGTCCAGAAGAAGAAGATCCCGATGGACCTGGAAAAGGCGAAGAAGAACCTGGCCGATGCCGGCTACAACGGCGAGCCGATCACCATCATCGCCAACAAGCGCGGCAACGTGCCGAGCTTCCCCGCTGCCGTCGTCGCCCAGGCGATGATGCAGCAGGTCGGCCTCAACGTGCAGATCGAAGTGCTCGACTATGCGACCCAGGTCGATCGTCGCCGCTCCGGCAACTACCAAGTGATCTCGCAGTCGGTGTCGCCGCGCCTCGATCCGGCGCTGATGTACAGCTTCTATGTCGGCAACAAGGACAAGAACGCCTCGCTGATGTGGGACAACCCGAAGGCGATCGAGCTGATGAAGGCGGCCTATGTCGAGGCCGACCAGGCCAAGCGCCAGGCGATCTTCGACGAGTTTCACCAGCTGATGCTCGAAGAGGTCCCCGGCATCTTCATGTACGACATGGTCGACATCTGGGGCGCCACCAAGAAGCTGCACGGCCAGCCGGTCTGGCAGTCCAACACCCGCCTCTGGGAAGTGACGCTCGACGACTGATGCGGGCGTAGCCCTTCCTCTCCAGCGGATGGCGGCCGTTTGCCGCCCTCCGCACCTCCCTAGACAAACTGCTGATGCGACCGCGCCCCGCGCCGTCGCAAAAGGATGATTGATGCCAAATCCGGCCGCACGAACCGCCCTTGTCGAAACGATCGAAGCGCTGAAGCCCGAATTCGCAGCAATGAGCGACGCGATCTGGGACCACGCGGAACTGAGTTTTCATGAGGAAAAGTCGGTAGCGACACAGATCGCCATGCTTGAGAAGCACGGGTTTCGCGTGTCGCGCGGGTTGGCGGAGATCGACACCGCCTTCGTCGGCGAGAGCGGGCAGGGCCTGCCGGTGATCGCCTTTCTCGGCGAGTTCGACGCACTGGCCGGTTTGAGTCAGTTGGCCGGCGTTGCCGAAGCGCGCGCCGAAGTCGACGGCGGTACGGGCCATGGCTGCGGCCACAATCTGCTCGGCACCGGCTCGCTGCTCGCTGCCGTCGCGCTTGCCCGCTACCTCCAGGAAAACGGCTTGCCGGGCACGGTGCGCTATTACGGCTGTCCCGGCGAGGAAGGCGGCTCCGGCAAGACCTTCATGGCGCGCGCCGGCATCTTTGCCGATGTCGATACGGCGCTGACCTGGCACCCGGCACCCTTCAACGGCGTACGCTCGACCAACAATCTCGCCGTTCTCGAAATCTACTATCGCTTCAAGGGAGTGGCCGCGCACGCATCGAACGGTGCCCATCTCGGCCGCAGCGCGCTCGATGCGCTGGAACTGATGAATGTCGGCGTCAACTTCCTGAGGGAGCATATGCCGCAGGATTGCCGCGTGCACTATGCGATCACCGATGCCGGCGGCAAGGCGGCCAATGTGGTGCAGGCCCGCGCCGAGGCGCTCTATCTTGTACGCGCGCCGCAGATGCCGGAGGCCTTGGCGCTCGCCGCCCGCATCGACAAGATCGCCAAGGGGGCGGCGATGATGACGGAGACCGAGGTCGAGATCGTATTCGACCGCGCGGCGACCAACCTGCTGCCCAATATCGCGCTGGAAACGGCGATCCACGACAACATGGTGGCGCTCGGCCCGGTGCCCTTCGACGAGGCGGATATCGCCTTTGCCAAGGACATCCAGAAGACCCTGACGCAGGAAGCAATATCGAGCAGCATCCGGCTCTATCAGATCAAGGGCGACGTTTTCGCCAACAGCCGCATGGACGGTTCGACCGGTCTGCATCTCGGCCTGCGCGATTTCGAGGGCCAGTCGCATTTCCGCGCCGGCTCGACCGATGTCGGCGACGTCAGCTGGATCACGCCGACGGCGCAATGCTGGGCGCCCGCCTGGGCGATCGGAACGGCGCCGCACACCTGGCAGGTGGTGGCGCAGGGCAAGAGCCCGGCCGCCCACAAGGCTTTCGCCCACGCGGCAAAATCAATGGCCACGACCGGTCTCGACCTGATCCTCGACGCCGATCTCTTGGCGCGGGCAAAGGCCGAATGGCGGGAAAAAACCGAGGGTAAACCCTACCAGTGCCCGATCCCTGATCATATCGGTCCCAAGCTTTGAGTTCACTTTTTCGATGTTTGCAAACGCCCGCGCCACCCCGCGGGCGTTTCGTTTTGTGGGCGTCCGGACGCCTGAGCGTCAAGCGCACGCGCCTTTGATTGGCGCCCGACTCTTGACGCGAATCGCAAGCTCCGGCATCTCTGTTACGGAGTTTTCCGAATAAGTGCCAATTGGCCGTATTTGAGTTGAATCTCTGTTAGCGCGATGGGGCGCCGTTGGGCCGCTGACGCGCGCAAGGAGTATGGCAGAATGAATATGACGGCAACCCACGCAAAACAGGATGCAGGCCACGCCCAGGCCCGGCGCCCAGCCGACGAGGCGATCGCGGCGGATGCCCGCGCGCTTTCCGAACAGTTGAAGGCGATGCGCGAGCGGCTGTTCCCGCCGACGGCGATGAAGACGCTGCGCAGCTTCACCTCGGGCGAGGCGGCCAAGCTGATCGGCGTTTCCGACGGTTATCTGCGCCAGCTTTCGCTTGCCGGCGAAGGGCCGCAGCCCGATACCGGTCTTGGTGGCCGCCGTTCCTATTCGCTCTCCGACATCAATGCGCTGCGCCGGCATCTGGCCGAGCAGGCCCTTGCCAAGGGCAACGCCGCCAAGGCGCGCAGCTATCTGAAATGGCGCGATGCGGAAGCGGGTGAACATCTGCAGGTGATCTCGGTCACCAACTTCAAGGGCGGCTCCGGCAAGACGACCTCTTCGGTGCACATCGCGCAATATCTCGCCATGACCGGCCACCGGGTGCTTGCCGTCGACCTCGACCCGCAGGCGTCGCTGTCCGCCCTCTTCGGTTATCAGCCGGAACTCGACCTCACCGGCAACGACACGCTCTATGGCGCGATCCGCTACGACGCCGAAGCACGCCCGCTGAAGGACATCATCCGAAAGACCTATTTCGACGGTCTCGATCTGGTGCCCGGCAATCTCGAACTGCAGGAATTCGAGCACACGACGCCGCAGGCTCTGGGCGCGCGCCAAAACGGCACGGACGCGGGGCCGCTTTTCTTCGCCCGCGTGCAGGCCGCGCTGGCCAGCGTTGCAGACGACTATGACGTCGTCATCATCGACTGCCCGCCGCAGCTCGGTTACCTGACGCTGTCGGCGCTGTGCGCCTCGACGTCCGTCGTCGTCACCGTGCATCCGCAGATGCTCGACGTCGCCTCGATGAACCAGTTCCTCTACATGACGTCGGACCTCCTGAGTGTCGTGCGCGAGGCCGGCGGCGAACTGAATTTCGACTTCCTGCGCTATCTCGTCACCCGCTTCGAGCCGAATGACGGGCCGCAGGCGCAGATCGTCGGCTTCATGCGCTCGCTCTTCGGCGACCGCGTGCTGACGTCGGCCATGGTGAAATCGACGGCGGTTTCCGATGCCGGCCTGACGAAGCAGACGCTCTACGAGGTTGGGCGGGAGAATTTTACCCGCGCCACCTATGACCGCGCGATCGAATCGCTGAACGCCGTCAACGGTGAGATCGAAGCGCTCATTCACGCGGCTTGGAGGCGCTGACCGACATGGCTGGCAACCGCAAGAACGAACTGCGCGCACTCTTCTCCGGCAATGTCGCCCCGGCGGCACCTGCCGCAGAAGTGGACGACAAGGCGCCCGCCGCACCAAGCGCGCAGCCGGCAAAGCCGGTGGTCGTCCCTGCAGCCCAGGCCGACGTGCCGCGGGCGGCCTCCGGCGCGATCAAGGCCATGGGGCTTTCGCTTGGGAGTATCACCCGCGAGGCGGAAGAGGCGCGCGCACTGCGCGAGGCCCTGCACCAGGGCGAGCGCGTCGTCGAGCTTGATCCGGAACTGATCGACGCGTCCTTCGTCGGCGACCGCCTGACCGATGGCGAGACCGACGATCCGGAATTCCTGGCGCTCGCCGACAGCATTCGCGACAGCGGCCAGCAGTCGCCGATCCTCGTGCGTCCGCACCCGCAGAAGCAAGGCCGTTACCAGACCGCCTACGGTCACCGTCGCCTCAACGCCGTGCGCAGCCTCGGCATCAAGGTCAAGGCCATCGTCCGGCCGCTGACCGACGACGAGCTGGTGCTGGCGCAGGGCAAGGAAAACGCCGAGCGGCGCAACCTGTCCTTCATCGAGCGCGCCATGTTTGCGTCGGCGCTCGCCGACCGTGGCTTCGACCGCAAGGTGATCGGCGAGGCGCTCGCGGTGCAGAAGAGCGAGCTGTCGCGCCTGCTGCAGGTGGCCGAAGGCGTGCCGCCGGCGATCGCTCGCGCCATCGGCCCGGCGCCGAAGGTCGGCCGCGAACGCTGGATGGCCTTTGGCGCGCTGCTTGAGGATATGGCGACCGTGGAACTGGCGCAGGAAGAGTGCCGCGCGCGCCGCTTCCTCGAAGCCGAAAGCGACCAGCGGTTCCAGATCGTCTTCACCCGCCTGTCGCGCAAGCCGAAGCCGGATGCAGCGGCGACCAAGCCGGAAGCGTTGGTCGACGCCGGCGGGCGCGCCTTTGCCAAGCTCAAGCGCGACGGCAAGAATGCCCGCATCGAGTTCTCGGCCGATGTCGATCCCGCCTTCATCGACGAGGTCGTCGAGCTGCTTGCCAGGCATCATGCGGTGTTTGCGTCCGGCCGCGAAGGCTGAGCGAAGCCTACGTCTTAGAAACGTTCGATCGGGCCCGCGTGATGCGCTCACGCGGGCCCGATTCGTTTTCCCGGTGGAGCCGGTGGCGAGCCACCGTGGGCATCCCTTAGCGAGCGCCGATATCGCCTTCATCCAAGAAATATTTTCGGCCGTGCGAGGGCGGCGACGGGATGTCGCGGTCGCCTTGGGGCGTCGGGCCTTGCCGTTGCATCAAGCCCACAGAAAGACGGCAATCGACCGTCGAGTCCGGTTCGAAACGGGGCGTTGGAAGGGACTTGTTAACCTTCATTTCCTATCGCTTAGAAGGCCCCGCGGCGATGTCTCTAGCTCTTCCAGGACCCATGCGTATTCCCAGGACAAACTTCTCACAGGCTGCTTTGCATGATGCAAACCAGGCGGATTATTTCGATGGTCCGCAGGATGATGCGTTGAGCGGTATGCCCACCCATGAGGCGGACCCCGCCGACCCCTATCAGTTGTACGAGGCGCCGGCGGCGCCCCGCCGGCCGGCAAACCAGCAGGCCGAAACCGCGAGCCGTGCGACCCGCCTCTATGGGCAGGGTTCCGCCTACGCTCCTGCACAGGTGACGTCGACGATGAGCGAACCCTTGCCGACCCTCTCGGAGATTGCCGGCCACTACGGTGATTCCACCTGGGAGAGCCATTTCTTCCTGGCCCCGAACGTGCGCTTTACCCGCACGCCCGAGCGCGAATTCATGAAGCGGCGCGCGCCGCAGGTCGAAGAAAGCGAAACGGTTACCGAAGCCGAAGAGGCGATCGTCGCGGTGGCGGCTGAGCCTGCTCCGGTCCTGGTCGAAACCGTCGAGCCCGTCGAGACGGCACCGGTCGAACCCGTGCCGATGGAAGCTTCGGCCGCTGCTGCTGACGAGGTGCTGCAGGCCGAGGTCGCGCTGCCGTCTTACAGCCCGTCCGAACTGCTGCGTATGCTGACCAACCAGTTGCCGACCTGGACCGCGGCACAAAACACGATCGAGCCGGCCATGCTCGAGCGCGTCGAAGCGCCGGCCGATGAGGGCGTCGCCCTTGCGCCGGTTCTGACGACGTCGATCGCCGTTTCCGCACCGGTCGCCGAAGTGACGCCCACGCCCGCTCCGACCTCAGCCGAAGCTCCCGTCGATCAGAGCGCTGCGCATTCCGTCTTCCTGTCGGACTTCGCCTTCTTCGAATTCGGCCCGGCTGACGATGCAGAGGTTACGGGCGCCGAAACCGTGCATCCGAAGCCCTATGTCGAGACGCACGCGCCGGCAGCGATGACGCCCGTTATCGCTTCTGCCGTTGTCGCGCCCTCTGCGGTCACGCCGCCAGCGCCCGTGCGCCAAGTTGAAATCCGCCGCGTGCCGCCGACGGCGATCACCTCGCTGTTCCGCGTCGTGGACGTTCGTGGGGCAAAGCCCGAGGATATGCCGGCATCGCAGCCGCTTGCCGACGTTGCCCCGACTCCCGTTGCCGTGGCTGAAGAACCGGCGTCTGTCGCCGCCGCTGAAATCATCGACGCCGAACCGGTCGAAATCGAACAGCCGGCGCCGGTCGCCACGAAGGCGGCGATCACCATGCCGGCGCAGGTGACCCGCGCGCCGAGCAACATGCCGCCCATCGGCTCGACCGACCGCGCGCCGAGCGCCGACGGCTATGAATTCCCGTCCGAAGAACTGCTGCAGGAAGCGCCGGTCGGCCAGGGCTTCTTCATGACGCAGGAGCAGCTGGAACAGAATGCCGGCCTGCTTGAAAGCGTGCTCGAAGATTTCGGCGTCAAGGGCGAGATCATCCATGTGCGTCCCGGCCCGGTCGTCACGCTCTATGAATTCGAGCCGGCACCCGGCGTGAAGTCATCGCGCGTCATCAATCTTGCCGACGATATCGCCCGCTCCATGTCGGCGCTTTCGGCCCGTGTCGCGGTCGTGCCCGGCCGCAACGTCATCGGTATCGAACTGCCGAATGCGACCCGCGAGACCGTCTATTTCCGCGAGCTGATCGAATCCGTCGATTTCCGCAAGACCGGCTACAAGCTGGCGCTGTGCCTCGGCAAGACGATCGGTGGCGAGCCTGTTATCGCCGAGCTTGCGAAGATGCCGCATCTGCTCGTTGCCGGCACCACCGGCTCGGGCAAGTCGGTCGCGATCAACACCATGATCCTGTCGCTGCTCTATCGCTTGAGCCCGGATCAATGCCGCCTGATCATGGTCGATCCGAAGATGCTCGAACTCTCCGTCTATGACGGCATCCCGCATCTGCTCACCCCCGTCGTTACCGACCCGAAGAAGGCGGTGATGGCGCTGAAGTGGGCGGTGCGCGAGATGGAAGACCGCTACCGCAAGATGTCGCGGCTCGGTGTGCGCAACATCGATGGCTACAACCAGCGCGCCGCCGCTGCCCGCGAAAAGGGCGAGCCGGTCATGTGCACGGTCCAGACCGGCTTCGAAAAGGGCACCGGCGAGCCGCTGTTCGAACAGCAGGAAATGGACCTGGCGCCGATGCCCTATATCGTCGTCATCGTCGACGAAATGGCCGACCTGATGATGGTCGCGGGCAAGGAGATCGAAGGCGCGATCCAGCGGCTGGCGCAGATGGCGCGCGCTGCCGGTATCCACCTGATCATGGCGACGCAGCGTCCCTCGGTCGACGTCATCACCGGCACGATCAAGGCGAACTTCCCGACGCGCATCTCGTTCCAGGTGACCTCGAAGATCGACAGCCGTACCATCCTTGGCGAGCAGGGTGCCGAGCAGCTGCTCGGCCAGGGCGACATGCTGCACATGCAGGGCGGCGGGCGTATCGCCCGTGTCCATGGCCCGTTCGTCTCCGATCTGGAAGTCGAACACGTGGTCGCACACCTGAAGACGCAAGGGCGCCCGGAATACCTCGACACCGTCACGGCGGAAGAAGAGGAAGAAGAGCCGCAGGAGGAGACCCCGGTCTTCGACAAGAGCGCGCTTGCGTCGGAAGACGGCAACGAGCTCTACGACCAGGCGGTCAAGGTGGTGCTGCGCGACAAGAAGTGCTCGACCTCCTACATCCAGCGCCGCCTCGGCGTCGGCTACAACCGTGCGGCCTCGCTGGTCGAGCGCATGGAAAAGGAAGGCCTCGTCGGACCGGCAAACCATGTCGGCAAGCGCGAGATCATCTACGGCAACCGCGACCATATGAGCGCGCCCGACAACGACGACATGGATTGATACCGGTCGCAAGCGTCGCCCAAAACACGGATATCAAGCCGTCGCTGACAGATTGTCGGCGGCGGCTCTTCTATTGTCGCGTTGGTGGTAGTGTCACCGGCGCCAGGAGCGGCCGTGATGCTTCCGGCCCTGATATCGCGCATGGGATGATCTGATCGGTGCAGGCAGTAGCGCATCGTCGCAATGAGACACCGATCTGGCCAAGCCTGACGCTTGCTCTCATCCTTCATGCTTTGGCCGCGCTGGCGCTTATCCTCCTCCCGTCCGCGAGACCACCTGTTCCGACCCCGGACGAGGGGATCGCCGTTCAGATACTGGAATTGCCACCCCCACGCCCTGAGGTGGTGCGGCCCGTGCACGAACCACATGAAGCTCCGGCCGTCGCGCCTTCCGTATCGGAGACGGCGCCTGCTGCGGAAGCAGCCACGCTGCCCCCGGCTGCCCAGCCGGTGGTACAAGCGAAGCGGTTCTTCTCGGCGGCGATACTGGCCGATTCACGCAGCAGACAGGCGCTGGAAGGACTTTCGCAGCTTACCGCCGACGAGCGGATCGTCCAGCTCTGCAATCTCGAGGCGATGGAGCAGGTTCATCGCTGGCGCGTCGACTTTAACCCCGACTTGCTCGTCGCCTATGCCACGTCGAATATCCTCCTGACGGGGCGGGACCTCCGCGCCGATGGCGCCGCCTTCCGCAGCAGGGGGCGTTGGTTCAACATCAAGTTTGGCTGCGCTGTGGCGCCGGATATCAAAAGCGTCGTGCGGTTCGAGTTTCAGGTCGGCGATGAAATTCCGAAAAGCGAGTGGGAGGCGCATTTCCTCCCTGCAGGCGCCGAAGCCCACTGATCGTCGCCATGGCCAGGGTCCGCCTGCACCCGGCGCATTTTGGCGAGGTGCCGGACGAGAACAGGCTGCGAAGGGGATCACGCCGGGGCCGGTCCGCCTTTGGCGTGGCCTGCGCGGCAGCAGTGCTTGAGTTGCTTGCCGGATCCGCAAGGGCAGGGGTCGTTTCCGCGCAGTTGCAGGCGACCGACAAGCGGCAGAAGCGCTGAGGAGGGAAGGAGGCTGGCCATCAGGATCGCCAGCCTGGCGGATATGCCGGGAATGACCAGCCGCCGCCGGGCCTTGAAACCGCGCCAGGCGCATCTTGCCACGTATTCCGGTGTGGCCTTCGGAAGCGCTTTGAACAAGGCCGCCCTGTTGGCGCCGGATTTTTCGAGGAATTCGGTCGACACCGGTCCCGGCGCAACGCAGGTCACGGTTACGCCCGTCTTTCGCGTCTCCTGGTAAAGCGCCTCGGAGAAGGAACGAACGAAGGCTTTGCTCGCATAATACATCGCCATGTACGGGCCGGGCGTGAAACTGGCGACGGAGGCCAGATTGATGATGCCGCCGCGGCCGCGCGCGACCATGCCCGGCAACAGGTGCAAGGTCAGGGCCGCTAGCGCGCGTACATTGACGTCGATCATGCCGATCTGGTCGGCAATCGGCAAAGCGGTCGCCGCGCCGCGCAGGCCGTAGCCGGCACTGTTGACAAGAACGTCGCAGACAAGGCTTTCGCGCGAAAGTAATTCGTCGAGAATGCGCGTGGCATCGGGCGCGGCAAGATCGACTGGCAGGGAGAATGCCTCGCCGCCCGCCTGTTCGATCGCGGCCTCCACGACCCGCAAGCCTTCGATGGACCGCGCGACCAGAACGACCGGCGCGCCGTCTCGCGCGGCAAGCTCGGCAATTGCTCTGCCGATGCCCCGGGACGCTCCGACGACGACAATGGCGGCTCGTGGTGGGTGCTGCAATGTCATACGGAAGGCTCCGGCGCAGCGATGGGCGCATTGTCGGCTTTCGTAAGGCCTGCCACCTCGTCGGCGATCTCGCCGTTCAATATTTCCTCGAAACGCGCCAGGGCGCGCGCGACGTTGGCGCCGTCCATGACGCGGTGGTCATAGTGGATTCTCACAGTGACCGATCCGTCGTCACCGATCGGCCCATAGTTGAAGATGGTGGTGAGCGGCGTCAGCGGATTGAGCGATTCAGCACCCAGGCCGGAATAGACAGACAATTGGAAGGTGCCGAAGCGGTGTCCCCGTTGGCGCCCCATGTTCAGGCTGAGCCACATCAGCAGCCGCCGCAACGGCGCCGGCAGGCGCGCGATCTTCAACGCCCGCCGATATTCCCTGATCTCGGGCACGGGACGGGATCGGGCCTCCTGGAGCAGGGCGCTCAATTCGGCAATGGATCGCCGTTCGGGTGTCTTGATCGTGCTGA
The DNA here is from genome assembly GCF_014852425.1 of Ensifer sp. ENS09. Lineage (NCBI taxonomy): Bacteria > Pseudomonadati > Pseudomonadota > Alphaproteobacteria > Hyphomicrobiales > Rhizobiaceae > Ensifer > Ensifer sp. ENS09. Next base: position 305,655 of record NZ_JACVBP010000005.1, read on the forward strand.
GGAGAACGACTCGCTCGCCTTCGTACTCGCGCTCGTGTGCCACGGACGCGATGCTTCCGGGGTACTCATAGAGTTGCGGTCTCGGAAGCTTGATATAGGCCCGGCGCAAGTCTGGTGTCTCCTGCGAGAGCAAACCGTAGCCCTTGAGAAAAAGCACCACCCACGATGGCCGATCCGAGCGGCTTGCCCGGGCTTTGTGCAACGCGCTGATGTCCATCTGCCGCTGCACCGTGACCCGAGGCACGCCGATGGAAAATCGCATCAGATCGCCGACGAGGCGTCGTGCGGCGGAAAGCTTGATCGGTCGGCCCCGCATAGTGCCACCTCTAGTAGATATAGGGTATAATTCGCTTCGTCCTGTCCATGTAGTCGCGATATTCGGGCCCGAAGAATTCCAGCATCAGGCGCTCCTCCTTGCCCACGCGCAGGAAGAAAAGAACAGCGAAACCAACAAGCCCCGCAAGTCCGACCACCCAGTTCGACAGCAGCAGCAGCTGGCCGAGTCCCATAAGCAGGAAGCTCGTATACATCGGGTGGCGGACGGTGGCGTAAGGGCCCGTGCTGATCAGCTTGTGTTTTTCGCGAATTTCCAGCGAAATGGACCAGTTGCGGCCGAGTTCCTTATGCGTTCGACGGAAGGTCCAGATCGCGGCGGCGAACACGAACGCCCCAAGCCCGACCAGCCAAGGTTGGGCGACGTAGTCGGCAAATCTCGGAATTCCCGTCGCCACATAGAGTGCCGGCACAATGGCAAGGCCGAGCGAAGCAGCAGCCAGGCCAATCGTATCGGTCGTCGATCGACGGTTGCTCATCACCCGCACACGCCTTGCGCGGCGTTCGAACGGGTAACGGACGACATACCAGGCAATGATGCCCACGACCCAGACGATTTCGCCGATGGAAGCGGCAGACATGTTCACGTTGGCTCACCCAAGCTCTTTTGTGCGGATGCTGGTCCGCAGGTGGCAATCACGCACGAGACTGCCATGCGTCGCTCGGACCTGACAAGGCAATAAAACCGCAGCGGTCGAGAACACCGTTGCCGGGCGATGAAGGCGTTTCCTTGTGCCTGGTCAGGCGTGGCGTGGCGCGCTCGCCCGCTAGCCGCCGTTCATCTCTCGCAGCCGCGTGATGAACTGCTGCGGCCTTAGCCAGATGCCAGGTGTCTTGTAACCCATGGATCGCGCGATGTCGGCAACGAAAGCGTTGCAGTTGTAGATCGACGCCTGCCAGAAGCGGGCTTCGGACTTGAGCTTCCGGATTTTGGCAACGACGTCGCGATATTGCGCTTCCGTCAACATGACGCGCCAGCTCGCGGACCTGTATTGTTCCTCCAGGTCGCCGTCGCTGGCGCCAGTTTCGGCCGGAACCGGCAGAAGGTGGCCAATAACATAGGGGGCGGTATCGCTTGTGGCGGGTGCAAGCCCCGCAACTTCCGGATTGACCATTGCTCCCGACTTGCTGAGCTGGCCGAAAATTACATAGGAGTGCCCGTAGCTGAGCGCATAACGAGAGCGGAACTCGATGAAGTAGCCCTGATTGCTCTGTTGCGATGTGCCCGCATAGCTTGAGACAAACCGCGGCTGTGGGCCCTTATCCTGCGATTGACACGCCGTGAGCGCCATTGTGGCCAATACGGCGAACGAAATAAGACCTCGTGAACGCATCATTCCTGCGCCATCTTTCCCGAATTCTGATGAGCACACGAGAATGCCACTTACGGCTTTCGGTCCGCGCACCCCTACGAGTGGCCGGGCTGGCCACGATCAGACAGGGCGGGGAGGATGATGGTCCTCCCCGAACCAAGGTCAGAATTATTTGTAAACGGGCGCCGGTTCTGCCGCCACGGGTGGCGGGGCCTTGCCTTTGCCTTTGCCGATGGTTCCGCACGCCGCGAGGCTGGCGACGGAAAGCAACGCAACTGTAACGATTAGGATTCTGCTCATCAATATGTCCTTTCCTCTGTGGTCGGAATGGTTATTCGAAGGCAACGATTACAGTATTAGTAGCAATTCACGATTCGGCCTAGTGCGGAAAGAGCACACTCCCTGTCCGCTTTATCGTTACCAAAATCCAAACTGTGTTTCGGAACATTCCCGCCCTACTCCAATACGGAAGGGAGATAGCGTACGTTATCAAATGATCAATACCGGAGTTCCAACTGGTGTCCGTGCGTAGAGATCGACTATGTCATCATTGGTTAGACGTATGCAGCCGTTCGAAACTGCCTGTCCTATAGTCCAGGGTGCATTCGTGCCGTGGAGCCGGAACTTGGTGTCCTGGCCGTTGCGATAAAGGTATAGAGCCGACGCGCCCAAAGGGTTGTGAGGGCCGCCTGTAACGCCGCCGGCGTATTGCGCCAGTTCCGGTTTGCGTCGGATCATGCTTGCGGTCGGCGTCCATGATGGCCACTCAGCCTTGCGACCGACGATGGCTCGCCCTTTGAGTGTGAGCCCTTCCTGCCCGACGCCGATCCCGTAACGCATCGCCCATCCGCCGTTTTCGATCGAATAGAGGTAGCGTTGCGATGTATCGACGAGGATTGTTCCGGCCGGTTCTTTGCCGTCGTACCGGACGTGTCTCTTTCGGTAGCGTGGATCCACACCCGGTGTGCCACCGTACAGCGATGGGAACGAAACGCCCTGCCAGCTTGAACTGCACCCGGCCAGCAAGCCAAGGCTGCTGATGAACAGGGCTCTTCGAGTAATGCGCTGATTGTCCATCTTTACCTGCTGAGAAAAATGGTACACCCCGACTCGCTTTTAGCATTACAATATTTGCCGGCAAAGTTCCGATCAGTCAAACTAAACCATGCGTCAGCCTATGCGGTCGGGACAGGAGATATTTATGCACGTTCCGCGGGAAAGTCTGCGCAAGAGTGATGTATTCGTGCGGACGAATCTGGATCGTTCTCGGAAATCTCATTAAAAGTGCTGGTGTTTTTCGCGTCTTTCTGTGGACGGTGGGTCGATAAATCTGTGCCTCGCATCGAATGCATGAAATGATTTGCGATGTCGCACACGCTCGGTTGGTCGAGCGTGACAACTGGAAATGACGGTATGAATTTAGGCTTCACTGGCAAAGTCGCTGTGGTGACCGGCGCCGGTTCAGGAATCGGCGCGGCCGTATGCCGGCAACTCGCGGCCGAGGGCGCGGAAGTCATTGCTGCCGATGTCGATGCCGACGCAGTGCGTCTCGTCGTCGAAGATATTTGCGCGAATGGAGGCAAGGCCCATCACGTCGCGCTTGATGTCGCCGATTCTGCCGCCGTCGAAAAGCTGGTGAACTACGCCGTTCAGACCTGTGGTGGCCTGCATCTCGCAGTCAACAATGCCGGGATCGACGGCGTGCGCAAGGCAACCGCCGACTATCCAATCGACAGCTGGCACGCGCTGATGGACGTCAACCTTCACGGCGTTTTCTATTGCATGAAATACGAGATCGCGGCCATGGCGGCGCAGGGTGGCGGCGCGATCGTAAACACGACGTCCATTCTCGGTTCCGTCGCTCTGCCGACAGCCGCCGCCTACACGGCGGCCAAGCACGCAGTGGTTGGGCTGACGAAGGCCGCTGCGATCGAGTACGCCCGTAGCGGTATCCGCATCAATGCGGTGGCGCCCGGCTGGATCGACACGCCGCTATCGGGCGAAAATGCCGACGTGTCCAGCAGCCGGCGCATGATGTCGCTGCAGCCGATGGGACGCCGTGGCACGCCGCAGGAAGTGGCGGCCCTGATCTGTTTCCTGCTTTCGGAACAGGCAAGCTTCATCACGGGAAGCGTTCACCTCGTCGATGGCGCCTACACCGCTCACTAGCGGGCCGCGCACGCACCGTTCCAATCCCCTCCCGTTGTTCAGGGCGCGCAGACGCGCGTCCGGCGTCGCGTAGTGTTTGCTATGACCCATGAATAAAAACGTTTTTATTTTTCTTGAAAACGTTTTTATTGGCTGTTACCTCTAGTCTCCAGGAGAAGGCCTAAGCCTGGGAGGGTGCATGGCGACTGAGATGCACAGGGCGCGACGCACACCGACGCCGACGATCAAGACCCTGGCGGAGATGACCGGCTATTCCATTGCCACGATCTCCAAGGCCTTGCGTGAATCGCCCGTGGTTGCGCCAGCGACCAGAGACATCATCTACAAGGCGGCACGCGAAGTCGGCTACCAGGCCAACGCTCGCGGCATGGCGCTTCGCACCGGCAAGAGTTTTCAGGCGGCCGTGCTGATGCCGGTGACCGCGGCGCGCGACTATGAATGGGACGGCGTCGAATACACCCAGACCCTGAGCGGCATCAGTCAGGCGCTCGAAGGCACCGACTACCGCATGTCCGTGCATGTCATCCGCGATGCCGCCGATGGCGCGGATGCGGCGCGCCGCATCGTCGACCAGGGGCTTGCCGACGGGCTGATCTTCTCCGGCATCCTCGCCGACGATCCGCGCATCGATCTGCTCGTCGGCGAGGATTTCCCCTTCGTCTCGATGGGACGTTGCCGCGGGGATCTCGACTATGCCCATGTCGACATCGACAACGAATGGGCCGCGCATGCGGCGACCGCGCGGCTGATCGCCGGCGGCCACCGGCGGATCGCGCTGGTCAATCCGGAACGGCGGCTTTCCTACGCGCTCGACAGGATCGACGGCTTTGTCCGGGCGTTTCGCGAGGTCGGCCTGGAAACCCCGACGGATCTGATTGCCGAGGGTGATCTCTCGACCCATTTCGGACGGAAGACGGTGACCGATTTCCTGCAATTCGACGACGCGCCGACCGCCTTCGTCTGCATCAACGAATCCACCACGCTCGGCGTGCTCTCGGGCCTCGGCAGCCTCGGGCGCCAGGTCGGCGTCGATGTCGATGTCATCGCCTATGACGACATCAATGTCAGCGCCTATTTCACGCCACCGATCACCACTTTCTATCAGCCGATCGAGGTGCTTGGTCGCACGCTCGGTCAATTCCTGCTGCGCCGCATGGAGGGGGAGGACCCCAAGGTGCTGAGGCAGGTCTTCCGGCCGACGCTGATTGAGCGCCAACCCGACAATCTCGGCGGCCGTCTGATCCAAAACTAATCATCCAAGGAGGAGAACCATGAAAAAACTGATGATTGCCCTGGCCATTGCGGCCCTTGCTTCGAGCGTGTCGCACGCCGCCGATCTCGGCGGCAAGCTCTTGAAGGTCGGCTCCGACACGACCTCGCCGCCGATGGAAAGCATCGATCCGGCAACCGGACAGGTCGTCGGCTTCGACGTCGATGTCGTCAATGCCGTCTGCGCCAAGATCAACTGCCAGGCCGAATTCATCACCACCGGCTGGGACGGCATCTTCGCAGCCCTCGACCAGGGCAGCTTCGACCTTGTCGCATCGGGCGTCTCGATCACCGAGGAACGCAAGAAGGCGATGGACTTTTCCGACCCTTACATCGTCAACAGTCAGGCCGTGCTGATGCGTGCTGACGACCAGGGCATCACGCTCGACGCCTTCAAGGACGCCGGCAGGAAGCTTTCGGCCCAGGCCAACACCACCGACGCCCAGGTTGCCGAAAGCGTCGTCGGCAAGGAGAACGTCGCCGCCTACGACACGTTCAGCGCCGCGATCATCGCGCTCAAGAACAAGGACGTCGACGGCGTCGTCATCAACGGCGCCAATGCGGCTGCCTACGAGCGCGAGTTCGCGGGCGAGCTCGTCGTTGCCATCAAGGATCTCGAATCCGATCCGCTCGGCCTCGTCTTCCGCAAGGGCGACGAAAACGTCGCGGCCTTCAACGAAGGCCTGAAGATGATCAAGGACGACGGCACGCTCGACCAGCTGATCAGCAAATACTGGGGCCTCAAGTAAGCCTTTGAAATCGATCGGATCCGGAGCGTGCCGCGCTCCGGGTCGTCTGTTTGTCTGTCCTGTGCCCCGGAGGAATGAATGTCGTTCCTGAGAAGCGTGCGTCCGAGCAATCTGATCATCCTGACCGCGCTGCCCTTCATCATCTATCTGTTCATCTCCTCCGGCGACTATCAGCGCTCGCTGCGGGCGATTCTCGGTGTCGAGAACGGCTCGTCGGCCTTCGTGCCGGGCTTTCTGGCGCTCGCGATCGCGTTTACCTCGGGCATCGCCGTGCTCGTGTTCTCGCGCGCCAAGGCGCCGCGCCCGCGGCTTGCGAACGTTGCGGCGCTGCTCAATCTGGCTGCCGCCGCCGTTCTCGTCATCGGCCACAACATCCACCCCTTCATCGCATCCGTCGTCGCCAACGGCGTCGATCCGTTCAAGTCGACGCTGATCGTCAAGGGCGTGACGCCCCGGCAGTTGACGGAAGCCGCGGACCTGATGGTGCAGGGCGTCGAAGCCTGGCTGTTCCCCGCCTATCTCGCCGTCACGCTGATCGGCCTCGGGCTTCATTTCCTGAGCGGCCGTCCGGATGCCCCTTCCGACGGAAAGGCGCGTCGCGTCGCCCGCTGGATCCTTGGTCTCACCAATGGCGCCGGTTTGGTTTTCGTCTTCTTCTTCGCCCATATCGCCTTTGCGGCCGGGGTCGCGACCACTATCCGCGCCGCGATCGCCGCCTATATCCTGGCGGCGCTCATGGGTCTTGTCTGGGTCGGGCTGCTGCAACTGCATTCAACAGTTAGAACCAGCCTCTATTTTGCCATTGCCACCCTTGTGCTGGCGGTTGCGGCCGGCTGGTTCCTGATGCAGCCGCGCGACACCTACGTGCTCGCCGGCACGCTTGAGGGCAAGGTCGGCATCGTCACCAACACGCCGGCGGGCCTGATCAGCGCGGTGCGCTTCGGCCAGTATGACGGTGCGCCGCAGACGGAAACGCCGGTGCGCACCTTCGTCGGCCCGGCCGAGGCGCTCGCCTCGATTGCCAAGGGTGAGGGCGTTTCAGGTGCCCTGCTGCCGGCCGCTTCCGCGCCCGCCGACATGCCCGTCCTCTGGAAGACCGAGGCGCTGAACGATCGCGATCGTGCCGCCGGTGTCACCGTCGCCGTGCTTGCGATCATACTTGGTCTCTTGACCTTCGGCGGCTATCTGCATCAGCGCCATCCGCTGGCGATCGGCTCGGAGTTCATCGTCGATACGATCCGCGGCATCCCCATGCTGGTGATCGTGCTCTATGTCGGCTTGCCCTTAAGCGGGGCGCTCAAGGACGCGACACAAGGCGTGCTCGATCCACCAAACCTGGTGCGCGGCATCGTCGCCATGGCGCTCGCCTATTCGGCCTATCTCGCCGAAATCTTCCGCTCGGGCATCAACGCGATCCCGGTCGGCCAGATAGAGGCGGCGCGCAGCATCGGTCTCAACCGCTGGCAGACGGCGCGCCTCGTCGTGCTGCCGCAGGCCTTCCGCATCATCATTCCGCCGCTCGGCAACGAACTGATCGCGATCCTCAAAGACACGTCGCTCTTGTCGATCCTGTCGATCCGCGACATCACCCAGCGCATGCGCGAGTTCCAATCGGCAAGCTTCCTGCCGTTTGCACCCTACAACTCGGCGGCGATCTTCTACATCTTCCTGACGCTGGCTGCGGCAAGCCTCGTCAACATGGTCGAGCGGAAATATGACATCAAGCACCGCTAGACCCCGCACGGTGTTGATCACGGGAACCTCCCGCGGCCTCGGCGCGGAACTCGCGCGGCTTTATACCGAAGATGGCTGGCGGGTGATTGCCTGCCAGCGGAGGCCGATCTCGAGCGAAGGCTCGGCGGATCGCTTGGCGCTGGATGTTGCCGATCCGGCATCGATCGCCGCCCTTGGGCGGTCGCTCCAGGGCGTTGCGATCGACCTGCTGATCAACAACGCGGCCGTGCGCGGCGATGTCGGGGGCCTTGCGACGCTTGAACCGGGCGATTTTCTCGACGTCATGCGCGTCAATGCGCTGGCGCCGCTCTTGGTGACGCGGGCGCTGCTTCCGAACCTGTGCGCCGGCAAACAGCCTGTCGTCGCCAATATCAGCAGCCGGGCCGGGTCGCTCGCCGAAGGCACGCTCGACGATGATGACGGCGACTATGCCTACCGCTGCTCCAAGGCGGCGCTGAACATGGCGACGGTCAAGCTTGCCCAGGATCTGAAGCGCGACGGGATTTCCGTCGTTTCGCTGCATCCGGGCTGGGTGCAGACGGACATGGGCGGCAGCGAGGCCGTCGTTTCGGTGGCTCAAAGTGCGACCGGGTTGAAGGCGATCATCGACCGCACAGGTTTGGCCGATAGCGGCAGTTTCCGCGCCTATGACGGGCGCCGGGTTTCGTGGTGACAGGACAGTGAATATGGACAGAGATTTGAGAACCGAGCAGGAAATGGCGACGATCCGGGCCTGGCTCACCGAGACCTACGGCATCGAGGCGAGCCTGTCGCCGCTACCGGGCGAGCACGATCTCAACTATCGCGTCTCTGCCGCCGATGGCCAGGAATACCTGCTGAAACTGCACGCCGCCGGCGATGCGGACGAACTGGACATGCAGGTGGCTGTGCTCGAACACCTCGCGGCCAAGGCATCGGGCCTGCCGGTCTCGAGGGCGTTTCGTGATCGTTCAGGCGGTGTCACCAGCCGGATCGAACTTCGGGGTCCGCGCACCGCACGGCTTCTCTCCTGGCTGCCGGGCGATATCTGGGCGAAGGCGCCGCGGCGCGATACGGCAAGCGCCGAAAGCCTCGGGCGCCTGCTCGCCGGACTTGATCGCAGCCTTGAAGATTTTTCCCATGCCGGTGCCAAGCGGCTCTATGCCTGGGACATCGGCCGCGCCGACATGCACCGCAAGCACGTGGAGCTGATCGACGGTGACGACAAGCGCGAAGCGGTCGATGCGATCCTCGACCGTTTTGCTGCGGCGGTGCTTCCGCGTCTGGCGTCGTGCCCGATGCAGGTCATTCACAACGACGCCAACGACTATAACGTGCTGCTCGACAAGGACGGAACGGCCAGCGGCCTGCTCGACTTCGGCGATATGGTCGAGACCTGGCGGGTGATCGAGATCGCGGTCGCTTCCGCCTATGCGCTGATCGGGGCTGCCGATCCGGTCGGCACGGTCGCAGCCCTTGCCGGTGCCTACCACCAGGTCAATCCGTTGAGCGAGGCGGAAGTCGAACTGGTCTTCGATCTGGTCATGACCCGCTACGCCGTCAGCATGTGCATGGCGGCAAAGCAGATCCGCGACAATCCCGAAAATACCTATCTGCTCGTCAGCCAGGAGGATGTCTGGCGCGAACTCAATCGCCTGCAGGGCGAAAACCGTGCAATCGCCATCGCGCGCATCCGCGACGCCTGCGGTTTCGCACCGATCCCGCAGGCCGCCGCCGTCGTTCGCTGGCTCGAAAAGAACGCGCATGACTTCGCGCCGATCGTTCAGCCCTCGGTCAAAAAGCCGAAGGTGACGGTGTTCGATTTCTCCGCCTCGGGACCTGAAGCCGCGCAATGGGCAAACCTCGACGCGGCGGAAGCCGAAGCCCGCATCATGGCCCAGATCGGCAGCGAGCGTGCCGCCTTCGGCATCGGTATTTACGGCGAGGATCGCGGCATCTATCAGGGTGACGCTTACGAGACATCGGTCGAGGGCGCACGGCGCTCGGTGCATCTCGGCGTCGACATCTTCGCGCCGGCAGGCGAGCCGGTCTCGGCGCCCTTCGCCGGCACGGTCGCCTTCGTTCACGACGACGCGGTCGCCTTTGGTTTCGGTCCGACCGTTCTGCTGGAACACGAGATCGAAAACGGTGTTCGCTTCTGGACGCTTTACGGTCACCTGTCACGCGACAGCGTTGCCAAGCTCACCGACGGGCAGGCGATCGCCAAGGGCGAAGTTTTTGCCACCTTCGGTTCCGCTGACGAAAACGGCAACTGGGCGCCGCATCTGCATTTCCAGGTCGTTACCGATCATCTCGGCCTTGCTGGGCAGATGCACGGCGTCGGCGTGGGTGACCAATGGCAGGTCTGGCGCGAGGTGAGCCCGGATCCGAGCGTCGTGCTTGGCCTTTCGGTTCCGGTCTCGGTGATCGTGCCGCGCGACAAGCAATTCCTGGTCCGAGAGCGTCATCGCCGCATCGGCCGGTCGTTGAGCATCGCCTATAGCGCCACCCCCTTGAAGATCGTTGGCGGCGAGGGCGCGCATCTGATCGACGAGGACGGCACGCGCTGGCTCGACATGGTCAACAATGTCTGCCACGTCGGCCATTGCCACCCGCGCGTCGTCAAGGCAGCGCAGGCGCAGATGAGTAAGCTCAACACCAATTCGCGCTATCTGCACGATTCGTTGGTCGAATACTCCCGTCGGCTCGCCGCGCAGTTCCCGGACCCGCTCAACGTCTGCTTCTTCGTCAATTCCGGCAGCGAGGCGAACGACCTCGCGATCCGCCTGGCGCGTGCCTATACCGGCAACCGCGACATCATCACCGTCGACCACGCCTATCACGGCCATCTGTCGAGCCTGATCGACGTCAGCCCCTACAAGTTCGCCGGCAAGGGCGGCGAGGGGCAGGCGGCACATGTGAAGGTCGCCGAAATGCCGGATCTCTATCGCGGGCGCTATCGTTATGGCGACGCGGATGCCGGCCGGAAGTATGCCGAGGACGTGCGTAGCCAGGTGGCGGCCCTTGCCGCCGAGGGCCGTCGTCCGGCGCTGTTTTTCAGCGAGGGCATTCTCGGCACCGGCGGTCAGCTGTCGTTGCCGGACGGGTATCTGCGCGAAGCCTATGCGCATGTGCGCGCGGCCGGCGGCCTCTGCCTTGCCGATGAGGTGCAGGTCGGCTTCGGTCGCGTCGGCAGCCACATGTGGGCGCACGAGTTGCAGGGCGTTACGCCCGATATCGTTACCATGGGCAAGCCGATCGGCAACGGCCACCCGATGGCCGCCGTCGTCACGACCGAGGCGATCGCCGCCTCCTTTGCCAACGGCATGGAGTATTTCAACACCTTCGGCGGCAATCCGGTTTCGGCCGAGATCGGCCTTGCCGTGCTCGACGTCATCCGCGACGAGCGGCTGATGCACCATTGCCGCGTCGTCGGCGACCGGCTGATGGACGGCGCACGGGCACTCGCTCAAAAGCACGCGATTATCGGCGATGTCAGGGGGCACGGCCTCTTCAACGGCATCGAGCTGGTGCGCAACCGCGAGACGCTGGAGCCGGCGGCGCGTGAGCTCGATTTCGTCATTGCCGAGATGAAGCGCAAGCACCGCATTCTCTTGAGCAGCGAGGGACCGCACCACAATGTGCTGAAGGTAAAGCCGCCGGCGCCCTTCAGCGCCGAGGATTGCGACCGCTTCCTCAATGCGCTGGACGATACGCTTCAGCGTCTAAGCGTCTGAGACAAAAGACCAAAAACGGCGGCCTCCGGGCGGCCGTTTTGTCATTGCCCGCTGCTCTCAACAGCAAAATCGGATCAATGCAATTTTCCGCTTTACAAGAAAGTTAAACGTTTTTATCGTGCATATAAACGTTTAACTTGGTGCTGCATTAGGGCCATTGGCCACGGCAGTGCTCCGCCGGCAGGGAGGGCCCGTTGGCAGCGATCCGCATCGACAATTTGCGCAAAGGCTTTGGTTCGCTCGAAGTCTTGAAGGGTATCAACCTCGATATCGCCGACGGCGAGTTCGTCTGTTTCCTTGGGCCCTCGGGCTGCGGCAAGAGCACGCTGCTGCGCTCCATCGCCGGGCTCGAGGATCTCGATGGCGGCTCGATCCATCTGGGTGAGCGTGACATCACCGACGTCGCCTCGGCCAAGCGCGATATCGCCATGGTCTTCCAGAACTACGCGCTCTATCCGCACATGAACGTGCGCAAGAACCTGTCCTTCGGCCTAGCCCTGAACGGCATGAAGCGCGACGAGATCGATCGCCGTGTCGACAACGCCGCCGACATCCTGCGCATCAAGGAACTGCTCGCTCGCAAGCCGCGCCAGCTTTCCGGCGGCCAGCGTCAGCGCGTGGCGATCGGCCGCGCGATCGTGCGTGAGCCGAAGCTCTTCCTGCTCGACGAGCCGCTGTCGAACCTCGATGCGGGCTTGCGCGTCACCATGCGCGTCGAGCTCGCAGCCCTGCATGAGCGTCTCGGCGTGACCATGATCTATGTGACCCACGACCAGGTCGAGGCGATGACGCTTTCCGATCGCGTGGTGGTGCTCGACAAGGGCAAGGTCAGTCAGTTCGGCACGCCGCTCGAACTCTTCTATCAGCCGGCCAACCTGTTCGTCGCCGGCTTCATCGGTTCGCCGCGCATGAACTTCGTGACAACAGAAGTGACATCGCAGGTCGATACGGCGGTGACGCTCAACGGCGGCGGTCTTGCCCATCCGCTCGCGCTCGAAATGCTCTCGGCCACACCGATCGCCAAGCCCAAGGCGGTGACGCTCGGCATTCGCCCGGACAAGATCGAGCTGGTTTCGGCCGAGGAGGGTCACCTCGTCGGCGACGTGCGCCTCGTCGAGCGGCTCGGCACGGAAAGCCACGTCCATATCAGCCTTCAGAATGGTGGCGACATGACCGCGGTCGTGCGCGGCACGCATCCGGTTTCCGCCCGCGAGCGCGTGCATCTACGTCTGCCGGCCGAGCATTGCCATCTGTTCGACGGCGAGGGCCAAGCGGTTGCGCGGCGTCTCGATGTCGAGACGCAGGCGCTCATCAATCAGGAAAAGGCAAAGCGGGTCGCGTAACCCGAAGGAGGAGGAGAAACATGCTCAATAGGAAGTCGATTATCGGCTCGCTGATGGTTCTGGCGATGGCCGGAACCGCAACGGCCCGCGCGGAAGAGATCTTGCGCTTTGCGACCTGGGACACGGATGAAAGCCTGGCGATCCAGCAGGAAATCGCCAAGAAGTTCGAGGAAAAGCACCCGGGCGTGAAGGTCCAGGTCGAGCCCTACGCAGATGGCTACGATCAGAAGCTGATCGCCGCCTTCGGCGCCGGCAACCCGCCCGATGTCATGTATATGTGGAACTTCCCGCAATACTACACGTCGCTGAAGCCGCTCGACGATCTGATCGCCAAGGATGCGGCCGAGATCAAGCCGGACGATTTCCCGCAAGGCCTGATGAACACGGTTCGTGTCGAGGGCAAGACCTACGGCATGCCCTCGGGCTTCACCACGCAGGTGGTGTTCTACAACAAGGACATGTTCGCCAAGGCCGGCGTCGAGGAGCCGAAGGACGGCTGGACCTGGGACGACCTGCGCGCCAAGGCCGCCAAGTTCCGTGACGAGCCGAACAAGGTTTACGGCTTTGCCGTCGACGCCAAGCCGGATCCGTACGACTTCGAACAGTTCCTCTGGTCGAACGGCACCAAATACATCTCCGACGACGGCAAGAAGATCGACGGCTACATGAACAGCGATGCGGCAGCGCAGGTGCTCGACATGTTCGGCGACATGGCCAAGAAGCAGGAAGCGATCACGCTCAACCTCGGCGACGACACGTCGGGCAGCACGCTCTTCAAGGGCGGCAAGATCGCCATGTTCCAGAGCGCGATGTGGTCGAAGTCCGGCATCGACGCCTCCGGCATCAAATACGGCGTGGCGCCGCTGCCGAAGTTCGGTGACAAGACCGCCCATTCCGCACTCGGCGTCTCGGCCATCTCGATCGCCAAGGATGCGGCCCATCCGGACCTCGCCTGGGAGTTCGTCAAGTTCTTCTCCTCGCCTGAAGCCGTCGCCATGCGCAAGAACGACCTGCCGGTGCGCACGAGCGTCGCGGAAGAAAAGGGCATGACCAAGGACCCGATCTACAAGCCGTTCTTCGACATTCTTGCGACCTCCAACACCGAGACCCACGCGTTCCTGAAGAACGCCAACTGGGGCAAGGTCCAGGACAATCTCGCCCGGGCCATCGAGGCGACGATGATCGACCAGGGCAATGCCAAGCAGCATCTCGACGAGGCGGTCGCCCGCTCGAAGCGGCTGATCAAGTAAGAAAAGGGAGCCCGGGGAGATGGACATGACCTACGCAACAGCCGCAGTGCCGGCCGCGGCCAAGCGCAAGCGCTCGGCTTTCGCCCGCCACATCGCGGCCTATCTGTTCATCTCTCCGTGGATCCTGGGCTTCCTGTTCTTCACGCTCGGCCCGCTCATCTTCTCGCTGACAATGAGCTTCTACGACTGGCCGGTCGTCGGGGAACGCACGTTCGTCGGGCTCGAGAACTATCGTTCGATGCTGTTCGAGGATCCGCAATTCTGGGAGAGCCTCTGGATCACGGTCAAGTTCGCGGCGATCTACGTGCCGTTCAACATCGTCATGTCGTTCCTTCTGGCGCTGATGCTGCACAACATCACCTTTGCCAGCGGCTTCTTCCGCACTGCCTTCTACCTGCCGAGCGTCATTTCCGGCGTTGCCCTGGTGACGATCTGGAGCTGGATCTACAGTCGGGAATACGGGCTTTTGAACTTCATGCTGTCCTTCGTCGGCATCGACGGGCCGAACTGGCTCGGCGATCCGAACCTCGCGATCGTCGCGATCATCATCGCCAGCCTCTGGGGGCTTGGCGGCACCATGCTGATCCTGCTCACAGGGCTCAAGGCGATCCCGAAGGAACTCTATGAAGCAGCGACCGTTTCGGGCGTTCCCGGCTGGGCGCAGATGCTGTTCATCACCCTGCCGATGCTTGGGCCGATGCTGCTTTTCACCTTCATCACCTCGATCATCTCCGCTTTCCAGCAACTGACGATCGCGCTGCTCCTGACCAAGGGCGGCCCGCTCGGCTCCACCTATTTCTTCGCCATGTACATCTACGACAACGCCTTCAAGTATTTCGACATGGGTTATGCCGCCGCCGGCTCCTGGGTGATGTTCATCATCGTGTTGCTGCTCAGCCTCGGCGTCATGCGCTGGTCGGCCGCCTGGGTCTATTACGAAGGCGAAGTCCGCGAGAACGATGGAGAACGCAATGCGTAAGACGCTGCTCTATTCCGCGCTGATCCTGCTGTCGGCGCTGTTCATCGCGCCGTTCTACTGGACCTTCATGACAGCGATCAAAAGCTCGGCCGAGCTCTACCAGTTCCCGCCGGTCTTCTGGCCCTCCGAATGGCACTGGGAGAATTTCGCCGCCGCCTGGAACAAGCAGCCCTTCGGCACCTATCTCACCAACTCGGTGATCGTGGTGGTGCTGTCGACGATCGGCCAGTTGATCTCCTCGTCGCTGGTTGCCTATGGCTTTGCCCGTTTCCGCTTCCCCGGCCGCGACCCGCTGTTCATCCTGTTGCTCGCCACCATGATGATCCCGTGGGACGTGAAGATGATCCCGCTCTACATGGAGTTCAACCTGCTCGGCTGGATCAACACGCTGAAGCCTTTGATCGTTCCCGCCTATTTCGCCGATGCCTTCTTCGTGTTCCTGCTTCGCCAGTACATCATGACCGTGCCTGTCGAAATCGACGAGGCCGCCCGCATGGACGGCGCCAACGCCTTCGACATCTACTGGCGCATCCATCTGCCGCTGATGATGCCGGCACTGGTGCTGGTCGGCACGTTCCACTTCATGAACGCCTGGAACGACTATCTCGGCCCGTTGATCTTCCTCAACGACCAGTCGAAATACACCCTCACGCTCGGCCTTTCGATGTTCAAGGGCCTGCACGAAGTGGACGTGACGTCAATCGCCGCGATCACCGTCATCCTCTGCCTGCCGCCGCTGGGCCTCTTCTTCGTCGCTCAGCGCTACATCATGGATGGCGCGGTCGGCTCGTCGGTGAAGGGATAAGGGCATGCTGTTCGATATCGACTTTGTCCCCTTCAGCCGCAGGGGCCGGTTCCTGACGCTCTCGATGATGCGTGTCCCGGGCCGCGATGGCGAGCGGGCGCTTTATCTTCGCCACGTCGCCGGCGGCGACGAACGGCCGTCGCTCGGCCGCCTCTGCCGCGTCGAGTTTCTCGACGCTGAGGGCAACACTGCGACGCCCGTGCTCGTGCTGTCGCCAGAAAGGCTCGATGCCCGCATCGGCGAGGGCGAAGTCAGCTTCGTCATCGGCGAGGGTGAGCGGCTGCACGTTGCAGGCAAGCGGGCCGGCGTGCGCTTCCATCTCGAAGGGTCGCGCTACGACTATGTCTACCGCACGCCGCAAGGCGAGGATTGCCTGGTCGCCGCGGTCGAAAACGTCAAGTTCATTCCGCGCGCGATCGCAGGCGAACTCAAGGTCACCGGCGCCTGGCAGCGCGATCATTCCGAAGACGTGTCCTTCGCGTTTTCGGGGACCACTGCTTTCGAGGGCAATGTGGATTTCTTCCGCACCGTGCCGCCGGCTGATCGGCCCGGCCGGTTCGCCGAGGCGCTTTCGAACTCTGCGTCAGAATTCTCTGCCTGGCACGAACGCGTTCCCGGCGGTGTCGACGGCCAGGACGAGGCGCACCGGCTGGCGAGCTATCTGCTCTGGGCGAACGGCGTGCCCGCCGGCGGCGCGCTGACGCGGCCGGCGATCTACATGTCCAAGAACCACATGATCAACATCTGGAGCTGGGACAACGCCTTTTCCGCGCTTGGCGTGGCCGCCTTCGACCCGGATCTCGCCTTCGACCAGTTCGCAGCGATCTTCGACCATCAGGACGCCTCGGGCCTGCTGCCGGATTACATCAACGACCGCGACGTGCTCTTCGCCTTCACCAAGCCGCCTGTGCATGGCTGGGCGGTGTCGCTGATCGCCGCTGGCGATCCGAGCTTCCTGACGGCGGAGCGCAAGGCTTACCTGTGTGGCGCGATCGCCAAGCAGGTGGATTACTGGCTGACCTACGGCCGCAAGGATGCGGTGAGCCTGCCATCCTATTTCCACGGCAACGACAGTGGCTGGGACAATGCCACGTTCTTTGCCGAGGGCGGTCCGGTGATCTCGCCGGACCTGCCAGTCTTCCTGATCCTCGCCTGCGAGACGCTCGCCGATCTTCTCGAAGACGACGCGGACCGCCAGGCGATGTGGCGGCAGAAGGGTGCAGACCTGCAGGCGCTGCTGTTTGAACGTCTGTGGACCGGAGAGACCTTTGGCGCGCGGCTTGCCGCGGATCCGGAGCGGATACTGCCGGGCGAAAACCTCATCCAGTTCATGCCGCTGCTGCTCGGTACGCGCCTGACGTCCGAGATGCGCGAGAAACTTCTGGCGCGGCTGGTCGCCGGCGGCTTCATCACCGAATGGGGTCCGGCGACCGAAAGCCCGAAGAGTTCCTTCTACGAGGACGACGGTTACTGGCGCGGGCCGGTTTGGGCGCCGACGACGATGCTGCTGTGGGACGGTCTGCGCCGGCAAGGGGAGATTGAACTGGCCAACGAGGTCGCGGAAAAGTTCTGTTCACTTGCCAGCAAAAGCGGTATGGCCGAAAACTTCGACGCGCGCTCGGGGAGGGGCCTTCGCGATCGCGCATTCGCCTGGACATCCGCAGTCTATCTTGTGCTGGCAGCATCGCTCAGCGCTGAAAACCCGTGACGAGCAGAACCGCCATGCAGAGACCGACGATCAAGACCATCGCGCAGGAGACGGGGCTTTCCATTGCCACCGTGTCCAAGGCCCTGAAGCATTCGCCTCAGGTCCGCCCGGAGACGCGCGCGATCGTGATCGAGGCGGCGGAGCGCGTCGGCTATGAACTGAACATGCATGGCGTGCAGTTGCGTACCGGCAAGACCTACCAGGTCGCAGCCATCATGACGGCGCCAGGCCCGAAGCAGAATGAATGGGAAGGCGTCGAATACGCCCAGCTCTTGAGCGGCATTTCCTGGGCGCTCGAAGACAGTCCCTATCGCGTCTCGCTCTATGCCGTCCGGAATTTCGAGGAGAGCCAGGCGGTCATCAAGCAGATCGTGTCCTTGAAGAAGGCGGACGGCATCATCATCTCCGGCACGCGCGCCGACGATCCGCGCATCCGCACCATGCAGGCGGCGGATTTCCCGTTCGTCACTTACGGCACCAGCATTCACAATGCGCCGCATGCCTATGTCGATGCCGACAACGAACAGATGATCCGGGTGTCGATGGCGCGGCTGACCGAGCGCGGCCATCGCCGCATCGCGCTGCTCAATCCGCTGTCGGACCTGAGCTACGGCATCACCCGGCTCGAAGCCTACAAACATGCGCTTGAAGTCGCGGGGCTTCCCTACGACCCGGCGCTCGTCGCCCATGGCCGCCTGACGCCGGCCTTCGGCCGGGAAAACGTGCTGACGATGTCCGAGCTCAGCAATGCGCCGACCGCCTATATCTGCGCCAACGAAGCCTCGGCGCTCGGCGCGTTTTCCGGCTTCCACGAGCGTGGCCTGGTGCACGGGCGTGACGCCGTGATCAACGCCACCGACGATCTCAATGTCAGCCAGTATTTCGCGCCGCCGATCACCACCTATTACCTGCCGATCAGCGAGCCGAGCAGCCTGCTCGGTGCCTATATCCTCAGGCGCATGGAGGGCGAGCCGCCGGAGGCGCTGCAGACGCTGCTCATGCCGAACCTGATCGAGCGCTGCGACGACCGCCTGAACCCGAACCGTTGACGAACTTTGCGCCCGCGCCGGGCGCCCATTCATGCCTTTGAATATAAACGTTTATATTTGAGGCCGTACTGACAAAACCCGAGGCCGGACCCAACCGGCCATAAGACATGACGAAGGACCGGACCCGTGCACATGCCCCTGACGAGATCGAACCGCTTCAACGCCAAAGAGCAGCAGGCCGACATGCTGGAGCTTGGCGTCTGCTACTATCCGGAGCAGTGGCCGCGCGAAAAATGGGAAGAGGACGCCCGCCGCATGGTCGAGCTCGGCCTTGCCTGGGTGCGCATCGGCGAGTTTGCCTGGGCGAAGATCGAGCCCCGGTCGGGCGAATTCCACTGGGAGTGGCTGGACGACGCCATCGAGGTGCTCGGCAAGGCCGGTCTTAAGGTCATTCTGGGAACGCCGACAGCAGCACCGCCGAAGTGGCTGATCGATCGCTACCCGGATATCCTGCCGGTCGATGTCAAGGGCGTGGTGCGCAAGTTCGGCGCCCGCCGCCACTACTGCTTCTCCAGCCGCCGCTACCGCATCGAGGCGGCGCGCATCTCCGAGGCTATGGCCGAGCGCTATGGCAACAACGCCTTCGTCCATGCCTGGCAGACGGACAACGAGTACGGCGACCACGATACGATCTACAGCTATTCCGACGAGGCGCTGCGCGCTTTCCGCGAATGGCTCGAGGCCCGCTATGGCACGGTCGAGGAACTGAACCGTGCTTGGGGCACGGCCTTCTGGGCGATGAACTATCTGAGCTTCGCTGAGATTGAGCTTCCGAACAACCTCGTCGAAGAGCCGAGCCCGACCCATATCGTCGACTACATCCGCTTCTCCTCCGACCAGGTGAAGAGCTTCAACAAGGCGCAGGTCGACATCATCCGGAAGCACTCGCCGGGCCGCCCGGTGACGCACAACTTCATGTCGCAGAACACCGATTTCGACCATTACAAGGTCGGCGAGGACATCGATATCGCGTCATGGGACGTCTATCCGATGGGCGGGCTGCTCAACGGCCGGCTCTCGTCGGAAGACAAGGGCCGGTATCTGCGCGTCGGCGATCCGGACCAGCCGGCCTTCAATCATGACCTCTACCGCGCCGTCGGCAACGGCCGCGTCTGGGTGATGGAGCAGCAGCCGGGCCCGGTGAACTGGGCTTCGCACAACCAGTCGCCGGCCGACGGCATGGTCAGGCTCTGGACCTGGCTTGCTTACGCCCATGGTGTCGATATGGTCTCCTATTTCCGCTGGCGGCAGGTGCCGTTTGCGCAGGAGCAGTTCCATGCCGGCCTGCTGCTTCCAAACAGCGAGGCGGACCAGGGCTATCTCGAAGTCGCGCAGGTGGCCGAGGAGATGAAGCGGCTGCCAAAGGGCGAGCGCCGCGAGAAGGCAAAGGTCGCGATCCTGCTCGACTATACGTCCCGCTGGGCCACCCGGGCGCTACCGCAGGGCCGTACTTACCTGGCCTCGCAGATCGCGCTCGACTGGTATTCGACCATCGCTAGGCTCGGCGTCGATGTCGACATCATCGGCCAGCACGCGGATCTCGACGGTTACCAACTGGTGCTGGCGCCCGATCTCGTGATCCCGGATCAGGCCTTTGTCGATAAGCTTGCGGCATCGGGCGCCAAGGTGCTGTTCGGACCGCGCAGTGGCAGCAAGACCAAGGACATGCATATTCCCGAAGGCCTGCCGCCAGGTCCGCTCGCCGCGCTGATCGACCTCAGCGTCGCGCGCGTCGAATCGTTGCCGGAATTCCACACCGAGAGCGTGCTCTATGGCAACGAAACTTATTCGGCTGGTGTCTGGCGCGAGACGGTTCGCAGCAGCGAAACCGTGCTTGCGACCTTCGAGGGCGAGTATCGCAACGGCGCCCCTGCGCTCGTCGGCAACGACAAGGCGCGGTATCTGGCAACCGGCGCCCGCGGCGAATTGCTCGACAAGGTGATCGGCGACGCGCTCGGCTGGGCTTCGGTCGAAGCGCTGGCGGATCTCGGTGATCTGCGCATCACCCGCCGCGGCAAGCTCACCTTCGCTTTCAACTACGGCAAGACCGCCGTGGACGTGCCGGCGTCTTCCAACGCAACCTTCCATGTCGGCGGCCGCAAGCTCGGCCCGGTCGACGTCGCGATCTGGTCGGAGTGATCGGGAGGCGGGCTAAAGCGCCTGCCAACCCATCGGCTTGCCCCAAGAGCAAAGAGCCCGGCCTTTGAAAAGGTTGGGCTCTTTGCTTTTCAGACGGCAATTGTATCCGTGCTCAGACCCGTTCGAGCGCCACCGCGATGCCCTGGCCGACGCCGATGCACATGGTCGACAGCGAATATCGGCCGCCGGTCTCCTGCAGCTCTAGCGCCGCCGTGCCGGTGATGCGGGCGCCGGACATGCCGAGCGGGTGGCCGAGCGCGATCGCGCCGCCGTTGCGGTTGACGCGCGGATCGTCGTCGGCAATGCCGAGGTCGCGCAGTGTGGCGAGCCCTTGCGAGGCGAAGGCCTCGTTGAGTTCGATCACGTCGAACTGCGCCTGCGTGAGCCCGAGCCGCGCCATCAGCTTCTTCGAAGCGGGCGCAGGACCGAAGCCCATGATGCGCGGCGGTACGCCGGCGGTAGCACCTCCGAGAATGCGGGCAATTGGTCGCAAACCGTACTTCTTCGCTGCCGCCTCCGAGGCGATGATCAGTGCCGTCGCGCCGTCATTGACGCCGGAGGCATTGCCGGCCGTCACCGTGCCGCCTTCCTTTTTGAAGGGCGTGCCGAGTTTGGCGAGCGCTTCCATCGTGGTGGCACGCGGGTGCTCGTCGCGGTCAACGATCACGGGCCCGCCTTTGCGCTGCGGGATCGTGACGGCAACGATCTCCTTCGCCAGCCGGCCGTTGGCTTGCGCTGCGGCAGCCTTCGCCTGGCTGCGGACGGCGAAGGCATCCTGGTCCCCGCGGCTGACATGGAAATCCGCGGCGACGTTTTCGCCGGTCTCCGGCATCGAGTCGACGCCGTACTGCTTCTTCATGACAGGGTTGACGAAGCGCCAGCCGATGGTCGTGTCGTAGATTTCGGCATTGCGTGAGAACGCGGTATCGGCCTTCGGCATCACGAAGGGCGCACGCGACATGCTCTCGACCCCGCCGGCGATCATCAGCTCGGCTTCGCCTGACTTGATGGCACGCGCTGCCGCGATCACCGCGTCCATGCCGGAGCCGCAGAGCCGGTTGATCGTCGTGCCGGTGACGCCGACGGGCAGGCCGGCCAGAAGCAGCGACATGCGCGCAACGTTGCGATTGTCCTCTCCCGCCTGGTTGGCGCAGCCGAAGATCACGTCGTCGACGGCGTCCCAATCGACATCGGCATTCCGCTCCATCAGCGCGCGAAGTGGGACCGCGCCGAGATCATCGGCTCGGACGGAGGAAAGCGAGCCGCCGAAACGCCCGATCGGCGTACGGATATAGTCGCAGATGAAAGCCTCGGCCATCACGCAGCCTCCCTGTCGCCCTGGTGGGCCTTCTTGGTGCGGGCGTTGATGTCACGAAGGGTCTTGAGTTCCAGTTCCGTCGGTGCCGGCGTCTCGATCACTTCTTCGGCGAACTTGATGGCCCAGCCGCAATTCTCGACGATCTGCTCGCGCGTCACGCCGGGATGGATCGAGACGACGGTCAGTTCCTTCGTTTCCGGATCCGGTTCCAGAATGCAAAGATCGGTGATGACGCGCGTCGGTCCCTTGGTCTTCATGCCCAGCCGTTCGCGGTGGTCTCCGCCTTCGCCGTGGCCCATGGAGGTGATGAAGGGGAGCTTCTCGACGAAGCCGCGCTTGGAAAGCGCCATGGTGATGAAGATGCGGCCGCAGTTGGAGGCGATCTCCGGGGCACCGCCGCCGCCGGGCAGGCGAACCTTCGGGTGGTCATAGGGGCCGACGACCGTAGTGTTGAGGTTGGCGAACTTGTCGATCTGCGCGCCGCCGAGGAAGCCTGTGGTGATGCGCCCGCCCTGCAGCCAGTAGCGGAACATCTCCGGTACCGATACGGTGAAAAGCGCCGTGTCGCAAAGCTCGCCGTCGCCGATCGAAAGCGGCAGCACGTCCGGCTTGGTGCCGACCGTGCCGCTCTCGTAGATCAGCGTGATGTCAGGCGCATGCGTCAGCCGGGCGACGTTGCAGGCCGCAGACGGCGCGCCGATGCCGACAAAGCAGACGTCATCGTTGGAAAGCGCCCGGGAAGCGGCAATCGTCATCATTTCGGTGGGGGTAAAATCGCTCATCCTATCCTCCCTCAAGCCGCTTTTGCCGGCTTGTTGCCGGCGTGCTTGGCGAAGTCTTCCGGCCTAGCGCCGAGCACGTTTTCCTTGATCCAGGCGGTGAAGCTGTCGCGGTCGCGGGCGATCTCGTCCCAGCCGATATAGAAGGCGTTGGAGCGCGGGTAGTAGCCGTGCGCATAGGACGGGAAGGCGCCGCCCGGAACATGGGCAACCGATGTGACAGCCCAGTTCGGCAGCACGAGGGAATTGGGCGACGGCGGGTTGAGCTCGTCGACGATCTCCTCCACCGTGACAATCGAGCGCTTGGCGGCAAGAACCGCCTCTTTCTGCACGCCGACGATGCCTTCGATCAGCACATTGCCCTTCCTGTCGGCCCGTTGCGCATGGATGATCGTGACATCGGGGCGGATGGCCGGCACGGCGGCCAGCACCTCGCCGGTGAACGGGCAGGTGACTGACTTGATGTTCGGGTTCACCTTCGGCAGGTCGGCGCCGATGTAGCCGCGCAGTGTCGCAAACGGCAGGTTGGCAGCGCCCGCCTCATAGGCGTTGGCCATGGCGGCGTGGGAATGTTCCTCGATCTCGAGCGGTCGCGGCCACTGGTTTTCGACCGCGTCGCGGAAGCGATGCAGCGAGCCGACGCCGGGATTGCCGCCCCAGGAAAACTTCATGCCGCGCGCCGCACCCACGCCGATCAGCTGGTCGTAGAGAATGTCGGGCGTCATGCGCACCAGATAAAGGTCCTTGCGGCCCTGGCGGATCACCTCATGGCCCGCGGCATAGGGGATCAGATGGGTGAAGCCTTCCATGGCGATGGTGTCGCCATCCCTGACATTGTCGCCGACGGCCTCGGCGAGCGAAACGATCTTCGCCATGTTTCCTCTCTTCATCTCAGTGATCTCTTGGCCTTCGTCGCCCGGTGGGCGGCAGGCGCCTTCCTCTTCCGGATGGCAATAAGCGCCGATCGAAAGGCTCGGTCAAATATTTTGTGCGATATTTGACTTTTGTTCGTATATCGCACAAAATTGAACGGCATGATTGGGGAGGCAGGGATGCGGGAAACGGACTTCGTCAGCGGCTTTGCGCGCGGGCTGGCAGTGATCGAGGCCTTCGATGAAACGCGGCCGAAACTGTCGATCGCCGAGGCATCGAAGATCACCGGGCTCGACCGGGCGACGGTGCGCCGGTCGCTGCTGACACTCTCCGAGCTTGGCTATGCCGACTATGACGGCAAGTTCTTCGCATTGACGCCGAAGATCCTGCGCCTCGGCCATGCCTATCTCTCGGCAACCCCGCTGCCGACGATCATCCAACCCTATCTCGATCAGCTCTCCGACCGCGCCGGCCAGAGTGCCTCGGCCTCGGTCCTGGACGGGACCGAGATCGTCTACATCGCCCGCGCCTCGCAGAAGCGGGTGATGTCGATCAACCTGACGACCGGTTCGCGCCTGCCGGCCTATTGCGCCTCCATGGGGCGGGTGTGGCTCGCAGCACTTCCGGAGAACGAGGCGCGCGAGATCCTTTCGCGCTCGAACCTCAAGGCGAACACGCCCTATACGAAAACGGATACGGAGGACCTCGTCGCCGAATTCCGCCGCGTGCGCGACCAGGGCTATGCGCTGATCAACCAGGAACTGGAACTCGGCCTTTGTTCCATCGCGGTGCCGCTCGAAAACGATCGTGGCCGGATCGTTGCAGCACTCAACATCGGCGCACCGGCAGCGCATGTGGCCGCGGCCGAGATGGTGGAGCGCTACCTTCCGCTGTTGAGGGAGACGCAGGCCGCCTTGCGTTTAGTGCTAAGGTAGCAGCTTCCAGCGTCGGCGCTTGATGTCTTGCGCGCGCGGTGTGGGTGCGAAAACGGTAGGAACCGCGCCAGCGCCGCAAGGGGCTGGCGCGCCTTGCCGCCGCCGGCTCCGATGGTCGAAGCGGCCAGCGACGGACCTCGGAGATCTCGGCGCGCGCGCCCTTGGCCGGCAACATGTCTCGCGGCCAGGCAGGTCCCCTACGTTTCATGCCGTGGATGGTTTGGTGGTGCTCGTCCCATTGGCAAGAACCGGTCTGGGAAGCTGAAACGCGCGAAACCGACCCAAAAATGTTTCCGTGAGGCAATGCAGTTTAGGCTTGCATTTGTTTTCCCCTCAAATTCAAGTGGTCGCGCGGGTGGATGTCGACGGCGAAGAACGCCGACACTGGACGATGGAGGGGGCCATCGCACCGCGAGAACCGGATATTTTGTCGAATTTTGCCCACGGCCGCCTCTCGGTCACGTCTGGCTTTACTGCCACTGTTACGACCCGATTGCCGGGAAACCCGAAATTTTACTGAGCGATTCCTTTTCGCCTTTACCTATCGAGCGTCATGAATGAGCAATTGCACCCGTCCGATCATTCGATAGGCCTACCGCCCTACGAACTGATCGCGACGAACGAGCCGCCTTGCCCTGCCGTGGGGCAACCCACGCACGACTGGGCCTATCTGGCTGCCACCCACCTCATCGGTTCGCCGGCCAAAACGGCGATCGCCGCGATCCTGGAGGAAACCGGCAAGCTTGCCGGCGCCGACCGGGCGTGGATGTTCGAATACAGCGACGATCTTCTGCGTTTCCGCAACACCGACGAATGGGTGCGAGGCGGCGTGTCGTCGCATGTCGATGACCTGCAGCAGTCGCCGGTGACGATGATCGGCTGGCTGCATCAGTGGCTGGTGGCCGGCAAGGCAGTCATGATCAACGATGTCGCAAGGCTACCGCGTCCGGCGCGGGCGCTTCAGGCGGAAATGCTTCGCCAGAACGACAAGAGCGTTCTCTGCGTCCCGGTCTTTCACGAGGGCAGGTTGCGTGGCTGTATTGGTTTCGATGCAACGAGGGCGTTGCGTCGGTGGCCGATCGAAGAAATCCACCAGCTCGTCCGCTGTGCAAAGCTGATCGGGATCGCACGCTATGGGCGCACGCGGACGGATGGCGGCCGGGACGATGCGGGTGCCATCCCGTCCGCCGAGACCGACCCGGTCGTCCACCTGCATATGCCGGGACGCACCCGCGGCGTGCCGCTGTCTGCGATCGTCGGGCTTCGCTCCGCCAAGGACTACACCCAGATCTGGCTGAAGGACGAAGCCGCGGTCCTGGATCTTCGTCCGCTTTCATTCTGGATCGGCCTGCTGCCCAAGGCGAACTTCCTGCGCATCCATCGGACGGCGGTGATCAACCTGGCGCATGTGACCGAGCTCGACCGTCATTCCGGTCCGACGAAACAGGCATGGGCCGTGCGTCTGCGCAGGGCAGGCGAAACCTGGACCGTATCCCGCCCTTACAGGCAGGAATTGCGCAGTCGTCTCGGCATCTGAGATTTTCCACAGTGGCTGATATCGCGGTTTGTCGTTTCGTCGAACCCGTAGGTTGCTTCGTCGATAAGGCGTTGTCGCTGTAGAGTTGTCGTGTCAGCCAGCACCCTGGAGAATTTTAGGGTGCGGGGCGGAGGGCAAGCCTTTGAAAAAAATCAATTGTCAGAATCAGGGCTTGGGAAGCGGGCATGAGAGCGAAGAGCGCAACGACCGGCGGTCGCCGTCGCGTCGGTCTGCAGCCGGCCGCCAGCGTTCGCTGATGAGCAGCACCGCTCTGTGGTTGTTCACAGCCTCCGGTATTGCTCTCGGTATGGTCGCGGCCGCGCCGCTGGCGCATGCAGGAGGCAAGGGCGGCACCGGTGGCAGTTCGGGCGGCGCAGGCGGCAGTGTCGACGGAAATCTGCAGGGAACGCCCGGCAGCGATGCGACTGCTTCCGGAAATGGCGGCGGTGGCGGCGGGCCGGGTGCGGCCGGTGGCGCGGGCAGCCAGGTCGGTGCCGGGGTTGGCGGCACGGGCGGTGCCGGTGGTACCGCCGGCAGCCCGAACGGAGCAATGGGTGGAAACGGCATCGGCAATGGCGGCGATTTCGGCGGCGGCGCGGGTGGCGGCGGCGGTGCGCATGGCAGCGTCGGCAATGTCGCTGGCCGCGGTGGCGAGGGCGGCGGGTCTCCGAACGGGGACGGCGGTGGTGGCGGCGCCGGCGGGTATGGCCGTATTGTTGCCGCCGGTGGAACGGATAGCATAACGGGACCGGCCATATCAGGCGGGCGGGGCGGACACGGCGGTGCCGGCGGGGCAGCGTCAGGGGCCATCGGTATTGGTGGCAGTGGCGGTGACGGCGGCGACGGCGCGGCACTTGTCAGCGGCGGCACATTGACGGTGAACACAAACGTCACGGGCGGCAACGGCGGCAACGCCGGCGCCGGCGGTTATATGCTTGAAAAGTTCAATGGCGATGGCGGTCACGGCATCAGCGCCTTGGATGGTGGCACTGTGATCGTCAACGGTAGCGTGACGGGTGGTGTTGCTGGAACCGGTGGAACCGGCGGCGCCCACGGTGCCGGCGTTTTCGGTCGAAACCTGGACGTGACCCTGGGCGCATCAGGCGCGATCATCGGCGGAAACGGCGGGACCGCAAATGCGCTGACGCTCGACGGTGGCGCAAACACGCTTCGATTTTCTACGGCGACCCCAAGCCTCTCCGGCAACATCGCGATCAACAACTCCGGAAGTCTGACGCTCGATCAGACCGGCACCAGCCGCATCAACAACGTGATCACCGGCAACGGCTCGCTGATCAAGTCCGGCAGCGGCACGCTGACGCTGACGGGCATGAACACCTACACCGGTGCGACGAGCATCGCGGCTGGCGGCACGCTGGTGCTGTCCGGCCAGGGCCGTATCAACGCCTCCAGCGGCTTGACGGCCGACGGCATCTTCGACGTTTCCGCGGCAGCCTCCGCACAGGTGAAGTCGCTGGCCGGCAGCGGGCAGGTGGTGCTTGGAACTCAATATCTGATGATCCACAACGCCACCGGCACATTCTCGGGGGTTGCAACCGGCACCGGCGGCATCAACGTCATGGCTGGCACGCAGGTTCTAACCGGCGCCAACACCTTTACGGGCAGCGCGGGTACCAATGTCGGCGCGACGCTGCAGATCGGCGACGGCGGCACGGGTGGCTCGCTCGTCTCCAACATCAACAATGGCGGCGCGCTGATCTTCAACCGGTCCGACAATGTGACCTATGGCGGCGAGATCACCGGCAACGGCACATTCTCGCAGATCGGCAGCGGCACGCTGACACTGACGTACAACAACAGCACGCGCGCGCCGGTTACGATCGGTTCGGGCAGCACGTTGCAGCTCGGCAACGGCGGCACGACCGGCTGGATCGGCGGCACCAACAATTTTGTCGGCTCGATCACCAACAACGGGGCGCTGATCTACAACCGGTCGAACAATGTCAGCTACACCGGCAAGATCACCGGCTCGGGTACGCTCTCGCAGGCCGGCACGGGCAGGCTGACCCTGACGGGCGACAGCTCGTTGTTCTCCGGTGCAACGTCGGTGACGTCCGGCACGACCTATGTCAACGGCCAGCTTGGCGGCAACGTCAATGTCGGCTCCGGCGGCACACTCGGCGGGTCGGGCAGGATCGGCGGCAACGTCGTCGTCGACGGTACGCTGTCGGCTGGCAACAGCCCGGGTACGATAACGGTTGGCGGCAACCTGACGCTCAACGGTGGCTCCTCATCGGTCTTCGAGCTGAATACGCCCGGCCTCGTCGGCAGTGCGGCCGGCAACGATCTGGTGAAGGTCGGCGGCAACCTGACGCTCGGCGGCGCGCTGAACGCCCAGGTAGCGTCGGCCGGCTACTACCGGCTGTTCGAGTATGACGGCGCGCTGTCGGGCAGCTTTGCGACGACGGCCGCGACATCGACGGCTCCTGGCTTCACTGTTGCCAGCCATCAGGTCCAGACGGGGATTGCTAGCCAAGTCAATCTGTCGGTGCTCGGCGCCGGCCAGACGATGCACTTCTGGGACGGCGCGGACACAACGGGCAACGGCACCGTCAACGGCGGCACCGGCACCTGGACATCGGGTGGCACCAACTGGACCGGTGCACCGGGGCGCGCCAACATCAACGGCAGCTTCGGCGGATCGGTCGGCGTTTTTGCCGGCGCCACCGGCGGCACCGTCAATGTCGTCGGCACGCAGGGCTTCGACACGCTGCAGTTTTCCGCGACGAACGACGGTAGCGGCTACACCATCAATGGCGGCGTGCTGAGCTTCAATCCTGCAAGCGGCACGGCGGCGACGATCAATGTCGGCAACGGTGTTGCCACTACGATCGGCTCGGTGCTGCGGGATGGCGGAACCGGAACCGGGCTCAACAAGGTCGGCAACGGCACGCTGACGTTGACGGGCATGAACACCTATACCGGCGCGACGTCGATCGCCGCGGGCGGCACGCTCGCGCTTTCGGGCCAGGGCCGGATCAACGCTTCGAGCGGCCTGACGGCCAACGGCACCTTCGACGTTTCGGCGGCGGCCTCGGCGCAGGTCAAGTCGCTTGCCGGCAGCGGTGAGGTGGTGCTCGGCAGCAAGACGCTCATCATCAACAACGCCACGGGCACGTTCTCGGGCGCGATCACCGGCGCAGGCGGCATCTCGGTCGGTGCCGGCACGCAGGTGCTGAGCGGTGCCAACACCTTTACTGGCGGCGCCGGCATCTCATCCGGCGCGACGCTGCAGGTCGGCGATGGCGGTGCGGGCGGTTCGCTCGCATCCAGTGTCACCAACTATGGCGCGCTCGTCTTCGACAGTTCGGCCAATTCGACCTATGCCGGCTCGATCAGTGGTCCTGGCTCGTTCTCGCAGATCGGCACGGGCACGCTGACGCTGACGGCCAACAACAGCACGTCCGGTGCGGTGACGGTGGGTACCGGCAGCACGTTGCAACTCGGCAACGGCGGCACGACCGGCTGGATCGGCGGCAGCGGCAAATTCGTTGGTTCGATCACCAACGACGGCGCGCTGATCTACAATCGTTCGAATGACGTGACCTATGCCGGTGCGGTCTCGGGCAGCGGCACGCTGACCCAGGCGGGCACGGGCAAGCTGACCTTGACGGGTATCAATACCTTTACCGGTGCGACCAACATTGCGTCGGGCGACCTGATCGTCAACGGCTCTCTGGCGCATTCCAGCTTGACCACCATCCAGCGCGGGGCGCGTCTCGGCGGAACCGGCACGCTTGGCAACACGACCGTCCAGGCTGGCGGCGTCCATGCTCCGGGCAATTCGATCGGCACGCAGACGATCGCCGGGAATTACACCAACAACGGCGTGCTGCAAATTGAGGGCACGCCCACGGCCACCGACAAGCTGGTCGTATCGGGCAACGTCGATATCTCCGGCGCGACCCTTGATCTCCTCCTCTCCCCCAACACGGCGGCGAGCTGGAACCCGGTCAACGGCCCGTTCATCCTGATCGACAAGACGAGTTCCGGGGCGATCACCGGCACGTTTGCGTCGATCGTCGACAACCTGGTGTTCCTCGACCCGACCGTCGATTACAGCGGCGGCGACGGCAACGACCTGTCGCTCCAGCTGACCCGCAACGATCTCAGCTTTGCCAGCGTCGCCCAGACTCGCAACCAGATCGCCACCAGTGGTGGGATCGACCGTCTCGGCATGGGCAATCCCATCTTCAACGCGGTCGCCTTTGCCGCAACGCCAGAAGCGGCGCGCACGGCCTTCGATCTGCTTTCGGGCGAAGTGCACAGCTCGTTCCAGTCGATCCTGATCGAGGACAGCCGGTTCCTGCGCGATGCCGCGAACGATCGCCTGCGCAGCGTGCTCGGCACGGTGGCGGCGAAGCAATCGAGCGAGATCACCGGCGCGATCGACAGCGGTGAACTTGCGCTCTGGAGCCAGGGCTTCGGTTCCTGGGGACGGATCGACGGTGACGGCAATGCCGCCAAGGCGGATCGCTCCATCGGCGGCTTTTTCGTCGGTGCCGATACGCAGGTTGACGAATGGACCGTCGGCGCGCTTGCCGGTTACTCGCGGTCCTCGATGGACATCGACGCGCGGTTCTCGTCGGCAACCTCCGACAACTATCATCTCGGGATCTATGCTGGCGGACGTTGGGGCGATGCGTCGCTGAGGACCGGCGCCGCCTATAGCTGGCACGATATCGAGACAAGCCGCACCGTTTCGTTCCCGGGCTTCACGGACAGCCTTTCTGCCGACTACAGCGCCGGGACAGGCCAGGTCTTTGGCGAGTTCGCCTATGCCTTCCAGGCCGGGTCGGTCGATCTGGAGCCGTTTGCCAACCTGGCCTATGTGCATCTCAACCGCGACGGCTTTGTCGAGCGGGGTGGCGCTGCCGCTCTCATCGGCAAGGACGCTTCGCAGGACACGACGTTCACGACCCTTGGCCTGCGCGCAGCGTCGAGCTTCGACCTTGGCGGCGTGCTGGCGACGGCCCGCGGCACCATCGGCTGGAGACATGCCTTCGGTGACACCTTGCCGCTGTCGTCGAACGGCTTCTCGACGGCGAGCACGTTTGCCATCGCCGGTGTCCCGATCGCCGAGAATTCTGCGGTGATCGAAGCCGGCCTTGATTTCGCCGTCGCGCCCGAGGCGACCCTCGGCTTGACCTACACAGGCCAATTCGGCGGCGGCGTCAGCGACCAGAGCGTCAAGGCAAATCTGAGCGTCAAGTTCTGATTGAACGCAGTCGCGCCAAACGGCCGCCTGTCCGGGTCATGGGTGACCTTGGCAGGCGGCCGTTTGGCGTTTCAAGGCTGGTTTTGACGTGCGCATGGATGTGGCATGCCGGAGGCCAGTGCGTCCAAGCTTCGCCCGCTCCCGCCACGACGGAGGTGGCCGAGCGCTATCCGCCGCTGCTGAAGGACACACAAAGGGGCGGCACGCATGGGGCCGAGCCAACGACGCCGTGCGTTCGCGCTTGACGTTCCGCGACACCGCGCTTTCTATCTCGCCTGGGTGTGAATTCGGGCTGGGAGTGGACCATCATGACTGACGATACGCAGCCGCCGGAAACCAAGCTGACGACGACGAAGCGGCGCTGGGCCGCCGCCGGCAAATTCCTGACGGGGCGGATCGTGCGCCCCGAGGACGAGCGCCTTCCGCCTGGGCAACATCTGGTCAAGGACTGGCCGGTGCTCGACCTCGGCCAGCAGCCGATGATCCGGACGGAAAGCTGGCGGCTCGATATCACCGGGCACATCGAGCATCCATTGTCGCTCGATTGGGCCGCGTTCAAGGCCTTGCCGCAAAGCGACCGGCTCTCCGACATGCATTGCGTGACGACCTGGTCCCGCTACGACAACCGCTGGCAGGGCGTGGCCACACGCGATCTGCTTGACCAGGTGATGCCGAAACCCGAGGCGAGCCACGTCATGCTGACGAGCTATGACGGCTACACCACGAACATGCCGCTTGCGGACTTCGCCTCCGAAGACGCGATCCTTGCGACCGACTGGGAGGGCCAGCCGATCGGCCGTACCCATGGTGGACCGATGCGGCTCGTCGTTCCGCATCTCTATTTGTGGAAGAGCGCCAAGTGGCTGACGCGCATCGACTTTCGCGAAGGTGACATGCCCGGCTTCTGGGAGCGCAACGGCTACCACAGGCGTGGCGACCCGTGGCGCGAGGAGCGCTACTCGGACGATTGATCGGGGCGGGCGAAGGCCTGACGACCGCCGCCCGGCGCGTCCGGGTCCAGAAGCGACTGCAGCCCCGCAAGCTGGTAGCGCCAGAAGAGCGCTATGGCCGACTGGATGGACGGAGCGTCACGGTATTCACTGAGCGTATCGGCAATGGTGTCCAGGGTTCGGGTGAAGGTTCGCTCGAGCATGAAGCCCATCAGTGGCGTCAGGGCTTGCTCGCCGCCCTTGTCGGTCAGATAGCCGGAAGCCAGCCGCATCATCTCCCGGATCATCAGCTTGCGGACATGGGCGTAGCGCGTGCCGTCGGCGCCGCGAAGCAGGATTAGCACCACGAGCCGCTGTTCGATCCAGAAGGACAGCAGTGCCCGGGCGTGCTCGGATCCGGAAGCATCGGCCTCCAGCCAGATGCCAACTGACCGCAGTTCCCGCACGCGGGCGCGCAGCAGGCGCAACAATTGCCCGGCAAGCGCCGGTGTTACGATCTCATAAAACAGCGCTTCCTTGTCGGCGACGTATTTGTAGATGTTGCTCGAGCTGGTGCCCGCCCGTTCCGCCACATCGGCGAGTCGGGCCTTTTCGAAGCCTTGCTCGGCAAACACCGCAGCCGCAGCCGCAAGCAGCCGCTCACGCACTTCCTGCTTCAGACGCTGAGGCATGCGAGCCTTCCTGCAAGCTCGACCAGCCTTGGTTGCCAAGGGGCCGCTTCTTCCAGCTGGAAGGCAAGCGACAAGAGCAGCGCGTCCTCGCCGGCTGCCGCCGCGAAATGGCAGCCGACCGGCAGCCCCTCGGGCGACCAGAAAAGCGGCACCGACATCGCGGGCCATCCGGCAAAGGAGGCCACGTTGGTGAAACCGGCGAGGCGTTCGGTAAAAGCGATGAGTTGGTCCGGATCCTCGGTCGGGCCTTGCGTCCCCAGCGGAAAGGCCGTGAAGGGAACCGTGGGCGAAAGCAGCACGTGATAGCCGGAGATCGCCTGATTTGCGCTCGCCCCGGCCTTCATCGTCGCGCCGATCGCCTCCGTGATTGCCGTCTCCGGCAGCCGCCGGGCCCGGCTCACGAGCTCGACCGTGTAGGGCTCGAACAAGGTCTCATCAAAGGCGCCACCCTTGGCGGCTGCGATCTGGTCGAACAGGCCGGAAAGAACAATTCCGGTCAGGTTGAAGAAGGCGCGGCTGGTTTCCTGCGCGTTGATGTCAGGGCCCACGCATTCGAGGACCTCGTGCCCCAAGGCCGTACATAGCGTGATCGTCGCGTTGAGCGCGTCCTCGACCACTTCGGACACGCCGCGCCCGAAGACATCGTGGCGATAGACGCCGATGCGCAGACGTTTCTGCGGGCCACGGCGCATGTCGTCGATCGCAGGCAATGGTTGGGTCAGGTCCAGCCGTTCGGTTGCCGCCAACCACGCGGCGCTGTCGCGCACGGAGCGGCTGACGCAGTGATCGCTGATCAGCCGCGCCGTCGGCATCGCCGGCGGCAGGCCGGCATTCACCGTGCGGTCGCGGCTCGGCTTGAAACCGAAGAGCCCGCAGAAGGAGGAGGGGCCACGGATCGAGCCGCCCCCGTCGGACGCGTGGGCGATCGGTACCATGCCCGAGGCAACGGCCGCCACCGCGCCGCCCGACGAGCCGCCGGTCGAAAGAGCGAAATTCCACGGATTGCGCGTGGCGCCATGGGCGAGGGTCTCGGTGGTGCCGAGCAGGCCGAACTCCGATGTGGTCGTCTTGCCAAGAACGATCAGACCGGCCTTATCGAGAGCGTCCGTGTAATCCGAACCGCCTTGGGCGGGCTGTCCCTTGAAGAGGCGCGAGCCGAAGCCGGCCGCGTGGCCGGGATAGGCAAGCAGGTCCTTGAGCAGGGTCGGCACGCCTGCAAACGACATGTTCGCTTGCGGCCGAAAAGCGCGGGCGCACTTGCGCGCGTGGTCGAAATCCGTGGATGCAAGCGCGTTGACGTGCGGCTCGCGCCTTTCGATGCGCCGGATGGCGGCTTCGACGAGTTCGAGCGGTGAGGCTTCACCCGTCGAGACAAGATGGGCCTGTTCGGTCGCGTCCAGCGCGGAAAAGTCATCCGATTCCAGTCGTGAGTGTTCGGGATTGGAGGCGCGCATCGGTCCAGCTTCCATTGACGATGAAAAGAGAATGATAGATTCTCTTTTCATCGTCAATGAGCGGTTGCATCCTCAAGCGACAGATTGCATCTTCCCGTCTCCTGCAATGCTGGTGCAATCCACTCCCCGCAAAGCTCGTGCAACGTTTCAACAAAGGACGTTGTCGATGCGCCTGGCGATTTTACCGATGTGGTTGATCCTTTTCAGCGCGAGCCCAAGTCATGCCGAAGAAAAGGGAATGTGGATTGCGGACAATCCGTATCGGACCGTGCAGCCTTTGTACGATCCCTGTCGTGATGCTCGGCTAAGTGATGGAACGCCGCGAACCTGCGCCGAGATCAGGCGCATGTACCGGCATGGAAGAGGCGGCTGGTCCGAAGAGGACCATCGCCTGGATGCATGTAGCGACGGGCGCGTCAGCGACGGCCGGCCGCGCACATGCCGGGAACTGCTTGAATGGATGGAGCGTCGTTGATGAAGGCAGAGCGCAGAGACACCGTGTCGAAGCTTGGACAGGTTTTCAGATTAGTGCTTGGGTATCTGTCCTGGCCGCTGGTGTTTTTCGGCGGACTGCTCGGCGCGCACTACGCGTTCGCGAGCGCAAAGCCGATGGTCGGATTTGTGGCGGTCTATGCGGGCGCCGTCTTCATCCTCTTTCTTCTCGAGCGCTACATTCCCTACGAGCGGGGCTGGCTTCAGTCGGACGGCGAAACGGTGAATGACATCGGCCACACGCTGGCGACGAAGGGCCTGCTGCAGGCGGCTGGCCTGATCGCCGCCGTCTTTCCCATGTACGCCGCCAACATCCTGCAGCCGCTCGCAGCGCTCAAGTTTGGTCTCTGGCCATCGGATTGGCCTATGGTGCTTCAGGTGGCGCTTGCGGTGGTCGTCGCCGAATTCGGCCTCTATTGGTCGCATCGGATCGCCCACGAAAAGCTGTTCTTCTGGCGGTTCCACGCGCTGCATCACAGCGTCGTTCGCCTCTGGGTCATCAATACCGGCCGCTTCCACGTGGCCGATTCGCTGTTCAAGATCGCCATGAGCCAGATCCCGCTTTATTGCCTCGGCGCTCCCCTGCACGTTTTCTGGTGGCTAGGCGCGGTCACGGCCTTCATGGGCATTCTCACCCATTGCAACGTCGACATGCGCACAGGTCCCTTCGACTATCTCTTCAGCACGCCGCGGCTGCACCGCTGGCACCATTCGAAGGACCTCCGAGAGGGCAACATGAACTACGGCGAGAACGTCGTGGTCTGGGACCTTTTGTTCGGCACCTACTACAATCCGGACCGTCCGTCCTCGACCGACATCGGCATCAAGGGCCAGATCGCTCGAGGCTTCCTGGCGCAACTGGCGCAACCCTTCACCAAGAACGGCGTGCGCGAAATCCTCGGCCTCCCGAAGCGACGCTCATGAAAATGCGCAAGCATGCCCGGTCTTCAACCGGGCATGCTTGCGCAACAGCTAGGCCGCGAAGGCCGGCTTGCGGGCGCCGATCCTCAAGACGTAGTAGATCGCCCCGCCGATGGCGACCCCGAAGAACCAGCCGTAAATCCCCCACCAGGCCGGCAGGATGTTGGTGAACGTCGGCAGGATCGAGGAGAACAGTGCGCCGATCGCAAAGGCGATGAAGGCGCTACCGTGCCAGCCGCCCTGGAAGCGGAACTCGCCATCCTCGTGATAGAGCGCCTCGACATTCAGCTGGCCGCGGCGGATCAAATAATAATCCACCATCATCACCCCGAAGATCGGCCCCATGGTCGAACCGATAAAGTTGACGAAGTGCGCGGCACCCGTTTCCCAAGGGGCGAAGGGGTAGAGGATGAGGGCGATGAGGGCCGCGATGTAGCCGCCGCGCTTGAAATTGATCTGTCGCGGGAAGACGTTGGCGAAGTCGAAGGCCGGCGACACGAAATTCGCGACGACGTTGATGCCGAGGGTGGCAACGGCAAAGGTGAGTGCGGCAAGCAGCGCCAGGAACCAGCTGTCGAATTTCGCCGAGATCTGGTCCGGATGCAGCAGCACTTCGCCGTAGACGGCAAATGCAGCGGTCGTCGTCACGCCGGCAACCAGGCAGAAGGCGAGCAGGTTGATCGGCAGGCCCCAGAGATTGCCCTTGCGCAGGGTCTTCACGTCGGTCGCATAGCGCGAGAAGTCGCAGAAGTTCAAATAGAGCGCTGCGAAATAGGTGATACAGGTGGCAGCAACCGCCGCAAGTGCGGGGAAAGTGCCCGGTTCCCACGGAACGCCCGCGTCTTTGGTTTTCTCGATGAGCACGTCGCGCGGGATTTCCGAGCCGAAGGAGAAGGTGCCTGATTTGACGATCAGGTAGACGGCAAGGATCAGCATCATGATCCAGACCGCCGGGCCGGCCCAATCCTGGAACTTGCGCACGGTTTCCATGCCTCGCTGGATGATGAGCAATTGCAGCGACCAGACGACGACGTAGCAGATGACCTCAAGCGTCGAATGACCGAGCATGTGGCTGTTCTGGTGAAATGCCAGCATGCTTTCGTTGCGAATGAGAAGCGCGACGATGGCGCCGGACGCGGCAGCCGTCTGTGCGCCATACCAGAAGCAGGCGACCACGGCGCGAACGAGTGCCGGTACGTTGGCACCGAAGGTGCCGAAGGAGGCGCGGGCGAGAACGGGGAAGGGCACGCCGGTTCGCACGCCCGCGTTGCCGACGAGGCTCATCAGGAAGAAGATCACCAGCGATCCGATGCCAATGGCGATGACGAAGTTTATGAAGCTGCCGCAGAGCAGGAACAGGCTTGCCGCGAGGTAATAGCCCCACAGGCTATGCACGTCGGATGTCCAAACATTGAAGATGCTGAAAGCGCCCCACCGGCGCTCTTCGGCCGGTGCCAGATCCTCGTTGTACAACGAGGGCGACGGATCGCGTACTGCCATGTCTTCCTCCGTATTTCCGCCGGGTCCCCCTCGGACCCAAGCCTTGATTCTGCTCCCGTTTTGAGTCGTTGCAAAAGTCTTTTTGGATTGCCGAGAGGCGGGAAGCCGGTCGTGGTCGAATATAGCCAAGCTCCCTTCGATCAAAGCGACCAACAGGAGACAGCCGCGAGAGATCGCGTATATCCCATTGACATATCCTGCGACTGAAACCACCTTGGATATACGCAAGGTATATCCCGGAGGCGGCAATGTCTGAACAGGGCGCAGTTTTTCTCAGCAACCGCAGTCAGGCAATCCGGCTGCCGAAGGCCGTGGCGCTTCCGGAGGACGTCAAACGTGTCGATATTGTCGCGGTCGGGCGAACGCGGATCATTACGCCCGCTGGCGAAGCCTGGGACAGCTGGTTCGATGGCGAGCCCATAACAGCCGATTTCATGGTGGAGAGAGAGCAGCCGGAGGCCCAGGAGCGCGAGGCACTCTGATGCTGAAATACATGCTCGACACGAACATTTGCATCTACACGGTCAAGAACCGGCCGCAACAGGTTCGCGAGGCGTTCAACAGGCATCACGGACAATTGTGCATCAGCTCGATCAGTTTGATGGAGCTGATCTATGGCGCCGAAAGATCCGCCATGCCCGAGCGCAACCTATGGGTTATAGAGGGCTTTGCCGCACGTCTTGAAGTGCTCAACTATGATCAGGGGGCAGCGACCCATACCGGACAGTTGCGTGCCGAACTCGCCCGCAGCGGAACTCCTATAGGGCCTTACGATCAGTTGATCGCTGGTCATGCACGCTCTCAAGGTTTGATCCTGGTGACCAACAACCGCCGGGAGTTCGATCGCGTGCCCGGCTTGCGCGTCGAGGATTGGACCGCAGCACCCTGACGCTCCCCGTCTCTACGCGCCGAGCCTGTCCCGCTCGGCAAGTCGCCAGGCGCGCGGCGTCATGCCCGTCTGGCGTAGGAAGAAGCGGGAGAAATATGCCGGATCGGCAAAGCCGAGGCGGAAGCTGATTTCCTGCACGCTGGCGCGGGTGAAGACGAGTTCGCGCCTCGCCTCTCCGACGAGCTTTCGCGAAATCATTTCGTGCGCGCTGAGCCCGGCGATGGCGCGCGTGATCCGGTTGAGATGAGTGAGAGACAGGCCGAGTTCGCGGGCGTAGGCGGCGGCCGGCCAATGGGTGCGATAGTGTTGCTGCAAAAGCGCCTGGAAGCGCTGGACCCGCCGTTCGTTTTCACTCTCGCTGCTGTCATCCCGCTCGTCGCTCGTCTCGTCGAGACGTGCCGTCAGCGTCAGGGCAGCGGTCAGATAGGCGTCGAGAAGATCGGCGCGGTTGCTGCGGCTGGTCTCCCATTCCCTGGCGAGGCGCGTGAGCGTTGCGGCGATGTAGGCCGCATCCTCGCCACCGCCGAGCCGGATCAGATGCGGGGCGGCGAGCCAGGCGCCAAGGCGGCTGCGCTCGCCGGGCGTCGTCTTCAAATGTGATGCGAGGATGGTGAAGACGAAGCCGTCGATGTCACGCGAGAAGCGGAAGCCGTGGCTCAGCGCCGGCGGAACGGTGATGACGACAGGCGGTTTGATCATGTTGACCGCGTTGCCGAAGACGGCATCGCCGGAGCCGCCGGCAATGTACAAGATCTGAAAGAAACTCTCGTGCCGGTGTAGCCCGATCTCCCAGTGGTAGAGGCTGCTTCGTGAAGGGATCGTCTCGCAATGCAGCCAGAAATCCGGCCGTTCTCCGGACTTTTCGCCGTAGAGCTCGTAGGTCGGAACCGTCTTCTTCATGCCACACATCCTGAAGCCATGTTCGATTTGTGCAATTTCATGGCGGATTTGTCCATTGAGGGCGAAGCCGGCCCGGCGCAGATTTTGCCAAAAGACAATTCTGACAAAGGGTAATTCCGGAGGAGAGCATGCGCACCAAGGTCGTCATCATCGGGTCGGGCCCGTCAGGTCTTCTGCTCGGCCAACTGCTGACGGAGGCCGGCATCGACAACGTCATTGTCGATCGTGTCAGCAAGGACTACATCCTCGGTCGCGTGCGCGCCGGCGTGCTGGAGGAAGGCACGGTCGGTCTGATGGATCGCGCCAGGGCCGGCGCACGTATGCACAAGGAAGGGCTGCCGCATGACGGCTTCTCGCTCGCCTTCGACGGTCGCGACCACCGTATCGATCTCAAGCATCTGACTGGCGGAAAACGCGTCATGGTCTATGGCCAGACGGAACTGACACGCGACCTGATGGAGCATCGCGGGCATTCAGGGGCCGTCACGATCTACGAGGCGGCCAATGTCGAACCGCATGACTTCGATGGCCACCAGCCCTATGTGACCTTCGAGAAGGATGGCGCCACGCAGCGCATCGATTGCGACTTCATCGCCGGTTGCGACGGCTTTCACGGCGTCAGCCGCAAGGCCGTGCCGCAAAAGGCGCTCAAGACCTTCGAGAAGGTCTATCCTTTTGGTTGGCTCGGTATCCTCGCCGACGTGCCGCCGGTCGATCACGAACTGATCTATGCCAACCATCCGCGCGGCTTCGCGCTCTGCTCGATGCGTTCGACGACGCGCAGTCGCTACTACATTCAGTGCGCGGTGAGCGAGAAGATCGAGGACTGGTCCGACGAACGCTTCTGGGACGAACTGCGCCGGCGCTTGCCGCAACACCATGCCGAAGCAATGGTGACCGGACCGTCCTTCGAAAAATCGATCGCGCCGCTGCGCTCCTTCGTTGCCGAGCCGATGCGTTTCGGCCGATTGTTCCTGGTTGGGGACGCCGCCCATATCGTGCCGCCGACGGGTGCGAAGGGCCTGAACCTGGCCGCCAGCGACGTGCACTATCTCTTCGAGGGGCTGCTCGAACACTACCAGGATCGCTCGAACGCCGGCGTCGACGCCTACTCGGCACGGGCGCTGGCGCGTGTTTGGAAGGCCGTGCGCTTCTCGTGGTGGATGACGACGATGCTGCATCGCTTTCCGGATACCGGCGATTTCGACCAGCGCATCCAGGAAGCCGAACTCGACTACCTGACCCATTCGGTGGCGGCCGAGACAGCGCTGGCGGAGAACTATGTCGGCTTGCCCTACTGAGCGGCGGCGGCGCGCTCGGCCCATTCCCCTCTGAGCAGGCCGTAGATTGCCGTGTCCCACCTGGCATCGCCGACCCTGGCGGAGGAGCGCCGAACGCCTTCTTCCTGAAAGCCGAGGCTGCGGTAGGTGCGGATCGCCGCCTCGTTGAAGGTGTAGACGTTGAGTTCCAGCCGCTCGAAGGCAGGGTCGGCGAAAAAGCGGCGGGTCACTTCGCTGAGGAATGGCCGGGCGAGGCCCTGTCCGCGCATGCGCGGATTGATTGCAATTCGGGCGAGGCGGCCGACGCCGTTTGCCCAGTCGAGCGCCACCTGCGCATGGCCGGCGAGCTTGCCGTCGACGATCCCTGCAAACATCAGGCGCTCGGCTTCGGCGCCTTCGGTCCCGGCGAGCATCGCCTCGAGCTGCGCTGCGTCCAGCGGAAAGGAGAGGCCGGGGCCGCCCCATTGGACCAGCGCCTCCAGGCTCGAAAACCAGTCGAGCATCTCGGGAACATGCGCTTCGGAAAATGCGTCAACACGGAGGGGAGTGGTCGGCATGGATCACCAGTTCTGTCGGGCCCGCAATCTCGGTTTCTGATCGAGGCTTGTAAAGCCGCGAAATCCCGCGGGCCGCCACACGCGAACTCAAACCGTCTCCATTGCTTGTCGCATGTCGTGGACCGTCGCGCGGGTCGCCTCGACATAGGCGTCGACCAGATGACGGTTCCGCGTGTCGCGCAACCAGCAGAGGCTGAGATCCGATGGGATGCTGGGGAGGAACGGCCTGATCGTCAGCCGGTCGCGTTGGCCAAAGGCGAAGACGGGGTCGACGATGGCGATCCCGAGCCCGTTGGCGACCATTTCACACACCGCCGGCGCCAGTGTCGCGTCCATGATGTAGTTCAGGCGCGTGCCATAGGTATCGAGCGTACTTTCGATCTTCTGCCGGATGCGATTGTCGGCGGCAAAGCCGATATAGGGTTCGCCGTGGATGTCGCTGGGCACGATCTCCTGTTTCGCGGCAAAGCGATGATCGCGCGGCGCGATGCAGACGAGATCCCCACCGCGCAGCGGCACGCACTCGATGTAAGGGTTGTCCGTGTTGCGATTGATGAGGCCGATATCGACCTGCTTGGACAGCAGCCATTCGACGATGAACTGCGAACTGCGAATCACCACCGAGATATAGGCGTCGCCGTGCCCGGCGAGGAAACGCTTGTTGGTGTGGCTGATGAAGAGGCCTGAGAGCGCCGGCATCACGCCGACCGAGATCTGCCCCAGTTCCTCGCGCCGGATCAGGTCGACGGCGCGCTCGATCTGCTTGATGCCGGCGAAGACGCGATCGATCTCCTTGTAGAGCCGCATCCCATGCTCCGAAGGAATGAGCCGCCCCTTGATGCGCTCGAAGAGTTCAAGCTCCGTATCTTCTTCCAGATGCGCCAGCAGTTTGCTCACAGCGGGTTGCGAGATGTGCAGGACTTCCGCGGCACGGCTGACCGTGCCGCATTCGATGACGGCCTTGAGAGCCTCGATTTGTCGTAGGTTCGGTGCGCGCTTCATTTCATAACTTCATGCAGGTCCGAATTGGCTCCAGCCTAGCTTTGCGCGCGCAGGTTGACAATGCGTCTGCCCGGGGCCCCTGCAAAATATCGCCATTCCCCGTCCCAGCACAAATCCTAGCCTATAACCTTTTGGAATGGACGCAGACTCAAAAACAATTAGACGGGTCAAATTTGCTGCGCTTATCTCTAGGCAGGCTGCAACCGGATCGATCCGGTTGCGCGATTGGCGACGGGATCAGGATAGCGCTTATGCGGCGCACTGACGCCATCAGGTCACGCTGGGAGGCGAGAGGAGGAACAATGATTATCGGGCAGAAAATCAATCGCAGGAGCGCGCTCAAGCTGTTGGGGGCAGGGGGCGCTACGATGCTCGCCGCGCCTTACATCCGGTCGGCGCATGCGCAGAGCTCGGTTCTCAACATCACCACCTATGACAAGTTCCTGCCGCAGGACTTCATCGAGCAGTTCCAGAAGGATAGCGGCATCGAGGTTCGCATCCGCCTGACCGACGACCAGGGCAAGCAGTACAACCTCTTGACGGCGGAGGGCGCAAACCCGACGACCGATATCGTCACGGTCGCGGGCCACCGCTACGGGCAGTTCATCGGCTCGAAGCTGGTGCAGGCGCTGGATACGGCAAAGCTGCGCAACTGGTCGAACCTCAATCCCGCCTATCAGGATGCCGCCTGGGCGCGCTATGAGGGCAACCTCTGGGGATTGCCGATCCTTGCCGGCTACGAAGGCCTCGTTCGCAACACCGACTACGTGCCGGAAGCCGACAGCTGGGGCATCATGTTCGACGAGAAGTACGAGGGCCTGACCGCTTACATGGCCGGCGATTTCATGTCGATCACCATGAAGTATCTCGGCCATGACGGCGACTTCGTCACCTACACCGACAAGGTCGAGGCGGCCCAGCAGGCCGCCAGCGAAGCGCGCGACCACCTGATCAAGCACAAGCATATGGTTCGCAAGTATTACGATGCGGCCAGCGAAGTGCAGCAGATGTTCATCAACGAGGACATCCACCTGGCGCAGGCCTGGTCGGGTCCTGCCGCCAAGCTGATCATGGACGGCGTGCCGGTCAAGCTCTCCGTTCCGAAGGAAGGCACCTACGGGTTCTGCTACACGCTGAACATCGTCAACAACGCGCCCAATGCCGAGAACGCCTACAAGCTGTTCGACGCGATCCTCGCCAATCCCGAGGTCGGCGCGGCGATGACCCGCACCTCCGGCTTCAGCTCGACGATCTCTGGCGTCGACAAGCTGCTCGACGACAGGGAGCGGCTGGCATCGACGCTGCCGCAGGAAGAGCTCGAGCGCGTCACCTTCTTCAGCTCGCTCAATCGCTCGATGAAGAACGAGATCATCGATCGCGCCGTCGCGGAACTGAAGGCCGCCTGAGCAATCGCATCGTGACGACTGACTGACCGACCTCGCCGTGGCGGCGGGGTCGGAACGGTGACGCATGTCCTGCCAACACCCGTCGGGTCGCGGACAAGCTTTGGGATTAAAACAATGGCCGTGGGAACACATGCGGCAGGTGGCGGTATCCCCGTCCGCGCCGCGCACATGAAATACTCGACCGGTGTCGCGAGGGTGATCAACTCACCGCTCTATCGCTACACTCTGGGCGCGGTTGCCGAGTGGCGATATGGGCGCATCCTGCTTCTGGCCGGCGTGCCGGTCGTCTGGATGCTGATGATGCACATCGGCCCCATCTACGAAATGCTGCGCATCAGCCTGCTCTCCAGCTATCCGCCGCAGCCGGGCGTGGAGGCCGAATTCACGTTCGACAACTACGCGCTCTTCTTCAGTGAAAAGCTCTACTGGATGCCGCTGCTGCGCAGCTTCATCTATGCCTCCATCGCAACGGCCGTCACCTTGGTCGTGGTCTATCCGGTCGCCTACTACGTGGCGAAGGTGGTTGCGACCGGCAACAGGTCGCGCGCGCTCCTCCTGCTCTTGGCGCCGTTCTGGGCAGGCGAAATCATCCGCATCTTCTCGGTCATCATGCTTCTCGCCAATCGCGGTGCCGTCAACGTGCTGCTGCGGGAGATCGGCCTGACCGAGCGTCCGATCCAGATGCTCTACACCTCGTTTTCGATCAGCTTCGGCCTGGTCTACATGGTCTGTCTCTACATGCTGCTGCCGCTCTATTCGGCGATCGAGAAGATCCCGAAGTCGCTACTCGACGCCTCGGCGGATCTCGGCGCGGGGCCGTTCACGCGCTTCCGCCGCATCATCCTGCCGCTTTCGCGCGATGGCATCGTGTCGGGATGCTCGCTGGTCTTCCTCACCTGCATGGGTGTGTTCGCCGCTCCCATTCTTCTCGGCGGGCCGACCACCAGCATGTTCTCCGAGACGATCAGCAGCTTCTTCCACGGCGCCAGCAGCCGTTGGCCGGCCGGTGCCGCCTTCGCGATGATCATGCTTGC
This sequence comes from Ensifer sp. ENS09, assembly GCF_014852425.1. Classification (NCBI taxonomy): domain Bacteria; kingdom Pseudomonadati; phylum Pseudomonadota; class Alphaproteobacteria; order Hyphomicrobiales; family Rhizobiaceae; genus Ensifer; species Ensifer sp. ENS09. The sequence goes on from NZ_JACVBP010000005.1 coordinate 349,948, forward strand.
CGCATCCCTCGTCACCGTAGGTCTGTTCATGCGGGTCGTCGGCGGCTCGAAGCAAAGGACATTCTGATGCGCGCCATGTTTCACGATTGGCCGGGACTGGCTCTGAAGTCCTTCTACTGGCTGTTTGTCCTGTACCTGTTTCTGCCGCTGTCGCTGATGGTGGCGGTCAGCTTCAAGGATGCGAGCTTCATTTCGTTCCCGCTCGGTAACCTGACGATCGACTGGTATGCCAAGGTTATCAAGGACAAGCAGTTCCTGGACGCTTGCCTCTACACGATCATGATCGCCGCGGCGACGACCGCCATCGCGACGGTCATCGGCGTCTGGATCGCGATGCTGATCGGGTCGCTGCGGGGCGCCGCTCAATACGTGGCCTTTGCCGTCGCCTGCCTCCCGGCCGTCGTGCCGGGCATGATCTCGGCGATTTCGCTGCGCATCTTCATCACCACCATCGACCTGCCGACCGGCACGGTCGCCATCATCCTCGGCCACGTCGTCCACGCGGTGCCCTTCGTGGTGGTCATGGTGCTGACGCGGCTGCGCTCGATGCCAGGCAATCTCGTCGATGCCGCCCGCGATCTCGGTGCCGACAGCATCGTCACCTTCTTCCGCGTCACGCTCCCCTACCTCGGACCGGCCATCTTCGGCGGCATGATCTTCTGCCTGCTGCTGTCGAGCGATGACTTCGTCCGCACCTTCTTCCTCGGCGGGTATCGCCCGACGCTGCCGATGCTGATCTTCGCCCGCGTGCAGTCCGGCATGTCTCCGGAAATCAACGTCATGGCGACGCTCGTCCTGGTCGTGACCGCCGTGGTCGGGCTCTACGCAGAATATCTCACACGTCGTTCGAGGATCCGCTGATGCAACCGGTTGTTCAGTTCGAAAATGTCCGCAAGAGCTTCGGCAGTTTTGTCGCCGTCGATAATCTCAACCTCAACATCGAACGCGGCAAGTTCGTCACCCTGCTCGGCCCCTCCGGCTGCGGCAAGTCGACGACGCTGCGCATGCTCGGCGGGTTCGAAACGCCGACGGAGGGCCGCATTCTGCTCTCCGGCCGCGACGTGACAATGGTTCCGCCGAACCGGCGCAACGTCAACATCGTGTTCCAGGATTACGCGCTGTTCCCGCACATGTCGGTCGCAAAGAACATCGCCTTCGGCCTGGAGCTGAAGGGCGTCGACCAGAAACAGATCCAGAGGCGTGTCTCCGAACTCCTGGAACTCGTGCAACTGCAGGATTTTGCCGGCCGCCTCCCGTCCGAGCTGTCGGGCGGCCAACGTCAGCGTGTTGCGCTCATGCGCGCCTTGGCGCCGGATCCCGATGTTCTGCTTCTGGACGAGCCGCTCTCGGCGCTTGACGCCAAGCTTCGCCAGACCATGCAGATCGAGCTCAAGGCGATCCAGGAACAGACGGGCAAGACCTTCATGTTCGTGACCCACGACCAGGAAGAGGCGCTCACCATGTCGGATACGATCGTGGTCATGAACAATGGCCGGATCGAGCAGATGGGCGATCCGGCGAGCCTCTACAAGCGGCCCGGTTCCGCCTTCGTGGCGACCTTCCTCGGCGAAACCAATCTGTTGCAGTCGGATGTCGTCGGCACCGAAGCCGGCGAAGCGGCGGTGCGGTGGAACGGCATGACGATCAAGGCGTCGGCCGGCGCGCTGTCTCCCAAGGCAGGCGATGCGATCTATGTCGTCCTGCGGCCGGAAGCGATCCAATGTTCGGCGCAGGAACCGGGCGTCGCCAACCGGATCCGGGGGCGCATCCGCCAGCGGGTTTTCAAGGGCAACCACACATCGCTCAAGGTCGAGATCGGCGAGGGGCATCTGCTCAACGCGCTCGTTCATCCAAGCGAGGTGGAAGGCCTCAGCCGCGACGACATCTGGGTCGGCTGGTCGTCCGAAGCGACCACGCTCATCCCCGCCCGCAACGCGGCTTAGCCGCTACATCTCGACGGCGGGCGCCCGGCTGCGCCCGCTACCCGATATCAATGAAAGTGGAAAACGACATGCGCGTAGGTATCGCAGGTGCTGGCTCTATTGCCTTTGGCACCGCTGCACTTCTTGAAAAACTGGGACACAAGGCAACGCTCTGGTCGCCGTCCGGCACCGGCACTGTGGCACTTGCCGAGGGAGAACGCCTCAGGGCCGAGGGCGCCATCGAAGGCACCTTCCTTCCGGCCGTTGCCAAGAGTGCGGAAGATCTCGTCCACGATACCGATGCGATCCTCATCGCGCTGCCGGCCTATGGCCACCGCTTCGTGCTGGACGCTATCGCGCCGCATCTGACCGCCGGCCAGGTGGTGATCTTCAGCTCGCACACTTCGTTCGGAGCGCTCTATCTCTCGTCGCTGCTGGCCGCACGCGGCATCACCTTGCCGATCGTTGCCTGGGGCACGACGATCGTCAGCGGCCGGAAGCTCGGCCCGGCGCTGGCGCATGTCAACACCATCCGCAAGCAGGTCGATCTGGCGACGGTTCCAGCATCGGAGAGTGCGCGCGGTCACGCGGTCTGCACGGCGCTTTTCGGCGAACATTTCGTCGATCGCGGCAGCCTGCTGGCGATCGCGCTTTCGAACCTCAACCCGCAAAACCACCTCGGCATCGCGCTCGGCAACATGTCGCGCATGGAGCGTGGCGAAAGCTGGGTGCAGGCCCAGAACGTCACCCCCAACATCGGTCGCCTATTGGAGAGGCTCGACCGTGAGCGGCTGGCCGTCGCCGAGAGGTTGCAGCTGAAGGTGCGTGACATCTTCCAGCATTTCCACCTGTCGTTCCATGTGCCGGTCAGCACCATCTCGCAGATGAACCAGGAAATGTACCAGGCCGGAAACAACGGCACGGGCCCTGCGACGGCCGATAGCCGTTACGTGACTGAAGATGTCCCCTTCGGTCTGGTGGTCACGGCGCAGCTCGCGCGTCTCGCCGGATGCCCGGCGGACCTGCACGAGGCGGGAATCCGCATCTTTTCGGCCATGTATGGCCGGGACTTCGAAGGCGAGAACGACCTCCTTCCGGAACTGGGTCTCGAGCAACTGGATCTCGAAGGGCTCGATGCGCTCTGCCGCACCGGCTTTCCGCCCGTTGCCGCTGTCGATCGAGCCGAGGGGCGTGCCTGAATGAGCGACCGCTTCCTGTCCCATCTCCGATCCGAACTCGAGGGCCTGAAGTCATCAGGGCTCTACAAGTCGGAGCGTGTGATCACCTCGAAGCAGGCCGGTGAGATTGCGGTCGCCTCGGGCGAGCGGGTGCTCAACTTCTGCGCCAACAACTATCTCGGCCTTGCCGACAACGAGGAGCTGGCCGTGGCCGGCAAACAGGCGCTCGACCGCTACGGCTACGGCATGGCCTCTGTGCGCTTCATCTGCGGTACGCAGGAGGAGCATAAACAGCTGGAAGCGCGCATCTCGTCGTTCCTCGGGATGGAAGACACGATCCTCTATTCGTCGTGTTTCGACGCCAATGGCGGCCTGTTCGAAACGCTGCTCGGTGAAGACGACGCGATCATCTCCGACGCGCTCAACCATGCCTCGATCATCGACGGCGTGCGGCTGTCGAAGGCCAAGCGCTTCCGTTATGCCAACAACGACATGGCAGCGCTTGAAGAGGAGCTGAAGAAGGCCGAGGGCAGCCGCTTCAAGCTGATCGCCACCGACGGTGTGTTCTCGATGGATGGCATCATCGCCAATCTCGGAGGGGTCTGCGATCTCGCCGACAAGTACGGCGCCATGGTCATGGTCGACGACAGCCATGCGGTCGGTTTCGTCGGCAGACATGGCCGTGGCTCCGCCGAACATTGTGGCGTCGAGGGCCGGATCGACATCATCACCGGCACGCTCGGCAAGGCGCTCGGCGGTGCCTCCGGTGGTTACACCTCGGCCAAGACCGAAGTGGTCGACTGGCTGCGCCAGCGCTCGCGTCCCTATCTGTTCTCCAACACGCTGGCGCCGGTGATTGCCGCGGCCTCGCTCAAAGTGTTCGATCTGATCGAGAACGGCGATGCGCTTCGCGAAAGGCTTTACGCCAATGCCAGCCTGTTCCGCGCCGAGATGTCGAAGCTCGGCTTCACGCTGGCCGGCGAAGGCCACCCGATCATCCCGGTCATGCTCGGAGATGCAGCCCTCGCGCAGGAGATGGCGGCACGCATGCTGAAGAAGGGCGTCTATGTCATCGGCTTCTCTTTCCCGGTGGTGCCGAAGGGCCAGGCGCGCATCCGCACGCAGATGTCGGCGGCCCACAGCGAACAGGACGTGCGCCGGGCGATCGCCGCCTTCGAAGAGGTCGGCCGCGACCTCGGTGTGATCTGAGGGAGAGACCGATGACGAACATGATGAAGGCGCTGGTCAAGTCGAAGCCGGAAGAGGGCCTCTGGATGGAGCGCGTGCCGGTGCCGGAGATCGGCCCGAACGACGTGCTGATCAAGGTCAAGAAATCGGCGATCTGCGGCACGGACGTGCACATCTGGAACTGGGACCAGTGGGCGCAGAAGACCATTCCGGTGCCGATGGTCGTTGGCCATGAGTTCATGGGCGAGATCGCCGAGGTGGGATCTGCCGTCACCAAGTACCATGTCGGCGAGCGGGTCTCGGGCGAGGGCCACATCGTCTGCGGCAAGTGCCGCAACTGCCGGGCCGGCCGCGGGCATCTCTGCCGCAACACGCTCGGCGTTGGCGTCAACCGGCCGGGTTCGTTCGGCGAGTTCGTCTGCCTGCCGGAATATAACGTCGTGCCGATCCCCGAGGACGTGCCGGATGAAGTCGCGGCGATCTTCGATCCGTTCGGCAATGCGGTGCACACCGCCCTTTCCTTCGATCTCGTCGGCGAGGACGTGCTTGTGACCGGCGCCGGCCCGATCGGCATCATGGGGGCGATGGTCGCCAAGCGCTCGGGCGCGCGCAAGGTTGTGATCACCGACATCAACCCGACGCGGCTGGCGCTCGCGAAAAGCGTCGGCATCGATCATGTCGTCGACGCGTCGAAGGAAAACCTTGCCGACGTGATGACGGCGATCGGCATGACCGAGGGTTTTGACGTCGGGCTGGAAATGTCCGGTGCAGCACCCGCCTTCCGCGACATGATCGACAAGATGAACAACGGCGGCAAGATCGCCATCCTCGGCATTGCACCGGCCGGCTTCGAGATCGACTGGAACAAGGTCATCTTCAAGATGCTCAACCTCAAGGGCATCTACGGCCGCGAGATGTTCGAGACCTGGTACAAGATGATTGCCTTCGTTCAAGGCGGCCTCGACCTCGCCCCGGTCATCACCCACCGCATCAAGATCGACGAATTCCGCGACGGCTTCGAAGCGATGCGCTCCGGCAACTCCGGAAAGGTCGTCATGGACTGGTAAGGCCGCAAGGGCCGGCCTGATCCGGCCCGGTCGACCCCATCCGAGAAAAATTGTCTTTTGTCACTAGAACTAAGAATGCGTTTTATGCACTATTGATCATCAACCATGCAGGGAGCGCATGATAGCCGATGGAAGTACGCGATCTCGAGGCCTTTCTCGCCGTTATGTCGACGGGCAGCATCACAGGTGCTGCCCGCCTGCTCGACCGCTCGCAGTCGCAGGTGACGCGCCTGATCCAGGACCTGGAGACGTCGCTCGGTTTTGCGCTGTTCGAGCGGAATGGCCCGAGGATCGCGCCGACCGACAAGGGCATTGCCTTCCATGAGGATGCGGAGCGTTTTGTCAGCGGCATCGGGCACCTGCGCAATCGCGCCAAGGCAATCGCCGGCAAGGAACCCGAGCCGATCGAGATCGCCGCAACGCCGGCCTTTGCCAGCGGCATCATCCCGATCGCACTTGCCGAACTGCCGGAACATCTGCTGCCCCACACGATCAATCTGCGCAGCATGCCGGCCGAGGCGGCCGTGCAGTCGGTGTTCGCGCGCACGGCCGATTTCTGCGTGACCTCGCTGCCGGCCGATCAGCCGGGCCTGGAGGTGCAAGGCTTCTTCGAAGGGCGCTGCGTGGCCGCCATTGCGCCGCACGATCCGCTGGCGGCGAAAGACGTGATCTCGATCGCCGATCTCGCCGGGCGCACGCTCGTCACCATGTCCAATCCGTTTCGGCTGCGCCACAGCGTCGATGAAGTGCTCGATGCAGCCGGCGTGCGTCCCAATCGCATCATCGCGACCAACGCGGCGCAAAACGCTGTGCAAGTCGCATCGCTCGGCCTTGGCGTGGCGATCATCGAGCCGGCGACCGCCTATGGCCTGCAATCGGCGCCCATCGTCGTTCGGCCTCTCGACGTCGAGATCCCCTTCCTGTGGGCGATCCTGTCGGCCGGCTCGCGCCCGCTTTCCGCCGGCGTCCGGGAACTCATTCAACGGATAGCGCGGATCGCGTCGGAGCGGATGCCGGATCTCATCGTGCACGATCCCAAGCAGATGGCGCGTATCGCCGAAAGAAGCTTTGCCGGCAGGAACGCCGGCAATGGTGCGCTGCCGGACAACCCGGCGGCGAAATAAAGGGGAGCAAAAGCTCTGAACGCTCACATGGAAATTGAGCCTGCTAAAATGAGGAGAACGAGATGAACAATTTTGACGTTACCCGCCGATCGGCCATGAAGCTGTTGGCAGCCGGGGCGGGGGTGCTCGCGGCACCTTCGATCATCCGCCCGGCCTTCGCCCAGAGCAAGGTCGTGAACATCACGACCTACGACAAGTTCGTACCGCAGTCCTTCATCGACCAGTTCCAGAAGGATACCGGCATCGAGGTGCGCATCCGCCTGACCGACGACCAGGGTAAGCAGTACAACCTCTTGACCGCCGAGGGTGCCGCACCTTCCACCGATATCGTGACCGTCACCGGTCACCGTCTGTCGCAGTTCATGAAGTCGAACCTGCTCTCGACGCTCGACACCGGGCGGCTGAAGAACTGGGGCAAGCTCGCCGCGGCCTACAAGGGCGCGCCGCAGCTCACCGTCGACGGCAAGACCTTCGGCGTGCCGCTGCTTGCGGGCTTCGAGGGCCTCGTGCGCAACACCGAATACGCCAAGGCCTCCGACAGCTGGGAGATCATGTTCGACGAGGAAAACAAGAACCTGACGTCTTACATCGTCAGCGACTTCCTCTCGATCGTCATGCGCTACCAGGGCAACGACGGCGACTACGTAACCTATGGCGACAAGCCCGATGTTGCGCAGGCCGCCACGAACCAGGCCCGCGACTTCCTCATTCAGCACAAGGACAAGGTCCGCAAATACTACGACGCCGGCTCCGAGCTGCAGCAGATGTTCGTCAACGAGGACATCTACCTCGCGCAGGCCTGGTCGGGACCGGCCGCCAAGCTCGTCATGGACGGCCACCCGATCGAGATCTCGGTGCCGAAGGAAGGCACGTTCGGCTTCCTCTATTCGTTCAACATCGTCAACAACGCGCCGAACGCCGACGCCGCCTACACCTTCCTCGACGCCATCCTGTCGTCGCCGGAGATTGGTGCTGCGATGACCCGCCAGTCCGGCTTCTCGTCGGCCTTCGACGGCGTCGACAAGGTGCTTGACGACAAGGAGCGCGCCGCGCTGTCGCTGCCGCCCGAGCAGGTCGAACGCATCCAGTTCTTCAGCTCGGTCAACCGCGACATGAAGAACGAGATGATCGACAAGGCCACCGCCGAGATCAAGTCGGCCTGACCTCTCGAAATCCGGGCGATCGGCTGAGGCCGGTCGCCCGTCAAAAAATGGACTCTTCCAGAGCCGGGAACAAAGAGAATGCTGGATACGACAACACAACCGCCATCCGTCGGTTTGTCGACGGTGCCGCGCTATGCCGGATGGATCGGCAGGGCGGCGCGCTCAGGTCTATACCGCCATACGATCGGACTGCTCGTCGAAAGCCGGCGCGTGCGCCTCGCCGTGCTCGCGGGCGTGCCGCTTGTCTGGATCGCCATGCTGCATATCGGCCCGATCCTGCAGATGGCCAATATCAGCCTTCTTGCCAACTACCCGCCACAGCCGGACAAAAGCAGCGAATACACGCTTTCGAACTACGCGCTGTTCTTTTCCGACCGGCTCTATTTCCTGCCTTTCGTGCGCAGCCTGATCTTTGCAGCTGTTGTCACGATCTCGACGCTGGTGATCGTCTATCCCGTTGCCTATTACGTCGCGAAGATCGTGCAGCCGAAGAACCGGATGCGGGCCTTGCTGCTGCTGCTCATCCCCTTCTGGGCCGGTGAGCTGATCCGCACCTTCTCGGTGATCATGCTGCTTGCCAATCGCGGGGCGCTGAACGTGCTGCTGCGCGAATTCGGCTTCATCGACCGGCCGATCCCGATGCTCTACACCTTCTTCTCGCTGAGCTTCGGCGTCATCTACCTGCTCGCGCTCTACATGCTGCTGCCGCTCTACTCGGCGATCGAGAAGATCCCGACGCCGCTGATCCAGGCGGCGGCCGATCTCGGCGCCGGCCCCTTCCAGCGGTTCCGCCGGGTCATCCTGCCGCTATCGAAGGACGGCATCGTGTCGGGCTGCAGCCTCGTCTACCTGACGGCTGTCGGCGTCTTCGCCGCACCACTGCTGCTCGGCGGGCCCAACTCGGTCATCTTTCCCGAGGTTATCGCGACGCTGTTTCACGGGTCGAACGACAAATGGCCGGAGGGTGCTGCCTTCTCCATGATCATGCTCGTGGTGTCGCTGACAACCGTCGGGCTTTTCATGCGGGTCGTTGGCGGCCGCTCCGTTCGGCTGATGTGAGGACGTAACGATGCGAACCTATTTCAACGACCTTCCCAAAACCGCGCTTGGCGCTTCCTACTGGATTTTCGCCGTCTATCTGGTCTTGCCATTGGCGCTGATGATGGCGATGAGCTTCAAGGATGCGAACTTCATCGCTTTCCCGATCGGCAACTGGACGCTGTCCTGGTACGGCAAGGTGATCCAGGACAAGCAGTTCCTCGAAGCCTCGCTCTATTCGATCGGCATCGCACTCGCCACTACGATTTCGGCGACGATCATCGGTGTGTGGATCGCACTGCTCGTTTCGGCGGAGAACATCTGGGGCAAGGCGATCATCTTCGCGCTCGCCTGTCTTCCGGCCGTCGTGCCCGGGCTGATCAACGCGATCTCGATGCGCATTTTCATTCGCGCGGTCGACATTCCGACCGGAACCTTCGCGATCATCCTCGCCCATACGGTTCATGCGGTACCCTTCGTCGTCATCATGGTCTTGACGCGGCTGCGGTCGATGCCGGCCAATCTCGTCGACGCCGCGCGCGATCTCGGCGCCGATCCGTTCATCGCTTTCCTGCGCGTCACCATCCCCTATCTGATGCCGGCGCTCTTTGGCGGCATGATCTTCTGCGTGTTGACCAGCATCGACGACTTCGTCCGCACCTTCTTCCTTGGCGGCTACCAGCCGACCCTGCCCATGCTGATCTTTGCCAAGGTGCAAGGCGGCATGTCGCCGGAAATCAACGCCATGGCGACCATCGTGCTCGTCGTCACCACCGCCGTCGGCATCTATGCCGAGCATATCACCCGCCGTTCCAGGAGCTGACGCAATGCAGCCTGTCGTCCATTTCAAGAACGTCAACAAGTCCTATGGGGCGCTGACCGCCGTCGATGATCTCGATCTTGCGATCGCGCCCGGTCAGTTCGTCACGCTGCTCGGCCCTTCCGGCTGCGGCAAGTCGACGACGCTGCGCATGCTCGGCGGCTTCGACAGTCCGACCTCGGGGGAAATCTACCTCGAGGGCAAGCCGATCTCGCACCTGCCGCCGAACAGGCGCAACGTCAATATCGTCTTCCAGGACTACGCGCTCTTTCCGCACCTCACGGTTGGCCGCAACATCGCCTTCGGGCTCGAACTGAAGGGCATGGAGAGTGCGGCGATCCACAAGCGGGTCAGCGACCTCCTTGCGCTCGTCTCCCTCCAGGACCATGCCGAACGCATGCCGGCGCAGCTTTCGGGCGGGCAGCGCCAGCGCGTGGCGCTGATGCGGGCGCTGGCGCCCGATCCGAACGTGTTGCTCCTCGACGAGCCGCTGTCGGCGCTCGATGCAAAGCTCCGCCAGCAGATGCAGATCGAGCTGAAGTCGATCCAGAAGAAGACCGGCAAGACCTTCATCTTCGTCACCCACGACCAGGAAGAAGCGCTCACCATGTCCGACGTCATCGTCGTGATGAACAAGGGCAGGATCGAGCAGATGGGTGGTCCTGACGAACTCTACGCCCGGCCGCGCAGCCGCTTCGTCGCGAATTTCATCGGCCAGAGCAATTTTCTTGAAGGCACGGTCGCATCGGTTGCGGGCGGGATCGCCGCCGTCGAGTGGCGCGGCAATGTCGTGCATGCGGACGTGAACGGCACGTCGCCGATCCCGGGAGACGATGCCACCGTGGCGCTGCGTCCGGAGGCGGTGTTCTGCCTGTCGCGCAAGCCCGAGGACCGCCCGTCGATGAAAGGGCGCATCGACCAGCGCGTCTTCAAGGGCGCCCACACGTCACTGACCGTGGTTCTCGACAATGGCAGCACCTTGGTGGCGCAGATCGATCCGGTGGCGCTTTCGCATATCGAAGGGGACGACGTCTGGGTGGGGTGGCGCGACCGCGATGCCGTACTGCTGGCGAAGTGAAGGGAGATCGGGGATGACCGACAGTCAAAAACAGCAACGGCTTGCCGCGCTCAATGCGAGGGTAAGGCAGGATCTGAGCTATCTCAACTATCCGCCGGCCAACTGGTCGAAGCCGGTGACGACGGCGGCGGGCGAGGACGTCAGCGATGTAGTCGTGATCGGCGGCGGCATGTGCGGGCTTGTTGCCTGGCATGCGCTCACGCGCGCCGGCATCGCCAATCTGCGCATCGTCGACCGCGCGCCCAAGGGGTTCGAGGGTCCTTGGGTCACCTATGCGCGCATGGAGACGCTGCGCTCGCCAAAAATCCTTCTCGGCCCGGCGCTTGGCGTTGCCTCGCTCAGTTTCCGCGCCTGGTTCACCGCGCTCCATGGTGAAGCGGAATGGGAGGAGCTCTTCCGCATCCCGCGCCCGATGTGGATGGATTACCTGCGCTGGTATCGCGATGTCATGGACATCCCGGTCGAAAACGACACGCACGTCACCCGTGTCGTGCCGCGCGCCGATGGGCTGCTGGAACTCGAAATCGCCGGTGGAGCTAAGCCTGCGATCATCACCCGCAAGCTGGTGATGGCGACCGGCCGCGACGGGCTCGGCGAGCCGACCATTCCGGATTTCGTCAAGACCATGGAGCGGCATACCTCCTGGGCGCATTCGGCCGACGCGATCGACTTCGATCGCCTGAAGGGCAAACGCGTCGTCGTCATCGGCGTCGGCGCTTCGGCGGTCGACAATGCTGCAGAAGCGCTGGAGCAGGGGGCAGGGGAAGTCCGCCTTCTCGCCCGCCGCAAGGAGATGCCGACGGTCAACAAGCTGATGGGCATCGGCTCCTATGGCGTCACCGCAGGTTTTGCCGAGATTTCGCCGGAATGGCGCTGGCGGCTGATGGACTATGCGGCTAAGCAGCAGACGCCAGCGCCGCACAATTCGACCCTGCGCGTCAGCCAGCATTCGAACGCCTACTTCCACTTCGATTGCGGTATCCGCTCGATGAAGGAGGAGGGCGGTGAGGTCGTCATCACCACCACGAACGGCCGCACCTTCCGCACCGATTTCGTCATCCTCGGCACCGGCTTCTCGATCGATCCGCTGAGCCGCAGCGAGCTTGTTCCCTATCAGGACCAGATTGCCTGCTGGGATGACCGCTACGCGCCGCCGGCGGGCGAAGAGAACCCCGGCCTCGGCCGCTTCCCGTGGCTGAACGGAGACTTCTCCTTTACCGAGAAGGAGCCGGGAACGGCCCCGTGGCTGAAGGACATCCATTGCTTCAACTACGGCGCTTCCGTCAGTGTCGGCAAGGTCAGCGGCGACATTCCCGCCATCAGCGAGGGCGCCCTGTGGCTGGCGCGCGGGGTCGCGGCTTCGCTCTTCATTCGGGATGTCGACTACCATTGGGAAGCGCTGATCGCCTACGAAAAGCCGGAACTCGACGGGACCGAATGGGTGGATGCCGACGCGCCGACGCCGGCACAGAAGACGGCCTGAACCTCCCGCATTTCAGATGACAGGAAAACCAATGACCGCTCCATCGACAAATGACGTGATCGACACGGTTCTCGGGCTCGATCGCTTTCCGGACCTGCAGGCGCTGCGCGAACAACGGGCGAAGCTAAAGCACTTGAGCCAGACGAGCTATCAGGCTGCCCTTCGCCCTGCCGATCCACGCAACTTCTCCTATGCGCTCCGGGCAGCCCTTGCCGCGCGCATGGCGGCACTCTGGAAGTCGCAGGAACTCTCCGCGCATTTCCGGGCCTTGCTTGAACGCGAGGAGGAGGCCGCCGCCCTGGTGTCGGTTGCCGATCCCGGCAACAGCACCGAAGCTGCCGATCCGCGCCTTCGGGCGATCCTCGCCCATGTCGATCTGGTCACGCTTTCGCCGAAGGAGGCGACGCGCGCCAATGTCGAGAAGCTGCTGGCCGCAGGCCTCGACGACCGGGACATCGTCACGCTCGCCGGCCTGATCGCCTTCGTGAACTATCAGGTGCTGGTGGTGGCCGGCCTCAAGATGCTGAGGGATAATTGAGATGTCGCAAGCCGTGCACGAATTCACCGTCGAAGCGCTCGACTGGAAGCCCTATGTCAAGCCGGTCGACGTCGAGACGGCGACGCCCGAACAGCTCGACGCGCTGAAGATCACGCCGTCCAACAAGAAGATCTCGGACTACGTGCTGGTTCTCGCCAATGAGCCGGAAACCTTGAAGGAGCGTACGCCGCTCTTCAACGACATCATGTATAGCGAGGGTGGGCTCTCGCGCGGTGGCCGGGAGATCGGCGCGCTTGCCGCATCCTTCGTCAATCGCTGCATCTATTGCGCCTCGGTGCATGCGGCGCGCTACATCCAGCTCGAAAAGCGGCCGGAGGTGGTCGACGAGATTTATGGCAGCGGCCTCGACGCCAACCTGCCGGAATTCGAGCAGGCGCTGTTCAATTTCGGCGTCGATCTCACGGCCCATCCCGACAATGTCGGCGCTTACCAGTTCTACCATCTGCGCGAGATCGGCCTGGACGACCTGCAGATCCTCGATCTCATCCATGCGGTCGCGATCTTCGGTTGGGCCAACCGGCTGATGCATACGCTCGGCGAACCACACCGGCTGGATTGAGTGAAACACGCGTCCGACCACCCTGCGGTCACGGTCCGCCCCTTCGACATCGCGCATCGCGACGTGCTTCGCATCGCGTTGCCGATGATGATCGCCTATCTTTCGAGCCCGCTTGTCGGGCTCGTCGCAACCGGCGTCATCGGCCAGTTGCGCGACGAGACCCTGATCGGCGGCGTGGCGCTTTCGACCGTCATCTTCGACGTGATCTTCGTCACCTTCAATTTCCTGCGCGGCGCGACCACCGGCTTTACCGCCCAGGCGCTCGGGGCAGGTGACCGGCGCGAAGAGCAGCGCATGCTCGCAAGCGGCCTCATCATCGCACTCGTCGCGGGGCTGGCACTGCTGGTTCTTCAAAAGCCGATCGGCGCACTTGGCCTTGCCGCCATGGGCGCGGAAGGCAAGGTGGCCGAAGCAGCCGCCACCTATTTTGCCTGGCGGGTGTGGTCGGCACCCTTCGTCCTCTTCAATTTCGTGGTCTTCGGCTGGATCATCGGGCGCGGCGATGCACTCTGGGGCATGATCCTGCAAACCCTGCTCAATGCGCTCAATGCCGGCCTGAGTGTGCACTGGGTACTCGGCCTCGGCTGGGGCGTGGCAGGCGTTGCGGCCGCCTCGCTCGTCGCCGAAGCCGTCACGGCTGTGGCGGGGCTCTATCTAATCTGGGCAAAGACCGACCGGAGTGCGTGGAACCTTCCGGATCTGACGGCCTTCCGCCGCGCCTTTTCGGTCAATGGCGACATGATGATCCGTTCCTTCGCGCTTTTGATCGGTCTGTCCTTCTTCACCCGCCAGAGCGGCATGCTCGGCATCGAAATCCTTGCGGCCAACACGATCCTGCTGCGCTTCTATTTCTTCGGCGTCGCCTTTCTCGATGGGGTGGCAACGGCGGCCGAGCAGCTGGCAGGCCGTGCCGTCGGCGCACGTTATCGGCCAGCTTTCGACCGTGCCGTTGGTTTGACCACGGTATGGGGATTCGCCTTTGCCGGGCTCGTCGCGCTCTGTCTCTTCGTGGCCGGCGACTGGGTGATCGGCATCACTGCCCCGTCGGAAAGCGTGTCAGCACTTGCGCACGCCTACCTGCCCTATGTCGCCGCCCTGCCGATCTTCGGCATCGTCGCTTTCCAGATGGATGGCGTCTATATCGGCGCCACCTGGTCGAAGCAGATGCGAAACCTGATGGTCGGCTCGCTGGTGATCTATTTTGCTGCTTGGGCGATCCTGCAGCCGGTCTTTGGCAATGACGGATTGTGGATCGCGCTGATCCTGTTCCAAAGCGCTCGCAGCGTCGCCTTCCGGCTCATGTTGCCGCGACTGGCCGACCGCACTTTTGCTGCGGTGCGGCAGTAATCGCGCTTTAGCGTTGCGCTATGCCCAGTCTCGGGTCGACGGCAACAGAGGCAAGGCCAGCGGATTGGCAGCGCGCCCGGCAACCTGCTCGGCCATCAGAAGTGCTGTCGTCGGCCCCAGGGTGAAGCCCTGGTGCCCATGGCCGAAGTGAAACCACAGGCCCTTGTGCCGGCTGGGCCCGACGACGGGAAGCATGTCGGGCATGCAGGGACGGGTGCCCGACCAAGGCGCCGCTTCGATGGGGTCGCGCAGCGCAAAAAGCGTGCGTGCGGCGTTGACGGCATGCCGTATCTGTCGCGATGCGGGGGCGGCGCCGAGTGGCGCCAGGTGCGCGCCGGTCAGGACCCGCCACCCCGCGTTCATGGGGGCGATTAGGGCGGAGCTGTCGATGTCCAGCATCGAAATGCGTGGGCCGTCCTTGCCGCCGAAGTGCCAGTGGTAGCCGCGCTTTAACACCATGGGGACACGATAGCCGAACCGCGCCACAAGCATCGGCGACCAGGGCCCGAGGGCGACGACCGCGTTTTCAGCCGTGATATCGCCACCCTCCGACAGCACCCGCCAGCCGGTGCCGGTCTGCTGCAACGACATGGCATCGCCTTGGGCGACCTTCCCGCCGCGGGCAACGAAGAGCGCTGCGTAGCGCGAAACCAGATCGCCCGGGTCGCGGCAGGTCCAGGGCGAGGTCCAGTGGACCGCACCTGCCAGCCGGCTTTTGAGCGCCGGCTCGCTTGCCGCGAGTTCGTCTGACGTGAGCGCCTTAGACGGCACGCCGTACTCTCGTTTCAGGCGTTCGGCAGTCGAGACGGCCGCGTCGAGCTTTGCCGGCGAACGGTAGACCGCGCGCCAGCCGTCGCGAACGATCAGGTCGCCGGCATTGGCCGGCTCGATGAAGCGCGCGTGATCGTCGCTCGCCCTTAGCGCCAGCTTCGAATAGGCCGCGACGGTTCTCGCATAGGGGACGGGCGCCGATTGCGTGAAATAGCGCCAGAGCGGCCCCGCCAGCCGCGGCATGTCGCCGAGCCGAAAGTCCGTATCGTTGCCGCGCTTCAGCGCCACCCTGACGATCTCGGCCAGGGAGCGCGGAAAGGCATAGGGTTCGACGGCCTCGGTCTGGATGATGCCGGCATTGCCGTAACTGGTTTCCCGGCCCGGCGCCTTGCGGTCGATCAGCACAACCTGGTGCCCGGTTTCTTGCAAGGCGAGCGCGGTGGAGACGCCGACCATGCCGGCGCCGAGGACGATTGAGGTGGTCATGGATTGGTTCCGCGGAAATGCTCGTCAGAAGGTGAGGCGGGAATTGTAGCCGACCACGAATTGGATGAAGCGCGAGACGTCGACCATGTCGTCGCCCTGATAGCGGATCGTGTAGCCGTCGGTCCGCTCGACGCCCTTGAGATAGGAGAGATATTCGGCCGGGAGGCGGTTGCGGAAGACGATCTCAAGGACGGGGTTTTCCAGTTTGAACGGCTTTGCCGAACCGGCCCTCGACAATGCCTTCTTGACGCCCTCGCGGATCCGGCGATGGGCGACGGCCGGCGTCAGGGTGATGGCCGATTGCGTGCTGTAGACCTGCTTCACCGGCACCGTCACGATATCACCGATCCGCTCCTTGATTTCCTCCAAGGCAACGTTGTCACCGGATGCGAGCAGCACCGGGATGCCGAAATGTCCGGCGATGGCGGCGTTGATGCCGGCCTCCGGCATAACGGTGCCATTGATGCGCACCTCAGCAAAGGCGGTGCCGCCGATCGTGTGCGACAGCACGCCGCTCGCATGGCTTGCGCCGGCGTGATAGCCGAGAAGCATCGCGCCGACGAAGGAACCGAGTTCGACGCCCTGCATCATCATCAGCGGCCGCGGCCAGCTGCGCACAACCTGCACATAGTCCGGCAGGCGGTCGATCAGGATGCTCTCGCCATTTCCGTGGGAATCGCTGAGGATGACCTCCTCCACACCTTCCTCATGCGCAGCTTCGCAGGCGTGAACCACGGTGTCGGTCATCCAGCGCCGGGCGTTCTCGTACTCGAAACCTTCGGGCATCAGTTGGTCGCGGCTCACGACCCCGACGATCCCCTCGATGTCAGCGGAAATATAGATGCGCATTCCTGCCTCCCCGGTCAGCCGCGCAAGCGCGGATAATGCATTTGACTTTCCGACGATAAACATAGTTTTATCATTAGAAAATATCTTTCTTGATGAGCGGGAGGCGAAAATGAAACTTTTCATCGCGGGGCTGGATACGGAGACCAACACCTTCTCGCCCATGCAGACCGGTATCGAGGCCTTCCGCGAAAACCTGATCGCCTATGGCGACGCCACCGGCAAGCCGCTCAACTGCTGCTCTTCGCAAATGTTCGTCTGGCGCCACGCCGCTGAGGATAAGGGCTGGGACGTGGTCGAGAGCCTGTGCGCCGTGGCCGAGCCCGGAGGCAAGACGACGCGGACGGTCTATGAGAGTTTCCGCGCCACAATCCTCGACGATCTCAGGGCCGCACTGCCGGTCGACGCCGTGATGCTCGCCCTGCACGGCGCCTGCGTCGCCGATGGCTACGACGACGTCGAAGGCGATCTGCTTGCGCATGTTCGGGAAGTGGTGGGGCCCGATGTGCCGGTTGCGGCGGAACTCGACCTGCACTGTCACATCACCGACCGTATGCTGGCCAATGCGACCATGATCGCCACCTATAAGGAATATCCGCATACGGACATTGAAGAGGTTGCCGAACAACTGTTCCAGCTGATGGAGCGCACACTTGCCGGCGAGGTGCGGCCGACTATGGGCCTCCATGATTGCCGGATGATCAACACCTTCCACCCGCATCGCGCGCCGTTGCGCGGCATTGTCGACCGCATGAAGGCGATGGAAGGCCAGGATGGCGTCCTCTCGGTTTCCTTCGGCCACGGCTTCCCTTGGGGCGACGTGGAAGACGTCGGCGCCAAGATGCTTGTGGTGACCGACAACGACCCGGAAAAGGCCGCGCGCACGGCGCGATCTTTCGGCCGGGAGATCTTCGAGGCGCGCGAAGAGATGCGCGGAGACTATCTTAGCATTGACGAAGCCCTCGACCGGACGGTTGCCGCTAAGAACGGCCCGATCGTGATCGCCGATGTCTCAGACAATGCAGGCGGCGGCGCGCCTGGAGATTCGACGTTCATCCTGCGTCGCATCATCGAGCGCGGCATCGAAGACGTGGCTTCCTGCCTCTACTGGGATCCGATTGCGGTGCGTATGTGCCGCGAAGCGGGAGAGGGCGCCACATTGGCGCTGAGGATCGGCGGCAAGGTCGGACCGGCCTCCGGCGACCCGCTCGACCTGACGGTAACGGTCAGGCGCGTGGCCTCGGGCATCACCCAGCGCTTCGGGCCGACGCCGCTTGGCATCGGCGATGCCGTGTGGGTCTCGGCCGGCAGCATCGACATCGTGCTCAACACCGTGCGTACCCAGACTTTTCATCCGGAATGCATGACGGCGCTCGGGCTCGATCCGGCGAAGAAGAAGGTCGTGGTGGTGAAGTCCAGCAACCACTTCCGTGCCGGCTTCGAACCCATTGCGCGCGACATCCTCTACGTCAGCGCGCCGGGCGCCTTGCAGCCGACTTTCGAGGATCTGGCCTTCACCAAGCTGACGCGCCCCTATTGGCCAAAGGTCGACAACCCGTTCGCCGAATAGGAGGCAGCAGGAAGCTGCAAGTGGTTGCGGGGCAGGGATTGCCTTCAACACGATGTTGCTTTCGGCCACGTATTATAGGAAATGGTTTTCCTATCATGCCAATCGGATTCTGTGTTGCGGGCGGGCGAAACCCGGCGAGCACTTCGATGGCTGCAGGCAAATGGAGACGCCAACGATGACCGACGCGAAATCCAGCCTCGGCGAGATCCTCAAGGATATTCGCAATCGCAACCGCTGGACCTTGGCCGAAGTCAGCTCCATGACCGGGCTTGCGGTCTCGACCCTGTCCAAGGTCGAGAACAACCAGATGCAGCTGACCTACGACCGATTGATCCAGCTTGCCCAGGGCCTCAAGGTCGACATCGTCGAGCTGTTCGGGACGATGTCTGGCGCGGAAGACACCCCTAGCATGCTCGGGCGGCGCACCTATACCAAATCCGGCGACGGGCGGGAAATCGTCACGCAGAACTACGACTATCTCTATGTCTGCACGGAGATTTCCAAGAAATCGATGGTCCCGATCCTGGCGATGGCGCGGGCGCGCACGCTCGAGGAGTTCGGACCGCTGATCCGCCACAAGGGCGAGGAATTCTTCTACGTCCTCGACGGTGAGCTGGAGCTCCACACCGAGATCTATGCGCCGCTGCGGCTGAAGAAGGGCGATTCCTGCTACTTCGACGCCATGATGGGGCACGCCTATCTGAGCGTCAGCGACGAGCCGGCGCAGATTCTCTGCGTTTGCTCGACCCCGGAAACCGAGCTGGTCTCCACGCTGGCAAACGCGCAGACGATCAAGCTCAAAAGCTGATCGAAACTAAAAAACAAATACGATAAGAAAAAATATTGCACTTAGGAAAATCGTTTCCTAGTCTAGCACTGCGGTGGATGCCGGGAGGGCATCGCACGCCGCAGTTCTGGGGAGGACTACGAGATGAACAGTTCCAAGTGGAAATCGATCGGCATTGCTTTGCTTCTGGCATCGACGCCGCTTTCCGGCGCCCTTGCTGCGCAGGACGTGCTGGTGCTGGCGCGCGCGGAAGATCCGCCGACAGCCGATCCGGGCATTGAGATCAGCAACAGCGGCTACACGCTCACATATGCCGCCTATGAACGGCTCGTTGCCTACAAGGGTGCCTCGACGGAAGTTGGGCCGGAACTCGCCGAAAGTTGGACGGCCGACGATGCCGGCCTCGTCTGGACCTTCAAGATTGCGGCCGGCCACAAGTTCGATGACGGTTCGCCGGTCGATGCCGCCGCCGTCAAGTTCAGCTTCGATCGGCTGATGAAGCTGAAGGCTGGCCCGTCCGACGCGTTCCCGGTGCTGAAGGAGGTCGAGGTCGTCGATCCGCAGACCGTGAGATTTCACCTGACCGCGCCGTTTGCGCCTTTCATCTCGACGCTGGCCGTCTCCGGCGCTGCGATCGTCAATCCCAAGGTGATGGAGCATGAGAAGGACGGCGACATGGCGAAGGCCTGGCTTGCCGAACATTCGGCCGGCAGCGGGCCCTATCGCATCGCCTCCTGGGAGCGCAACCAGAGCATCGTGCTCGACCGCAACGAACATTACTCGGGTAGCCAGCCGGCGCTGAAGCAAGTGGTCATCCGCATCGTCGGCGACGTCTCTGCCCGTCGCCTGCAACTGACCAACGGCGATGCCGACATCATCGAACAGATCCCGCTCGATCAGGCCGAGGCGCTGCAGAAGGATGCCTCCGTCGTCGTCGAGAGCAATCCCAGCATGTATGTGAACTACATCTACATGAACAATCGCCAGCCGCCGCTGGACGATGCCAAGGTCCGCCAGGCGATCTCCTATGCGGTCGACTATCAGGGCATCATCGACGGCATCATGCTCGGCCAGGCCAAGCAGATGCGCGGCGCAGTGCCGAGCGGCATGTGGGGGCATGATCCCCAGGGTTTCCAGTACAGCTACGACATCGAAAAGGCCAAGGCGTTGCTTGCCGAATCCGGCAAGGGCGACATCCATTTGACCTATACCTTCTCGCAGGCCGATCCTGCCTGGGAACCGGTCGGTCTGGCGCTGCAAGCCTCTCTCGCAGAAATCGGCGTCAAGCTCGATCTGCAGGCGGTCGCCGACACGACGAAGCGCGAGTTGGTCGCCAACGGCAAGTTCGACATGGCGCCCGGCGCCTGGACGCCTGATTTCGCCGACCCCTACATGTTCATGAACTACTGGTTCGACGCCGGTAAGATGGGCGGTCCGGGCAACCGTTCCTTCTACAACAACAGCAAGGTGACGGGTCTCGTCCAAGAGGCAGCTTCGATCGTCGACGAAGCAAAGCGCAAGGCTCTCTACATCGAGGCGCAGAAGCTTTCGACTGACGACGCGCCGTATCTCTACATCATGGAGAAGAACGACATCTTCGCCCGCCGCGCCGCGGTGAAGGGCTATGTCTACAATCCGATGCTGATCCAGGTCTACAACTTTGGAACGATGTCGAAGACGGAATGAGCAGGAACGGTCAGGCTGCGCTTGACCGACCTCGTTTCCCGGAAACCTGCCGCCGGCCTCAGGGCCACGGCGGCAGGGGTTCATCGTTTCCCAAGCTAGGCCGGGGTTCCCGTGCCGGAAGGGCTGACGTCCATGGCAATCACCCGCATCATTCTTCCGCGCCTGATCCTCTTGCTCTTCGTTGTGCTCGGGGTCGCGGTCATCACTTTCACGATCTCGCACCTCATCCCCGGCGATCCGGCGCGCATGATCGCGGGCGACCGGGCAAGCGCCGAGACACTTGAAAATGTCCGGCGCAACCTGGGTCTCGACCGGCCGGTCGTCGAACAGTTCACCATCTATATCGGCAATCTGCTGCAGGGCGATCTCGGCACGTCGCTACGCACCAATCGCCCCGTCGCGGCCGATATACGCACCTTCCTGCCGGCGACGCTGGAGCTCGGCGTGGTCGCGCTTTTCATCGCGATCTGTCTCGGCGTGCCGCTCGGTGTGCTCTCGGCCGTCTACAAGGATGGTCCAATTGATCAGGTGGCACGCACGGTCTCGGTCTGCGGCATCTCCATGCCGGTCTTCTGGTTCGGGCTGATCCTGATCTATGTGTTCTATGCGAAATTCCAGATCCTTCCCGGCAGCGGGCGCCTGGCCATGGGCATCGTGGCGCCCGAGCGCATCACCGGCTTCCTGCTGATCGACTCGCTGTTGCAGGGCCGTTTCGACGCATTCCGCAGCGCGCTTTACCACATCATCCTGCCGGGCTTCGTGCTGGCCTTTGCCAATATGGGCGTGATCACCCGCCAGATCCGCGCCTCGATGCTCGACGTGCTGCAGGAGGATTATATCCGCACCGCGCGCGCCAGCGGGCTGCGCAAGGGCGTGATCATCTTCAACTATGCGCTCAGAAACGCGCTCATCCCCTCGATCACCCTGCTCGGGCTCGCGCTCGGCGACCTTCTCTATGGCGCGGTGCTGACCGAGACGATCTTCGCCTGGCCGGGCATGGGAACCTATGTCGTGACCTCGATCCAGACGCTCGATTTTCCCGCCATTATGGGCTTCACCATCGTCGCATCCGTCGGCTATGTGCTGATCAACCTCCTGGTCGATCTCGCCTACATGCTCGCCGACCCGCAGATCAGGGAGGTCTGATCATGTCCGCCGTCATGCCGACAGAGCCTGTCGCGTCGAACGCAGCAATGCGCAGGACGAAGTCCTTCTCCGAGCGGTTGCGTTATGTCTGGTACCTCAGCCGCCGCAGCCCGCTGACGCTGGTGGGCGTCGCGATCATCCTGCTTGTCCTCGTGATGATCATCGCCGCACCCGTCATCGCGCCCTACAATCCGGACAAGGTGTCGCTGACGGCGCGCCTGTTGCCACCGAGTGCTGCCCACTGGTTCGGCACGGACGAGGTCGGCCGCGACCTGTTCTCGCGGGTGATCTACGGGGCAAGGGCGTCCTGTGGCGCCGCCTTCATGATCGTCCTGATCTCGATGTCGGTCGGGGTGCTGATCGGCTGCTTCTCGGGCGTCGTCGGCGGCCGGGTCGACACCACCATCATGCGGCTGATGGACGTCGTGCTCGCCCTGCCGGCGCTGGTGCTCGCCATGGCGCTGGCCGCAGCCCTTGGTCCGAGCCTGTTCAATTCCATGCTCGCGGTGGCGATCGTGCGCATCCCTGCCTATGTGCGCCTCGCGCGCGGCCAGACGCTTTCGCTGCGCGAGCAGGTCTTCGTGAAGGCGGCGCGCACCTTCGGCGCCTCGCCTTTCTACATCCTGCGCTGGCATATCCTGCCGAACGCGATGTCGCCGATCATCGTCCAGGCAACGCTCGATCTTGGCGGCGTCGTACTGATCGCAGCCGCTCTAAGCTTCATTGGCCTCGGTGCCCAGCCGCCCACCGCCGAATGGGGAGCGCTGGTCAGCAGCGGTCGCAGCTACATGCTCGATCAATGGTGGTACGCGACCTTCCCGGGCCTTGCCATTCTGATTACGGCCATGGGGTGCAATCTCGTCGGCGACGGCATTCGCGACATGCTCGACCCGCGCTTGAGGGGCAGATGATGATGGGAACGGCAGAACCACGCGGCCAGGCGCTGGCCATCAACAATCTGTCGTTGGAGTTTCCAACCTTCAGCGGCGCGGTCAAGGCGCTCGACGATGTCACCATCAACGTCGGCAAGGCCGAGATCGTCGGTATCGTCGGCGAATCCGGCTGCGGCAAGTCGGTGACGACCATGGCCGCAACGGGGCTTCTACCCAAAGGGCGCTATCGCATCACCGGCGGCACCGTCAGGCTCTTTGGCCACAGCACGCTTTCCATGGACGACAATCAGCTGCAGGATCTGCGCGGCAAGGTGGTCTCCACCATCTTCCAGGAGCCGATGAACGCCCTCAATCCGACGATCCGCATCGGCAAGCAGCTGACCGACGTCATCATGCGCCACGAGGAAATAGGCCTGGCAGAGGCAAGGCGCGTCGCTCGGGATATTCTGGCCGACATGCTGATCGGTGAGCCTGAGCGGGTGATGAAGCTTTACCCGTTCGAGCTCTCCGGCGGCATGCGGCAGCGGGTGCTGATCGCCATGGCCTTCTCCTGCAATCCCGGTCTCATCATTGCGGACGAGCCGACGACCGCACTCGATGTCACAGTCCAGGCGGTGATCCTGCGGTTGATCCAGAACCGGGCGCGCCGCACAGGCACGTCGGTCATCTTCATCTCGCACAATGTCGCCGTCGTCTCGCAGCTCTGCGACCGGCTTTACGTGATGTATGCCGGGCGAATTGTCGAGCATGGCGCGACGCGGACCGTGCTCGAGACGCCGCAGCATCCCTATACCCAGGCGCTGTTGCGCTGCCTGCCGGAGCGCGTGGCGCCGAAGCAGGAACTCGAAGCGATCCCCGGTGCCGTGCCGAACCTTCTCAGCCCACCGGCCGGCTGCTACTTCCAACCGCGATGCAAGGAAGCGGTCGACCAATGTCGATCCCGGTCTCCGCAACTGGTGGGGGCGGGCGGCCAGCAGGTGGCCTGCTGGCGTCGCGGTGGCGCGGCGGAACTTGTAGAACAGGGGGGCCGGCAATGATCGAAGGCGTTGGTATCATGACGCGACCGGTGCTTGAGGTCTCCGACCTGCATGTCCGCTTCCCGGCCTCCCGCAACTGGCTCGGCCGGCCCACGTCTTACGTGCATGCGGTCAACGGCGTGACCCTTGAGGTCCGCGCCGGCAAGAGCCTCGGCATCGTCGGCGAGTCCGGCTGCGGCAAGAGCACGCTCGCCCAGGCGATCATCGGGCTTGCACCTTACGAAGAGGGTAGGGTGGCGATCAATGGCGAGGATTTTCAGAAGGCTCAGGGCAAACAGAAGCGCGCCTTGCGGCAGAAGATGCAGATCGTCTTTCAGGATCCGCAATCCTCGCTCGATCGGCGCCTGCCGGTCTGGCGGCTGATCAGCGAGCCGCTGCATATCCGCGGTGGACACAGCAGGGCCGAACTACATGAGAAAGCGGAGGAACTGGCCGTTGCCGTCGGGCTTCGTCCGGAACATCTCGACCGCCTGCCGCACGAATTTTCAGGCGGCCAACGCCAGCGCATCGCCATTGCCCGCGCGATCAGCACGGACCCGGAGCTGATGGTGCTGGACGAGCCGACATCGGCGCTCGACGTCTCGGTACAGGCACAGATCATCAACCTGCTTTTGAAGCTGCAGCGCGAGCGCGGGCTCACCTATCTGCTGATTTCACATGACGTCGCGCTGGTGCGGCATTTCTGCGACGATGTTGCGGTGATGTATCTCGGCCAGATCGTCGAATCCGGCCCGGCCGACGCGGTGTTGCGCGATCCCCGTCACCCCTACACCCAGACGCTTCTGGCCGCGGCTCCGAGTTTCGAAAGCCCGCTGCCGGACATTGCCCAGGTGCGCGCCGGCGAGCTTCCCAACAACCGCAACCTGCCGGACGGCTGCTTCTATAAGCAGAGGTGCGACCGCGTCGGCGGCGGCTGCGAGGCAGGCCAGGTGCTGCGGCGCCTGAGCGAGAGCGCCCGCCGTGTCAGGTGTCATCTGGCGCAGACGTGAAGGCGTAGGCGATACGCCAGATCCGCGCCCGCCGGCCGCAACCCGCGGCGTGGTGCGGCGTCGTCTGTCTCATTTGATGCGCAATTGCGATAGTTTGAGAAATATAATTTTCTTATAGGAAAAATAATTTGCTTGATATTTCCGACTGTGCAAATTTGTAGCCGCCGCCTTCGGGCGGCGCTTGCCAATCGGGGCTGCCCTTTTGCGATCCCGCCGCTTGCCGGAGATGAGATTGACTGACCTAACGCTGCTCGACGCCTTTCGTCGTCCGGACCCCGCCGACCTGCCGACGCTTTGTGTCAAAATCGATGAAGATCGGCTGACGCGCAGTCTGCGCGACGTGCAGGCGCGGGCCGTTGCCTCAGGTGTCGCGCTGCGCCCGCATATCAAGACCCACAAGAGTGTTGCGATCGCCCGCCGCCTTTCCGAAGAACACGGCTTTGTCCGTTTCACCGACATGGCGCCCGCGATCGGCAGCCGCGTCCGCAGCTTCCCCAATCATTCCTGCGCCGTCGGCGCACAGTTCGACACCGTCACCCTGCGGCAAGCGCATGGGCGGGCAGTGACGCTGCGGGTCGATGCCAGGGGACGCCAGACATAGGTGCATGCCGACGGCGTGGCGGCGAACAGAATTTGCTTTGAAGACATGAAAGAGGCCTGACATGACCAAGGAAGTTGAATGGGCGCGCATGACCGCGCCGAGCCTGCGCGAGATTGCCGGCAAGCCGGGCGCGCTTGCGATCCTGCCGATCGGCTCACTGGAGCAGCACGGCCCACACCTGCCCGTCATCACCGACACGGCGAGCGCGTCCGCAGCTGCGATCCGCGCCGCCCGGCTGGTTGCCGATGACATTCCGGTCGCCGTTCTTCCGGGCTTGTGGACCGGCATGAGCGAACACCATCTACCGTTCGGCGGCACGATCACGCTCGACTACGATACGCTGAGCCGCCTCATCCGCTGCATCGTCCGTTCGCTGAAGACGCTTGGCTTCCAGCGCCTGTTCATCGTCAACGGTCACGGCGGCAACATGGACCCGCTCGCCGTCGCCGTGCGCGAACTGGCGGTCGAGTTCGCCATGCCGATCGTCGCCACGACGCCCTGGATGCTGTCGCCCGAGGAAGCGTCAAAGATCTTCGAGGTCGACACGGGCGCACACCATGCCTGCGAAGGCGAGGCCTCGGTCATGCTGGCGATCGTGCCGGACGCGGTGAAGACCGAGATGTTCGGCCAGGCTTTCGGCAACCAGCAGCACCCTGTCGACGTGCCGGCCGACGTGTCGCGCTTCTATTCCTTCTCCGAACGCGCGCCGGTCACTGGCACCTGGGGCGATCCGCGCAGCGCGACCGCCGAAAAGGGCGAACGCTTCCTCGACCTGCAGGCGAACGAACTGGTGAAGCTGATCCGCAACGACGTGCTCTGGACCAAGCCGGATCCGGTCTGGGCGCCCGGCCGCGGCCTCGGCACCACCGCCGGTAAGGCCGACTGATCTTTCCGGCGCAATTGCAGGCACATCGCATTCCATTCCTTTAGGGAGGACAGACCAATGAACATGAAATTCGCGCGGACGCGCAGCACCCTTGTCTCGCTCTTTGCAGCAACCATGCTGTCGGGCGCGGCACTGACGCCGGCCATGGCAAAGACACTCGTTTATTGCTCGGAAGGCGCGCCGGAAGGGTTCGACGCGGCACTCTATTCGGCCAACAGCACCTGGGACGCCTCGGCCGAGACGGTCTATGACCGGCTCACCGAATTCGCCCCCGGCACCACCAATGTCGTTCCGGGTCTCGCTGAAAGCTGGACCATCTCTGCCGACAATCTCGAATATACGCTGAAGCTGCGCGCGGGGGTGAAGTTCCAGACGACGGACGATTTCACGCCGACGCGCGATTTCAATGCGGACGACGTGCTCTTCACCTTCAACCGCCAGATGGACAAGGACGATCCGTGGCACAGCTATTTCGCCGGCGCGAACTGGGAAATGTTCAACGCGATGGAGATGCCGGCGGCGATCAAGGAGATCGTCAAGGTCGATGACAACACAGTCAAGTTCGTGCTGAACCAGCCGGATGCGTCTCTGCCGTCGAAACTCGCGCTGAACTTCGGCTCGATCGTGTCGAAGGAATATGCCGACAAGCTGGCGGCGGAGGGGCGGCGCCAGGATCTCGACCGCAAGCCGGTCGGCACCGGACCGTTCCGCTTCGTCGACTACCAGCAGGACGCGGCGATCCGCTTTGTCGCAAATGCCGACTATTGGGACGGTGCACCGAAGATCGACAACCTCATCTTCGCGATCACCACCGATCCGACCACCCGCATGCAGAAGCTTCAGGCGGGCGAATGCCACATCGCTCCATATCCGGCTCCGGCCGATATCGCCAAGCTGAAGGAAAATCCTGATCTCAACGTCATGGAGCAGCCGGGGCTCAACGTTTCCTATCTGGCGATGAACACGCTGGTCGCGCCGTTCGACAAGCTGGAGGTGCGCCGCGCCATCAACATGGCGATCGACCGCAAGGCGATCGTCGATTCCGTCTACCAGGGCATGGGACAGGTCGCCAAGAGCGTGCTGCCGCCGACGATGTGGGGCTATAACGGCAAGATCGAGGGCTACAGCTACGATCCGGAGGCGGCAAAGAAGCTCCTCGACGAGGCCGGCGTCAAGGATCTGAAGATGAAGATCTGGGCGATGCCGGTCAGCCGCCCCTATATGCCGAACGCCCGGCGCGCCGCGGAACTGATGCAGTCGGACCTCGCCAAGGTCGGCATCGGCGTCGAGATCGTCTCCTATGAATGGGGCGAGTACCTGAAGAAGGTGCGCGACGAGGCGCGTGATGGCGCGGTCATTCTCGGCGGCACCAGCGACAACGGCGACCCGGACAACCTGCTCAGCTACTTCTTCAGCTGCGCCGGCGTCGGCGGTGCCAACAATGCCAACTGGTGCTACAAGCCGCTCGACGAGATCTTCCAGAAGGCGCGGGTCAGTGCGGACCAGGGCGAGCGCACGAAGCTCTACGAGGAAGCCCAGGCGATGATCAGCGACCAGGCACCCTGGGTGCCGATCGCCCATTCCACCGTCGTGCTGCCGATGTCGAAAAAGGTGAAGAACTACGTGATGGAGCCCCTGGGCTCGCATCGCTTCGACAAGGTCGACATCGAGGAGTAACCCACCTGATCTGGGCTGGGCGCCAATCCGGTCCTTTAGGCGAGCGTTCATCCGGTTCCGCTTGGGGCGCCGAAGTTCTCGGGCTTCAGTGGCCCCATGGGGACGGATGAATGACGGCGACAATGCCCGCCCGGCGGCAGCCGACAGCCGCGCCGGGCGTTGATCGGCGTGTTCGAGTGACTATATCTGCAACTCCCTGGTACGGAGCGCCGCGGGTACGGAACGGTGCGCCTTGCGCGCAGCCGCTGACGACCCGAGGCGGCGAAATGGCCATGAGAGAAGGCAAGATGTGGTATATCCTCGGCGCGCCGGGATCCGGCAAAACGGCCGTCGTCGCGCATTTGCGCTACCTGCTTCCCCAGTCAGTGATCCTGGATTGGGACGCGCTGATGGAGCCGGCCGGGTTGCTTGCCGGCTGCAATATCAGCGAGAACGAGGCGACATGGTCGCCCTATGCCGCGCTCGTGAGGAGGGCGGTCGAGATCGCGGATCCCGCCCGTGTCGTCCTGCTTGGCGTCTGTACGCCGGATGAACTTTCGGATTGGCCCGACGGCCAATGGCTGCTGCTTGATTGTAGCGACAGCGAGCGCACGAGAAGGCTCGCGCATCGAGGCGAGGAAGACGCGACGATCGATTCTGCGCTTTCGGACGCTGCCGAATACCGGAACCTTAGGCTCGAAACGCTCGATACGACCTCTTTGACAGCAGAACAGACGGCAGAGGCGATCGCCAGCATTCTGGCTCGCGGCCGCCGTTAGAGGCGTTTCATGATGTCGCCTGCGGGCGCGGCTCCTGGTTCCGCCCCCTGCGTTCATCCTCTCCACTCAGCCACCGTCCTGCATGCCGCTCGGTCCACCTGCGGATGACCGCGATCTTTCCGCGCGTGGGCTGCTGCCTCTAACACGGTATGGCGCCTCGGTGAGGCGCGTTTGTGGCGTCAGGCCCTGAGATCGGTCGGATGGCCGCGGGTTCGGGGACGGCGTCCTGGCAGCCTCATATGTTCACGAAACGGGATGACGCCGGCGAGCGCCTTGACAAAGGCGAGTCGCTTCCATAGCATTCACAATATAGCACGTGTTCAATATATTGAACAAGAGGAAACTTGAATGAGCGGCCGCGGCGCGGAAAGAATCCTTGATCTGATCGAGTGGCTCGCGTCGCGCGGCGAGGCCTGCACTCTGGCGGAGGTCGTCCAGGCGCTTGAGCTGCCGAAGAGCAGCACGCTGCTTCTTTTGAGGACGCTGGTTGAGGGCGGGTACGTCACCCGGCAGGCCGATGGTCGTTATCTGCTGATCCGCCTGCCCGGCGAGCCGTCGGCGGACAACAATGGCTGGGGCACGATCCTGCGGGTGGCCGAGCCCATCCTTCGCGAGACCGTCGGTGCGATCGAAGAGACGGGCTTCATCGCCGTTCTCACCGACGACCGCCAGGTCCGCTACCTCAACAAGATCTTGCCGATGCGGGAGATCCGCTACGACCGCGACATCGCTGCGCCGCGCGTTGCGCACTACGTTGCCAGCGGTCTCATGCTGCTTTCCGGGCTGAACGACGGCGACCTCGAAGCCTATCTGCGCGGCGACGTCGCACGTGAGGACGATCCGGACGCAATCGCCGAGCGCGTCAGCGCCGCGCGCAGCGACGGCCATGTCGCCAATCTCTACGGACGTGTCGAGGGGGCTGCCGGTGTGGCGGCGCCGATCGTCGATCCGGACGGCCGCATCCTTGCCGTCGTCAATATTTCAGGTCCGCGCGAGCGGATCGCCAACAATCTCGAACGCGTCACCAAGGCGACGGTCGAGGCTGCGCGCCGCGCAAGTGAGGAGCTTTCGCGCCGCGTGATGAAGAACGGGAAAACCCACGGGAGGAAGTAATGACCTATATGAAAAGAGAACTGGCCGGCTGGCTCGTCGCGGCATCGGCAGCGTTCTCGACCGGCGCTTACGCGCAGGAGCCGAAGCTGCCGGACTATTATCCGGCCGACTACGCCCAGCTCGTCGACGCATCGCGCAAGGAAGCCGGGCTCGTCGTCTATTCCAACATGGCCGACAACAACTGGCAGCCGGTAATCAAGGGCTTCAACGAACTCTATCCGTGGATCAAGGTCGAGACGCTGGACCTTGGATCCGGCACGGTGCACACGCGCTGGGAGGCCGAGGCCGGCAGCGGCGCGCGCACCGCCGATGTCCTGGTGTCGGGCGCCAACGACCGCTGGGCACGCTACGGCACCGAGGGCCGCATGCTCGACTATCCCAGCCCGGAAATCGAGCGCCTGCCAGGTTTCGCCAATCCCTATCCGGGCATCTTCGTGATGTCGGCGGATCCGCTCGTCATCACCTACAACGCCGCCCTGCTTCCCGAAGGTCAGCGCCCGACCGGCTTCTCGTCGCTCGTCAAGGCGGCGGCGGCCGACAAGGCAAGCTTCGACGGCAAGATCACCACCTATGACGCCGCGCGCAATTCCTTCGGCCTCGCCGCCTGGTGGAGGACCCTGCAGGTCAAGGGTGACGAAGGCTGGAAGGAACTGCGCCAGATCGGACCGATGATCCGCGGCGAAGTCTCCGGCGGCCCGATGAACGAGAAGATTGCCACGGGCGAATATCTCGTCGGCATCGCCGTCTCGGGCATCACGATTTTCCCGCGCCTGGAACAGCCCGGCGGCGAGATCCTCGGCTTTGCCTTCCCGGACGACGGCACCCCGGTCATGCTGCGCGGCCTTGGCATTCCGAACGAAGCCGCCAACCCGAATTCGGCAAAGCTGTTCGTCGACTATCTGCTCAGCCGCAACGGCCAGACCCAGATCGGCAAGGGCGGGCTGACCCCCTATCGCGAAGACGTCGATGAAGCCGAGGTTCGCTACACCTACCAGGCGATCGCCGAGAAGGTCGGCATGGAAAATCTCATCGCCGTGGGTTTCGACCGGGCGCTGATCGACGACGCGGCGGGCTTTGCCACCAAGTGGACCGCTGCGATGGCTGGCAACTAACGGCCACGGGCAGGGCTGTCGAGCGAACCGATACCGGTCGGCGGCCTGTCCCCTTTTCTTAACAATACGAAGCCTGACGCCCGTCTCTCGCGCATGCGGACGGCCTTCGAGGACTATTGCCATGACCGAACTCGCAGCAGGGTCGCCAGCGCACGCCGGGCGTGACCGATCGACCGCAATCTTCTGGACCGTGAGTATCCTGACCACGATCCTCGTGATCGGGCCGATTGCGCCCATCATCCTCCAGGCCTTCCTGGACCAGCCGCTCTACAAGCCCGATGCCGCGTTGACCGCCGGCAATTTCGTTCGCCTCTTCACCGAGGCCGGCATGGGCAAGATCGTGCTCAACACGCTCTTCTTCGCCGTCGTGACGATGGTGGTGGCGCAGCTGTTCGGTTCGGTGATGGCGGTCATCGTCGGTCGCACCAATCTGCCTGGCCGCAAGTGGATCGGCGAGATCCTGATCTGGCCGCTGTTCGTCAGCAACCTCGTGATGGCCTTCGGTTGGTTCACGATGTACGGCCCGTCCGGCTACATCACCCTTGCGGTCAAGGCGGGGACCGGGCTTACCCCATGGAACCTCTACAGCCTGACCGGCATGAGCATCGTCGCTGGCCTCAGCCAGGCGCCGCTTGCCTATCTCATGTGCATCGGTGCCGTCACCAAGGCCGATGCGCAGCTCGAGGACGCTGCCCGTTCGGCAGGCGCCAGCCCAATGAAGGCGCTGCTCAACATCACCGTTCCGATGATGCGCCCGGCGATGGTCTACTCCGCAGTCCTGAATTTCGTCATCGGCATCGAGATGCTGGCGATCCCGCTCGTCTTCGGCGGCCCGAGCGGCATCCATACCGTGACGACCTTCCTCTACGACCAGGGCATCAACGCCGCCGTGCAATCCGACTACGGCATTGTCGGTGCGGGGGCCGTGATGCTGCTGGTCATCGTCGGCCTGCTCGTCTGGCTGCAGGGCCGCCTGATGAAGGACAGCGGCCGCTTCGTGACGGTGCGCGGCAAGGCCTCGCGCCCGTCGCTCGTCGATCTCGGGAAATGGCGCTGGGTCGCGTTCGCGGCGGTTGCCGCCTACGTGCTCTTCACCATCGTCGCCGTCTTTGCCGGCATCTTCATGCGGGCGAGCGTCAGTTTCCTCACGCCGCTGGTTCCGTTCTGGAAGCTGCTGACCCTTGCCAATTTCGAGCTGATCTTCAGCCAGCCCGGCTACATCAGGGCCATCCTCAATTCGGTGGTCATCTCGTTCCTCGGCGGCATCATCGGCACGGCCTGCGTGGTTCTGATCGCGCTCGTGGCCAAGCGCTCCGAGTACCGCTTCCGCCGTGCCCTGGAATATGTGGCCCTGTTCCCGCGCTCGTTGCCGGGCATCATCGCCGGTCTCGGCTTCTTCTATGCGGTGATCTGGGTTCCCGGCCTCGACATGATCCGCGGCACGATCTGGATCCTCATCGCCGCCTTCGTCGTGCGCTACATTCCGATCGGTTTCGGTGCGATCGCCCCGGCGCTGTCGCAGATCGGCGAGGAACTCGACCGGGCGTCCCGCATCTCCGGCGGCGACTGGTGGACGACCGTCACGCGCATCGTCCTGCCGCTCCTGAAGCCGGCGCTGTTTTCAAGCTTTGCGCTGCTCTTCATCCACTTCTTCAAGGAATACGTCACCGCGGTTTTCCTCTACCAGCCGGGATCCGAGATCATCGGCTCGACCATGCTCCAGCTCTACGCCCAGGGCGACAACGGACCCGTCTCCGCGCTGGCCACCATCCAAGTCATCATCACGGCCTTGTTCGTCTTCATGGCGCGCCGTCTACTGGGAGCCAAGATCTATGGCTGATCTCATCCTCGACGACCTTTCCATCAGCTACGGCTCCTACAAGGCCGTCAGCAACGTTTCGCTGACGATCCCGAAGGGAGAGTTCCTGACGCTGCTTGGACCTTCCGGCTGCGGAAAATCGACCACGCTGTTTGCGATCTCCGGGCTCAATCACGCAACCTCCGGCGCAATCCGAATGGGCGAGCGCGTGCTTTTCGACGGCAGAACCGGAACGGTGGTGCCGCCCGAGCAGCGCAACATCGGCCTCGTTTTCCAGAGCTACGCGCTGTGGCCGCACATGTCGGTCGCCCAGAACCTCGCTTATCCGCTGAAACTGCGCAAGATCGGGCGCGCAGAGCAGGACGAGCGGATCAAGGAAGCGCTCGAACTGGTCGAGATGGCGCGCTTTGCCGAGCGCTACCCGTTTGAGCTTTCCGGCGGACAACAGCAGCGCGTCGCGCTAGCGCGTGCCCTGGTCTACCGCCCCGGTCTCCTGCTTCTCGACGAACCGCTCTCCAACCTCGATGCCAAGCTGCGCGAGCGGGCGCGCGTCTGGCTGCGTGAGCTGCAGGAACGGCTTGGCGTCACGACCGTCTACGTCACGCACGACCAGGCCGAGGCGCTTGCCGTGTCCGACCGCATCGCGGTCATGGACAACGGCCGTATCCGGCAGCTCGGCACGCCCAAGGAGATCTATGAAACGCCGGCCGACGCTTTTGTCGCCGACTTCATCGGTTCGTCGAACTTCCTGAGCGGAACCGTGGTTGGCGGCAGCGGCGGGGCTGCCAGCGTCCGCCTGGATGAACAAACGGTCATCCGCGCCAATGCCGGTGCAGGCGGCACGGGCGAGAAGGTGGTCGTGGCAGTCCGTCCGGAACGTCTGCAGATCGTCGGCGGCGCCGGTGACAACGTCGTGCAGGCGACGGTGCAGGGCGGCGCCTATCTCGGATCCGTCTATCAGTATGAGCTTGTCGGTGCGGGCAGCACCTTCCGCGTGCAGACGAGCCGCGAGATCGCCGACAGCCAGGTCTTTGTCTATGTGCCGCCGGAAGCTTCGACCCTGTTTTCCGCGCAATCCCGCCCGCAGGCCTGACGCATGAGGACGGATCAACCTATGACCAGGGAACCGAAACGCTTCGATGCGGATGCAAAGGGGCCGCTCCACGGCATTCGTGTCGTTGACCTGTCCCGCCTCGTTGCCGGAAACATGCTGTCGCTTCAGCTCGGCGATTTCGGCGCCGACGTGATCAAGGTCGAGCCGCCGGCCGGCGACCCCTTGCGCGACTGGCGCGACGGCGGAAGCTCGCTCTACTGGAAGACCTACGGCCGCAACAAGCGGTCGGTGATGCTCAACCTGCGCGAACCGGCGGCGATGGACGCGCTGTTCAAGCTGCTCGACACGGTCGATGTCTTCATCGAGAACTTTCGGCCGGGCACGCTCGAAGAGATGGGACTGGCGCCCGAAAAGCTTCTGGCGCGCAATCCCGATCTGATCATCGTGCGCATTTCCGGCTTTGGCCAGACCGGTCCCTACGCGGAGCTTCCCGGTTTCGGCACGCTGGTGGAAGCGATGAGCGGCTTTGCAGCGCGCACCGGATTTCCGGATCGCGAGCCGGTGTTGCCGCCGCTGGCGCTTGCCGACATGATCGCCGGCATCTACGGCGCGTCCGCCGTCAGCACGGCGCTTCTGGCCCGCGAGCGAGGCATTGCCCGCGGCCAGGTCATAGATCTTTCCCTGCTTGAGCCGATGTTCTCCGTGCTCGGGCCGGAGGCGGCGATCTACAAGACCACCGGCAAGATCAAGGAGCGTGTCGGCAGCGGTTCGAACACGACCTCGCCACGAAACGTCTATCGCTGCGCGGACGGCAAGTTCGTCGCCTTGTCCGGCTCGACCCAGGCCGTGGCGAAGCGGATCTTCGAGATCATCGGCCGGGCCGACATGATCGACGATCCGCGCTTTGCCACCAACACCGACCGGGTTTTCAACCGGCCGCTGGTCGACGAGGCGGTGGGGGCCTGGTTCGCGACGCGCGATCGTGATGACGCACTCGACGTGATGCGGGAGGCGGGAGCGACCGTCGGTCCCGTCTACAACATCGCCGATGCCTTTTCCGATCCGCACTTCGTCGAGCGCGAGGTTTTCACCGAGGTCGAGGATCGTGATTTCGGTTCTCTGCCCATGCACAACATCCTGCCGCGGATGTCGGGAACGCCCGGCGTCTGGCGCAATCCGGCGCCGTCGCTTGGCGAAAACACGCGCGACGTGCTCGCGGAAGCCGGTCTGTCGACCGACGAGATCGATCTGATCATGGGAGGACGAACCGAATGAGGCTGCGCTCGCTCCTTTACGTCCCCGGCAGTTCGCCCCGGTTCCTTGAAAAGGCGCACGAACGCGGCGCCGATGCGATCATCGTCGATCTCGAAGACGCGGTCGCGCCGAGCGAAAAGGAATCCGCAAGGGCGGCACTCGGCAAGAACCTGCCGATGGTCGGGCAGCGCGGCGCCATCGTCATCGTCCGGATCAACACCCATGACGAGGCCGCGATGCTCGCGGATGCGGCGGCAGCCTGCGAAGCCGGGGCCGACGCGCTCTACGTGCCGAAGGTGTCCTCGCCCGAGCTTCTGCACCGGCTCGACCGCCATCTGACGCCGATCGAAACCGCGAAGCAGCGCAGCCCGATGCGTTTCGTGCCGCTGATCGAGGACCCGATCGGGTTGCAGAATGTCGCGTCCATTGCGACGGGGCCGCGGGTCTTTGCACTTTCGGCCGGTGGCGAGGACCTCGCCACATCGATGGCGGCACAGCCGACGCCGGAGGTCCTGCGTCTGCCGAAGCTCCTGATCCATTATGCGGCGAAGGCGGCGGGGATCATGTCCTTCGGCTTGCTGCGCAGCACGGCCGACTATGCCGACAAGGTGGCGCTGACCGCTGCCATCAGGGAGGCCAAGGACTTCGGCTTCGATGGCGCGACCTGCATCCACCCGAGCGTCGTTGCCCTGCTGAACGACGGCTTTTCACCGTCCGGGGCCGAGATCGACCGCGCCCGGCGCCTCATCGAGGCTGCAGATGCGGCCGCAGCGGACGGCGTCGGTGCCTTTGTCTTCGAGGGCAAGTTTGTCGACCTGCCGATCGTCACACGCGCCCGCGCCTTGCTGACGCGCGCCTCACATTGACCGCCCCCAGCGTGGGGAAGCCTATTGGAGAAAACAGTGTCAAATCCTTCCAGCGCCATGGGGGAGCGCCGCAAATGGCGCGTTCTCGTGACCCACAATTCGATCGCCGAGAGTGCGGTCGAATTGCTCAACGCGCATGACTGCGACGTCTTCTTCTCGCCGCCTTACGATGCCTCCGACATCGTCGCCGCGCGTGCCGCCGAACTCGGCATCGACGCGATCATGGTTCGCCAGGGCCAGATCAACGAGGCGGTGATCGCCGCCTCGCCGAAGCTGAAGGTCATCGTCAAGCATGGCGTCGGCGTCGACAATGTCGACATCCAGGCAGCGGCTGACCGGGGCGTGCCGGTATTGCGTTCCATGGGATCGAACGCGCGCGCGGTCGCCGAACACGCGATCGCGCTTTCGCTCGCATTGCTCAAGGAGATCGGCCCGCTGACGGTAGCGGTCAAGGACGGCCGCTGGCCGAAGCCGACTTTCATGGGGCGGGATATCATCGGCACGGTGATGGGGCTCGTCGGTTATGGCGCGATCGGGCGGGAAACGGCTGCGATGGCCCGTGCGCTCGGTATGGACGTGATCGTCTACGATCCGCATGCGGCGGCGGGGCTCGCCGAGGCGAACATCGAAACCGTCAGCGACGTGGACGACCTCGTCCGCCGTGCCGATATCGTCAGCCTGCATTGCCCGCTGACGGCCGAGACGCGCCACCTGGTCGACGCCCGTCGCCTTTCTTTGATGAAGCCGACGTCCTTCATCGTCAACACGGCGCGCGGCGGCCTCATCGACGAGGCAGCGCTTGCCATCGCCCTGCGCGACAAGCGCATCGCGGGTGCCGCCCTCGACAGCTTCGCCATCGAGCCGCCGGCTGCCGACAATCCGTTGTGGGCGGCGCCCGACCTGCTCGCCACGCCGCATATCGGCGGCGTGACCAAGGGCTCGTCGAAGGCCATGGCGGAAATCGCCGCCCGGCACATCATCAGCGTGCTCGGCGGCGAAGCACCCGATGCCTTCAGCCTTGCAACGCCGCAGAGCCTCGGCCTGCGCAAACAGCCAGCCTAACCGTTCCGAGGAGAGAACAAGATATGCCGATCGGTTTCCGAGTGAAGAGCGACATGGAACGTGTCGATCCCTCCTATATCGAGGCGTTCCGCGCCTTGCCCGTCGCCAACGTGTCCGACAGCATGTCCCGGCTGGTCGCCGGCGGCGACCGGTTGCGCCCGATGCATGGCGGCGGCGTGCTGTCCGGCCCGGCGCTCACGGTCAAGACCTGCCCCGGCGACAACCTGATGCTGCACAAGGCGATCGATATCGCTAGCCCCGGTGACGTCATCGTCGTCGATGCCGGCGGCGATACCACCAATGCGTTGATGGGCGAGTTGATGCTGGCCCATGCGGTAAAACGTGGGGTCGCGGGCTTCGTCCTCAACGGCGCGATCCGCGACGCCGAGGCCATTCGCGCCCAGGACCTGCCGCTTTACGCAATCGGCGTGACGCACCGGGGACCCTACCGCACCGGTCCCGGCGAAATCGGCTTCCAGATCTCGATCGCCGGCATGGTGATCAATCCGGGCGATCTCATTCTGGGAGATTTCGACGGCGTGGTGTGCATACCCAGAGCCGACGCCGACACGGTTCTCAAGGCGACCCGCGCCAAGCACGAGGCCGAGGCCAAGCAGATGAATGCGACGGTGCTCGGCGAGATCGACCGGTCCTGGGTTGACCGCGAACTGCAAAGACTGGGCTGCAGCTTCGTCGGCGAGGGCGCCTGAAACACGTTTGCGAGCGCCCGAGATCGAAGGCGCCGATGCGGCCCGTTCGGCGTTGGCTCGCCCGGGGCGGGTTCGGCCGACATTCGGGGACATGCGCGACCATGATTGTGGCGGCGCCTGTGCAGGCGCCGCCGGTTGGCGAGGTGTTGCCGCTCGCCCGACCGGTGCTAGGGGGACGGTAGAACCGGTCGCATTCGAGATCAGAAGCGGAAATTCAGGCCCGTCTTGATCGCGTGATTGACCAGATTGTTCGAGCCCTTCGCGCCACCGATCGTGGAGTCCACGCCGTTGAAGCGGGTCTGGCTATACTCGACCTTGCCGGAGATGTTTTCGGTGAACCCCATCTCGGCGCCGGCGCCATAGGTCCAGCCGGTGTGCCAGCGATCGCCGGAGGTCACGGTGCCCTTGCCCTCGAAGCGCGCGGTGGTGACGCCGACAGTGCCGTAGAGCAAGATGTTGTCGAGTGCGTAGCCGGCCTTGGCCCGGGCGGTGCCGCTCCAGGTCTGCTGCAAGGCGCCGCCCTTGCCGACCTGGTACTGCAGGCCGCCGGCCCGCGCCGCCTCGATCTCGCCGCCCACCACGAACTGGCCGATCTGCTGGTTGTAGCCGACCTGGACGCCGCCATTGATCTTGTTCTTGCTGCCCTTCTGGTTCGAGGAGCCGGTGCCGATGTGGCCACCCGCGTAGGTCCCCGTCCAACGATCCACATTGGCAAAGTCGACGCCCGAATTGTTGAAATCAGCGGCCTGCGCCGTCGAAGCGGCTGCGGCAACGCTCAGAGCAAGCGCGGCCGTCGTGAAGTTGAGTGTCATCGATCGTTTCCTTTATTGTCGCGGACCGGTCCGGCCCGTTCAATGCGATCGGTTTGCCTCATCTGCTTGCAGGTTCCGCGCAGAGTTCATCCGGGTTTCATGGAGAGAGTACGCTTTGCACGCCTCTGCTCCCGCAGTCGGTCGGCAACGCTATTTCAAAGGTCATGCCGCCGAACTCGTTTCGCTTCGCGCTGGTCGAGCCGCCATGGGCTTCGGCGATCGCACGAACGACCGAGAGGCCGAGGCCGCTGCCGCCGCTCGCACGGGATCGGGAATCGTCCGCGCGCCAGAACCGATCAAACGCGTGTTCGATGTCGAGATCGGACATGCCTGGCCCCGAATCCTGGCATTGGAAGATGGCTTCCGAACCTCTCATCCGCGCCACGATGGAGAGCCGGGTGCCCGGTGCATAGCGAGTGGCATTGTGCATGATCGCTAGCAGGGCCTGTCGAACCTTGGCGCGATCAAGCGTCATCGGCGCCCGGCTGAGGTCGAGCGATACCGGCATCCCCGCCTTGTCGAACTCGCCGAGCATCGCGGCGACGGCAGTCTCGACCTCCTCGCCCATGTCGCCCGGCTCCAGGCGGAGCTCCAGCCGCCCCACATTCGAGAGCGCCAGGATGCGAAGATCCTCGACGATGCTGGTCAGGTGATCGATCTGGCCGATCAAGCCATCGTAAAGTTTGGTGGTTGGCTCGAAGAGGCCGTCGCGCATTCCTTGC
This sequence comes from Ensifer sp. ENS09, assembly GCF_014852425.1. Lineage (NCBI taxonomy): Bacteria > Pseudomonadati > Pseudomonadota > Alphaproteobacteria > Hyphomicrobiales > Rhizobiaceae > Ensifer > Ensifer sp. ENS09. The sequence continues at coordinate 389,131 of NZ_JACVBP010000005.1, forward strand.
AGGCGGCCACGCAGCACCGTTAGCGGCGTTCGCAGTTCATGGGCGATGGCGTTGTTCTGGTACTGCAACTCCTTCTCCGCGCTCTCCAGTAGTTCGGCCATGCGATTGAAATGGTCGATCACGTCGTCGACCTCCCCCAGGCGTCGCGATCGAACCGGCACGCGGGTGGAGAAGTTTCCCATCGCAATCGCCTTTGCGGCATCGCGGATGAGCACCAGTGCGTTCACGATCCGGTGGCTGAGGCGACCGCCGATGATCGCAGCGATGATCAGGCTGACGGCGAGCACCGCGGCCATCACCAGGAGCTCGACCAGGGTCACCGGTTCGAGCACCGCGTCCGAGTGCATCAGGTAGAGGACGTACATGTAAATGAACGATCCCGATGTCAGTACCCCAATGGTGGCTGTCACCGCCAGAAACATGTGCTTCGTCAGAAGCCAGTTGAAGCCTCCGATCGGCCATTCCCTTTTCTTGGGATGGCTGCCCGGGACTGGGCCGACGGCAAGGTCTGTCGTTTGGGGATCGCTCATGGTGGTTCTCGAAGTTTCGCTGCAATCAGCGGTGCAACCGGCAGGCACAGGATTCGTTGAGGCCGTGTGTGGGTTGCGTGGAGAGGGCGCCGAAATCGGAGGAGCAATCGTTCGAGGATCCATGCCATTCCGGCGCAGCCAAGGCCGGCTGCATCGGTTTGCGGTGCTTTGCAAAGAATCTGTCGGGTAACCGCAAAGGTTGCAGGTGTGCCTTCCCGCAGCGCGCGAGGGTAGGTTCGTCGGGGCGTGTGGCGGGTGGCCTGCAGGGCAGGGAGCCCATCCGCAACCAGGTGGCATCGGCCATTGCAGACCCTTGCAAAGATTCTTGCACTGCTATTATTGACGGCATGGAAAATTGCAGGAACGATGGATCCTGCAAATGAACTTGCGGGGACGTCATGACGATACTCGATCGCATTAAGACGCATTCCAGGCGGCTTACCGATGCGGATCAGAAGCTGATCACGACCATGCTGGAAAACCGGGCGGAGGCCGCGTTCCTGTCGGGCCCGCAGATTTCCCAGCGCGCCTCCGTTCATGAGGCCACCGCCACGCGGCTGGCGCAGAAGCTCGGCTACAAGGGCTTTCCGGACCTCCGCGCCCAGTTGCAGCGCGAGGTACTGGACGATCAGGACGCGGCGAACCGCATGCGCCGCTCGGTCTCGAAAGTCGAGCATGGCGACTACCTGACCGATCTGATCGCAGCCGAGATCAGCGCGCTCGAAACGCTCGCCCGCTCGGTCGAGCAGGCGGATATCGACAGGGCCGCCGACATGATCTTTTCGGCGCGCCGGGTCTTCATCTTCGGGCAGGGGCACGCGCAATCGGTTGCCGGTTTCCTGCAGCGTCGCCTCGACCGCTTCGGCATGACCACGATCCAGCTGACGGGCCGCGGCCGGGACATCGCCGAGCGCCTGGTCGGCATGGAGGCGGGCGACCTCGTGGTGGCGCTTGCCTTTCGCAAGCAGCCGCAAAGCTACGGTCCGCTGGTGCGGCACGCGACGCGGGTCGGTGCGCAATCGATCCTCGTTTCCGATTTGGTCGGGCCGCTGATGGAACCCGCCGCCGATCTGATGCTCGCAGCGCCGAGGGGGCGCTCGGGCAGCGAATTTCAGACACCGACGATCCCGTTTGCGATCGTCAACGCCATCGTGCTCACGATCGCCGGCCGCCATCAGGGGCAGGTGATCGGCAGGCTGGAGAAGCTGTCGGAGTTGTTCAACGACTTCGACTAGCTGCGCGTTCATACGCACGAAGGGCGATAATGCTCTGATTCTATTGCATCTTTACGCCAGAAGGTGATCCCACTTGAAGGCCGGATGCGCTAGCGGGGAACTACAAAGGGAGGAGAAAGAAATGCTGAAGAAACTGACCAGTGCCGCGCTTGCCGCATGTTTCGCATTGCCATCCTTGGCGATGGCGTCCGATCTCGACGGCCTGACGCCGCAGCAATTGCTGCCGCTCGCACAGAAGGAGGGGAGCGTCACCGTCTTCTCGCTTTCGAGCCGCATCGCCAAGATCGAAAAGGCCTTCGAGGAAGCCTATCCGGGCATCGACCTCATCGGCCTCGACATGAGCTCGACCAAGCAGATCGCCCGCATCGAGGCGGAACAGCAGGCCGGCGTGCATGCGGTCGACGTGCTCTATATCGCCGATACGCCTGTCGTGTTCACCAAGCTTCTGGAGGGAAAGCGGATCGTGAACTACGTGCCGCCGCGGGTCGCGAACGAACTGGAGGACCGCTACAAGGCGCCGCTTTTGACGCAGCGCCTCTCGACCAAGGTGCTGATGTACAACGAGAAGGCCTTTCCTGGCGGTTCGCCCGTCAGCAATCTCTGGCAGCTCACCCAGCCGGAGTGGCAGGGAAGGGTGCTGATGGTCGATCCGAGCCAGCGTGGCGAACTGCTCGACCTCCTGACCGAGATCGCGCTACATCCGGACGAGATGGCAGCCGCCTACAAGGCCCATTTCGGCAAGGATATCGAAGTGGAAGGCGATCTCCAGGGTGCCGGCGAGCAGTTCATCAAGGATCTCTTCGCCAACGACCTGATCCTGGTTCCCAACAGCGACGTGCTCAACAAGTCGGTGGGCGACGTCAACGCCAAGAACCCGCCGGTCGGTTTCGGCACCTATTCCGACCGTCGCGACAACGAGAAGGAAGGCTGGGCGCTGCAGATCGCCAACAATGTCGAGCCGGCCAACGGCATCCTCTTTCCGGCGGTTCTGACGGTCGCCGACAAGGCGCATCATCCGGCAGCCGCTCGGTTGCTGATCGACTTCATGTTCGGCGACGACACGCCGACCGGCGGGGCGGGCTTCGAGCCCTTCAACGTCCCCGGCGACTACGCAACCCGCAAGACCATCGCCCACCATCCGGACTCGGTGAAACTCGATGACTTGAAGGCCTGGACGATCGATCCGGCAAAGACGGCCGCCGCGCGCGGACGCATCGCCGACCTGATCATCACGCTCCAGTAACGGAAACCGTCTGTCGGCATGCTCTACACCGGGCGTGCCGACAGACGCCGAGGCCCTGACATGACATCCCTATCGATATCCGCACCATCGGGCAGCCGGCTGCTCCGATCGGGCTTCCTCTTGCCGGCACTTCTCGTCGCCGTCGTCGCGATCCTGGTCGTCGCTCCGCTCTTGCGCATCCTCTTCACGACGCTGACGCCCGAGGGCATCGCGGCCTGGAAGGCGGTGCTTGCCAGCCCGCTCTCCGCCAATCTCTGGTGGCGACCGCTTCTCAACACCATGATCCTCGGCTTCAGCGTCGGTGTCGGCTGCCTGCTCATCGGCGGCTTCCTCGCCTGGCTCGTGGTGCTGACGGACGTCCCGGGGCGCCGTTTCCTCGGCCTGATGGCGTCGCTGCCCTACATGATCCCGAGCTTTGCCGCAGCCCTTGCCTGGGGCACGCTGTTTCGCAATTCGCGTCTCGGCGGCTCGGCCGGCTTCTTCGAGACCAGCGGCCTTGCCATTCCCGACTGGCTCGCCTGGGGTCTGATCCCGACGGCGATCGTGCTGATCGCGCACTATTATTCGCTCGCCTATACGATCATCGCCGCGGCCCTGAGTTCGGTCGGCGCCGATCTCGTCGAGGCAGGCCAGATGGCCGGCGCCAAGCGCCCGCGCATCTTCTTCGGCATCATCCTGCCGGTCGTCACGCCGGCGCTGATTGCGGCCGCATCGCTGACTTTCGCCGGGGCTGTCGCCAATTTCGCAGCCCCCGCCTTGCTCGGCCTGCCGGTGCGCATGCAGACACTTTCCACCCGCCTCTTCGGCATGATCGAGACGGGCCAGAACGAACGCGGCTTCGTGCTTGCGCTGCTGCTCATTGCGGTCTCGGCGCTGTTCCTGTGGCTCTCCGATCGCATCGTCTCCGGCCGCAAGGCCTTCATCACCGTGACCGGCAAAGGCGGGCGGACCAAGCGCTTCCCGCTCGGCGCCTGGCGCTGGCCACTCTTTGCCATCGCCGTCGTCATCGGGCTTTTGACCACGGTGCTGCCGGTTCTCGTGCTGGCCGCATCGAGCCTGGCACCGCAAAGCGGCGCGCTGTTCTCCAATTGGACGCTGCATTTCTGGATCGGTGAAGGCGGCGGCGAGATGGCGCAGGGGCAGGCGGGGATCTTCCGCAATCCGGTGCTGATCGACGCCATCTGGAACACGATCCGTCTCGGGCTGGTCGTCGCCTTCACCACGATGCTGCTCGGTCTGGCGCTGGCCTATACCATCGTGCAGCGCCGCGGCAGCCTGCTTGCGACGCTGCTGAGCCAGCTCGCCTTCCTGCCGCTCCTGGTGCCGAGCATCGCCTTTGCTGCCGCGTATATCGCACTCTTCGGCGCGCCGATCGGGCCGTTGCCTTCGCTCTACGGCACTTTTGCGCTGCTGGTCATTGCGGCATCCGCGCACAATCTGCCCTTTGCCGTGCAGTCGGGGCGCTCGGTGCTCGGCCAGATCTCCGCCGACATCGAGGAAAGTGCAAGGCTGACCGGCGCGGGACTGATCCGTCGCCTGTTCGCGATCATCTTTCCGCTCGCGATCCGGGGCCTCTTTGCCGGCGCGATCCTCGTCTTCGTCAAGATGGTGCGGGACCTCTCGCTGGTCGTGCTGCTGTTCACCGCCACCTCGCCGGTGCTGAGCATGGTCGCCTATCGCTATGCCGCGGAAGGCTTCATGCAGTTCGCCAATGCCATCACCCTCGTCATCCTCGTCGTCTGCCTGGCTGCCTCCTTCGTGGCCCACAGCCTGCAGAACCGTGTCCAGAAATGGAAAGCACCATGAATGCCTTAGCAACCGGCACCGCGGACGCCATCAAGATCCGCAGTCTCGTCAAACGCTTCGGCGCCTTTACCGCCGTCAAGGACGTCAACATCTCGGTACCAGCGGGGTCCTTCCTCGTGCTCGTCGGCCCCTCCGGCTGCGGCAAGTCGACCCTTCTGCGCATGCTGGCCGGGCTTGAAAGCCCGAGCGAGGGCGAAATCGCCTTCGTCGGGCAGACCGTGTCGAGCGGTGCGGGCGGCGTGATTGCCGACGCCGGCAAGCGCAATGCCGGGCTTGTGTTCCAGAGCTATGCGCTCTGGCCGCACATGACGGTCGCCGGCAACATCGCCTGGCCGCTGAAGGTCGCCAGATGGCCGCGCGACAAGCGCGAGCAGCGTGTAAAGGAAGTACTTGCTCTTCTCGGCATCGACATGCTTGCCGAACGGTATCCGGCCGAGATCTCCGGCGGCCAGCAGCAGCGCGTGGCGATCGCCCGCACGATCGCGCCGCAGCCGAGCATCCTCCTGTTCGACGAGCCGCTGTCGAACCTCGACGCCAAGCTGCGTATCGAGATGCGCAGCGAGTTGATGCGCATTCACCGGGCGACCGGGGCGACATCGGTTTACGTCACCCACGACCAGGTCGAGGCGATGACCATGGCGACCCATGTCGCCGTGCTCAACAACGGTCGCGTCGAACAGTTCGGCAAGCCGATCGATCTCCTGCGCAACCCGCAGACTACGTTCGTTGCGACGTTCCTCGGCACGCCGCCGGCAAACCTGATACCGGTGCACCGCGCCGGCGACGGCCTCGTCTTCGGCGATATGGTGCTCGCTCCGGCTTCCCTGGCCGCCGGCCGCGACGATGCGCAACTGCTCTACCGCGCCGAAGACGTGAGCGTCGGCGCGGTCGCAGGAGCGCCGTCGCTTACGGCCCGGTTTGCCGAAGCGGCGCCGATCGCGGGCCGAACCATGGTGACCGCCATGGTCGGCGAACTGCGCATCACTGCGATGGCCGACAGCTACTTCACCGCCACGCCGGGGGAGCCGATCCCCCTTTCCTTCATTCGCACACCCGATGCGGTTTTCGCCGCCACCGGAGAAAGGATCCAACAATGAGGCTCATCCTCATGCGCCACGGCGAGACCCAGTGGAACGCCGAACAACGCCTCCAGGGACAGGACAACTCGCTTCTGTCCGAGCGCGGGGTCGCGCAGGTCAGGCGCTTTCGCCCCTACGCCAAGGCGTTGAAGCCGGTTCGCATCATCGCCTCGGACCTCGGCCGCACCCGGCAGACGGTCGCCCTCATCGGTCACCCGGACGCACCGACCGACGAGCGCTTCCGTGAGCTGGACATGGGCGAATGGACGGGACGGCGCAAGCCGGACCTGATCGCCGAGCGTCCGGAGGAATATGCCGCCTGGCGGGCCGGTACCTTCACGCCGGCCAATGGCGAGACCTGGGGCGCCTTCCGCGGCCGTGTTGCCGAAGGCGTGCACGACTGGATGTCCCGCACCGAAGGGGACCTGCTCGTCGTTGCCCATGGTGGGGTGGTGCGCGCCGCCTGCCACGAATTCCTCGACCTTCCGCCCTCACGCGTCGTTCCGGTGACGCCGGGCACGGCGACCATCCTGCATTTCCCGCGGCGCGGCAGCATGACCGCGCAGCTCGAGGGCTACAACATCGGATCTGTCGCACCCGACGATTTCGTCGCCGACTGAGACTTGCGGCGAGGGGCATGAGATGAACTCCGGAACATTGGTTATCCTGGAACTTCTGGGTGGCGTGGCGCTGCTTCTGTGGGGCGTTCGCATGGTGCGCACCGGCGTTATGCGCGGCTGGGGCGATCGGCTGCAGCGCTTTGTCGAAGAGCGCCTGTCGAACCGGCTTACCGCCTTCGGCGGCGGGGTCCTTGCGACCGCCGTGCTCGGCAGCGCCACGGCGATGGCGCTGATCGTTGCCGGGCTCGCGGGCGCCGGTGCGATTTCGGCCCAGACCGGGCTTGCCGTCCTGCTCGGGGCGGATATCGGCTCGGCGCTCGTCTCCGGCCTCTTTGCCTCCGGCTCGTCGCTGGCGGGCGTGCTCGCTCCGCTGTTTCTCCTGACCGGCTATGTCGCGTTCAGCGTGTCCTGCGAATTCCGGCCGCGAAACGCCGGCCGCATCCTGATGGGCCTCGGCCTGATGCTGATGGCGCTTAAGGTGATCGTGTCGGCGACGGCGCCGTTGCGCGAAGCCACGCTCTTCCACGACGTCCTGCAGGCAGTCGCGACGGAACCGGTACTCGGCTTCCTCGTCGGTGCGATGCTTGCCTGGCTGTTTCATTCGACGCTTGCCGTCATCCTGCTCGTTGCCTCGCTACTGATGAACGGCAGCCTCGAAGTCGCAGGCGCTGTCCCGCTCATCCTCGGGATCAATTTCGGCGGCGGCCTTCCGGCAGTCAGTGCCACGCTCGACCAGCCGCCATCCGCCCGCAAACTGCCGATCGCCAATCTTTTCTGCCGCGGTCTTCTGGCCGTGTCGCTGCTGCCCTTCGTGCGGCAGATCGTGGACATTGCCGGTCGTCTACCCACGGATCCGTTGCACGTCGCCGTCGGCCTTCACGTTGCCTTCAACCTAGTGGTCGCGGCCGTGTTCCTGCCGCTGTCGTCTTTCGTCGTCAGCCTTGTGGAGCGGTTGGTTCCTCAAGCGCCGATCGCCGCCGATCCCCTGGCGTCCCCGCGTTATCTCGACAGCATGTCGCTGGAAACGCCGGCAATCGCGCTCAGCAATGCGACGACCGAAACGATCCGCATGAGCGAATTGCTGGAGCGCATGTTCCGGATGGCGCTGACGTCGCTGCAGGCCGGCGGGCTCGAAAACCTGAAGGAACTGTTGCCCGTGGATGCGCGGCTCGGCAACTACATGGCCTCGGTGCACGCCTATCTCGGACAATTGACACAGGACGGCTTGCCGGCCGGAGAGACGAGCAGGGCCCATGAGATCATGTTGTTTGCGAGCAATCTCGAACATGCGGGCGACGTCATCAAGCTGAGCCTCGCCGATCGGATTCGGGCAAAGATAAAACAGGACATCCAGTTTTCGGCGAGCCAGCGCGCGGCGATCGAGGCGCTCTCCGAGGTGATTGTGGCCTCGTTGAGACTGCTGCCGGCGGCTCTCTCGTCCAGGGATGTTGCGGCCGCATCGCGGCTCGCGGCCCAAAGGACCGTTTTCGCGAACTGGAAGACGAAATCGTCCGGCGGCATCTTGGTGGTGAGCATGTGGAGACGGCGGCCGGTGCGAGAGACAATGCCCTCTTCATCGATCTCGTACGCGACCTCCATCGGATCAATTCCGATATCGCAGCCGCCGGCTATCCGCTGGTGCAGGCGGCCGGCCTGTTGAGCAGCAGCCGAATTATGAATGTGGGACCGGTTGCCGCTGCGAGATAACGGCACCCGGTCGACCTGCTGGATCGATAGGCGACGGGTTCGCCGTCGCCTATCGATCCAGCAGGTCGATCCCGCGCCTAGAGCTTGGCCGAGACTGCCGTCGCCGCCTCGCGAATGGTCTGCATCAGAAGCGAGAGGGCGAGCGTGGGTGCTGCGTCGGCGCGCATGGTCAGGCCAACAGGACCTTTCGTTTCGCTAGTGTCGATCGGCAGGATTGCGATCGTGCCGTCGTCGACATCGGCGGCGACGACGCCGGCGGAAATGATCCAGATCGCATCGCTCGCCCGCACGAAGGCGCGGCCGAAGGCGTCGGACACGGTCTCGATCTGGTTCGGCAGGCTGGCGATGCCGTTGGTGATCAGGAAGCGTTCGACGAAGGGCCGGATGATCGAGGCCCGTGTCGGCATCAGCACCGGGAAATCCGCAAGCCGCGCGAACGTCGAATGCGCACCGGCAAGCAGCGGATGCCCGGCCCTGACGGCAAAGACCACCTGTTCCGAATAAAGATGCTCGAAGGAAAAGCCGGTCATCTTTTCCGGCGCCGCAAGCCGCCCGACGACCAGATCGAGATCGCCGACGCGCAACTGCTCGAGGAGGACTGCGTTCTCGCCGGTGACGATCTTGATGCGGGCGCCGGTCTCCTCCTTGAGAAACAGCGTCATGGCGTACGGCATGATCCGCGTCGAGACCGTCGGCAACGCGCCGATGCGAACCGGGACGCCGTCGCCGGACCGCTCCTGCGAGACAGAATCGAGTCCTTGGCGAAGCGCCGTTAGCGCCGCGCCGGCGTGGCGCAGGAAGACCTCGCCATAGCGGGTTATCTTGATGCCGCGCCCGTCGCGCTCGAAGACCGCGACGCCAAGCACCTCTTCGAGTTCGCGGATCGTCTTGGTCACGGCCGGCTGGCTGACATGCAGCAGCTCGGCCGCCTTCATCACGCTCTTCTGCCGGGAGACCTCGACAAATGTCTGTAGATGGCGAAACTTGACCCGGGCGTCGATCATGGAATTCATAACCCTCAAGTTAATGAAATGCCATGAAATATCATTTTACCTAACCAGATTAAATATCCAATTTGGTGACGGAGGAGAGAGCCCGTGCAGTTTGCCCGTATCAACGACATCACGATCCATTATCAGGTGATCGGCGCCACCGGCGACCGGCCGGTGCTGGTTTTCGCCAATTCGCTCGGCACGGATTTTCGCATCTGGCGCGACGTCATCGTTCGGCTGGCCGGCGATTACGCCATCGTTCTCTACGACAAACGCGGCCACGGTCTCTCGGACATCGGCCCGGCCCCTTACGCGATCGAGGACCATGCCAACGACCTGGCCGGCCTGCTCGACATGCTCGCGGTCAGGCAGGCGATCATCTGTGGCCTTTCGGTCGGCGGCCTGATTGCGCAGTCGCTCTACCAGCGGCGGCCGGATCTGGTGCGAGCGCTCGTCCTCTGCGACACGGCGCACAAGATCGGGACGGCCGAGAGCTGGGCGGCGCGCATCGCAGCGGTCGAGGAGAAGGGCATCGAGTCGATCGCCGACAGCGTGCTCGAGCGCTGGTTCACGCCGGCCTTTCGCCGCCCGGAAAACACTGACCTTTCCGGCTACCGCAACATGCTCGTCAGACAGCCGGTGACCGGTTACGTCGCCACCTGCGCCGCCATCCGTGATGCCGACTATACCGAGGCGGCTGCGCGCATCGCCGTGCCGACGCTTTGCGTTGTCGGCGATCAGGACGGCTCGACGCCGCCGGATGTGGTGCTGGCCACCGCCCGCCTCATTCCCGGTGCGCGCTACGAAGTCATCCGCGATGCCGGTCACATTCCCTGCGTCGAAAACCCGGAAGCCTTGACTGCGGTGCTTCGCGCCTTCTTCGAAATTGCAATGCATGGAGACAGGACCCATGAGTGACGCTTCTGCGCCCTCCGACCGCTATCGCCAGGGCATGGCCACACGCCGTGCGGTGCTCGGCGACAATCACGTGGATCGGACGCAGTCGGTTTCCACCGAATTCGACCGCCCCTTCCAGGAACTGATTACCGAAGCGGCGTGGGGTCACGTCTGGTCGCGGCCAACCTGGACGAAGCGCGAGCGCTCGATCGTGACGATCGCCCTCCTCGCCGCCCTCGGCCAGGACGACGAGGTCGCCATGCATGTGCGCGCGACCGCCAACACCGGCGCGACGCGCGAGGATATCTGCGAGGCTCTGCTGCACGTGGCGATCTATGCCGGCGTGCCGGCGGCCAATCATGCGATCAAGATCGCCAAGCAGGTCTTTGCCGAGATCGATGCCGGCACGGCGGCCTGACGGGAGGAAGCGATGTCCGACAGAACCAACGGAAGACCGGAGACGGGCGCCTTTTTCCCGCGCGATCGTGGGTGGCACGCACCGGCGCTAACGCCGGGCTACAAGACCTCGGTGCTGCGATCGCCGCAGAAGGCGCTGCTTTCGCTCGACGGGACGATTTCGGAAATCACCGGCCCGGTCTTCGGGCATTCGATCATCGGCGAACTCGACAACGACCTCATCCACAATTTCGCCAGGGCCGGTGAGAGTGCTATCGGCGAGCGCATCATCGTGCATGGCCGGGTGCTTGACGAGCGCGGCCGCGCCGTGCCCGGGGCGCTGCTCGAATTCTGGCAGGCCAATGCCGGAGGTCGCTACCGCCACAAGAAGGAAAGCTATCTCGCGCCGCTCGATCCTAATTTCGGCGGTTGTGGCCGCACGATCACCGATGCGGAAGGGGGCTATGCTTTCCGCACGATCAAGCCCGGCCCCTATCCCTGGCCGAACGGCGTCAACGACTGGCGCCCGGCGCATATCCATTTCTCGGTCTTCGGCCACGGCTTCGCGCAGCGGCTGATCACCCAGATGTATTTCGAGGGCGATCCGATGATCTGGAAGTGTCCGATCGTCAACACCATCCCGGACCGGCAGGCGGTCGAACAATTGATCGCCCCGCTCGACTGGGCAAACACGATCCCCTTCGACGCGCGAGCCTACAAGTTCGACATCGTGCTGCGGGGGCGCCGCTCGACGCTGTTCGAGAACCGGATGGAGGGCAACTGATGGTTCAGCAACTCGGCTACCTCAAGGAGACGCCCTCGCAGACGGCCGGTCCCTATGTGCATATCGGTCTCACCCCGAACTTTTGCGGCATTGGCGGCGTCTACGAGGCCGACCTCGGATCGCGGATGGTGAACGGCGAGACGCGTGGCGAGCGCATCACGATCACCGGACGGGTGATCGACGGCGCCGGCGCGCCGCTGAAGGACGCGCTCGTCGAGATCTGGCAGGCGGACGCCGCCGGGCTCTACAATTCGCCGACCGAGATACGCGGTTCTGCCGACGCCAACTTCGCCGGTTGGGGGCGCTGTTCAACCGGTGCCGACGACGGGGTCTTTTCCTTCGAGACGATCAAGCCTGGGCAGGTTCCCTACAGCCACGACCGGCAGATGGCACCCCACATCACCTTCTGGATCGTGGCGCGCGGCATTAATGTGGGGCTTCACACCCGGATGTATTTCCCGGACGAGGCGGAAGCCAACGCCGCCGACCCGCTGCTTGCGCGCATCGAGCATCGCCATCGCGTCGCCACGCTTGTCGCGACCGGAACGGCGCCTAATTATGTCTTCGACATTCACCTGCAGGGTGAGAAGGAAACCGTCTTCCTCGACATCTGAACAGGAATGTCACGCCTGGACACCGAGCGCCGCACGGTTGGCGCTTCGGGCAGCAGGTGGCATTTCGTTCGGCGAGCCGCATCCGCGACCAGAAACGGGGAAATCATGACCTATTCCGCCTTCGACCACCCTTATCTCTCCGGGTTGCTGGGGGATGAGGCGGTTGCCGCCGAGTTCTCGGCCTCCGCCGATATCCATGCGATGCTCGCCTTCGAGGCGGCGCTCGCGCGGGCCGAGGCCGTGCACGGCATCATCCCGGCCAAGGCTGCCGACCGGATCACCGAGGCCTGCCGTGCCTTCTCGCCCGATGTCAGTGCGCTGCGGCGGGCGGTGGCGGCGGATGGGGTGGTGGTTCCGGAACTCGTGCGGCAGTTGCGGGCGATCGTCGGCGGCGAGGCGGCGGACCATGTGCATTATGGCGCCACCAGCCAGGATGTCATCGACACCAGCCTGATGCTGCGGATGAAGGCGGTCGCCGAGCTTTTCGCCGTCCGGCTCGGCAGCATCGTCACGGTGCTCGAGGAGTGCGACAACGAATGGGGCGAGCGCCTCCTTATGGGGCGCACGCGCATGCAGGCGGCGATCCCGATAACGGTGTCGGACCGGCTGCGCAGCTGGATCGAGCCGCTGCTCGATCACAAGGACCGGCTGGAAGCCATGGACCGCGATCTCTTCGCCGTTCAGTTCGGCGGTGCCGCGGGCACGCTGGAGAAGCTCGGGGACCGCGCAGACGACGTGCGCGCGACACTTGCCGAGGAGCTCGGCCTTGCCGACTTTCCGCAATGGCACAGCCAGCGCTCGGAGGTGGCGGATTTCGCCAACGCGCTGTCGCTGATCACAGGCAGCCTCGGCAAGTTCGGTCAGGACGTCGCTTTGATGGCGCAGCAGGGCGACGAGATCGAACTTGCGGGCGGGGGCGGTTCGTCGGCCATGCCGCACAAGCAGAACCCGGTGGCCGCAGAGGTTCTGGTGGCGCTCGCGCGGTTCAACGCGACCCAGCTTTCCGGCATGCACCATGCGCTCGTCCACGAGCAGGAACGCTCCGGCGCCGCCTGGACACTGGAATGGCTGATCATGCCGCAGATGGCCGGTGCGACGGCGGCGGCGCTTCGTCTGGCTGGCGAACTCGTCGGCAACATACGCAGGCTCGGCCGCGCCTGAGCGGGCTCGCGGCCGGTTCCTTCAGCGGGCCGCGCGCAACATCGAACGGTAGCGCACCTGGCTGTTCTTGAGGTGCTGTCGCATGGCGCTGCGTGCCCCGTCTTCGTCTCCATCCTGGATGGCGATGAGGATGGCCTCGTGCTCCGCGATCAATCGCGACAGTTCAGCCGACGCCAGAACGGTTTCCTCGCCGCTCTCTGAAACCGCGCGCCGGGGGATGAGCGCCGTGCCCAGCATCTGGAGGAACTCGCTGAAGCGCGGGTTGTTCGTTGCCTGGGCGATTGCCAGATGGAAGTTGAAATCGGCCTCCGCCGTTGGCCGTCCCTCCGCTGCACTGGCGCAGAAGCTGTCGAAGGCTTCGGCGATCTTTTCTTCCTGGGCCGGTGAGCGGCGAAGGGCGGCAAGCGCTGCGGCATCGCCCTCGACGGCGGTTCGCAATTCCAGCATCTCAATCAGCGAGGAGACGCGCGCAAGATCGATGCCGTGGAACGGCAGAGGGGTCGAAGGTGCAGGTTCCAGCACGAAAACGCCGATGCCATGCCGCGCTTCGACAAGCCCGCCGGAGCGCAGTGCCGCGATCGCTTCGCGCACCACTGTGCGGCTCACGCCGAACTCCTGGGTCAGTTGCGCTTCCGAAGGCAGGCGGTCCCCCGGCTTGTAATGCCCGGTGCCGATCTGGCCGCTGAGGGCGTCCGTCACCTTGGCCACCAGCGTCTTGCCTTGAGGGGCGGGTGTGTCGGGGGCGGTGACGTTGCTCATGGGTTTGGCCGTTTCTGCGACTTGGATGTTGTGTGTCTGGATACGCCATTGCCAATCGAGGGCGCAATCCATGGCTGGCTGCAATGCGCCGGAACCAGGGGCGATGTCTCAATAAATCGGATCATCGACGAAGGCGCCGCCCTGATAACGCACGAGACTATCTCCTGGCTGCGGTTTGGGGGTGTTTTCAGCGATCTTCTGACGGAACACCTCGGCATTGTCCTTCGGGCGCCAGCCGAGCCAGGAAACATGCGAATTGTCCCACCAGCCGGCGTCGTTGGCCGATGCGCCCCAGATGACCGGGCAACCGAGAACCGGCACACGGAAGACGGCCTCGACGAGCGATACGAAGTCTTGATGGGAAAGCCAGGTGGAGAGCATGCGGTAGTTGACGGGCTCGGGCAGGCAGGAGCCGATGCGGACCAGGGCGGTCTCCTGGCCGAACTTCTCGAAATACATGCGCGCCAGCGCTTCGCCGAAGCACTTCGATACGCCGTAGAGCCCGTCGGGCCGATAGGGCGCGTTCGGGCCGAGCCGTTCGCCTTGCGGATAGTAGCCGATCGTGTGGTTGGTGCTGGCAAAGAGGATGCGCGGCCTGTTGTTGGCGCGCGCCGCCTCATAGAGATTGTAGAGGCCGAGAATGTTGCCGTCGAGGATTTCCGAGAAGGGGCGTTCGACCGAGATGCCGCCCAGATGCACGATCGCGTCACAGCCGGCGACAAGCTCGTTGACGGCGCCGCGGTCTGCCAGGTCGCACTGAACGCATTCCTCGTTTTCACCCGGCGAATCGAGCGGTGCGCGGTCTGACAGGCGGATCGTCCTTGCCATCGGGGCCAGCATTTGGCGCATGACGCGGCCCAACTGGCCCGCTGCGCCGGTGATCAGAAGTCGTTCCATCGCCTGTCCTCCCTCACGCCGGCGCCAACGCTCTCGGCGAGTGCTAACTTTGCATGTCATATGACAACCGCTAACATATAATATATCTATATTGCAACGCTCATCGGGGCAGGTGTTCAGTCGGTGTTTCGAGATTTGCGCAGAATTGCACGTCAAGCGAAGTTCTTCATCGGTCAACGGCCGAGGGAAATCTCGATATCTCATATGATGACTTGTATTATGACATATTGACATGCGTGTGATGACTTGCTTAGTAGATCTTGTCGAGTTTGAGGGAGGGCCCGCACGAAATGACCCCTGAGCAAATCAAGGCCGCACTTGGATCGGGCCTGCTTTCGTTCCCGGTGACGCATTTCGATGCGGAGGGTCGTTTTGCGCCCGACAGCTACCGGGCGCATGTCGAGTGGCTGGCCGGTTACAAGGCGCCGGTGCTGTTTGCCGCCGGCGGCACCGGCGAGTTCTTTTCGCTGAAGCCGGACGAGATCCCCGGCATCGTCCGGGCGGCCAAGGATGTTGCCGATGACACGGCGATCGTATCGGGCTGCGGCTATGGCACCGAGATGGCGGTCGAGATCGCCCGCTCGGTCGAGCGCGTCGGCGCCGACGGCATCCTGCTTCTGCCGCATTATCTGATCGATGCGCCGCAGGAAGGGCTTTACGCCCATGTGAAGACGATCTGCCAGTCGGTCGGCATCGGCGTCATGGTCTATAACCGCGACAACGCGGTGTTGCAGGCCGACACGCTGGCGCGGCTCTGCGACGAATGCCCGAACCTGATCGGCTTCAAGGATGGCACCGGCGATATCGGGCTGGTGCGCCAGGTCACCGCCAAGATGGGCGACCGGCTGATGTATCTCGGCGGCATGCCGACGGCGGAACTGTTTGCCGAGGCCTATCTCGGTGCCGGCTTCACCACCTATTCCTCGGCCGTCTTCAACTTCGTGCCGGGCCTTGCCAATGAATTCTATGCCGCGCTTCGCGCCGGCGAGCGCGCCACCTGCGAGCGCATCCTCAACGAGTTCTTCTATCCGTTCATGGCCATCCGCAACCGCGCCAAGGGCTATGCTGTCTCGGCGATCAAGGCCGGCGTGCGGCTGCAGGGTTTTGATGCCGGTCCGGTGCGTGCGCCGCTGAAAGACCTGACCGAGGAGGAAGTCGCCATGCTCGACGCGCTCATCGGTGCGAACAAGCGTCGGAAATGAGCGTATTGCGAGGATAGCCCATGAAGATCGTCGCCGTCCGTACCCATCTTCTCGAACATCGGCTGGCCGTACCGTTCGAAAGCGCCTCCATGCGTTTTGACCGTCGCGCCCATGTGCTGGTCGAGATCGAATGCGACGACGGCACGATCGGTTGGGGCGAATGCCTCGGGCCGGCGCGGCCGAACGCGGCGGTGGTGGCCGCCTATACGCCTTGGCTGATCGGCCAGGACCCGCGCCAGACGGAAAAGCTCTGGGCGATCCTCTACAATGCGCTGCGCGATCAAGGCCAGCGCGGGCTTGCGATCACGGCGCTGTCCGGCATCGACATCGCGCTCTGGGACATCAAGGGCAAACACTACCGCGCCTCGGTCTCCATGCTGCTTGGCGGGCGCTGGCGCGAGAGCGTGCGGGCCTATGCGACCGGCAGCTTCAAGCGCGACGGCGTCGACCGGGTTTCCGACAATGCGCTGGAGATGGCGGAACGCCGGGCGCAAGGGTTCCACGCCTGCAAGATCAAGATCGGCTTTGGCATCGACGAAGACCTGCGGGTCATCCGGGCGGTGCGTGAGGCGATCGGCGACGAGATGCGGCTGATGATCGACGCCAACCATGGCTACACCGTCACCGAGGCGATCCGGCTTGGCAGGGCGGCCGCCGACTACGACATCGACTGGTTCGAGGAGCCGGTCGTACCGGAACAGCTTTCCGCCTATCGCGAGGTCAGGGCGGGCCAGCCGATCCCGGTTGCCGGCGGCGAGACCTGGCACACGCGCTACGGCATGTGGCCGGCGATCGAAAGCCGCGCCGTCGATATCCTGCAGCCGGACCTCTGCGGCTGCGGTGGTTTTTCCGAAATGGCGAAGATCGCAAGCCTTGCGACGCTGCACGGCGTGCGCATCGTGCCGCATGTCTGGGGCACCGGCGTGCACATCGCTGCCGCGTTGCAGTTCATGGCGGCGATGACGCCGGATCCGGTGCGGGTCAATCCCATCGAGCCGATCCTGGAGTTCGACCGGACGGAAAACCCATTCCGCCAGGCGGTGCTGAAGACGCCGATCGAGGCGGTGGGCGGTGTCGTTGCCATCCCCGACGCGCCCGGCCTTGGCATCGAGATCGACCGCGACGCACTCGCCCAGTTCAAGATGCCCGAGAGCGCACAATGATCGAGCGAACCCTGACCGGCCGCCCGCCTGAACCGCGCCTGCCGAAGGGCACGGTCGACGCGCAGATGCACATGTATCTCTCGGGGTTTCCGTCGCTTGCCGGAGGGCCGCCCTTGCCGGCCGAGCCGTTGCCGGATGCTGCGGCCTACCGCCAGGTCATGGACTGGCTCGGCATAAACAGGGTGATCATCACCCAGGGCAACGCCCATCAGAAGGACAACGCCAACCTGCTCGCTTGCCTCGCCGAAATGGGCGATGTCGCCCGCGGTGTCGCCGTCATCGACGAAACCACGTCGGACGTGGATATGGGCGCGCTTAGCGAAGCGGGTGTTGTCGGCGCCCGTATCATGGATCTGCCTGGTGGGGCGGTGGGGCTCGATGCATTGGAGGCGGTCGATGCGCGGGCATATGCCGCGGACTGGATGATCGCCGTACAGTTCGACGGCAACCGGCTGCTCGACCATCTGCCGCGGCTGGCGCGCATCCGCTCGCGCTGGGTGTTCGATCATCACGGCAAGTTCTTCGCCGGTGTCGATCCGGATGGGCCGGAGATTGCGGCTCTCTTGACGCTGATCGATCGCGGCAATGTCTGGTTCAAGTTCGCCGGCGTCTACGAGAGTTCGCGCGACGGGTGGCCCTATCAGGATGTGGCCGCCGTCTCCAGGAAGATTGCCGCGCATGCGCCGGAGCGGATCGTCTGGGGCTCGAACTGGCCGCACAACATGATCCGCAAGACGGAAGACTATCCCGACGATGCACGGCTGGCAGACCTCGTGCTCGGCTGGCTTGCCGACGACCGGTCCAGACATCTGGCTCTCGTCGAGAACCCGGAACGCCTGTTCAAGCTGCCGGCCTTCGCCGCGACGTAGTTGCCGCGGGTGCTGGGAGGCGCCCGTGGAACCCAGGACATGGAGATTTCGCATGCCGGCCCGGATGGGCGGAAACTCGGTCTTGGGAGAGGCCGAAGCACGACTAGAGGAGGAGGAAAACATGAAGAAAATTGCAAGCATGCTTTGCGTCGCCATGGCGCTGGCGTTTGCCGGCACAGCGGCGCAGGCGCAGGAAATCACCCTGCGTTCGGCCGACATCCATCCGGATGGCTACCCGACCGTCGATGCGGTCAAATACATGGGGCAATTGCTCTCCGAGCGCACCAACGGCCGAATCAAGATCGAGGTCATGAACAACGGCGTTCTCGGCGGCGAGAAGGACACGATCGAACAGACCCGCTTCGGCGTCATCGACATGAACCGCGTCAACGCAGCACCCTTCAACAACCTCGTCAAGGAGACGATGGTGCTGGGCATGCCGTTCCTGTTCCGCTCGACGGAGCATATGCACAAGACCGTCGATGGTCCGATCGGCGACGAGATCCTGGCCGCCTTCGAGCCGCACGGGCTGATCGGTCTTGCCTTCTACGATAGCGGCGCCCGCTCCTTCTACACGACCAAGAAGCCGATCGAGAAACTCGCCGATCTCAAGGGCCTGAAGATCCGCGTGCAGCAGTCCGATCTCTGGATCGCGATGATGCAGGCCTTCGGCGCCAATCCGACGCCGATGCCGATGGGCGAGGTCTATTCTTCGCTCGAGACGGGCGTCGTCGATGGTGCCGAGAACAATTGGCCGTCCTACGAATCCGCCCGTCATTTCGAGGTGGCTAAGAATTATTCGCTGACCGAACACTCCCTCAATCCGGAAATCCTCGTCATTTCCAAGATGAGCTGGGACAAGCTTTCCCCTGAAGACCAGACACTGCTCCGCCAGGCGGCCAAGGACAGTGTCGGCAAGATGCGCGAGCTTTGGAGCGCGCGCGAAAAGGCTTCCGAGGAGAAGGTTCGCGCTGCCGGTGCGAACGTGATCAAGGTCAACAAGGAGGAGTTCGCAGCCGCCATGGGGCCGGTCTACGACCAGTTCGTCAGCGACCCGAAGCTGAAAGACCTTCTCGAAAGGGTGAAGGCGGTCAAGTGACAGCGGTGAGGCCGGCTCCGGGATCGGGGCCGGCCTTCGCAACTGTTCACCGGATCGCCCTTGCGGAGGAGGAAGACACATGCGTCGTTTCATGCGGACGATACGTCCGTTTCTAGGCGCGCTGAGCCGCGCTTCGCTCTACATCGCCGGCATCGGCATGGTCGCAATGACCCTGATCGTCGGCTGGCAGGTCTTTGCCCGCTACATCCTGAACGACTCGCCGAGTTGGTCGGAGCCCCTGGCTCTCCATCTCATGGCCTGGTTCATCATGCTCGGTGCTGCCGTCGGCGTGCGCGAAAGCGTGCATCTCGGCCTCGATGTCGTCCGACACGTGATGAAGCCGTCGGTGCAGCTGGCCATGGATCTGGCGAGCCTCGGGCTGATCGTCGTCTTCGGGCTGGCGATGGCCTACTACGGCCTGCTCCTTTCGGCCGGCACCTGGACGGCGACCATTCCGGTTCTCGGATGGCCAGGCGGCGTCGACTTTTTCCCGCTCATCGTCGGCGGCGCGATGATCGCCCTTTTTGCGGCGGAGCGCTTTCTCGACCAGTTTCTCGGCGTGGAACTCGCGGCCGATGTCGTCGTGCAGGAGATGGCCTGAATGGCTTACACTATCCTCTTCGGGGTCTTTACCCTCCTGATGCTCATCGGCATGCCGATCGCCTTCTGCCTCGGCATCGCTTCGTTCGCGACCGTGCTCTATCTCGGCCTGCCGCCGGTGGTGGTGTTCCAGCAGCTGAATTCGGGCATGAACGTCTTTGCCATGATGGCAATCCCGTTCTTCATCTTTGCCGGCGACCTGATGGTGCGCGGCGGCATCGCCAACCGGCTGATCCAGTTTGCCGCCGGGCTCGTCGGCCACCTGCGCGGCGGCCTCGGCCAGGTCAACATCGTGGCCTCGACGCTTTTCGGCGGCATTTCCGGCTCGGCGGTCGCCGACGCCTCGGCGGTCGGCGGCCTGATGATCCCGCAGATGGCCAAGCGCGGCTATGACCGCGACTATGCCGTCAACGTCACGGTCAATGCGGCGATCATCGCGCTGATGGTTCCACCGTCGCACAACATGATCCTCTATTCGATCGCCGCCGGCGGCAATGTTTCGGTCGCCGATCTCTTTACCGCCGGCATCATCCCGGGGCTCTTGCTCGCGCTTGCGCTGATGGTGACGGCCTATGTCGTTGCCAGGCGCCGGGGCTATCCGTCCGAACCGTTTCCGGGCTTTGCCAAGGTCTTCTACTACCTGCTCGCCTCGTTCCCCGGCATCGTGCTGATCGGCATCATCTTCGGCGGCGTGCGTTCCGGCGTCTTCACTGCCACGGAAAGCTCGTGCATTGCCGTGCTTTATGCCTTCCTCGTCGCCATGCTGGTCTATCGCGAACTCAACTGGGCCGGCTTCGTCGAAGCGTTGATGGGGGCGGTGCGCACGACGGCCATGGTGCTGCTCGTTATCGGCATGGCGGCGTCCTTCGGCTGGCTGATGGCCTTTCTGCAGGTGCAGGCACTGATGATCAGCGGCATCGGCGCGATCTCGGAAAACCCGATCATCGTGCTGCTCGTCATCAACATCATCCTTTTGATCCTCGGCACCTTCATGGACATGGCGCCGATGGTGATCATCTGCACGCCGGTGCTGTTGCCCGTGGTCAAGGCCTTCGGCATCGATCCGGTGCATTTCGGGGTAGTGATGATCCTGAACGCCGGCATCGGACTCAACACGCCGCCGGTTGGAACCGTGCTCTTCGTCGGCTGCGCTGTCGGCGGGATTACCATTCGCGAAGCGATGCGCACGATCTGGCCGTTCTTCGGCGCCAGCATCGCGGTGCTGATGGCGGTCACCTACATTCCGGCGCTGTCACTCTGGCTGCCCTCGGTCTTCCGGTGAACTGATCGCTGGCGATACCTCTAGGCTCGGCATGGCCTGCCGGGCCTCCATCCTAATCGAGGGCCGGCTATTCGTTTCCGTTGGCGGCGAGACACTGGCGCTCGAGGCGTTTCAGGAAGACGCCGATTTCCTTTGCCGCCTGCAGATCGCCCTTCCGCTCGGCGACCGTACGGCCCTCGCGCCAGACCGCAATCGCCTCCTGGTGGCGGCCGAGCTTGAGGAGGATCGCCCCGCGCAGCTTCCATGCTGCCGAATAGTCCGGATCGAAGGCGAGCGCCCGCTCGACATGGGCCAAGGCCGTATCTAAGTCCGCCTCCTGGAGGCAGATGCTGCCGAGCGTGAAGCGTAAAAGGGCGTCGTCCTTGCCGTCCTGTAAGAGCTTTTCGAGCACTTGCCGCATGGCTTCCTCCTCGGCGATCGCCGGTTCAAGCCGCAGGCTTGCTTGGGCTCAGGGGCGCATGCCCATTGCTCGCCAGCGTCGGCAGCGATCTCGTCCTGTCGAGAGACTGATACCGGCGGCGGCCCCAGATCAAGGGGTCGGCATGGGCAGATGTCTCGGTTGCGACAATTGTTCCCACGAACAACATATGGTCGCCCACCTCGACCGAAGCGCTGAGCAGGCAGTCGAGCGTGGCAGCCGCGCCGAGCAGCCTTGGCCGTCCGCTTGGCCAGTCCGCCCAGATGCCGACGAGATAGCGCTTCGATGCTTCGATCTTGCCGGCAAAGGCATCTGCGATCAGTTCCTGGCCCTCAGCCAGCATGGCAAGTGAAAACCCCCGCTCGGCGGCAATCAGCGCGGCAAGCGGACTGTCCGCCTTGATCGAAACGACGATCGAGGGCGGGTTGGCGGAGAGCGAGAAGGTTGCCGTCACCGTCCGGCCAAGACTGTCGGCACCCTTGCCGGCGCTCGCCACGCAGACGGTCGCGGCGAGATGCGACAGGGTATCGGCGAACTCCGGTTTCGACACGGCGAGGGCCGCATGGGCGTCGATGTCAAGGGAGGGCGGAGGTGTCTGGCGCATGGGGCTTCTTCCAAGATGAAATAGCCCGTGGCGGCGGGGAGACGCCACGGGATTTGCAGAAGCCTGAGCTCAAGGCGGGGGCGAGCGGCTGCTGCAACTCTTCGACCGATCGGCGCGCGAACTCTTTCCAGTCCGCGGCGTGCTTCAGTCGGTCAGGCGGACGTAAGTTCCGCTTCGGCAAACTCGTAGTTGGCAAGCTTGTCGAGGAAGTTCGAGGCGTAGTCCGGGCGACGGTTGCGGTAGTCGATGTAATAGGCGTGTTCCCAGACATCGAGGCCGAGCAGCGCCTTGCCCTCGTTGGTCGCGACCGGGTTGGAGCCATTGGCGGTCTTCGTCACTTTCAACTTGCCGTCCTGGCCGAGTACCAGCCAGGCCCAGCCCGAACCGAACTGGCCGGTGGCGGCTGCCTTGAAGGCATCCTTGAAGGCAGCGACGCTGCCGAAATCTTCGGTGATCTTCTTTTCGAGCGCGCCGGGGATCTGGCCGCCCTTCGGCGAAAGGTTGTTCCAGAACAGGATGTGGTTCCAGTGCTGGCCGGCATTGTTGAAGACCGGTGCGAGTTCCGCCTTGCCATGGCTGAGGCGAATGATCTCTTCCAGCGACAGGCCTGCAAGCGAGGCATCCTTCTCGACGAAGCCGTTCAGCGCCGTGACATAGGCCTGGTGATGCTTGCCGTGGTGAAACTCGATCGTCTCGGCGCTCATGCCGTTTTCCGAGAGTGCTGTGGCGGCGTAGGGAAGGGCGGGAAGTTCGAAGGCCATGGTCAAATCCTTTGCGGGCGGGGCACTCTCGATGGATCACTTGTCGGCGAACGGAAGAGAGTGTATTTAGCAAGACAATTCTTTGTAAATCTGCGCGCGGGAATATGTCAAGCGATCCCTTGTTAAATCCAGAGCAAAGCGCCGGCCGCACCCCGGGCGAGCGCATCATGCTGGCCCTCAAGCTTCACGGGCCGCAGACCGCGGCCGCGCTCGGCAAACGCCTGGCGATCACCGGAGAGGCCGTGCGCCAGCAGCTCGTGCGTCTCGCCGAGGACGGGCTCGCCACGTCGTGGTCGGAGGCGAAAGGCGTTGGTCGGCCCTCGCAATTCTGGGGGCTGACGGCTGCCGGCCACGCGGAGTTTCCCGATACGCATGCGGAGCTGACCGTCCAGCTCTTGCGCACCATCCGGCAGACGCTTGGCGAGGAGGCGATCGACCGGCTGATCGCCGCCCGCGAGGACGAGACCCGTCAGAACTATCGTGCGGCGATGGTAGAGAAAGAGAGCCTGCGCGAACGGGTCGACGTGCTCGTTCGACTGCGGTCGCAGGAAGGTTATATGGCGGCTTGCGAGGATCCGGGCGACGGTACGCTGCTGTTCGTCGAGAACCATTGTCCGATCTGCGCTGCCGCGACCAGCTGCCAGGGCTTTTGCCGGGCAGAACTGAGCGTGTTCCGCGCGGTGCTCGGCCCTGGCGTCGAAGTCGAGCGCGCCGAGCATATCCTGGCCGGCGCGCGACGGTGTGCCTATGTGGTCAAGCCGGCCGCTCGGGCCGCCTGATCCTGTCAGGGCAACGGCCTGGCGCACGCCCGTCGACGGGCGCGGCCAACTCCAATCGTGTCAGCGGGCGCCCATGCGCAGGGCGCCGTCGAGCCGGATGACCTCGCCGTTCAGCATGCGGTTTTCGCAGATGTGCTGGACGAGTGCCGCGAATTCGTCCGGTTTGCCGAGGCGCTGCGGGAAGGGCACGCTCTTGCCGAGCGAATCCTGTACTTCCTGCGGCATGCCGGACATCATCGGCGTTTCGAAGATGCCAGGCGCAATGGCGACGACGCGGATACCGTAGCGCGCGAGTTCGCGGGCAATCGGCAGCGTCATCGAGACGACGCCGCCCTTGGAAGCGGCATAGGCGGCCTGGCCGATCTGTCCGTCGAAGGCGGCAACCGAGGCGGTGTTGACGATCACCCCGCGCTCGCCATCTTCGCCGGGCTCTTCGCGCTGGATCGCTTCGGAGGCGAGCCGCAGCATGTTGAAGGTGCCGACGAGGTTGATCGCGACCGCGCGCGAAAAGCTGTCAAGCCGGTGCGGACCGTCGCGCCCGAGCACCTTTTCCCCCGGCGCGATGCCGGCACAGTTTATCAGCCCGTGCAGCTGTCCGAACCGATCGAGAGCCGCTGCCACGGCGGCGGCGCCATCCGCCTCGCTGGTGACATCCGTCTTCTGGAAAAGCGCATTGCTGCCGAGTTCGCCGGCCATCTGCTGGCCGGCTGCGGCGTTGACGTCGGCGAGAACCACGCGGGCGCCCGCGCTATGCAGCCGCCGGGCGACGGCCGCCCCCAGACCCGAACCGCCACCGGTAACGATAAAGACTTTTCCATCGATCAGCATATGAGGCTCCTCCCGTACCGGATCGTGTCGTTGAACTACCGACATAGCCTTGCTGGCCGTCGAAGCCAAGTTCCGCTGACGATGAGCCGCCTTGCGCCGCGGAGCCTATTGGGCGCCGATCGGGGAGATTTCGATGATCTTGATGCCGATGGCGTTGGTGGCTTCGTCGAAGACGATCTCGCCGCGGCCGATGACCATGCCGTTGACCTTGAGCTCCACCGGTTCGCCGAAGTTGCGATCGAGATGGATCGTGTCGTCCTGGTGGAGTTTCGAGATCTGCGACACCGTCAGCTTGGCGCGTCCGATGACCGCTTCGATTGCGAGCGGAATGCCCTGAACTGCGCGTTCGCTCATGACGGAACGGCCTTCGAACGCAGGGCTTTCGTCGAGCTCGACCAGCTCATCCTGTAGCTTCTTGTTAATCATTCTGCACCATCCAAAGCACTGATTCACGACTCTTTAACAAAGAGTTGCGCCAGTTCGCCCTGGGTGGCAACCGTGGCTAAATGGGGGTTCCCCGTGCCTTGCAAGCGAGCGTTAACAAAACGTTAACATCCACAATGTGGAGGCGGTGAAAGCTGTCAAAGCGTCACCGCAGCCCAGTTTCCGTCCCGTTTCTGGAATCCGATCATGCGGCGGCCATTCGGCAATTTGTCGCCGAGTCGCACGACATAGACGTAACCCTCGTAGACCATCAGCCCGCGATCGCCGTCGCTGAAGAGGATCTGGAAATTCGGCGACTGCATCATCGCGGCGTCGACCTCGGCGCCGGTCACAGTCGGGGCGATCGCTGCGATCTCCGACGAAGGCTCCTTCGCTCCACGCATGTAGTAGAGCGATGCCGCGGCGGCTGTAACGAAAAGCAGCAGGCCGCCTGCCAAAGGCAACAGGCGGCGCTTGAAACGTGTCGGGTTCGGTTGAGAGGCGGCAACACTCAAGGTCAACTTCCTGATTCGCTGTATTTTCCGAACGGATCCGGTCACAGGTGGAAAGCGACTGATCTCTCCGGCCGATAAAAGTGCCGGATATCTTGCCAAATCTACCTAGTGGAACCGTTCCGTACTTCAAGCCGAGAAGTCACTTGCTTCTCCGACTCGACAGCATGCCCACTCGCCGATTTCAGGGACATATGCCCATCGGCGTTTCCACATCTTTTGCGTGCCGTGCGACAATAGCATGTCGCCGGATGATTTCTCAGCTCCCGACGCCCGCAACTGACAGGCGCCGAGAGCGAAGACCAATCGCTTAGCTCTTTCTGATGTCGATCAGTTTCAGCCAGGGCTGAAGGTGAAAGGCGCCCATCAGCAGATACATGGCGGTCATTCCGCCGATCACTGTTTGTCCGGCGTCGCCGCACAGCATCGAATCGGCACCGGCGGTTCCCATGTTCGAAAGAACGGCCATCAGGGCGAAGGTGGGGGCGGCGGCAAGCGCCAACCCCGCCGCTATCAAACGGGCGAGGGAGGGCGCCCGCCCGTCGCGCTCACCGGAGCGGGCGCCGAAGCTCATGGCTTCGCGCTCGTGTCGGAAGCGCGCATAGCGGCCTCGCCGGCATCCGATACTTCGACCCATCTCTTGTCGGGGGCAGCGCCTTCGACGTAGCTGTCGTTCCAGTTCCACCACTTGTAGGCCGGGGTCTGCGGATAGCCGGCCGGCGAATCCTCCCACACTTCCTGTCGGCCGAGCGGGGTGATGTCGAGATAGTTCCAGGTGCCGCCCATCTGTTCGTCGCCGCGGCTGTTGACGAGGTAGGTGCGAAACAGCTGTTCGCCGTCGCGGAAGAAAACATTGTGGCCGTGCCACTCGCCCACGTCGAAATCGGCATCGAAGCTGTCGGTGATGGTGTACCAGGGCATGGTCCAGCCCATCCGCGCCTTCAGCTTGATAATGTCCGCCTGCGGGGCGCGCGAGGCAAAGACCAGGGTCGTGTCGCGGGCGTTGAGGTGCGACAGATGCGCGACCTGGTCGGCGACCATCGAGCAGCCTCGGCAGCCGTGATCGGGCCAGCCGTGCACGCCCGGTTCGTAGAAGGCGCGGTAGACGATCAACTGGCGCCGACCGGCAAAAAGATCAAGCAGGCTCGCCTTGCCGTCGGGGCCCTCGAACACGTAGTTCTTGGTCACGGCCATCCAGGGCATCCGCCGACGCTCGGCGGCCAACGCATCGCGGGCGCGGGTGTGCGCCTTTTCCTTTACCAGCATTTCCTGTCGGGCTGCTTCCCATTCCTGCGCCGAAACCACCGCCGGCTTCTGCATCGTCGGCTCGGCGTCCGCGCGTCCGGGCTCGCGTTTGTCGATTGTCTGGGTCATGGTGCTGTGTCTCCTCGTTTCAGCAAAGCTTCTCAACGCAAGGCCGATGCCTTGCAGTCCTGGAGAGCTTGACACCGCAAGAGGGCAAGCGGGAGTAACAAGTGTGGCGGTGTTTTCGAGCCGGAACCGCTGCGACTGGACAGCGGCGCGGGAGTTCGCCGATCAAGCTCCTTTTTAGTTGTCGCTGTTGTAATTCCTCGAAGTTGAGCGAGTATGCTTGTCGCAACCACGCGCGGGAGGGAGGCATGCATTTCGTTTCGGATGCGGTTGGCGGGTACAAGGTCTTTGCCGTGTCGGGGGTCAATACGGTTTCGTTCGCGATCGACTATCGCAACGCCGACACCACCGGGCTTCTCGGTTCTGCAGTCGAGAGGCATGATCCCGCGGAAGGTGAGCGGTACTACATGTACGGCTTCAAGGTCTTCGAGACGGTGATCTCCCATCCCAACGAGGATACCGTCGTCCTGACCTACGACCATCCCGTCCAGAGTTTCGTCTGGGACGACTTCACGGCCAAGCCCGGTCGGCGTTACGACTATTACTTCCATCCGCTGACGGGTATGGCGAAGAACATCAGCCGGTCAGCACCTGCCATCAGAATCGGTATCAAAACCGAACCACTCTTCAGTGAGGAGACGCACGACGTTTTCTTCAACCGCGGTGTCGCGAGCAGCCAGGCCTACCGACGCCGTTTCGGAAACAAGCCGCCGGATAAGCTGGAAACGCCCGAAAAGACGCGCGAGGCGCTGCAATGGTTGAGCCGGGACCTCGACGAAGCGCTGCTGCGTTTCATCGACGAGGCGGAAGCCGGCGACACCCTGCTCGGCTGCTTCTATGAATTCAGGTATCGCCCCGTCGTGGAAAGGCTGAAGGCTGCCTTCGAGCGCGGCGTGGACGTGAGGCTCGTGCTCGACGCGAAGGAAAATGCCTTACCGACAAGAAGGGCAAGTTCCACGAGAGCTTTCCGCGCGAGGAAAACAAAGAACTAGTTCGCGCCGTAGGGCTTCCGAAGGCGACGATCGCACGGTGGCGGCAGAACAATCCAGCCGACATACAACGCAACAAGTTCATGGTGCTGCTCCCCAAGGATGAGGGCCGAAAGCCGCAGGTCTGGACCGGCTCGACGAACCTCTCGATGGGCGGGGTGCATGGCCAGACCAATGTCGGGCATTGGGTCCGCGACGCCGATCTCGCCAAGGCGTTCGAAAGCTATTGGAAATTGCTCGCCGGCGATCCCGGCGCGGCAAAGACCGACAATGGTGCCGCGAGCAGGGCAAAGCGAAAAGCCTTCCGCAAGGCGGTCGCCGACCTCGCCGAAGTGCCGCAGGCGCCCGCGGATATTCCAGGCGGCGTGACCCCCGATCTTCAGTCCGCGTGCCGGAAGCGCTGTCCTTGATATGTATGTGAAGGCGCTGGACGAGGCTCGCTCCTATGGCGGTGTGACGCTCGCCTTCGGGATCAACGACCGCTTCAAGCAGGCGTTTCTCGACAACAGCGCCCAGTCCGGCGCACATCCGGTCCTCTTCCTCCTCTTGGAAAAGCGCGACCAGCCGAAGGCCAAGGCAAAGAAGCCGTTCATTCCGCTCACGGCGCGACAGAACGTCTATCAGGCCTGGGGCTCCTATCTGCGCGACCCGGTCTATCAGTGGGCGCGGGAAACCAATGCGCGGGCGCTCGGGCTCAACACTCACGTCGCGTACGTGCATTCGAAGTTTCTGCTGGCTGATCCCCTGGGCGCGGATCCGATGGTCGTTACCGGTTCGGCGAACTTCTCGGACGCGTCGACCAACGACAACGACGAGAACATGCTGCTCATCCGCGGCGATCGGCGCGCCGCCGACATCTACTTCACGGAGTTCAACCGGCTGTTCAACCACTATTATTTCCGCTCTGTCCGAGAGACGACGGCAAAGAAGAAGTCCGACCGGGACAAGGCAGCGCGTGTCGGGACGTCCGAGGGCGCCGGGGCCAGTCTGTTCCTCGATGAAACGGGCGAGTGGCTGAAGAAGTACGAGCCCGGCAAGTTGCGAGCCAAGCGCGTTCAGGTCTTCATCGACATGGCGCAGCCGGAAAACCTCCCGCCGATCTAGATAGGCATCATCGATAGGCTGCGAACCCGCGATCGCGCCGCCACGGTGTCGTTTGCTATGCTCCCTGTTGTTGATCGCAATCGGCTGGCGCGCGTGCGGGAACGTGCGTGTCATGCGCTGGGGATTTCGGTAGCCTCGGCTGGTCGAGGGGCGCCACCTGTGTCAAAACATAACCCCTAAATTATGATTGGCACCCCATATTTCATTTTTACATCACCGTTTGGCATGGCAAGCTGACAACCATCAAATTGACAGTCGTTTGCGACGAGGATGCGGGCTCGGGAGTGGCCGGCATCTCAGGGAGGAAAAATGAAGCGGATGATTCTGGCTGCGGTTGCGGCTTTGGCGATGAGCGGTGCTGCCTATGCCGACACGATCAAGATCGGTGTCGTCGGACCGTTCTCCGGCCCCTTCGCGCTGCAGGGCAAGAACTTCAAGGCTGGCATCGACGCCTATATGGCGCTGAACGGCAGCAAGGTCGGCGACGACGATATCGAGATCATCTACCGCGACGTGCCACAGGCCGATCCCGCCCAGTCGAAGGCGCTGGCGCAGGAGCTGGTGGTCAAGGAAGGCGTGCAGTATCTCGCCGGCTTCTACTTCACCCCGGATGCCATGGCGGTCACACCGCTGCTCACCCAGGCGAACGTGCCGCTCGTCATCATGAATGCGGCGACCTCGGCGATCGTCACCAAGAGCCCGCTCGTCGTGCGCACCTCGTTCACCACCTGGCAGACCTCGACGCCGATCGCCAAGGTTGCCAAGGACGCGGGCGTTTCCAAGGTCATCTCCGTCGTCAGCGACTACGGCCCGGGCGTCGATGCCGAAAACGCCTTCAAGGCAGGCTTCGAAGCGGCCGGCGGGCAAGTGGTCGAAGCGATCCGCATGCCGCTCGCAACCAACGACTTCTCGCCGATCATGCAGCGCATCAAGGATTCCGGTGCCGAGGGCGTCTTTGCCTTCTTGCCGTCCGGCCCGACGACGCTCGGCTTCGTCAAGGCTTTCAAAGAAAACGGCCTTAAGGACGGCGGCATCAAGTTCTTTGCCCCCGGCGACCTGACGCAGGAATCCGATTTGCCTGCTCTCGGCGAGGCCGCGCTTGGCATCCAGACGACGTTCCACTATGCGGTGTCGCACGACTCGCCGGAGAACAAGGCTTTCGTCGAGGCTGCGAGCAAGGCGATCGGCAACCCGGCCGAACTCTCCTTCCCGTCTGTCGGCGCCTATGACGGCATGCATGTGATCTACAAGATGATCGAGGCGACCGGCGGCGAGCAGGATGCGGCAAAGGCCGTGGAAGCCGTCAAAGGCCTTTCCTGGGTAAGCCCGCGCGGTCCGGTGACGATCGATCCGGAATCGCGCCACATCACCCAGAACATCTATCTGCGCGAAGTCGCCAAGGCCGATGACGGCACCTATTACAACAAGGAAATCCAGACCTTCGAGAAGCAGGGAGACCCCGGCCTCGCTGCGCTGAAGTAGTCGACTTCGGCGGGTGCTGAGCGCCCACCGACACCGATGGCGCGTTGACCGGTTGCTTTTGAGCGACCGGCGCGCCTGCGGCGCCGCGAATGCTGGCGCCTGACTGCCGCTCCGCGCATAGTATGCGCACCGAATCCGGCGCAGCCAAATTTGGAAGAAAGGGCAACGGATAGCCCCATGCAAACCGTCCTCAGCATTGCGATCGACGCCCTTGCCTACGGCATGGTGCTCTTCGTCATCTCCATCGGCCTTTCGGTCACCATGGGCTTGATGCGCGTGGTCAATCTCGCGCACGGCGCCTTTGCCATGATCGGCGGCTACATCGCCTCCTACGCGGCCCGCGATCTCGGTCTTGCCTATGGCTTTGCCGTGCTGCTCGCGATCTTCGGCACCATCATCATCGCCGTGCCGATCGAGCGGCTGCTCTACCGGCGGATCTACGGCGCACCGGAACTGACGCAGGTGCTGATGACCATCGGCATTACGTTCTGCATCATCGGCATTGCCAATTATGTCTTCGGCCCGACGCTGAAGACGGTGCCGCTGCCTGGCGAACTGCAGGGCTCGGTCGATCTCGGTTTCCGGGCGATCGCCACGCATCGCATCTTTGCGATCGTCTGCGGCCTCGCGGTTGCAGCCGGCCTCTGGTACGCGATCGAAAAGACCGCCTTCGGCGTCAAGCTGCGGGCCTCGGTTGACAACGCGGCAATGGCGGCTGCCCTCGGGGTGCGCACGGAAATCGTCTATGCGGTGAGCTTTGCTGTCGCCGTCGGACTTGCCGCCTTCGGCGGCGTGGTCGGCGCCGAACTTCTGCCGGTCGAACCCTATTATGCGCTGCGCTACATGGTGACATTCCTCGTGGTCGTCTCCGTCGGCGGTGCCGGCTCGATCCCGGGCGCGCTCGTCGCCTGCCTGCTGCTCGGCGCGATCGATACGACCGGCCGTTATCTCATGCCGGAATTCGGCGAATTCTTCTTCTATCTGGCCGTGATCGCGATCATCTGCGTCTTCCCGCGCGGGCTCGCCGGGAGGGCCAAGGGATGACCATGACGACGACGAACGACTTGCTCGCGACCGCTCCCGTGCGCCGACGGTTCGGCGGCGGCGACCTCATCGGACTGGCGGTGATCCTGCTGGTCGCGGTGATCGGGTACTTCCTCTTCCCCAACAATCTGGCGCTCCTGACCCGGATCATCGCCGCCGCGCTTCTGGTGTTGTCGCTGGACCTTGTCACCGGTTACTGCGGTGTCGCGACGCTCGGGCACGCGGCCCTCTTCGGCGCCGGCGCCTATGCGGCCGGCATCGCCTCGGCGCATTACGGCATCAACGATCCGCTGGCGATGCTCTCTTTCGGCATCGTCGCCGGAGCGGTCGCCGGGCTTGTCTGCGGGGTCGTCATCCTGCGCGCCCATGGGCTACCGCAATTGGTGCTGTCGATCGCGCTCATCCATCTCTTCCACGAATTTGCCAACAAGGCTTCGTCGTGGACCGGCGGCAGCGACGGGCTTTCCGGCATTGCGCCGACGGCGCTTCTCGGCCTCTACGAGTTCGACCTCTGGGGCCGTACGGTCTATGTCTTCGGCGTCGCTCTGCTTGCTATTGTCTTCGTCGTGCTGCGGCTGATCGTGCGCTCGCCCTTCGGCATGCTGTGCCGCGGCATCAAGGAAGATCCGATCCGCATCCGCTCGATGGGGGCGTCGCCGAAGATCGCGCTGACCAAGATGTACGTCATATCCGGTGCCGTTGCCGGCGTCGGCGGCGCGCTGAATGCGATCTCCACCCAGGTCGTCGGGCTCGACAGCCTCTCCTTCACCATGTCGGCCGAAAGCTTGGTCATGCTGGTGCTCGGCGGTACCGGCTCGCTCTTCGGCGCGCTCACGGGCACTGTCGTCTTCATGTTCTTTGAGGACGTCGTCTCAGCCGCCAATCCCTTCCACTGGCTGACGATGGTCGGCGCGCTTTTGATCGCCGTCGTACTCTTCGCGCCGAAGGGCATCTATGGCACCGCGGCTGCGTTCTTCGCCCGCCGCAAGGAGGCACGGTGATGCAGCCGATCTTTGAAGTCCGCAGTCTGAAACGCGCCTTCGGTGGGCTTGCGGTCACCAATGACGTCAGCCTCAGCATGGCGCCGGGCGACCGGGTCGCGCTGATCGGGCCGAACGGCGCCGGCAAGACGACCTTCGTCAATCTCGTGACCGGCAATCTCAAACCGGATTCAGGCGAGGTGCGCATTGACGGTGAGGCCGTGACCGGTGTCGACGCCATCGGCCGGGTGCGGCGCGGGCTTGTGCGCTCGTTCCAGGTGACGCGGCTCTTTGCCGACATGACGCCTTGCGAGCATGTCGCGCTTGCCGTCCTGCAACGCACCGGCCGCGCCGGTCGCCTGTTCGGCAATTTTCTCGGCATGCCCGATGTCATGGCCGAGGTGGAAGACCTTCTCGGCAAGCTCGGGCTTCGGGAACTGATGCATTGCAAGGTTAGCGAGATCGCCTACGGTCAGCAACGCTTGCTGGAAATCGCCGTTGCGCTGGCGCTGAAGCCGCGGGTGCTGCTGCTCGACGAGCCCGCCGCCGGCGTGCCGCAGAGCGACACCGGTCGCATCGAGCAGGCGCTCGCCGACCTGCCGGCCGATCTCGCCGTTTTGATGATCGAGCACGACATGGATCTCGTCTTTCGCTTTGCCAAGCGCGTGGTTGTACTGGCCGCCGGCGCGATCATCTTCGACGGTTCGCCGTCCGACGTGACGAAGGATCCGCGCGTGCGGGAAGCCTATCTGGGGAGCTATGCCAATGCCAGCCACGCCGCTTGAGGTGGAAAACCTGTCCGCCGGCTATGGGCCGACGCGGGTGCTCGAAGGCGTATCCTTTGCCGTCCCGGCGGGCGCCCGCCTAGCCGTGCTCGGTCGCAACGGCATGGGCAAGACGACGTTGCTTGCGACGCTTGCCGGCCAGACGCGGCGCTATGACGGCCGCATCCGCATGGGCGGGACGGACGTAACCGCGTTGCCAAGCGCTGCGCGCGCCATGCAGGGCCTCGGCTTCGTGCCGCAGGCGCGCTGCGTCTTCCCGACGTTGACCGTCGAGGAGAACCTGTTCGTCGGCCTCAAGAGCCGACCGAAAAGCGCGATCCGGGAAGCCTACGACATGTTTCCGCGTCTCTTCGAGCGCCGGCGCAATCTCGGCAGTCAGCTTTCCGGCGGCGAACAGCAGATGCTGTCAACGGCACGCTCCATCCTCGGCCGTCCGTCGATCCTGCTGCTCGACGAACCTTTGGAGGGCCTGGCGCCTGTCATCTGCGAAGAACTGATGAAGGCGTTTGCCGAACTGGCAAAGACCGGCGACATGACGATCGTGCTCGTCGAACAACGCATCCAGAGCGCGCTCGACTTTGCCGACCGGGTGATCGTGCTCGAACGCGGCCGGATCGCATGGTCCGGAACGCCGGACGCGCTGGCGGGAGATCACGACGCCGTCGAACGGTTGCTCGGCGTCGGCGGGCTCCACTGACCGCGCGACTGATTTCGCCCGGTCACTTTCGCTCGTTCACTTGGGCTCCCGCCTTGACGTATCGAGGCGGGAGCGTTCCCTTTCGTAGTAGCGCGCGAGCGGCGGCAGGGCGCTCTTCAACTGGTCGAACACCACGTCATGCACCCGAAGCGTGCCGTCATACTTGGCCTGCACGAAGGCCTGATGGCGTTCGAGCGCTTCTTTCTTCGCGCCGACGGCGACAGTGAAGACCGGCGATACGGCGCTGCGGCCCTTGACGGTGATGCGATCGAGTTCGGCGACCGGGAAGGTCTTTTCGACGAGACGCGCGGTCTCCTCACCGAGGAGCAGGGAGATGCCGTAGTCCTTCGATGCGCCTTCGAGGCGGGAGGCCAGATTGACGGCGTCGCCAAGGGCCGAATAGTCGAAGCGCTGGTGCGAGCCCATGTTGCCGACGACGCATTCGCCGGTATTGATGCCGATGCCGATCCTCAGGGTTTGGGCCGATCGGCGGTCCCGTTTTGCCTCATCCTCGAGTTCCCGGTTCACCCGTTCCAGCCGCGCAAGCATATCGAGCGCCGCCCCGACGGCGTGCACGGCATGGTCGGGATCGTCGAGCGGTGCGTTCCAGAAGGCCATGAGGCAATCGCCGATATATTTGTCGATGGTGCCGCCCTGTTCGAGCACGGCTTCCGAAAGCGGCGTCAGCAGCCGGTTGACCAGCGCCGTCAATCGCTCCGGATCCTCCTTCATTTCCTCGGCAATGGTCGTAAAGCCCCGGATGTCGCAAAAGAGGATCGACAGCGTGCGCCGTTCGCCGCCGAGCCTGAGGTGCGACGGGTCCTTCGCCAAACGCTCGACAAGGGCAGGGGAGAGGTACTGCTGGAAGGCGCGGGTGATTTCTCGGCGCTTCCTGCGCTCCTCCGCATAGTCGAGCCCGGCCTGGCCGGCAGTCACGGCAAGGAACGCAAGCCCGGGCCCAAGCGGCGACAGGAAGACGTGCCCAAGGCGCATCGCGGCATAGCTGGCGGCGACGATGAGGCCGATGGCGACGGCGCCATAGGCAAGAGTGCGCCAGCCGGTCGTGCGTAGCACCGAGAAGGCCGCCAGCATCGCAGCCAGCGCAATGGCTGCAACCACATAGGGCCTCGCGGCGCGCTGTATGAAAAGCTCATGGGCCAGATTGTCGTAGATGGTCGCCTGCATCTCGACGCCCGAAACGAGCTTGTTCGAATGCACGGTGTCCGATGTGGTGAAGGCATCGGCCCCGCCTTCGGCGATCGATGGCGCATTCTGCAGGCTGAGACCGACGAGCACGACGCGGTCCTCGAACATGCCTTCGGGCAGGAAATTGTCGGGGTCGAGCGCCTGGTAATAGGAGACGGTGGGATAGGTCCGCGCCGGTCCGAAGACCTGGATCAGCGCGTCCTTTGGCGGTGCGTGCGATTTCGCACCGGCAATTGCCGCGAGCACCGCGGCAAAGCCGTCCGGGTAGTCGGGAACGGCACGCAACGTTCCGTCACCGCTGAGGCTGACGGAGGCGATCCCGGTCCAGGCGCCCTTTGCGATGAAGCGGGCGAGCGGCTCGGTGCGCACGAACTGGTCGGCCTGAGGCGCCTCCACCAGCGTCTGGTCGCCGGCAAGAACCACGTCCGCGCCGAGCGCCTTTTCCAACGCCTCGTCGTTGGCGGGATCGGCCGAAGGCTCGGCAAAAATCACGTCGATTCCGATCGCGCGGGCGCCGGCCTTGCGCAGCGCCTCGATGAGGCGCGCATGCAGGGCGCGCGGCCAGGGCCACTGGCGACCGATTTCGGCCATCGACGGTTCGTCGATCGCGACGATGATCGGGCTGTCCTCGGGCAGCGGCGGGCCGTCGATGGTCGACAGGTAGTCGAAGCTGCGCAACTCGTTCAGCCGCCAGGCATTGGTCAAGGTCGCCAGCGACAGCGCAATGGCGACGAACACCGCGAGCGCGAGAAGCTTCAGCCGCCGTTGCAGGAAACGGGGGCTGTCCCATTGTCCGGACCGACCACTCGATGCCTGCACCGTGACGCGCTCCTCCATCAGAACCGCACTTTGATCGTGCCCTTGAACGTTCGTCCCCAGCCGGGCAGGCCATTGCGCACTTCGAAGTCTTCATCGAGCAGATTGAAGGCCGCCAGATCGACCTCGATCTGCTTGTCGAACGGCTCCCACTGCAAGGCCGCGTCGAGTGTCCAGAAATCGTCGAGGTCTTTTCCACCACCGGGTCGCGCGCCGACATAGTTGGCAGCAACGGTCGTCTTGACGTTCGCCGTGCTGACCCAGGTCAGCGCCGCCTGAGCGGTGTTTTCGGGCACGAACAGCAGTTCTCCCGGCTGGTTGCCGGTGTGCTCCTTGACGTCGGCTTCCGTGTGGGCCGCAGTCAGCGAGAGGCCGAAGCCGTGGCCAATGGCGAAGTTCGCCGTTGCGGCAACCCGGTCGAGCCCGACCTTGGCATAGGCCAGGCTGGTGGTGGAAAGCGGAATGTCGAGCGCGAGCTGCCGCACCTCCTGGTGCTGGTAGTCGAGTGCGGTGAAAAACCAGCTGTTCCATTCCGCGTCCCAACGCAATGCCAGCGTATCGGCATAGCCTTCGGCGCCGAAGCGCAACTGGTTCGGCTGCAGCCCGACGATGCCGATCGGCGCAAGGGTGGCCACGTCGAAGTTGAGACCGTCGCGCATGGCGGCCGCGCGCAGCCAATGCCCTTCAGCCGGCGCCCAGGCGATGCCAATTTTCGGCTCTAGCCTGACATCGCCATCGTTGACGCCTTCGATGTAGCGCGCAAAGAGGGCGCCTTCCGTCTTCAGGTCGGGCGTGATTTCGTAGATCGTGTCGATATAGGCCTTCGCGACGGTCTGTGTCGCGGACGTCGAACCGGACGCGATGACGGGCGCATTGCTGCTGCCGGTGCTGACGCCCAGCGGGTCAAAAATGTCGAACGCGCTCGATGACTTTACCACGCCGCCTTCGACGCCGTAGCGCCAGGTGAAATCGCCGTCACCGTAAAGGTGATTGATGGCGGCGATATATGTTCTCTGCTTGTCCTCGCTTCGGCTGGTGGCAAGGTCCGGAAAGCGCGGGTCCGTGAGCCGGATCCGCTCGTTTTCCGTGGTATTCTGATCGGAGAAGAAGAACGCGGCATTGGCGATGTTGCGGTATCCGAAGGTATGGCTCCACGCCACGCCCGAGAGTAGCCGCGAGGAATCGTCGTCGCTCAGCCCGTCGAGCTTCAGAGGGGCCGCGCGGGGATCCGGGATATCGAAAATGCTGCGTTTATCATCAAGATCGCCGTAGTTGGCATAGGCCACGACCCTGTCATCCGGCGTCGGGGAGGCCGTCACATAGCCATTGCCGCCAAGCAGGCGTGCTTCACGCTCGACCGCCAGGCCATTGCCGATATCGATCGTATCGCGCGGCTTCTCCCAATGCAGATTGCCGTAGACGCTGATCGGGAAGGGCGAGAACGTCAGTCCGCGCAGTTCCGCTTCGCCGATTCCGCCCTCATGGTCGCTGTCGGCGATGATGCCGCCTGCGACCGCGGCCTCGAAAAACGGCCGCTGGACGAGATTGGCCGTGCGCTCGCGGCTTGCCAGCATGTGCGGCTCGATCAGCAGCCCCTGGAAGAAGGCGGAGAAGCTTTGCGGATTGGCGGTGTTGACGACGGGGCTGCCATCGAAATCATAGGTGTTGAACAGCGGATTGACGCTGCCGCGGATCGCCTGGTCGACATAGCTCGATCCCGTGAACGGATCGAAGACCACATCGCCGTAATATTGCCCCCAGGCGTTCAGCCCCTGCAGGCGGAAGGCGTCGTTGAGCGTCGATCCGGCATCCTGATTGGCGCCGAGCGGCGCGCTTTCGCCGCCGCGTGCCCGGGTGCGTCGCATGATTTCTTGCGCATAGCGGATCGCCGCATCGGAATCGTATTCGTCGATCGCAATCGCGGTGCGCACGGTTGAGACAACGGGATCGTTCGGGTCGAGCCGGTCGGCGTTGTCGAGAGCCTGCGCCGCCGGGATACGGTCGCCCTTTTCATAGTGCGCCGCCGACAGCAGTAATTGCGCGTTGGAATAGGCGGGGTTGGCGGTGGAACCGGCCAAGAGGTCGTCGAGCGCCTTATCCAGGTCGCCGTTCTGCAAATGGTATCGCCCGCGTGCGACCAGCACGAGGTCGAAGGAGGGGTCGATCGCGAGTGCCGTATCGATCTCGCGCTTTGCTTCCGCAAGCCGCATTTCATCGAGGTACTGATAAGCCAGGTTGGCATGGTAGAGCGGATCGGCCGGATCGAGTTCCACGGCCTTCCGGAATGCTCTCTCGGCGCCGCGATTGTCGCCCCGCTCGCTTTTTGCCAGGCCCACCCAGTTCCAGAGGGAGGGGTCGCCCGGCGTGATTTCCAGGGCCCGCTCAAGATCCGTCAGCGCGCCCTCCCGGTCGTTTTCAATGAGCAAACGATACTTGGCGCGCGATTCCAGCGCGGTCGGATCATCAGGGTCGTTCGCAAGCGCCTTTTCGATACCAGCGCGCGTTTCGTCTCGATCGTCGAGCAGCATCGCGAATTGCGCCCGGGCCGCTGGAAGGAACGGATCGTCCGGATATCGCCGTTCCGCCTTCTTGATCGTGTCGATCGCTGCTCGAATGTCGGTGCGAAAGCCCGCGGTCCAGGCGGCAGCGAAGGCGCCATAGGCACCCGTTGCCTGAGACGGTGGCTCCTCGATCCGGTCCGGGTCGGCGAGAGCGCGTGCAAAATAGCCGCCGAAGGCCGCAACGGAGCGGCGGTCGGCGTCAAGCCCCGGGGCTGCCTTTTCGAACAGCTGTGCCGCATCGCCGTAGCGGCTTTCGGAACCGGCAATCAGCGCTTCGACGAGGTAGGCGCGTGCGGCTTGAGACCGGTTGAGGCTGAGGCGTCGGGCCTGTTGAAGGGCGGCCGTGGCCTGGGACCGCCCGTCGAACCGCAGCTGGATTTCGGCCAGCGTCAGCCAGTCTTCGGCCGAGCGCGACGATTCCGGCCGGGCTTCGATCCGATCGCGCGCATTGCGCATGTCGCGCACCTTGAGCGGGGTTGACGGCATCAGGGCAAAGGCGTCGCGCAAGGACAGATGGAAGAGCATCTGCTCGCGGTCCTTCGGCGTCACGATCACGATCTTGGCCGGCGCCTTCCCGATCGCGGCAACGGCGCCTTCGCCCTGCTTCACCGTGACGCTGCCGAGGTCGTTGCTGAGTTCGACCACGCCCTCGAGCACGGTCAGCGAAGTTGTGTCGCCGGCAACCGTCAGGGTCCAATCGGTGCCGCGAATGGCAGCCGTTGCCGACGGCGTATCGATCGTGAGGCCCTGGCCGCCCCGTTCCGCCCGTGCCCAGATCGTACCAGACTGCAATTCGAGATTGGTATCGCTGCCCGTACCCATGCGCTTGACGCGCAACGCCGTGTTGCGGCCGAGCCGGATCTGGGTGTGGTCGGAGAAAAGCACCGCCAGCGCCCCGGTCGCATTGGTGCGCAAGATATCGCCGGACAAGAGGTCCTGTGCGAGATCGACGAAGCGCCAGCTCGAAACGTCGACGAAGCGAACCTCCTCGCCGGATTTGCGGGCAATTACCGATCCGGCTACGGGTGGGGTTCGCTGAACCGGTTCAGCCAAGCCTGCGCCTGGACAGAGGATAGCCACTGTCGCAAGCAGTCCCCGAAGCCGTTGCCGCCCCATCTTCGTTCCTGTCTCCGCCCCACGTAGATTCAGTGAATTTCGATCAGGTTAAAGTCAATTGAATTCGAATATCCTTAATTGCTTTCCAAGCAATGCAGATTGTTCGGGAGGCAAATCTGTAACACCAGGCGGACAGCGACGCTGCCATCGCCTGCCGTTGCTTGGTGGCGAACGGATTCTTCACTGTTGCACGCGAGTGTGTCGTCCCCGAACCTGCCGTCGGCTTCCCTCGGTGGCTGGCGCGTCTGCTGGGGACGCAGGGCTTGCTCTCCAAGCTCTCGAGCCTGGATGTCTCGGGAAGGGCGCTGACCGCAAACCCCGGTGCCGCGCGACGCAATTCGCGCGGGGAAAAAGCAGGTGGCCGCGGGAGAGGCCGAGGCCGTTACGAACGCCTGTTCGAAGTTCTGACAGAAGGTGCGCGCCTGCCGGGGCTCACTTGCGCTGAAGCTGGAGCGTCGCCTACACCGCGGCGCGCACCCGTTCCCAGGCATTCATAAGGTGCCGACCGAGAACTTCGGAAAGCTTTGCCTTGTCGCGGGCTTCGAGCGCGACGATCATTTCCTCATGCTCGGCAACGGCCGCTGCCCATTTCTCGGGCCCCTCGTGGCCGATGAAGCGAATGCGCTTCAGCCGCGTCTGCAAGATCGCATGCATGTCCGCCAAGGCGGCGTTTGCCGCCAGTTGGGCGATGGCCGAATGGATCTGCTGGTTGAGCTTGTAGTATTGCAGCCGGTCCCCGGCCTTGTATCGCGCGACCATCTCGTCGTGGAGCGCGCGAACTTCTGCGATGCCGGCGTCGCTGGCGGCTTCACAAGCGAGCTTGCCGGCAAGCTCTTCCAGCGTCTGCAAAACCGTCAGCATGTCTTGCACGTCCTTGGCGCTGAAGCGCTTGACGACGGCGCCGCGGCTCGGAACGAGCTCCACGAGCCCTTCGCTTGCCAGATACTTGATGGCTTCGCGCAGCGGCGTGCGCGAGACGCCGAGCTGCTCGCCGAGCTGACCTTCATGAAGCCGCGTGCCGGGCGAGAGATCACCCTCGATGATCATGTCGCGCAGATGCGTGACCAGCGTGTCGTGCAGCGCAGTGCGGCGGATCGGGCCGGGACCGCCCTCGGGGCGTTTCTCCAGAGAGGTAATTTCGTTCATCGTTTCGCTTCTGCATCTGGCGACTGAAGTGTCGGCCGTCTGTTCCCGTTCGCGCCAATTGAATCAGCGCTGTCTCATTAAAGCATGGAGACGGCCCCCGATATCGTCAACAGAAAATGCTGCATACAGAATACAAAAGACTTGATGCAGAATTTTGAATAACGTATGACGGCTCTCGAAAGATTGAAGTGGAGGACATCTCTCATGACGACCAACGGTGTAGCCGCTACCGGCGCGCGTCCTGTCATCGCGCTCGCTATGGGCGATCCGGCCGGCATCAGCCCGGAGCTCACGGCAAAGCTGCTGGCGCTTTCCGATATTCGTGAGGCTGCCCACATCATCACGATCGGCGATCGTCGCATCCTCGATGAAGGCGCCCGCATTGCCGGCGTCACGCTCGACCTTGCATCCTCGACCCTGGAGGGCCTCGACGCCGTCGGGACCGAGCGCCACGTGTTCGTCGACCTTGGCCATCTCGATCCGGCCGACGTCGTTCGCGGCGAGGCGACGCTTGCGGGCGGCACCTTTGCGACCCGCAACTTTCGCGTAGCGCTCGAGCTGGCGCATGCCGGCAAGGCGGAAGCAGTCTGCTTCACGCCCTTCAACAAGAAGGCGATGCGCTTTGCCTATCCGGGCTACGACGACGAGATCCGTTTCGTCTCCGACGTTCTCAACTTCACGGGCAAGGTCCGGGAATTCAACGTTCTCGAGAAGGTCTGGAACGCCCGCGTCACCTCGCACATTCCGATCAAGGAAGTGGCCGACAACCTGTCGGTCGAGGCGATCCTTGCCGAGCTCGAGCTGACCCAGAGCTGCCTCAAGGAAGCCGGTTACAGCGAGGCGAAGATTGCTGTTGCCGGGCTCAACCCGCACGCCGGAGACGGCGGCAGCTTCGGCATGGAAGAGATCGACATCATCGAGCCGGCCGTCGAAAAGGCTAAGGCGCGCGGCTTCAACGTCGACGGCCCGTTCCCGGCTGACACAGTCTTCGGCCGCGCCCTGAAGGAAGGCTACAACGCCGTCATGACCATGTACCACGACCAGGGCCAGATCGCGATGAAGCTGATCGGCTTCGACAAGGGCGTGACCATGATGGGCGGCCTGCCGTTCCCGCTCTGCACCCCGGCTCACGGCACTGCCTACGACATCGCCGGCAAGGGCATTGCCGACGTTGGCGCCAGCCGCGAAGCGCTGCTTCTGGCGGTGCGCATGGCGAAGAAAAAGGCGGCTCTCAAGGCTGCTGCCTGATTTCGCACGCTTTCAAGCAATAACGGCGCAGGAGGAGGTCTTGCGCCGCAGAACCACAAAAACGGGAGGACCCGCATGAAGAATACCGTATCCATCGCATGCATCATGGCAGCCGTTTTCGGCGTTGCCGCTCCGGCCGCCGCTTTCGAGCCCGACCGTCCGGTTGAATTCGTCGTCACCGCCGGCCCCGGCGGCGGCACCGACATCTTTGCCCGCACGATCCAGGCGATCATCGGCAAGTACGAGCTGATGAAGGCTCCGGTCGTCGTCACCAACAAGGGCAGCGCCGGCGGCGCCGAAGGTTTCGTCTACACGGCGACCAACAAGGGCGATGCCTACAAGCTCACCTTCGGCACGAACAACGCCTACCTCCTGCCGGTCCGCGCCAAGGTTCCCTACAAGATCGAAGACCTGACCCCGGTTGCAGCGCTTGCCTCCGACGAGTTCATTCTCTGGGTCAACGGCAAGGCGTCCTACAACACCGCAGCCGACTTTGCCGCCAAGGCGAAGGAAGGCGGCCTGAAGATCGGCGGCAGCCAGTCGAAGGACGTTGACCAGATCTTGACCTCGATGATCAACGAGGCGACCGGCGCGACGATCAACTACATCCCGTTCAAGAGCGGCGGCGAAGCAGCCGTCCAGCTCGCCGGCGAGCACCTCGACGCCAACGTCAACAACCCGAGCGAAAACCTCGGTCAGTGGCAGGCCGGCATGGTCAAGCCGCTTTGCGTCTTCAAAAGCGTCAAGCTCACCAACGACGCCAAGGTTGCTGGCGACAAGGGCTGGAGCGACATTCCGACCTGCAAGGAATCGGGCATCGCCATCGACAACTACTCCATGCCGCGCACCGTCTGGCTGCCGGCTGGCGTTGACCAGGATGTGGTCAAGTTCTATGCCGACCTGATGCGCAAGGTTTCGGAAACGCCGGAATGGGCGAAGTACCTGACCGACACGTCGCAGTCGCCCGCCTACATCGCCGGCGAAGACTTCAAGGCCGCCATCGAGATGGATGGCGCCGCTGTCGGCGAAGTGCTGAAGCGCGAAGGTTGGCTCGCCAACTAACAGGCGACGATCGGGACGGGTGCCATCCGGCGCCCGTCATTCGCTTTGAAAGGTCACGATCATGAGCGAGAACGGTGCGAATGGGGTCTCCCGCTTCGCGGTTGAGCTTGGTGTTGCCGCGCTGACCGGCGCCTTCGGTGCTGCGGTCTGCTACGGATCTCTCGATATCGGCGCGGGCTGGACGGAATTCGGTCCCGAAGCCGGCTATTTTCCCTTCTATGTCGGCCTTCTGATCCTTCTCGGAAGCGTCGCCAATGCGATCCA
The DNA here is from genome assembly GCF_014852425.1 of Ensifer sp. ENS09. NCBI lineage: Bacteria > Pseudomonadati > Pseudomonadota > Alphaproteobacteria > Hyphomicrobiales > Rhizobiaceae > Ensifer > Ensifer sp. ENS09. The sequence continues at coordinate 432,262 of NZ_JACVBP010000005.1, forward strand.
CGCCCTTGTCAAACATCGCGGGTCCGGCGAGATCTTCATCGACGGCCACCGCGCCAAGGTGGTGACGTCGTTCCTGCTGCCGCTGGTCGCCTTTGCCGGCGTATCCGCCTGGCTCGGCCTCTATGTCGGCACGGCGCTCTATATCGCCGGAACCATGCTCTTCCAGGGGCGCTACAAATGGTGGATCGCGTTGCCGTCGGGTATCGCCGTTTCGCTGTTTTTCTTCATCATTTTCGAGTTCGGTTTCAAGGTTCCGCTGCTCAAGGGACCGATCGAGGCCTGGTTCGGGATCTATTGATCCCGACCGCCCAAGGGCATGTCGGGCAAGCGCGCACGGCGCTCTTACGCTAACGACAAGCAAGAAAATCAAAGACTTAAAGCGCAGGCAGCGGGCCTCAAGGATCGTGACGCGCTTTAAGCCCCGGGAGGAATGACATGGAAAATATCGGTCTTCTGATCGATGGCTTCGGACACATCCTCAGCTGGAACCATATCCTGCTGATGATGATCGGCGTCACGCTCGGCATTCTGGTCGGCGTGCTGCCCGGCCTCGGCGCGCCGAACGGCGTTTCGCTGCTCTTGCCGCTGACGTTCTCGATGGATCCCATCTCCGCCATCATCCTGCTCTCCTGCATGTACTGGGGCGCGCTCTTTGGCGGATCGACCACATCGATCCTGTTCAACATTCCCGGCGAACCCTCGTCGGTGGCGACCACGTTCGACGGCTACCCGATGGCCAAGGCCGGGCAGGCGAGCCGGGCACTGACGCTCGCCTTCGTTTCTGCCGGCATCGGCGCGCTCGCCGGCGTCGTGATGATCACGCTGCTTTCCGGTTGGGTCGCGAACTTCGCGTTGCGCTTCTCGTCGCCGGAATATTTCGCGGTCTATTTCCTCGCTTTTGCAAGCTTCATCTCGATGGGCGCGCAATCGCCCTTCAAGACGCTCGTCTCGATGATGCTCGGCTTTGCCCTTGCATGCGTGGGCATGGACACGATCTCCGGCGACCTGCGCCTGACCTTCGATATCCCGACCCTGATCAAGGGCGTCAGTTTCCTGATCGCGGTCATGGGTCTCTTCGGTATCGGCGAACTGCTGCTGACGACGGAAGAAGGTCTGCGCTTCGAAGGCATCAAGGCGCGCGTCAAGCTCGTCGAGATCGGTCGCACGCTGGTCGAGATCCCGCGCTACTGGTTCACGATCCTGCGCTCGACGATCATCGGCATCTGGATGGGCATCACGCCCGCCGGCCCGACCGCCGCGTCGTTCATGAGCTACGGCGTTGCCCGCCGCTCGGCCCGTGACAAGTCGAAGTTCGGCAAGGGCGACCCGCGCGGCGTCGTCGCACCCGAAACCGCCGACCATTCGGCCGGCACCTCGGCGCTTCTGCCGATGTTGGCGCTCGGCGTTCCCGGCTCGGCAACGGCTGCCGTCATGATGGGCGGCCTGATGATCTGGGGCCTGACCCCCGGCCCGATGCTCTTTACCGAGCGGCCGGACTTCGTCTGGGGCCTGATCGCGTCCATGTATCTCGGTAACGTCGTCGCCGTGTTCCTGGTGATCGCCACCGTGCCGCTCTACGCCTCGATCCTGCGCGTGCCCTTTGCGATCATCGGCCCGATCATCGTCGCCGTCATCTTCTCCGGCGCCTATCAGGTGGCAAACTCGGTCTCCGACATCTTCATGGTCATCGGTTTCGGTCTGCTCGGCTATGTCTTCAAGAAGCTCGACTACCCGCTTGCGCCGCTGGTTCTGGCCATGGTGCTCGGCGACAAGGCTGAGGACGCCTTCCGCCAGTCGATGCTTCTTTCCGGCGGCACGCTCTCCATCTTCTGGTCAAACCCGCTGGTTTCCTCTCTGATGGCGCTTGCTCTTGCCCTTCTGCTGTCGCCGCTGGTCTTCGGGCTGATCGGCCTGGTCCGCAAGCGCAGCCAAGATGCGGCTCCCCCGCATGGCGACGGCAGCGCGGCGGCTTGACGGAGCCGCCGCACCCCAAACGAGCGCATCGGAAAAACGCGGCGCGGGCCCCCTTCGGGACTGCGTCGCAAGAATGAGTGAGGAAAACCATGGCGAACCCATCGCGCAAATGGACCCGTGAAACCTGGCCGATCGCGGCCGCGATGATCCAGTATCCGAACTTGGCTGTCGATGGCAGCTCCGTTCAGGATCAGTCGGTCGAACAATGGGCAGAAACGCTCGCCGATGTCGTCGACGCCGGCTTCACCGAACTCGACCCGACCGACAGCTGGATCCGGCTCGCCGATCTGTCGGCCTCGCGCCGGGATGACTTCGTCAAGCTGACGCGAGACCTCGGCCTTTCCATGCCGGCGATCTCGACGGCGCGTCGTAGCGTCATCGATCCCGAGCATGGCGACGAATATCTCGCCTATGGGCATCGGGTCATCGACACGGCTGCGGCGATCGGCGCGGGCTCGGTCTCCTTCGGCCTCTTCGGACCCTTGACCGACGCCCAGAAGAAGGCGCTCTGGTTCTGGACCGTCGATGGCGTCAAGAACCCGGAAGATCCGGCAATCTGGCAGAAGGCGGTTCAGCGCATCCGCGAACTCGGTCGCCATGCCGAGGAACTCGGCATCGAGCTCGCGCTCGAAATGTACGAGGACACCTATATCGGCTCGGCCGACAGCGCCGTGCGATTCGTCACCGATGTCGGCCTGCCGAACGTCGGCATCAATGCCGATCTCGGCAATCTCGTGCGCCTTCACCGCCCGGTCGAGCACTGGCAGCCAATGATGGCAAAGGTTGCACCCTTCGCCAAATACTGGCACGTCAAGAATTACTACCGCACCGAGGATGAGACCTCGGGTCTGGTGGTTACTCATCCGGCGCCGCTGGAATTCGGCGTCATCAACTATCGGGCGGCGATCCGCATGGCCTTGGCGCATGGCTTCGACAGCCCGTTCCTCTGCGAGCATTACGGTGGCGACGGGCTCTCCGTCAGCGCCGCCAATCGAGACTATCTGAGGCGTATTCTGCCTCGCGACTAAGGGAAGAGACGCGATGACCACAATCTTTGACGCACCGGAAGAATTTGCGACGACCGCGCTTGCCGGATTCAGCTCGATCTACGCGCGCAACGTCCGTCTCGTGAAGGGCGGGGTCGTGCGCTCGACTAAGGTGCCGAAGGGCAAGGTCGCCGTCGTCGTTGGCGGCGGCTCCGGCCACTATCCGGCCTTTGCCGGCTATGTCGGCCCGGGCATGGCGGATGCGGCCGTGGCAGGTGATGTCTTTGCCTCGCCGTCGACTGCGGCCGTTGCCCGCGTCTGCCGAGTGGCCGACCAGGGCGGCGGCGTGTTGCTCGGCTTCGGTAACTATGCCGGCGACGTCTTGAATTTCGGCGTTGCCGCCGAGCGCCTGCGCGCCGAAGGCATCGACGTGCGCATCGTGCCGGTGACGGATGACGTCGCCAGCGCGTCGGCTGAAACGCCTGCCAAGCGCCGCGGCATCGCCGGCGACCTCGTCGTCTTCAAGATCGCTGGCGCCGCTGCAGAAGCGGGCTTCAATCTCGATGAGGTCGAGCGCGTCACCCGTCTTGCCAACGACCGCACCGTCTCCTTCGGCGTTGCTTTCGGCGGCTGCACGCTTCCGGGCGCCAAGGGACCGCTCTTCACCGTTCCGAAGGGCGAGATGGCGCTTGGTCTCGGCATCCACGGCGAGCCGGGCATCCGCGAAGAAAAGATGGTTTCGGCGACAGAGTTCGCCAAGCTGCTCGTTGGCAAGCTGCTTGCCGAGCGGCCGGCCGACGTACGCAAGGTCGCACCGCTTCTGAACGGTCTCGGTTCGACCAAGTATGAAGAACTCTTCGTGCTTTGGGTTGCGATCGAAAAGGAACTGAAGGCGGCTGGCCTCGAAATCGTCGATCCGGAATGCGGCGAATTCGTCACCAGCCTCGACATGCAGGGCTGCTCGCTGACGCTGATGTGGCTGAATGACGAACTCGAGACCTACTGGCGCGCGGCGTGCGATGCGCCGGCGCTGCGCAAGGGGGCGATCATTGCCACCGAGCCCGCGACGGACACGCTGAAGGATGACGAGGACGCGATTTCCTTCGCGCCGGCTTCCGAGGCTTCCCGTCAGAGCGGCGTGTGCATTGCGCGGCTGATCGGCGAAATGGCCGAAGCGCTGAAGCAGGCGGAAGACGAGCTCGGTCGCATCGACGCCTTTGCCGGTGACGGCGACCACGGACAGGGTATGCGCCGCGGTTCGGCGGCGGCGGACGAAGCGGCAAAAGCTGCTGTGGCAGCCGGCGCAGGTGCCGCCAGCGTGCTGGCGGTGGCGGGCGATGCCTGGGCGGACCGGGCCGGCGGCACGTCGGGTGCGATCTGGGGCCTGCTGCTGCGCGCCTGGAGCAATGCCTTCAACGATGATACAGCCCCGAGCGATGCCGCTGTTGTCGACGGCGCCCGCCGTGCGCTCGATGGCGTGACCCGCCTCGGCCGCGCCCGTATCGGCGACAAGACGCTGGTCGATGCGCTGGTGCCTTTCGTCGAGACCCTCGAGCGCGAGTTTGCCGCCGGAAAGCCGCTGATCGAGGCATGGCAGGCGGCGGCAAAGGCTGCGACCGAAGCGGCCGAAGCCACGTCCAGCCTGACGCCGAAGCTTGGCCGAGCACGGCCGCTCGCCGAAAAGAGCATCGGCCATCCGGACGCTGGCGCCGTTTCGCTGGCGCTGACGGCTCGCGTTGCCGCCGGTGTGCTGGCGCAGGCCGCAAAGGCCTGAGATTAATTGTCTCCTCCGGTCGGGCGGCGTCGCCGCCCGATCGGAAACCTCTCCCGATGTGACCGCCTCCCTCTGCGCCGTTCGGCGCCACCGTCACACGATGTCGCGCCAGAACGCGTTGGCAGAAGGCTCAAGGCCCGCCTTTTCGTGGCTTTTTCAACACTATCTGCAGTCATTGTTGGGGAAACCCGACCAATTTTATCATCTGCTAAAAGCTTGCCACGGAATTGCCCGATCGCGGGCTATGGCTTTGTTTTCCTGCAGCGTGCGCTATGTTTTTGAGTTCGCGTGCCGCCGGTCAAATGGCAATCATTTCTGACGTTCCGAGAAGGAGACAAGAATGAAAAAGAGTTTTGCCGTGAAGGTGTCCGCAGCGTCTCTGGTTCTCGCTGGCGCGATCGCCGCAAACGCAGCTGATCTCGCGACAGTTCAACCGCAGCCTGAGCCCGACACCAGCAATGGCGTCAAGATCGGCTACCTCGACTGCAACATCGCCGGCGGTGTCGGCTATGTGCTTGGGTCGGCCAAGGAAGTCGATTGCGTCTTCCGCTCGACCATGGGCGCCGAAGCGTCCGACCACTATTCGGGCGCCATCCGCAAGATGGGCGTCGATGTCGGCTTCACGACGCAGAGCCGCTTGATCTGGGCCGTGTTCGCCCCGACCGCCGGCTATCACCGCGGCTCGCTCGGCGGCCTCTATCAGGGTGCAACCGCGGAAGCGACCGTCGGCGCCGGTATCGGTGCCAACATCCTCGTCGGCGGCACCTCCGGGTCGATCCACCTGCAGACGATCAGCGTGACCGGCCAAATCGGCCTCAACCTGGCCGCAACCGGCACGTCGATGACGCTGACGGCCGTCAACTAACGTCCGGCGTCGGGCCGCTGCTCCTCCCATGGCTGGCTCGACGGGACGCATATGACAACAAAGGCACCGCACACTCAGACGAGCGTGCGGTGCCTTTGAATTTTGCGCTGTTGCCATCCTCCGATTCGCGGTTAAGGAAGGCCAGCGGGAGTTGGCGCCATAAGAGCGAATGTCGAGGGACCGGATTGAACAGAAGCCTTTGCTTTGGGATGATTGCCTTTTGTTTCGCAAGCGCGCCGCACACCGCCTCGGCCGAATGGCAAGCGGTCGAAAAGGAAGCGCTCTACACCGTCAACGGACAGACGGGCGCGGAACTCTATGCCTCGATCGGCGAGCGCGGCCCCAAGGCTGGTATCGGCAGGGCGATCGCCCACACCAATTTCAAGCTGACCTGGACGCGGAAGTATGAGCAGCAGAGCGGCGCCTGTGTGCTGGCGGTGGCAAAGCCGAAGCTGATCATCACCTACACCCTGCCGAAACCGGCAAAGCCGCTGCCTTCAGGCACGCGCGAGAACTGGGACGTCTTCATCGACGGCGTACGCAAGCACGAGCTCGTACATGGTGACTTCATTAAGGAGATGGTGCGCGCGATCGAGCAGGCAACGTTGGGGCTGACCGTTCCCGACGATCCGAAGTGCCGCAAGATCAGGACAGTCATGACCGAGCGCCTCGGCGCGCTCTCGCAGGCGCAGCGCCAGCGCAGCCGCGACTTCGATCAAGTGGAACTGACGGATGGCGGCAACATTCACCAATTGATCCTGAGGCTGGTGAACGGGCCGTAACTGCCGCGTTCTCAGTTCGAAGAGGCGCCGAACCTCTGCCCGGCGCCGTATCACTCAGGCGTAACGGACCAAAAATTCCTCGGCCGTCAACTCGCGGAAATCGTCGAGTGCGCGGCGCAGGCGCTGGTGGTCCCAATCCCACCAGGAAAGCGCGTCCATGCGCTCGCCGACGCCTTCGTTGAAACGGTCGCGGATGAGCTTCGCCGGAACGCCGCCGACGATGGTGTAGGGCGCGACGTCCTTCGAGACCACCGCACCGGCACCGATGACGGCACCGTTGCCGACGGAGACGCCCGGCAGAATGGTGGCGCCGTGGCCGATCCAGACGTCATGGCCGATCGTCACCCGGTTCGAGCGACGCCAGGCGAAGAGGTCGTGGTCGAGTTCGGTGTCGTCCCAATAGTTCGGCGCACGGTAGGTGAAGTGGTGCAGCGTCGCGCGCCAGGTCGGGTGGTTGGTGGCGTTGATGCGCACGGCAGCGGCGATGTTGACGAACTTGCCGATCGTCGCGCACCAGATAGAGCCGTCCTGCATGATGTAGGAGTAGTCGCCGAACTCGACCTCGTCGAGCCGCGAGCGCTCCTGCACTTCGGTGTAACGCCCGAGCGTCGAATTGTTGACGCTCGCCGTCGGGTGGATAAAGGGCTCGAGCCCGAGCTTCTGGCTCATGCGGCAGCCCTTCTGGGCGAGAAGGCCGAAACGTCGAGGATGCGGTCGGCAACCGCGTCGCGCACTTCTTCGTCGTGGAAGATGCCGATCAGGGCTGTGCCCTTGGTCTTTTTCTCGGCGATCAGTTCGACCACGACCGCCCGGTTCTTCGCATCGAGCGAAGCGGTCGGCTCGTCCAGCAAAAGGATCTTGTGGTCGGTGATGAAGCCGCGGGCGATGTTGACGCGCTGCTGCTCGCCGCCGGAGAAGGTTGCCGGCGGCAGGCTCCAGAGTTCGCGCGGCAGGTTCAGCTTGTTCAGCAGTTCGGCCGCATGGGTGCGGGCCTCTTCGAGCGGCATGCCACGAGCCTGCAGCGGTTCGGCGACGATGTCGAGCGAGGAGACGCGCGGTACGACCCGCAGGAACTGGCTGACATAGCCGAGCGTGGTGCGCCGGACTTCAAGCACGGTGCGCGGCTCGGCGGTTGCGAGGTTCACCAGCTTGCCGTCGTGATCCATCAGGATCTGGCCTTCGTCGACGCCATAATTGCCGTAGAGCATTTTCAGGATCGAGCTCTTGCCGACGCCGGAGGGACCGCCGAGAACGACGCATTCGCCAGCCTTCACAGAGAAGGAGACGTTGGCGACGACCGGCCGGCGAATACCGTCGCGCAGGTGCATGGTGAAGCTTTTTGCGACTTCGGAAACAACGAGAGGAGTTGCCATGATCAGACCTGCAAAATCGAGGAAACGAGGAGCTGGGTATAGGGCTCGCGCGGATCGTCGAGCACGCGGTCGGTCAGCCCCTGTTCGATGACGGCGCCGTCCTTCATCACCATCATGCGGTGCGAGAGAAGGCGAGCGACGGCGAGGTCGTGGGTGACGATGATGGCGGCAAGGCCGAGGTCATGAACGAGACCACGCACCAGATCGAGCAGGCGCGCCTGAACCGAAACGTCGAGGCCGCCGGTCGGCTCATCCATGAAGACGAGGCGAGGGGATGTGACGAGGTTTCGGGCGATCTGCAGGCGCTGGCGCATGCCGCCTGAGAAGGCGCGCGGCTGGTCGTCGATACGGTCGATGCCGATTTCCACCCGCTCCAGCCAGTCGCTGGCGGTGGCGCGGATGTTGCCGTAGTGGCGATCGCCGACGGCCATCAACCGCTCGCCGACATTGGCGCCGGCAGACACGGTCATGCGCAGGCCGTCGGCCGGGTTCTGGTGCACGAAGCCCCAGTCGGTACGCATCAGGAAGCGGCGCTCGGCTTCGCCCATGCGGGCGAGGTCACGGTACTGGCCGTCGCGCATGTGATATTCGACGATGCCCGACGTCGGCATCAGGCGCGTCGACAGGCAGGACAGAAGCGTCGTCTTGCCGGAGCCGGATTCGCCGACGATGGCGAGCACTTCGCCGGCATAGAGCTCGAACGAGACATTGCGGCAGCCGATGCGGCTTCCGTAGAACTTCGAGACGTCGTTCACTTTCAGAAGCGGGAGCGTACTCATTCTGCGGCCTCCTGGCGTGCGAGCATGTGACCTGCATGGCCACAGGCGCGGCGGTCTTCGCAATGATCGGTATCGGAGCAGACGAACATTCGTCCGCCCTTGTCGTCGATGATCACCTCGTCGAGATAGACGTCCTCTGCGCCGCAGAGCGCGCAGGGCTTGTCGAACGTTTGGATCTCGAAGGGATGGTCGTCGAAATCGAGGCTGACGACGTCGGTATAGGGCGGCACGGCATAGATCCGCTTTTCGCGGCCAGCGCCGAAGAGCTGCAGCGCTTCCGACATGTGCATCTTAGGATTGTCGAACTTCGGCGTCGGCGACGGGTCCATCACGTAGCGACCCTCGACCTTCACCGGATAGGCATAGGTCGTGGCGATATGGCCGTTGCGGGCGATGTCCTCGTAGAGCTTCACATGCATCAGCCCGTATTCCTCGAGCGCATGCATCTTGCGCGTTTCGGTCTCGCGCGGCTCAAGGAAACGCAGTGGTTCCGGGATCGGCACCTGGTAGACGAGCGTCTGACCCTCGGAGAGCTTTTCCTCAGGGATGCGGTGGCGCGTCTGGATTATCGTCGCCTCTTTCGTCCGGGTGGTGACGGCGACGTCAGCGACCTTCTGGAAGAAGGCGCGGATCGAGACCGCGTTGGTGGTGTCGTCGGCGCCCTGGTCGATGACCTTCAAGACGTCCTGCGGACCGAGGATCGAGGCGGTGACCTGCACGCCGCCGGTGCCCCAGCCATAGGGCATCGGCATTTCGCGCGACGCAAATGGAACCTGGTAGCCGGGAATGGCGATCGCCTTCAGGATCGCGCGGCGGATCATGCGCTTGGTTTGTTCGTCCAGATAGGCGAAATTATAGGTAGCAAGGTCGTTCATCGCTGATTACCCTTGAGTGTATCGACCGCTGATGAGGCCAGGATTTGAGCGAGATTTTCGTCTGGGTGATTGGGATCTTCGTGCTTTGTTCGGCGGTTGCCGGCCTGTTCGGCATTGCCCGCCGGCCGTAGCGCGGGCCGGACAGCAGGGCGCGTAAGAACGACGGAGGTGGCGACGCCGGTGGTGTCTATGCCGGTGACGGCGGCGATTGTGGTGGCGGGGATGGCGGCGGCGATTGAGCCGCCAGAGCTGACGGCATGCCCGATCATTCGGCCGCCTCCCGTTGTACCTTCGGTGTTTCACCTGAATTCGCGGCCTCGTAATCGCGGCGCATGCGGCGCACGAGATCGAGTTCGGCCTGGAAGTCGACATAGTGCGGCAGCTTCAGGTGCTCGACGAAGCCGGTCGCCTGGACGTTGTCGGCGTGTGAGATGACGAATTCCTGGTCCTGGGCGGGGGCGACGATGTCCTCATTGAATTCGTCGGTCCTGAGCGCCCGGTCGACCAGCGACATCGACATCGCCTTGCGTTCGCTCTGGCCGAAGACGAGGCCATAACCGCGGGTGAACTGCGGCGGCTGCTTGGCCGAGCCCATGAACTGGTTGACCATCTGGCATTCGGTGACGCGGATCGAGCCGAGCGAGACGGCAAAGCCGAGTTCCGGTAGGTCGAGTTCGACCTCCACTTCGCCGATACGCACTTCGCCGACGAAGGGATGGGTCCGGCCGTAGCCACGCTGGGTGGAATAGGCGAGGGCCAGCAGGAAGCCTTCGTCGCCGCGGGCGAGTGCCTGCAGGCGCAAGTCCCGGGCCATCGGAAACTCCATCGGCTCGCGCGTAAGGTCGCCCATGACATGGCCCTCGGGCATCTGGCCATCACCCTCGATCAGGCCTTCGCCGTCGAGAATGTCGGAGACGCGCATCACATGCTCACCTGGCTCCTTGACTGCCGGTTCTTCGACCGTTTCGTCGGCGATCAGTGATGGGTCGAGCAGGCGGTGGGTGTAGTCGAAGGTCGGGCCGAGGAGCTGGCCGCCCGGCAGATCCTTGTAGGTCGCCGAAACGCGGCGCTCGACCTTCATGTTGGCGGTGTCGACCGGTTCGGAGTAACCGAAGCGCGGCAGCGTCGTGCGGTATGCGCGCAGGATGAAGATCGCCTCGATCATGTCGCCGCGCGCCTGGCGGACGGCAAGGGCTGCGAGCGCACGGTCATAGAGTGAGGCTTCCGCCATCACTCTATCGACCGCAAGGCCGAGCTGCTCGACTACCTGGTCGATAGTGATGGAGGGAAGGCTACGGTCACCACGGCGGCGATCGGCGAGAAGGCGGTGGGCATTGGCAATGGCGGCTTCCCCGCCCTTGACGGCTACATACATGGCTCACGCCTCCTTGAGCGAAAGACGGGTGGTGCGCGGCAGGCAGACGAGCTTGTCGCCGGTCGTCAGCACGAGATCGACACCGCGCGGAAAAATCGCGCGATTGGACGTCCAGAATTCGAGGAAGACATCCGGCAGCCCCTTCACCGCAACGTCCGTTACGTCCTTGATGCCGGGGCCCTTGGCGGTCAGTACCGGGCCGCCGGTCAGCGCCTCGACTTCGATGACGAGTGTCGTCGAGCGGTCCGGATATTCCTGTGTGCCGAGCGAGAACTGATCGAAACCGGGGAAGGCTGCGCCCTTTTCGATGAAGGCAAAGCGCGCGTCGGTCTTGCTGGTGGTAAGCGGAGCACCCGTGTGGAAGGCGATCCACTGCGGAACGGCCGATTTGGAAAGCGCCGGCGTCAGCCAAACGGGCGTGTCATGGTCGCACAAGGTCAGCGCCACGGCGCCGGCGGCCGCAGCGAGCGGAGCGGGGGGCGTGCTGGTCGCGCCAAGGCGCTTGATCGTGCCCGGACGTGCAAAGCCATCCATCAGGTCGCGGAAGACGGACTGGGCTGCAAAGACCGGATCGGCAAAGGCGCCGGCGTAAATCTGCGAATGGCTGGCCATCAGTCGTCTCCCCGGACCATGGTGAAAAAGTCGACGCGGGTGGCCGCAGTCTCCTCGGCCTTGCGGCGTTCTTCCTGGGCAAGCCGGTCAGCCACGCGGCCAAGCAGGGCATCGACACCGACCCTGTCGCCGTCACGTTGGGCAAGGGCGTCGAAGATGGCCGCGAGCCGCGCGCGCTGCCGGTCCGTGCCGAGCAATTGCCCGTGGCCGATCTCGCCAGTCGAAAGGCGGATTGTGGCACGCGAAACGGTGGCTTCTCCGAGATTGAAGGCGTCGCCGCCGCCACCGATGCGGCCGCGCACCATGACAAGGCCGGTTTCAGGACCGCGGACCGGATGAACGTCCGGCTTGTCGGCCAGCGCTTCCCAGGCGGCGCTGAGCTCGTCGAGGGTTGCGCGGGCGAGCAGCCCCATGGCCTTCTTGCGCGCCGGATCCGGCGGGCTTTCCTGTTTCAGCTTCGCATCCATCATTTTCACCTCAAATGTCTATTGATCTAGACAACTGTACATCTTATACTTTTCCATAACTTCCGCAAATGACAGGCTTGTGACATGCCAATGCGAAAAGATCCGGCGACGAGAAAAGTGGTGGAGCGCCAGACGGGGGTCGCTCTATGGCGGCAGATCGCCGACCGGATCCGCCTGGCCATCAGCAATGGCGACTATGATGCGACCGGCATGGTGCCGCCGGAAACGACGCTCGCCGGCGAGTTCGGCGTCAATCGACACACGGTCAGAAGCGCGCTGGCGGCGCTTGCCGAAGAGGGGCTGGTGCGCGCCGTCCAGGGGCGCGGCACGATGATCGAGCGCAAGGAACGGGTGAGCTATCCGATCTCCAAGCGCACGCGCTTCTCGCAAGGTCTCGGCCGCCAGGTGAAGGAGATCGGTACGCGGCTGCTCGGCCATGCCGAACTGCCGGCGAGCGGAGAGGTGGCAAAGGCGCTCGGCATTTCGCCGGGCGATCCTGTGACCGAGCTTCGCACCGTCAGCAGCGGCGATGGCCGACCGCTCTCGGTGTCATCGAGCTATTATCCTGCGCATCGCTTCCCGCGCATGGCCGAGGAATTCGAACGGCTGCACTCCGTTACCAAGGCCTTTGCAGCCCACGGCCTGGATGATTATGTACGCGCCTCGACCGAGATCGTCGCCCGGCATGCAGATGCCGAGGAGCTTTCGATGCTGAAGCTCTCGCCCGGCGCAATCGTGCTCGAAGCCCAGTCGATCAACGCCGATCTCGGCGGCAAGCCGATCGAGTATTCGCGTAGCCGTTTTGCCGCTGACCGGATGAAGCTGCGGATCGAGACTTAACTCGCCTCGAATAAGAATAAGCGAAGCCGCCGATGATTATCCGCCACAAAGCCGACTGAAGAACGCGTGGATTAGCCGCGTAAGTTAGGGTCGACAAGCTTGACTTTCTCAACACCTTCAAGGGCCCCTAGGGCGGCACGAAGCTCCTGCGCTTCCTTGTACAAAAGGGGAAGGTGTATTTTTACAGCTAGGCTGCGCGTGAGCATAGTGGAAGAGAACCTACGCATATCTCGGGGCTCGATAGCTTGAAGTGCTCTATCCAACACCATCTTAACCCAATTGGCCACCTTTAACAGGTCAGCATCCTCGAGCGGGTCAAGGAAGATTTCCATGTCGAAAAGCCGTCGATTCCCTGTATGAGTGTTTTCTTCCGCCGTGACATAAGACAAATTTGGAGCGTAGGTCATCCACCGCTTTTTCGGCTCTAGCAGGCGAATTCCAGATACCCCTGGTAGGGATATCAGTGCGTTCGCAATTTCGTCATTCATGTCTTCAGCCATGGTGTACAACTCAATATCAACTCCGTTGTCCACGATGTAGAACGCGTCCAAAGGGATCATTGGTTGAAGTTGTGAATATACCATGTTCTTGAGAGCCGCTCTGCTAACAAGGCTTTTGGGCTCAACCTCTATATTATAGCAAACGCCTCTATATTTTTGTTTTATAAATTCGCCTCGATCGCTGTAGAATTCCTTTGTCGCTTCATTTATCTTGGCAACTTGAGTTATTGTTCGAGGATCAATCTTAGTGTTGAAATGCTGCTCGGAGAATCTAAGGAAACTCTCAGTCGTATACATATGGAAGTGATCCACATCTGCGGCTGATTTCATTTCTGCCTTGAGTGCTGGTAGAGGACCAATCGTCTTTCCGGATGTGATTTGCCACCAATCTTCTTTAGTGTCATCGGTGATGAAGATAAGTGATTTGAACCCTGCACTTTTCGCGTGCTCTAAAACTTGCAGCCAAAGCAATAAGTCACCAAACTTCGCTTCGTACCGGATCCCCCGGAAATGGTGTACATCTTCCTTTTTGGCATCCATGAAACCCGGTGGAATTTTACGCTCGTACCGATCCTGACCGTCGGCGCACATATTCTCAACGGCCTCCTTCGAAGGCTCAGGACCTATTCTTCCGTTCAGCAGCTTATCGACTTTCTCACGAATTTGATCGTGTTCATGGACGGCAGGCTGTTTATCACTTAGGGGCTGAAGTTTCTCGACGTATTCATCCACAAGCTTCTTAACATCCTCGACAAGCGTACCTTGTTCGATCAGTGGATGCCGCGCGCTGAATAGCGATTTCATCTTCGATACAGAATTTGTCAGTTCATTCTTGATAGTATCGAACGCCTTCTTTTGCTCTCCGATCACGTCCAATCGTTTTCTTTGATACTCAAACGCGGCTTGAAAAGGCATCCACAGCCTGTCGGCGACATTATGCAGCGACTTCAGGAGGTCCTCTCGCACCGTGCCGGGATATCGATAGAGATTGAGAACAACATTCGCATCAATCACAAAAAGACTCTCTTTCCAAAGAGCCTTCAATTCATCGTCGGTAGGCTTATAGAACTCAGAGAATGTAGGTTTCATAAGGTGCACTGCCGGTTTACTCAGCGATGTGATCTCGCTGCGACTCGTTGCTTGTACTTGAGCAATACTGCACGCCTAGATTTCGGAGTCGAGCACGTTAAGCAGGCCGTCCGGCATAATCTAACTGAGCGGAAGGTTGTCATTGGCGACGGTCACAGCTTTTATTTCCGCTAGGGCTGCAAGCACAGGGCTTCCCCGTCAGGAAATAAGGCAAGGGCCGCATTTCCGACGCGTTTTTGCCGCATGACCGGAGCCTGCATCAGGAACCGCGCATTCGGGACTTCTCTAAGGGGGAGAATGGCAATGGCGACGTGGCGACCCGATCCATCCTTCTATCCATCACCGCGGATGGCGGCCAAGGCCCCAAAGGAGACGCTCGCCTACGTGGCGGCTTTCGATCCGGACCGAAGACGACCGGACGCGATCGCGGTCGTCGATGTCGATCCGGCGTCGCCGAACTATTCGCAGATCGTCGGCAAGGTCGATATGCCCAATGTCGGCGACGAGTTGCATCATTTCGGCTGGAACGCCTGTTCCTCGTGCCTGTGCCCCAATGCGCCGCATCCGCATGTCGAGCGCCGCTATCTGGTGGTGCCGGGCCTGCGCTCCTCGCGTCTGCACATCATCGACACCAAGCCGGATCCGCGCAATCCGAAGATCGTGCGGGTGATCGAGCCCGCCGAAATTGCCGAGAAGGCGAACTATTCACGGCTGCACACCACCCATTGCGGGCCTGAAGGCATCTACGTCAACGCGCTTGCCGATCGCGACGGCAAGGCGCCCGGCGGCATTTTCCTGCTCGATCATCAGAGCTTCGACGTTCTTGGCCAATGGGAAATGGATCGCGGGCCGCAGAAGCTCGCCTATGATTTCTGGTGGCATCTCGGCCACGACACGATGATAACCAGCGAATGGGGAACGCCCGATACGTTCGAGAACGGGTTGGTTCCCGAGGTGCTCCTTGGTTCGAAGTACGGCCGGCGCTTGCATTTCTGGGACCTGCACAAGCGCAAGCACGTGCAGGAGATCGATTTTGGCGAGGAACACCAACTCGTCTTCGAATTGCGCCCTGCGCACGACCCGACCAAAGCCTATGGTTTCGTCGGCTGCGTCATCAGCCTCAAGGATCTCTCGGCCTCGATCTGGACGTGGTATCGTGACGGCGACAAATGGGCGGTCAAAAAGGTGATCGAGATCCCGGCAGAACCGGCCGATCCGGATCTGCTGCCGCCGGTGCTGAAAGGCTTCAGCGCGGTTGCGCCGCTTGTCACCGACATTGACCTGTCGATGGATGACCGCTTCCTTTACGTTTCGTGCTGGGGAACCGGCGACATGATCCAGTACGACGTGTCCGACCCCTTCGCACCGAAGGAAACGGGACGAGTCCGCATCGGCGGCATCGTTTCGCATGCGAGCCATCCGAAGGCGAAGAACGGCGCGCTCAACGGTGGGCCGCAGATGGTCGAGATCAGCCGTGACGGAAAGCGGGTGTATTTCACCAATTCGCTCTATGGCGCCATCGACCCGCAGTTCTATCCCGAAGGCATCGACGGATGGATGGTCAAGCTCGATGTCGCCGATGGTGGCGGGATCGCGTTCGACGAGCGCTTTTTCGTCGATTGGCCAAAGGGCCACCGACCGCATCAGGTTCGCCTCGAAGGCGGCGACTGCTCGTCCGATTCCTATTGTTATCCGTGAGGAGGGAGCTGTGGTGCAGCCCGGTCACGAGGAATGACGGCAGTCTGGCCATGGCTCTCGCTCGCCGGCCTCGGCGCCTTTCACGGCCTCAATCCGGCGATGGGCTGGTTGTTTGCCGTGGCACTCGGGCTTCACCGGCAAAGCAGCCGGGTCGTCTGGCTGTCCCTCGCGCCCATCGCGGTCGGTCACGCGATCTCGGTCGCGACCGTGCTGGCGGTGTTCGCAGCATTCGGCTCGGTGCTCGATCCGAACACGTTCAGGATCGCTGCGGCCTTGCTCATTCTCGCCGCCGCCGGCTACACCGCCGTGTATGGCCATCGCCACCGCGTCCGGATCGGGATGCGGACTGGCATGGCGGGGCTTGCACTCTGGTCCTTCCTGATGGCGACGAGCCACGGGGCCGGCCTCATGCTGGTGCCGGCGGTGCTCAGTCTCTGTCTTGCAGGTCACGCAGGCGACTTGGCGATGGCAAGTTCGCTGCCGATCTCGCTCGCGGCCGTCGCGGTGCATAGCGTCGCGATGTTGACGGTGACCGCCGCGCTGGCGCTTGCCGTCTTCGCCTGGTTCGATCTTGCGATCCTGCGTTCGGCATGGATCAATTTCGATCGTCTTTGGTCGCTCGCACTCGGGGCAACCGGCGTCGTTCTTCTCATCCAATGAAACGCAAGGCAGCCGCCTACTAACGCTGCGATTTCACATAGCTGATATAGCCACGGACATCGGCGGCGGGCTCGGCATAGGCAGGTCCGAGCGCTCGTTCGATATTCGCCATATAGGCTTTTGCCCAGTCCGGCAGGGCATAGTCGATCGCGGCCAGGAACTCGAGCGTTGCGGCGAGCCGGATATCGGCGATCGAAGGCTTGGCACCCCCGATGAACGGCTTGTCGCCGATGTAGAACGTCCGGAATACCTCAAGTGGTTCCGCAAGGGCTGCAACCGCCGCCTGACGGGCGATCTCCTTCGTCGCCGCGTCGGCATCGCTGCAGCCGACTTCGCCCGCGTAAAGCGGAAAGTTCAGCGCCGGATAGGTTGCGCGGGCGAGATAGGGATAGAACGTGCCGATCAGATAGAACATGGCGCTGTCGATCATCGCGCGTGCTTCTGGTTCCCTCGGGTAGAAGTCATCCAGCCCATGTTTGTTGCAGAGGTACTGCATGATCGCGCAGCTTTCCCAAAGCGCGCCTTTGGGCAGGTCCGCCGTCTCGATCATTGGTGTCAGGTGCGACGGCGCCCGTGCCAGATATTCTGGCGTGCGCGTCTGGCCGTAGACATCGTTTTCGCTGAAATCGAGATTGGCTGCCCTGAGAAACACGCGCGCCGTCATGTTGTTAACGCTGGGCTTGATGACGTTGAGCTGGATTGCGGACATGGCATTCCTCCCTTTTGAGCGCCATTCGACAGGTGCCGCTCTTGCTTGAGCCACCTGCGCAAATCGAGCGGCCTTTCCCTGCGCCGACCGATGCTAGCGTCGGCCGTACGGGTCTTTTGCCAGGCGATCGGGCGAAAGCGTCGGTCGCGTGCGCTCGACCAGCGCCTCGATCGCATCGGCAAGGTGAACCTCGGCAATGTTGTAGTCGCCGCGAGCGATCCTGATCTTGTGGGCTTCCATCAGCACCTCGGCGTGGCTGTGGCCCGCAGGCGGCTCGAAGCGATAGGACGCCAATTCGACCAGCAATCCAAGCGGATCCTCGAAGTAGATCGAATCCATGAAGCCGCGATCCTTGACACCGCTGTGCCGGATCTTTCGCTCGTCGAGCCGCTCCACGGCCTGGTTGAATGTCGCGCGCGAAACGGCAAAGGCTATGTGGTGCACGCAGCCCATGTCGGTCGGGGTGCGCTCGGGATCTGGCGTGCGGTTCTCGTCGGTGAAGACGGTGATCAGGCGGCCGTCGCCCGGATCGAAGTAGAGGTGGCTTTCGCTCGCCCGGTCGAGGTTCGGTTGCTCGAAAATGAAGGGCATGCCGAGCAACCCTTCCCAGAAATCGATCGACGTCTGCCGGTCGGCCCCGACAAGCGTGATGTGGTGAACGCCTTGCGATTGCAGTTTGCGCATAGCCGGCCTCCCGGGTTCGGCGGAGAATGTGGGCCGAATGGCTCCTGGCCCCGCTTTCCACCGCATGCAATTGTCGCCCGTCGCGGGCAGAAGGCAAGCGCCAATCACAGGGGAATTGGCGGGCGGCGAACGTCTTGTGGCCGGGCAATGCACAGCTTTGAGCCCAGTTGATCTTGACCGCCTTCGATTTGGTTGTTTTTCTTGTGCGTCGCAATCAAAGAATGTGTCGAGTTGTGTCTGCCGGTCAGCGACGAGGAGGGAAGCATGAAGATCCTGTACGAGGCCGGCGTCGCCGGTCTGTTGCTTCTTTCCGCTGCCGCTCCCGTCAGGGCTGATGGTGATGCGTTTGTCGGACAGTGGCGGCAATTGACCTCCACTGCCGGGCAGTGCGACAAATGCTATATCGGCATCGTCCGTCACGGCGACCTTTTGACCGTCAGCAGCAACAACGGCTGGCAGGCCGTGGCGAACGTCGATCGTTTTGCCGACCTGCCGCTTGCTGCAGGCAAGGGACAGTGGCAGCCAACCGTTTCCGGCGCCTATGGCGGCAGAAGCTTCGGCATCCAGTTCGTTCGGCGCGGCGGGCAACTGCAGATGTTCATGGTGGTGTCGCGCGGTGATGGCGCGCCCATGTTCATTCGCGCGACCTTCGAGAAGAAGCCGCCTGTCTCCGACGAGGGGCAGCAGCAGATTCACCGCATCTGATGCAATTCGCCGTTCACCGGCCGGCGGCTCTCCTCAAAAGCCGGCAAAGTCTTCATCGTTCGACGACGGGCAAGCGCCACTGGTGTCCAAGGCCGCGGCGACTGCAGCCCATGTTTCAGAAGGTCTCTTTCGACAAGACCCTGCACTGCTGAGCCGTGCCTGCAGAGGATATCCAATGATGCACAGTTTGAAGCTCAGGCCGATCCGCAGCGCGGATCTGCCCTTGCTGGAGGCGCGGCTCCAGCGCGAATTCGACAACCCTGATAGCGGCACAGCCTATCCGAGATGCAAGACGGGAGGGGAGCTCATCGCCGAGTTCAAGCTCTACGGTTTGGACTGGCAAAGGGGGCTGAGAATCCTTGAAGCGGCGGATGGAAGACCGGTCGCCGCCTTTGGCCTTCTCTATAGCCCCGAGGATCTCGGGAGTAGGACGATGATAAATCGCAACGAGGCTGCGGTTGCCGTTGGACCCTATCGTTTTGACGAAGCGGCCGTCGCGACCGAGGACGTGCTGGTTCTTATGGAGCGGCTGGCAGGCCGGCGCTTTGGCTTCCTCAGGCTCTGCGTCAGCGCTGCAAATCTCGGCCTGCGCGAAATCGTCCTCAACCGAGGCTGGGTGGAGGGGCGCGAAAATCTGGAAATGGGTTGGGTTGCCGAGGGTCAACCGGAGGCGGAAGGGCGTGACGCTTGGACCGTGCAAAGACTGACTGGCCGTGACGATCCTCGCTTGCCTCAGCTTGCGACTTTGTTGGCAGACCATTTTCAATGGGATGACGACTGCGCCGGTCGGTTGAGGGAATATCTGGCGGAAGGGTATCACGCTGGATATGTGCGCGATGACAACGCCGTTCTCGGTGCGGCGGTCTGGCTGAAGGTCGCGGATACGGATTTCGGGCGGCTAGAGTACTTGGCCGTTGCGCCCGAAGCGCGCCGTCGGCAGATCGGGACCTCGCTCGTCCGGGCGACGTTGGGCGATTTGCGATCCGCAGGGTGCAGAGAGGTTTTTCTCAGCATGGATCCGTCGGCAACGGCCGCTCGTGCGGTCTACGTGGCGCAGGGCTTCGTTCCGACGCTCCGATATTCCACATTCGAGCTTTCCTTCTGAGATCGCTTTCGCCACAAAAACCGTCTCCGGTACGCGTGTTTTGATTTCCGCGGCAAACTTTCCTATCTTCCGGCTGCAGCATCTGCTGGGTGGATGGAGGACATATGCCGATCGTACGGCGATCGAAGATCAGGCAGCGCCTGCTGATCATTCTTGTCACCGGTATCGGCGGCATGGCGGCGGCTGCGATTTCCTTTGCTTCGGCGGTTTATGATGCAGCCAATCCGGTTCCCGTGCCGGTCATCGGCAAAGGCCAGGCGGTCGATACGGGCCGGTGGCGAGTGACCATCAACGGCGCCCAGATGTCGTCCCTGCCGCCGACCGGCACGAAACCGTTCGAACCGAAGCGGTTCCTGCTAGTGGATCTCGAGGTCGACAACCGGTCCGTCGCCACCAGTAACGGCTTCATGAACCTGGTCACGATCCAGTATAACGCCGCTCCGCCGCAGCCCAAGCCCACCTATTACCTGGCGCGGGACAAATGGATCGCCAGTGCGATCAATCCGAACATGCCGGAAAGACTGGTCGCGGCCTGGGAGTGGCCGGCGGACCGCCCGGAACCGCAGACGCTTTCGCTGGCGATCGGAAAACAGATCTACAAGCCGCGCGACAATCTCTACGGCGCGCCGAATTGGTTCGATGACGGTGAGGCTGCGGTCGTTGAACTGCCGGTCACGCAGGCTGCGGAGACGACGGAGCAATGATGTCGGCTTTCCGTACGCTGCTGCTTTGCGGCCTTGCGATCGCCGCGCTCTATACGATGCGAAACAGCACGCCCGGCTACGGCGACATCACCGCGCCGATCGCCATTCACGGTGCTGTCGGCGAGCGGGCGGAAACGCGCGACTTCGCCTTCGGCGCGGCCAATGTGCATCTGGCGCGCCAGCTCAAGGTCGAAAGTTTCGGGCGGGTCAAGGACTACTCCACATCCGGTGTCTGGCTGCTCATCGAGGGAGCGGCCGTTGCCAAGACGGAAACGATGACGTTGATGTCTGCGGAATGGCTGGCGGGCAATGGCCTGCGCTATGCGCTGAGCCAGCGGTTTTCGACCGTGCCGGGCTATCTGCCGACGGAGCGGCTCGAGCCCGGCCTGCCAAGGCCGGTGCTGCTTGCTTTCGAGCTACCCGAGGCGGCCGTCGACAAGGGCACGCTGCTCGTCGCACGCAGTCGTGTGTCGCCGCTCGCCGAGGAACTGTCGATTGCGCTCGGCGACAAGAAGCCGGCCGAGATCAAGTCGACCGTCACCATTGCGCGCAGCGGCAGCGGCGCGCCCTGGACGCTGGCCGCGCGGTGAGGGAGGGAGTCATGAGCGAGAAACGCACCTTCTGGACCTGCCTGCTGGCGCTGATTGTCGCGCTGCCGCTCGCTTTCGTCGCCCGCGCATGGGACAGCCTTCTTGAGAGCCAATGGCTCGCCGCGGAAATCGTCGTCGAAGATGGGGCAGCGCGGGCCTTCGCCGGCGGGCAATGGAAGCTTGTGGATATGCGGCGCCTGCCGCGCACCGACGACGCACGCGTTATTCTCGCCGAATTCGAGGCATCGTCGATCGATCTCGCCGCCTTGTCGAAGGGCGCCTGCCGCGTCCGGCTGATCGACGGCAAGGGCCGTCAGTTCGAACCGGTCACCCTGACCGAGCCGATCGTGCGGAAGATGTATCCGGAGGTGGCCGAGCGTCCGCGCTGCAGTGTCCTGGCTTTCGCCGATGCCAAGGCCGGCACGGCCGTCCGCATGGCCGAGAGCTTCATCGTTCCGGCGGAGGCGCGGGACCTTTCGCTCCGGATCGAATATCCAGGCGCCAGTGACGAGACGCTGGTGTTCAAGTGGACGCGTAGTTGATCTCTGCCTTATCGGCCTGACGGGAAACGGCATGTTCGAGCATCGCTGCCAAGAGGGTGATGCGCAGGGCATCGAGCACGATGCCGCCGTTGAGATCGCTGGGACTGCCGATGATAAGGCTCAAGGCATCGAAAACGAGCCGCCAGCTTGCAAGATCAACCACGTCCAGCGTCCGTGTCGCTGCGTACCAGGTCCAGGCGCCAAGCCAGGTAATGGCATTGTAGGCGACGATGAAGGCGAAAAGTGCCGCCAGCCCCGAGCCGAGCGTCAGCTTCAGGCAGGTCCAGATCGGCGCATAACGGGAGCGATAATCGCTGACGAAGTGGTCGAGAAAATCGGCGACCCATTTGCGTAGCGTGCGGGCGCGGCGCGGCTTTGCCGATGCAGGGCGAGTGCGCTGTGTTGCGCTCGAAAGCTCGTAGCCGTTGATGATGGCCGCCATGACCAGCCAGATGACCGGAAGGAGCGCATAGAAGAACAGGCCCGACGCCTCGTTGCTCCAGTCAGGCTTTCTCAGTTCCACCGGCACGAAGGTCTCGGCGGCGTACGCAATGCCGGTGAAGGCGAAGCCGTTCATGCTCAAAAGCTTGCCGGCGCCAAGCCAGGTGATTACCTGGTCCTTCCAGACCGACAGGCCGTAGAGACCGATGAAGATCCAGCTGGCATCTGCGGCCACGATCAGCAGACGCCAGAGGGGCGCTTCGCTCCGCTTGCTCATGCGTTTTGCGCCCCAGCGCAACAGCCAGCAGAGCGCGATTGACACGAGAACGCCGCGCGATCCCAGAATATCGAAGAAGTTGGCTTTTTCGCCGAAAGCCACGGCAGCAAGTGCCGACCGCGAATATTCGCGCACGGTATCGCCGAGAAAACCCCAGGCGGCGTAGTAGGCAAAGAACGGCAGCAGGGCAGCGGCGGTGACGGCGAGCAGCCTGCGCTCGGCCTTCGGCGCCTTTGTCTCGACAGGCGCTGCCGCCGGTTGCTGGCGGAGCGCTTCGAGTGCCGGCAAGCCTGGTCGAAGGACCATGAACATCAGCACGATGACGACGAGCTTCGCCAGCACGACGAGGGAGAGCGTGACCATGCCACCAAGCGGATGCTGCATCCCGATCCAGACCGCTGCCCGCATCAGGAGATCGTGCGCGATCGCGCCGCAGGCGCCGATCAGCAGGAGCTGCGGCCAGAAGCGGGCGAAGAGGCGCGCCATCAGGGCAAAGGGTCCGAACACTTCGGCGATCGACGTCATGCCGACACCATAGTTGCGTCGGCCGGTAACGACAACCGCTCGGGGCGAACGGAGAGACAATGCCCTCCGCGTCGCCCGGCATCAGATGTTGCGGCGCTTGCCCTCGATCAGGTCGAGCACGGCGCGGGCCGCATCGAGCACGTTGGTGCCGGGACCGAAGACCGCCGAGACACCATTCTCCATCAGGTAGTCATAGTCCTGGCGCGGGATGACGCCGCCGCAGATGACGATGACATCCTCGCCACCGCGCTTCTTCAGCGCTTCGGCCAACTGCGGCATCAGCGTCTTGTGGCCGGCGGCAAGCGAAGAGACGCCGATGACATTGACCTTGCTCGCAAGCGCCATGTCGGCGGCTTCCTCCGGCGTCTGAAACAGCGGCCCGGCAAGCACGTCGAAACCGATGTCGCCGAAGGCGGATGCGATCACCTTGGCGCCGCGATCATGGCCGTCCTGGCCGAGCTTGGCGACCATGATCTTCGGCTTGCGGCCGAGTTTCGCCGAGACTTCGTCGAGACGTCCCGAGAGCACTTCGAGTTCCGGCTCGCCCTCATAGGCTTTTCCGTAGATCTTGCTGACGACCTTGGGCGTTGCGGCGTGGTCGCCAAAGGCGCCGCGCATCGCATCGGAGATTTCGCCGACGGTGGCGCGCGCCCGTGCAGCTTCGACGGCGGCCGCAAGCAGATTGCCTTCGCCGGTCTCGGCGACCTTTGAAACCGCAGCCAGACTCTCTTTCACCTTCGCGCTGTCGCGGCGCCGCTTCGTCTCCTCGATCCGGCGAATCTGCGCGGCGCGCACGGCACTGTTGTCGATTTCCAGGATGTCGATCGGCTCTTCGTTGTCGAGGCGGTACTTGTTGACCCCGACGATGATCTCCACACCCTTGTCGACGGCTGCCTGGCGGCGCGTTGCTGCCTCTTCGATCAGTCGCTTCGGCAGGCCGGCGTTGACCGCACGGGTCATGCCGCCCATCGCTTCGACCTCCTCGATCAGCGCCCAGGCCTTTTCGGCGAGTTCGTTGGTCAGGCTTTCGACGTAGTAGGAGCCGGCGAGCGGATCGACGACCTTGGTGACACCGGTCTCGTGCTGCAGGATCAACTGCGTATTGCGGGCGATGCGCGCGGAAAACTCCGTCGGCAGCGCGATCGCTTCATCGAAGGAATTGGTATGCAGCGATTGCGTGCCGCCGAGGGCCGCCGACATTGCCTCAAACGCGGTGCGGATGATGTTATTGTACGGATCCTGCTCCTGCAGCGAGACGCCCGATGTCTGGCAATGGGTGCGCAGCATCAGCGATGACGGCTTCTTCGGCTCGAACTCCTGCATGATCCGGGTCCAGAGCAGGCGCGCCGCCCGAAGCTTCGCCGCCTCCATGAAGAAATTCATGCCGATCGCAAAGAAGAAGGAAAGCCGGCCGGCGAATTCATCGACGTTCAGCCCCTTGGCAAGGGCGGCGCGCACATATTCGCGCCCGTCGGCAAGCGTGAAGGCGAGCTCCTGCACCAGCGTCGCCCCGGCTTCCTGCATGTGATAACCGGAGATCGAGATCGAGTTGAACTTCGGCATCTCCTTCGCCGTATACTCGATGATATCGGCGACGATGCGCATCGAGGGTTCCGGCGGGTAGATGTAGGTGTTGCGGACCATGAACTCCTTGAGAATGTCGTTCTGGATCGTGCCTGAGAGCTTGTCGCGCGAAACGCCCTGTTCCTCGCCGGCAACGATGAAGGAGGCGAGGATCGGAATGACCGCGCCGTTCATGGTCATCGACACTGACATCTCGTCGAGCGGAATGCCGTCGAACAGGATTTTCATGTCTTCGACCGAGTCGATCGCAACCCCTGCTTTGCCGACATCGCCTTCGACGCGCGGATGATCGCTGTCGTAGCCGCGGTGGGTCGCAAGGTCGAAGGCGACGGAAAGACCCTTTTGTCCGGCCGCGAGATTCTTCCGATAGAAGGCGTTCGAAGCTTCGGCCGTGGAGAATCCGGCATATTGGCGGATCGTCCAGGGACGCCCGGCATACATGGTCGCGCGCGGGCCGCGCACGAACGGCTCGAAGCCCGGTAGTGACGCGAGATGATCGATACCGTCGAGGTCATCAGCCGTATAGAGCGGTTTCACCGCAATGCCTTCTGGCGTCTGCCAGATGAGGCTTTCCGGCGCGGCCTTCAGTTCGCGCTCGGCGAGCGTTTCCCAGTCCTTGATGGTTTTTTCGGTCATCGGATGTTCTCCCGGGTGATGGCGTCGACGGCGCTCGCCATCATTCGAATTCCATGATCAGTTCGTCGACCGCGAGGCTGGCGCCGGCGGCGACCGCCACGCGCTTGACCACGGCCTTCTTTTCGGCGCGCAGGATGTTTTCCATCTTCATCGCCTCAACCACGGCAAGCGCCTGTCCAGCCTCGACCGTATCGCCGGCCTTGACCGTGACCGAGGTGATCACACCCGGCATCGGGCAGAGCAGCATGCGCGACGTATCCGGCGGCAGCTTCTTCGGCATCAGCCGCGCCAGCTCCGCAACCCGCGGGCTTCTGACGTGCGTAACGACGTCGATGCCGCGCCAGCGGAGCCGGATGGCGGTTCCGACCGGATCGACTTTGACGCTCAGGGGTTCATTGTCGATGTTGAAGGTGGCAAGGGTGCGACCAGGCACCCAGTCTCCGGCGATGGTAACCAAGCTGCCATCGGCAAATCGGACGAAGGCGCCGTCGGCGGATGACCCTGCCGTTACCGCGAAGGCGTGATCGCCGAGGGTGACCACCCAGTCATGGCCGACGACGCGGCGGTGATTGCCGATCGTCCCGGAAATCTGGCTGGCGCGCTCTTGCAGGTCCTGATTGACCGAAACCGCGACGGCGGCAAGCTTGCGCAGCGCCGGCGCTTCCGCCGCAACGCCATGGAAGCCGTCGGCGAATTCTTCCGCGATGTAGGCGGTCGTCAGCCGACCTTCTCTAAAACGCTGCTGCTGCATGACGGCCGACAGGAACGGCAGGTTATGGCCGATGCCTTCGACTTCGAACTGATCGAGCGCGTCGGCCATGGCCTCGACTGCCGTCTGCCGGTCCGGTCCCCAGGTGCAGAGTTTGGCGATCATCGGGTCGTAGAACATCGAGATCTCGCCGCCCTCGAAGACGCCGGTGTCGTTGCGCGTCACAGTGCCGTTGTCGCTTGTGCCCTCGACCGGGGGACGATAGCGCGTCAGCCGGCCGATCGACGGAAGGAAGTTGCGATAGGGGTCTTCGGCATAGAGCCGGCTCTCGATCGCCCAGCCATCGAGCTTCACGTCGCCCTGGCCGAAGGCGAGCTTTTCGCCGGCGGCAACCCGGATCATCTGCTCGACGAGATCGAGCCCGGTGATGAGTTCGGTCACCGGATGTTCCACCTGCAGGCGAGTGTTCATTTCGAGGAAGTAGAAGTTGCGCTTGCCGTCGACAATGAATTCCACGGTGCCGGCCGAGTGGTAGCCGACGGCCTTGGCAAGCGCGACCGCTTGCTCACCCATGGCCTTGCGGGTCTCGGCGTCGAGGAAGGGCGAGGGGGCCTCTTCGATGACCTTTTGGTTGCGACGCTGGATCGAGCACTCGCGCTCGCCGAGGTAGAGCGTGTTGCCGTGCTTGTCACCGAGCACCTGGATCTCGATATGGCGCGGCTCGGTCACGAATTTTTCGATGAAGATGCGATCGTCGCCAAAGGCATTCTTCGCCTCGTTCTTCGACGACTGGAAGCCCTCGCGCGCCTCCTGGTCGTTCCAGGCGATGCGCATGCCCTTGCCGCCGCCGCCGGCCGACGCCTTTATCATCACGGGATAGCCGATCGAACCGGCAATCCGCACCGCCTCCTCGGCATCCTCGATCAGGCCCATGTGGCCCGGAACCGTGGAGACACCCGCTTCAGCCGCGAGCTTTTTCGAGGTGATCTTGTCGCCCATCGCCTGGATCGCGCCAACCGGCGGGCCGATGAAGGCAACGCCTTCTTTCTCTAGAGCTTGCGCAAAGGCGGCATTTTCGGAGAGGAAGCCATAGCCCGGATGAACGGCATCGGCGCCGGTCTTGCGGATAGCGTCGATGATCTTGTCGATAACGATATAGGACTGCGCGGAGGGCGACGGTCCGATATGCACGGCCTCGTCGGCCGTGCGCACATGCATCGCATCGCGGTCGGCGTCGGAATAGACCGCGACCGTCGCGATGCCGAGCTTCTTTGCGGTCTTGATGACGCGGCAGGCGATTTCACCACGGTTGGCGATGAGGATTTTCTTGAACATTTGTTTCTCTTTCAAATCCTGAGGACTGCGCGTCAGCGTTTGAATTTGCGGCGATAGGGCAGCAGCGCGATCGACGATGCCGCTGCAGCGCCGCCGAAGAGCAGCGCGAAGGGCACGATGACCATGAGGGTGGCAAGCACCGGGCTGGTCGAGCGAGCGATGTGCGTGCCGACCGCGCCGATATTCAGCCAGATCAGTGCGCTAGCCGTGATTGCTCCGATTGCAACGCCGATCAGCGCGTTGACCGTCATGTAGCGCAGCATCTGCCAGTGGTCGCGTCGGGCCTCTTCTGGCGTCATCACGCGTTCCGGCTCCCGTTCCATCGTCGCCTCCATCAGAGCGGGATCGTGTCGTGCTTGCGCCAGCGGACATCGACCTGCTTGTTGCGCAGCGATGCAAAGGCACGAGCAATGCGGCGACGCGACGAATGCGGCATGATCACCTCGTCGATGAAACCACGCTCGGCCGCCACGAACGGATTGGCGAAGCGCTCCTCGTATTCCTTCGTGCGCGCCGCGATCTTCTCGGCGTCGCCGAGTTCCGAGCGGTAGAGGATCTCGGTCGCGCCCTTGGCGCCCATCACGGCGATCTCGGCGGTCGGCCAGGCATAATTGACATCGGCGCCGATGTGCTTGGAGGCCATGACGTCGTAGGCGCCGCCATAGGCCTTGCGGGTGATCAGCGTCACCATCGGTACGGTCGCCTGGCTATAGGCAAACAGCAGCTTGGCGCCGTGCTTGATGACGCCGCCATATTCCTGCGCGGTGCCGGGCAGGAAGCCGGGCACGTCGACCAACGTCAGGATCGGGATCGAGAAGGCATCGCAGAAGCGCACGAACCGCGCGGCCTTGCGCGAACTGTCGATATCGAGGCAGCCGGCGAGCACCATCGGCTGATTGGCGACGACGCCGACCGTCTGGCCTTCCATGCGGATGAAGCCGGTGATGATGTTCTTGGCGAAGCTCTGCTGCAGCTCGAAGAAATCGCCTTCGTCGGCAAGCGCCAGGATCAGCTCCTTCATGTCGTAGGGCTTGGTGGCGCTATCGGGGATCAGGCTGTCCAGACGCAATTCGAGCCGCGCCGGATCGTCGTGGAAGGGACGAACCGGCGGCTTCTCCCGGTTGTTGAGCGGCAGGAAATCGAAGAGTAGCCGGACGTGTTCCAGCGTTTCGATATCGTTCTCATAGGCCGCGTCGGCGACGGAGGACTTTTTCGTGTGGGTGCCCGCACCGCCGAGTTCTTCGGCCGTGACGATCTCGTTGGTCACGGTCTTTACGACGTCGGGCCCGGTCACGAACATGTAGGAACTGTCCCGGACCATGAAGATGAAGTCGGTCATGGCAGGCGAATAGACGGCGCCGCCGGCGCAGGGTCCCATGATGACCGAGATCTGCGGGATGACGCCCGAGGCTTCGGCATTGCGGCGGAAGACCTCGGCATAGCCGGCCAGCGACGCCACGCCTTCCTGGATGCGGGCGCCACCGCTATCGTTGAGGCCGATGACCGGCGCGCCGTTGCGCACGGCCATATCCATGATCTTGCAGATCTTCTGCGCATGCGTTTCCGAAAGCGAGCCTCCGAGCACCGTGAAGTCCTGGGAAAAGACATAGACCTGGCGGCCGTTGATTGTGCCCCAGCCGGTGACGACGCCGTCGCCCGCGACCTTCTGGCCTTCCATGCCGAAGTCGACGCAACGGTGCGTGACATACATGTCGTACTCTTCAAAGGAGCCTTCATCGAGCAAGACCTCGATGCGTTCGCGCGCGGTCAGCTTGCCCTTGCCGTGCTGGGCGTCGATCCGCCGCTGGCCGCCGCCGGCTCTTGCTTCCGCGCGGCGGGCTTCGACCTGTTCTAGTATGGCGCGCATGGTGCCCTCCCGATTTTTTGATGCCCGGCTTTTTCAATGATTGTGCAGAGGCGCTTCGACCTTCGCAATAGCGTCGAAGGTTGGATGGAAAAACGTCCCTTCATGTGCAAATGTGAAATAGAGAAATTTGTGAAACGTAAATTGCAAAGTTGCAAACATGGCGATCGGCAAGCTCTATATCGGCCGCAAGGTCCGGGAAATGCGGGAAGCAAACAAGGCGACACAGGGCCAGTTCGCTGAACGCATCGGCATTTCCACCAGCTATCTCAACCAGATCGAGAACAACCAGCGTCCGGTTTCGGCGGCGGTTTTGCTGGCGCTTGCCGAAAAATTCCAGATCGATATTGCCGAACTTTCGACAGGAGAGGGCGATCGCCTGCTTTCGGCGCTCTCGGAGGCGCTCAGCGACCCCCTGTTCGAGACCTATTCGGCCAGCCTGCAAGAGCTGAAGCTCGTCGCCCAGAACGCACCGGGGCTGGCGCATGCGCTGATCACCTGCCACCAGGCCTATCGTCGCAACAGCGAACAGCTTGCAAGCATCGACGACACCATCGGCCGCGGCGGCCCTTTCGTCGAAACCACGCCTTATGAGGAAGTGCGCGACTTCTTTCATTTCGTCGACAACTATATCCACGAGATCGATATGCTCGCGGAGCGGCTGGCGAGTGAACTCGGGCTCGGCGAAGGCGACAATCACGCGGCGCTGGCAAGCCACCTGGAGCAACGCCATGGCGTCCGTGTCGTCCGCGGTGCCGCCGGCGACGAGGCCATCCGCCGCTTCGATCCGCGCGCCCGCATCCTGACCCTCAACCCCTATGCCCCGCCCGCGACGCGCGATTTTCAGATCGCGCTGCAGATCGCCCAGCTTCATGCCCGGGAGGAGATCGACCGGGTGGCCGGCAGCGCCGGTTTCCGCACCGAAGAGGCCTATGAGATCTGTCGCATCGGCCTACAGAACTATTTTGCCGGTGCACTGATCCTGCCCTACCAGGCGTTCTTAAGGGCCGCCCGCGACCTGAGACACGATATCGAGCTGCTCGCTGCCCGCTTCGGCGCCTCATTGGAGCAGGTCTGCCATCGCCTCTCGACCCTGCAGCGGCCGGGGCAGAAAGGCATCCCGATCTTCTTTGCCCGCATCGATCGCGCCGGCAACATCACCAAGCGCCATAGCGCCGCGAAGCTGCAATTCGCGCGCTTCGGTGCCGCCTGTCCGCTCTGGAACGTGCACCAGGCTTTCGAGACGCCGGGCCGGATCATCCGGCAACTGGCCGAAACGCCCGATGGCGTTCGCTACCTCTGTCTCGCCACCCAGATCACCAAGGGTGGCGGCGGTTTCCGCGCCGCACAGCCGCGTTATGCTCTGGCGCTCGGCTGCGAGGTCTCCTACGCCGACGCCTTCGTCTATGCCGACGACATGGATCTCGGCAACCGCGCCGCCTTCGACCCGATCGGCATTTCCTGCCGTATCTGCGAACGGACGAAATGCGCGAGCCGCGCCGTACCGCCCTTGAAGCGTCGCCTGATTGTGGATCATGACTTACGTGGCGCTCTGCCGTATCGTCTAAGCGAGAGTTGATCGGTGCTGTCTGTTCATTTTTGAACAGACCCTGTGAGAAGTTGCATCTGGGCCTGGCGGAAAGTTGGTGTAACTAGACCTCAATTGCCTGCAGCGACGCGCGTCCTCTGAGACGCTTAAAGGTCGCTGTAGCGCTTTGAGTCACTGCAGGTTTAAAGGAAATCTGCAGCCGGTATGCGGTCAGGGAGGACATGCATATGGAATTTCGCCTGTCGGAGGAACAGGAGGCCATTCGTCAGATGGCGCTCGATTTCGCCCGCGACGAGATCGCCCCTCACGCGATCGACTGGGATCAGCAGAAGCATTTTCCGGTCGACACGCTGCGCGGTGCCGCAGCGCTCGGCATGGCCGGCATCTACGTCCGTGACGATGTCGGCGGCACGGGCCTCACGCGCCTCGATGCTGCAATCATCATCGAAGCCTTGGCGACCGGCTGCCCGGCCGTCGCCTCCTTCATGTCGATCCACAACATGTGCGCCGGCATGATCGACCGCTACGGTAGCGACGAGCAGCGCCAGCGGCTGCTGCCGAAGCTTTTGACGATGGACGTGCTCGCAAGCTACTGCCTGACCGAGCCCGGGTCCGGTTCGGACGCGGCCGCGCTGAAGACCAAGGCGGTCAAGGACGGCGACAGCTATGTCCTGACCGGCCAGAAGCAGTTCATCTCCGGCGCCGGCGAATCCGGTCTCTACGTGATCATGGCCAGAACTGGCGAGGACGGCCCCAAGGGCATCTCGACCTTCATCGTCGAGAAGGACGCGCCCGGCCTGACTTTCGGTGCCAACGAAAAGAAGATGGGCTGGCACGTGCAGCCGACCCGCGCCGTCATGCTCGACGGCGTGCGCGTATCCGCTGAAAATCGCCTCGGCGGCGAAGGCGACGGCTTCAAGATCGCCATGGGCGGGCTCGATGGTGGCCGCCTGAACATCGCGGCCGCCTCGCTTGGCGGTGCTCAATCCGCCTTCGAAAAGGCGATGGCCTACGTTCAGGAGCGTCGCGCCTTCGGCAAGGCGATCGGCGAATTCCAGGCCCTGCAGTTCCGGCTCGCCGATATGGCGACCGATCTCGAAATCGCCCGCACCTTCCTCTGGCGCGCCGCCTCGGCGCTCGATGCCGGTGATCCGGAAGCGACGAAACTCTGCGCCATGGCCAAGCGCTTCGTCAC
This sequence comes from Ensifer sp. ENS09, assembly GCF_014852425.1. Lineage (NCBI taxonomy): Bacteria > Pseudomonadati > Pseudomonadota > Alphaproteobacteria > Hyphomicrobiales > Rhizobiaceae > Ensifer > Ensifer sp. ENS09. Next base: position 464,065 of record NZ_JACVBP010000005.1, read on the forward strand.
CGACCGCTGCTTCGCCGTCGCCAACGACGCGCTGCAGCTTCATGGCGGCTACGGTTATCTCGCAGATTATGGCATCGAGAAGATTGTCAGGGACCTCCGGGTGCACCAGATCCTTGAGGGCACCAACGAGATCATGCGCCTCATCGTTGCGCGTTCGCTTATCGGCCGGAAATAGGCCAGAAACGGGAAAGACCGCTCATGGAAATGCAGACGCCAGCACCGGAAGTGATCGTCGAGCGCCAGGGCGCGATCGGTCGGATCCGTCTGAACCGCACGCGCGCACTGAACAGCCTCAACGTGCCGATGATCCGGTTGATCGCTGAAGCGCTGACCGCATTCGAAAACGACCCGGCAATGGCCGCCGTGCTTGTGACCGGTGAGGGCGAGCGCGGGCTCTGTGCCGGCGGCGATATCCGCATGATCTATGAGAGCGGCCGCGAGCGCCCGGAGGAGGGCGCCCAGTTCTGGCGCGAGGAGTTCGTCGTCAACAGCCGGATCTCCAGCTACCGCAAGCCTTACATCGCCATCATGGACGGCATCGTCATGGGCGGCGGCGTCGGGATTTCCGCCCATGGCGGCCATAGGATCGTCACCGAGCGCACCCGGCTTGCCATGCCCGAAACTGGCATCGGTTACTTCCCGGATGTCGGGGCCACCTGGCTTTTGCCGAAGGCGCCCGGTGAATTCGGCACCTATCTCGGTCTCACCGGCCGGGATATCGTTGCGGCCGACGCGATCCATGCGCGGCTCGCGGACAGTTTTGTCGCTGCGGACAGGCTGGAGGTCTTGATCGCTGATCTTGCCGCACTCGCGCCGAGCGCGGGCAGCGCGGATGTCGACGGCGTGATTGCCAAGCATGCTTCGCAAGCGCCGGCAACGCCGCTTCAAGGCCATCTTGCCCTGATCGACCGTTGCTTTGCCTTCGATACGATCGAAGAGATTCTCGCGGCGCTCGAAGCCGATGGTTCTGATTTCGCCAGAGAAACGCTTGCGCTCCTGAACTCCCGTTCCGCGCTCAGCATGAAGCTGACGCTCGATCTCCTGCGCGCCGGCCGCCGCAGCGCATCGCTGAACGAATGCCTGGAGCGGGAGTATTCCGCGACGCTCGGCATGCTCGGCAATCCCGATTTCTACGAGGGCGTGCGCGCCGCGGTGATCGACAAGGACCGCAATCCGAAATGGTCGGTTGGGCTCTCCGATGTCACGCCGGCCCTGCTGTCTTGCTTCGACGGGAAGGATCATCCACCACTGTTCTAGCGCCTGAGGACGGGGCGCGGTTCGGCTTCGGCCGAGTTTCAATGCGAGGAGGAATGCCATGACGAAGATCGCCTTTATCGGGCTCGGCAATATGGGCGGTCCGATGGCCGCCAATCTGGTGAAGGCGGGCCATGCGGTGACGGGCTTCGACCTGTCGGAAGCCTCGCGCAACGCCGCGGCGAAGACCGGCGTTTCCGTCGCGGGCTCGATTGCACATGCGGTGCGCGGCGCCGAATGCGTCATCACCATGCTCCCGGCCGGCGCCCATGTCCTCTACGTCTGGGATGAGCTTCTCGGTTTCGTCGATCCGGGCACGCTGCTGATCGACAGTTCGACGATCGACGTCGATAGCGCCCGCAAGGCGCATGCGCTCTCAGAAAAGATCGGCTGCCCCTCGCTCGACGCGCCGGTTTCCGGTGGCACCGGCGGTGCTTCGGCTGGCACTTTGACCTTCATGGTCGGCGGTAGCGACGAGGCTTTTTCGCGCGGCAAGCCGCTGCTCGACGCCATGGGCAAGAAGATCGTCCATTGCGGCGGTGTCGGTGCGGGCCAGGCGGCAAAGATCTGCAACAACATGATCCTCGGCATTTCCATGGCCGGTGTCTGTGAGGCTTTCGTGCTGGCGGAGCGTCTCGGCCTGTCGCACCAGGCGCTGTTCGACGTGGCGTCGACATCGTCCGGCCAGTGCTGGTCGCTGACGACCTATTGCCCGGTGCCGGGCCCGGTTCCGACCTCGCCGGCCAACAACGAATATAAGCCGGGCTTTGCCGCAAGCCTGATGCTGAAGGACCTGAAGCTTTCGCAGCAGGCGGCGAGTGCCGCTGGAGCGACGACGCCGATGGGCGCACAGGCGGCGCAGCTCTATTCGATGTTCGAGAAGCTCGGTCATGGCGGTGAAGACTTTTCGGCTCTGATCCGTCTGCTGCGGGGCAACGACGAGGCCAAGGCCGGTTGACCCACCTTTGCCGGCCGTTTTCCGCCCGTTTACCCGGGCGGAAAGTGGCCGTTGCTGCTTGTGGATAGAAATACTGTTTATTTTCAATGTGTTGTTAGAATTGTGTCGGGTCGATGAAAATCCCTGTTGACGTCTGTGAGGGCGGGGGTCTATAAGCCCGA